>NZ_CP066149.1:1285296-2570592 GCF_023206395.1 Vibrio sp. ED004 | reverse complement strand
CAAAAAAATAGTCGCAAACGACGAAAACTACGCACTAGCAGCTTAATAACCTGCTCAGAGCTCTCTTACCCTAGCTTCCGCTCGTAAGACGGGGACCAATAAGAGATCAAACCCAAACTAGCTAGCGCGGATTCTCCCACCTGAGAGGAAAAGCGCGAATAACAATTCAGGTTAGCCTTTAACTAGCGTGTCGGTTCGCAGGTTGCTGGTGAAATTAAAGATCGACTAAGCATGTAGTACCAATGATGAATGATTTTTGGACGCGGGTTCAACTCCCGCCAGCTCCACCAATTCAATAAACTAAGACGTCCCAGGACGTCTTTTTTTATGCCTTAAATCCCTGAATTCTCTACTATTTACCACTTTTTTCTGTCCCAGACCATCCCAGAGTGTCCCAGCCTATTCCAACTTTCTTTCTCCCCATTCCATTCCCCAAAACATATAGTTATAGTTTTGGGGAGATTTGGGGAATGCAGTTATTCCCCCAGAAAGTTGGAACAACACAATGAAAAAAAATACTTACTATAAAAACCTAACCCTACCAGAAAACAAAACCGAATTGCTTGTCAGCGATGGTGAAGGTCTCTCTCTTCGAGTTCGCAGCGGTAAGAAAGGGATCACTAAGAATTGGCTCTTCACATTTACTAGCCCACTCACTAAAAAGCAAACGAAAATGAGCTTAGGTAAATACCCTGCTCTGTCATTGGCTGAAGCTCGTAGAAAAACCTATGCTTTGAACGAAATGATTGCCAATGACTTAGATCCAAAAGTTAAGGTTGAAATTGCGAACATCATGACCGATGGCAAAGTGACGGAAAGTAACTTTGACGAAATGCATGATTACTTGAATCAAAGTTTCACTTTCAAGCAAGTAGCAGAGCTTTTCTTAGTCAAGAGAGAGCGTGAAGATCAGATAAGCATCGACAGCGAGATTAAAGAAGCACGCAAAGAAGCGGATGAGCAAGGTCGCACTGTTTCTGAATCGGTACTTAAAGACATCAAAAGTAAACGCAGAGCCACTCAGGACATCAAGAGTCGCTTAGATAACTACCTACTTCCTAAACTTGGCAAGATTCCGATCAAGAAGATAGAGAAGCCACTGGTTGTCAAAGTACTTGAACCCATCGAAAAGCGAGGCAACTTAGAAACCGTTAAACGCTGTTGCCAGATTGTTCGCCAGATAGCCGAGTTTGCTGAGAGTAAGGGATACATTAGTTCAAAGGAGTACGCTAACTTTATTACGCTTAATAATGCATTCTCAAAGCCGAAGTCTTCTAATCAACTCACCGTTAACCCTGAGCGTCTTGGCGAAGTCATGGAGAAGATGGGGAATAGCAATATTCAAATCACGACTCGTGCGGCTTTTGAGCTAATGTTGCATCTACTGTCTCGAACTGGCGAAATATCAAAATTACGCTGGGATGAGTACAACGAAGCGGAAGGGATTATAAAAATTGGGGGCTATAGAATGAAGGGCAACAATAGCCATATCATTCCATTAAGTCCGCAAGCTAAAGCAATCTTAGACTATATGCATCCTATTACGGGTGACTCCGAATATGTTTTCCCATCCTGTAAACCAGGAGGAAAAAAACCTTACATGAACCCTCAAACTGTCAATATGGCAATGAAGCGCTCAGGCTTGGGCGGAACCATAGTCGCTCATGGGCTGAGATCCGTTGGTAGTACCACGCTTAATGACTGTCAGAAATTCGGACATATTGAACGCTTTGATCCTGAGCAAGTCGAAGTGTGCTTGGCGCACATGGATAAAAACAGTGTGCGACTTATTTACAATGGTGCAGAGTATGTTGAAAAGCGTAGAGAAATTCTGTCATGGTGGAGTGAGTTCATTCTTAAGCAGACGGGAAACTTCTACTCTCTGGCAGGTCAAGTATCCGCAGGAAAATTAAACGCGACTTAAGTCTCATTTCTAACAATGGGACTTTACTCTCCAAATAGACGATCATACGATTAATCAGTCATCCATAATGTGGATGCGCAAAAGCATAAACAGTGCTGTGAACACTTAAAACATCACACCTATATAATAAGCAAAATTGCGAAAGATAACGATAATAACTAAAACAAACACTTATATAAACTTAGCCGTTAATAATAGCTGTTATGATTTTATGAAGTGCGACTATCTTTTAACCGTTTTTGCTTTTGCTTATTAAATAGGCAACGTGTAATGAAAACACAAAAAATACAATTACAGTTTATGAGTTTTGCTGCTGTACTAAAACTTGTTCCAATGTCTCGCTCAAGTATTTATCGAAAAATTGAGCGTGGTGAATTTCCCCCAAGCGTTTCACTTGGTGGAAGCAGTATTACTTTTTTACGATATGAAATTGAACACTACTTGGTTTCTTTAATTGAAAATAAAGATAAAAAAGATACCGTTCAAGAGTTGATAGAGATGAGAGGACAGCTAAGAGACAAGGTCACTTATCCCATCTAAAACTGAATTAGACTAACCCGCACTTGTTGCGGGTTTCTTGCATCAGGAGGCTCTACTTTCACGAATATACTCAAATAAAAGCCCATCAAATAAAGCATACATACTTTTATGTTCGCTCTACCTCGAAGCATACACTCAACAATGGTCGCTATCCCCCTAAGCAAACACAAAACTAAGAAAATATGTGTCACTATAGCGAAAGTGCGTAATAACGCAGTAGAAATGCTGAATAGCGCACTGAAAGTGCGGAATGACGCAATAGAAGTGCAGTTTGACGCACTGCTTTTTGAGAGGAAAATGAAGATTTAGGAGTGTACTAAAGCAAAATAACGCTTGAGCCTTATATTAAATTTATAACTTTAAAATAGTTATAACCGTTATAATAGTTATAACACATTTTCTTGAGGGAATAAATGATAACGTGTATCATTTGAAATGACACTTACTCTTCTCACAGAACTTTGAATCAAAATCATCATGAAATTACTTAACACATACGAAGATAAATATAGTGCAGAAGAAGCTCTCAAAAAACTTGACGGTCAAAGTCGGCTAGCAAGTGAACGTGATTCAACTGAAGTAATATACAACTTGTTTGGTCAAGCGACTTGGGGAAATTTCTATCGCCTTGGTATGTTTAACTTATCAGAGCTTCAGCAGTTAGTCTCACTAAAACAAAACGGTCAAGGATATGACAAACAACGCCATTCAGAGATCATGTCTATGCTGACCTATGCCGCTTCCACATTTGATCTAACAATTCCTGAGCATTGGAAATAAATAGAAAAGCCAGGTAGAACCTGGCTTAAATCTATATGATATTGACTATCTGAATACGATGCTTACTTAGCTAGTTCTCGAACTCAGAAGAACCAAATTTCAAGGAATTACAGTTTTCTTTAATGGTTCTCTGTAGGCTTTCATCAAAACCTGAACTAGATGTCTTCGCTCTGATTTCAACAGCAATCTCAACTTCGACACCTAACTTAGAAGAGAACTGATCCACAACTTCATTCATAACTTCCATGAAATCCATCTTCGCCTTGATCGGGTCTAATTCTACCGTTCCATAGAAACTACGTTTTGGAGCAGTTTGTGGTTTACCGTTGCCCGTGTTTGTAGTTGTGGTGCCAGTTGTTGATGAACCAGTTGAGCTTTCTCCTGAAGATTCAGACGCACCTGGCTTCTCACCAGTTCCACTAACTTCACTAACTCCAGTTTCGCCATCAGAATTAGTTGGCGTTGTTGTCGGCTTTATACTTTCTGCATAAGAAGTCGCATGATCTGATTCAATTAGAATGCTTGAATCGTCATAGCTAAAAACATTTACGCCATGTTGATGACTAAAGCCAAGGTATCTATCACCATCCTTGCCTTCAGCAAAGCCAAAGTACTCTGCATGTTGTACACCGCTCTGAATAGCTCTTAAAAGAACATCTCCATTTGCTAACCTTGGGAGGTACAAATAGCTACAGAAGTCTTGCCATATACGTACAGCGCCCACTTCTTTGTTGTCATCTTTGAAGTACCATTGATTTAACGTATTATTGAGGTGAAGACCATTCCATTCAGTAATGAGCCATTCATTATCAAATAGCTTCTTCTCAATTTCATGGGCAAATACAGATGCCATAGGAGAAATCGAGTCTTCTTCCCAAACTAAGTCAAGCTTACCTCTAAACTCTTCTTCAAACGGGTTTAATAGCCACTTGTATGTAGATCGGATGGACTGCTGGACTTGCTTATCAGCAGCATCTCTACTGTCTTTCGCTTGTTTTAGTTGGATACGATCCAGATTCAATCTGTCATTTTCAACATCGGTAACAATACTACGCCATGCAAGTAGTGTACTTACTTGGTCTTTTAGTAGTTGCGCAGTGTCTAAATCAGCAGCCAAAAACACGATACGGTTTCGTTTTTGGCGAGCTTGTTGCCCACGATTAAATAGAACATCCTGCGCTGCTTCCTCAGCTAAATCTTTCTTACGCTGACGCATCGCTGCATCAGGGCTTAAAACAACTAACCTTAGAGAGTTATCATCAGGGACGTCTTCCGAACGTGTAAATATATGGACACTATCAAAACAATGTTGCCCTGAGAAAAGTTTTCTAAGTGATTGCTGAATATGAGGGTATATATCATCCTTCTTATTCAAGTTTACTTTCCTACTCTCCATCTCACGCCTTAAGTTTGGTTTAGTGTCAAACCAGTAACTGTCTTGTGAAGAGTCTGCATATAAGTATTGTTCACGGTCTCTGAGCCTACGCAGCGCATCTTGATAAGTCCCCAGCACCTGACCAGGCAAAGCACAACCTAGCAAAACACGCTCAGTTTTGATCCCTCTAACCCCCTGATTAGAGTTAGATGGCGCACTACCAAGAAATATTGTTCTAGCTACACGTCTACCCGCTTGAATTGAGCCAAACCTAGAATCTAAATCGAGATCATGTGGAGTAGACTTAGGACCATCAACCTCCGACTCAATTACAGGCTCCCAACCTTGTGGTAAGTAGTGAATGCTCTTATTTGCGACCGTAGAATCGTAGAGTGGCAGAGAGCCAGGCATAATCATCGGTTCTCTGTCATTTTCTTGCCACAAACGATGGATAACAATAGCCATATATTGCAGCACACCACGAGTTCGCTGAAACTTCTCTAAGTTTGACCAATCTTCATATAAACGGTCAAAGATCTCTGGGTGGATTGGATATGAGCTAACCAATCGTTCATAATAATCATTATCCTGAACATCTATAGGAAGGATATCAGCATGTTCTTTGTAGAACTGAGCAAATGCACGGCAAGTTGATTCGATTTCATTAGAATCCCCTGTCGTGTCAAATAAGCGCCTTCTAACGATTTCAAATGCTTCATTTGTAGCAACAGGTTTCCAGACTGACTCTACTCGTGCGAAATACTTCTCCAATGAGTCAAGAGTAACTTTCCCCATCGTCCCACCGACTTCTAGCTCTGATTCAGGTAGAGAAGCTAATAAAATTGCATTAGGGACTGCTTTCATCGCTTCAGTTAAAGCTTGAATAAATGATAGGTTTGAGTCAAACGTACCACCTGGGTAGCTCTCTCCTGAGTCAAACTGACGAATATAAGCTACAAGCTCGTCCATTAGGATAACGCAAGGCGAAGCTTTCTCTACCAGTTCACGTATCACTCCCTTACCTGGAGATGTCCCATCTTTATCTGAAGCTTCTACTAGTGCATAACCCTCTGCCCCTAATAATTGGTAAGCAAGTTCGCCCCACAATGTATTGATTGTGAGATTACCTTTCACTTGAGGTTGGCTTGGGGAGAGTTGGATTCCATCAATCACAGCTACTTTTGCTAATGGAAGCTCCGTGATGTTTGCATCATCTAAAATAGGCGACACACCTGGGAGGTCACTAACAGGGACTTTACGATTTGCTAGGTGGTATACAGCCAACATTGTATGTGTTTTACCACCACCAAAAGCCGTTTGTAATTGAATAACTGGATCGCCACCATTACCAGTTAAACGTTCTGCTACAGATCGTAATAACAAACGCATTCCTTCAGTGATAAAAGTTCTCTGAAAGAATTTTGATGCATCTTGATATTCAGCGGGAGCCGTTCCCGTTGCTACTTGTGTTATGTCTGCTGCAAATTCCGATTGCTTAAAGTTGCCATGGCGCACATCTTGGTGCGGCTGAGCGAGTTCTCGCCAAGGTTTCATTGCCATCTGATTTTTCTCAAAAGTATTTAATACTAGCTTTCATACTAAGGTAGAAATATTAGCTCCTTATAAGGAGCTAACTTCTTCTATTTATAAGTCAAAGCCCATCTGTTCATTCTTATGACCAGCTTCCAGAGATGCTTCAACAACAGAGTGCCACGCTGTAATAAGTTCGTTGTACGCTCTTGCATCTTCAGCCCACTTCTTACGCTCACACAAAGTATACATGTGATAAGCAAGTTGACGAATAGCTTCACCATGCTCAGGCATTCTAGCTAACAATGCACCTGCTGCTGACTCGCCTTTCTGGTTAAGCTCTCGGATTATTTGGTGGCACGCTTCCCATACAGGTACTCGGTTGTCAGACTTAGGATCCCAATCACTATCCATATCTTCCCAGCGAAGTAGCCTTACTTTACCTGCACCAGCCTCAATAACTCCTGCTTCATGAACACCTTCTACAGATGTTCCTTTCGCACGAGCTAATGTATCAGCGATACCAAACTCTCCCTGACTCCAACCATATTGATCAAACCAATCCGAACAGAACAGAGTATCAGCATCATAAGCACCTGCATCAGGGTTAAGGTAATCCGTAATTTCCTTATTGATCATGATCAGTGCGTCATGAACACTCATTTTTGAGCCATCCTGGTTTAGGACAGCATTGTATTTAGAGTAGATTGCCATACCTGGACCAATAGCAGCCTGCGCTAAGTCAACAGGAGCAATTGGTGACTGACCAGTTTCCCCCCCAATCATCGCCTCAAGAGCTTCGGGCATATCAGCTTTTAGTACTCGCTGGAAATGTCGTCTTGAAATGGTTTCAGCATCTTCGGATCTTTTATTACATACAAGTATAATTGACGATGCTAGAGCATTAGAACCAATACTAACTGTACGACTTTCCCTTTCAGTTCTCATTGGCCAAGTACCTTGTATACCAAAGCCAGCGCCAATTGTTGCCTCTAAAAAAGTTTCCCAACCAGAATTAGATGTCTTCGAGTCTTTTGTATCTGATTGCTTAAAAGCATAATAAATCGTTGTCGGAAATGCTGGGTGACACTGACTCGCCACTTGCTTCATAGCATTGGTCATACCATTCATGAAAAAGCTTTCTGCACCTTTACCATGTCTATGAGGGCTTGCAACTAATTCCTCTGCCTTTGGAACAGCTATAGTCCCAAAAACATCTGGCCATACATTTCTCAGGTTTTTTCTCATCCAAACATAAAAATAATCCGCGAGATCAGCATAAGCTATATTATCAAAATATGGAGGATCACAAGATACTACCTTTAATTTTGAGATAGTTTGATTTGTTGCATCAGCTTGTTCTACATGACCTATACTGGATGCAGGTAACTTCTCTATTACTTTAGCGACTTGTTCAACACCACTAACAAAACAACCTGTTGAGTTACCTATTGGATTTGCTTCTGCGAAATCCCAAACCATAGGAATAGCTTGGCGACCAAAAGTATTCCTCATAGTTTGACCACCACTGATCCAACTGCAAAGTGTAGAGTTATAATCAACTGCTTTTCCTACAGCTAAACCTAAGTATACTGAAATCGCTTCTAAATACGCAGCAGTTCCTAAACCACCATCAGCAAGACTCTCACCATCAACACCTATGTTAAACTCTTTTGAAACATTATCTTTTAAATTAATAACTTCATGAGAAAATGCATTCAAAGCTAGTAGCTGGCGATCCGTAAATAGATCACTATATTTTGTTAGACCATATAACTGTGTTCTAATGTCTCTTGGATTATGGTTTATATCCAAGCTTGGTTGCCATAAATTAGCTTTATCAATATCTATTTTTTCATCATGTTCAGAAGGTGATATGTACACGCGTCCTTTCTTCCCTTCTAGAACTATCCCCATCAACTTAGAGCCTAGCTTCCCTTCTTTTCCTTGCTCTCTAATGTACTGAACAGGAATAGGCACTCCAGATAGTAAGCAAGTGAAGTTACCACCTCTGCCTGCTTTGGTTCCTTGTTTAGCATCTTCAGGAATAGAGGTTCCCGTTTTAACTTCAAAAGCATACGCGCCTTTTTTAATCACTGGCTCTACCCATGAGAGATTTGATTTCTTAGAAGACAGTACAAAACTAGAAGCTAACGGGACAGGTTGACCATTAAAAGCTGGATTAGGACTTGGAACAGTTCTAGCCCAAATCCAAGCAATAACATTCAACTCTTGTCCTAAATAGGGTTCTAAATCAGGTCTTTGTTCAATTTTACTTTGATCAATAACGACCTTTGGGTAATAAGAAGAAATTTTTTGTTCGACTCTTGAACGTATCCACTCTCCAAAATAGCGTACATCTTCAGCCATCCCAAGCGCTCTATCCCATTCTTTTATTAATGATTTTTTACAGGGCTTAGCGTTCAAAGTAGATAAGCTATGAGACAATGGCTCTTGTTCTCTGAACCTACCTGGCAACTCAATCATAGCTTTGTTTAACACGATAGGAACAGGATTTAAATCTGAAGCTGAGCTGTTCAAACCTAACCTTTGAGCTTCAAGAGGAATAGTTCCTCCACCTGCAAAGGGATCGTGACTCCCTGGTAGGGTAGTCGGATCAAATAGGGAGCTAGCTTCGGGGTGATTACGGTTTAAGTGACATACCTCTCGCCAACTATTCCATATTTCATTCTTTGCACGTTCAAGAACATCCTCATTATTGGAGTTTTCCCATTTAACTAAGTCTCTAATAATGTCAAACAATTCTTCTCGTTTCTTCTCTGCTTCTTGTTTATTTACTCCAAATCCGAGTTCTCGTTGGTACCCTGGATCATTAACCATTTGTGCAAAGAGAACAGCTCGTGCTGCGGCAAGTGGTCGTCTTGCCCACCAAAGGTGTAATGTGCTCGGATGCCCCTGTCTAATTGACTTTTCCTTACCAGCAGCTACGTTAATATCATCCAAAGGTAAAGCTACTTCAATAAGTTTTTTGGGTACTTTAATTTCAATCATAAAATTCTCTATTGCGATAGTTCGCTAATAAGATGAAGCTGTTAACAGCTTCATCTTTCTATATTGTTTGTTCTGCTGTTGTTGCTTTTTCTAGTAACTCACTAAGCTCGTAATTAATGCTAGCAACACCAAAATCAGGCTCTTTGGTAAACGGATTTCTCACATAAAAAGGACCTGCGTATGTATCAGCATCAACTACTACTATTGCCAACCAAAACTTATCTTGTTGGTTTAGCGCATACATAATTTCATTACGACTCACAGTTATAGTAGTTTGACCTTTAGAACGCCCTTTTACTTCAATATGTCGATCCTGTACGACAAGACCCCCTTCAGCCTTTGGAGGTACTCTCGAAGTAATATCCCAACCACATTTGTCAATTGAAACATCTTTAGTTATGTGACCTAAGCTTTGCTCTGCTTTAAAAACGGCATTCATTGCTACTTTTTCAACTCTAGAGCGAGCTTCTGCATCTGCGGTAAATTGGGTTTCACCTTTCCTCATAGCTAGAAGCCCTTGAGGGATCACCAAAGCGCCACTTATCACTACAGGTGTAGATGATACTACATTTGCCATTGACACAAGCTCACGTTTTCGTTGTTCTAGGCGAGAAGTTAACTCTTCAACTCGTCTTTTTGCCATCTCTGGTTGCATTCGAGGCTGTTTACCTGCTTGCATATCCATTTCTAGCTTTAGGTATCGATCTTGCCAGTAACTAATTTCTTTAATTAAGCGCTCATGAACTGCTGCCATTATTTTTTCTGACTGCTGCTTATAACGAGAACTAACCTCTTGATAGTGCTGAGGGACAATTTCCCCCGAGGCATATTTTAATGCTGTCGTTTCTAGCCCAGACTGAACCCAAGACGCTTCAACAATATCCCTCACTAATTTTCTGTCGTAGTTATCGATAGGTATTAGATCTAAGTGCGGAGCATAGCCTGAGTGGGATGGATTCCCATCCTGGTCAATGCTAACGAATTGGAGACGTCTTGATACTGTTAATGGACTATCTCCCTCTCCTTCACGGATACTATGATCAATCGTAAATAGTACTGACGGCTCTGTACCATCGTCAGTAGGGTCAACTAAAACAGCTCCCTGTTTTAGTTTACTTCTATGCGCAGATAACACTAAATCAGTTGCTGCGTGCATTAACGGATGAGCAGGGTGCATCAAAGCAGCCATAGGTTTACCATCCACTCGAATATTTTCTTTATCGAAACATATTCGCTCATAGCGCTTCATCACTGGGGTTCGGGTTTCACCTATTACACGATCTCTTTCTCGTATATCGGATGGTACATGACGAATTTCAAATCGATTAGATTCTCTGAGGCGAAGTTGCCCCCCTAGATGTTCAAATGCTTCTGTGAAAAACGCCCTGATAAAGTAAGGCTGTAATTTTCTCGCTTCTGCTTTCTCCATCTCTTCTTTAACAGCATACAAATCTTCCATCGTCATGTGCTGTTCAGTGAGTGCATTTCGTTTAAGTATTCCTGTCAGGTGCTCCGTATCTAATGCTCCTTCAATTTTCTCATTTAACTTTGCTTTGACTTTAGGGTCTTCACCATATCGAATCGCTTCAAGGAGCATTTCTTTCAGAGATACATTTTCAAATGCCTCCCCCAAAATGTCGAAGACCTTTCCGCCCAAGGATTGTTTTTCAATTTCTAACTTATCGAATAGTTTTTGAAAAACATCCCCTTCTCTTGTTTCAGAAGCAACAATATTCCAAAGATGACAAACCTCTGTTTGACCAATTCGGTGAATTCGTCCAAAACGCTGTTCTAGTCGATTAGGGTTCCACGGAAGGTCGTAGTTAACCATCAAGTTAGCGTTTTGTAAGTTAACACCTTCACCTGCTGCATCTGTCGCTATTAGCACTAGCAACTCTGGGTTGCTTCTAAACTCTTCTTGTATCTTTCTTCTTTCATCTCTATTCGTTGAACCAGAGATGGTATTCACAGCTCTCGGGTTACCCAAGAGATCCATGATACGAGCTTGTAGATAGTTTAAAGTGTCTTTATGTTCGGTGAAGATTATAAGCTTACGTCTATTACCACTTGCAGTCTTCATTTCAGGTCGGTCTTGAAGCAAGCTTGAAAGCTCTTCCCATTTTTTATCGTTCCCTGACTTTGCAACTCGACTAGCTTTTTCTTCTAAACCTTTAAGAATTTCAATTTCAGCTTCAAGCTCTGGAATTGTTTCAGCCGCTGTCGCTTGATCGACTAATTGCTCAGCATATAGTTCGTATTCTTCTGCTGTTAACTCTTCTTCAAGATCATCAATATTTTCTGGGATATGTGTTTTATATTTACCATAGGTTTCCGCAATCTGATGACCTCGATGCAATAGTTTTTCTTCATTTAATCGAGATTCAAGGCGCTTTCCACGCCTTTTAATAGATTGATAGATCGCTTCAGGACTTGAAGCTAAACGTCTTTGAAGCTGTGTTAATGCAAAACCGACCGTCCCTTTTCTTTTACCACCGACTTTATCAGCTCGATTCATTTCTTCTCGAACATAATCAGTCACATCGGTGTAAAGCTCAGCCTCAAGCGGGGATAAACTGTAGTTAGCGGTATAAGCTCGTCTTTCTGGAAATAGAGGTGTTCCGTCAAACTTTAAAAGCTCTTCCTTAACCATTCGTCTCATCATGTCAGTGACATCAACTTTATGCGCACCTTCTCGGAACTTTCCGTAAAACCTATCGCTATCAAGCAGAGACATGAACAACTGAAAATCTTCTTCTTTTCCGTTATGCGGAGTAGCTGTCATAAGAAGGTAATGACGGCATATTGAACCTAATAGCTTTCCAAGTTTAAATCGTTTAGTTTCATTGATTTTACTACCAAAGTAGCTTGCTGACATCTTGTGTGCTTCATCGACAATGATTAGGTCGAACTCGGTATTTTTGAGTTTTTCTTGGTAATCTTCGTTTCTTGAAAGCTGATCGAGTCGAACAATTAAAAGGTCTTGTTCATCAAAATAGTTCCCTGATGAACACTGTTCTTGCTTCTCTTTACTAAAAATTTCAAATTGAACACCGAACTTCTCTAGCAGTTCATCTTGCCACTGCTCGGTCAGAGAACCTGGCGAAACAACCATGATCCTCTTGGCATCCGATCTCATTAATAGTTCACGGATCAGTAGACCAGCCATGATTGTTTTACCCGCCCCAGGATCATCAGCTAAGACATAGCGAAGAGGTTGCTTTTGCAGCATAAATTCATATACAGCAGATATCTGGTGAGGAAGAGGCTCTACACTTGAGGTATGTACTGCCATCATTGGATCAAACAAATGTGCAAGGCTGATTCGAAAAGCTTCAAGACCAAGCTTGAATTCTTGACCAGCGGCATCAAAACTCCATGCTCTTCCAACTGTGGCTAGATTTAGCTTTGCTTCATCTGAGCGAAATAGCATTCGCTCTCCAAGCCTCCCTTGGCTAGTCTTATAAACAATCTCTAGAGCTGCATCCCCAAGAGAGTCTACTGAGACAATTTTCACAATCTCGTCTGGCTCGATTCCATTGATCTCAGAGCCTTTTTTGATGTCTTCTAGCTTTAGCATGGATTTTTATCATTCTGGATTTTTTAAGTATTCTAGCAAATTTAAAAAATCAAACTTTAATCTTTATCCTCTTTAGAAAAAGAAAATGCTGCTAAGAACACTGTTCAAGCGCTTTTTTGTTTTTCATCATGCGATTTCAGAAAAGTAAAATGTGAAAACCACATTAGAACAGTGTTCTCTTCTAATTTTGACTAAAAAAATACCAACAATCAGAAATATCAGCAACTTAACAGTCACCACATTGGTCATGTTGACTTTTATCGTCACGGATATCTAATCAAAAAGAAAAATGTGAAGAAAAAGAAAAAGGCTATGTTGACTTCGATTGCCTGTCATATCTAATGCCATAAATTCAAACAACATATATCAGCTTCATACAGCTTGGTTACAGCAACCAAGCCATAAACAAGGCTTAAGCTAGTAAAACTACAGAGAAGCTCTTTCACATTGAAGCCTGCACACATTAAATACCTCTATGAACACTGTTCCTAGTCAGTATGAGTTCAGAGGAAACATCCCTCATACAGAGCTGAATAAGTAGTAAAGCTAAAGAGCTGGCTCTTTAGCTTATTCTATATAAACATTGATATTCATATGTAAGTTCCTTGGAACACTGTTCAACAGCCTATAACCAAAATTCCACAGATGGCATTAGGGGACGAGTATTTAATTACCGATGAACATGGACGCTTATGTTTAGTGCCTATCAATTTGATATTAAGGTTACGTTGCCTATGCCAGAACTCCACTGGTGGAATTTTGGGGGTGGTGTTGCATTATCAATGAATATTGAAGCTTATGTTCAACACCTACCAAATTGAGATTAAGGTTACGTTACCTATGCCAGAGTACCACTGGTGGGGTTTTGGGAATTGGTGTTTCACTACAAATGAATATTGAAGCTAATGTTCACACCTACCAAATTGAGATTAAGGTTACGTTGCCTATGCCAGAGTCCCACTGGTGGGATTTTGGGAATTGGTGTTCACTACCAATGAATATTGAAACTGATGTTCAGCACCTACCAAATTGAGATTAAGGTTACGTTACCTATGCCAGAGTCCCACTGGTGGGATTTTGGGCATTGGTGTTTCATTATCAATGAAAATTGAAGCTGATATTCAACACCTACCAAATTGAGATTAAGGTTACGTTGCCTATGCCAGAGTCCCACTGGTGGGATTTTGGGAACTGGTGTTCACTATCAATGAATATTGAAACTGATGTTCAACACCTACCAAATTGAGATTGAGATTAAGGTTACGTTGCCTATGCCAGAATCCCACTGGTGGGATTTTGGGAATTGGTGTTTCACTACCAATGAATATTGAAGCTAATGTTCAACACCTACCAAATTTAGATTAAGGTTACGCTGCCTATGCCAGAGTCCCACTGGTGGGATTTTCATATACTCCCTCCCCCATGAACACTGTTCTTACCCTAACTATAGACTTTGGTATTTCTAGCTACAGAAACTTAGCCTTAAATAATGGTTCTTATGGGTATACCCATCACATCTATACGAACCAATAGTTCATTTGGTTTAAAACACAACTTAAATGAACTATAGTTCATAAAGATATCTAAATGAACTAGCGGGTAATGACGGTATGATTTATGGCTATTTGAGAGCTTCAACTTCAGAACAAGATGCAAATCGAGCGAGAGCTTACATCGATACATTTGCTGATAAGCAAAAGGTTAGAGTGGATAAGTACTTCGTTGAAAACGCATCTGGTCGAGATTTTGACCGACCAGTTCTGAATCAGATGATCGACATTGCCAAAGATGGCGACACCATCCTTGTTGAGCAGTTAGATCGATTAACGCGTCTGTCTTCTGATGATTGGGAAAGACTGAAAAACAAGCTAGTTCAATCTGGAGTATCTATCGTTGCGCTTGATATTCCTACAAGCTATCAACTTCTGAAAAAAAGCGACTCAGTCACTGATGAACTTACCAGCATTATCTTCAAGAAAATTAATGAACTTCTTTTTGATGTGCTCGCTGTTATTGCTTCAAAGGACTATGAAGACCGCAGAAGAAGGCAGGCAGAAGGGATTGAGAAAGCCAAAAAAGACGGTAAATACAAAGGTAAGCAACAAACTCAAGAAACCATTGATAAATGTACTTTGGCAAACGAGTACATATCCAAAAATGGTCTTTCACAAGTAAATGCTTGTCAGCTAGCTGGAGTGTCTATTTCAACTTGGCGGAGATTTCACAAAAGCAACTAAAACTAACTCTTGATACGTATCTAATCATTAAGGGACGTGTATTCTATCGTTGCGCACGTAAGTAACGAGTTGGGGTGATCTAAGGATCGCTTTAATTAATACTAAACTTTCAGTAGTTCTGCACCAGTACTGTGCAGATATGAAGAGATTGATCAGAAGTTCCGTTAATTTAAATGAATTATACTGAACTTTCGATCTTTCAGCATAAAATTTGAGTAATTACAGCGATCCTTAGATCACCTTGCGTTACCACGTTTTGCTTCTTGACCGTCCGAGCTTTCACTCACCGAGTGACGCGTAGTGTAAAGTGCTTTTGATTGCCATAATTTTAGTCGCGGGTCATTCCGTTGCGCTTCAAAATCAGTATTTCTCATTAACTCTTTTATGTCATATTTTAACGGCTTACGTTTCATCATCAAAAACACCTTAATCAATCATACTAATAGTCTAGCTTCACTTTAACTGCAATCACAATGTTTGATCTCATAAGCAAACAATGGACAGCATCCACCCTTATGTAACTTCAGTCTCACTCAACTACTCAGATGCAGTATCTACAGGCAAGTCTAATGAAGGCTGATAACCACGTCCTTGTACTTCCTCTTCAAAACCAAGGGCTTTATAGCCTTTCTCTCGCTTCTTAAACATTCGTTGTAGCATTGGTAATTTAGTATCTACGTAGTCAATCACCTTCACTTCTGTTTTACCTTGATATTGCCTTTGAATTCGTCCTATATACTGTATTAACGAGCCTTTCCACGATACAGGTAGCGCTAAGATCAATGTATCAAGTCTCGGTAAATCAAACCCTTCACCGACAAATTTTCCTGTGGCAACAAGTACCTGAGCTGAATCGAGCTGCTCCATTACTTGTTTCAAAGACTTTTTCTTCATAGCTCCAACAAGTAGCTGAGCTTTAACGCCCTCTTCAATTAAAGCATTATAGAGAGTGGCAGCATGCTCTCTTCGTTCAGTCAAAATGATAGGAACTCGACCTTTCAAGATTTCAGATTGAGTATCAGATAAGATTTGCTTGTTTCTCTCTGGGTTCTCCATAAGCCAACGATAAACTTCTGAGATATGTGGCTTTGATTCATCATTAGTCAGAGCAAGCTGTGGGACATACGCTAGTTTTCTACAATGCAGTATCTGTTGGAATTGAAATGCTTTATCAACCTTGATCGTGTGTCTCACCCTACCCAATTGCATGAAAATAATGGGTTGATGCCCATCTCTACGTTCTAAAGTCGCGCTTACTCCATAGACATATTTCGCATGAGCCTCTGACAACACGCGTTCATATTGCGGTGCAGATAAATGATGGCATTCATCAACAATGATCTGACCATACTCCTGTATTATTGGGTTTACAGTATTATCACTTCGGCTTATCAGGCTTTGATAGGTAGCAATATCGACTTGAGCTGTTGGTTTTTTCCTTGCCCCAGTATAAATACCGATATCAATGCCGTCAGAGAAGGCTGTTAGACGTTCCTTCCATTGGTCTGCGAGTTGCTTGCTATGCACTAAAATCAGCGTATTAACTTTGCGTTGAGCTATCAGACCGATAGCCGTCACCGTCTTACCGAAAGCAGTTGGAGCATGTAGCACACCGCAATCAAACTTAAGCAAGGAGTCCACTGCTTTTTGCTGTGATTGTCGTAACTCACCCTGAAAGTTAACTAACTCCAACCTCTGCCCAAGCGTTCTTTTATCAACGAGATCTACCTTGATATGCAGATCCGCCAAGATTTCCTGTACATCATCAAGGCAGCCTCTAGGTAAGCTTAAATAGCCATTATCTAACTCCGCTAAGCATATAAAGCGAGCTATACCATTAGTTGAAAGACGCATGCCTTGCGCTTTAAAAAACTTGGGGTTAGAAAATGATGCTAACTTTTTGAGTCTAGCGACTAATGGATTAGGAAGCTCTGAGAGAGGTAAATAAATGCGGTTTGCCAATACTACGGTTACGTTTGACGGACACCCATCAATGCCCGATGTTGGCAATACGTTACGTTCCCATGGTTTCAAGTCATTAACGTCTGGTTGTTTAGCTTTTTTATCTATAGCCGATATCAGCTTTTCAAGTTTAGATACTGGTACTTTCTGAACTGATTTTAGTGCCAACCATTGATCGGCATAGGCTT
The DNA here is from genome assembly GCF_023206395.1 of Vibrio sp. ED004. Lineage (NCBI taxonomy): Bacteria > Pseudomonadati > Pseudomonadota > Gammaproteobacteria > Vibrionales > Vibrionaceae > Vibrio > Vibrio sp. ED004. The sequence continues at coordinate 2,553,467 of NZ_CP066149.1, read as the reverse complement.
GACCAAAACGATCCAAAAACACTGAGTTTTGATTAGCCCTTGCTTGTTTTTGTAAGGGTAAAGCGATTAGATTGCCGATACCGCCAGTGGGTAAAACATCCTGATTAGGGAAGAGTCGGTCATAAGAATCAAAAGCTAATGCACTATGGATTTGCATCGCTTTGTCTAAGAGAAGAAAGCCTAACTCTCTTGCATCCTTTGCTGTTGTTGCGGATTCAAAGAAAATCCAGACATGCGCTCCTTTACCTGAACGAGAGCGCTCCCACAAACAATCCAGAGCATAAAACTCACACGCTTCAACATAAGCTTGAGATGCCTGAAGCCAGTCGCTTTTATCAAAATCTATGGCTAATAAGAAACACGAATTGTCAGGCTGTATAGGATATAAGCCAATGACTTCAGCGCCAGTTAAGTGACGATAGATCGCATCTCTATCCAAAGGTTTAAAAGCTTGATTCAAGCACTCTAAACACTTTACCTTCGGCTTTTCACATATCCCTTGCTGCCACTCATTGGAGCAAGCTATTGAGTAACCATTTCGACCTGCCGCGTTTTGCCAACGATTAGCGAAACAGTGGTGATTTCCTCGGAAGTAACTTTGAAATAGTTCGATTTTCTGTCCTGGAGTTAACAGAGTTTGCTCTGGATTCACAGTACTAGACAGTAACTCATTTCGTCTTTTCTCAAGCTGAGATAGCTCGGATTTCAACTGTTCAATTCTTTGATTTACTGACTCAAGCTCATCCATGCTAAATATCATCCTGTATATAGATAAGTCAAAGCCAAGGGCTTTGATTGTTCTACTTTATTCCCTAGTAGAGCGACTCTTGGTTTTATCCCAACAAAGGTATAATGTTAATAATATACCCTAGTAGGGATAGTGCTGCTTGAATCCCTTGTGAAAAGTAAGCATCAATAATCGTAAGGAATGACGAATTGTGATTTATAGTCCACAGCAACTCGCTAATAGTTTACTGCTAATACGACAAAAAAATAAATGGACTCAGTCCGAAGTGGCAAAGAGAGTCGGCATAAAGCAAGCTACCATTTCTAACTTTGAAAATAGACCAAATAAAGCCACGCTCTCTACCATGTTTAAAATCATTCAAGCCTTAGATCTGACAGTAAAGATTGAAACAAGAAATGAGAACAACGGCATTCTTGATGAGGAAGATTGGTAATATCGCAACGTCCCTTGTATCAAATCAAAAATCAACATTTTAATGCGCATACAAAAGAACATTTCCCACACTTTTATGCGCATAAAAGTGTAATATCAATACACAAACAAGCGCATTAATATGATAAGGTGAGATTAAGCGTAACCAAAATACGAGCAACATGGTATGAAACGATCAATCTTAGACAAACTGCTGAGCTGGAAAAATAAACCATCAAGAAAACCGCTCTTGATCGATGGTGCCAGACAGACGGGTAAAACTTATCTGTTACAGGAACTACTAGGTCAAAATTTTAACAAAGTTATAAGAATTGATTTCTTAGAAGAGCCGCAGTTCAGAGAAGCATTTTCTAACTCTCTAAATCCTGACGATATCATTACCAATATTGAACTATTAACGGGAGAGGTATTTGACCTCGCCACTGATCTACTGATCCTCGATGAGATAGGTGAGTGTCCAAAAGCGGTCACTGCCTTGAAGTATTTTTCCGAGAAAGCACCACAAGCTTATATTGCAGCAAGTGGCTCTAACATTGGTTTACTTACATCCTTTCCTGTCGGTAAGGTTGAACAACACAACTTAAGACCATTAACATTTAAAGAGTTTCTTTGGGCAAGTGAAGAAAAGCCACTCATTAAAGCATTTGAGCAGCAAGTGAACTCTGAAGTTGCACATACAAAGCTATTCGGCATGCTTACTGATTATTACTTTGTGGGCGGAATGCCTGAAGCTGTTGATGCTTGGTTTACTCATTCAGACAGAAGTATCATTGAACGAACGGAGCTTGTTTCAGACGTTCAAAGCAACTTAATTCAAGGTTACTTAAGAGACTTTGGCAAGTACTCGGATAAAGTCGATGCCACACTTATAGAGTCCGTATTCAGAAACATTCCTTCACAGTTATCGTCAGTATTTGATGATTCAGTAAAACGTTTCAAGTTTAAAGGCGTCCATCAGCGTAAATCTCGATATGCTGAATACGAAAGTGCCATTACATGGCTACATAAATGCAGACTAACCTTGAAGAATTACCCTATCGATGGGCAACCTAGATCGCCCTTATCAGCCTATCAAAAAGAGAATGCTATAAAGCTGTTTCTATTTGATGTAGGACTACTTAATCACATGCTCGCGACAAATTACCGTGAAATAAAGCAACAAGGGTACGAATACAAAGGCTACGTTGCTGAAAACTTTGTTCAACAAGAACTTGCAGCACTGGGCTACGAACCGACTTTTTCATGGGGGGATGCTAGAGCTGAGATTGAGTTTGTCATTGCCGATGAGGTTGGTCGTATAATTCCTATAGAAGTAAAGAGTGGCAAAAGGACTCGTGCTAGGTCACTGCAATCCTATATATCGAAGTGTAAGCCACACAAGACAATCAAACTAACAGGAACACAAGGCTCCAATGCACTAGAGCAAGACAATGTTGTAATGCCTTTGTATTACACACAATACTTGAACGACCACCTTAAGGTTCCGATAGAGAGTTAGCCATACTTTAGGTAGCTCAAAGCCCCATGGCTTTGAGTTCTCTATTGTTCTTTCATTACATAAAGTAAGTCACATTAGACTTTTAATAAGATCGCCAAGTTTACAAGCATAAAAGCTCACTACTGTAGACTTTTATGGAATAACTCAATGTACTCGCCATAAAGGTTAACTTTAATAGACTTTTATTTAAAATCTACGTATAAACAACTTAAAAGTCTACCAAGGTATACTTTACCGTATCATGCTATATGGAGGTTCCATGGTTAAGAAAGTAAAAGCAACTGAGTCACCAGATCTAAGCCAGGTGTTCACACCATCACTACTTGGTGAGGCGATCAAAGCAAAAAGAACTCAAAGTAAAATCACCCAGCAAGATGCAGCATTGCTTTCTGGTGTTTCAAAACAAACCTACATAAAAATTGAACAAGGCAGCTCCGATATTAAACTAACCTCTTTAATGAAAGTTGTGTCTGCTCTAGGGATAAAGATATCGATACAACCATGGCAAGACTTAGATGCTTCAGTCCCATCACAGGAGAAAGGTAATGACGTCTGGGTCTAATCAATACATCCTCGATATAGTCTATAGCCAGCAAGTCATAGGCAAGCTATCACTGAGTAAAGAAAGTGATGCTCTATCTGTAATCTACAAGCAAGATTGGATTGATAATGGGTTTCCCATATCGCCACACCTTCCATTTAACTCTGATATACCATCAGTCAATATCAGGAGGTTCTTACAGAATTTGCTCCCTGAAAATAAAGGGTTAGATTATTTGATCGACTTTCTTGGCGTATCACGTTCAAACGTATTTGCACAAGTTGGTGGTATTGGAACAGATACATCAGGTGCCATGATGTTCTTATCCGAAGGTGTTTCTCCTGTTCAAACTGAAACCTCTTTCAACCCAATCAATGATAGTGAATTAATTAAGAAACTATCTGACCCTGAGCTTTGGTATTTAGAAATATGGGAAGGAAAGCCAAGACTATCTGTAGCGGGGGTTCAATCTAAGCTAAACGTTTTATCTATCGATGGAAACTTAGGGTTTGGAGAGGGTGAACTATGCTCAACTCATATTGTGAAGTTCGAAAAAAATGACCAACAACACCTTGTCATAAATGAATTTGTGACGATGAAGTTAGCGAAGCTAGTTGAACTAGATGTTGCTGATGTTGAGTTGCGGTATTTTGACCAATTTCCAGCCTTAATTGTAGAGAGGTTTGATCGAAAGCTATTTAGCTCAACAAGTGTGAAACGAAGGCATATGATCGATGCCTGTCAAGCTTGTAACCTAGGTGTCGATAGAAAATATGAACGAAACTTAGGTAAACAAAGGGATGTCAGTCATATTCGTGATGGTGTCAGCTTTGCCCGACTTTTTTCGGTAACAGAGCAATGTGAAAACCCATTAGCGGCAAAACTAGCGATCCTAAAGTGGGCAATGTTCAATCTCTGCATTTATAACGCAGATGCACATGGCAAAAACTTCAGTTTCTTTGTCCAAAAATCGGGCTTAACACCAACGCCACTTTACGATCTAGTCAATGTAAGAATGTACCCTGAATTTGAGCAGGATCTTGCGATGGCAATTGGGGATGAATTTGACTCAGATTCTATTAATGCCTACCAACTTGTAGAGTTTGCTGACGATTGTGGTATTTCACCAAAATTGCTTCAACAGAGCCTAGTAAAGATCGCAAATGACGTTATAAAAAACATTGATGATGCTATATCTCTCGTCACTCCTACTTCTGATTCACAATTACCTTATTTAAACCGATACCGTGAAATCGTTGTGGCTAGATGTAAGCACTTCCTTAAACAATCACCACTCATCACTGAAATTGAGCTTTAATTTATAGATAAGCTATCTAATCAGAACATAGAAAGCACAAAGAGCAAAAGCTCTTTGTGTTACCTACTTGATGATTATCGCTGCCAGTTCAGTTCCTGATTAGGAAGTTGAACCGATAGTAATCTGAAGAAAAGCGTGATTTACGTATCAAAATCAGACATAAAATCACGTATTCCCCAGTTTATTCCCAAGCTATATTCCAATTAGCACAAAGCCTTATACAGCAAGGGATAGAGCCATCTGTTTGCTTTTCAAAATGCTCCACCAAACGTTTGGAAAGGGCGGTAACTCACTGAGTTATCGCCCTTTTTGTATTTATAATCATTAATTATGCTATTCGTACTAAAAGAAGGTACTAAACGCGCCACCTTTCACTCCCGGTAAAAGGTACCTTGCACTTTCGCTTTCAAGCCCCCTCTCGCTTTCAACACACCTTCAAAAGTCGTAAATAAATCAAACGTAGCCTCCGCACATCCAACTTGGATGATGCTAATGCCTTGCGTTACCATTATTTATTTCTTAATCGCCTGTGCTTTCACTCACAGGGGGACGTACAGTTTAAAGTACTTTTGATTGCCATGACTTTAGTTTCGAACCACCTCATTGCGCTTCAAAATCAGTATTTCTAATCAACTTTGTGTGGCATATTTGATCTACTTACGTGTAACCATCATCTCACCTTACCCGCACGGATAATCGCTAGTCGACAGAAGAACTTAGCGACAAGTCTAACAAAGGCTGGTATCTACCTTCTTGCAATACCTCTTTAAGCTAAAGGCTTTGATAATCCTACTTTATCCTCTACAAGGTATATAGCTTGCAATATCCCCTATAAGGTATAAAGTTATATATATCCCTTTGTTGGGATAGAATGACCAATATCCTCTCATGGGGATGAAACCTCATAGTAAGGAGTGATAACTTGTGATTTATAGCCCACAACAATTAGCCAATACTTTACTGCTAATACGCCAAAAGAATAGGTGGACTCAGTCTGAGCTAGCAAAAAAAGTAGGGATAAAACAAGCAACCATTTCGAACTTTGAAAATAGACCAGAAAAGGCCACTATTTCAACAATGTTCAAGCTTATCCAAGCATTAGATCTCACCCTTAAAATCGAACCCAAAGATGCAAAAAATAGTCAAAGCACTGTTGATGAGGAAGATTGGTAATGCAACAGCTTAATGCCTATATGAATGGTGAGTTGGTCGGTACTCTAACAAAGCAAAACAATGGCTCTCATGAATTTAAATATAATGAGTCTTGGCTAAGTAACGACAAATCTCGCCCATTATCTTTATCTCTTAAGCTACAAGTACCTACGATAACTTCTGATGCCGTTATCAACTACTTCGACAACCTACTACCAGACAATATTGCTATACGTAATAGGATTGTTGCTCGCTATCAGACAGCTTCAAACCAGCCTTTTGATCTTCTAAAGGAAATTGGTAAAGACAGCGTAGGTGCCATTGCTCTGCTCCCACCAAGTCAACCATATATCGAGAACAAACTATCATACGAACTTCTTGATGAATCTCGGCTTGAAAAAATCTTAGCTGCCCATCATTCCGATATACCATTAGGTATGATTAAGGAAGAAGATGACTTCCGAATATCTGTTGCTGGCGCTCAAGAAAAAACAGCATTACTAAGGTTAAATGGAGCTTGGTGTTTGCCCAAAGGGAACACACCTACAAGCCATATCATTAAACTGCCTATAGGTGAAATTAAACAGCCCACCTCTATTTTAGATCTGACTGAAAGTGTCGAGAATGAGTTCATCTGTATTGAGTTAGCTAGAGAGCTGGGGTTTGATGTGCCGAAAGTCGAGATCATCACAACCCATAATTATAAAGCCATTGCTGTTGAGCGCTTTGATAGACGTTGGATTAAGGATCGTACACAACTATTGCGCCTTCCTCAGGAAGATATCTGTCAAGCTAAAGGGATCCCTTCATCTATAAAGTACGAAAGTGATGGGGGACCAGGAATAGCCGATATTATGAAGCTACTTGAAGGCTCATCAAATGCACTGGAAGACAGGTATAACTTCATGAAGTTTCAAGTTTTCCAATGGGCTATAGGCGCTATTGATGGGCATGCAAAGAACTATTCAATATTTGCGTATTTCGGAGCATTCCGAACAGCCATTTCGGTATGACCCGAACACCTATTTCGGTTTAATCCGAACGCACATTCCGCGATTATCCGAACACTTTTAAGCGAACTCCGAAATCAGCGTTCGGAATAGCGAAAACCGCGTTCGGAATCCCCGAAATCCTTCCTTTTTCTCTTTTAAATCAATAGCTCGCTATTCTTTACTTCTTAAACAAGAACGTAAGGAAGCGACAATGGCTAAAAAGAGAACTCCAATGAACAAAATCAAAGAGATATTACGCCTTAAGTATGAGTGTGGGTTGTCCTACCGTAGTATTGCTAGTTGTCTCAATGTCAGCCTTGCAACAGTCTCAGAGCTTGTCGCTCGCTTTAAGCAAAGTCAGATAGGCTGGCCTCTCCCAGATGGTTGCAGTGATACAGACCTTACCAAAGCCCTATATCATTCGAAGCAAGCCAGTCGAAATAAGGTTATGCCAGACTTCGCTCAGTACGCTGTCGAACTTAAGCGTAAAGGCATGACAAAGATGTTGTTGTGGCAGGAATATCACGAGCAATATCAAGAGCAAGCCTACGCTTACACTCAGTTCTGCGAGCACTTTACTCGTTGGTTCAAAACCCAAAAGCGCAGCATGCGCCAGCTTCATGTTGCGGGTGATAAGTTGTTTATCGATTACTGTGGGCCGAGGCTTCAGGTGGTCAACCCTGATACAGGTGAAGTGCGCGAAGCAGAAGTGTTCGTGGCGACCTTAGGTGCGTCCAATTACACCTATGTTGAAGCCTTCCCAAGTCAAGGTAAGTCATACTGGTTAGAGGCGCATGCCAATGCGTTCGAACACTTCGATGGTGTACCACAGCTCTTGGTTCCCGATAATCTTCGCAGCGCGGTCAGCAAAGCTAACCGTTATGAACCGAGGCTTAATGAAAGCTATCAAAAACTGGCAAATCACTATCAAACTGCCGTAATGCCAGCTCGCCCCTACAAACCGAAAGACAAAGCCAAGGCAGAGAATGCTGTCCTCCTCGTTGAACGTTGGATCATGATGCGACTTCGCCATCAAACCTTCCATACCTTCAAAGAGTTGAACCTCGCCATCCGTGAGCTTATGAATGACTTAAACGAACGTGAGATGAAGCAGTATGGTGCGAGCCGCAAAGCACTGTTCGACAAACTCGATAAACCCGCGTTAAAGCCCCTTCCTAAGCAGAGGTATCTATATACCGAAACCAAGCGAGCCAAAGTTGGGCCCGATTATCACATCGAATATCGCCGCCATTACTACTCGGTACCCCATCAACTTGTTGGCCACTATGTTGAGCTGGAAGCCTCCAACCGTCTGGTGCAGATCTACCATCAAGGTAACTTAGTCGCCCAACATCCACGCAGCCAAAGAGAACGCGGAAATAGCACCAACGCAGAGCACATGCCGAGTAATCATCAACACCAGAAATGGTCGCCCGGACGCTTGCTCAACTGGGGATCCAATATAGGACCAGCCACACGAGAAGTCGTCAATAAGATGCTGAACTCCAAGCCTCACCCAGAGTTGTCTTATCGTTCCTGCCTTGGGTTGCTCAACCTAAGCAAAGCCCATGGCGAATCGCGCCTAGAGCAAGCCTGTAAAGATGCACTGATGCTGACAAAACCCAATTACACCTTCGTCAACAATCTACTCAAGAACAATCGTGAAGGGCAACTGAGTAAAGATAAAACAAACACGCCGAACCTTGTTCACAGCAATGTTCGTGGCCCGAACAGTTATCACTAGGAGAAAGGATATGAACGCACTTAATGACCAACTCAAAACCCTCCGCTTGAGCCATGCAGCGAAAGCGTTAGAGCAGCAACAAGAGCAACTGACCACTTACGCTGAGCTGGACTTCGAGGAGCGGTTAAGCCTGCTTCTGGAAAGTGAGATCTTGAACCGTAACCAGAACAAAATCCAACGCCTAAAACGGCAAGCCAAGCTCAGAGTGGATGCTCAGCCGAGCCAACTTATCTACAAAGAAGGACGAAACCTCAACCGCAAGCAGATGAGCGAACTTCTAACGGGTAGCTATCTACACAAGCACCAGAACATCTTGATCACAGGTCCAACAGGAGCAGGCAAAACGTATCTTGGCTGCGCACTTGCAACCAGCGCCTGTGAACAACAACAGACGGTCAGATACTACCGATTAACTCGCTTGCTTGATGATCTGACCGCAGGGCGTCTGGATGGTAGCTATCAAAAACAGCTTCAATCGTTGGCTAAGAAAGGCTTACTGATCCTCGACGACTGGGGGATGGAAAAACTGCCTCAAGAGCATGCAGGTCACTTGTTAGAAGTGCTTGAAGACCGCTACCAAAACAGCAGCACAATCGTCATCAGCCAACTACCCGTAAAGGAGTGGTACAACATGATCGGCAACGCCACCGTCGCTGACGCTCTAATGGATCGGCTGGTACACAATAGTCATAGAATAGAACTGGGAGGTGAGTCAATGAGAAAACTGGCGCAATCCGAACACTTAGAGTAAAAATAGGGAAAGAGAAAAAGTGTTGGTTCAGGTGTTCGGAATAAACCGAAACAAGCGTTCGCAATCACCGAAATACGCAATATTTATTGAAAAGCAAGGTAGTTATCGCTTAACACCTTTTTATGACATTTTGTCGGCTTACCCTATCACAGGAAAAAAAGGACTGAACATCAGAAAGTTAAAGTTAGCAATGGGGTTAAAAGCAAGCCGTGGTAAGAAATACCAGATAAGCAAGATCTACTCCCGCCACTTTCTTGATACCGCTAATTCAGTTGGCTTTAATTCTGATAGCATGCAAACCATATTAGATGACATGCAAACTGAATTACCTAAAGCAATTGAGCGCCTCGCTGCCCGCTTACCTGAAGGTTTCCCAAAACACATAACCGAAGCTATCTTTGATAACTCTATTGCTATGCTTAACAAATTAAATTTGAGCAAGAATTAGATCGAGAAGATAGAGCTTGATGTGTTTATTGAGCACTCAGCTCAAAACTCATGCAGTAGAGCACACCAAAAACAAGCATTGGTATTAATCTAAACCCGAGCTAACCAATAATAGAAGACTTTGGAAGCACCTCCCGCCAGCTCCACCAAACGTTTGGAAACAGCGTATTATCAGTTAGTTAACGCTTTCTGGTAATGCGCTGTTTTTGTATCTGTGTCATGAAAATCATAGATAAGCCTATAGCTCTTACCCCTCAGGTTATCGAGCTAACTTGGTTCTCCCCCTAGCTCTATATACCTACTATCAAAAGCCTGAATCTCAAATTCTGACCGTACACTTCTTTATTTATCATTCTCTGATTGACCACCATATCGAATTTACAACAAAGCCACGTATGGGATACGTGGCTTTTATAGTCAATGGACCCAATTATCAGCTTCCACTTTATGCTCAAATAATGTGGAGAATAAAACACCACGGATATAATCGACAAAGAGCGCAAAATCGAAGTTTTTAGCCTCAATATTGATAACTTCATCCTCAACGATTTGAATGACGTCTTGCTCCCTCATCATACAAAGTATGAACTGTGGAATTTTGATCGTTTTCGACACTAACTTTCCACATTGAAAAACCAAATTATCAAACTTCACGTCAACAACTTGGTTTGCGTCATAAGAAACTGGAGTGACGTTCATCAACGATGCAGAAATAGCATTAACGACATAATCTTCAAGTGCATCTTTTTTCTGAGTTTTCTGCCTGGCATGTTCAATAAAGTGAACATTTTCTAAGAGAATAAGTTCAATAGTTCGCTTAGGATTTAACAACGGAGAGCAATGTTCTTCGATGTAATCCACAATGACTTTATCAATCAAAACTTCACGTTGCTCTTCACCAACACCGTAAGCAAACTGTGCTTTTTTAGTTAGGCTACTTTTAGGGAAATGAGTACAAACATTCATAGGGCTTCTCCTTCAACTTTAATGTGCAACCAGTTTATCTACACACTCTCACATTGAAGAGGAAAGCTCCTATTTCCAAGCGCTCAAGATCTCATAAAACACGCGTGAATATGCTGTACTACTCTAGTTAAAAAACACCATTGTATTAAAATACAATGGTGGGGGCGTTCTCCAATACGAGTTAAAAAGGCCTTGTCGCTTTATGTGACAAGGCCTATCAAAGCACGCAAACCGGGCTCCAAAGTATAACTACTAGGTTAAAACTCGTGATTGTGTATTTTTACAACTCGACCGGTTCTTTTTTCCGGTCTTGCATCAACGAGTAATTAGGCAACCCATTACAAACAAAGATAGAAAGAGACATCCATACTAAAAGTACAAACATTGTGTATTGAACCGATGCAAGCCTTGAATCCGCAACAATATCTAAGACAGGCTGCCATTCAGATTTCTCAATGACACTATTCTTCATCATATCCACAATCATCTCATTCGATGAAAATGGGATAAGCTTTTGCTCTGATATAACTTGTTGTGTCTGTGGTGATAGCATTGAGTCCTGGATTGAACCCTTTTGAATTTCGCCCGTAAATGAGAACAGCATAATAGAACCTAGAATCGCCACTCCCATCGCTTGTCCGAAATTACGGAACGTTGCTTGAATCCCCCCCGACTGTCTCGCTTCTTTTTCTGGTAATGCATTAGTCACCACCAAAGATGATTGGGAAGCGACAATGCCGCACCCAGTGCCAAAAATGAGCAATGAAACATACTGCCACGCTGTAATACCTTCGACCGAGAAGCCAAAAAACATCAACAGTATACCCACAGAAACTAAAACAAATCCTAATTGGGTTACTCGTTTGCAAGATAGGTGACTTAGTGCTTTTGTTGTCGAGATTGAACCGATAATCATACCCGCCGCAAAGCACACTAATGCAGATGCAGACTCAATGGCGTTAAAGCCAGCGACTAACTGCATGTAGCTTACATTGACAAACGATGTGAAGCCAAACAACAAAAATACCGTCGCACAAAGATATAGACCACGTAGGACCTGTTGATTAGTAATAAAAATTTGGGGTAGCAATGGCGTACCACCAGTGAGTTCAAAGTGCTTTTCCCACTTGATCAGGCCAATCAAAATAGCCACACCAAGCAATACACTAGGTAAAGCCGGGGAAATTCCAAATAGTTGGAAATCACCTATAGGGTCAACAAGCCCCCACTCTGATACCTTCAACAACCCTGTCACAAAGAAAGCTAAACCAATCGCAGCCGCAGCAATACCAACGAAATCAACTCTTCCTTTAAACTTATCAGAATCAATATTTGGAATAATTATAAACACAGCGGCTGTCAAAACGGCACAGTAAATACCTTGCACTGCAAACGCTGCTCTAAAGCCTGCTATATCAATCATCACACCAAAAATGACAGGCGCTAGAGCACTAGCTACACCAAGAAATGCAGCAATAGCAGCAAATGCAATTGCCTGATCTTTTCCTTTATAAATACCTGCCACATTTGCAAGTACCGCAGGTATTAGAAGACAACCAGCAACCCCACAGGAAAATCGAGCAACCGTATTTAACACCATCATATTGGGTGCGACAGCACTAACAAATGCTGAGCTCGCCATTAAAGCAGCTCCTAACAACATTTGGCGTTTCCAACCGATTATTAGGCCTGTTAAGCCGCCTGTTATCATCCCGGCTGCAGCCACCAGTGGATAAATCGCATTTGCCATTTGAATTTCAGCCATGGATGCGTTGAATAATGCGATCATAGCTTCTGTAGATACTGCCAGCCCTGCATTGTCTGACATTGTAGAAAACTGTGCAGCAAGCAGAACAAACAACGGAAACCACTTTTTTAGCCCCGTGTTTTCTGAAGGTGCGAGCGTAGTAGATTTCATAACAAGCCTCTTTATTTTAAGAAAAATGTGCCGCAACTGCGGCACTGAATACAAGCTAGAACCAATATCAGCGGATGAGGTAGCCTCCATCTGCTGCATAGTATTCGCCAGTGATGAAGCTAGCCTTGTCTGAGCTGACAAAAGTCACCAGATCTGCGATCTCTTGTTCTTCTCCTAAACGTCCCATCGCATGAAGCGCTTTTAAGCCTTCGACTTGTTGTTCATTGAGTGCAGCAGTAACTAACGGTGTATTCACATATGCAGGCCCAACACAATTTACACGGATGCCTTCAGCTGCATGATCCAACGCAGCATTTTTAGTCAAACCAACGACTGCATGCTTAGTTGCAACATAGGCGCCTGCACCTTGAAATCCACGCTGACTAAGTACAGAACCGATATTCACAATACTGCCACCGCCACTTTTCCTCATCTGCTCTATTTGCGCTTTCATTCCATAGAACACGCCAGTTAAGTTCACATCCATAACAAACTTCCAGCTCTCAACAGAAATATCACCAGTTTGATGCAGCTCATGACTTACACCTGCGTTATTACATGCGATGTCCAAGTGACCATATTCAGCAACCGCACGCTCCACCAACGCTAAATTATCTTCTAAGCTCGCCACATTCGCATATTGGAAACACGCAGTTCCACCAAACGCCACAATGTGGTTTACAGTATCCATACCGCCTTGTTCGTTAATATCAGAGACTACGATTTTCGCACCTTGTTGGGCGTAATCAATAGCAATGCTTCGTCCAATCCCTGAACCCGCACCTGTAACCACTGCAACTTTATCGTTTAGCATTTTCATAATATTGTCCTCGCATATGGATGAAGAAAAATGAATGACTGATTGATGTTGTTATCGTAATTTTTAGCCTCACGGTGGGCGAGGAAACTCAAGATTTACCAGATGGAAGTAACTCATTATTCATCAAGTACGAAGGGGAAATAACACGAGGCTGGATATTGCAATTTTGAAGTAAATTGAGTAGTGGCCACTGTACTGTCTTGAGATACGTAAAGGTGAGGAGGGTGCGTACTGAAGAAAGCCTCATCATATTCAGAGCACCTAAGCGACCTGCTCTTCTTTTGTGAGTCCACAGGCTCACTGTAGGCCTCAACAAAGTGGTTGAAGTACCGGTGACCGATGTCCTTTTGTGATGACTCCAAGAATAAGCTCAAGGCACTCACCTGACCGATTGACATCCCATACAAAACAACTATAGAGAGAAATACTTTTTTCATTTCATCACCTTCACCTCACTCATATCCAAAGATATAAGTAAATTACCACCTTCTAAAGAAGGTGGCTTTATGTGAGCCCCCTAAAAGGGGGCCTTTGTTTAGTCCAACGCCAATTGCTGCTGCTCCACGCGCTCTTTTTTCTCTTGATGTCTTACATAGCGTCGAATGATTTCTTCATTAACCCCTACGCTATCGACAAAATAGCCCCTTTGCCAAAAGTGGTTACCCCAGAGTTTGTTTCTCCTTAAATATGGAAATTTACTAAAGAGTTTTAAAGCTATTTTGCCTTTCAATACGCCCATCAACTTGGATATCGATAACTTAGGCGGAACTTTTACTACCAAGTGCACGTGGTCAACTTGAACGTTTAATTCAACGACTTCACATCCAAGTTGATTACAGTAAACGTTTATACATCGATAAACTTCTTTACCTACATTGTTTTTCAAAATCCTAAATCGATACTTTGGTGTCCACACTATGTGATATTGACATCTCCAAAATACGTGGGAAGCTTGATTATATCTGCTCATGTTATTTGTCCTCTTTGACTTCGCTAAAAATCAAGGGAGCATTTAACATGGGTAGAACTACAGGCAAAGCCAAACTGAATGATAACCACCTATTGAAGTAGGTGGTTTAGGGCTGAAAACAAAAAAAAGACCAGCCCCGACGGCTGGCCAAAGAAGCGAATAAACGCTCGTTATGAAAAATAGGAGACCATAACAATAGATTTTTAAATAGCTAAATAACCACCATCCACGTTATAATAAGCACCGTTGATGAATCCTGCTCGATCTGAACCTAGGAATGCGACTAGCTCACTGATTTCACGAGGCTCTCCAATGCGGCCAATTGGATGTGCAGCCAATGTAGCAGCCGCTCGCTCTTCATCCGCATCTTCGGTTATCATTGGGGTGGCAATCACACCAGGAGCTACCATATTGATGCGAATGCCATACTTCGCATAATCCACTGCATAAGTTTTAGTTAACCCGACCACCGCATGCTTAGAAGCAATATAAGGAGCACAACCTGGGACTGCAGCTTGACCAGCAATTGACGAAGTATTAATGATCGCTGGGTTTTTAATCCCAGCTGATAAGAAATATTTGATCTGCGTATTCATTGCCAATGCCACGCCACGAACATTCACGTTAAATACTGTATCGAATAAGTTCATATCTTGATCAGCGCCTAAACTACCCGTATCACCAATAATGCCCGCATTATTAAAACAAATATCTACTTTGCCGAATTTTTCAATCGCTAGCTCAACCATCTTTTGATGATCACTTTCAGATGTCACATCCGCGGTCGTAAAAAGCAACGGCTGCTTTCTTCGCTGATAGAAAGAATCTCTGGAGAGATGTTAATATCACCGGCAATAACTTGAGCCCCTTCATCCAAAAAAAGGCGAACACAATCAAGGCCTATACCAGATGCTGCACCAGTGATAATGGCAATTTTGTTTGTTAGTAGAGTCATAATTTATCCTCACTGTTGATGTATTTTTAAACTAAATTCATCTTAATCATCGGCATAGCAATAAACGAGGAAAGCCAGTATTTACCAACCAGAAACTACTTTTATTCGATTGATTTAAAAGAACAAAGCCAGCTATCTAAGCTGGCTTTGGTTACGGTTTTATGACGCATTATTCTCTTAAGCGCTCACATTTTCTTTTACTTGCTCGGCTTCAAACTTTTCAATGAAGTGCCAGAAAGCACTGTTTATTTCATTGAACGCCTCTTGCGCGTTATCCGGAGTGAACTCTTTGTATTTCCAATCAATACCAAAAGTTTGTTCGACTAATTCGACTGTTCGAGCTGTTGCAACCATGGTCCCGTCCTCTCTAATTTCTTGGAAGCCTTCAGCAACATTTCCCTCATTGTTGATAGCAACAAGTTCTTCCAATGTCGTTCCTGCAGGAATCACCACTTCAACGCCATTTGCTCCAACTCTTGCTGGATAGCAGCCTGGCAGACCTTGAGGAGCCGGAACGTTGAGCATTTCTTGAGAATCAAACAATATCGCTTTCGCAATTCGGACAGCGTGAGCGGCAGTTTGTTCTTGATCACTAGCTTGGGCATTGGTCGGCCATGATGTTTCTTTCGGGATATGAGGGAATACGTCTTTCTCAAAGTCGATCTCGTTACTTACGTTTCGACCATTTACAGTGACATCAATATAATAAGGCACCCCCGAGGTTTCTCCGAAGAAGCTCAGAGGCATAACGATAGAGTGGTGCCCAGCCATACGCATTGAAATATCGCGCGGTGATACATTAAATTGCTTAGCTAAAATACGAGTTACCGACGGCTCAATCAGAGCAAAGTCTCCTAAACCACACGTTGGCTCTAACCCATATTTACTTAGCGCCACATGAAGGAAGTCACAGCCAGAACCATTGATTACATGCGTTTTGATTCCACTTGCTTTTACAGATCGCATTAGATTTGTTAGCAATACAGCATGGCCCGGCGCCCATGGTCGTAAACCTGTTCCTACAGGATTTGGATCATAAATCGTCTTGGCTATATCCACAGGTAAGCGCTCACGAATTTTTTGGGCGGCGAGTAAGCTTGCTAAATGAATAATGACATCTGGACGAATCTCTTCTAACTGTTTAGTTGTTTCTTCTACATCCATTAAGTTCATTTTTACTGGTTCAACGACCGGATACGTTGAACCGTCATTTGAATAAAACGCGTTATCTTTAACGCTATTCGCTTTAAATGTGATGTAGTCTTCACGAATGTCGCCGAGATATAACTCTACACCAGGTAACGCACCAACTAAATGAGAAGCAAAAACACCAACACCACCAACACCTGTAATCAATACTCTTTTATTGCTCATAACTTATTCCTCAGTAGCTAAATTGGATAGCGAGATCCTTATCCATAGAAAAAATGACGATCCATATCGACGTAATCATTGTCTTAATATCTTCGAGTCATAGCGACTAAATGCAAGATTTCTAACTAGGAAATCCAACCCGTCAGCAACAAAAAAAGCAGGCTATGACAGCCTGCTTTTTAAAAAGTACAGAATTCGTTACGCTGGATTATTTGCGTGATAATCTTCAACGAAACGATTGAATGCTGTATTGATCTCTTTAAATGCTTCAAAAGCATTGTCTGGTGTGAATGCTTTGTATTTCCATTCAATACCGAACGTTCTTTCGATGATCTCTACCGTCAAATCCGTCGCAACCATAGTGCCATCTTCACGAATTTCTTTGAAACCTTCAGCAACATTACCAGCTCGGTTTACTTCAACCATCTCTTCAAGGCTGGTCCCTTCTGGAACAATCACCTCAACACCGTTTGCATTAACCCTTGCTGGGTAGCAGCCCGGTAAACCTTGTGGTGCTGGGACATTCATGACTTCATTAGTATCAAACAAAATAGCTCGAGCTATCGCTACGCCATGTGCTGCAGTCTGCTCTTGATCTGAAAGCCCAACTTCCGCAGGCCACGTATTCTCATCAATCATCAGTGGGAAGATATCGTTTTCAAAATCAAGCTCTGCCGTGACATTACGGCCTAGCACAGCCACATCAATGTAATAAGGGATATTTTGATTCGTACCCACAAACATTAACGGCATAATCAATGAATGATGCCCTGCTAAATGGATACGAACATCACTTTGTTCAACGCCGTATTTTCGAGAGATGATACGCTTTAACGCTGGCTCACCTAAAGCAAAATCACCGAGGCCACAAGTAGGGGCAAGGCCACGAGACTTTAGCGCTACATGTAAGAAATCACAGCCAGAACCGTTGATAACTTTTGTCTCTTCTAAGCCTGCAGCATGAAGTGATTTCATCAGGTTTACGAGCAACACGGCATGTCCAGGAGCCCATGGACGTAACCCAGTACCGACAGGGTTGGCATCATAAATAGTTTTTGCTATCTCAAGAGGAACAGCTGTTCGAATCTTTCCTGCCGCCAATAAGCTAGCAAGATGAATCACTACATCAGGTTTGATCTCATGCAATTGTGACGTTGTCGACTCCACATCCATTAGATCCATCACGACAGGAGTCACGTTAGGGTATGGTTTTTCAGGATTAGACCACATCGCATTATCTTTAATGCAGCAAGCCTTATGCTTAATGAAATTCTCGCGAATATCTCCCAAGAACAAATCAACACCCGGCAATGCAGCCACCAAATGCGCAGCAAATACACCTACGCCACCAACACCTGTAATTAGTACTCTTTTATTGCTCATAGGAACCTCTCTAACCTGGAACTCTAACGTTATGCAATCGACACCAAATCGGTGTATTTCGCGTTGGATTCAATCTATAAACTTATGATGGATTTAGCGACTAAAGGCGACGTTTCCAAATTGGAAATTGCGTTGAATTATAATATTTGTCGCTTCTATCTCATTGTTTAAATTTTATTTATTTCAAATGAAGAATAGCGCTATGATGAAACAGTCGAATTTGGAGAAGTTTAAAATGAACCTCAACTTAGATCTTCAAAACATCATCGTACTAAAAAAAATGTATGAGCTGCGCAACGTAAAACTGGTTGCTGAAGAGCTTGGAAAAACATCAGGGGCAATCAGCAAAAACCTAACAAAACTAAAGTCTCAGCTTGATGACCCTTTATTTATCCAAACAAAACAAGGCTTTGAACCCACAGCGTTTGTTGAAGCAAACATGGATAACTTTGAGAATATTTTGAGTTATGCGGATTCTATTAAACACCGTGAATTCGCTCCTCAATCATTACGAGAGCCGGTCCATATTTATGCCAATACACTGTTTTGGGATAGGTTTGGCGACAAACTGTACCTGGCATTAATTCAAGACGCGCCGAATGCAAAGTTTTCTTTCCTTCGCTGGGACAACAGCGCCAAAAACAACATGATTGATGGAGAAAAATCTGTCGCGATCCATAGCTTCGATGACGCACTTCCTCAATCTATTGCCCAAAGAGAAATCGGCGAAGATAAAGCGGTATTTTTCGTTAGAGAAGATCACCCCGCGCAAGATATAAAAGCGCTAGTCAAATATCCAATGGTCGTACTAAAGACACCTGGATGGAACGATCATAGATACCATATGCTAGAGAGACTCAGCAATGTTGGCTACCACATTGAGCCGAAGGTTGAAGTTGAACACCCAGTAATGAGTCATAAAATCGTTCTCCAATCCGATCATTTCGGGTTAACCATGACTGACAACGTTCCAAAAGGCTGCCGAGTTATCGACTTACCTAACGTTCAAGGGTTTGATATCACCTATGTTATGAGCTGTAGGCGTGCACAGAAAAACGATCCTCTAAACCAATGGTTGTTTAACACCATATCGTCGGTTTTAAAATAAGCCGATCTTCCCGAAAACCTAAGAAACCAGAATGGTAAATCTTGGGTTTCCTGTTTCTAAACCGAACTCTTCCCTTAATCTTGGTGCGCTGAAAATCCATTTCTGTATATCAACACCAAAGATTAAGAGGAAGTTTCGATGAAGATCTCCAAGACAGCTCTCATTATGTCCACTTTTTTTACGGGTAGCGTAGTTGCTGGCGCAATTGCACTTCCCGAAGTGGCAACGTTTGATAGTGTTTCTTCGGCAGGGATTGCCAACTCAACGAATCGCACGGATGCCTCTGCCATGATCACCAGCCCTGCAGGTTTATCTGCCATAGAAGACCTAAGCCTATCTATTGGTATCCAGTACCTTGATGCAGCTTCTGCGCATGATGGTGACCTTTATGGTGAACATACGACAACTCGAGGGAAAAAACGCACGGTACTACCCAGTGCAGCCATAGCTCAGCGCCTAACAGACAAGATTGTATTAGGTGCGTCATTGCACGGTGAAGGCGGCCTTGGAATGAAATACAACAATGGCTTAATGGGAGGGGGAATATATAGGGAACAATCTGTAGAGATCGCAAACTTACATCTAGGTGCAGCCTATCAACTGAATGAAAAGCTGTCTTTAGGTGGAGCTCTCATTGTACAAAACTTAAGTGCAGAACTTGATATTCCATTAATCATGAACAGCGACGACGATTCAACACGCGCCTCCTTTATGCTGTCTGCAATGTACGATTTCAGCCCTTCCACGTACTTAGCTATCAATTACAAACACGCCACAGAGCACAAACTAAAGCTCAATATTGATGACTACAGATTCAATAAAGAATTCAAATGGCCAAGTATATTAACGGTTGGATTAAGTCATCAAATTGATGAGCAATGGGGAGTAAAATTGCAGACTGGCTTTGAAGAGTGGAAAGCGTACGGCAAGGCTGATGACCGTACCATGAAGAATACCTACCATTTAGGTGGCGCGGTAAACTACACCCAAGGCTCATGGAAGTATCAAGTGGGTGCTCGATACGATAGTAAAGCGATGAATGACTACGATGCAAAACCAGACCTACCACTGGTAGACCAATGGGCTATTGGAGCTGGCTTGGAATACACTCTCACAAACAAACATAGAATTGGCCTAGCCTATGAGTATCGTGATTTGGGAACCCCTGATGTGACTTACTCATTTACTGGTGGCAACGATTACGTGGGCAAAATGACCACACATAGACTGCACTTCCTTAGCCTGTCTTACGCATTTTAAACAAGTCAAAAGGCAAACTAATAAGCATTAACCCGCCAGGAATATTTGAGCAACGCCGATTCTATTCACAGAGATAGGCGCATGCCATTTCTTCTTCAGAGCACAACAGCAACTGTTGTGCTCAAAGAAAAACTTTACTCCATTTTCCCTAATACGTAATCTTCATCGCTACTTACTACCGCGCCGTGCTTCAGGAAGTTCTTACCCAGAATCATGCTGTACTCGAAGCGTGAACGATCTTGAAGGTTAACTCTCACCTTCTTCTCTAGGTCGCCTAGCTTAACGTTCATTTCGACGACAGGGCGAATGTTCACCTTTTCGCCTTTCTTCGCTTTAATACGCATCACATCAATCACTGGCTTGGTAAACTCTTGTTTATCGCCTTGATTGTTTTGATAAGTAAAGGTCACCATGTCTTGGCCATCTTTCTTGAATCGCTTGATGTTCACCGCGTTCATAGAGCTAACGTCAGCACCGGTATCTAGCTTGGCAGGGAATGTCATGCCGTTCACTTCAACCACTTCAATGTGCCCGACTTTAAACAAAGGCTCGGCTTTCAATAGATAATCAGAACGCGTGTTCACGTAAACACCCTCTTTCGCCATCTTCTTACCAAGGATGAAGTAGGCCTCTTTTTCATTGCTGTCTAACACATCAATCGCGAAGTCTTGTTGGCGAACTTTGCCAGAAACCGAGAACTCACCGCTTACAACCGGGCGAGTATCTTCCCCTACTTTCAGCTTTTTAATAATTGGCTTGGTCACCTTCTGCTTTTCGCCATTGACGTCAGTTAGGTAGAACTCAACAGATTCATCTTTGCCCTTGCCAATAATCTCAAAACTATCGACCTTCAACAGAGGTGTATTTACCGTGAAAGAAGCCACAGCCTTAAGTGGGAAGTTGTCGATGGTAATATCTTCTTCCGGCGAAATGATCAACGGTTCACTGGCCTCAGCCACATCACTAAAGCTCTCTGAGCCTTCTGAAAGAATATTCTCAGCATTGGTATCAATCATGAAGAGTTCGCTGGCGGTGTTGGTTCCCAACCTAAGCTGTGAGCTACTGCTTGAACGGTCACGTAAGTACACGAGAACATCTTTAGTCGTATTCTCATCAAGTTGAACAGGTACATACACTAATGGTCTCTTGTTTCCACTTACGCTTAACATGCGCACCAATGGCAATGTCATCTCTTTCTGCTTGCCATCGTTATCGAACATATCAAACGTCACTTCGTTGTTCTTTTTGTCTACGTCGATATTTTTTGCATGCAAAATACTGTAGCGGTTCTTTAAAGAGAAAGTCGCGTTCATCGCCATACCCGAGATAGACACTACCTCTTTACGGCCAACCACTGTTGCGTTCTCTTGCTCTTGCAAATAGTCGTAGCCAGCAAACACTAACGCGTTATCTGCAAGGAAGGTTTTGCCGATCAATACAGGCGCAGAGAAGTGGCTTCTGTCTGTCAGGTTAACGTCGGTTTTTAGCTCTTGGTCTGCAATGGTCAGAGACATTTTAATCGTCGGGCGAAGCAAAGGCGTGCTGCTGGTACGGCTGCGAATCATGCTGACACGCTCTAATGGCGCCTCAATCAATACCATCTCACCCGTACGTGGGTTTTGAACCTTGAAAGAGACCACCGCTTCATATTTTGCAAAGGTGCTGCCTTCCCAATCATCGTAATCAACATCGCTATTGTTCAACACATCTTCGGTTAACGCCGCCATCAACTCTTTGTCTTTAAGATTCTTATAATTGGCATTCGTGCTCTTCACATGAATGTCTTCCGCATGCATAGAGGTGGTTTCTGCACCGGTGTCGATTTTGCCAATGAAAGGAACGTCTTTTAGCCCTTGAACGCTCGATAGGTACACATTCTCAGTGCGGCCTAATACCGCCTTACCATCGAGTTCATAAGTCGGATTTTGCGTGGTGTGTGAAGTATCTGTAGCCAAAGAATATTGTGAAAAAAGTAGAGTGCTTAAAAGAGTTAGAGCCAAAGGTATCTTTTTCATTAGTTGGTCCGTTGTGATCAGTTCACTAATAATACTGGCGAATAGGCAAGAAGTTCCCCACCAGCGATGGTTCTCACATAACGTTTACGCTATGACTTTTTCAATGACAAACCGATGACTTTGCGCTGCATTCGCTTATCGATTATTGACTAATGGATACCCAATAACCTTTCAATACTCGGCGTTCTATTGAAGAAATGAATACAAAAAAGACCAACGACGAGCGCTGACCTTAGCTATTCAAAACACACCTGAAGCGAGTTTAACTTGCTAAAACACAAACGGTTCTAGATAAACATAGCACTAAAAAGTCCCGACCGTTTTCTTTGCACAGACAGCACGAGCTTTTTCTGCACCCTCACCTTTATTTTTATTAAAACATTGGCGGTAAGATTCGACGTATCGCTCAAATAGTACTTTGGCTTCAGGTTGTGGTTTAGAGAGCAGTTGATTAACGAACTTTCTCGAACCGACCTCGAAATGCTGAGTATCGATTGGGGTATTCCAGTCTCCTCCCCAGATCATGAAACCATGATGTGCAAAAAGCTCGACCACATCTTCCGCCATGCCTCGGCGCTCAATGTCATTGCGAGCACGAAAGCGAGTTCTGTTTACATAGCTGGTTGCCGATTGTGGTGGCTTGACCGTAATGGTCCCGTTGCTATCGAACGCTAAGAAAGGGTTTTGAACTGGATTGATGTCGATTGCCACACCGTAAGCATGCTTCGACCAACCTCCTCCGCCTGTGATAGGCCGAGCATTAAACGCACTGCTGTTGTTCGCTTCCATCGAGGCGTTATCATCACCGTTGAACTCTCGCATTAGGCGCGCAGAATGCAGTGGGAAGTTACGCTGTTTGAGTTCTAAAAAGATTTGTTCAACAGAAGGGGCGATAACATCAAGCACGATCATGCTCCCCTGTTGCGTTTCGCCCTTAAAGTTAACGAAATCAAAGTCCACTTTGGATAGTCGGTCACAGCCAACAGGCGCTCCACTATTCAATACCTTGTTCTTTTTCATCATGTCGCATTGCCACTGAGAAACAGGCGCAACTTGGCCGTAACTCGCCGCACTGATCAAGGTTGCCAGCAAACCAACAATTAAACGTTTCATATCAAGGCTCAAAAACAGTAAGAGTAAAAAAACAAGAGATGGAAAGTAACACACTCAACCTAACAGAGCGCATACTTTGCTAATGCATTTTCTTCCAATAAACGATTTCGCGAATTCGACCATTCTGATCCTTATCAGCTTTTCCGCCAATCTCAGTAAGTTCAGGCAAGCACGACAATATTGGAGCGTGATACGCAATCAACATCAATATGAATGCGTCATAAATATCATCTATCGCGACATCTTTACGCTTGGTGTTTGAGATAGCTAACGCCACAACCTCACCCCATTGCGGGGCGAGTTGCTGAATAATCGAAAGCCTTTCCTCTTTGCCCTCTTGAGTTCGCTTAGAAAACGTAAGCGGTTCCCCTTTCAAGGCCGCGAACACCACCTCAGGGTGGGACTCTCTGATCGATAAGTTCGGGTGATCGTCGATGAGTTTATCTAGCTCTCGGATTTTAGGAACAATCCCCCAAGTTTGCTTAGAGAACTTCTTACCAAGCCGCTGCACATTGGCATTACACGCCGCAATGTAATCGGTTTGGTAAACCGCCTCGCGACACGGCACAGGAAACACCGAAGAACCGCGTTTGCTGGTTAGAAAACGCCTTGCTGCTTTGTCGCATAAACGATCTGGAGTTTGCGCGTCACTGAAACCAATCGGCATATCAATAAGTGCCGTAGAACCGACAAGATCACTCGCTAGCTCATCAAGCGCCTTTACCACTTTAAACACAGGGGCCTGATTATCAGAGACAATCCAAGCGATCCATCCCGCCTTACAGCCATCAATTCCGATGTATTTCATTGTTTACTCTACCGTTGTTTAAAGGATTAAATTTGCGGGTAAACCTGGCGCTCAATGCCACTCATTGATTAACAGTCGACTTTTCACACCACGTACCTGCAGACCCATTGCGTCAAACACCTCTTCGAAATCTCGACACTGTGGTGGAATATTGGGTAAAGAAAGTGCTGCTTCAGAAAAGAACTGCTGTTCAAAATGAGCCGAATCACTCCACGCCAATTGCCACCATTCGAGAATACGAGGTTTAGACGCGCGAAGTTTTTCAGCGGTAGGCACTTTGTCACTTTTGCTTAAGTTCTCTTTGCTTGTGGTTGGAAAAAGGTTCCACTTATCGTTATTCGGCCAGTGAGCAAAAGGCAGGCAATGATCAACGTGATACTCATTTTTAAACGACTTTCCACTCCAAACGCTGACAATGTCTGCATGTTCGGCTCTAAGTTGCTCAACTCTTTTGCGTACGTCACGAGTATCGTGGTTTCGGTCAATCCAGACTAAGCAGTCATGATAGGTCTGTAGTGAAATGTTGCGCTGTCGATTTAACTCAAAACGCTGCATCTCCATCACCCATTGATTCACGACTAACGGCTCAATCCAAGAGTGATAGATTCTGAAACATTCCCATAAGCTTTCATCCAGTGTGAAGTAACCAAAGCTTGCTAAGAACTCGCTGTCGATAACTAGTGATTCTCGACTCTTTCGTCGCTGTTGAGGTGGGAGTATCTCAAACAACTTATTCTCTTTGGAACCTTGATAAATAAAGGTCACTGGGCCCGATTTAATGGTGCTGATCGTCTGTGAAAACAACTTCTGCAGTGCTTTGGCTTCATCACCAATAAACAGCGTGCCTATCGCTAAATCATCAGCACTGAGATGCTTTAGCTTGTTCCAGCCATCGTCTTTTACAAAGCCTAGGCCTTTACTCGTGTTGCTATTTTGCTGAATCCCAACGCCTTCTATATCGATATCAATTAGACGCTTAAATTGCCTAACCCAATACAGAGCAACCAAGCCCACTGGTAGAGATATTTTGCCATCGGTTCGATCAATCACAGCACCTGAATGGGCATCTGCGATTCGTAGTAAGGTTCTTAACAATGCCAATTTGTACGTGGCCGACTTATTGTCATTCACAATAATGTGGCGCACCTTGTTTAAGTCACCCGAACCATCATCTTGCAACGTCATCACTACGGTTTGCCACCAAACCTCACTGCGCTTCAATGTGTCTTGGCTGTCATCAACATGACGCACCAATAAAGCACTGTTCTTCGATAAACGCTCAAGCTCTTCAACCGAGACCTCATAGCCCTCTCGGTCGTCATGAAACTCTCCGTGACGTAGCGTAATCACCAACTTGCCATTTGGAGCGAGTAAGTTAGATAACTTTCTGAATGCTCGCTCTCGATATGATGGTGCAAGGTGCATCCACACCGCACTCACCAGTATCAGGTCAAAACGCATTCCGAGGTTTTCAGTACGGCTCAATGATGGGAGTGAATCATCTAACCATGTAACACTTGGCCCAGTATATTCAGAGCCTTGCTCACGTAATGACACACTAGGTTCTATCGCGATGACTTCAGCGCCAGCCTTTTGCATCCATAACGCATCACGACCACTTCCCGCCCCCACATCTAGCACCTTATCGCCCTCTAAAGGCCAATAGGCTTGCCAACTTTTATGCACTGCTTCGAAATCCACAGAGTTGTACTGCTGACATAGTGTGTGAGCATTTTTATCGTAAAAAGGAATCGATGAGGACATATGCGCTAATGGAGTAAGGAGACTAACCCTATAGTAATAGTGACCTTACAGGATTACTAGCGGCACATATCGGTTCAGCCACTCACATCAACATTCACTATTAGTGGCTGTTTTATATCAACATATCTCTACCTAACCATCCCCGAGATAAGTACCTAAAACCAAGTACCAAAAACCAAAAACCATGTTCAAAGGAAAAGTGAAACAAACCAGGTGCAAGGCGACACTCGAACAGAGATAATTACTTTTACAATAATACCCCTAACCTCAATACCCAGCCGATAGACGTTCAATGACTCAATACTTATACATAGACATCCCATTCAACCTACGCCACACCTGTTGGTTTTGTGGTGAACCTTCTAATCACAGCGTTGAGTTTCCTAAAACCGCTTCGCTTTTTGCCAAGGTTGGTCATGCACCGATAGCATTACCAGCGTGTAAAGAGTGCGCGAGTGTGAAATATGCGAAAGACCTAACTTCGATTTGGGCGGTGCGCGACCAGATAAAGCATGCGCTCATTGATAAGTATGCCAAGCACCTAGGTATTGGTGAGAACTGGACTGAGCAAGAGCTGATAGACAGCGAGTTTACAGGCTCGACACTTGGCGGCTTTGGGCGCAGCGCTTGGAAGATGTATCAAATCGCCAAGCAACGAGTCGAGTATCAAGGCTGGCCTTTGTCGGTTGATACCACCGCCATTGAGGCATATGACGAAACCAGTGGCTTTGAATTTGAAGGCACTCGTTATGCTTCAATCCACTCTTGTATCGACTATTTCACCAAGGCTGCAGGCGTAGACAAAGAACTGCTATCGGAGCTGGTCAATATTATTTCATCAGAAAGGTTTAGCTACGCACTGAGAATTGCGAAGCTGAATAAGAATGTCTCTAATACCAAGCGCTTGGCGATCATCGACGAGGTGTTGCAGCAAGAGTCTGAACAACAAGAGATTTTGCTGGAACAGGCTAATGCGATGTTCAATCCAGATATCGAAGAAGTCTCGGTTGCAGGTTCAACAGCTCCAGTGTTTGCGATTCAATGGGCAATCGTAAACAAGGTGGAAGACTTAGCTCTCCTATGTGCGCTTGAAGATGACTATTTTGACTATTTCGAGCACCTTGGTGGCCCTGCGGCTTTCATGTCTTATAATGGTCTGCAACTCTATTTAGAGGCGCGCCAAGATCCTGAATGGGTAGAACAATCCGACCCAAATAAACAGTTTTGGTTACCATGAACCATTACTGGTGAACACGTGTAAGCTCGATATGCGCGTCTAATACCTATTGTTAGTCATTGTTTTATATAAAGATCTAAAAAAAGGCCTCTAGCACAGTTAATTGTTGCAATTCGGTTAAATAGAGTGAAAACTTCAACTATCTAAAACTATTTAATCGCTGCCTCCTTGCAGTGAGTAAGGAGTGAGTTGTGCTTGCTGTTCTTCGTATTATCTTGGCTACGGTGTTTATTATTTTCACCACTCTATGTGCTTTTGTTTACTGCTTGTTTAGCCCCAAGAACCCTAAGCATGTGTACGTTTTCTGTCGCTGGTTCAATCAACTACAAAAGATAGTTGGTGTAAAACTGGTTCAGCGCGGCCTAGAGAATGCGCCAACACCAGAAAAAAGCGTGTATATCTCTAACCACCAAAGCATATTGGACTTTGTCACCGACCCTGGAATGCTAAGACCACGCACCGTTTCTTTAGGAAAGCGCGATTTGTTAGTGGTGCCGTTTTTTGGGCTTCTGTATTGGATCACGGGGAACATTTTGATCAACCGTGAAGACAAGTCGAAAGCGCGCGATACCATTAAACAAGTGGCAGAAGCGATTCATCAACGAGATCTGTCTGTGTGGGTTTACCCTGAAGGAACTCGTAGTAAAGGCCGCGGGCTATTGCCTTTCAAAACGGGCGCTTTCCGAATGGCAATTGAGGCAGGTGTGCCTATCACCCCTATGTGCACGAGCACCACTCACAACAAAATCGACTTTAACCGATTAAACAACGGCATTGTGATTACCGAGATGCTTGAACCTATTGATGTATCTGACTACAAGCTGAGTGAAGCAAGAGAACTGGCGAATCACTGCCATACTTTAATGGCTGAGAAGATTGCGGAGCTTGATGTCGAAGTTGCTAGATTGGAATCACAGCAAAACCCAGAGCTTGATTCTGATCGTTCTTCTACGAGCTAACTCGCAGCGAAAACATTGAGTTATCGCTCAGTTACCCAAAAAGAGACCTTACGATCGCAACTCTCATTGTTCTTGTTTTACTTGCCGACGGTTATCCGCAAAATAAAACGCGGGATACGGCAAAGAACAATGGGAGTAAACGATGGAAGTGATTCACCATGGCGGTAAACATACGGTCACAGGATCTTGTCACGAGCTAAGAGATTCCGGCCAAGCCGTACTTATCGATTGTGGCTTATTTCAAGGTAAAGAGGTTCAAGGTAGAGACAGTCGCCCTCTTGATATCGATTTCGAAACATCCCACCTCAATGCCCTACTGTTAACTCATACTCACATAGACCATATCGGGCGACTGCCTTGGTTGCTTGCCACCGGGTTCAACCAACCGATTTATTGCACTCAAGCCACCGCTGAACTTGCCCCTTTAATGATTGAAGATGGCTTAAAGCTGCAAGGACTAAGCCATAAACAAGCAAAGCTAATACTGAAAAAGCTCCACTCATTGATTGTTCCCAAGCCTTATGGAGAGTGGTTTCCTATCGCTGCCAAACAGCAAAATAACGGAAAGGATCATAGTAGGCCAAATACTCTGTATGTTCGTTTTCAACCTGCTGGGCATATCTTAGGCTCTGCCTATATCGAGATAAAGTTACCTAATTAGCAAGTGGTGGTGTTTTCTGGGGACTTAGGGCCAAGTAATACACCGTTACTGCCTGACCCTATGCCTCCTCAAAAGGCCGACTACCTGTTTATCGAATCGACCTATGGCACTAGCATCCACGATGATATTGCGACACGAGCCGAGCGCCTTAAAGCGATCATCGATCGTTCGCTACTCGATGGTGGTGTCATCTTGATCCCGGCATTCAGTATTGGCCGCACACAAGAACTCCTGTTTGATATTGAGCAATTGATCTTTGAGCATCAACTCAGTGCCAACATTCCTATCATTCTTGATTCACCGATGGCTCTGAAAGTCACCCGATCTTATCGGCGCTTTAAGGAACTCTGGGGCCAAGAGGCAAAACAACGGCTTGAACTGAAACGTCATCCACTGGCATTTGAGCAATGCATAACTGTCGACGGGCATAGGATGCATAAGAAAATCGTCAATAGACTGCGTTCAACTGGTGAGCCTGCCATTGTGGTCGCGGCTTCCGGTATGTGTCAGGGAGGCAGAATCATGAACTACTTATCCGCCTTACTGCCAGATAAACGAACCGATGTGATTTTAGCGGGCTACCAAGCGCACGGCACGCTAGGGAGAGAGCTTCAACAAGGTGAAATGCAGGTATCAATCGACAACAAACAAGTGGAGGTGAATGCTCAAATTCATGGCATGTCTGGCTACTCTGCTCACGCCGACCAAGAAGATCTCAAGCGCTTTATTGCTGGCATTCCTGTGGTACCCAAAGAAGTACATTTGATTCATGGCGAACCAGATACCCAGTCTGAATTCGCTCAAGAGTTGGTAAAACAGGGATTCAATGTTGTTTAAAACAGGCTTTTAACTGGGCACAGCTGCGGATGTCGCGTGCCCTCTTGCTATATCCTTCCTTTAAAGAAGACCTCCTCTTAAAGCTACCAGAACTCTAAATGGAGGTGATATATTCTAACCTACTTATAACATCCACCTAGTTACAGCCATTACTTCCAATCGGCTAAATGAGCAATTTTCGGTCTCTGCCCATTCTTTATCCTTCAAGCAATTCACACTTTTGTATTAATCACTATTTATGCACTTTGCAAAACCCAACCAAAAGCAACCAGTTGCATTTAATTTTAAATAGAACAATTATCGAAATAGCACTAAGCGTTAACAATTCGCTCCCATAACATGCTTTATGTCACAGTAATCCGAATGCGCAGTTAAATAATTTAACACTCAGGTTACAAGTGAAGTATTGTGTTGTTCGAAAAACAATCACAAGTAAAACTAACAGGGAAAATACTCATGCAGTCATTCGTTGATTTTTTGAATGGAATAATCTGGAGTCCAGTACTTATCTATCTATGTTTAGGTGCTGGTTTGTTCTACTCGGTCATGACTCGATTTGTACAAATTCGTCACTTTTTTGAAATGTGGCGTTTGTTACTATCTGGTAAAAGTTCGAATAAAGGTATCTCATCTTTCCAAGCACTTGCTGTTTCGCTATCTGGCCGTGTAGGTACAGGTAACATTGCAGGTGTTGCTGCTGCTATCGGTTTCGGTGGCCCTGGTGCAGTATTCTGGATGTGGGTTGTAGCCTTCTTTGGTGCAGCAACTGCGTTTGCAGAATCTACGCTAGCGCAAATCTACAAAGAAGAAGACGAAGGCCAGTTCCGTGGTGGTCCGGCTTACTACATCGAAAAAGCGATGGGTCAGAAGTGGTACGCATGGATCTTTGCAATCGCGACGATTTTTGCTTGTGGTATTTTACTTCCAGGTGTTCAGTCAAACAGTATCGGTAACGCTGTAGAAGCTGCATTTGGCTCAGGTGCAATGATCGAAACAGCTGTCGGTACATTCAGTTTCGCTAAAATTTTCACTGGTACTGTTGTCGCTATCATCCTTGGTTTCATCATCTTCGGTGGTGTTAAACGTATTGCGAACTTCACGCAAATCGTTGTTCCATTCATGGCATTGGCTTACATCATCATCGCGTTCGTTATCATCCTACTAAACATCAGCCAAGTTCCTGTTGTGTTCTCTATGATTGTTGGTGATGCATTCACACCTATGGCAGGCTTCGGCGCTGCGATTGGTTGGGGTGTTAAACGTGGTGTTTACTCAAACGAAGCGGGTCAAGGTACTGGTCCTCACGCAGCTGCGGCAGCAAGTGTTGATCACCCAGCTCAGCAAGGTTTGGTTCAATCATTCTCTATCTACATCGATACACTGCTAGTTTGTTCTGCTACGGCGTTCATGATCATCATCACTGGTGCTTACAACGTTCACGGTGGCGCAGAAGGCGTATTCCTTGTACAAAACCTAGCAGCAAACGTTGGTGCAAACGGCCCTGTATTTACACAGCTAGCGATTGAAAGCGCACTACCAGGTGTTGGTAAGCCATTCATCGCATTTGCTCTGTTCTTCTTCGCATTTACAACGATTCTTGCTTACTACTACATTGCAGAAACGAATATTGCTTACCTACGTCGTACCATCAAGATCCCTGGCATGATGTTCGTACTTAAGCTTGTTCTTATCACTGCGGTTTTCTATGGCACAGTTAAAACAGCGAACCTTGCATGGGCAATGGGTGACGTTGGTGTTGGCTTGATGGCATGGTTAAACATCGTTGGTATTCTGATCATCTTCTTCATGTCTAAGCCTGCGCTTAAAGCTTTGGCTGACTACGAAGAGCAACAGAGTAAAGGCGTAACCGAGTACACGTTCAACCCTGTAAAACTAGGCATCAAAGGTGCAACTTACTGGGAAGAGAAGTACAAGCGTAAGACGGGTAAGTCGCCAGAAGCTGAAGTGGCAAATAGCAAGCCAGTAGAACAGCCTTCAGCGTAAGGCCTTCAATTACAGCTTTTGAACGATAAGTTGCTCTAGATTCTGTTTTTCTTTAGAGCAAATGCCAAAAAGGGTTAGCCATGGCTAACCCTTTTTTTATATTTCTAAGAAACGCGAGATTATGCAGCGATTTCTTGTGTTGCCATTTGAGGTGCTTTCTTCTCACCGATTGGCAGTACTGTGCGGCCGTATTCGTTGTTGATTACTTGTGCCATTGCGAAGTAAATAGCAGAAGCACCACAGAAGATGCCTTCGAAACCAGCGATAGTGCCGATCAATTGGCTACCTGTGAAATCACGAGCTGCAAGTAGGAAGAACAAGATAGTTAGTGAGCCGAATACTACTTGCTTCGCTACTGGGTAGCATAGAGAACCGATGAACATGAAGCCTGTGAAGATGCCCCATAGAAGTAGGTACCAACCCATGAATGCTGCTGGGCTTGCTGGTAGGCCCATGTAAGGCATTACGATTAGACCAACTAGAGACAACCAGAATAGGCCGTAAGAGGTAAATGCAGTTGTACCGAACGTGTCACCACGTTTGAAACACATTGTGCCAACGATAACTTGGCTTAAACCACCGTAAAAAATACCCATTGCAAGGATCATTGAATCTAGTGGAAAGAAACCTGCGTTGTGGATATTAAGAAGAATAGTGGTCATACCGAAACCCATTAAGCCTAACGGCGCTGGGTTAGCTAGTTTGGTCGACATTGCGAATTTACCTTTATCAAATAGGGGGTTAAAAAA
Organism: Vibrio sp. ED004; assembly: GCF_023206395.1. Classification (NCBI taxonomy): domain Bacteria; kingdom Pseudomonadati; phylum Pseudomonadota; class Gammaproteobacteria; order Vibrionales; family Vibrionaceae; genus Vibrio; species Vibrio sp. ED004. The sequence goes on along the minus strand of NZ_CP066149.1, from coordinate 2,520,943 downwards.
AACCAATAAAAATTGTAAGAAAATTTTAATTGATAAATCGCTTTTGGGGTAATCCAGTTATCGAAAACTAAGGTTGTTGAAATGATCACATGGAAAATTAGTTTCATAACAAGCTGTATTGATTCACAGAAACTATCAATGAGCAGATTCCCTATCACGCTATAAAAAAGATGTGAGTAACGAGATGCGGGATGAGAAAAGCGTCTTTAGATTCAAGTAAGCGGGATACGAGGAGCAGGTCTCGATTGAATCGTCATTCCAGAATCGAGGAACGAGGTATCTGGAATCTCCTCTCAGATATAAACACTTTCGACACACTAGAGAGATTCCCTATCACGTTCAATGGTATGGACTCCCCACCTTAACTGACAGTGTCAGCTAAAGTTACAGGTGCGAACCAAAACAGGAGCCCATACTATGAATAAATTTAACACAATCTCGATTGATTTAGCCAAATCCGTCTTTCAAGTCGCGGTATTTAACCGCCATGGAAAGCGTAAGTTGAACCAAGCTATGTCTAAAAGAAAATGCTAACGGTCATCAGCCAACACCTGGCGCGACCATTTGCATAGAGGCCTGTGCGGCATCTCATTATTGGGGACGAACGTTTCAAAGCCGTGGTCATACCGTCAAAATGATACCTCCCAAAAAGTGAAGCCATATCGCTGTGGTAATAAGAACGATGCTAATGATGCTATCGCGATTTACGAAGCTTCCTTACGCTCCGATATTCATGCGGTACCAGTAAAAACACCTGAGCAGCAAGATATCGCTATGCTGCTGAGTTTAAGACAAAGCTATATAAAACAACGCACAGCAGTAAGTCTACGGATCCGTGGCTATGCAGCGGAATGTGGAATTACCTTCCCACAAGGAGCCAATAAACTGCGAGAACTGCTCCCTCTCGTTATCGAAGATGCAGAGAATGAATTAACACTGACAACTCGATTCGTTTCTCCGAGAATTACATGCTCAGCTACTAAGTCTTGATGAGCCTATCGAGAGAGTTGAATCGCAACTTATAGACTTTGCAAAGCAAATACCCGCTTGCCAGTTATTAATCACTTTACGAGGTGTACGTTGGGTGATTGCAAGTGCCATTTTTCCCGCCTAGGTGACGCTTCGGCCTATAGAAATGGGCGAGGGGCTAGTGCGAGCTTAGGTTTAGTTCCGGCTCATACTGGCAGTGGTGGTAAGAACAAAAACCACGGAATAAGTAAATCAGGTGATAAAACCTTACGCTCTCTTGTCGTTCATGGAGCAAGAGCAGTGGTAGCGAATATCCGAGATAAAGAAGATCGCTTAAGTTGCTGGATACGAAACTTGTTAGAAAGAAAGTCGTTTAACCAAGTAGTTGTCGCCCTTGCTAACAAAACGATCAGAATGGCTTGTGCCATGCTGAAGAGCAATCGGTCTTATAATGAAACGTTACTCGCTTAACAATTGATTTTATAAGGTTAAGGGAGACATCAATCCCCCATGTAAGCAAGTAAATTATGGTAAAGAGTGAGCATAGCAAGCAAGAGAAACTCTGAGAGGGACGAAGGTGATAATACACCACACGCTCGATAAGAACTTTTGCTGAGTGGATTAAGCCATAGAGGTTCGGGGTAGCTCCCCATAAAGAAACCGAATATACGTGCACTTGCGTACCTTTACTCGTTTCCTTGCAATACTAGGGGAGTCCATATACGTTCCTCACTGTAGGGAATGACGGTGGTGTATGTAGATGCGGGTAACGAGATGCGGGATGCGAACAGCGCGTTCAGGTTGAGTAAGCGAGAAAATAAATAGCAAACACGAGTAATAATAGGGCGATCTTTTCGTTACTCGATTACTCGCATCCCGTATCCCGTATCCCGTATCCCGTATCCCGTATCTAGTCTCTCGCTCCTCATCCCTCATTTGTCATCTTAAATTACGCTTGTTGAGCTTTAGAGTCAGACACTTGAGACTGAACTTCTGAAGTAGCGTTTTTACTCTCATCACGCTTGGCTAGCAGTGTTACCACAACCAACTGAGCAACAAGCGCACCTAACACAACCAACGAGCTGCCAGTAAAACCAGCCACTACAAAACTCACTAAAGCTATAGAGCCGTTCATCAATGCGTAAGGCAGCTGTGTCTTAAAGTGCTCAAACTGGTCACACCCGGCACCTGTCGAAGAGAGAATAGTGGTTTCAGAGATCGGTGAGCAGTGATCACCAAACAAGCCACCAGAAAGTACAGCGCCAATCGCTACCAGAAGCGGCGCATCAATCGCGATCGCGGTTGGGATAACCAATGGCATCATGATAGCGAAGGTTCCCCATGAAGAGCCCGTTGCGAATGAGATGATAGCCGACAGTAAAAAGGCTACGGCAGGCACTAACCAGTAAGGGAAACCGCTCTGCGCTTGCTCTGCAATATAAGCGGCCGCACCTAACTCTTTACCAATCGTGCTTAATGCCCACGCCAGTACCAAGATAATCGCTACTGGCATCATGTTACCCATGCCTTTTAGGTATACAGAAACACCATCCGACAGTTTTCTCACACCGTAGTAAGCCATCAACGAGATCAAGGTAATCGCAGCAAAGAAGTAAGCCGAAGATAAAGCCGCTCTGAATGAAGAGCCTGCAACCTTTTGGAATGGGAAGCCTTGTGGGACTAACATGGCACACAGTACCACCAACATCACTAACAACGGAGCCCAAACAAAAGAGGCCTTTGCATTTTTATGCGAGAACGGATTGAGTGATTCGCTATTCACGCCAGAGTTGATTCCCGCCTGGCAATCACGCTCGGCTTTTGCCATCGGGCCGAAATCTAAGCCTTTAAATGAAACCAAAGGAACGATGAAAATCGCTAGGAATGCGTAGAACTGAAAAGGAATCGCACCGATGAAGGCATCCCAGTCAGACATATTGACATTCAAGGCCGTGAACTCTTTTTGAATTAGGCTCATGATGTAAACGCCCCATCCAATGAAAGGAATCAGGATCGCAACTGGCGATGAGGTTGAATCAATAATGAATGCTAGCTTCTGTCTCGAAAGTTTCAGTTTATCGAAAAGAGGACGAAAAACAGGGCCAACGATTAAAGGAGTGCCTAAGTCTGAGAAAAATATAACGATTCCACCAAACCATGCAGAGATTTGAGCTTGGCATTTATTACTTACCCACTGGGTAACACGCTTGGCAAACGCAACGCCACCGCCCGATTTCTCCATCAAGGCAACAAAGCCTCCGATGAACACCAACAGCATAATCACGCCAGCGTTATAGCTGTCGGTAAGTTGAGGGACTAAGTAGCCTTTGACCATGGTTCCAAAGGTATCAAGAGGGTTTAGTTCACTAAACATTCCGGTGAGCATAGCCACACCACTGAGTAAGCCAGCAAAAAGGCCAATCACAACATTCCTTGTCGCCAACGACAACACCAAAGTAATCACAATGGGGATGAGTGACGTGATATCTGTCTGTTCCATAGGTAACCCTTAACCCTAAAATAAAGAATAAGTATAATTTAAAAGTGAATATAAATTCACAATAAACATTTGTACAGGACTTTATTCTCTAAATGAAAAATTAGCATTCAGCTAAGAAGTTTCGCGTTAGATCATCGAGGAGCGCAGAGCAGAAACGCAAAAGCCGAAAGCAATCACTTTCGGCTTTGATTTATCAGTTAAAACACTGAATTATATAATTAATTATTTACAACTGATTTCATCCCAGAACCAATTCGACTGAACAGGACTCTCCCAAACACCTGGACCATTTTTAGCCACGAAGCACTTGCCGTTATGTGTCACTTTGTCACCGTTACTTACTTGGCTAACGCCCGCTTCCCATGTGATAAACACCGATGGGTCAACAACAACAGGTGGCTCAGTTACTGGCGGCTCGGTAACAGGTGGCTCAGTTACTGGCGGCTCGGTAACAGGTGGTTCAACTGGTGTAGGGTCTACCGGAGCAGGATCAGTCATTACGGGTGGTGTTGGCTCACCCGCCACTAATTTCCAAGGGCCGCCATTGGCAGGGTCATCCCCTTGTGTCCACCATTTCGCTTCGTAGGTTGCACCGTTGTGGGTCACTTGATCACCAGCGTTGTAAACCTTAATCGCGTTCCAACCGTTGCCACCAGGATCGGTTCCTGGGTCTACCGGATCAAGCTTATCGACTACCTTTACTTCAGGCCAACTCGCATGAGAGCCATAGAAGTTGGTCACACACTTCTCGTAATCGCCCGACACTAGCGCGGAATAAGCCGTTTGGAACCCAACAAGCTCACATTCAAATGAATAGCCTTCAGGGCGATCTGCGTAGTATTTCCAGTTACCATCCCAGTTGGTGTACAGCACGTCAGTTGTGCCATTGAGGTTCAAGCTTCCGTAAGGTGTTTGCTGCCAACAGGTATTCGCTTCATCTGCCTCTACAGGAATTTCATAGTGCGCCGCTAGCCCTTCCCAGTAACGAATGCGGTTAACTGGTTGGCCTTTGTCTTTATTCTGTTCACCACACTCAATACCACCGTTGATCACGTTGATTGTGGTACCAAAGCCATAGCCAATACCCGCCTCCAGTTCACGTTGAGAAGGCGTCCATGTACGGTCGATAACATGCAGCATGGCAGGTTTAGGCGCTTGCGGTGTTAAGAAGAACCAGATAGCTGAAGCTAAGTTCAACCATGAATCAGCCACTAAGCCCGGATTATTCAATAGTACCGTCGCGTCACCATCGAACATCACCTCAGAGAAGGCACCGTAGTTAAAGTGGTAAGAAAGCTGTTTAGCACCACGACCGAAGTAGCCATGCCCCGCGGCACATGGCCAGCGTGCATTTTGCCAATCGTTCTGACCACAACCAGTGGTGTAGCCTTCTTGCCCTTCTGACCACCCCATTTCACGAACATGCACCAGCGCTTGCTGCCACTCTTCGAGAGCTAATGGGTTATCAGAGGTGTTATCTATCGCGATGTGACCGCCTGTTTCTTGAGAGAAATGAGCAAAAGCGGTGATTATGGATTTCTTACAGATGGCATCAGAATCACGGCCATCAGTGTACTCTCCACAGAACGCAGGGAATTTACCAATCGCAAGTAAGAAACGAGTGTAAGTGTATTCTGGTGCCGCCATCTGAGTAAGGAAATCCCATTCAGATTGAGGGAATACACGCTCAACCCGTTTTACGTTTTCAGGGTTGGAAGGTGAACCGGGTTCAATCGCTTCAACGATGGTGTTCGAACGAGTTTGTAGAGCCTGTGACCAGATCGCGTAAATAGGATCCGAGGTTTTTGCTTGTTCAGCGGCTTGTAATGCCGACTTTTCAACAAGGTAACCATTCGGGTTTTGCGGATCAGGTTGAATGTTCAAAGACGCATGACTTTGTGCTGCCAAAGTGCAGCCCAGTACTGTCGCCAAATATTTGATTTTTAACATGATGGATTCTCTTATCTGTCCTTAATAAGTCCATCAAAGAGTATGTGGCACGTGGGAAATAGCCTAGCTGTTGCGGTATGAATTTATAAAAAGTGCGAGTGATAGTTTTATGTATAGTTAAACGTAACAACACGTCTCATACTTTCTTGAGCTGATATCTAGTTTCCAACCGATTTGGTTTCTAGGTGTTGCTCACAGGCCTTTAATCCAATGGTTCAATGTAATGAAGCTAAAAGAAAAAGCCCCGAACTGAGTTCGAGGCTTAAGATCTTAATCAAAGCTGGTTAAATCTCTAAAAGATTATTCCCACTCGATAGTTGCTGGTGGCTTACCAGAAATATCGTAAACAACACGTGAAATGCCGTTAACTTCGTTGATAATACGGTTAGATACCTTACCTAGGAAGTCGTATGGTAGGTGTGCCCAGTGAGCGGTCATGAAGTCGATAGTTTCTACAGCACGTAGAGATACAACCCAATCGTACTTACGGCCATCGCCCATTACGCCAACTGAACGTACTGGTAGGAAAACCGTGAATGCTTGAGATACTTTGTGGTAAAGGTCAGCAGCGTGAAGCTCTTCAATGAAGATAGCATCTGCGCGACGCAGTAGATCACAGTACTCTTTCTTGATTTCGCCAAGAACACGAACACCTAGACCTGGACCCGGGAATGGGTGGCGGTAAAGCATGTTGTATGGAAGACCAAGCTCTAGACCGATCTTACGTACTTCATCTTTAAACAGCTCACGTAGAGGCTCAACAAGACCCATTTCCATATCATCAGGAAGGCCACCAACGTTGTGGTGAGATTTAATTACGTGTGCTTTACCTGTCTTAGATGCTGCAGACTCGATTACGTCTGGGTAGATAGTACCCTGAGCAAGCCATTTAGCATTAGACAGTTTCTTAGACTCTTCATCGAAGATATCTACGAATACGTGACCGATGATCTTACGCTTAGCTTCTGGTTCAGCTTCGCCTTCCAGAGCTTTAAGGAAACGATCTTCTGCATCTACTTTGATGATGTTTAGGCCGAACTGGTCACCAAACATATCCATAACCTGCTCAGCTTCGTTTAGACGAAGAAGGCCGTTATCAACAAATACACATGTTAGTTTGTCGCCGATAGCGCGGTGAGCAAGCATCGCTACTACAGATGAATCAACACCACCAGAAAGGCCAAGGATAACTTCGTCGTCACCTACTTGTTCTTTAATACGTGCAACTGCATCTTCAATGATTGAAGCTGAAGTCCACAGACCTTCACAACCACATACGTTAAGAACGAAGTTCTCAAGCATTTTCAGGCCGTTTTTAGTGTGCGTTACTTCTGGGTGGAATTGAACACCGAAGTACTTCTTCTCTTCGTTTGCCATTGCAGCGTATGGGCAAGTGTCTGTTTCAGCGATCTTTGTGAAATCAGCTGGAATCTCAACTACTTTGTCGCCGTGGCTCATCCAAACATCTTGAGTAGACTCAAGGTCAGCGAAAAGTGCAGACTCACCAGTAACTTGTACAGCAGCGTAGCCGAACTCACGCTCAGTAGACGTTGCTACTTTACCGCCAAGTTGTTCAGCCATAGTTTGCATGCCGTAGCAGATACCGAATACAGGAACACCTGAATCAAATACGTACTGAGGTGCACGTGGAGAGTTCTCTTCCGTTACACTTTCAGGGCCACCAGATAGGATGATACCGTCTGGATTGAATTCACGAATATCCGCTTCTTCTACGTCCCAGCTCCAAAGTTCACAGTAAACACCGATCTCACGAATACGACGAGCTACTAGCTGTGTGTATTGAGAACCGAAGTCCAGAATGAGAATACGTTGGTCATGAATATTTTTAGTCATTGTAAGCAGTCTTATTGGCTATGTGATAAAACGGAGGCGAGTTTACTCACCTCTGATTAACTCTTCAAGAAATAAAGCAAACGTTTTCGTTGGTTATCTGTAAGTCGATGTTTTGCAAAAATCATACGTTCATCAAAACAGACGGTAGATAGAATACCAATCACAGTAAGTAAGTGTTCAGGAATAGCGTAGGAAAAAAGCTTGAGAACAAGGCAGAATTTTCTGATAAGTAGTTATTCTACAATCAAAAATTCTAACGAAGTTATCGAGTTTTTTAACAAGCTAGGATGACCAGTTATTTACTACGATTGGTATAGTAATGTGCCGACTAAATCAGCACATTATTCAAACGTTTGGACGTATTATTAACCTAAACGGTAGTTAGGTGCTTCTTTCGTGATTTGAACATCGTGTACGTGAGATTCTTTCATGCCCGCACCAGAGATACGAACAAACTCAGCTTTAGTACGCATGTCTTCAACAGTTGCAGAACCCGTTAGGCCCATGCTTGAGCGTAGACCGCCCATCTGTTGGTGAACGATCTCTTTTAGACGACCTTTATATGCGATACGACCTTCAATACCTTCTGGAACAAGCTTGTCTGCAGCGTTGTCAGATTGGAAGTAACGGTCAGAAGAACCTTGAGACATAGCGCCAAGAGAACCCATACCACGGTAAGACTTGTAAGAACGACCGTTGTAAAGAATAACTTCACCCGGTGCTTCTTCAGTACCAGCGAACATTGAACCAACCATCACACAAGACGCGCCAGCAACGATAGCTTTACAGATATCGCCAGAGAAACGGATGCCGCCATCTGCGATTACTGGAATACCGTATTCGTTTGCAACTTCAGCTGCGTCTGCGATTGCTGTTACTTGAGGAACACCAACACCAGTAACGATACGAGTCGTACAGATTGAACCAGGGCCGATACCCACTTTAACTGCACTAACACCTGCTTCGATAAGAGCACGAGCGCCAGCACCCGTTGCTACGTTACCACCGATGATTTGTAGATCAGGGTATGCAGCGCGAGTTTCGCGGATACGGTTAAGTACGCCTTCAGAGTGACCGTGTGAAGAGTCGATAAGTAGAACGTCTACGCCAGCTTCAACAAGAGCAGCAACGCGCTCTTCGTTACCAGCACCAGCACCAACAGCTGCACCTACACGTAGGCTGCCGCGCTCATCTTTACAAGCGTTTGGTTTGCGTTCTGCTTTGTGGAAATCTTTTGCAGTGATCATTCCAGTCAGTTGGAAGTCATCATTTACAACAAGAACTTTTTCAACACGCGCTTCGTGCATTTTCTCTTGAACTTCTTCACGAGTTGCACCTTCTTTAACAGAAGCAAGGCGAGCTTTAGGCGTCATTACTACATCAACTTTCTTAGAAAGGTCAGTAACAAAGCGAACGTCACGGCCAGTAATGATACCAACCAATTCGTTTGTTTCAGTAACAACAGGGAAACCGGCAAAGCCGTGTTTTTGAGTAAGGGCTACAACATCAGCGATTGTCGCGTCAGGGCTTACAGTTACTGGGTGAGAAACCACACCAGCTTCGTAAATTTTAACCTGGCGAACCATTTCAGCTTGCTGCTCGATTGACATATTCTTGTGAATAAAGCCAATACCACCTTCTTGCGCAAGGGCAATTGCTAGGCGTGCTTCCGTAACAGTATCCATCGATGCAGAGATCATTGGGATGTTTAAAGAAATGTTTTTCGTTAACTGAGTGCGAAGATCAGCTGTGTTCGGAAGAACGGTTGAGTGTGCTGGGACGAGTAAAACGTCATCAAAAGTTAAAGCTTCTTTTGCGATTCGTAGCATTTGCAATATCTCACAACAAAGGTGTTAAAAGGAGTAAACCCAACTTTATCGTTTCGCATAATAAAGTGATTTGGATTTGATATTGCAGACGGATTATACGCACGGCGAAATCGCTTGGCTACACATTTTTGTATTTTTAATTTGCATTTACCCCCTTGATATGTATTATATTGCCGCTATCTTCCATACTCACGCCCTGTGAGATTCCAAGAAAGACCTTCCTTGAAGGAAAGATAGTGCTTCTATGACCAATCCAAACATCTTTACTGTTTCTCGCCTCAACTCAGAGGTTCGTCTCCTATTAGAAAACGAAATGGGAATAGTCTGGCTCGTTGGTGAAATCTCAAACTTCTCTTCACCTGTCTCTGGTCACTGGTACCTCACGCTTAAAGACTCTCGCGCTCAAGTCAAGTGCGCCATGTTTCGTGGCAATAACCGACGAGTCACCTTTAAGCCTCAAAACGGCAATCAAGTTTTAGTCAAAGCTCGCCTATCTCTTTATGAGCCACGCGGTGACTACCAACTGATCATCGAAAGCATGCAGCCAGAAGGTGACGGTAAGCTTCAGCAAGAGTTCGAAAAGCTGAAGATGAACCTCGCCGCAGAAGGGCTGTTTGCTCAATCGAGTAAGCAACCGCTTCCTGAGCACCCAAAACGCGTTGGCGTTATCACATCTAAAACCGGTGCGGCGCTGTTTGATATTCTTGATGTCCTGAAAAGACGCGATCCTTCACTGCCTGTGGTGGTTTACCCGACCATGGTTCAAGGGGAGGAAGCGGCTATTCAGATTGCTCAAGCGATTGGCCGTGCCAATGAGCGCAATGAGTGTGATGTGTTGATCGTGGGTCGTGGCGGCGGTTCGTTAGAAGACCTATGGTGCTTCAATAACGAGATCGTAGCTCGCACAATCGCAGCAAGCCAAATCCCGATTATCAGTGCAGTTGGCCACGAGGTTGACGTCACTATCGCCGATTTCGTCGCAGATATGCGCGCTCCAACGCCATCAGCAGCCGCTGAATTGGTTAGCCGTGACAACAGTCATAAAGAGCAAGCTTTTGCCTCTAAACGTGCTCGCTTGGTCAGTGCAATTCGTCATGTGTTAATCAAACAAGCGCAATCAACTCAAACGTTGAAATACCGCTTAGAGAAACAACACCCGAGCTACCAACTGCAAAAACAGAGTCAGCAGCTTGATGACCTAGATATGCGTTTGCGTCGTGGTATGACTCAATACCTAAAGCAGCATGCACAGCGTGTCGAACGCAAGCAGCACCAGCTTCAATTGAACTTACCAGTGAAGCGCCTTAACGAACAGAAACTGCATCTGCAACGTTCAGAGCAAAAGCTATTAGATGCGATGGATAAAACCCTGCTAACCACTCGTCACCAGCTCGCGATGGCTGCCGAGAAATTAGAGACAGTGAGCCCACTGGCAACCCTAAAGCGCGGCTACAGCATTACTCATTCCGCATCGAGCAAAACTGTGTCATCAATTAACGATGTCGAGGTGGGCGAAGTGATTACCACTCAAGTTGAAGATGGTGTGATTGAGTCGCAAGTGACCACAAGAGTTGCTAAGAGCGAGCTTTAAGTTCGACTCGCACGTTTCAAACCAGAAAGCCCTATCAATAATCGACAGGGCTTTTTAGTATCTAACGCTTTCAAAAAACTAACTTATTCCAACCCTACTCAGCAGTAGAAGGTTCCTTCATGGTTAGCATCCCTTCCGTCAAAATAAAGTTGATAATGAAGTCTAAGCCTTGGCTCTCTTTGAGATTGGTGAACACGTAAGGCTTAGTTGGACGCATACGCTGTGTGTCTTGCTCCATCACCTCAAGTGACGCGCCAACATACGGTGCCAAATCGATTTTATTGATAACCAACAGATCAGAGCGTGTAATACCCGGACCACCTTTGCGTGGGATCTTCTCCCCTTCCGCTACATCAATCACATAGATGGTCAGGTCTGCAAGCTCTGGGCTGAAGGTCGCACTCAGGTTATCACCACCACTTTCAACGAATACCACATCAAGGTTCTTGTGTTGTTTTGCTAGCTCTTCGACTGCCGCAAGGTTCATCGACGCATCTTCACGAATCGCAGTATGTGGGCAACCGCCTGTTTCTACACCAATGATGCGATCCGGTTCCAGAGCTTCAGCTCGCGTGAGTATCTTGGCGTCTTCTTGGGTGTAGATGTCGTTGGTTACTACGGCAATGTTTAGCTTGTCGCGAATCGCCTTACACAACACTTCCAAGAGTGCAGTTTTACCAGACCCAACCGGGCCACCGATACCAATTCGAAGTGGTTGCTTATAACTTTCCATTGTCTACTTCCTTATATTCTTTTCTTGCTACCTCGTTCGCGCTGATCGCTACGAACGAAATAGTCTCGTGTATTGTGTTTCGTGCAGTGAGCTCGCTAATGCCATCGAAGGCGAAAAGCTGCCTATCATCCAATCTTCTATCGTGTTTGCTTTCTCAATCACCTCGGGAAAGGTGTTAGTGATATTAATCAGCGCCAACTGCCCATCGGTTTGGCCTAAAGGCACCAGCTTTACACCTGCAGTAACGATATTTTCAAGCCAGCTCCATAGGTAGCCCTGCTTGAGGCTTTCTAAATCAATGTCCCAATGTTGAGCTGCGATACACATACCCAACAATTGGTTTGGGTGACTATCAACAGAATCCACCAGCGAAATATCGATATCTAAGCGCTTCAACAAAGTATTCAATGCATGCCCGCGTTGCTTCTCTTCTGCTCGTAATTCACTGGTTTCACGGCTCGAGTACAAGTAATTACACCAATGCTCAATCTCATCGAGTTCACCTTTTTCTAGAGCATGATAAAGACGCTCTAAGATAGGTAATTCCAAGGTCGCGACACTGGAACTAACAATGGTATTGAGCCACTGTTCCATGCTATCGCGATTGGTCACCCACCCAGCCTCAACCGCCAGCTCTAGCCCTTGCGAATAAGTGAAACCACCAATCGGCAACGACGGGCTGATCAATTGGAACAGACGATAAATCGCGACATTTCCTGTTTTGGTCATACTCTTGCTCTCTGTCTTCTAAAATCGAAAGCTCGAGAGCTTACGCGCCTAACAGTAATAATGCGCTTGCTGAAGCCACGCCTACTGACAACCATTTAGAGTAAACTGCGCGCCCAACAAACGTACCGAAAACCATTAATGCCACAGCAGTGATGCTCATGCCTGTTGCAAATTGAGTTAGGTTATTTGCAGCTTCAACGCCGTGTGCATAACCATGGAAAAACAACATAGCAATAGAAGCGACTAATACGCTGTTTACACGCTTAGTTGAAGGTGAGAATACGTGCCATAGACATAAACTGACGACGAACAGAGAAGCGATGATTGCTGGTTCAACAATCACAGAGAAACCCAAGGCTTGGCCTGCGATAAGCCCAACGACCAATGAAGCCAATCCACCACCAATCAAAGCGGCTTTTATCTTGGTTGAAAACGACAGTGCGCCAATTAATAAGCCGAAAGCGATCAACATGATCAGATGATCCATGCCTGTCACTGGGTGAGTTAAGCCAGACATAAATGAGTGAGACTCATGAACCGAATGCGAACCGTGCCCCGGGTGAGCTAAAGCCAATGTCGATGTTGTTAGAGAAGCTAGTGTGAAAGTGCATAAGCCTGCAGCTGTTTTAAAGTTCATCGCGAGTTCCTTGCGTTTATAGCTATTAATATCGTTGTTATATAAATCTAATATCGTTGTTATATAAATCGTTTAGTGAGCCATCAATGACTCGATTAATGATGGTGATGATGACCGCCCGAGCGACCGCCATAAGCGCCACCTTCAGGTTCAAAAGGTTGTTTTTCGGTCGTCACTGTCGCGCCTAAACCTTCAACCATTTCATCCAAAACATGGTCGTGTTGATAGCGCACCCAGCCAGCTTCGACTTGCAGCGGAACATGTCGATTACCAAGGTGGTAAGCAACACGAGTTAACAGATGCGAGTCATCACAGTAAACAGTCGACACGGTTTCCGGTGCTGCTTTCACTTCAACAGTTAAGCCACACTCACTAGTTAATTGTTCTCCGCCACGCAAGATATGACCTCGTGGTAGAAACAGCCCTGCATCTCGACCATCATCCAATGTCACTTTAAGACGGCTTTTGATGCGGCTATCGATCGGTAGGCTTAGGAAGCCATCTGGAGCCGTGTTCAATTCGGCTTGAATTTGAGTAAGTTCAATCATGCTATTACCTCAATCTCCTTGTGAGATTTATAACTTTCAAAATAAGAGCCTTCAGCCAAGATCTAAAATTGGAGCTTCAGCTAAAGGACTAAAATAAGAGTCTTCAGCCGAGCTATTAAAATAGAAAATACCTTTGAGCCATTGGCAGTTCTTCAGCAGGCTCACACGTAAGCAGTTCACCATCAGCACGCACTTGATAAGTCTGAGAATCGACCTCGATCTTTGGCATCCAGTCGTTAAGCTTCATGTCGGCTTTGCTGATGTTTCGGCAGTTGCTGACTACGCCAATCAAACTCTGTAAGCCCAATTGTTTATCGATGTTCTGTGCTTTGGCTTCCTTGGAAACAAACAACATCGATGTGTTTTGGCACGCCTTGCCATAGCTACCAAACATAGAACGATAGTGAACGGGCTGAGGTGTTGGAATTGAAGCGTTTGGATCACCCATTGGCGCCATAGCGATCATACCGCCTTTTAAAATCACACTCGGTTTCACACCAAAGAAGGCTGGTTTCCACAGCACTAGATCCGCGAGCTTTCCAGCTTCGATGGAGCCGATTTCATGTGCCATGCCGTGCGTAATCGCAGGATTGATGGTGTACTTAGCGACATAACGTCTTAGGCGGAAGTTATCGCTATAGTCGGAATCTTCTTTTAGGCTGCCACGCTGCACTTTCATCTTGTGTGCGGTTTGCCAAGTGCGTGTTACTACCTCGCCTACGCGACCCATTGCTTGTGAATCCGAAGCGATCATCGAGAATGCGCCTAAGTCATGAAGAATGTCTTCTGCGGCAATGGTTTCACGACGAATACGCGATTCAGCGAACGCGACATCTTCAGCAATCGATGGGGACAGGTGATGACACACCATCAACATATCCAAGTGCTCATCGACCGTATTGACGGTGTAAGGTCGTGTCGGGTTGGTAGAAGAAGGCAGAACGTTCGGCTCACCTGCAGCACGAATAATATCCGGAGCATGACCTCCGCCCGCACCTTCGGTGTGGTAGGTATGAATAACACGATCACCGATGGCGCCAAGTGTAGATTCAACAAAACCCGATTCATTTAGCGTATCGGTGTGAATCGCAACTTGTACGTCCATCTCATCGGCAACACTCAAGCAAGTATCAATTGATGCAGGTGTTGTTCCCCAGTCTTCATGCAACTTCAAGCCAACGGCTCCGGCTGCTACTTGCTCACGCAATGCTTCAGGTTGACTCGCATTACCCTTGCCTAGCAAACCAAAGTTCATTGGGAATTGATCGAGTGATTCCAACATACGGTGCATGTTCCACGGACCCGGTGTACATGTGGTTGCGTTAGTCCCCGTATTTGGCCCCGTGCCACCACCTATCATGGTCGTCACACCCGACGCCAACGCTTCTTCAATCTGTTGCGGGCAGATGAAATGAATGTGTGAATCGATACCACCCGCCGTGAGGATCGAACCTTCGCCGGCCAAAATTTCCGTGCCCGGACCGATCACAATATCGACACCTGGTTGAACGTCTGGGTTACCCGCTTTACCCAACGCTTGAACTCGGCCGTCTTTGATGGCGACGTCGGCTTTTACAATTCCCCAGTAGTCCAAAACAATCGCGTTGGTGATCACCAAATCTGGAGTTTCGGCACTTGGACGCTGGCTTTGCCCTTGCCCATCACGAATCACTTTACCGCCGCCGAATTTCACTTCGTCACCGTATTCGGTGTAATCCTTTTCAACTTCTAGCCACAAATCGGTGTCAGCAAGACGCACTCGGTCACCGACTGTTGGCCCAAACATTTCGGCATAAGCCTGTCTGGATATCTTCGCCATGTTCAATCCTTTGTTATTTTATTATTCCGTGAGAGCGCTTAGAGCTTGCCCATCACTTTCCCTTGGAAGCCGTAGATCTCTAACTTACCTGCGTAACGCACCAACTCGACGCTGCGAGACTGACCCGGTTCAAAACGAGTAGCGGTGCCTGCTGGGATATTGAGTCGAAAACCTTTAGTGGCTTCACGGTCAAAGAGCAGCGAAGGGTTTGCTTCATAGAAGTGGTAATGAGAGCCAATTTGAACAGGACGATCGCCAATGTTTTGAACTTTTACGGACGTCGTGTCTCGGCCTTCGTTTAGAGTGATGTCACCGGGAGCGGTTTCTACTTTTCCGGGAACTAAGCCTGAATATTGTTTGGTGGAACCAGCCATATTTCTTCTCCCTACACGATAGGTTCATGAACGGTCACCAACTTGGTGCCATCAGGAAAAGTAGCTTCGACTTGTACATCTGGGATCATGGAAGGAATCCCCTCCATAACGTCATCGACGGTAAGCAGTGTTCGTCCAAAATCCATCAATTCCGAAACGGTTTTACCCTCACGGGCACCTTCAAGAATGGCACTGCTGATCAGCGCAATAGATTCTGGATAGTTGAGTTTTAAGCCTTTCTGTTTACGCTGCTGTGCCAGCATTCCTGCGCAGAAGATAAGTAGCTTATCTTTTTCTCTTGGTGTTAATTCCATTTAGCCGCCCGCTGTTAGTGTTGTTTTCTTATTACTCAGAAACGCATGAGCAATAAGTGGGATTCAATCACAGCAAGCTTGAAAAAATGTACCGAGGGCCGGAAGTCGCCCTCGGTACAAATAGGGCTAATCGCTAAGTCGCCCAAATCCTTGGTAAATCAGGAGTCGTACCACATAAATGAGAGCGAGTTGCTTGCCATATCTGACCAAAGGCTTGGAGGATGTCTTCACTCCAATAACCCAAGGCTCGCACCACAATCAATCCTTCTATCTGCGTCGCACCCAATATTAATGTGGGTTCACTCGACGTTTTTGATGTAACTGATTGCTGTGAAGCTTGCTGTGTAATAGATAAGAGCAAGCTCTGTACCAACTCTAAATCTTGCTTCTCATTTGAGGTGAGATAAAAGGTACCCATCATTGAAAAATCAAGTAACCCCATATTTATCATCAACTTATCACCACCGTGAAAATTAAAACCTTCAGTCAGAAGCCTTTGATTATCAAGGTAGATTTCCGTCTTCCCAACCAGGTGACCACGCTCAAATCCCTCATTCTGTGCAGGCCGCCCAAAACAGTGCATCTCCCAACCCCAAAACTGTGCACCCTTTTCAAGGCGAATTTCAGTGTCTAAACGAACGTGTGCATTGGGGAAAAAGATGTTCTCTTGTGGCATCCATTCCAAGCGCGCACCTTTCTTCACTCGAAGGGTCTGCTTTTGCTTGGCGTACTTGTTGTTAGAACGATAAAACTTGGTCGCACCGGGTGTGGTGATCAGCGTATGAGCACCGCTTTCTACGGTTGCCTCAATATTGAGAGTGTCACCACCCACCACTCCGCCGGGGGGATGGAGTAAGTAGGTGTGACACGTTTCCCCATCAGGATACAGGGGGCGTTGCACCGCAAGCGGACCAGACTGCTGACGATTCTTTAATACGGTTTTGTCACCACGGTCGACAAAAGTGAGGTTTAAGCTCGCTTGCCAACCGTTTCGAATATCTTGTTCGATGGTCTCATTCAGAGATAATGCTTCGACTAAAGAAGCGTTCCTTACTTCATTCGGAGAAAAGAGAGAATTCATACGGTTAGGTACTCCTTAATCAAGGACTCATCGAGCCCCGTCATTTCACCTTCTGCTACCTGACGACCACGGTCGAGAATGCAAAATCGGTCACCGACCTTTCTTGCAAACGGCAGCTTCTGTTCAACAAGCAGAACGGTGAGTCCCATCTTCTCGTTAAGCATACGAATGATGTCACCAATCTCTTGCACGATATTGGGCTGAATACCTTCAGTCGGTTCATCCAAGATCAATAGCTTGGGATTGACTACCAGCGCACGCCCAATCGCGAGTTGCTGCTGTTGACCACCGGATAAGTCGCCACCGCGACGATGCAGCATCTCTTTTAACACTGGGAATATATCGAAGATGAATTCGGGGATCTTTCGGTCGCCCTTTTCGCGAATAGGTAAACCTACTTCTAGATTTTCTTGAACGGTGAGCATTGGGAATATCTGACGACCTTGCGGCACATAACCGATCCCTTGGCGAGAACGATCTTCGGCATCGGTTTTCAGTAGCGACTCGCCCGATAAAGAGATGTCACCACTTTCAACCTTAACCAGCCCCATGATGCATTGCAGCAGGGTAGTTTTACCGACGCCATTGCGCCCCATTAATACCGTGCATTTACCCTCAGGGATCTGCATATCTAAGTCCCACAAGGTGTGGCTCTCACCGTAATATTGATTAACTGATTTAACCTCTAACATCCTATTCTCCGAGATAAACTTGTTTAACTTCAGGGTGAGCCTGCACTTGGTCCATGGTGCCTTCTGCCAACACGTGACCTTGATGGAGCACAGTGACATGGCTAGCAATCGAACGAACGAAATCCATATCGTGTTCAACCACGACCACCGAGTGCTTACCTGCCAATGAATTGAGTAGTTCAGAGGTACGGTCCATCTCTTGGTGAGTCATACCTGCAACGGGCTCATCCACCAGCAACAGCTTGGGGTTTTGCATCAATAACATGCCGATCTCTAACCACTGCTTTTGTCCGTGAGAGAGATTGCCAGCCAAGTTGGCGGCTTCGTCTTTGAGGTGAATCAGCTCTAGTACCGAGGTCAGTTTGTCTTTCTGCTCGTCAGACATCACAGCTGTGAAAGTTGCCCACACCGAGCGATCACCCGCCATCGCTAATTCAAGATTCTGCCACACGGTTAAACATTCAATTACGGTCGGCTTTTGGAACTTACGCCCAACACCTGCATTAGCAATTTCAGCTTCATTCATCTTAAGTAGATTGATGTTCGAACCTAGCCACACTTCACCAGTGTCTGGCTTAGTCTTCCCGGTGATGATGTCCATCATGGTCGTTTTACCGGCACCATTAGGACCAATGATGCATCGCAGTTCGCCCTCTTTGATATAGAGATTGAGATCGTTTATCGCTTGGAAACCATCGAAGCTTTTATTAACGCCTTCTATATACAACAAAACGTTATGACGGGTATCGATGGCGGGATGAACATCGGGTTTAAGGTAATCGAAAACTTCGTCTCGACGAGTGAACGACTGAACCGATTCCTTTACGCTATTGAATGTGGTCATGCGATTACCTCCTTGGCTTTATGCTGATCATCCTTATCTTGTCCTTCGCCTTTTGAAGTCGATGCCTTACGCAGCTGTTGCCATTTTTCGCTAACAAAGCCAATCACACCTTGTGGGAAGTACATAGTCGAGAGAACAAATAGACCACCCAAAGCAAATAACCACACCTCAGGGAACTCAACGGTAAACCAACTCTTGGCGTAGTTGATGATCAGCGCCCCGACAATAGCACCAAACAGAGTGGCACGACCGCCCAAGGCAACCCAAACCACAATCTCAATCGAGTTAAGAGGAGCAAACTCTCCCGGATTAATAATGCCGACTTGGGGAACATATAAAGCACCAGCAATACCCGCGATCACTGCAGACAGAACAAAGACCCACAGCTTGATACCATCGACGTCGTAACCCATAAAGCGTGTGCGTGACTCGGTATCACGAATCGCTAGTGCCACACGCCCTAATCGACTGGTCACTACCATTCGACACGCGATGTAGCTTAGGATGAGCGAGATACCCGTCGCGACAAACAGACCAATCTTGACCGCATCACTCTGCAAGCTCAGGCCGATGATATCTTTAAAATCCGTCAGTCCGTTGTTACCACCAAAGCCCATTTCGTTGCGGAAGAATGCCAACATCAAGGCGTAAGTTAGCGCTTGAGTCATGATCGAAAGGTAAACCCCTGACACACGAGAGCGAAAAGCCAGATAACCGAACAAATAAGCCAATGCGCCCGGCACCAACACCACCATCAGACAAGCAAACCAGAACTGATCAAAGCCCTGCCAGAACCACGGCAATGCTGACCAATCAAGGAACACCATTAAGTCAGGCAGGATTGGATCACCATAAACCCCACGGTCACCGATCTGACGCATCAGATACATGCCCATGGCATAACCGCCAAGCGCAAAGAAAGCTCCGTGGCCTAGGCTCAGTATTCCGAGATAGCCCCATACAAGATCGAGTGCCAGCGCCAACATTGCGTAGCTCAGGTATTTGCCCATCAGTGAGATAGTGAAAGTCTCAACATGAAGCGGATGCCCACTTGGCAACATAGTATTAGCCAGTGGGATAAGAATCACGGCCGCAAGAATGGCAAGGATGGTCAGTTGCCCCCCCTTATCACCACGCATCGCCGAAAGTACAAATGATTTAGACTGCATGATGTTGTCCTTAACCTTCAGCCGCACGACCACGTTGCGGGAACAGTCCGCGTGGGCGTTTTTGAATAAATAGAATGATGAAAACCAGCACTAGAATCTTG
Source organism: Vibrio sp. ED004 (assembly GCF_023206395.1). Taxonomy (NCBI): domain Bacteria; kingdom Pseudomonadati; phylum Pseudomonadota; class Gammaproteobacteria; order Vibrionales; family Vibrionaceae; genus Vibrio; species Vibrio sp. ED004. The sequence continues at coordinate 2,501,209 of NZ_CP066149.1, read as the reverse complement.
GCGAGTACTGCGCCAGCCCATGGCTCTAAGATCTTATTGAACAAGCCAAGACTCAGACCTGCGACTAATGTTCCCCACAAGTTGCCGACTCCGCCGAACACCACCACCATGAAAGAATCGATGATGTACGCTTGCCCCATATTAGGGCCAACGTTAGTCAATTGAGACAGTGCCACACCTGCGACACCCGCCACGCCAGAACCTAAACCAAAGGTCATCGCATCAACTCGTTCAGATCGAATACCCATCGCACGCGCCATGCCACGGTTTTGAGAAACGGCACGAACCTGTAAACCTAGTGGTGTCTTTTTCAAAACCATCAACAAGCCCATAAACACCAAACCACAGAACAAGATGATGTATAAGCGGTTGTAGGTCAGAGACAACATTGGGTTCAATTGAAGTGCGCCAGACATCCATTCAGGTGTGCTTACTGAACGGTTAAGTGGAGAGAAGATAGAGCGAACGGCTTGTTGCAAGATCAAGCTGATACCGAAGGTCGCGAGCAAGGTTTCCAGTGGGCGGCCATAAAGGTGACGAATTACGCTTCGCTCTATCGCAATGCCCACTAAGCCAGACACAATAAATGCCGCCGGAATAGAGAGAATCAACGCTAAACCGATGTGGTTCGGCATTAACAGTTGCAATACATAGGTGGTGTAAGCGCCAATCATGATCAGCTCGCCATGGGCCATGTTGATTACGCCCATCACACCAAAAGTGATCGCCAAGCCTATGCCTGCCAACACCAAGACAGAGCCTAAGCTCAAGCCAAAGAACACAGTCTCAACACCCGAGTAAAGTGCTTGGCTCTGTTGATAATCGTCCATCGCACGCTCTGCCGCTGCCAATATTTTTGGGTCTTGTTCGCTGTTGAGCAATTGATTTAAGGTTTTGAGTACCACTGAATGTTTGAAGTCACCAACTCGGTCAATCGAAGCCACACGATCTTCAACCGTGGCACTCTTATCAAGAGAGGTGAAAATGGCTAGCGACAAGTCCATCAACTCAGCGACTTTGCTCTCTGATTCACTGGTTCTGAGTACAGCTAAACGATCGATAATGTCAGAATCTTTGGTACCGAGCAGATCCACAACCGCTTTATAACGCACGTCTGGGTTACTGCTGTTCAGGCCAATCGAGGCAATTTCTCCACGCAAGATCCCGCGAAGCTTGTTATTCACGCGAACTTTTTTGAACTGTCTAGCATTCTCGATACTGAGACTTGATTCATCCCAAACCGACTGAGCCAAGGTTGCCGTTTTAATGCTTTGAATCAGGTAGAGCTGTTTGTATTGCTCGCTTTGTTTGTCATTAAAGTAATAGAGATTTCCGTTTAACCAGCCATCCAAAATAGGTTTCGACACGTCTCCCGTTTGCGCCTCAATAACCCAATCGATAGCCAATTCTTTATCCGATGTTTTCTTACCAACTAGCGCCTTGGTAAAGCTAGCTTCATCCGTTATTCCAGCAAAAGCCAACTGAGCACTGACTGCCATAAGCAATAGCGCCTTAAATACGTTCAATACGTTTTTCATCCCTGCTTCCTTAATCCACCTAACTAGATATTGTTATTTTTGCTCAGTGGACATGTGGAGAATTATTGTTAGTTGAAACGATGAGCCTTCCGCTTGCTTCACCTCTTAAACAGAGGCGATCTTCCCAAACAAGAAGGCTCAATATTCCTAAATTAACGTTCTAGTTACCGCCAGAACACTTCTTGGTTTCGACGTTAAACGCACCACATGAGAATGGCTTAGACCAACTAGAGAACAGCTTCGCTGATTCAGGTAAATAGCTCGACCAAGCATCACCCGCAACAAGACCCGTGGTTTCCCAAACGATATCGAATTGACCATCGTCTTGGATTTCACCGATCAGGACAGGTTTAGTGATGTGGTGGTTTGGCAGCATGGTTGAGTAACCGCCAGAAAGGTTAGGAACAGACACGCCGATCAAGGCATCTTGTACAGATTCAGGATCGGTTGTGCCCGCGTTGGTTACCGCTTGCGCCCACATGTTGAAGCCAACATAGTGCGCTTCCATTGGATCGTTGGTGACACGCTTTTCACTCTTGATGAATGACTGCCACGTTTCAACAAACTCTTCATTGGCTTCGGTATCAACACTCATGAAGTAGTTCCAAGCCGCTAGATGACCAACCAGTGGTTCAGTATCCATACCTGACAGTTCTTCTTCACCAACAGAGAATGCAATAACTGGAATGTCTTCAGATGAAATGCCTTGAGCGCCAAGCTCTTTGTAGAAAGGTACGTTCGCATCGCCGTTCACAGTAGAAACCACTGCGGTTTTCTTACCTGCTTCGCCGAACTTTTTGATGTCTGAAACAATAGACTGCCAATCAGAGTGACCAAATGGTGTGTAGTTGATCATGATGTCTTCTTCTGCGACACCTTTATCTTTTAGGTAAGCCTCAAGGATCTTGTTGGTCGTGCGTGGGTAAACGTAATCGGTGCCTGCTAGTACCCAACGTTCCACTTCAAGCTCTTCCATCAAGTAATCCACTGCAGGAATCGCCTGTTGGTTTGGCGCAGCGCCAGTGTAGAAAACGTTTTTCGACGACTCTTCACCTTCATACTGAACTGGGTAGAAGAGGATGCTGTTGAGCTCTTCAAATACTGGCAACATGGATTTACGCGATACCGATGTCCAACCACCGAAGACCACATCGACCTTCTCTTTTTCGATCAGCTCACGCGCTTTTTCTGCAAACAGCGGCCAGTTAGATGCTGGGTCAACAACCACAGGCTCTAGCTTTTTACCTAGCAAACCGCCCTTTTTATTCTGCTCTTCGATGAGCATTAGCACGGTATCTTTTAGCGTGGTTTCACTGATCGCCATGGTGCCAGACAGTGAATGTAAAACGCCGACCTTAATGGTCTCGTCAGCCGCAAGCACTGATGCAGAAGAAAATGAAAGTGTTGTACACAGTGCAGCTAGCGATAAATTGAACACCTTGTTCATGATAGTACTCCATAATTGTATTTTTGTTATTCAATTACAGAGTTACAAGAAGAGTGCCAAACTTAAAAATTAACCATTAAAATTGTAAGTTATTGTTTTAATGGAACTAAAAAACCATTCACACCAATAGCGTGCATAGCAATCATGTAACTATGTTTCATACTGGTGCAGCGACGATAAGAATGAACCAAGATGAGACATAACCGAACAATGGATACAAAAAAGGCCCAATACATAGGTATTAAGCCTCTATTAAATAGTATAGATTTCGATACTGAATCTTATCGCTTTCAAGCTAGTCCGCAGCTTGGAATTCGAATTTTACTCTCGACTTAGATTTAAGCTCGTTACAGCCACCATTACAAAAATAGCTCGCAGCACCACAGGCTTGAAGCTTCTCTAACTGACTGTTGCACTCTGGGCAGAACCCAACTTTGGTAAAATGAGCCCGACAACTTTCACAGTGATACTTACCATCCCAGCCTAGCTCTGACTGGCACTTAGGGCAGATATTTTCACTCATTAGCATTTCCTAATTCACTACTATTTTTACAATCTACTACTGCTGAGACTTAGCTTGCTTGATTTGGTACATGTTCTTATCAGCTTGTGCGATCAAAGCTTCTAACGACTCAGGATCTTTTTCGTAAGAAAGCCCTACACTGACCGCAAATTGAGTGTCGTTGATATAAAGAGCCTGTTCCAAGGTTCTTTCTAAGCTTCGATAAAAATTAAGCACGCTTTCTTGATCGTCAAAGCAAGAGAACACCACAAATTCATCACCACCATAACGCCCTATCTTGGCACAGGCTGTTGTCGCCTCATCAAGCACTTTGGCAACCGCTAACAGCACATCATCACCAAAGCTATGACCATAGGTATCGTTGATTGATTTGAATTTATCGACATCAACAAACAAGCACGCCATCACCTTTTGCCCAAAACAGCGCTTGGTTAACACTTGCTCGGCTTCTCTCAATAAGGCTCGACGATTCAAACAGTGTGTCAGAGAGTCGCGGTTGGCAAAGAAGTTGAGTTGATTCTCCAACTCATACTTTTCTAGTGCGACTGAATACAGAGACGCTAATAGCTCTAAGATCTCTAGTTCAAACTCATGCGGCTCAGAAACATATTGGCTGTAAATCGCGAAGGTACCTAGCACATGACCATGTGAAGAGATGATTGGCACTGACCAGCACGCATGAAGATTGGCTTGATTGGTTAAGGCTAAGAAAGGTGCCCAGTTTGGGTGTGTATTAATATTGGAGATCATAACGGCTTTTTTGAGTGCCGCCGCCTCACCACAAGAACCAATCCCGGCACCAATGCCGACTCCTTCTATCTGTTGATTATAAAAATCAGGTAGATTTGGGGCATATTCAAGATGCAGAGTATTTGACTCGGAGTTGAGCAGTAAGATTGAAGCCATACGCTGACCAAAAAGCTGCTCAGTAAGCTGAATGATCTTGTGGTTTAAGTCCTTGCGATCCATCCCAAGGGCAAGCTTCCGAAGCAAACTATTGACTGCTCGGTGGCCTTCTAATAAAAATTGTTGTTCCATTCACTAAAGCTTTCAATTATGTAATTGGGTACAGCCTGTTCTTATGCAAGCTTGTTATTGGTTAATAATAACACACTAAGTTAGTACCACACACAACCGAAGATCATAGGTTGATCTTTCGCTTTATCTATTTTGATCAGCGATCTACCCCAAAAAGAATATTTATATCACCACACACCGAAAGCATAAGTTACATGTGCTGCATTTCAATTTTAAATAGTCATTTGTATTGAAAGTGACATCAAAAAACAAAATAAACAGCACAAGTCATTTCGATCTGTAACCTAAATCATCGAATTACATGCGTCAGCATTTCAATGTGTTGGTCATCTAACTGGGTTAATTTAACCGATAATGCATTAAGCTCTGAGGTGTTATCGATGTGAGTACCACCACACGGAATCGACACCAACGTCTCAGCATCCAGTTGCCATTCCCAGTAACGAGAGTCAGTGAGTGCCTCACCTTCCAGTCTCATTGCGACTGGAGTCGACTGTGCTAGCCAGCCTGAAATCATCTGGTTAATGTCGGCTTCGATACCTTCAAGGTTTGCAAGCATATCTGCAACGTTCAAGCCGCGCTTCTTCAGAGTTTTACCCAAACGATACTTATCAGTACATAGCTCAGGAGTCACAAAGCTGGTCACTTGTGCGTAGCTATTAAAGTCGTAACTTCCGAGCGGATCTTTTCTGTCGGCATCTTTGCGCCAGTAGCTCTCAGCCAATACTTTATTCAACGCTAAGAAAGCAATGTGACCCGCACTGTGACCACGACTCAAGCTTGCTTGATACTCTTTATCTACCGACAACACCACTTCGTCGTTAACATTAATCATAGAAGCAGATACAGGTAGTTGGTGGACAACCACAAACGCCCAACCTTCCGTATCACGCTTAACAGGAATATCTGCTGCGATATGAAGCTTGCCAGTAGATTGTTCTATTGCACCAACAAGGCACTCTTCCACTGAATATTGAACGTCACCAACAGTCACAAAACCTTGGTCTGCCGGGTGATCAGGCCAAATATGACTTACAGGGTGAAAAGGTGTCACATCAGTGATCAGGTAGGTTTTACTGCTGTCGCTTTCTACATACAACGCTTTCGCCGTCAGTTGCCACGCTTGATGACAGAATTGAGTAATGGTTGGCGTGATTGCTTCAGCTTGTGTAATCAAATCGCTAGTGGTCATATTGTTCTTCTTTTGAAATCTAGTCTGATTCGTTAAGCCACAGCGAAACAAAAATGTGTCGTGATGGATTAACGTGAATTTTGCTTAAAAAAATACCCGAGACAGGCTCGGGTATCAAATCTATTGGAAAGGACTATTTACGGCCTTTAACCATGCTCATCATACGCTTACGTTTACGCTCTTGAGAGATTGTCAGCTTGTTAGTCTTAGCTTCAAATGGGTTCTCGCTGTTCTGGAATTGAATGCGAATTGGTGTACCCATAATCTCTAGTGAACGACGGTAGTAGTTCATCAAGAATCGTTTGTATGAATCTGGCAAGTTACGTACTTGGTTACCGTGGATAACGATAATCGGTGGGTTGTAGCCACCAGCGTGCGCGTATTTCAGTTTCACACGACGGCCACGAACCATAGGCGGTTGGTGATCATCAGTTGCCATCTTCATGATACGAGTTAGAACAGAAGTACCAACACGAGTCGTCGCTGACTTGTAAGCTTCTTGAACAGACTCAAACAAGTGGCCAACACCTGTACCGTGAAGTGCAGAGATGAAGTGAATACGTGCGAAATCAACGAAACCTAAACGACGGTCTAGCTCTTTCTTAACGCGCTCTTTAACGTCGTTATCTAGGCCATCCCACTTGTTTACCGCAATCACGATTGAACGACCTGCGTTCAACGCAAAGCCTAACAAGCTTAGATCTTGATCAGAGATGTTTTCACGAGCATCAATAAGCAGTAATACAACGTTCGCATCTTCAATCGCTTTCAGTGTTTTAACTACTGAGAATTTCTCTACTGTTTCGTTGATGTTCTTACGACGACGAACACCCGCAGTATCGATTAGAACGTATTCACGCTCGTCACGCTGCATTGGAATGTAGATAGAGTCACGAGTCGTACCAGGCATATCGTAAACAACCACACGCTCTTCACCAAGAATACGGTTAGTTAGTGTTGATTTGCCTACGTTAGGACGACCAATGATCGCTAGCTTGATTGGTTGATCTTGAAGACGCTTGAATTCTTCTTCAGCTTCTTCTTCTGTAAATTCAACCTGCTCTTCTTCTTCGTCTTCAAACTCAGTTAAATCGCTTACTTCGCCATTTTCCGCTTTTAGCGCTTCTGCGAACGGGTTAAGAGCAAGATCAATCAGCGCTGTTACACCACGACCGTGCGCAGCTGCGATTTGATACATGTCTTCTACGCCTAGTTGCCAGAAGTCAGCACTTGCAGCATCAGGGTCGATACCGTCAACCTTATTTACTACTAGCATTGAAGGCTTTTCTAGCTGACGAAGGTGCTTAGCAATCGCTACGTCAGATGGTGTTAGACCAGCACGGCCATCTACCATAAATAGAACAACATCAGCTTCATCAATCGCCGCTAGCGACTGTTCAGCCATTTTAGTTTCAACACCTTCTTCAGTACCATCGATACCACCAGTGTCAATAACAATAAAGTCATGCTCGCTAAAATGAGCATGGCCGTATTTACGGTCACGCGTTAAGCCAGGGAAATCCGCAACCAATGCATCACGAGTTCGAGTCAATCGGTTAAATAACGTAGATTTACCTACGTTCGGACGCCCTACTAGAGCAACAACAGGTACCATAACAACCTCTACAATTTCTTCTCTAAATGTAGTTATAGGTAAGCACTTGTTCGCAAGTTTAAACTCTTACCTATAACCACACGGTTTATTAATTTTTAACAACAAAACGGCTCCTGGCTGTTACCAACCAGGAGCCGACTGTGAATTATATCACGCTTTTATTGGCTAATCGTCAGTTTCTTTACATCGCCATTGCGAGTCGTCACTAAGTAGCCTTCAGGTAATTCAATTGGTGCAACCGCAAAGCCGCTATCATCGACCAGCTGTTGAGCAACAAACTCACCCGATGAACGATCTAACCAGTGCAGATAACCTTCGGTGTCACCCACGACTACATAACCATTAATAATAGCAGGTGCTGTCAGTAAGCGGTTTTCTAACAATGGAGTGCTCCAAAGTTCAGTACCACTACGCGCATCAACCGCTACCACATGGTCTTTGTCGGTAACAACGAACAAACGACTACCGTCACTTGCTAAATCAATCGCAGACGAGTAGTTACGCTTCCAAACTGGCTTACCAGAACGAAGATCGATAGCGATAAGCTGACCATTGATACCTACGGTATACAGTGTGCCGCCAAGAACAATTGGAGATGCATCAACATCAACCAAGCGATCAATTTCCGTAGCACCTTTTGGCGTACCTACTGGCTGTTGCCAAATAAGCTGACCACGGTCTACGATAGCTGCTGCTAGACGACCATTTGCTGTGCCCCAGAATACACCACCAGAAACCGCAACAGGTGTGCTGTCGCCACGCAGTGTTAGGCTTGGAACTTCAGTGCTGATTGTCCACTTCTGTTCACCGCTTTCTTGGTCTAGTGCGATCATCATGCCGCGACTGGTGTGAATCAGCACCATGTTGCTTTCAGTCGCAGGAGATGCAAGCACCTCACCGTTCACTGATACACGCCACAGTTCTTCACCTGTCGATTCGTCCATCGCGATCACTTCGCCATTTTCAGAACCAACAAACACCTTGCCGTAAGCAGCAGTTAAGCCGCCAGACAAACGAGCCAGTACTTCTTTCTCAAGATCTACTTTCCACAGCTCTTTACCTGTTTCAGGATCAAGCGCCTTAACGAGACCTTCGCGGCTTGCAACAAACACTTTGTCGTAAGCCAATTCAGGCGTTAGTTTTGAAAAGTAGTGACCAACACCATCACCAACCGACGTAGACCATTCCTGTTTAGGAGTGAACTCGCTGTTTACTGTTGGTACTGGAGCCATGATTACGGTGTCTTCTTCACCTGCACAGCCAGCTAGTAGGCCAAGAGCAATCGCACATAACGCCGCTTTTGGAAACATCTTCTTCATTCAAAGCGCCTTATTTAGCTAGGTCGTCAAGTTTGATTTGAAGCGTTTGGCTAGCATCAACAGCTTGCTGTGCTTCTGTATAAGCACTGTATGCTGCGTCAGTGTCGCCTTTACGAAGTGAAATATCACCGCGTAGTTCAGCAACACGGCCTTTCCAAGATTCGTCGGTCATTGCCGCAAGGTCAGTCAATGCTGCGTCAAATTCACCTTGTTCAGCTTTGATGCGTGCAACACGGTAAGTAAGTAGTGGCGCAAGTGCCGCGTCCTTAGTTGCCGATTTTGCCCACTCGAGCTGTTCAAGTGCCGCCGCTAGATCGCCTGCTTGTACTTGTACTTTTGCTAGTTGCATAGCAGCAAGTACTGAGTACTCAGCATCTTTGTTTGCGTCGATGAAAGCTTGAATATCAGATTGAGCATCAACACCCTTAACATCAAGAGCTGAAATTACAGAAGTGTAGCTTTCTGAAGCGGCTTCACGCGCTTCAACTACTGAATCTTGGTAATAGCGCCAGCCAAATAGACCACCTAAACCAATAACCGCACCAAAGATTACGGCTTTACCGTTCTCTTTCCACCAATCTTTAATGGCTTCAACCTGTTGCTCTTCGCTATCGTAAAGTTCCACTTCCTGTCCTCTTTAAATTCTTTAAACGCCAGCATAGTGCTGACGTTAGTATTCATTATGAGCGTTTGCTCAAGGGCTAATTAGATTAGTGCAGCAACTTTCTCTGCAACTTCCGTTTGAGACACGGTTTCTTGCTCGCCGCCAACCAAATCTTTTAGCACTACGGTATTGTCAGCAACTTCGTTCTCACCAAGTACAAGCGCTACAACAGCACCTACTTTGTCAGCACGTTTGAATTGCTTCTTGAAGTTACCACCACCGAAGTGGTTCATCACACGCACGCCTTCAACGGTGTCGCGTAATTGATTCGCTAACTGCATGCCCGCGATCATAGTACCTTCGCCAGCAGCAACTACGTAAACATCAACGCTACGGCGAACTTCTGTTAGCTCTAGCGTTTCCATCATCAGAACCAGACGCTCTAGACCCATTGCGAAACCAACCGCATTGGTTGCTTTGCCGCCTAGTTGCTCAACAAGACCATCGTAACGGCCACCGCCACATACTGTACCTTGTGCACCAAGGCTGTCAGTGATCCACTCAAATACTGTGCGGTTGTAGTAATCTAGGCCGCGTACTAGACGCTCATTAACTTGGTATTCGATACCAACTGCGTCAAGAAGTTCACACAAACCAGCAAAATGTTGCTTCGACTCTTCACCTAAATATTCAGATAGTCGAGGTGCGTCACCTAAGATAGCTTGAACGTCTGGGTTCTTAGTATCTAGTACACGAAGCGGGTTGGTGTGCATGCGACGTTTGCAGTCTTCATCTAGCACATCGATGTGTTGCTCAAGAAATGCCACTAACGCAGTGCGGTAGCTTACGCGATCTTCTTGAGAACCGATTGAGTTCAGCTCTAGGCGAACGTGCTTATCGATACCTAGCTCACGCCATAGACGTGCTGTCATCATGATAAGTTCTGCGTCTACGTCTGGACCGTCTAGGCCAAACACTTCCACACCACATTGGTGGAATTGACGGTAACGACCTTTTTGAGGACGCTCGTGACGGAACATTGGACCCATGTACCATAGGCGCTGTTCATCACGGTTGATAAGGCTGTTTTGAATACATGAACGTACACAACCTGCTGTGCCTTCTGGACGTAGCGTTAGGCTATCGCCATTACGGTCATCAAAGGTGTACATTTCTTTAGAAACAACATCAGTTTCTTCACCAACCGCACGGCTAAATAGGTTCGTTTCTTCAACGATTGGCATACGTACTTCGTTGTAACCGTATGCGCTCACCACGTTTTTAACTGCGCTTTCTACTTTTTGCCACAGTGGTGATTGAGTTGGAAGGCAGTCGTTCATGCCTCGAATTGCTTGGATATTTTTAGCCACAGTATTTATTCCGTAATTTCTCACGACCAGGTGTTAGTGCGAATAGACAATCACACCTCATCGCGTTGTATTAATCTTCTAAGTTTTCTACATCAATGCGATTTGCTTTATCAAGCACTGACGCTTTTGCTCGGATCTTTGCTTCAAGCTTGTCGACAAGGTCATCGTTGTCAAAACGCTCTTTCTGACGCTTACCGTCTTCGTAGAAGGCACTCTTTCGTGCACTACCCGCTAGGCCTAAGTGAGACACTTCAGCTTCACCAGGGCCGTTAACCACACAACCGATGATTGATACATCCATTGGGGTGATAACGTCTTCTAGGCGCTCTTCAAGGGCATTAACAGTGTTAATAACATCGAACTCTTGACGTGAACAGCTCGGGCAAGCAATGAAGTTGATGCCACGCGAGCGAATGCGCAAAGATTTAAGAATATCAAAACCAACTTTGATCTCTTCAACTGGATCAGCGGCTAGTGAGATACGTAGCGTATCGCCGATACCTTCAGAAAGAAGCATACCTAAACCAACAGAAGACTTAACTGCACCAGCACGTGCACCACCAGCTTCGGTAATACCAAGGTGAAGCGGCTGATCAATCTGCTTAGCCAGCAAACGGTAAGAACCGACGGCTAGGAATACGTCAGACGCCTTAACGCTGACTTTAAATTGATCAAAGTTCAGACGGTCTAGGATATCTACGTGACGCATTGCAGATTCAACAAGTGCTTCTGCTGTAGGTTCTGTGTATTTCTCTTGGATCTCTTTTTCAAGAGAGCCGCCGTTAACACCAATACGAATCGGAATATTCATATCGCGTGCACAATCAACAACAGAACGGATACGGCTTTCGTTACCGATGTTACCTGGGTTGATACGCAGACAGTCAACGCCGTACTCTGCCACTTTAAGAGCAATACGGTAGTCGAAGTGAATGTCAGCAACCAAAGGAACAGAAACCTGCTGCTTGATTAGCTTAAAGGCTTCAGCGGCATCCATAGTCGGTACAGATACGCGAACGATATCAGCGCCAACTTTTTCCAAAGCTCGAATTTGAGCAACGGTCGCGGCTACATCTGTTGTTCTTGTGTTGGTCATGGATTGCACAGCAATTGGTGCACCATCACCGATCGGCACATCACCCACATAAATACGGGTTGATTTGCGACGAATAATAGGAGATTCGTGTTGCATATTAACTCTAAGGTAAGGTTATTCTGGCTACTTTGCCTGAAGTATACCCAGAAAGGTCGACAGGTTCACTTGCAAATGTCATTGATACGCCCTCTGGCGCACCTAGAATCACTTTATATGGCGCAGTTCCTGATAGATTTAATGACTGACCTGCTTTTTTGATGCCAGTCGACAGGGTTTTACCTGTTGCATCTTTTACTTGGATCCAGCAATCAGCAGAGAACTGCATCACTAACTCGTTCGCTATAACTTCAGGAGCAGCGTCTGCTTCAACCGCTTCTGGCTCAGCAGCAACTACAGCTGCGGTTTCAGACTCTGTTGCTGAATGTGCGTCAGTCTCATCAGTTTGCGTTAAAGCCTCTGAAGTATCTGCCGCATCACTGATTGCAGTAAGGCCTTCAGTGTCTTCAATAGCAGAAGCAGCGTCGTTTTGTTCCGCTTCAATCACTTCTAAAGAAGCGAATTCAGGATCAAGTGACTCTTCTACGGTAAGCTCTTCTGAGCTTTCAGTATTCACTAGAGATTGAGATAGGGTGTCTTGTTGTTGGTTCTGCCACCACCAAAGTGAAGAGATACCAGCAATCACAGCAAAAATGCTCCAAGTAAGGATCATAATGCGGCTGTTGTGCTTCTCGGTTTTTGTTTTACGAGAGAAGCTCAGCATTTCTTGTTCTTGATGTTGAGCATCACCAGCATGATGAAGCGCGTTCAGTACCACTTTTTCATCAAGATTGACGTATTTCGCGTATGAACGAATGTAGCCACGCATGAACGTTGCGACTTGGTCTGATTCGAATTGGTTTTCTTCAATTTGCTGGATCAACGTAATACGAAGTTTCAGGCGATCTGAAATCTGCTTTTGCGTTAAACCAAGAGATTCGCGCTTATTCTTAAGCAGCGTTCCAGCTTCTAAAGCAGGAGCAATCGTTTCTTGCGTTTGTGTTTCGTGTTCTGTGTTCATAGAGAGTGAACTTCTAAAGTATTATCGCAGGTTGACGAGAGCGGTTTTTATTGTCGTTTAAGCTCAATCTAACAACCCACTTTATGTGGAATTTTTCCTGTTACCTAAATCATCAACCCTTAAAGACGAACGTCACGCATAGTGTTATGGATGACCTTCTCAGGAAGCTAGTTTATCAAGTAGCCAACCTAAATAGACATATTGATGATCAGTAGCAAGCGAGCACTTAAATTAATTTAAGATTAGTTAATCATAAGCTAATGCCATTACAAGGCAAAAACACTTTAAACAAAATTTACCGTCAGCTCATGGTTTTGTCCAAAATTTGACGAAAAATGTAAGAAAGCGTGGGCAAGAAGTCCAAAAATAGAAAAACCATACCCCAGAAAAGCAACAAGCCAGAAGTAAGACTTCTGGCTTGTTTAGGTTCAATTCGCGTTTTATACCGCTTTTACTTCAATCACACCACCGGCAATCAAGTTCGCTTCTGAGGCTGCTTTGATCATTTTGGTACGTTTGGTTCTATCAATCACATCACCGACTAACTGACCACATGCGGCATCAATATCATCACCACGAGTCTTACGAACGGTTACTGTGTAGTTGTATTCCATCAGTGTTTTTTGGAAGCGGTCAATACGAGAGTTGCTTGGCTTCTTGTATGGCGAACCCGGGTAAGGGTTAAATGGAATCAGGTTGATCTTACATGGCGTATCTTTCATTAGCTCAGCAAGTTCACGAGCGTGGTCCATATCGTCATTCACATGATCCAATAGAACGTACTCAACTGTCACTTTACCGCGGTTAGCATTTGAAGATGCAATGTAACGACGAACAGACGCTAGGAAGTCTTGAATATCCCAACGATCGTTGATCGGCATGATTTGGCTACGAAGTTCATCGTTTGGCGCGTGTAGAGAAATAGCCAGTGCCACATCGATGTTGTCAGTCATTTGGTCAAGGCCAGAAACAACACCAGAAGTTGATACGGTTACACGACGCTTAGACAGTGCGAAGCCTAGGTCATCAAGCATGATTTCTAATGATGGCATTAGGTTCTTCATGTTCAATAGAGGCTCGCCCATACCCATCATTACGACGTTAGTAATTGGACGACGACCAGTTTCTTTCTCTAGGCCGATTTCGCGAGATGCACGCCAGATTTGGCCAACAATCTCTGAAACTTTTAGGTTACGGTTAAAGCCTTGTTGAGCTGTAGAGCAGAACTTACATTCAAGTGCACAACCAACCTGTGAAGATACACACAGCGTCGCACGGTCGCCATCTGGGATGTATACCGTTTCAACGTCTTGGTCGCCAACGCTCATCGCCCATTTAATTGTGCCATCTGAAGAGTGTTGAGCTTCAGAAACAACAGGTGCAACAATCTCACAACGACGTTGAAGTTTTTCACGCAGTTTTTTGTTGATGTTGTTCATCTGTTCGAAGTCATCGACACCGAAGTGATAAATCCACTTCATCACTTGCTCTGCTCGAAACGCTTTCTCATTCAGTTCTTCTGTGAAAAATTTACGAAGACCTTTACGATCAAAATCGAGTAGATTGACTTTAGCTGTGGTCATGATGCCTCTCAATGACGGAACAATAATTAAGGGCGCGAATTGTACAGGCTTTACGCAACTTCAACAAGCACTGTAAAACCCTGTGTTTATTAAGACATTCAAACTTAAGCGATTAAAAATTGCACAACTGTATTTATCGACTTGAGATTACCCAATTTAAAGAAAAGATTCCCGATTACTCTCCTCCGTCGCTTTCGGGAATGACGTAAATAATCTCCAACAGCTCGGTAAGATTTACTACGAGATTGTAGCCCCCGCAATTCATCGTCACCAGGTCACTAGCTCCTCAAATCCCGTCATTCCAGAACTGAGGAACGAAGTATCTGGAATCTCCAATAACAAACTCAGATTCCGACTACGCTCCTTCGTCGCTATCGAGAATGACGTAAAAATTTACCCAGTAACTTTCCATTCATAGCCATCAGGTCATGAACTCCTCAAAGCCCGTCATTCCAGAACCGAGGGACGAGGTATCTGGAATCTCCAATAACAAACAGAGATTCCCGATTACGCTCCTTCGTCACTATCGGGAATGACGACTAGGTAAACTGTCTCTAACGTAAAATCCACATACAAAAAAGGCCTCACCGAAGTGAAGCCTTTAGAATGATTTGCTGTGCCGATTATTGAGCTGGACGCGGACAAATTTCAGATTCTGGGAAGAAGAATTCGATTTCGCGAGCTGCAGATTCAGGGCTGTCGCTACCGTGTACTGAGTTGTAACGCATGCTGATTGCGTAATCAGCGCGGATCGTGCCGCACGCCGCTTCTTCTGGGTTAGTTTTACCCATAAGTTCGCGGTAACGAGCGATTGCGTTTTCGCCTTCAAGTACTTGAACCATGATAGGACCAGAAGTCATGAACTCTTTTAACGGACCAAAGAATTCTTTACCTTCATGTTCTGCGTAGAAGCCACTCGCTTGCTCTTCAGTAAGGCGAACCATCTTAGCAGCAATAATTTCTAGGCCTGCTTTTTCGATACGGTGGTAGATTTCACCAACAAGGTTACGCTTAACTGCATCTGGCTTAACAATTGAGAACGTTCTTTCTAGAGCCATAGGGATTCCTTCACTTCATTTTTTTGTTATTAAATACTGAAATTACTGAGATCTTTCGATCTGAGTTTTAGGAATGAGCGACACCGAAATACCGCTCACTCTTATTATTATTTTGCTTGGTCAACAAGAAGACGAGCTAGTGTACGAACGCCCATACCGGTTGCGCCTGCAGCCCATTTGTCACTTGCTGATTTACGGTAAGTACCTGCGCAATCCATGTGAATCCAACCTTTTTTGTAGTCATCTACAAAGTAAGAAAGGAACGCAGCCGCTGTACTTGCACCCGGCGTGTAATCGCCCGTGCTGATGTTTGAAAGATCAGCAAAGTTTGAAGGCAACATGCCACGGTGGAAATCAGCAAGAGGCAGTGGCCATAGGCCTTCTTTCTCTTGGTTTGCCGCCGTTAGCGCTTGGTGAGACAGCTCATCGTCGAAGCTTAATAGTGCGTGGTAGTCGTTACCTAATGCATTTTTAGCGGCGCCAGTTAGCGTTGCACAGTCGATGATAAGCTCAGGGTTTTGTGCACTTGCGTACATCAGACCATCAGCAAGCACCAAGCGGCCTTCCGCATCGGTGTTCATGATTTCAACTGTCTTACCATTTTTGTAAGTAATGATGTCGCCAAGCTTCAATGCACGACCAGAGATCATGTTCTCTGCACAACATAGGATAAGCTTGATGCGCTTGTTCAGACCACGTTCAATCGCAAGACCCAAACCACCAGTGATGGTTGCTGCGCCGCCCATGTCAGCCTTCATCGCTGTCATGAATTGACCTGGTTTGATGCTGTAACCGCCTGAGTCAAACGTAATACCTTTACCGACTAGACAAGCAAACACTGGTGCGTTTTCGTCACCTGTTGGGTTGAAGTCCAGTTGCAGCATTGCTGATGTACGCTCAGAGCCACGACCTACTGCGTAGATGCCTTCCCAACCTTCAGTTAGGAGATCTTTGTCTTTAACGATTTTTGCTTTTACTGTGCCGGCTGGCGCCACTGATTTGATGTATTCAGCTGCCATCGTCGCTAATTGACGAGGAGCCACTTCTTCAGCCGTTTTGTTGATAATGTCACGCGTCCAATCAGTAGCACGGATGCGAGCTTCTAGCTCAGCTTGGTCGGCTTCTGAAAGTGCATCCCATTCCAATGCATTCTTTTTCTTTGGTCCACGGTAGCCTTGGTAAAAAGCCCAAACGCTTTCTAGATCCCAACCTTCACCACGAAGTGAAACGAATGCGATACCTTGTCCGTCAAGCGTACGACCAGCACGTTGAACCGCGCCTAGATCGTGGCCTTCACCAATGTGAATTGTCGCTCCCGCTTCTGAGAACGATAAAATAGCTCTTGCTCCCCACTGAGGCTGGGCAGCTTCTTGACTTAAAAATACTGACATCTGTGTAGACATGATTTCTCCTTGTCACGAACCACTTTGAGTGTGTGATTCTGATTATTTTTTATTAGCGCACTGATGTTAGCATTATGTAGGAGGAAAATGTCATTTTGATAAAAAAACGGACCATAAGGTCCGCTTTTTTTGGTAAGAATTGTTAACTTGGCTGCGTTTTATATTGGAGTGGTTCCAACCCGCGACCAAATCATTAGATGAGAGGATTAATCCATCTCATCCATCCAGCACAAAATAATAGCCTCTAAGATTTTTTCATTCGAGTGGTTAGGCTCGTCATCAAACTCTTCAAGGTCTAGCACCCATTGATGCAGATCGGTAAAACGTACCGTTTTAGGATCAGTATCAGGGTACAAATCACATAGCTCAATTGCGATGTCTCGCGAATCAATCCACTTCAAGCTCATAACACTTCCTTATATTTATTAGCGACGCTTGGTCACCTTTATGATCTATATTCTAGGCCAGTTTTGTTAAACCGTTATATCAGTCATGGCGAAACCACCATGACTGTAGAGAAGTTCTTAGTGATCTTCAGACGCTAGGTTCAATGTGTACTTTGGAATCTCTACTACAAGATCTTCATTAGCCACTTTCGCTTGGCAACCAAGGCGAGATTCCATCTCTAAGCCCCACGCCTTATCTAGCATGTCGTCTTCTAGGTCATCACTCTCTTCTAAAGAATCGAAGCCTTCACGAATCACAACGTGACATGTTGTACATGCACACGATTTTTCACATGCGTGTTCAATACCAATACCGGCCTTCAATGCAACATCAAGAACCGTCTCACCAGTTTTTGCTTCTAAAACAGCGCCTTCTGGACATAGATCTTCGTGAGGTAAAACAATAATCTTTGGCATGTTTATCTATTCTCTAACTATTAAATATTATCGACTGACTGACCTGACAGTGCAGCACGAATTGATTTATCCATACGACGAGAAGCAAAGTCTTGGCTCGCTTTGTCGGTATTCTTAATTTCTACTTCAATGGCATCAGCGCTGTCGCCATTGCGCACTTCGATAAGTGTTTCAATCGCTTGTAGCAGCTGCTGCTTTTCTTGTTCGTTAAGCAGTTCGTCGCCGTCAGCTTGCATCGCAGCAATAAGGCCTTCGATCACGCGATCCGCTTCTACACGCTGTTCAGCAAGAGCACGTGCTTGCATGTCTTCTTTTGCGAACGTCATCGAGTCTTTCAGCATGTTCGCAACTTCATCATCGCTTAGGCCGTAAGAAGGCTTAACTTGGATTTCAGCTTGAACACCCGTGCTCTTCTCCATCGCCGTAACTGATAGCAAGCCATCAGCATCAACTTGGTAAGTCACTCGAATATGCGCCGCGCCAGCAGCCATTGGTGGAATGCCTTTTAGAGCAAAACGAGCCAGTGAACGACAGTCGTCAACCATTTCACGTTCGCCTTGAACGGTATGCACTGTCATTGCAGTTTGACCATCTTTGAACGTGGTAAATTCTTGCGCGCGAGCGACAGGGATCGTGGTATTACGAGGGATGATCTTTTCGACCAAGCCACCCATAGTTTCGATACCGAGCGATAAAGGAATAACGTCCAGAAGTAGCATTTCAGAGTCTGGCTTGTTGCCAACTAGAATGTCCGCTTGAATTGATGCGCCAATCGCAACCACTTCATCAGGGTTAATGCTGGTTAACGGCGTGCGACCAAAGAAGTCACCGACCATTTCACGTACAAGCAATGTACGAGTAGAACCACCCACCATCACGACTTCTAGCACTTCGTCAGCGTCAACTTCTGCATCTTTCAAAGCACGACGGCATGAAAGCAATGTTTTCTTTACAAGTGGCTTTATGATGTCTTCAAACTCTTCACGAGTTAATGAACCAGACCAACCCAGCACGTCAACATCAACACTTTCCGCTTCAGACAAGCCAATCTTTGCTTCTGTTGCTGCATCAAGAAGAATACGGTTCTGTTCTGCCGTAAGCTCTGATAAGCCGATTTGCTCTTGGAAGTGATCAGCGACTAGATGGTCAAAGTCGTCGCCGCCTAGTGCAGAGTCACCGCCTGTTGCTAGAACTTCAAAAACACCTTTAGATAGGCGCAAGATTGAGATATCAAACGTACCGCCACCTAAGTCGTAAACCGCGATAACACCTTCTTTACCTGAATCCAAACCGTAGGCAATCGCTGCCGCAGTGGGTTCATTAAGAAGACGTAACACGTGAAGACCAGCAAGTTGCGCCGCGTCTTTCGTACCTGCACGCTGTGCATCATCAAAGTACGCAGGAACGGTAATCACAGCACCAGATAGTTCGCCACCTAGTGTAGACTCAGCACGTTGACCTAGCGCTCGCAGAATGTCTGCAGATACTTGAATTGGGTTCTTGTTGCCTTGTTCTGTGCGAATCACAGGCAGACCATTATCACTTTCTTCAAACTGATATGGCAGAGACGGGTATCGCTGTTGGATATCTGACAATGAACGACCGATTAATCGCTTCACCGAGATAATGGTATTTTTAGGATCTGTCTGTGCATTTGCACGAGCTTCATCACCAGTCGTATACGACTCTGACGTATAGTGAACAACGGAAGGCAGAATACTGCGACCTTGTTGATCAACGAGCGTGCTCGCCTCACCACTGCGCACTGCCGCAACCAATGAGTTTGTTGTACCTAAATCAATACCCACAGCAAGCTTGTGCTGGTGAGGAGCGGCGCTTTGCCCTGGTTCTGCAATCTGAAGTAGTGCCATGGATGTGTCCTTGTTATACGAACTAGCCGATCAGACGATCTTCAACTAACTCGATTTCATTCTTTAATTTTGCAATAAACTTAAGCTTTCTTACTCGGTCTGCAGCTTCTAACCAAGCTTCGCTGTCGAGTTCTTGTTGGATAGCGCTTAATTGTTGTTTATACATTTTGCTAACCTTTCCTTCAAATGCAAACAATGCATCTTCTGGATCAGAACTGTCGGCGATGTCTTCTAGCTCTTCACGCAATTCCATTTGCTCCATCAGGAACATAGGATCTTGCATGGTCTGCTGCTCGCCGCGAATATCCTCACCATGTTGTACTAACAGGTATTCAGCTCGGCTGATTGGATTCTTCAACACCTGGTACGCATCGTTAATTTGCGCAGCTTTTTGCACGGCTAATAGGCGATCTCGCTCAGAAGCTGTGGCAAATTTATCAGGGTGGAATTGGCGTTGCAGATCTCTAAACTGAGAAGAAAGAAGGCTACCATCCAGTTGAAACTGAAGTGGTAGCCCAAATAATTCGAAATGATTCATCTAACGGTGGTCCTAAGTTTAGGCTCTTTAAATAGAGCCTAATTTTATTCTTCGCTCACTATAAACGCTCAACGATTGAGGCGTTTATACATTGAAGCTCTCACCACAACCACATTCGCCTTTCGCGTTCGGGTTGTTGAATTCAAAACCTTCGTTTAGGCCTTCTTTTACGTAATCAAGCTCAGTACCGTCTAGGTAAACTAGGCTCTTTGGATCAATGATGACCTTAACACCTGAATGCTCGAACACTTCGTCTTCTTCGTTAAGCTCGTCAACGAATTCCAGTACATACGCCATACCCGAACAGCCAGTAGTTTTTACCGCTAAGCGCAACCCGATACCTTTACCTCGGTTATCTAGGAAAGCTTGAACTCGGCTTGCTGCCGTATCTGTCATGGTGATGGCCATACTACAACCTTGTGTTTTATATAAATTGAGAACTCAGGGGGAGCACAAAGGATGCTCCCAAATATTACTTTTTTGAAGTGATTACCTTGTAGAAGCGATTAGTGCTTCTTTTTGTAATCCGCAACTGCTGCTTTGATTGCATCTTCAGCAAGAATTGAACAGTGAACTTTCACTGGTGGCAATTCTAATTCTTCTGCAATTTCAGAGTTTTTGATAGCCGCTGCTTCATCAATGCTTTTACCTTTAACCCACTCAGTTACTAGTGAGCTAGAAGCGATTGCGCTACCGCAACCGTAAGTCTTGAATTTTGCGTCTTCAATAATACCTTCTGCAGATACTTTGATTTGCAGTTTCATTACGTCACCACAAGCCGGTGCGCCAACCATGCCGCTACCTACACTTGGGTCTTCTTTATCAAACGAACCTACGTTACGTGGGTTTTCGTAGTGATCAATTACTTTTTCGCTATATGCCATGATAGTTACCTCGAATCCTCTATTTCCGTGAGATTAGTGATGAGCCCACTCAACAGTGTTCAAATCAATCCCTTCTTTATACATATCCCATAGAGGAGACATGTCGCGTAATTTGTTTACCGCTACACGGATTTGTGCAATCGCGTAGTCGATTTCTTCTTCCGTTGTGAAACGGCCGAATGAGAAACGTACTGAGCTGTGTGCCAGTTCATCGTTCAGACCAAGAGCACGTAGAACGTATGAAGGTTCTAGGCTTGCTGATGTACATGCAGAACCTGATGATACCGCTAGGTCTTTTAGAGACATAAGCAGAGATTCACCTTCAACGAAAGCAAAGCTAACGTTTAGGTTGTGTGGTACACGTTGGTCTAAGTCACCGTTTACTGTTACCGCTTCTAGATCTTGAACACCTTTCAATAGGCGCTCACGAAGTGCTAGTGCGTGATCGTAATCTTTCTGCATGTCTTGCTTAGCAACAGCACAAGCTTCACCCATACCCACGATTTGGTGAGTAGCAAGCGTACCTGAACGGAAACCACGCTCGTGACCGCCGCCGTGCATTTGTGCTTCAAGACGAATACGTGGCTTACGACGAACGTAAAGTGCACCGATACCTTTAGGACCATACATTTTGTGAGCTGAAAGTGAGATTAGGTCAACTTTCATCTCTTGTACGTCTAGTGGGATTTTACCCGCAGACTGAGCCGCATCAACGTGGAAGATGATCTTGCGTGAACGACATAGTTCGCCGATTGCAGAGATATCTTGGATTACACCAATCTCGTTGTTAACGTGCATGATAGAAACTAGAACAGTGTCTTCACGCATTGCAGCTTGTAGCTTGTCTAGATCGATGATGCCGTTTGCTTCTGGCTCAAGGTAAGTTACCTCAAAACCTTCACGCTCTAGTTGGCGACATGGATCAAGAACCGCTTTATGTTCTGTTTTGCACGTAATTACGTGCTTACCTTTCTTCTCGTAAAAGTGCGCTGCACCTTTAATAGCAAGGTTATCTGACTCTGTAGCACCTGAAGTGAAAACAATTTCACGTGGGTCTGCATTTAGTAGGTCAGCGATTTGCTCACGAGCATTATCTACTGCTTCTTCTGCCTGCCAGCCGTAACGGTGTGAACGAGATGCAGGGTTACCGAAGTTACCGTCCATCGTCATGCACTGAACCATTTTCTCAGCAACTCGTGGATCGACTGGGCATGTAGCTGAATAGTCAAAGTAAATAGGCAGTTTCATTTTCTACTCCAATGTAAAAACTGACCGCTAAGAGCGGGCATTAACACCGTGAGGTGCTGCACTAATCGTTGTAGTGCTCGTATTTTTATGTGCAAAACCATTATTAACCGCAAGATCGATATCTTGACGATCAGAAATTTCTAAAACTTCGTTATCTTTCATTAGCTCTCCGAGCGTAATGTCGTTTAAGAAGCTGCTGATTCGGGAGCTTAAATCACGCCATAGAGTGTGAGTTAAACAACGACTACCACCTTGGCAATCTGCTCGACCGTGACACTTAGTCGCATCCACTGATTCATCTACTGCTGCAATCACAGTTCCGACAGCGATATCGCTCGCTTCAGCACCTAAACGGTAACCACCACCAGGGCCGCGAACACTAGCAACTAAGCCAGCTTTACGTAACTTAGAAAAAAGTTGCTCTAAGTAAGATAACGAGATGCCTTGTCGCTCTGAAATGTCAGCCAGAGGAACTGGGCTTTTTTGCGAATGCAGTGCTACATCTAGCATAGCTGTTACCGCATATCTTCCTTTAGATGTAAGTTTCATATCACACCGTATCCACATTGTTTATGTGGTTGGAATCTTCCCATACCCGACTAAATTGGTCAAGTATTTAGTTGACTATTTTAGTCAGGTATTCACCCTTAACTATTGTATGGGCTTTATTTGTCGTTTTTGCTCTTCTCAATCGAAGTCAAAATACCACGAAGTGTGTTGATTTCTTGCAGTTCTGGGCGAGCACGGCTAAATAGACGACGTAACTTGTTCATCACCTGACCCGGCTTATCCTTAGAGATAAATTGGGTATCGATGATCACTTTTTCAAGGTGTTCATAGAACATTTCTAGTTCGTCGTGACGTGGGTATTCATCTTGTTGCTGTGGCTGATATTGGCTAGCCACCATATCAAGGTGTGCAACACGTACTTCGTAGCTTAGTGTCTGTACTGCCATTGCTAGGTTTAGCGAGCTGTATTCTGGGTTAGCTGGAATACATACATGGTAGTGACACTTCTGCAGTTCATCATTAGTTAAGCCAGTGCGCTCACGGCCAAATACTAATGCTACCGGGTGCTTCTGACCTTCAACCGCAAACTTTTCACCACATTCACGAGGCTCAAGCATTGGCCATTCAAGCGTACGAGAACGAGCACTTGAACCCACAACCAAACCACAGTCTCTTACTGCTTCTTCAAGAGTAGAAACAATCGTCGCGTTTTCTGCGATGTCACCTGCACCAGCAGCCAGTGCTAAGGTCTGCTCGTCAACTTCACATTGAGGGTCTACAAGAACTAATTGACTCAAACCCATCACTTTCATTGCGCGAGCTGCTGATCCGATATTTCCCGAATGAGACGTACCAACCAGAACGACTTTTACATTGTCTAACATGCTATATGACACCACTTTAAAAATAATCGCGAGATATTAACACATAGCAAAGTAAAATGGTCAGACCCTTCGCGGAATGTGAAACCAAGAGTTCAAAAAATAACCACTTCCCTTTTGGTAAAACTTTGGTATACTCGCCGCCGCTTTAAATTGTTCTTTAACATCTTGTGGGAAAAACCATATGCATCCAATGCTAAACATTGCGATACGCGCTGCGCGTAAAGCTGGCAACCATATTGCTAAATCTCTAGAAACAACTGATAAGATCGAAACGTCTCTAAAAGGTAACAACGATTACGTTACTAACATTGCTCAAGAAGCTGAGTACATGATCATTGAGACAATCAAAGCATCTTACCCAGAGCACAGCATTATTTCTGAAGAGAAAGGCCTGACTGAAGGTAAAGACTCTGACGTACAATGGATCGTTGACCCACTAGATGGCACCAACAACTTTGTAAAAGGTTTCCCTCACTTCTCTGTATCTATCGCTGTTCGCATGAACGGTCGTACAGAAGTTGCTTGTGTTTATGACCCAATGCTAAACGAGCTATTCACAGCTCAACGTGGCGCTGGCGCTCAACTTAACAACGCTCGTATGCGTGTTACTCAACTTAAAGACCTTCAAGGTACTGTTCTAGCGACTGGTTTCCCATTCAAGCAAAAACAACACTCTGAATCTTTCATGAAGATCATCTCTGGTCTATTCATCGATTGTGCTGACTTCCGTCGTACTGGTTCTCCTGCTCTTGACCTATGTTACCTAGCAGCTGGCCGTGTTGATGGTTACCTAGAACTAGGCCTTAAGCCATGGGATCTAGCAGCTGGCGACCTAATCGCTCGTGAAGCTGGTGCTATCATGACTGACTTTGCTGGCGGTACTGATTACATGACTTCTGGTAATGTTGTTGCTTCAAGCGCACGTGGTGTTAAGTCTATTCTTAAGCACGTTCGTGAAAACGCTAACGAAGGTATGCTGAAGTAATTCAGGCCTTACGTTAAAGCTCCCTGTTTCAAGGGAGAATAGAAATTCCAAAGCCTCGCAATTGCGAGGTTTTTTTGTATCTGCGATACGAGATACGAGATACGAGATACGAGATACGAGATACGAGATACGAGATACGAGATACGAGATACGAGATACGAGATACGAGATACGAGATACGAGATACGAGATACGATCAGAATGTCTCTTATTGAAATGAAGTACAACTCACTTCAACGTTAAATTGTATTGAGCTTCACCATAGAATGCAGACGTAAAAAAACCGCTAGTTGCCTAGCGGTTTTTTTGGTTTAGCGAAAATGGTTAAGCCAAGGCCTAAGGCATTTCGTCAAACTCTTCACCTTCTTTTTCCACTTGTGGTGGCATTAGGTGCTCACGCGTAATACCCAACTTCATAGCCAGTGCAGATGCAACGTAGATAGAAGAGTAAGTACCAACCGTAATACCCAATAGAAGTGCGGTTGCGAAACCGTGAATCATAGCGCCGCCCTGAACGAACAGTGCGATAACTACGAACAACGTAGTACCAGAAGTGATCAATGTACGGCTCAATGTCTGTGTGATTGAGCTGTTCAGTACTTCAGGTGCTTCACCCTTACGCATCTTACGGAAGTTCTCACGGATACGGTCGAATACAACGATGGTATCGTTGAGGGAGTAACCGACGACCGTTAGCAAGGCTGCTACGATGGTAAGGTCTACCTCAATTTGCATTAGAGAGAACACACCAAGTGTGATGATAACATCGTGCGCAAGTGCTAATACCGCACCCGCTGCCAAACGCCATTCAAATCGCACTGATACGTAGATCAAGATACAAATAAGAGAAACTAGGATAGCAAGGCCACCAGCTTCTGTTAATTCGTCACCCACGTTAGGACCAACGAACTCGATACGACGCATTTCAACTTGCTCACCAGTACCGCTCTCAATAGCAGAAAGGATCTGGTTACCAAGTGTTTCGCCCGCTACGCCATCACGTGGACGTAGACGAACCATTACATCACGAGCTGAACCGAAGTTCTGTACCGTTGCATCACCAAAGCCTTCGGCTTCTAGTGCACTACGGATATCAGGAAGGTGTGCTGGTTGTTCAAAGCCAACTTCAATCAGAGTACCGCCAGTAAAATCTAGACCCCAGTTCAACGATTTCGTTGTTAGGGTGAAGATAGCAGTACCAATCATCAAGATAGAAAAAACAAAGGCAACCTTTGACCAACGCATAAAGTCGATCATTTTGTCTGCTTTTAGAATCTGAAACATATTAATTCCTAGCCTTAGATCGACAGTTTTTTAACGCGTTTGCCGCCATACATCAGGTTCACGATACAACGTGTTCCGACAATAGCTGTAAACATTGAAGTCAAGATACCGATAGACAGCGTTACCGCGAAGCCTTTAATCGCACCAGTACCCACAGCAAATAGAATGATTGCTGTCAGTAGTGTGGTGATGTTGGCATCGGCGATTGTGCTGAATGCGTTAGCGTAACCTTGGTGAATCGCTTGTTGTGGACTGCGTCCATCTCGAAGCTCTTCACGTATACGCTCAAAGATAAGTACGTTCGCATCGACCGCCATACCGACCGTTAATACGATACCGGCAATACCCGGCAGGGTCATGGTTGCCCCCGGAATCATCGACATCACACCGATAATCAACACCAAGTTCGCCATTAGCGCAACGTTAGCAATCAGACCAAAGCTACGGTAGTAAAGCAGAGTAAATAGCATTACTGCAGCCATACCCCAAACCATCGCCATGATACCCATATCGATGTTTTGTTGACCCATAGATGGACCAATCGTACGTTCTTCTACAATCGAGATAGGTGCAATTAGAGCACCAGCACGCAGTAGAAGTGCCAAGTTATGAGCTTCAGCCGTTGAGTCGATACCAGTAATACGGAAGTTACGACCAAGTGCAGATTGAATCGTAGCTTGGTTAATAACTTCTTCGTGCTTACTTAAGATCACTCGGCCTTCAGGTGTTTTACGACCGCTGTCTTTGTACTCTGCAAATACCGTTGCCATTAGCTTACCGATATTCTGACGAGAGAACGCTGACATCTTGCTACCACCTTCGCTATCTAGCGAGATGTTAACTTGAGGACGACCATATTCATCAACACTTGAACTTGCATCCGTAATACTTGAACCGCCTAGGATAACGCGCTTCTTAAGTACCACAGGACGACCATCACGATCTTGCTTGATTTCACTACCTGCAGGGGAACGACCAGAAGCGGCAGCGGCTAAATCAGCACTGCTATCTACTTCACGGAACTCAAGTGTCGCCGTCGCACCAAGAATTTCTTTAGCACGAGCCGTGTCTTGAACACCAGGCAATTCCACTACGATACGGCTAGCGCCTTGACGTTGAACCAAAGGCTCAGCAACACCAAGTTCGTTCACACGGTTACGTAGAATGGTAATGTTTTGCTCTACCGCATAGTTGCGGATTTCTTGAAGACGAGTCTCGGTGAAGCTAGCAACCAAAGAGAAACGACCGTTAGATTCAGAATCTACAAACGTCATGTCTTGGTGCTTAGATTGCAGTAGCGATTTCGCTTCAGCAAGCTGCTCGGCGTTACGTAGAATCACTTCAACCGCATCTTTACCCGATGGGCGAATTGCACGGTAACGGATTTTCTCTTCACGAAGTTCGCTACGGAACGCTTCTTCTTGTTGGCCAACCAGCTTTTGCATCGCAGCGTCCATATCCACTTCCATCAAGAAGTGAACACCACCACGTAGGTCAAGACCAAGCTTCATTGGTGCAGCACCAATAGATTCAAGCCAATCAGGAGTTGAAGCCGCTAAGTTTAAAGCAACGATTACATCTTCATCTAATGCTTCAGTGATGACATCACGAGCACTAATTTGAGAGTCTGTATCGTTAAAGCGAACAAGAATGGAACCGTTTTCTAGAGCAACGGATTTAGTAGAAAGGTTTTCAGCTTCAAGAGCATTGGTGACAGCATCCAGCGTAGACATATCTACAGAGGCGCCACGCGCCCCTGTAACTTGAACTGCCGGATCTTCACCGTATATATTCGGAAGTGCGTACAACGCAGCGATGGCGATAGTAAACACCACCATCAGGTACTTCCATAACGGGTAACGGTTTAGCACAGCGAGGATCCTCTAGCTGTTTATAGAGATTTCAGAGTACCTTTTGGTAGCACTGCTGTAACGAAGTCTTTCTTGATAACTACTTCGTTGTTTGCATTCAGTTCGATAGCAACGTAGTCGCTGTCTTCTGCAATCTTAGTGATCTTACCGATTAGGCCGCCGCTTGTAAGAACTTCATCGCCTTTGCCCATAGAAGACATAAGGTTCTTGTGCTCTTTAACACGCTTAGCTTGTGGACGGTAGATCATGAAGTAGAAGATCACAGCGAACATACCTAGCATGATAAGCATTTCGAAACCGCCGCCTGCTGGTGCACCTTCTGCTGCTGCGTGAGCTTGAGAAATAAACATTTAAAACATCCTCTATTTATATTTTCGTAATTGTTTGTCTAATTGGGTTGTATCCCTTTATTTTCAAGCCCCATCACTCGGAAGAGAGATAGGGCTCGCAAAAAAAGAAATACTAAGATTCTTTACCTAGTGGTGGCACTTCACGCCCCATTCTTGCGTAGAACTCTGCAACGAACTCTTCAAAGCGGTCTTCATCGATAGACTGACGAATGTCTGACATTACTCGTTGGTAGAAACGCAGGTTATGAATCGTGTTCAGTCGAGCACCTAGGATTTCGTTACAACGATCCAAATGGTGTAAGTACGACTTGCTGTAGTTCTTACAAGTGTAACAGTCACACTCTGAATCTAGTGGTGTTGTATCGGTTTTATGCTTCGCATTACGGATCTTGATCACACCTTCAGTCACAAACAGGTGGCCGTTACGTGCATTTCGCGTTGGCATTACACAGTCAAACATGTCGATACCACGACGAACACCTTCAACTAGGTCTTCTGGTTTGCCTACGCCCATTAGGTAACGTGGCTTATCTTCAGGTAGTTGAGGACATGTGTGCTCAAGAATACGGTGCATGTCTTCTTTTGGTTCGCCTACTGCTAGGCCGCCAACTGCGTAACCGTCAAAACCAATTTCAGTTAGGCCTTTAACAGATACATCACGAAGGTCTTCGTACACACCACCTTGAACGATACCGAATAGTGAGTTCGGGTTTTCAAGCTTGTCGAAGTGGTTGCGTGAACGCTCAGCCCAACGAAGAGACATCTCCATTGAGTCTTTTGCTTCTTTGTGTGTCGCAGGGTAAGGAGTACACTCGTCAAAGATCATTACGATGTCTGAACCTAAGTCTTTTTGGATTTCCATAGACTTCTCAGCGTCCATGAAGATCTTGTCACCGTTTACAGGGTTACGGAAGTGAACACCCTCTTCAGTAATCTTACGCATTGCACCTAGGCTGAATACTTGGAAGCCGCCTGAATCAGTCAGGATAGGACCGTGCCAGTTCATGAAATCGTGCAAGTCACCATGCATCTTCATGATTTCTTGACCAGGACGTAGCCATAGGTGGAATGTGTTACCTAATAGGATTTCAGCGCCTGTGTCTTTCACTTCTTCAGGTGTCATGCCCTTTACAGTACCGTAAGTACCTACAGGCATGAATGCTGGGGTTTCAACGGTACCGCGTTCAAACTGAAGTTGACCACGACGTGCGCCGCTATTAGTTTTTTTAAGTTCGTATTTTAATTTCACGAAGCCTCCAATATGCCAGAGAAACAATCTGACTGTTAATTCAGAACCTTAAGCCAAACAAAAGTTCAGTCCAGTGGGTTCTATGAGGAGCGGTCGCGTATTCCTTGCGAGAGATTAGACAGACACCCTGCCCGACTCCTAGCTTACTGCTAGCACCCGTAAATTCTTATGTATATCGTTTATAACTAGCTTAAATTAGCTTGTTTTCTTATTGATGAACATGGCATCACCGTAGCTGAAGAAACGATATTCGCTCTTCACTGCGTGATCGTATGCACCCATCACGTTGTCGTAACCTGCAAATGCACTTACCAACATAATCAGCGTTGATTCTGGTAAGTGGAAATTGGTAATCAAGCAATCCACCAACTGGTATTCGTAACCAGGGAAGATGAAGATTTCAGTGTCACCAAAGAACGGAACTAACTCTGTACCTTTCTTCAATGCATCTTGCGCAGCACTTTCTAGTGAGCGAACCGATGTTGTACCAACCGCAATAATGCGTCCGCCACGCGCTTTTGCAGCCGCTACGGCATCAACCACTTCTTGCGGTACTTCAACGTACTCAGCATGCATGTGGTGGTCATTGATGTTGTCTACTTTAACGGGCTGGAATGTGCCAGCACCAACGTGAAGCGTCACGTAAGCAAACTCAACACCTTTCTCTTTCATGTCAGCCATTAGCTTATCATCAAAATGAAGACCCGCTGTTGGAGCTGCAACCGCACCCGGCTTCTCATTATAGACCGTCTGGTAACGCTCTTTATCTGCGTCTTCATCTGGACGATCAATATAAGGAGGTAACGGCATATGCCCAACGCTGTTCAGAATCTCTAAAACGCTTTGGTCAGATGTGAAATGGATTTCAAATAACGCGTCATGTCGCGCCACCATTTCAGCTTCATACTCATCGTTCTCACCAAGGAACAACTTAGTGCCCGGCTTAGGTGATTTAGAACAACGAACATGCGCTAGAATACTTTTCTCATCAAGCATACGCTCAACTAGCACTTCAAGCTTACCGCCTGATGCCTTGCGGCCGAATACACGAGCAGGAATCACGCGCGTATTATTGAAAACAACAAGATCGCCTGGCTCAACCAAGTCTAAAACGTCTTTAAACGAACCATCTGTCAGGTTGCCATTATTGCCGTCTAATTTAAGTAGGCGGCTTGCTGTACGCTCTTCTTGAGGGTAGCGAGCAATAAGTTCATCTGGTAGGTCAAAGTGAAAATCTGAAACTTGCATGTGTCTAGTCTTGTCTTAGTTGATGAGATTTGTGCTGTTGACGAATAATAAATCGTTGCCGCTAATCAATCGTTACAGTAAGTAAACCGTTACCGTAAACAAAGCGCAAACACGACTAAAAATTTCGCAGTGGGCTAGTATAGGCACACGAGCCGCAATAGCAAGGTTTACAGCTATGGATTATTGTAAAGAGGCGTAAAATAATGCTACCGATTCACCGCTTCAAGTTAGAGAATTAGTTGCATAAAACTCCCTCAAAAATGCGCCAGCTCTCAGTTATTTTTTGGATAAAAAACTATAGTAATAGCAACAAATAAAAAATAAGGAGGTTCGTATGATCAAGGTTGAAGATATGATGACTCGCAACCCTCATACTCTATTGCGCTCACACTCACTGGCCGATGCAAAGCACATGATGGAAGCGCTTGATATCCGCCATATCCCAGTCGTCGATGCCGACCGAAAGCTGCTTGGTGTGGTTACTCAGCGAGATGTTCTCGCAGCCCAAGAATCCAGCCTACAAAACATCCCTCAAGCTCAATCTTTTACTCTCTCAACACCACTCAACGACATCATGCACAAAAGCGTTATGTCGGTAGAACCACGTGCAGGATTAAAAGAGTCAGCTATTTATATGCAGAAACACAAGGTGGGCTGTTTACCAGTCGTCGATAACCACGAATTGGTCGGCATTATCACTGACAGCGACTTCGTAACCATCGCGATAAACTTGCTAGAACTACAGGAAGAAGTAGAGCCAGAAGAAGCTGAAGTAGAGTGACATGACAATAAGAAGAGCCTCATAAAACTATGAGGCTCAATATTAGGTAACTTTAATCGATAGAAATGCACTGCCGCTTACCCCGTAACTCATTACAATAAACAACCAATCCGCACACCATATCAAATATAAAACTAGTTGAATAATATATTGATGAGGTTTATATTACCCGCCATATACAACCACCTCCGTAATAAAGTAAAAAAATCATATTTATCAATAGGCTTGATGTAGAGGTTATAACGAATTCAGCTCCTGTCATTGCTTGTATCACTGTTGTTACATTCACAGTAGAGGGTGTAGCTGCTTCTTCCGGAGTGTTGGAAACTTATATAAAAGCAATTGACGACTATTCATTTGGTCCACTTAATGGTTCGGAGAATATACTGGCATCTCATAATGAGGTGCCCAAAAAGTTACGGTTCTTGAGAGGACAAATGAACATATCAAAATATAAGTACTCAATAATATGCTTAGCAACCATTACTGTATGCAGTTACCCGTTCATATATTTCCCTTCAGGAGAGTATGACTCAGATAGAATTTACTTTTTTTCTGTAATAAGCTCATTTATTTCATTTTTTTATTAACATACACTATCGTACAGCTAGTACTAATAATAAAAATAGAGATGACAAATACCAATTTGAAAATCATCGTATCGGTACTTATTTTATTATCGCCATATCACTATCTGCTCTTTATTATTTTAAAGTTGAAGATTACAAGGATAATAGCGCTGGCTACGTATATTGTGGCTCAATAATGAAAATGAAACTGAGAGGTTCTGTGGGGCTCTTAGAGAAGTTTGCGCTTTCAAAAGAAAAATGTGGTAGCGGTTTATGAATAAATCATTCCCATATTTAAAGTTTTCTTTTTTTATCTTAGGCTATACTTTCTTATCTTTTTTAGTTTATGGACTTGCAGTAGATACCCACCAATTTTGGGTGTCCGGTATAGAAAAGCAAGCCAGAGTCGTAAGCCTTGATCATGTTCAAATTCATACTAAAGGGTCTAAAAGTTATTATTATAAACTAGAGGTAGATAGCAACTTATCAATTCATGGGTTTGATTTTGAATTAATTAAAAATGAGAAATATAATATTTTAACTATTAAAGATGGCAAAAAAATCATACTCGGAAGTAAAAATAGCAGCCTATTCCATATATTTAAATCTGTATTTGGTTTTACTATCACTTATAGTATCATCGCATTCATAACTTATATGTCATATAAACTCGTAAAGTACTATTTCACAAGACCTAGAAATCCATACAACTAGAAAACTCAGGTTTATCTATCGAATAAATCATCTAGGTTGAATAAGATTTACAGCAGGTCATAACTTCCGATAAAAATTAGGTTAAATAAAATTAAAAATATAAATTCCAATGACTTACTAGCAATTAAACAGTGCCACAGAAGAATGAATACAGGGAAAAATATGAAACTACGCAAGCACAAACAAGCTATTAGATTTACGATTATATTATTAATCAGTTCTTACCCTATATTATACTTCCCAATAGAATCTTATAGAACCGATAAAATATATCTATTATCAATACTACTTACTCCTGCTTTCTTTTGGGGTTTTTTAATAAGTATAGTTCAATTAAAGTTAATATTTAAAACAAAGAAAGATCATATTAGAATGAAAGATAAAACTTCATATGTTTTACTTGCTATATCGTTCATGCTTTCTTTTCCATATTATTTAAAAATGGAAGATTATAAAACAAACAGCCCAACTCACGTATACTGCAGCCCAGAGCTAGAAGCAAAAAGCTCGCGTGGTATATTTGAAAAATTCGCTATCACTGAAGAAATGTGTAATGAATAAAAATACCATTAAATACTAAGGTTATATAAATCAATGGATCCTTTAAATATAATGCTTAGATTTATTGCATTAAAATGTTTATATGGCGTATTAAAATACCACCAGTTTACAAAAAATAGTTAAGTACGAACCTTACCCTGCCACTATGCATGGTAAGGTTGAATACATCTAAAATGACGGCAGTCTTTTAAAGCAATTCAGAAACCACATCTGCTAACTGATGAAATGTTTCGCGGCGTGATGAGCTTGGACGCCAAACCAGGCCGATGTCTCGGTATGCTTGCTGGCCTGGTGGATCGATAACCACTAGGTTTTGATTTTCAAGCAAGCCGTGATCGATCGCCATTTGCGGAATAAAGGTGGTTCCTAAACCATTTGCTACCATTTGCACTAATGTATGAAGACTCGTCGCTGTAAACGGGTTTATCTTCTCTTTATCTGTTAGCTTACAGGCTGATACTGCGTGCTCGGTTAAACAGTGTTCATTTTCCAATAAGAATACAGACTCGTCTGGCAGGTCGTCATATTTAATAGGGACACGAATACCGTCTGCTTGGTTACGACTGATCACCATTCTAAAAGGGTCTTGCCCAACCACTTTGCTTTCCATGTTGTCGATATCAACAGGCAGAGCCAGAATCAGCACATCTAACTCACCATGGCGCAGTGCTGCGAGTAAGTTCGTTGTGGTGTCTTCGCGCAACAGGAGATTTAGCTGAGGAAAGCGTTGGTTGGCTTCTTGTACTAAATCACACAAAAGAAATGGTGCAATGGTAGGAATACATCCAACTCTGAGCTGACCTTGCATCGCGTCGCCATTACATAGGTTTCCGAGTTCAACCAAGTCTTGCCCTTTGGCCAATAACTCTCGACCATGCTTCACCACCAGCTCTCCCGCTTGAGTGAAAACGAGTGGGCTCTTTTTATCTTTCTTTTCATACAGAGGACAACCAATCAGCTCTTCTAGATTTTGGATACCTTTACTTAGCGTCGATTGGCTAACAAAACAGCGATCAGCGGCGTCGCTAAAGTGGCGTGTTTCGTGAAGAGTAACAAGATAGTGAAGTTGCTTAAGACTTGGCCATTTATTCATGAAATTACTTTGTAATATGAGTAGGATAAGTTACACGAAGGTCATAAGACCTAAGAAAAGGACAAAGAATAAACTCATCGCTTTTTTCGATGAACTTAATCTATTTAATTCGCTTTTTTCTATAGTACCGATTGTACTATAGTTTGTCGCGTAGAAACGGAGCCCAAACAAAGATGTGTTGGGCCAACTAATTTTTTAGGAGATTCCAAAATGGTACTAGTAGGTCGTCAAGCCCCTGACTTTACTGCAGCAGCTGTTCTAGGTAACGGTGAGATCGTTGATAACTTCAACTTCGCAGAATTCACTAAAGGTAAGAAAGCGGTTGTTTTCTTCTACCCACTAGACTTCACTTTCGTTTGTCCTTCAGAGCTAATCGCTTTCGACAACCGTCTTGAAGATTTCCAAGCTAAAGGCGTTGAAGTAATCGGTGTTTCTATCGATTCTCAATTCTCTCACAACGCATGGCGTAACACTGCTATCGCTGACGGCGGTATCGGTCAAGTTAAATACCCACTAGTTGCTGACGTTAAACACGAAATCTGCAAAGCATACGATGTTGAGCACCCAGAAGCAGGCGTTGCTTTCCGTGGTTCTTTCCTAATCGACGCTGACGGTCTTGTACGTCACCAAGTAGTTAACGATCTTCCACTAGGTCGTAACATCGATGAAATGCTACGCATGGTAGACGCACTAAACTTCCACGAAAAGAACGGTGAAGTTTGTCCTGCACAATGGGAAGAAGGTAAATCAGGTATGGACGCATCTCCAAAAGGTGTTGCAGCATTCCTATCTGAGCACGCTGACGACCTAAGCAAGTAATTACCTCTTAAGCCCGCCTCAACACGGGTTAATGGTTGGATGAATCTCTTTAAAGAGAAATAAAGCATAAGCTAACAGCGCAAAGCGCACCGCCAATCAGTTAAGAAGTAAAGTCTTATTCAAAGCCCGAAGTTAACGCTTCGGGCTTTTTGTTTTTACGCACTTTAGCAACAATTAAATCTATACTCTTTTTCACAATAAATAGAGGTAACCGCAAAGCCAAACTTTACCCCTATTTTCCTCTACTGCTACCTATTCAGAATCGTCTCAAGATTGCTATGATTTCCTCAGTCTCAATTTGAACGAGTAAAGTATCATGAACATCGAAATTGAAGTTTGTATCGATAACCTAGAATCCCTACACAATGCCCTAGCAGGCGGAGCTAATCGTATTGAGCTCTGCTCTTCACTAGCACTTGGTGGATTGACTCCGAGCTTCGGAATGATGAAGCAAGCCGCTCGTATCTCGTCGGTTCCCGTGTATGCAATGATTCGCCCAAGACAAGGTGACTTCATCTTCGATAATGACGATATGATGTGCATGCTTGATGATATCCAAGCCGCAGCTGATGCTGGCTTAGATGGTGTGGTGTTAGGTGTGCTTACCGCTCAAGGTGAAATAGACATGGTTGCGATGAACACACTAACCTCAAAAGCCCACCAGCTAAAGCTTGGCGTAACCTTTCATCGTGCTATCGACCAACTTAAGGATTACCAAAAGGCTCTAGAACAGATTATCGAGCTAGGTTGTGAACGTGTTTTAACTTCAGGCTTAGCAAGTAACGCAGAGCAAGGAAAAGACATTCTCAAGAAAATGGTTACGCTCACTCAAAGCCGCTTAGATATTATGGCTGGGGCAGGCGTTACCGCTGAAAATGGCCGAGAAATTCTCAAGCACACTAACGTTCAAGCGCTGCACCTCTCCGGTAAGTCGACAAGACCAAGCCTCATGACACAAGCTTCTCAAGCTCAAATGGGGCACGACGACGTAGACGACTACTTAATCCCAGTAACGAGCACAGCAAAGATTCAAGACCTGATAGCATCCCTCAACAAATAGATAAGCACCGAGAGCTGACGAAATCCCAACACAACATGGCTAGTAAAAGCCTAGAAGTCACGTATATTAATAGACTCGATATGGCGACTCATGGAATGTTATGGCTAAGGATCTATTCAGCTCTCTCGACTTAAACTTGTTACGTACCTTTCTGATTGTTTACCAAGAGAAAAACACCAGAAAAGCAGCGGAACGTTTGTTCGTATCTCAGCCAGCGGTGAGCCAAGCCTTACAGAAACTTCGCCATCATTTCTCCGATGATCTGTTTGTCAAAGTTCATGGCGGTTTACAAGCCACAGCATTTTGCGAGCAATTAGCGAATGAAATCACCCCTCACTTAGACGGCTTAATGAATGCAGTTAACTCCTCAAGCGTATTCGATCCAAAAGCCATCGATTACCCTATAAAAATAGCACTATCTCCAGTCGTACTGTCTTGCTTATCAGGAGCCTTGTACAAAGAAATTATGACCCAAGCTCCAAACTCACAGCTTGAGTTAATGAGTTGGACTTCATCATCAGCAAACGATATTCAAAAAGGGGAAGTTTTACTCGGGGTAGCTTATCAACTGCCAAACCATTCGAAAGAGATCTATGCCAAGCAATTGGTAGAGGTGACTGGACGCCTGATTGTTAGAAAAGATCATCCGATACAAAAGACTTTAGTAACTCCACAAGAGTTAGCGGGGTACGATATCGCATCATTAATATCCCCAGGTTGGAACGACAACTTCAGTCGAGCCTCCCAAATTCTAGGCGACCTTTCCATCCCACATAAGATAGGGTTTCGCTCTGAAATCATCATGGCTATTATCGACGTATTAGACAACTCGGATATGTACTTACCACATTCAAACTTATTCCCTGTCGACAACTACCCTAGCCTAAGAGCCATCGATGTATTGATTTCAGATGATTACAAGAAGGTTGCTGTCTACAGTCATATCCATACCAAGAACCGGAACAACCCTCTTTTACTCTGGTTATTCGATGTAATTCAAAATGCATTGAAGATGCAGCTTAATAAGAATAGCTTATCATAGGTATATAAATACCTACTTAGAATAACAATAAAACACTGTTTAATATTAGCTCTATCAAACGGATACTGAACTACGAAGGATCGTGCAGTTAAAGTTAACCCTAAATAGAGACTAATATGAAAATTGCACTTACTACCCTAATTTCAGCTTCACTACTTTCTGTACCTGCTCTTGCAAACAGTTTCGAAAGCCAACACCGCGTAGGTCTCGGTTACAGCCAAACCCAAGTTGCCGACTGGATTAGCGACGATACTGTTGATTGGGGTAACGGCATCAAGCTTGAATATGGTTACGAGTTTAACCGTATTGTCGGCATCAACGTTTCTTACGCCACTAATAGTGACGATGAAAATGTCGGAGGCGTAAAAGCCGATATCGATGGTTCTAAGTTTCAAGTTGATGCGGACATCGGTTACAAATTTGACTTAGATGGCTTCTCTTTGAAACCTTATGGTGTTCTCGGATTAGCTCGTCAAAGCGAAGATAATTCTATTAGCTATTCAGGTGAAAAGTGGACGGAATCATACAACGATACCAGCTTCGTCGTTGGTCTAGGTGGTCGCGCTGAATTTGGTCAACACCTATACACTGATATGCGTTTTGAGTTCGCTAGTTACGACAGCATGGATTACGACACATTCTCATGGACTGTCGGTTACCGCTTTTAAAAATTGAAAAGTCAGCATTACGCTGGCTTTTTTACGATCAATTCACAAATAAATATTAGCAGCCACGGACGGCTATATGCTCTAGGTATTGTTATGAAAATAAAAACTCCCTTGCTTTTGTTAACCCTTCTTTCAACTTCAGTTTCAGCAAGCGGACTACACCTATCCCCAGAAATAAAAATCGGGGCCTATCATGGCTTTGGTATTCAAGCAGGAATTACTGAGGTTGCTGATCTTGGAGCTATCTATTTAAGTTATTCAGATATTTGGTATGAAAGCGACCGCTATGATGAAACGGTAAAGTCATATCGAGTTGGTATCCAAAATATGTTTGGTTCAAAACAGACACATGGATTTCAAGCTGAGATTGGATTCGCTGACTATGATGGTGAGAAGACACGCTCAGGTGTCACTGAAAGGAAAACGGCGACAGGCTTAAGTTTAGGTGGTGCTTACGTGTATCAAGCTAATTCAGTATTGGCCTTGAGAGCCGGGGCGGACTTAAATATTTTTGATCACAATAAGACTTTCGTGCCTTATAACACCACCATCAACCTCAACCTAGGGGCAATCATACGCTTCTAGATTGATTAGATTTTAAGACAGGACAGCTATCGCAAAACGTCATCTAGGCTTTGCTCTCCTAGGTGACGAACATCTTTGCCTTTTACAAAGTAGATGATGTATTCACAAATATTCTGACAACGATCCCCTACACGCTCAATAGCTCGCGCAGACCACATCACTTGCAAAATGTTAGGAATGTTCTTCGGGTCTTCCATCATGTAAGTCATTAACTGGCGAATTACAGCTTCGTACTCAGCATCAAGCTTGTCATCGAGTTTATGCACTTCAGCCGCCGCATCTACATCCATTCGTGCAAATGCATCCAAAACTTGATGCAGCATGGTGATCGCTTGTCGACACAGTGGTTCTAGAGATACATGGAATTTTTGTTCTTTAGTCGAAGGGATCTCGATAGCACCTTGCGCTATTTTAGAAGCAACATCGCCAATACGTTCAAGATCAGTAATGGTCTTGATGATCGCCATAATCAAACGCAGGTCTTTCGCTGTAGGCTGACGCTTGGCAATGATTCGCGTACATGCCTCATCAATCGACACTTCCATCGCATTTACTTTATGGTCATCACGAATGACTTTTTTAGCTAACTCCACATCATCTTTGTGAAGCGCTTGCATCGCAAAAGAAAGCTGCTGCTCCACTAACCCGCCCATAGTAAGTACATGAGTACGGATAGACTCTAATTCAACATTGAATTGTCCTGAGATGTGGCGACCAAAATGCATGTCAGCTCCTTAAAAGAAATGGATTAAGCCGTTTACATAAGAGTGGCTCAGCTCTATATGGCGTGAACAATCACGTTAGCCATACCTACCAGTAATGTAGTCTTCCGTTTGATTTTTCAATGGCGACGTGAATATTGAATCCGTATCTGAGTACTCGATCAATTTTCCCATATGAATAAACGCAGTGTGGTCACTTACGCGAGCGGCCTGTTGCATGTTATGGGTCACGATCACCACGGTGTATTGCGTTTTTAGATCGTTGATCAACTCTTCAATCGTCAGAGTAGAAATCGGATCCAAGGCTGATGTCGGCTCATCAAGCAAAAGTACTTCCGGCTCTATTGCCACCGCGCGAGCGATGACCAAACGCTGCTGCTGACCACCCGATAAACCAAAGGCGTTTTCATGTAAGCGATCTTTTACTTCATCCCAAAGCGCCGCGGCACGTAATGAGCGCTCAACAGCATCATCTAAATCGCGACTGTTGCTCACGCCTTGTAGCCTCAACCCATAAACCACATTTTCATAAATTGATTTAGGAAAAGGGTTCGGGCGTTGGAATACCATGCCAACACGACGTCGTAAGGTCGCGACATCAACTTTCGGGTGATAAACATTATTGCCGTACAACTTCACCTTGCCTGAGACTCTACAACCTTCGACAAGATCGTTCATACGATTAATACAGCGAAGTAGTGTCGACTTCCCGCAACCAGAAGGACCGATAAAAGCCGTCACCTGCCCTTTCGGTATCGTCATTGAGATATCATCAAGCGCCTGAGCTTCTTTATAGTATAGGTTCAGCCCCTCAATCGAGATGGCTGTTTGCTCTTCGGTTAGGTTGTGCACATCTAAAGGTGCTTGATAACCCAAGGTTTCATTAATTGAAAACATCTTAATCTTGTCCTAAGGTTCGGTACTTTTCACGCAGGTTATTTCGAATGTTAATTGCCGTTAAGTTCAACCCAACAATCACGGTAACCAGCAAAAATGACGTTGCGTAAACTAGAGGTCTTGCTGCTTCTATGTTTGATGTTTGGAAGCCCACATCATAGATGTGAAAACCTAAATGCATAAATTTTCTATCTAGGTGTACATACGGGAACTGCGCATCAACAGGTAGGCTCGACGCTAACTTCACTACACCCACCAGCATTAATGGTGCAACTTCTCCTGCAGCACGGGCCACAGCCAGAATAAGCCCGGTAATAATCGCAGGGCTCGCCATAGGTAAAACGATTCGCCACAAGGTCTCTGACTGGGTTGCGCCCAAAGCTAAAGAGCCGTGTCTCACAGAGCTAGGGATTCGAGTTAAGCCTTCTTCGGCAGTCACAATCACGACAGGCAATGTTAAAACAGCCAGCGTTAATGCCGACCACAACAGGCCTGGCGTACCAAACGTCGGAGCAGGTAAACGCTCTGCATAGAATAATGAGTCGATCGAGCCACCAATGGTATAAACAAAAAAGCCTAAGCCAAATACACCATAAACGATGGATGGCACACCCGCTAAGTTTATGACTGCTATGCGAATCAAGCGAGTTAGCGCATTGTTTTTTGCGTATTCATGCAGATAAATCGCGGCAATGACACCAAGCGGCATCACTACAATCGACATGATAAGCACTAAGAGTACCGTACCGAAAATTGCAGGGAACACGCCACCTTCAGAGTTAGATTCTCTAGGATTTTCAGATAAGAACTTCCAGACCTGCTCGCACCAATGCAGAACTTTCTCTGGATAAGTCATCTGGTTAGGAAACCAGAAGTCTAAGATCTCACTCAGTGGAACCTCGACCACTTTACCCGTCATATCTTCAACAATCAGAGCATCAAGGTTGAGCTGTTGCCTAAGAGAATCAAGTTGATACTCTCCAGAGGCTAACTCTCGACTTAAAGCCAAACGTTTAGATTCTAGCTCTTGTCGCTCTTGCTCGGATAGGTTGTCATTGAGTTCTTTTTTACGCATTTCTAAACGTAATTGCTCCAACGACCAACTAGTCGTTCGAACCGTTTGGTTAACGATCTTTTGAATTTCATCACGTAACGTATCAGCGTGAGTTAAACCTTTGACCAATTCTTTCTCGATGTCATCGGTTAGAACACCGTCTGCACTTCTAAAGCCAACCGGTTTTCCGAAAAAGTAACCACCACGGCTTCGCTCGATCACAGCCCACTCTTTTGGTGTGGTCGGTTCTTTAAGGTTCACCTCAAGAATTGACACAAAGTCCGCAGGGTACAATTCACGGTTAGCGATCTTGATGCTCAGACGTCGAACTAACCCTTTATCGATAATCTCTTGCGGCAGTTTTTTATCCTGCACATTCGACAGTTGTTCAACTGGAATGTACTTACGTTCGTAAAGTTGACCAATTAAACGGTTCTTCGCCATCTCTTGATGTTGAAATGGAACATTGGCAAGGCTTTCTGTTTCATTTACTTGCCACTGATAAAGAGGCGCAGGCCAGAAATAGGTCAACCCTTTCCAACCAATAAACAAAATCAGGCCAAGTACCGACAGCATACTAATACTAACGGCACCACCAGTTAGCCATATCCAAGGAGATCCCGATTTAATCCACTTAAACATGAAGAGGCTCTCTTACTGGTTGCGATTGACGATTCAGATAAAAATTATAAAGCACGGTATTTATCTCGCAGCCTTTGTCTTACCCATTCCGCAATCGAGTTCACGGCGAAGGTAAAGACGAATAGAAGTAACGCAGCTAAGAACAGCAATCTAAAGTGAGGGCTGCCAACCTCGGATTCAGGAAGCTCAACCGCAATCGTCGCAGAGAGCGTTCGCATCCCCTCAAGAATATTCCAATCCATGATAGGCGTATTACCGGTCGCCATTAACACAATCATGGTCTCACCAACCGCTCTACCCAAGCCCATCATAATTGCTGAGAAAATACCGGGGCTCGCAGTAAGCAGAACAACATAAATCAGTGTTTGCCAAGGCGTGGCGCCTAGTGCCAAAGAACCGTCCGACAGGTGTTTAGGCACTGAGAAAATAGCATCTTCTGCGATAGTGAAAATGGTCGGGATAACCGCGAAGCCCATCGCGAAACCAATCACGAGTGCGTTACGCTGGTCAAAATCGATTCCATGGTGATTTAAGAAAAGTTTGATATCACCAGCAAACAGTAATGATTCAATTTTCCCACCAAAGTTAAGCACGACCACTGTAGTCACAATCAACACCGGAACCAGAATAAGTGCGTGCCAACCATTAGGGAAACGGCTCACCCAGTCCTGTGGTAAGCAATACCAAATTAAGCCAACAACCAGAGTACTAAGAGGCAACACCAATAGCAGTGACACAATGGCGGTTAAATGCGTCTCCACGATAGGAGCAAACCATAAGCCCGCGATAAATCCGATGATAACGGTCGGCAATGCTTCCATTAATTCAATCGAAGGTTTTACCACTCGACGCATCTTAGGTGTCATAAAGTAAGCGGTATAAATGGCACCAAGTACCGCAATAGGCACGGCGAACATCATTGCAAACAACGCCGCTTTAAGCGTACCAAAAGTCAAAGGCACTAAGCTGAACTTACCTTCAAAATCATCATTCGCAGAAGTGGATTGCCACACATACTGAGGCTCTGGGTAGCTCTCGTACCACACCTTTTTCCATAACGATGAAAACGATATTTCAGGATATGGATTATCAACCAATGCAAGACTAATAACGCCATCACTCAGCGTTGCGAGATGAAGCTCGTTGGCAGACATAGCCGCAAGTTGTGGCGACTTCTTATAAGCTTTCTCAAACAGAGATAACTTTTCACTGGTCGTATAGTGACTCTGAATCGTTCCATTCTTATAGAAGCTGTAAAAGCCTTTGCGATAGGTATCAGGCAATAAGAACTGAACTTCAGAAGGCAATTTAAAATCACGAATGTGAGTCAGGTTACGCTGCTCTTTGCTCAATACATCAAACCATTGAGAGACTCGCCCATCAAAATGACTCACGAGCAGAGAATAAGCACCTGACAGCAAGTCAATATTCTTAACGGCATGCTGCTCATCACCTAAACTTAAATCGATCACTTCTCGAACCGAGAACTTGTTCGCTTCCGCAGTTAGAACCGTAAGGTCAGAGGCGTTTCGAAGATACAAAGTATGCCCGTTGGGTGTCATTAACAACTGGTCTTGCTGGCCAAACTCTTTCGATAACCATTGAGAATTAATCTCTGAGTATTCACCTGTTAGCGACGCTTGATACCATTTCACCAAAATGCGTTTATTAGATAACTGAGCCACCAGCGTCAAATGATGATTGTCAGTCGCAAATGTTAGCTTCTCAATGCTCAAGCCATCACTCAATGCAATGTCATCTAAAAATTCAAATGGTTGGCTTTTGGGTTGAAGGTAATTAATTCGAGGGCTAGCGGCTTGCCCTTTTACGGCAAGAGGCTTTGAAAATTCAGGTTGAAACAACTGTACTTGGCCTTGGTGGTTGGCAAAGGCAAACCAATTGTCTGCTGGTGTGCTTCGAGCAAACGCGACCGAGTCTTGAATAATGGATTCAGAAAAGTATGGCGTAGATTGGGAGTTATTGAGAGTCCAATAATCGACAGAACCATTACGGTCGATCACTAATGCATGTTGGCCATACTCATCGACCGTCATTGCGATCGGATCTTGTACGATCACGGGTTGGACTTTTTGATCGGTCTCTAAACTTGAGTCAGCGAAGATCGGAAGAATGACCATCGCTAGGTAAATAAAGATCAGAACAAGTGCTGCCAGCACACTCACACCGCCTAATGTCACCGCAAAACGCATAAGACGGTCTTTCAACCATCTTTTTTTATCTCGTTTTTTCAATGAAAGTTCGGCTGCGGCCATCTGTCTATCTACCTTTTTTGAGCTAATATCATAATATTTCGTTTACATGACAATTATATTACAACTCACATTAAACAACTGAAAATAATAGTAAGTTTTATTGAAACTGTAGAGTGAAATAATACCGTAACAAAAACAGCATACTCTGCTCATTTTTTACAATTTGAGTAATCTCACACTCTTTAAGATGTCTAGGATTGATTATGAACGCTGAAAAGCTCTATATAGAAAAAGAACTCAGTTGGCTCTCTTTTAACGAAAGAGTCTTACAGGAATCAGCGGACAAAACAGTACCTTTGATCGAAAGAGTACGCTTTCTCGGGATCTTTTCTAACAATCTAGACGAGTTTTACAAGGTTCGATTCTCGGATGTGAAACGTCGCATTTTGATCAACCAAGAGCGTGGGATCCATGACAACTCAAAGCATCTGCTCACTAAGATGCAAAACAAGGCGTTTAAGTTAAACCAACGTTTTGATGAACTCTACAATGATCTCATTCTAGAGATGGCAAGACGACGTATTTTCCTAGTTAACGAGACACAGTTGAATGACGCTCAAAAGAAATGGGTAAAGAAATACTTTAAGAAAGAAGTACTTCCTCACATCACGCCCCTTCTAATGAACAACGAAATGAATGTGCTTCAGTTCTTAAAAGATGAGTATGCCTATCTGACCGTCGAGCTTCAAAAAGAGCAGCAATCCAAATA
This sequence comes from Vibrio sp. ED004, assembly GCF_023206395.1. Lineage (NCBI taxonomy): Bacteria > Pseudomonadati > Pseudomonadota > Gammaproteobacteria > Vibrionales > Vibrionaceae > Vibrio > Vibrio sp. ED004. Next base: position 2,456,392 of record NZ_CP066149.1, on the reverse strand, counting down.
CGCTGTCATTGAGATACCGACCGATCACCTTCCGCGCTTTGTCATGGTTCCAGAGCAGAAAGGAAAACGCCGCAAGACCATCATCTTACTTGATAACATTATCCGATACTGCATCGATGATCTATTTAAAGGCTTTTTCGAATACGACCAGCTCAACTGCCATGCGATGAAAATGACTCGTGATGCTGAATACGACCTAAGCCACGAAGTCGAACACAGCTTGCTAGAACAGATGTCTGAAGGTGTGGCTCAGAGGCTCAGTGCCCTACCTGTGCGTTTTGTTTATGAACACACAATGCCTCAAAACATGCTGGATTTCTTGTGCGGAAAATTAGGCATCTCTAACTACGACAACCTGATACCTGGTGGTCGTTACCATAACTTTAAAGATTTCATCGGTTTCCCGAACGTAGGTCGTGAATACTTAGAAAACAAACCTTTACCACCAATGTCATGTGCAGACTTTGATGGGTTTGATAACAGCTTTGATGCAATCAAGAATCAAGACATCTTGCTGTACTATCCATATCATACCTTTGATCACATGACAGAGTTGGTTCGTCAGGCTTCATTTGATCCAAAAGTCATCAGTATCAAGATCAATATCTATCGCGTAGCGAAAAACTCTCGATTAATGAATTCGTTGATCGATGCCGTTCATAATGGCAAAAACGTAACGGTAGTAGTTGAGCTTCAAGCTCGATTCGACGAAGAAGCCAATATCGAATGGTCAAAGATCCTAACTGAAGCTGGCGTTCAAGTGATCTTTGGTGCTCCGGGTCTAAAAATACACTCTAAGTTACTTCTGATCAGCCGCCGTGAAGGTGAAGAAATCACTCGCTACGCACATATCGGCACAGGAAATTTCCACGAAAAGACCGCACGAATCTACACCGACTTCTCGCTGCTTACCGCCGACCAAGAACTGACTAATGAGGTGCGTAATGTCTTTGGGTATATTGAGAACCCTTATCGCCCTGTAAAGTTTGACCACTTAATTGTGTCGCCACGAAACTCACGTAAGAAACTTTACCGTCTTATCGATACAGAAATAGCTAGTGCTAAAGCGGGTAGAAAAGCGCAGATCACCTTAAAAGTGAACAACTTGGTTGATAAAGGGCTTATCAATAAGCTTTATGGCGCAAGCAATGCGGGTGTCAAAATTCGCATGATAATCCGAGGTATGTGCTCACTGGTTCCGGGAGTCGAAGGCGTTAGTGAGAACATTGAAATCATCAGTATCATCGACCGATTCCTAGAGCACCCACGCGTTTTGATTACACACAACGCTGGTGACCCGAAAGTATTTATCTCATCGGCAGATTGGATGACGCGAAACATCGATCACCGCATTGAAGTCGCGGCGCCAATCCGTGATGAACGTTTGAAACAACGCATCATCGACATTGTAAATATTCATTTTACCGATACAGTTAAGGCAAGGTGGATAGATAAAGAGATGAGCAACGCTTACGTTCCTCGCGGTAACCGTAAAAAACGCCGCTCTCAAGTCGCCATCTATGATTACCTCAAGCAGGTAGAGAAACAGACTCGAAAAGCTAGGGAACAACAATCTCACGATGAGCCAAGCTAAAAACACTAAGGCCAATACGCCAGAAGATTCCAATAATACCGCCTCACTTGAGGCGGTATCTCCACCTATCAAAAACGTTGCTGCCATCGATTTAGGCTCTAATAGCTTTCACATGGTTGTGGCAAAAGTCATCGGGCAAGAATTGCAACTTGTCAGCCGACACAAGCAAAGAGTCAGGCTTGGTTCTGGCCTCGATGACCAATCAAACCTGAACAATGCAGCCATCGAGCGTGGTTTAGAGTGTCTCTCAATGTTTGCCGAGCGCTTACAAGGCTTTGAAGTCGAAAATGTTCGTATTGCAGCCACCCACACTCTCCGCCAAGCAAACAACGCTCATATCTTTATCCAGCGTGCTCGTGAGGTGCTTACTTTTCCTATCGAAGTGATTCCCGGTGAGGAAGAAGCGCGACTTATCTATTTAGGCGTGGCTCACACACAGCCCGAATCTGACTCCAAGTTAGTTGTCGATATTGGGGGGGGTAGTACCGAGTTGATTATCGGCAAAGGATTTGAGGCGAAGCTCGTCAACAGTAAACAGATGGGCTGCGTAAGTTTTACACAGAGATATTTCTCGAATGGAAAACTCTCTCGCAAGAACTTCTCCAAGGCCATCATTGCGGCTCAACAACGTCTAGAGCCTCTAGCCGCTAAATACAAAAAGAAAGGCTGGGATGCTGCTCTTGGCTCTTCAGGAACCATCAAAGCAATCAAAGAAGTCTTGGTCGGAATGGGCTATGAAGATGCCATTATTACCGAAAAGCGATTAGGCCATTTAATTGATGTATTGTGCGAACACGACACCGTTGAAGAGATAAAACTCAAAGGGCTCACTGAAGAGCGCCAACCCGTCTTTGCTGGCGGAGTGGCTATTCTCACTGCGATATTCATGGCTCTTTCAGTCAAAGAGATGCACTTTTCTGACGGCGCGCTTCGTGAAGGCTTGCTCTATGAGATGGAAGATCGCTTTCAGCGTTCGGACATTCGTATGCGAACCACAGAGAATCTCGCAACCAAACACTCGGTTGATTTCGACCACGCAACTCGCGTAAAAGAGCAAGCAAGCGAGTTCTTACATCAGATATGCGATGAGCTATGCATTAAGAAAAAAAGTCAGCTGTTTGAACTTCTTGAATGGAGTGCTCTATTACACGAGGTCGGGCTGAGTATCAGCTTTTCAGGCTTCCATAAGCATTCTGCGTATCTTCTGCAACATACCAATATGCCGGGCTTTAATAGCGAGCAACAGATGGTCATGTCGATTTTGGCTCGCTTCCAACGTAAAGCACTCAAACTTCAAGAGATGCCCAAACTGAATTTGTTTAAGAGTAAGCACTTGATCAGCTTGATTCGCATATTACGTCTATCCATCATTCTCAATGGTCAACGCAACGACTCTCCACGTCTAAAAACACGCATTGAGGTCATCGAGAAAGATCATTGGAAGATTTGTGGTGCCGATGGTGATTGGCTTGATGAAAATAAACTATTGGCAGCGGACTTACTCGCAGAGCAGGAACTGTGGAGTAATGCTGAATGGCAACTAAGCTTCGATGAGAATCAAAAACCGTAATTGCCAATCGGGGGAATTAGAGTCCTACTTTGGCAAGCTCTTGTTTTGCGTATTCGTGAGGAATAGAAACGTAGCCGTCTTTTTCCACCAACTCTTGGCCTTGTTTAGAGAAGATAAAAGTTAGGAACTCTTGCTCTACCGGAGAAAGCGGCTTGTTTGGGTGTTTATTCACGTAAACGTACAAGAAGCGTGAAAGTGGGTAAGCGCCGCTTAGAATATTTTCTCTTGTGGCGTGTACATATTGCTCCCCCGTCTTAACCACCGGGACCTGTCTTACACCCGCAACGCGATAGCCAATGCCTGTGTATCCAATGCCGCTGATCGACAAAGCCACAGATTGAACAACAGAGGCTGAACCCGGCTGCTCATTGACTCGATTCTTGAAATCACCGCCACACAAAGCATTCTGCTTAAAGTAACCATAGGTACCGGATACGGAGTTTCGGCCAAACAGTTGGAAACGATGTTTTGCCCAAGGTTGTTTAATCCCTAGCTCTTGCCAGCTCTCGATATTTTTAACACCGCCACAGCGCAACGTTTCAGAAAAGATGCCATCTATCTGACGAAAGTTGAGCCCTTTGATCGGGTTATCTTTGTGTACAAATACGCCAATCGCATCGATCGCGACTCTAAGCGCAGTGGGCTTGTAGCCATGCTCTCTTTCGAATGCCTCAATCTCACGTAATCGCATTGGTCGGCTCATTGGCCCCAAATGCGCAGTGCCCTCAGTAAGCGCGGGAGGCGCAGTCGCAGAGCCAGAAGCCTGAACCTGAGCATTCACATTCGGGTAGTAAGATTTAAACTCTTCAACCCACAATGTCGTCATACCCGCCAAAGTATCTGAACCTACCGATAACAAGCTGCCAGAAATCCCCGGCACCTTGGAATAATCAGGAAGCGATTCAACAGTCAGCTCTGCATGAACTGGAGAAATTAAAGCACACGCTAACAACGAACTGATGGGTAAACGCATCCTGCGTATTAAAGCAATCATGAAACGGTCAATCGGTTTGGTAACGTGAAATGGAAACGACTGCCGACACCTAGCTCACTCTGGATTTCCAAATGAGAATCATGGTGAGTCAAAGCATGCTTCACGATAGCCAGCCCAAGACCACTACCACCAGTATCACGTGAGCGCGCCTTATCGACACGATAGAATCGTTCTGTAAGTCGATGTAAGTGTTGGGGCTCGATGCCGTCTCCGGTGTCTGATACATCCAAACAGGCACCTTGGCTTGTTTGATACCAGCGAACCTTAACCGTAGCACCCGGAGGTGTGTATTTGACTGCGTTGTAAACCAGATTCGATATAGCACTTCGCAACTGATCTTCATCAGCTAATACACGTAAGCTCTTATCAATATCAAATTCAAGCTTATGTTCGCGATCACCACTTAAACTCGCGGCTTCTTTCTCAAGAACCTCAAGCATAGCGGGAACGTTCACCACTTCATCCAATTCGTGCATTGGCGCTGCTTCAATTTTTGAAAGTGTAAGCAGTTGATTGACCAGACTGTTCATACGATTCAATTGCTCAGTCATTACACCATGAGCCTTGGTCCACATAGGGCCAACGATCATGTCTGGGTCTTCCGTCATTTCAAGGTAGCCCTGAAGTACGGTCATTGGAGTACGTAGCTCATGAGATACGTTAGCGAAGAAGTTACGACGCATGCCCTCTAGCTGCTTAAGCTGGGTCACATCACGCACAACCATCAGATGTTCACCCTCGGTATACGGCACAATACGCAGTTCAAGCATACGCTCCACATTCAGAGGAGAAGGCATCTCTAATGGCTCAGAGAAATCTTGCTTATTGAGATACTTGATAAAATCCGGAGTTCGGATCAAATTCGAGATCGGTTGACCTGAATCGTCTGGCCAGCGGAAACCTAGTAAATACTGAGCAAGCTTGTTACACCAAACAATATTGCCTTCACCGCGAAACACCACAACGGCATCGGGAAGGGACTCAGCACCGTTACGGAAACGACGGATAAGGTTGGTCAATTCTTTACGTTTGCGACGCTGTCTCTGCTGCATACGATAGATACCGTTGAACAGAGATTCCCAGTTTCCTGAGCCTGAAGGTGGTGTTAGACGCTTCTCATCCCACAACCATGCGGACAAACGCATTTGGTTGTGTAGATGCCAGCCGAGCTGCAATACCGTAGCAGCCAGCAGTAACCAAGGTAGGTAACCGAATATCCATCCGACTAAAACCCATGGTGCGTAAAAAAAAGCCAGCTCCCAAGTCAGCTTTTTCCAGGTTAACTTTTCAACCATTCAGGACTCCGTAAACTGGGCAGCGAAGCCATATTAAGCCTTTGTAGAAAAACGGTAGCCCGCGCCGCGAACCGTTTGGATTAGCTTATCGTGACCTGCAGATTCAAGCGCTTTACGTAGGCGTCGAATATGTACATCAACGGTGCGGTCTTCAACGTAAACGTTGGTACCCCAAACGTTGTTAAGCAACTGCTCTCGGCTGTACACACGCTCTTGGTGCGTCATAAAGAAATGCAGCATTTTGAATTCTGTTGGTCCCATATCAACTGGACCTTCACTCGCGGTAACACGGTGTGATACAGGGTCTAATTTAAGACCTTGAACATCAATCACATCTTCCAATGCAGTTGGTGTTACTCGGCGAATAACCGCTTTCAGGCGAGCCACTAGCTCTTTTGGCGAAAATGGTTTGGTAATGTAGTCGTCAGCGCCAACTTCTAAACCGCGAACCTTATCTTCTTCTTCACCACGAGCCGTCAGCATCACCACTGGGATGTTGCGAGTTAACTCTTCACGCTTCATGTGCTTGATAAAGTTTATCCCGCTACCACCAGGTAGCATCCAATCTAGTAATACTAGATCTGGGAAAGGTTCACATAGCTTGTTTACCGCTGTATCGTAATCTTCAGCCTCTACTGCTTGGTAGCCTTTTTGTTCAAGTACAAAACACAGCATCTCACGAATAGGTGCTTCATCTTCAACGACCAGAATCCTTCTCGACATAATTGAATAGCCTTTGTATTTAATCAACGCATTGCATTATCTGAGTTAATTATGACACTTTTGTGACCTTTGAAAACAAATTTTCATATAACTGTCTCAAACGTTTCACTTTACAACTTTTGATACAGAGCTAGGGACAAATCGAATTAGATCTCATATCATGAAGCACTTCTAAAAAGGTATGAGAAAAATTTATGTGGTTTAAAAATTGCCTAGTCTATCGCTTCAACCGTGATATTGATTTCAACGCAGATCAGCTAGAGAAACAACTTGAAGAATTCCGCTTTACTCCTTGTGGTAGCCAAGACAAACAGAAGTTTGGTTGGGTACATGCGATGGGTAGACACGGCGATATGATGACGCACGTATCAGAAAACCGCATTCTAATCTGTGCAAAGAAAGAAGAGAAAATGCTACCTGCTTCTGTGATCAAAGAATCACTGAACGCAAAAGTAGAAACGCTTGAAGCTGAATCTGGCACTCCTCTTAAAAAGAAAGAGAAAGACAGCCTAAAAGAAGACATCATTATTGATCTGCTTCCTCGTGCATTCAGCCGCAGTAACTTCACTTACGCGCTGATCATGCCAAAAGAAGGTTTCATCGTGGTTGATGCTAGCAGCTACAAAAAAGCAGAAGACGTATTGGCGTTACTACGTAAAACAATGGGTAGCCTACCAGTCGTGCCCGCGATTCCAGAGCAAGCGATTGAAACGACTCTAACCGAGTGGGTCAAATCAGGTGATACACCTCAAGGTATCACAATGCTTGATGAAGCTGAGCTTAAGTCGATTCAAGAAGACGGCGGTATTGTTCGAGTTAAGAAACAAGAGCTAGAAACAGATGAGATTAAGAACCACATCGAAGCCAATAAGATGGTGACTAAGCTTCTTATCAACTGGCAAGATCGTATTGAATTCATTCTGGCAGAAGACGGCAGCATCAAGCGCCTAAAATTCAGTGATGAACTCAAAGATGAAAACGACGATATCCCGCGTGAAGATCAAGCAGCACGCTTTGATGCTGACTTCTCACTTCTATGTGGTGAGTTCAGTGTGTTCCTTCCGAACCTGTTCGAATCACTAGGCGGATTAACTCAACCAAACGCTTAATCTGTGATATTTAGGCTCAGATGTCGATGGCATCTGGGCTTATTTCCTCCCAAACTCCTGCTTATATTTATCTCTCCACTCTCTTCTTAATGTCATTGCTATCTTTAGGGCTATCAACCAAACTCGTTTTAGCGTAAAATTTGCGCCCCTTTGATATCACTTGGTGGTATCAACCTGACTTGAGATCAGATTAGAGAACGAAGCAATGACTACACAAAAACCATTTGTACCTGAACTATTATCACCGGCAGGAAGCCTTAAAAACATGCGTTATGCATTCGCCTACGGCGCAGATGCAGTTTACGCAGGCCAGCCACGTTACAGCCTTCGTGTTCGTAACAACGAGTTCAATCACGAAAACCTACAAATCGGTATCGATGAAGCTCATGCTCAAGGCAAAAAGTTATATGTTGTATGTAACATTCAGCCACACAACTCTAAATTAAAAACATTCATTCGCGACCTTAAGCCAGTTGTCGATATGGGCCCAGACGCTCTTATCATGTCAGATCCTGGTCTTATCATGATGGTTCGCGAAGCATTCCCTGAGATGCCAATCCACCTTTCTGTTCAAGCAAACGCAGTAAACTGGGCGACCGTTAAGTTCTGGTCAACTCAAGGCGTTGAGCGTGTGATCCTATCTCGTGAGTTGTCTCTTGAAGAGATCGAAGAGATTCGCGAACACTGCCCAGAAACAGAACTAGAGATCTTTGTTCACGGTGCACTTTGCATGGCGTACTCTGGTCGTTGTCTACTTTCGGGCTACATGAACAAGCGCGATCCAAACCAAGGTACTTGCACTAACGCTTGTCGCTGGGAATACAAAACAGAAGCAGCAAAAGAAGACGAAAACGGTCAAATCGTTGAAGCAAACCCTACTGGTGTTGAGATTCAGGATGTTGAAGTTCAAGACGAACGTCCAGACAACACACTAGGTCTAGGTAAACCAACAGACGAAGTGGTTCTACTTTCTGAGTCACACAAGCCAGAAGAGAAAATGGCTGCATTTGAAGATGAGCATGGTACTTACATCATGAACTCGAAAGATCTTCGTGCAATCCAACACGTTGAGCGACTAACGAAGATGGGCGTTCACTCTCTGAAGATTGAAGGTCGTACTAAGTCTTTCTACTACTGCGCACGTACAGCTCAGGTTTACCGTAAAGCTATCGATGACGCTGTAGCAGGTAAGCCGTTCGATGAAAGCCTAATGGGTACACTAGAGAGCCTAGCTCACCGTGGTTACACTGAAGGCTTCCTACGTCGCCATACTCACGACACTTACCAAAACTACGAGTACGGTTACTCTATCTCTGATACTCAACAATTTGTTGGTGAATTCACAGGTAAGCGCCGTGGTGACCTAGCGGAAGTAGAAGTGAAGAACAAATTCCTAGTTGGTGATAGCTTAGAAATGATGACACCGAAAGGTAACGTTGTTTTCAAACTAGAGATGATGGAAAACCGTAAGTCTGAAGCAGTAGAAGACGCAAAAGGTAACGGTCACTTTGTATTTATTCCTGTACCAGCCGATCTAAACTTAGAGTACGGCTTGCTGATGCGTAACTTGAGCGAAGGCCAAGACACACGCAATGCATCAGGTAAGTAACTTTACTTAGAAAACTGAGAAGTAAGCAATGGCTCTGTTAATCACTGACAAGTGCATCAACTGCGATATGTGTGACCCTGAATGCCCAAATGGCGCAATCACTATGGGTGACAGCATCTTTGAAATCGATCCTGATTTATGTACTGAGTGTAAAGGTCACTATGAAAAGCCAACGTGTCAGTCTGTATGCCCAATTACCAAGTGCATCATCACTGATCCAAACCACATTGAAACTGAAGATGAGCTACTAGAGAAGTTTGTCATCATTCAAGGCTTGACCTAAAAGAGAAAAGGTTCAACTTACTGTAAGTTGAACCTTTTTTTTAGAGACTGTCCTAAATTCTGTGTAACTGTCTAGACTTAAGCCTTAAAGGCTAAGGATGGATAGTATGGATAAGAAAGCACTTGAAGCTTTTGCTCGTGAAGCAGCTAAATCAATTAAGACAGAATCTGATCTTGATGACTTCCGAAAAATGTTAACCAAGGTGACTGTTGAGACAGCATTGAATGTTGAGCTTGATGAGCACCTTGGCTACGAAAACACTCCCCAAAACCCAGCTCCAACTCACGTAATGGGTATACCAGCAAGTCTATTATCACTGATGATGGTGAAGTGCCGATAGACGTTCCTCGTGACCGTGAGTCAAGCTTTGAACCAAAGCTGGTTCGCAAGCACCAAACTCGTTTCCAGTCGATGGATGACAAAATCTTAAGCCTCTATACTAAAGGCATGACGACCCGAGAAATCGTAGCCACATTCAAGGAAATGTACGATGCGGATGCCTCACCAACCCTTATATCTAAGGTGACGGACTCTGTTCTAGAGCAGGTTGTTGAATGGCAATCTCGCCCATTAGATGAAGTCTACCCAATCGTTTATCTCGACTGCATTGTCGTTAAAATCAGGCAAGATAAACAAGTCATCAACAAAGCTGTTTATCTTGCGCTAGGCGTGAACATGGAGGGTCAAAAAGAGCTGCTTGGCATGTGGTTGTCAGAGACGGAAGGTGCTAAGTTCTGGCTTGCTGTGCTAACAGAGCTACAAAACCGCGGAGTAAAAGACATTTTCATTGCTTGTGTCGATGGTCTGAAGGGCTTTCCTGATGCCATTAATGCCGCATTCCCAAATACTCAGATCCAGCTCTGTATCGTCCATATGGTGAGAAACTCAGTTAGGTATGTACCTTGGAAAGATTATAAAGCTGTGGCTGCCGATCTTAAGAAGATCTATCAGTCGAAGACAGAAGATGAAGCCTTGCTAGCGCTAGAGCAGTTTCTCAGATAAATGGGATGGCAAATACCCTCAGATCAGCCGCTCTTGGACAGCACATTGGAATAACCTGAACACGCTCTTCAACTACCCAGAAGATATTAGGCGAGCAATTTATACGACTAATGCCATAGAATCACTTAATAGTGTTATTAGAAAAGCGATTAAAAAGCGTAAGCTGTTCCCGACTGATGAATCGGCAAGGAAGGTGATCTTCTTAGCGATCCAGGATGCCTCCAAAAGATGGACGATGCCAATTAGAAACTGGCGACAAGCCCTGAACCGCTTTATGATTATGTTCGAAGACCGATTAACTGAATATATGTAACCCCGACAGTTACACAGAATTATTTACAGGGTCTTTTTTTATCCTGACTTTTCTATTGGATAAATATTACAGAAGAGCTCTTTTTCAAATTGATATTCGAGTCGCTCTCGCCAATTGATTGAGCTATAGGGACGAGTAAAAGTTTTCCCTGCTGGTATCAGTCACAAACGCCATTCCATATTGCATCAACTCATAGTGGACATCATTTACAAAGCTAGGGGCTAGTCGTTGTCTGCCCGTCAATTGGTTGATGTCATCTCTTGAAATAGAAATACCCGAGTTTTCTGTACTGAACCTATGTCTTAACCATTCTGAAAATTCCTTTGCACAAATCATAGTCATAGTCTTACCCTTGAATTATCTATCGACGGGTATCAGACTCTGATTTCGCATACTGCACATAAGCCGCATCTTTCACCCCAAAAACACTCTATCCCTGACCAAACCTTGTCAAATTCGTCATTGTTCTTGCTGTTGTCGTTATTGGTTTTGTTAATATCAAACGATGTTCTTAATCTCGTGTTTATAAACTCTAGACAAAAGTGTGACATTCCTCAACTTTCAGAGACGAGAAAGCCAGTGGCATTACCACTGTAATTAACCTCGATAGATGTGATTACTTATTGGATATCAAGGCTAAACACTGACTTGGCATCACTTTAACTTTCTTCTTTTTCTTACTTTTTGCGACTTTTTTAGGAGGAGGTACAGGTATGGTTTTCGGAGCCCAACTTGCAAGTTCTTCGCCACAGCCATCACCTTTTGGAGGGCTAGCTTGAGCAATGCAGTTAGCACTCCCTTCTGGGCACTTCAAGCGAACATGAAAATGAGAATGATGCCCCCACCAAGGCCTGATTTTCCCGAGCCAAGCTCTATCATCTGCATCAGAGTTTTCTTGCTCACAAAGGGTTTGCTTAATCACGGGGTGAACAAAAATACGCACTACTTTTTCATCTTTCGCGGCGTAACGGATCACTTGAAAATGATCATCTGTCCAATTTGATTTGCGAAGCTTGTAGTTAGTAAGATCAACGACACTCACAGGATTAGGAACAGCAAGTTCGTTCACTGAAAGTCTCTCACTTGTCAGTCTTAACCATATATCGATATCTAGCCCTGTTTGATGACTTGAATGACCAGATGAAAAGCGCCCGCCACGGGGCAATGAAATATCTCCTACCAGTAAGTTGGTGTCGAGTTGCTCGCTTGTAGTTACACCTAACCTTTCAATAAACTGAATAGCCTCTGTATGACCATAATAACGCCCTCTCTGAGGGCGAATAATCTGATAGCCTACTCCGTCGATTGGCAAGGCCTGTGCTCCATCAAGGCAACCGTTGGCATAGCTTCCTATTGATGAAGTTGAGTTTACCGTGGGAGTCTTCTCTTTTTCCCAAGTCGTTGCAGACACTAAAAAAGAACAAAAAGTCCCAACTAATACAAAAAATAACCTCATACCAAACCCAAGTAAGCGATGCATATTATTTATACTAGTCGTCATTAGAGAATAGTTGACGATTATTGGTAACTTTTCGGGAATAAACAAAGAGGTATTTGAGATGGAAGAATCTGAAAGAGGGCTATGAAGTATTTCGACGCCAGAAAGCAAAAAGGCTCTAGTCTTTCGACTAGAGCCTTAAATATGGCAGGGGTGGAGAGATTCGAACTCCCAACACGCGGATTTGGAATCCGCTGCTCTGCCAATTGGAGCTACACCCCTATTTTCAGTTTTAAAGAGCTGAAACTCTGAATAAGTGGCGGAGTGGACGGGACTCGAACCCGCGACCCCCGGCGTGACAGGCCGGTATTCTAACCAACTGAACTACCACTCCGCAGTGGACTACTTGTCGTCGCTGACAAGTCGTTCATAACACTTTTTTCTTCACTTTGGAAAAGTGAAAATAAATTTGGAGCCTGGCGATGTCCTACTCTCACATGGGGAAGCCCCACACTACCATCGGCGCTATTGTGTTTCACTTCTGAGTTCGGCATGGAATCAGGTGGGTCCACAATGCTATGGTCGCCAAGCAAATTTTAAAATTCGGAAAACTGTATTTAAAAGTCTCTATTCAAACTCATTCAAGGTCTTATCTTGAGTCCACAAAACCCCTTGGGTGTTGTATGGTTAAGCCTCACGGGCAATTAGTACAGGTTAGCTCAATGCCTCGCAGCACTTACACACCCTGCCTATCAACGTTCTAGTCTTGAACAACCCTTAAGGACGCTTATAGCGTCAGGGAAAACTCATCTCAGGGCTCGCTTCCCGCTTAGATGCTTTCAGCGGTTATCGATTCCGAACTTAGCTACCGGGCAATGCCATTGGCATGACAACCCGAACACCAGAGGTTCGTCCACTCCGGTCCTCTCGTACTAGGAGCAGCCCCTTCAATTTTCCAACGCCCACGGCAGATAGGGACCGAACTGTCTCACGACGTTCTAAACCCAGCTCGCGTACCACTTTAAATGGCGAACAGCCATACCCTTGGGACCGACTTCAGCCCCAGGATGTGATGAGCCGACATCGAGGTGCCAAACACCGCCGTCGATATGAACTCTTGGGCGGTATCAGCCTGTTATCCCCGGAGTACCTTTTATCCGTTGAGCGATGGCCCTTCCATTCAGAACCACCGGATCACTATGACCTGCTTTCGCACCTGCTCGAATTGTCATTCTCGCAGTCAAGCGGGCTTATGCCATTGCACTAACCACACGATGTCCAACCGTGTTTAGCCCACCTTCGTGCTCCTCCGTTACTCTTTGGGAGGAGACCGCCCCAGTCAAACTACCCACCAGGCACTGTCCGTAATCCCGATTCAGGGACCAACGTTAGAACATCAAAACTACAAGGGTGGTATTTCAAGGACGACTCCACCACATCTAGCGACGCGGTTTCAAAGTCTCCCACCTATCCTACACATGTAGGTTCAATGTTCAGTGCCAAGCTGTAGTAAAGGTTCACGGGGTCTTTCCGTCTAGCCGCGGGTACACTGCATCTTCACAGCGATTTCAATTTCACTGAGTCTCGGGTGGAGACAGCGTGGCCATCATTACGCCATTCGTGCAGGTCGGAACTTACCCGACAAGGAATTTCGCTACCTTAGGACCGTTATAGTTACGGCCGCCGTTTACCGGGGCTTCGATCAAGAGCTTCGACCGAAGTCTAACCCCATCAATTAACCTTCCGGCACCGGGCAGGCGTCACACCGTATACGTCATCTTACGATTTTGCACAGTGCTGTGTTTTTAATAAACAGTTGCAGCCACCTGGTATCTGCGACTCTCGTCTGCTCCATCCGCAAGGGACTTCACTGATAAGAGCGTACCTTCTCCCGAAGTTACGGTACCATTTTGCCTAGTTCCTTCACCCGAGTTCTCTCAAGCGCCTTGGTATTCTCTACCCGACCACCTGTGTCGGTTTGGGGTACGATTCCTTACAATCTGAAGCTTAGAGGCTTTTCCTGGAAGCATGGCATCAATGACTTCACTACCGTAGTAGCTCGACATCGTATCTCAGCGTTAGTAGCGGTCCGGATTTACCTAAACCACCCCGCCTACGTACTTGAACCTGGACAACCGTCGCCAGGCCCACCTAGCCTTCTCCGTCCCCCATCGCAATTGTAAGAAGTACGGGAATATTAACCCGTTTCCCATCGACTACGCCTTTCGGCCTCGCCTTAGGAGTCGACTTACCCTGCCCCGATTAACGTTGGACAGGAACCCTTGGTCTTCCGGCGAGGGAGTTTTTCACTCCCTTTATCGTTACTCATGTCAGCATTCGCACTTCTGATACCTCCAGCAGCCCTTACAGACCACCTTCAACGGCTTACAGAACGCTCCCCTACCCCACATACCCTAAGGTACGTAGCCGCAGCTTCGGTGTATAGCTTAGCCCCGTTACATCTTCCGCGCAGGCCGACTCGACCAGTGAGCTATTACGCTTTCTTTAAATGATGGCTGCTTCTAAGCCAACATCCTGGCTGTCTGAGCCTTCCCACATCGTTTCCCACTTAGCTATACTTTGGGACCTTAGCTGGCGGTCTGGGTTGTTTCCCTCTCCACGACGGACGTTAGCACCCGCCGTGTGTCTCCCGGATAGTACTTACTGGTATTCGGGTTTGCAAAGGGTTGGTAAGTCGGGATGACCCCTAGCCTTAACAGTGCTCTACCCCCAGTAGTATTCGTCCGAGGCGCTACCTAAATAGCTTTCGGGGAGAACCAGCTATCTCCAGGTTTGATTGGCCTTTCACCCCTAGCCACAAGTCATCCGCTAATTTTTCAACATTAGTCGGTTCGGTCCTCCAGTTGATGTTACTCAACCTTCAACCTGCCCATGGCTAGATCACCTGGTTTCGGGTCTAATCCTAGCAACTGTACGCCCAGTTAAGACTCGGTTTCCCTACGGCTCCCTAAACGGTTAACCTTGCTACTAAAATTAAGTCGCTGACCCATTATACAAAGGTACGCAGTCACACCACGAAGGTGCTCCTACTGCTTGTACGTACACGGTTTCAGGTTCTATTTCACTCCCCTCACAGGGTTCTTTTCGCCTTTCCCTCACGGTACTGGTTCACTATCGGTCAGTCAGTAGTATTTAGCCTTGGAGGATGGTCCCCCATATTCAGACAGGATATCACGTGTCCCGCCCTACTCGTTTTCACTGATGATGAGATGTCGATTACGGGACTATCACCGCTATTGCGGCACTTTCCAGAGCCTTCATCTGTCTCATTAAAAGCTTAAGGGCTAATCAATTTCGCTCGCCGCTACTTTCGGAATCTCGGTTGATTTCTCTTCCTCGGGTACTTAGATGTTTCGGTTCCCCCCGGTTTGCCTCCTGTTGCTATGTATTCACAACAGGATACTTACTTATGTAAGTGGGTTTCCCCATTCAGGAATCCCAGACTTAAAGGTTATTACTACCTAATCTGAGCTTATCGCAAGTTATTACGCCTTTCATCGCCTCTGACTGCCAAGGCATCCACCGTGTACGCTTAGTCACTTAACCATACAACCCGAAAGGGTCTTAATGTATGGCAACTAACCAAGGTTTTTGGTTGTCATTAAGAAGGGTTAATTCTCAATGACTGTTTGCCGGACTCAATGTGAATCAAACTAGGTTTGATTCGAATACAAGACACTTGAATGTGTTTGTTGTGTTTACCTAAAAGGTAAACATTGAGAACTTTTAAATTTGATTGAATTACTCGTAAGTAAATCAATCAGTCAGCTTTCCAAATTGTTAAAGAGCTAGATATTTCAAAAGAAATAACCATTTTTAAAGATTCTTAAGGAAGAACACTTAAAGATGGTGGAGCTATGCGGGATCGAACCGCAGACCTCCTCGCTGCCAGCGAGGCGCTCTCCCAGCTGAGCTATAACCCCATCTGGAAAAGTATTTCTACTCTTAACTTATTAAACCATCAATCTGTGTGGACACTTATCGTGAACATCTTCGTATAAGGAGGTGATCCAGCCCCAGGTTCCCCTAAGGCTACCTTGTTACGACTTCACCCCAGTCATGAACCACAAAGTGGTGAGCGTCCTCCCCGAAAGGTTAAACTACCCACTTCTTTTGCAGCCCACTCCCATGGTGTGACGGGCGGTGTGTACAAGGCCCGGGAACGTATTCACCGTAGCATTCTGATCTACGATTACTAGCGATTCCGACTTCATGGAGTCGAGTTGCAGACTCCAATCCGGACTACGACGCACTTTTTGGGATTCGCTCACTATCGCTAGCTTGCTGCCCTCTGTATGCGCCATTGTAGCACGTGTGTAGCCCTACTCGTAAGGGCCATGATGACTTGACGTCGTCCCCACCTTCCTCCGGTTTATCACCGGCAGTCTCCCTGGAGTTCCCGACATTACTCGCTGGCAAACAAAGATAAGGGTTGCGCTCGTTGCGGGACTTAACCCAACATTTCACAACACGAGCTGACGACAGCCATGCAGCACCTGTCTCAGAGCTCCCGAAGGCACACCTGCGTCTCCGCTGGCTTCTCTGGATGTCAAGAGTAGGTAAGGTTCTTCGCGTTGCATCGAATTAAACCACATGCTCCACCGCTTGTGCGGGCCCCGTCAATTCATTTGAGTTTTAATCTTGCGACCGTACTCCCCAGGCGGTCTACTTAACGCGTTAGCTCCGAAAGCCACGGCTCAAGGCCACAACCTCCAAGTAGACATCGTTTACGGCGTGGACTACCAGGGTATCTAATCCTGTTTGCTCCCCACGCTTTCGCATCTGAGTGTCAGTATCTGTCCAGGGGCCGCCTTCGCCACTGGTATTCCTTCAGATCTCTACGCATTTCACCGCTACACCTGAAATTCTACCCCCCCCTCTACAGTACTCTAGTTCACCAGTTTCAAATGCAGTTCCGAGGTTGAGCCCCGGGCTTTCACATCTGACTTAATGAACCACCTGCATGCGCTTTACGCCCAGTAATTCCGATTAACGCTCGCACCCTCCGTATTACCGCGGCTGCTGGCACGGAGTTAGCCGGTGCTTCTTCTGTTGCTAACGTCAAGAGATAACGCTATTAACGCTACCCCCTTCCTCACAACTGAAAGTACTTTACAACCCGAAGGCCTTCTTCATACACGCGGCATGGCTGCATCAGGCTTTCGCCCATTGTGCAATATTCCCCACTGCTGCCTCCCGTAGGAGTCTGGACCGTGTCTCAGTTCCAGTGTGGCTGATCATCCCTCTCAGACCAGCTAGGGATCGTCGCCTTGGTGAGCCATTACCTCACCAACTAGCTAATCCCACCTAGGCATATCTTGACGCGAGAGGCCCGAAGGTCCCCCTCTTTGGCCCGTAGGCATTATGCGGTATTAGCCATCGTTTCCAATGGTTATCCCCCACATCAAGGCAATTTCCTAGGCATTACTCACCCGTCCGCCGCTCGACGCCCATTAACGCACCCGAAGGATTGTTAATGTCGTTTCCGCTCGACTTGCATGTGTTAGGCCTGCCGCCAGCGTTCAATCTGAGCCATGATCAAACTCTTCAATTTAAAGTTTTGATTACCTAAATTAATAGGTGTGACTCAACGAATACTGACTTCAAAACTACTATGTAATTCTAAAGCTATTATCTTTCCAACAGAAAGATAATGAATTGACTGTGCCAAGTCCTAAGACTTGATTGGTCACTCAGTTCATTGAAATCAATTTGTTACCGAAGTAACTGCCATTCCTGAGAATGACGTTTTGATATTCATCAACGAGTGCCCACACAGATTGATAGGTTTAAATTGTTAAAGAGCTTTACTTGTTGAGCGTTCCTTTCAGTAAGGAGCCTCTCGAAGTGGACGGCCATTCTAGCGAATTGGGTTCCAGTGTCAAACACTTTTTCCAGCTAATTTTTCAAAGCATCTTAAATGCTTAGTTCCGTCTTGTTACTCAGTTCAAACCGCTTGGTTATCCTTGGCAACGGAGGCGCATTATAGAGAGAATAATCCTTTACACAAGGCCAAAAACAAAAAAAAGCCGCCACCGGCGACCGTTCGAACACTATTCAAACAAAGCGTTCAAAATAGGTACGATTACGCCTTAATTTCAGCTAATCGTACCTACCGTTCGTGCTTTAATTATTGGTGAGCAATAATTCTGTCGTTATTTACTAATAGTTGTACTTTCTTCTCAGGATTTATTTTTCCAGCCAGTATCGCTTTCGCTAGCGGGTTCTCGACACTCTGTTGAATCGCTCTTTTCAACGGTCGAGCACCATATACCGGGTCGAAACCAACTTGAGAAATCAACTTAAGCGCTTTTTCCGATACCTCAAGTTCATATCCATTATCTTCCATACGCTTTTTCAGATGCTCGAGCTGGATAGAAGCAATAGATTGAATGTGTTCTTGGCCTAATGGGTGGAACACAACACTTTCATCAACACGGTTTAAAAACTCAGGACGGAAATGCTTACCAACAACTTCCATCACCTCATTCTTTATCCCTTGATAGTCGAGTGTGTTGAAATTCTCTTGGATTCTTGAAGAACCAAGGTTAGATGTCATGATCACTACCGTATTTCTAAAGTCGACTGTACGACCTTGTCCATCGGTTAAGCGGCCGTCGTCAAGAACCTGCAACAAAATATTGAAAACATCCGGGTGTGCTTTCTCTACTTCATCCAACAAGATCACTGAATAAGGCTTACGACGTACAGCTTCTGTTAAGTAACCACCTTCTTCATACCCAACATAACCTGGAGGCGCGCCAACCAAACGAGCGACTGAATGCTTCTCCATGAATTCAGACATGTCGATACGAACCATCGCATCATCACTATCAAACATAAAGTTAGCGAGTGTTTTACACAGTTCGGTTTTACCTACCCCAGTAGGACCGAGGAATAGGAAGGAACCAATCGGCTTGTTCGGATCAGACAAACCTGCACGGCTACGGCGAATCGCATTCGAAACCACTTCCACCGCTTCTGCTTGACCAATCACGCGCTTATGCAGAACACCTTCCATTTTAAGAAGCTTCTCTTTCTCCGCTTCTAACATTTTTGAAACCGGGATTCCCGTTTGCTTTGACAAGACATCTGCGATTTCTGCATCGGTAACCTTATTACGTAATAAGGTCATTTCTTGCATTTCAGCTTGAGTCGCAAGGTCTAACTGCTTCTCTAATTCAGGAATTCGGCCGTATTGCAATTCAGACATTCGGTTAAGATCACCAGCACGTCTTGCAAAATCCATATCCATACGAGCTTGTTCTAACTCTGACTTGATATGTTGCGTGCCAGACAATGCGGCTTTCTCTGCATTCCACACTTCTTCAAGCTCTGCAAAATCTCTTTCTTTATCTGAAAGCTCAGCTTGTAATGTACGAAGGCGTTTTTCACTGGCTTCGTCATTTTCGTTAGTCAGAGCTTGCTGCTCAATCTTCAGTTGAATGATCTTACGCTCAAGCTTATCCAAAGATTCCGGTTTTGAATCGATCTGCATACGGATACTTGATGCCGCTTCATCAATCAGGTCAATCGCCTTGTCCGGTAATTGACGATCAGAAACGTATCGATGAGATAACGTTGCCGCTGCCACAATTGCAGGGTCAGTAATTTCAACGTGATGGTGAAGTTCGTAGCGCTCTTTCAGGCCACGAAGGATTGCTACCGTGTCTTCAACCGTTGGCTCATCGACTAATACTTTCTGGAATCGACGCTCCAATGCAGGGTCTTTCTCTATATATTGGCGATATTCATCGAGGGTCGTCGCGCCTACACAATGTAATTCACCACGAGCCAATGCTGGCTTCAGCATGTTACCCGCATCCATAGAGCCTTCACCTTTACCGGCACCGACCATGGTGTGAATTTCATCGATAAAGAGAATGATGTTGCCTTCCTCTTTAGACAATTCATTGAGAACCGATTTCAAGCGTTCTTCAAATTCGCCCCGGTATTTAGCACCCGCAACCAAAGAGCCCATATCCAACGAGAGTACACGTCGGCCTCTTAGACCTTCTGGTACTTCATTATTGATAATGCGTTGAGCCAAACCTTCAACAATCGCGGTTTTACCAACACCAGGTTCGCCAATAATGACAGGGTTGTTCTTGGTACGACGCTGAAGTACTTGGATAGTGCGACGAATTTCATCATCACGGCCAATTACAGGATCAAGTTTGCCTTGCTCTGCTCTTTCAGTCAGATCAATGGTGAACTTCTCTAATGCTTGTCGTCTGTCTTCGGCATTTGGATCATCAACCTTTTGGCCACCGCGAACTTGCTCAATAGCTTGAGATAATTTCTGTTCAGTAAGACCAAGCTCTTTAAGTAAGTTACCTAAAGGGCCTTTGTCTTCAACCGCAGCAAGTAGGAAGACTTCTGAAGATATGTAACTGTCTTGACGCTTTTGCGCGACTTTGTCACATAGGTTGAATAACGTGCCCATTGCATTCGACAGCTGAACATCACCACCGATACCACTTACTTTTGGTACACGGTCTAATATTTCGCTTAGCTTTGAACGCAATTGAACCACATCAATATTCAACATGGTCAGCAATGGGCGAATTGCACTGCCATCTTGATTAAGCAAAGACACCATTAGGTGTACAGGTTCTATATATTGGTGATCACGACCTAATGCGAGCGACTGAGCATCAGATATCGCAATTTGGAATTTACTAGTGAATCGATCGAGACGCATGCCCACCTTCCTACTCTTAGATATGTTTATCTTATGGTTAGAAGATGGATACGGTAACGCAGATTTTCAAGGGATAAGAATGAAGAATAGAGCTTATCTAAAAATATAAATGAGCCGGATGAGTAGTAGCACTAGTTAGAGATTACTCTAACCAAATAAAAGTAGCCTGGCGCCCTGTAATGCCATCACGACGATAAGAATAGAAAGCGTCTGAATCTGCGAATGTACATAGATTCGAATCTGTCACTTGTGACACGCCCACTTTCGCGAGTCTTTGTGTTGCAAGTTGAGACATGTTCGCTAGCCATTTTCCTGGTTCAGCTTTGGCTTGAAATGCTGATTGAGCTTGAGGGTCAAAATTAACAAAAACTTCTAGCACGTCATCACCAACCTCAAACACATCTTTACCAATGGCAGGACCAAGCCAAGCCATAATTTGGTTATCTGAATCTAGGTTTGAAAACTTCGCGACTGCATTTTCAAGAATACCACCAGCAAGACCACGCCAACCTGCATGAACCGCAGCGACTTGAGTACCTTTGGTATCAGTAAGAATGACTGGCAAACAGTCGGCCGTCATTGCAGAACAGACAACACCGGTAGCCGTGGTAAATGCACCATCAGCATCGAGAACATCCGTCGTTGGCTCTAAAACCGTAACAACATCCGTTGAGTGAGTTTGATTTAACCAGACTGGTGAAGTAGGCATATTCGCTTGTTGCTTAAGCCATGCTCGGTTTTTTTCGACAAGCGAAGCATCATCCCCAACATGCGTACCTAGGTTTAATCCTTGGTACGCACCCGTCGAAAAGCCCTCGAAACGTGTCGAGGCAAATGCCTTCACGTTTTTAGGCGCATTCCAGTTAGGGATGATCTTTGACATGATTAAATGTCGTCTTCTAGATTTTCGCGAGCATCAACACGTAACGCTTCAGCCATTACAACCATGTCATTTGGTACTGGAGCGTGGAACTCAACTTCTTCACCTGTAATTGGGTGAACAAATTTAAGCATAACCGCGTGCAGTGCCTGGCGGTCAAAAGAACGAATCATTGTCGTTAGTTCTTCAGATGCACCTTTTGGAATGCGTGCACGACCACCGTATGCCACATCACCTAGAAGCGGGTGCTGAAGGTATGACATGTGAACACGGATTTGGTGAGTACGGCCAGTTTCTAGACGCAGACGAATACGCGTATGTTCACGGAAATGCTCAGCAACACGGTAGTGAGTTACCGCAGGCTTACCAACTTCATTTACCGCCATTAAGGTACGCTTAGTTGCATGACGGCTAATGCCTTTTTCTACCACACCACCAGCAGTCATTTTACCGATAGCAATCGCTTCGTACTCACGAGTAATACGACGCTTAGCCAATGCACGTACAAGACGAGTTTGAGCTGGAACCGTTTTAGCCACAACCATAAGACCAGTTGTGTCTTTATCAAGACGGTGCACAATACCTGCACGAGGTACTTCAGCAATTTGTGGGTAGTGGTGCAGTAACGCGTTTAGCACGGTTCCATCCGGCGTACCTGCTCCAGGGTGAACAACAAAGTCGCGAGGCTTGTTGATAACCAATAAATCGTCATCTTCGTAGACAATGTCTAGAGGAATGTCTTGTGCTTCCCAGCGCTCTTCATCTGCAAGTTCAGCTTGCAAGATGATCTCTTCACCGCCCATAACCTTAACGCGCGGCTTAGTGATAACTTCGCCATCCACTTGGATTTTGCCGTCAAGAAGCCACTCTTTAATACGAGAGCGAGAAAAATCGGTAAATAGTTCAGCGACAGCTTGGTCTAAACGTTGACCTAACTGGCTGCTTTTTACTGTGTCTGTTAATGTGATCTGCTGAGCCATATCGAACTTTTTTAAAAACCGTGAGACTAATACCCATTAGTATGGATAAAATAGAATAATTGCATCATTGTATCTGTTACTGGTTAGAAAGTAACGGAAGCTTACGAAATATTTAATTCAAGGAATCGACGCCTGACATGAAACACCTTACTTTATCGGGTCTATTGGCCGTATCACTCTTGGTTGGTTGTTCAAGTAGTGAAGAGATAGTGCCAGATGTACCACCATCGGTTCTCTACTCTGACGCTCAAGAATCACTGCAGAGCGGTAGCTGGCTTTCTGCAATCGAAAAGCTAGAAGCCCTAGACTCTCGTTACCCATTCGGCGCCTATTCTGAACAAGTACAGCTCGATCTGATTTACGCTTACTACAAAAATGATGACTTGGCTCTTGGCCTTGCGACCATTTCACGATTCCTGCGTTTAAACCCAACTCACGAGAAACAAGACTGGGTTCTTTACATGCGCGGCCTAACGCACATGGCACAAGATCGAAACTTCATGCACGATATTTTTAATATCGATCGTAGTGACCGAGATCCAGAACCAGTGAAGCTTGCTTTTGCTGACTTCAAGCGATTACTTGAGCGTTTCCCGGCAAGTCCATATGCGGAAGATGCACAAAAACGCATGTTCGCACTAAAGAACCGCCTAGCAGAATACGACTTAGCAACAGCAGATTTCTACCTACGCCGTGAAGCTTGGATTGCTGCAGTAAACAGAACTCAAGAACTGCAAAAGACTTACCCTGACACCATTGCAGCGCGTAAATCTTTGAAAATACAGCTCGAAGCCTACAAACAACTAGGCCTAGAAGATGCAGTTTCAAGAACAGAAAAGTTGATTGAGTTAAACCCACTCCCTTAATCAACGTTTACACCTCAAGACCAAAAGCGCGCTAATTTATTAGCGCGCTTTTTTAGATCCCCATCCGGTAAACTTGATGGCTATCATTATCCACACTATCATTCAATAAATGACGTTTAACAAAATATCAACATGGGGTGTGGTGTGAGCAGATTGTTATTATTTATTGGGATCACTTTATTTAGTCAATTGTCATACTCATTAGAGCTCTCACCATTGAGAAACAAACCGTATGTAGGCGACTTAGATGTGCTTGAAACCAAAGGAATGGTTAGAGTGCTTGTGTCGGCCGATCTTGGTTTCTACTATATAGAAGATGGTAAACCAAAGGGTATTGTGGCAGAGATGCTTTATCATTTTGAAAACATTCTTCGTAAAAAGAACCCATTTGTGAATGTACAAGTCATCCCTGTTCAAAGAGATGAACTTATTACGTCGTTGGAAAAAGGGTATGGAGATATTGCTGTCGCTAATCTAACTATAACTGATAAAAGGCTACAGATAGTCGATTTCTCAGAGCCGATAATTAAGAACACTAAAGAGTTGATAATTACAAATAGAAGCATTGAACCTATTACAGGAATAAAGCAGCTAAGTGGCAAAGAGGTCTGGGTTCGAGCAAGTTCGAGTTACTTTGAAAGTGTGCAGAGAGTAAACAAAGAACTTGATGAGTTGGGTCTTCCTCCATTGCATGTTAATTTTGTCGAAGAATCCCTTCAAGATTATGAACTAATGGAGCTTGTAAACCAAGGATATATCCAAGGTACGATACTCGATAGTCACAAAGCAAAAATATGGATTGATGTAATGACAAATATTCAAATACATACCACTTTCCCTCTTCGTGAAAATAGCCGTATTGCTTGGGCGTTGAGAAAAAACAGCCCCAAACTTAAAAAAGAGATAAATCAATACGTTAAGATAGCACGAACTGGTACCTTGCTCGGTAACGTGATCTACCAAAAGTACATTGATAATACTCGTTGGTTAGGTCGAGCTCTCAATCCCAACAAAGTTGACAGAGCGGCTAAACTTGCTGGTGTGTTTGAAAAATACTCAAGCAAATATGAATTTGACCCTTTAATGATGTCAGCTCAAGGCTTTCAAGAATCAGGGCTTGATCAGAGCAGAGTTTCTCACCGAGGTGCCGTTGGTATAATGCAGGTGCTCCCGAGTACAGCTAGAGACAAAAACGTCAATATTAAAAACATTCACAAAGTCGATAATAATATCCACGCGGGTGTAAAATATATGCGATTTATCAAAGATCGGTATTTTAATGACCCTGCCATAACGGCTGACAACCAGATCTATTTTACGTTGGCTTCTTACAACGCCGGACCCGCTAAGATTAGAAGGATGAGAACTCTCGCCAAGGAAAAAGGTTATAACCCCAACATCTGGTTCAAGAATGTAGAAATCATCACTCGTAAGTATGTGAGTAAAGAACCAGTAATCTACGTAGCCAACATCAATCGCTACTTCGTTATTTACAAACAATTAAAGGTAATTAATACCATCCGAGATAACAGTAAAACGAAAGTACTACGAACCAATGATTAACGTTCAAACTCAAAAATTCATATTGAGTCCATACGAAACTTTCCGATTGCGAAATCGCGAAGCAACGAAAAACTAAAATCCCGCAACAAGGAAACCTGTGCGGGCTCTCAATATTCAATTAAAGCAGAAGCTAAATGTGCGTTATTTCACATAATCTTATTGAGTGAATTTTCATCACGCACTTTAAAAAGGCTGTAAAACTCCCCTAAAAACTGATTTAATTTTTAGCGAAGCCTTGCCTTCAAGTTATCGTTTTTCATAGGGATAACAAGCATTTTTCGACAAAAAGATACCAAGACTTGCGTGAGATCACATTTGATTTTAATGATCATAACACCCGACCAAAACAAGATCTATATCACGTTCTTTATTCCTAAAAGTCGTAATCTGAAGTTAACCCATGAGGGATACAACAGAGGAAAACTTCTATGAAAATGAACATCACTGGTAAAAACATCGACATTACCTCTGCAATCCGTGATCACATAGAAAGCAAATTTAAGAAGCTGGATAAATGGCAAGTAGACATCATTGGCTGCCAAGCGAGCTTTAGTGAAGAACCAAACAAGAAGAAGAAATTTGAAGCGGTACTAACCGTACCAAAAGGCCAACTTGTTGCTTCATCAATCCATAACGACCTCTACGTTGCCATTAACGAAGTAGAACAAAAACTAGAGCGTCAACTCAACAAGCTGCGTCATAAACCAGAAGCGCGCCGCGCTGAAAAGCCTGAAATCGAAGAGCTAGAAGCTGAAGTAGAATAAGGAAAGATAACAGATTAAAAAATAGCGCCTCAGGGCGCTATTTTTTTGCTTGACGCTCGTAGCTCGCTTGCTTATTGTGTTTAAACATTCATAAAACAATCACTTTTTATGCACACTCAATCTTTGTTTATTTTTGACTTCTTTTTTCTTCCGTAAATCGGAGGCTAAGTCGTTTTAGAAAAACAAGTCAAAAACGAACAAGAAGCCTCCCACACTAGGGAGGCTTTTTTATAAGGACACATTTATGACTGACCGCTCAATCTCACTGGATGATATCCGCCTTCGTCTTAATGACTTAGACGACGAATTACTGAACCTACTTTCAGAGCGTCGCAAGCTAAGTATCGAAGTTGCGAAAAGCAAGGTAGAAACATCAAAGCCAGTTCGTGATGCAGTAAGAGAACAACAACTATTAGTAAAGCTGATCAACAACGGCAAAGATAAATACGAACTTGATGCGCAGTACATTACTAAGCTGTTTCACACCATCATCGAAGATTCTGTTTTACTGCAACAGTCATATTTACAAAACCTAGCGAATCCGCAAAGCCGCAAGCCATTGGCTCGTGTTGCATTCTTAGGTTCTAAGGGATCTTATTCTCACCTTGCGAGTCGTGAATACTTCAGCCGCAAGAATATGGAATTGATTGAGCTAAACTGTAATCACTTCAAGGAAGTAGCCTCGACAGTAGAATCAGGCCATGCCGACTACGGTGTTCTGCCTATTGAGAACACCAGCTCTGGTTCGATTAACGAAGTCTACGACCTACTGCAACACACCACGCTTTACATCGTTGGTGAGCTTTCTCAGCCAATCGAACACTGCCTAGTGGCGAAAAGTGATATCCGTCTAGAAGATATCAAAACACTTTACTCGCATCCACAACCACATCAGCAGTGCAGTGAGTTCTTGAGCCGCCTCAAAGGTGTGACTCTTGAGTCTTGCGCGAGCACAGCCGACGCAATGAAAAAGGTTAAAGATCTGGACGGTGATGATATGGCTGCGATTGGTAATGCGTCTAGCGGCAAGCTTTACGGACTTCAGCCAATCCAAGGCAACATTGCGAACCAAACAGAAAACCACACACGTTTCATCGTGGTCGCTCGTAAACCTGTTGAGGTATCGACTCAGATCCCTGCGAAAACGACACTGATCATGTCTACTTCTCAAGAGGCGGGTTCTTTGGTTGAGACGCTACTTATCCTGCAACGCTTGGGCATCAACATGACTAAGCTAGAGTCTCGTCCTATTATGGGCAACCCTTGGGAAGAGATGTTTTATGTCGATCTAGAAGCCCACCTAGATTCAGACAATATGCAGCAAGCAATCACTGAATTAACAGCGATTACTCGTCATCTGAAGGTTCTGGGCTGCTACCCAAGTGAGAACATCAAAGCCACTCAAGTTAAGTTGTCATAGCTTTGAACTAGTCTGAATTTCAGCTTGACAAGCATTTGGCCTACAGTAGGCCAAATGCTTTATTCACTAGCTAGTAAATACAATTCAAACCAAAAACAGCTAACCTGACACGCCTTAGACACAATTTATTTGTTTCTCAGACCCTGCATATCTACGACCACTATCGTTTTATGTCCTTCTACAATAAAACTCACTAGTGCCTTTTTATCAATTAAGACAAAACCTTACTCCCTTCACAGGAAATCACCGAACATCGTCTAAAAAATAGCGAGCTCATGCCAAGTAACATAAACTGACGCGCTAAAATTTATAAACAATGTTGTGAATAGCCATGAAGCTAAGTACGAAAATATTACTTCTGATTGCCCCTGTAATACTGTTCAGTACGGCGACTTCTAGCTATATCATCTACTCCACGCAAAAAAGCAGCTTCATCAAACGTGAAGACAATGCACTGCAGTTAAGCATGGAAAAGCTAGCTGGTTACTTTCGTCAGTCTCGAGCTTTCCTAAACAGTTATTCTTATACCCTTACCAAAAGTGACATGGTTAAGAACTACTTTATGGTTGATGATAATCCCAACCGTGAGCTTGATTGATTGATAACCTTCACGAGACGATTCAGCTACTGCAAGATGGCGACGGCAGCTTTACAGGGCTTGCCCTTCTCGATGGAGATCGAACCCTCAGTTATTACGCTGAAAATAGCAGTGATCCTTTCGCCAAGATGGATCCCAAAGTGTTGGAATTCATCGACCATCAATATCAAGCTACCTTAGCTACTTCGAGCACCAACTACATACAAAACTCCCAAGGCGAAGGGATGTTGGTTCACTATGAGGTGCTTGATAAAAAACGGTTTCGACACCCATAAGCTATCAACTCAACAATGTGTTTTTTGTGGTGGTGTCAGTCTCACTCGATAAATTTAATTCACTGCGGAAACAGATAGAGTTCGACTACCAAACCAGCTTGTTCTTTACCCCAGCACCAGTAACTCTAGGGCATGAATTAACCCAAACCGTAAAACTTGCACCAGAGCTTTACGCCACACTCGATCCTGCACAGTTCTTGTTAGACAACAAACTCAAATCTATCTGGAATGAACTCAACCTGTCTTTTGCCTTATCTGCATTTGTTTCGGTTACCTTGTTACTGATTCTTCTGTCTCGTTGTGTGATAAGCCCAATCACACGCTTAGACAGACAGCTTCAACAAGTCGAGAAGAAACAGAGAAAGAACATTGAACGCTTGGGGACAAATGATGAGTTAGGCCGCTTATCACAACGTTTTTACGATATGTACCAAGAGTTGGATAACACCTATCAACAGACAAAGGTGTTGGCAGAGAACGACAAGTATGGCCATCAGATCGGTGATTCGATTCTGGTGTCCTTCGCCCAGCGTATCACGGACATTTGTGCTCTTTATCAAGAGAAGTACCGTGCTCACTGCATGCCTGCACGCTTGTCTGGTGATGAGTTTGTTGTGTATATCAATGCGCCCGCTCATTCGGGTAACGTGGCACATGGCTTCTCTGAAAAACTATTAGAGCCGCTGCAAAAAGGGTTTATTACCGAATCTGGTAGCTTTCCGATCACCGTCAGCATTGGCATCGCCACTTATCCTAATGATGGGCACTCCATTGAGAAGTTGTTGTCGAATGCCGATACTGCGATGTATCAAGCAAAACGGGCAGGTAAGAACCAGTTTGCGGATTACTCGTTAGACTTAGACAAAACCATTCAACGCCAAGCCAGCATCGAGCAAGCGTTAAGAGAGAAGAACTTTGATGAAGAGTTTAAGCTTGTTTATATGCCTTATATGGACTCTAGTGGCAGCGAGGTTATTGGCGTAGAGGTACTGCTGCGTTGGGAATCAAGTCACCTTGGATTGGTTCCGCCGAATGAGTTTATCCCGATAGCCGAACAAACCGGTTTGTATGAGCTTGTCGACCGCTGGGTGATTAAGAATGCGTTCGCCTCATTTCATCAACTGCAGGCTCAATTTGATTACTCCATTCAACTATCAATCAACTTATCTTCAGCCGGGATAGAAACCACGCACCTCGCTGAATTTATTGACCAACATGCTGGGATTCAAAACATCCCGCCAAGTTTGATTGATTTTGAGATCACCGAGACTTTCTATTCAAAACTCACAAGGCTTCCCGCTGCTCAACGAACTGTCTAGAATGGGCTACCGATTAGCAATTGATGATTTTGGTTCGGGGTACACATCCATAACCCAATTAGTTGAATATCCAACTCAGAAAATTAAATTGGATAAAGGCTTTTTAGAGACCTTGATCGAAACAGACAATCAGAACATAGTTAAACCCGTGATAGAACTGTGTCATGCACAGGGCAAAACCGTTACGGCTGAAGGCATCGAAACCAAAGAGATGCACAAATGGCTGCAAGACGCCCAGTGCGACATGCTACAAGGTTATTACTTTGGTAAACCTATGCCACTGCAAGAGCTCAACGAATGGTATCGTGCGCATCAACTTCGCTTTAATCAGCTTCGATTTAATCAACAACAAGAAGAATCCAATACATGAAGAACGTCATCATTGCTTCGCTAAACCCTGCAAAAATAAATGCTGTTAAAAGCGCGTTTCAGTCGGCTTTTCCAGGTACCGATTTTGAGTTCACAGGCGTCAGTGTGCCAAGTGGCGTAGCAGATCAACCGATGAGCAATGATGAAACCTATCAAGGTACGGTGAACCGTGTGCATAACGCTACTCAAGCGCAGCCCAATGCTGACTTTTATGTTGGTCTAGAAGCAGGAATAGAAAGAAACGTCACCTTTGCATGGATGGTGATTGAATCTAACGGACAACGAGGCGAGTCGCGTTCAGCAAGTCTGATGCTGCCACCAGCCGTACTTGAAAAGCTAGAGCATGCAAACGAGCTCGGAGATGTAATGGATGAAGTGTTTGGTACTGACAATATCAAACAGAAAGGCGGTGCAATTGGCTTACTGACACATAACCAACTGTCTCGCAGTTCGGTGTATCACCAAGCTTTAATCCTAGCTCTGATCCCATTTGTGAACCCTGAGCACTTTCCTATTTAGTGTTTAGCTAGAGCTCAAAAACATCTGAAGTGAATGAGCCAAAACGAATGCTCAAAAACAAAAAAACGCTAACAGTCAGTTAGCGTTTTTTATCGAATTCTTACTCTCACAACTTAGTGACTATTTGAGTAGTAGATCCGCAATCACGGCTTTCTCTTGTTCCGATTTTGCTTTTAGCTCATTCGAGCCTCGAGTAATTGTCGCCACACCTACTCCTAACATTTGACTTACTTGTCTTTGAGACATCTCGCCTTTCATCAACTCACAAAAGATATTAATTCGTGCAACCAGAGCATCTCGCTCATCGGGTGTCATCATCATAGTCAGCAACAGCTCATGCTGATCTTTTTCGACAGCCGTCTTTACCAAATCCATTAGTTGTTGCCAATTATCATATTCAGGTTGTGATGCCATATCTCTACACTTACTTTTAAATTCAGACTTTAAAGAGTCGCTTAACGATTGAAAGCGTTTAACACTTTATACCGCAACACTTGCTGCAATCCAATGTAAAAAGGCAGTAAGTGGAAATGGTTCGCACTCACTGCCTTTAATATTTACTCAGTTTCGGACAAAGCGCCGAGACCTTAGTATTTCGTTTTTGCCTCATGGGGTGCTAAAAACGTGCCCTTCTCGCCTAAGAGATCTCGATAGTAAGTCTCAAACATCAAGATGTTCTGAACATAGCCACGTGTCTCTTTGAAAGGGATCATTTCAATAAAGGCATACGCATCAAGCTTTTCGTCACTGCGTGAACGCCACTGCTTCACACGGCTTGGCCCTGCGTTGTATGCAGCAAAAGCAAAAATACGGTTGTTGTCGTATTGAGAAAGCAAGCCATCCAGATAGTGACTACCAATCTCTATGTTCTTGCCAACATCATAAAGATCATCGCTGCCCTTATACTTAATCTGATGCTTGTTAGCTGTGTATTGCGCCGTCTTCGGCATAATTTGCATGATGCCACGCGCGCCAACAGGAGAGCGAGCTTCCGAATCCATCGCACTCTCTTGTCTTGCTAAAGACATCAAGGTGATTGGGTCGATATCGTGCTTTTCAGCGTAGAAGTTAAACCACCACTTATGAGCAACAGGGAAACGTAATGCAATGTTATCCCACATCTTCGCTGAGATACTCGCCGTCACCGTAAAGTGATTCCATCGTTGTGTCGCAGCGTGGGCAGCAAGCATCGCCTTTTGGTCTTTGTCTGCATTGGTTAATAACCAACGCCACTCACTCTTCGCAGCCGCAATTTTATCTCGGTCAATCAGCTCACCAATACGAACTAAAGAGGTATCGAACGGCTTCACCATTTCAGCATTATATTCAATAGTCGATGTTGGGTATTGAACTGGCTTTCCTAATTGCTTCGCCGCCGCAACGCTGTAGAAATTACGTTGCCCCAAAATATCTGACAATCGCTTGTTACCTTCCGCGGTATCACCCAGCGCAATTTCTGCTCTGCCCTGCCAATACTGCCAGCGAAGCGAAGCTTGATGCTTGTCATCCAAGCGCGCGATCCACTGTTGTAGACCAGTCCAATCGGCATGTTGGATCGCTAAACGAGCACGTCGCTCAAGCAACACTTGCTTTGATGAGCTCGCGAGCATTTTGTCTCGCCACACCATCAACTCTTCAGAATCGGTGTTAATCAAACGGAACGTTAGATAATCCGCAAGTTCTTGAGATTTCTCTTTCGAAAACTTCTGAGCCTTGATGACATCATCAAACACCGCTTGAGCACTGCTTGATGACTTCCTTGCTAGCTTCTCGAAACCAAACTCCGTTTGAGCTTGATAGAATTCATTAGCAGGATGTTTCTTAGCAAATGCGAGCACGTTTTCAGGCTTGTTGTACAACGCCTTCATCTGCTTAGCTTGAGCAATTGACTCATCATGATCCAATTGCTTGATCAGGTAGCTCATCAGCTTGCCGTTACGGCCTTCAAACGCTAATAACATTCTATCTAGAATGAGTTCATCCGTTCTTAAACCGGCTTGATCCCAACTTTTAAACAGAGGGTCACAGGCATCATCAACACCACTGCCACTCAACCAAAGCTGTTTCGCCCCTTTAAAGGCGAGGTCTTTGTTACCTTGCTCGTAATTCGCTCGATAATAGATGCATTGATATTTTTCACCGACAGGCTCTTTGGTTTGAAACTCAAGGATGGTCTTCCACTGCTTTTGAGAAGCCAATGAATCCAGATAAGGTGCGCGCATTCGATTAGAAAATGGCAGTGCCTTGTTCTCTTCAATAAAAGCATCGACCTCAGCAGGAGTGCGATCACCTAAGCCAATCAGAAAGGCTCGATAATCGGTGTAAGGTGTTAAAGGGTATGTTTGAATTTTGTTACGCAGCGCGGAGTAGGCTTTTAGATCACGGTTGTCTAAAACCTCTTGCGCTCTATCATAAACATCACGCTGCATTTCAAGCTCGGAGGCGTTGCTAGCCATAGCCACCGGAGCCAGTGAAAATGAAGACAAAATTGCTGATGCAGCCACAGCAATTTTCGTATTACCAATGCGGAAAAACATTCGCTCTTTCCTTAGTGCGTGTATGAATACGTGAAGTCTATTTACGCCCGACATCACATCAAATGTAAAGAGTTTGAGTGTAAATATTATTAATATTTAACACTTCGCCTCAGAAGCTCATTAAATATAGTTTTAATGACCAATGTGACAATAATAGGTAAGGATTAGTTCAAGAATGGCTTTTCTGACCTAGGAGTAACATCTTTAGGGATATTGGTATAAAATAGCAGACAATTTTGAACAATAATTAGGATCGATCGGCAATGGCTGAATACGTATATACCATGTCTCGGGTGAGCAAAACTGTTCCACCTAAGCGTCAAATTCTTAAAGACATTTCTCTTAGCTTTTTTCCTGGCGCTAAAATCGGTGTTTTGGGTCTAAATGGTTCAGGTAAATCTACCCTACTACGTATCATGGCTGGTATTGATACTGATATTGACGGTGAAGCTCGTGCACAGCAAGGCCTTAAAGTAGGTTACCTACCGCAAGAACCTGTACTAGACGAATCAAAAACGGTTCGTGAGATCGTAGAAGAAGCGGTTTCTGACGTTGCTGACGCACTTAAGCGTATCGATGCAGTTTACGCAGCTTACGCAGAACCAGATGCAGACTTCGATGCTCTTGCTAAAGAGCAAGGCGAACTAGAAGCGCTGATTCAAGCAAAAGACGGTCACAACCTAGAAACAGCTCTAGAGCGCGCTGCTGATGCACTTCGTCTTCCTGAGTGGGATGCGAAAATTGAATTCCTATCTGGTGGTGAGCGTCGTCGTGTTGCTATCTGTCGTCTACTTCTTGAAAAGCCAGACATGCTGCTTCTTGATGAACCTACCAACCACTTGGATGCAGAATCAGTAGCATGGCTCGAGCACTTCCTAGTTGATTACAGTGGTACTGTTGTGGCGATTACCCACGACCGTTACTTCCTAGACAACGCAGCTGGCTGGATTCTAGAACTTGACCGTGGTGAAGGTATCCCATGGGAAGGTAACTACACATCTTGGCTAGAGCAAAAAGATGAGCGTCTTAAGCAAGAAAAAGCGGGCGAAAGCGCACGTCAAAAGACTATCGAGAAAGAACTTGAGTGGGTTCGTCAAAACCCTAAAGGCCGTCAAGCTAAGTCTAAAGCTCGTATGGCTCGCTTTGAAGAACTGACTACTGGTCAATACCAGAAACGTAACGAAACCAACGAACTGTTCATCCCGCCAGGTGAGCGTCTAGGTGACAAAGTTCTTGAAGTGAACAACCTAACTAAATCGTTTGGTGACCGCGTTCTTATCGACGACCTATCGTTCAGCATGCCTAAGGGTGCGATCGTAGGTATCGTTGGTGCCAACGGTGCAGGTAAATCAACACTATTCAAGATGCTAAGCGGCGCAGAACAGCCAGATTCAGGTACAGTTGAACTAGGCGAAACCGTTAAGCTTGCTTCTGTTGATCAGTTCCGTGACAGCATGGACGACACGAAGACTGTATTCCAAGAGATCTCTGAAGGCGCTGATATCATTAAGATCAACAACTTCGAAATCCCTGCGCGTGCATACTGTTCTCGTTTCAACTTTAAAGGCAACGACCAACAGAAGATCATCGGTGAGCTTTCTGGTGGTGAACGTAACCGTGTTCACTTAGCGAAACTGCTAAAAGCAGGCGGTAACGTACTGCTACTCGATGAACCTACCAATGACCTTGACGTTGAAACTCTACGTGCTCTTGAAGAAGCACTGCTTGAGTTCCCTGGTTGTGCAATGGTTATCTCGCATGACCGTTGGTTCCTAGACCGTATTGCGACCCATATCTTAGACTACCGTGATGAAGGTCAAGTTAACTTCTACGAAGGTAACTATACTGAGTACACTGAGTGGCTGAAACAGACTCTGGGCGCTCAAGCGGCAGAACCGCACCGCATCAAGTACAAGCGTATATCTAAGTAAATTAGCTTGTATTCTGAACAAAGGCCGCGATAATAGCGGCCTTTGATATATCTGGCTTACTATTTACCTATTGATATAGAGATATTACCTATGGTTGAAAGACGTCAATTTTCACGAGTTATTTATCAAGTCCCGACTGAGATCTCACAAGGACAAGTAAATGTATCCGGCTCAGTGCAAGATTTGTCGCTCCATGGTTTACTCATTCAATGTGAAGAATGGCAACAACTCAGACACGATGTGCCTGTTCATGTGAGCTTTACGCTGACAAACAGTGATATCAATATTCAGTTAGAAGCAACGATAGTC
The DNA here is from genome assembly GCF_023206395.1 of Vibrio sp. ED004. NCBI lineage: Bacteria > Pseudomonadati > Pseudomonadota > Gammaproteobacteria > Vibrionales > Vibrionaceae > Vibrio > Vibrio sp. ED004. The sequence goes on along the minus strand of NZ_CP066149.1, from coordinate 2,421,407 downwards.
TCTACCATCAATACCTCAATGCGTTTACGCATAGAGCATTTAGATATTGATAGTATCAGCCACCTTAAGCGACTTGTTGAGCTTAACGTTGGTGACGATGAACTGCTTTATAGAGAGATTGAACACCTTACCGATTTAGGTAAAGAGTGACATCTCCATTACCCTTTTCTATTAGAAGCATTTAGTTAATACAAAACCATGTCTAAAAAAGTATCAATTACTATTCCCTCTAGTCAGGGGGAGCAGACGTTTTACTTCGGCCGTAAAGTCGTACTCATGTGCACCACTGCGATTTTTTCAGTACCGCTGCTGATTGGCGGAGCTGCGTACATGCACTTCGAGAGTAAACAAGAACTCGCACTGCAAGCGGGTGATGCCCAACAGTTGATTGAAACACTGATTGTTGAAAAAGAACAAACAGAATTTCTTTATGCTGAGCAGGTAGAAACCAACCATTCTCTATCGCAAATACTCACCGAGAAAGAAGGCACGATTCAGCTGCTTGGTAAGCGTGTATTTGATGTGGAATCAGTACTTGGTCTTGCCGATGAAGAACTACTTACTGATGAAGTCTCTTTAGAAGATCGCATTGATGCTGCAGCCGTCGATTCAGCGGTAAGAGCAACCATGTTCCGTTTGATTCCAAACGACAGCCCAATGGCGTACCAACGTATCTCATCTTCTTACGGTCGCCGCACCAACCCAATTACAGGTAAGCGCCACAACCATACCGGTATCGACCTGACCTGTAAGCGCGGCGAAGATATCTTAGCGCCTGCAGATGGTGTGATTGAAACGGTTCGCCCAAGTAATAAAGGCTTCGGCAACTTTATTACCATGCGTCACTCGTTTGGCTTCATGAGTTCTTACGCTCACCTACAGAAATTCAAAGTTCGTAGCGGTCAGTTCGTGAGTAAAGGCGATGTGATTGCGAGCTGTGGTAACTCAGGTAACTCTACCGGTCCACACCTACACTATGAAGTACGCTTCCTTGGTCGCTCGTTGAACCCTCAATACTTGATGGATTGGACACCTGAGAACTTCAACTACGTGTTCGAGAAAGAGAAAAAGGTTAAGTGGGGTCCACTGGTTCAACTGATTGATAATGTGGTTCGTTTGCAGATCAACCTAACAAACGTGCCTTACATCAGTTCGACCATCGACACAGTATCAAGTGAAGATACTAAAAAGCCTATCGCGACTAACTAGTTTTTAGCTGTTGGTTATTAGCTATTGGTTATTAGGAACAGTTGATTTGGCCTACGATGATCTAATTGCATTTAGCCTACGATGATCTAATTGCATTTAGCCTACTGTAGGCTAAATATTTTCATAGCGTTCAGCACAAACAAAAAGAGCGACCAAATGGTCGCTCTTTTTTATGATTTCAAACCGTACTTAGCCACGGTGAATCGAGTCATGTGCTTGTTTTAATAGGCTTTGACTCTCTTGCAAGAATTGTTGTGAGTAGTCACCAAACCAATCGCTCACTTGGTTAAAGCTATCAACAAACTTGGCTTTATCTTTCCCGTCTAAGATCTCTAGAGCTTCTCCGAAACAGCTATGGAAGCGTCGGATCATCTCAATATTCTCATCTGAAGACAGAATAATGTCTCCGTACAAGTTCGGGTCTTGAGCAAACAGACGACCAACCATCGCAATCTCAAGTCGGTAGATTGGCGAGCTTAACTTCAGAAGCTGATCGATATTCGGATTCTCTTTACTTAGGTGTAAACCGTAAGCAAACGAGGTGAAGTGACGCAATGCTTGAATCAAGGTCATACCATGATCATGCTCAGCGGCATCCATCTGGCACAAGCTTGCGCCCCAGATACCAAATTGATTCAGTAGCCATTGGTAGCTTTCAGAACCACGGCCATCACTGTAAACAATCACTTGTTTCGCTAGGCTTGGTACATCAGGGCCAAACATTGGGTGTAAACCAACCACAGGACCTTGGTGCATGTTCATCATTGCTTGAAGCGGTTTTGACTTAATCGATGTTAAATCACAAAGAATACAATCGCTTGGCAGGTTACCCAGTTTTGCAATCACACCTTCCGTTAGGTGAATTGGAACAGTAACAACCACAAGCCCTGCGTTATCTAAGATCTCATCGGCTTTATCCCAATCTTGGCTGCCAAGGATTTTAACTTCGTAGCCAGAAAGCTTAAACATACGGCCAAACAGACCGCCAAGTTGACCATTACCACCAACAATAACCACTGAACGTAACTCTGGGTTAAGACACTTAAAACCAGAATCTTTCTCGCTGGCATAAGACTCACGCATAGTACGACGCAAAATATCTTCGATTAACTGTGGTGGAACCCCTATTTTCTCGGCTTCTTGACGACGAGATGCCAGCATTGCCGCTTCGCGCTCTGGCACATAAATAGGTAAACCATGTTCACTTTTTACTTCACCAACTTTCTCTACTAGAGCCAATCGCTGAGCAAGTAAATCCAACATTTGTTTATCGACAGCATCGATTTGGTCGCGTAATTCGTTCAGTTCAACGGCCATTTTATTCCTTACTAATCTATAAGCCCGTACTAACCCAGATTTCGTTAGTAACAGATCTTAAAATGCCCCATTAGATGAGGCACTTAAATTTAAAACTCTGACTAACCTTTTAAGCGGTTCTCTAAGAACGGGACTAATTCCGTATGTGCATGTTTCAATAGTGCCTCAGTTGAATCCCAATTGATACACGCGTCGGTAATAGATACGCCGTATTTCATCTCATTGAGAGGTATATCCGAAGATTGGTTTCCTTCGTTAATATGGCTTTCAATCATAAGACCGATAATCGACTTGTTGCCTTCACGGATTTGGTGAATCACATCTTCTGCAACTAAAGGTTGGCGACGGAAATCTTTGCGAGAGTTAGCGTGGCTACAGTCAACCATCAGCGCCGCTTCTAAGCCTGATTTACCAAGCTCTTGTTCACATTCGTGTACCGATACTGAATCGTAGTTCGTTTGCTTACCGCCACGTAAAATAACGTGACCATTCGGGTTACCTTGAGTAGTAAGCAGTGCAACTTGACCTTCGCGGCTGATACCCATGAAGCGATGGCTAGAAGAAGCTGCCTGCATCGCATTGATTGCAGTACCTAAGTTACCGTCTGTACCGTTTTTGAAGCCGATTGGCATTGAAAGGCCACTTGCCATTTCACGGTGAGTTTGTGATTCAGTAGTACGCGCGCCGATTGCAGCCCAGCTGAATGTATCTGCTAGGTATTGTGGGCTGATTGGGTCTAGTGCTTCTGTTGCGAGTGGAATTTCCATTTCAGCAAGCTCAACAAGTAGCTCACGACCAACATGCAGACCATGCTCAATATCGAAAGTACCATCTAGGTGAGGGTCATTAATTAAGCCTTTCCAACCAACGGTAGTACGAGGCTTTTCAAAGTAAACACGCATTACAATATACAGTTGATCGCTCAGTTCTTCAGAAAGTGCTTTTAGGCGTTTCGCGTACTCTTTCGCAGCTTCAATGTCATGGATAGAACATGGGCCACATACAACAAGCATGCGATGATCTTTCTTATGAATGATGTTTGCGATAGTTTGACGAGACTCTTGAATGAAACGACGAGCATTATCACTCAAAGGCAGTTTTGCTTTTAACTCTTCTGGAGTAATTAGTACCTGTTCGTCGATGATATTGACATTGCTTAATTCACTTTTCTGCATAACTCAACCTGTATATTTATTTTTACACCCAACATTTCCATTTGGGCTAACAATCTTTAAAAACACAATAACAGCTACAAAAACGATTGCAAGTGTAAACATTAAAAAACATTTTCTGTAAATTTTAATTTACACCACCACTTTAGCCCGCCATGGGTATCAAATAGCTCTAAACCTCATTCTACACATACAAAAAAGGCGATATTTGTCATATCGCCCTATCTAAAATTATTATGTGTTTATTTATCACTCATTGCCTAGCATTCGCTTAATTTGCTCTGAAGCCTTTTTCCATCGGCTGTCTGAGTGAAGAGTCGATAAATCAAAGCTGTGTTTTTTAAGCAATGAGTTGGCTAAAGGCACCTCTTGGATAGCTAAGTGCTCGAGAGCCTCTATTTGTGCATCTCGTTTATTACACATTAACACCATGTCGCACCCTGCATTCAAAGCAGCCTTTGCTCTGTCGGCAGGACCGCCCATAATCGCAGCGCCTTCCATGGTTAAATCGTCAGAGAACACCAAGCCTTTAAACCCAAGTTGTTGTCTTAATACTTTCTGCAGCCAATACTGAGAGCCACTTGCTGGCTGATCATCATAGTGAGAGAAAACCACGTGTGCAGGCATCATCGCATCCAATATTCCGGCTTCAATTTGCGCCTTGAAGATAGCCATGTCGGTTTCAAAGATGTCATCTCTTGGGTCATAAGGCGTTTCAAGGTGTGAATCAGCAATCACACCGCCATGTCCGGGAAAGTGCTTTCCAGTTGTCGCCATGCCAACCGACTTCATACCCTTAATAAAAGCGCTGCTGTGGCGGACAATGGTATCGATATCTGCACCAAATGCTCGGCTACCAATTGCTTTACATTCGTGACCTTTGTCTAAAACGGGCGCAAAGCTCAGATCGATATCATGGGCAATCAATTCCGCAGCCATCAACCAGCCCGCTTGTTCGGCTAATTGTTCACCATTGTCTTTGGTCGCGAACTCTTGAGCTGCAGGGATAATTGAAAAGCCGTCACGGAAGCGTTGTACTCGACCGCCCTCTTGGTCAACACCAATCAAAAGAGGACGCTTAGCTACCTTGCGGATCTCTTTGTTTAGCGCCGATAGTTGTTTGCTATCGTGGTAGTTTCGAGCAAATAAGATGAGACCACCAACGGTTGGGTGCTCTAAAATCTCTCTGTCTTCAGCGGTCAGTTCGTAGCCTGCAACATCAACCCACAACGGTCCCATAAAATTTCCTTCTATTGCTTAAATTCCGCTACTGCAGATTTACTTTGTTCAATTAATTGGTCGGCTTGCTCTTCTTGCTGAGTTAACGCAATGAACAACAAGTCAGTAATAAAAAGTTGGCTATCACGAGCCGTAATCGATGAACTGCGAATATGGTTTTCGTCAGCTGCCGAGATAAGTTTGATATCCGCATATTTGTCTAAAGCAGAGGGAGATAACTGACTAATCACAATCACCTTTGCCTTTTTCGATCTCGCCAGCTGGGCTACCTTCACCACTTCTCTGGTTTTTCCTGAATAGGAAATCGCAACCAACACATCATTTTCAGAAAGAGAAGCAGCGTTAGCTATCTGAATGTGGGCATCTTGTTCTGCGTTGACAGCATGGCCTATTTTCATCAGCTTGTAAGCGAAGTCTTTGGCGACCAGAGACGATGCACCCACACCTGAAATCTGTACTTTATTAGCAAGATGCAGTAAATCAGCGGCGTTGCTCAGCTGTTCGCCTTCATTTAATAACACGGTACGCTCAAGCGATTGTGTTTTACTTGCAAGAAGTTTGTCCATCACGGTATCAGGCGGATCTTTTCTGGTGATGGTGCCATGGATCCCGCGCTGGGATACTGGCTGATAAGTCATGTCACTCTGGTACAGCTTCATCTTCATCTCAGAAAACCCTTTGTAACCGAGCTTCTGACTAAACTTTACGATCGTCGATTGGCTTACCCCTACCGCTTTGGCCAATTCAGGAGAGGAGAACTGCTTAACTTGTTGTGGATGATCCAATACGTAACGAGCCACTAACGAATCCGATGGAGAGAGTTTTGGTAATAACGCCTTAACTTTCGCAATGCCTTTCATTAAACGCTCTTCCCCTTCCATCTGACCACTCCTCGTTATCATAACGAGTTTTGTATTTTCATTGGAATAATTATTCCTTCACATTCTGCCGTTTGGAATAGCTGACATAACCTTCTGGGATCACTGTCAAAGAAAACCATTGGTCACTATTCCACCAAGGAATAGGTTTTGAAACTCATTATTCAAACTGACATTCTGAAAAAATAACAATAAACACCCTCTACTCTATTCATGCTACGGAGCTGCTATGAATTCACTATTTACCTCGCTGGACTGGGCGGTATTTGCGATATATTTCGCCATTATCGCTTTTACTGGTTGGCACTTTAGCCGAACAAAAATCACAAGTACCAAAGACTATTTCTTAGGTGGTAACTCCATGCCAATGTGGGTTGTTGCTATCTCGGTACTGGCGACCTCACAATCCGCAGCGACGTTTTTAGGTGGACCAGAGTCGAGCTACCGTGGTGATCTCACTTACCTAGCGACCAACATTGGCGGTATTCTTGGTGCGATTTTTGTCGCGCTGGTTCTAATTCCTCGTTTCTACCAAAACAAAGTCTCTACCGTTTATGAACTACTGAAAGTGCGCTTTGGTGAGAAGACCAAACAGCGCGCAGGTGTGATGTATTTGGTGGGGCGTGTATTTGCTTCTGGTGCGCGCCTATACATGGCGGCTATCGCAGTATCCATGATTCTGTTTACCAACATTGACCCAAGCAGTGTAGTCACATCGGTTGTGATTCTTGTCGCCGTTGGCCTCGCTTATACCTACATGGGCGGCATTCGTTCCGTTATCTGGAGTGACTTAATCCAACTCGTTGTTTATGTCGGCGCAGCTATTGCGGTAATTATCTACCTGTTAGGTCAGATCCCAGCTGACTTTAGCCAAATTGCTCAGGTACTTGCTAATCCGGGGGAAGGGCAATCATCGAAGCTGACCCTACTCGATTTCACGCTCGACTTTAGCCCTGCTGGCACCTTCAGCTTCTGGGCATGTATCACTGGTTTTGTGCTGTTAAACATCGGTGCGTTCGGTCTTGATCAAGATATGACGCAACGCGTTTTGACGTGTAAAGATGCCAAGCAAGGTTCAAAGGCGATGATCAACTCAATCATCTTCTCGATTCCTGTCGTGTTGGTATTTATGTCGATTGGCCTACTCTTGTATGTATTCTACCAAAGGCCTGAACTCATGGGTGTTGAAGGCAAAGACGTCGTACAAAATTTCAATGGCGAAAACGTCACGATCTTCATGTACTACGTGCTGAATGAAATGCCTGCTGGTCTTCGTGGCTTAGTGACTGTCGGGGTAGTGGCTGCAGCGCTTTCAACACTAAACTCTGGCTTAAACTCGATGTCTTCAGTTGCGGTTCAAGATATTTACAAGCCTTGGTTAGAAGCTCGTAAGGGAGAACAAGATGACTTCCATTACGTGAAAGCTGGCCGCTTTGGAATGGCTGCAGCGGCCGTAGCCTTGGGTAGCATGGGTATCCTTTGTTACTACTGGCAACAGTACACAGACATGCCACTGTTATCGTTCGCTTTGAGTGTGATGGTGTTTGCTTATACCGGGTTATTGGGCGTCTACTTCACGGCAATTTTCACTGATCGCGGCAACGAGACTTCTGTCGCTTTAGCTCTAGTGGCAGGCTTCTTAACGACATTACTGATGCAAGCTTATGTGTGGGACAGTGTGATGGGCTTGATTAACGCGGATTGGGAGGGTATTCGATTAGCCTTCCCGTATCAACTCTGTGTCGGCACGTTTGTATCATTAATCGTGTGCCTTGCAGGAAAGAAGCAGACTCAAGAAGTTAATAAACTACAAACGGTTTAGCCAATGATTACCCATACTTTGGCAGTCGATGGCGGTGGAACCAAAACCGCCATGAGACTGAAGCAAATATCACCCACACCAAGTGTCATTCAAGAACGCACTTTAGCGGCGACGTCATTGACCTTATATGGTGAAACGGCAATCACTCAACTAACTCATTATATTGAGGAAATGTTGAGTGTGAATCAGATTAAAGCTAAACAGTGCTATATTGTGGTGGGCGTGGCTGGTGCAGGAAATAAACAATTAAAAGCCAAGCTACAATCGGCATTAGCCCACTGCCCACACCTATATGTGACAACTGATGCTGAGGCGTCGGTATTTGGTGCTAACGCAGGGCAAGGCGTTAACTGCATTGCGATTGGCACAGGTTCAGTTGCCATTCAGTTAGATAGCGAATATGTGACTCATCAGTTTGGTGGGTGGGGGTTCCCGATTGGCGATCAAGGGGGCGGCGCTTGGCTTGGATTTCGAGCTGTGCAGCAAACTCTAGCCGAATTTGATGACAAGCATTCCTCTTTAACGAGCCAGTTTGTCATGAATAAAATAGGTAACGAACGTAGTGATATTCTTAAGTGGATCAATACAGCCAATGCGACCGATTATGCGCAATTTGCACGAGAGATCGTTGATATAGAGCAGTGCTGCTCAACGGCAAGTACCTTATTAAAACAAGGTACTGAAGAAATAGAGAGGCTCACACGAACATGCTCAGAAAATAACAGCTTACCGATTATGTTTTTAGGCAGCTTAGGACAATTCTATCGCCCTAAGCTTTCTCAAGAGCTTCAAGCTCGCGCCTTAGACATTCAAGGTGATGCTCTGAATGGTGCTGAAGTTATCGCTCACCAAAAGATCCACATGCTCAATTTAGGAAATGAACAATGAAGTCAGAGTTATATATCGGCGTGATGTCAGGCACGAGTATGGACGGCGTTGATACAGCCTTAGTGTCGATAGAAGGCACTCGTATCACATTGCTCGCGCATGATGAATTCCCTATGCCTGATGACCTAAAAACCCGTCTGCTTGAGGTGTGTATTGGTCAGAAAACGGATTTGATTGCTATTGGTGAACTCGACCACCAGCTTGGTCATCTATTTGCTGATGCAGTTCTACAACTTCTCGAAAAGTCAGATACACCAGCATCTTCTGTGACGGCGATTGGTAACCATGGTCAAACGGTATTCCACCAGCCAACGGGCGAATCACCCTTTACCATGCAGTTGGGTGATGCCAATATCATCGCTGCAAAAACAGAGATTCAAACCGTCGCCGATTTCAGACGCAAGGACATGGCGCTAGGCGGGCAAGGTGCCCCACTCGTACCAGCATTTCACCATACTATTTTTCACCCGCAAGACAGCTCGGTTGTGGTGTTGAACATTGGCGGTATCTCGAACATTTCGGTGCTACGCCCGAATCAGCCAACGCTTGGTTATGATACAGGCCCAGGCAATATGTTGATGGACGCTTGGGTAGATAAACACACGGGTGAAAAGTTTGACCGTGATGCGCAATTCGCTCTTAAAGGCCAACTAAATCAAGCTTTACTCGAACAGCTGCTGAACGAATCTTATTTATCTCAGATGCCACCTAAAAGCACCGGTAGAGAGTTGTTTAACTTACCGTGGCTAGAGCAACAATTAACAGAATTTAAAGACCTTGCAGCAGAAGATGTTCAGCGCACGCTTTGCGAATACACCGCATTGACGATAGCCAATGAAGTGGAGACTTATCGCTTAGGTAATCAACCTGCACTCTATGTGTGTGGCGGCGGTACGAGAAATCCATTGTTGATGAAAAGGTTGGCTGAACTGCTTCCGAGTTGGGAAGTTGATTCAACGACCAGTAAAGGCGTTGATGCCGATTATATGGAAGCGATGGCCTTTGCATGGCTTGCTCAACGTCATGTTCATCAACTGCCAAGTAATTTACCCGAAGTGACTGGCGCAAGCAGGGCTGCCTCTCTAGGCGTTCTCTATCGTGCTGACTAAACAAGTCATAACCATAATTTTAGAATCACCATTTAAGGATCATTATGAGTAACGACGCTCTCATATCAGCGCTCTCGCACCTCGTTTCGGAGGGGAGAAACCCTGACACTATGGATATTGATCTACTCACCTCTCTCGAAGTGGTTGAAAAGATTAACCAACAAGACAAACAAGTACCACTCGCTATCGAGGCCGAGCTTCCACAGATCGCTCAAGCCGTTGACAAGATCGCTCACGCCTTCCAAAACGGCGGTCGACTGATTTATATGGGCGCAGGCACCAGTGGTCGATTAGGTGTGTTAGACGCATCAGAATGCCCACCAACTTTCGGTGTCTCAGACAAAATGGTGATCGGTCTAATCGCTGGCGGACCAGAAGCCATTTTAAAAGCCAAAGAAGGCGCGGAAGATTCGCTGACACTTGGTATTGAAGATCTGAAAGCGATTCAGTTTTCAGAAAATGATGTTGTGGTTGGCATTGCAGCCAGTGGCCGTACACCTTACGTGATTGGTGCACTTAACTATGCCAATCAAATAGGGGCGGTGACCGTAGCGCTCTCTTGTAACCCCGACTCTCCAATTGCCGAGATCGCGCAGATTGCAATAAGCCCAGTGGTTGGCCCAGAAGCATTAACGGGGTCAACACGACTCAAATCAGGTACGGCACAAAAGCTGGTACTTAATATGCTGACGACTGCGAGTATGATTCGCATTGGTAAGAGCTACCAGAACTTGATGGTGGACGTAAAAGCAACCAATGAAAAGTTGGTTGCCCGCGCCGCTCGCATCGTGATTCAAGCGACTGAGTGTGATAAAGCACTGGCCGTGTCGACGCTAAAAACCACCGATTATGACGTGAAGCTCGCTATTTTGATGATTCTAACTGGGCTTGATTTTGAAAGTGCCAAGGCTCAGCTTGACCAGCAAAATGGCTTTCTGCGAAAAGCGGTTGAGAATAATCAGTAAAATATCGGATTAGTCTTCGATACAGATGAAAGCTTGATACAAAAAACCAGTACACATTAGGTACTGGTTTTTTATTTAGCTAGGTGCTTTTTATGTAGCGAGATTTGCTATTTAACGAGGTAACGAATTAACCGTAAACTAGATTAATAGTCGTTCGAGAACTCATCCCAGCCACGCTGCCATTCCATACGGAAACGTTGAGCGTCTTCCGTACCAGAACATACACCTTCATACACCTGACCTGACAGGCCAATCTGATAAGCATGATTAGGGTTACAGTATTCTGTCACACCTGAGTGATAACCTTCTGTGTAACTTGCTTGGTCAACAGCGCCAAGCGCAGCCATCTCTTGATAAGAACGCTGAGTGTGGCCTTTGATACCATCACGGTAACCAATCTCTTTCCAGTTACCTTCTGCTGCTAAATCTTGAATATTGGCGCTGCATCCTGCAAGGCTAAATGCCACGGCGAATAGTGCGATTATTTTTTTCATTTCAATCCTTTATATTATTACTTCACCACTTTCTGACGAAGCGCTGCCTTTGTGGTGATTCTCCGCTGAACGCCTGTCGATGTCCACTTATTGTCTAATGTTCGCCACTTTAGGTTCATTCCGACCACTCAGAATCAATAGTCGCCGTTAAGCCAACTCAAACAACCTCTCTATAGAGCTAATAGGCCTCTCGATAGAAATATCGGCCACTCAGCGCAGTGAACAAACCACTCAATCAGTTATAACACCGTTAAATTGGCTATTCGACCACTCACTCTTGTAGCGGAAGTTTCTTCTCATCGACTCCTTTAATATACACCCTGACTTAATTAATACATTCAGGGATAACAAATTATGATGTGGTTTCTTACCTGTGTTGCAGCACTCATTGGTGGCTACTTTATTTACGGTACCTTTATCGAGAAGATTTTCGGTATCAATGAAAAACGTCAAACACCTGCTCACACTAAGCAAGATGGCGTGGACTACGTTCCAATGTCAACACCAAAGGTTTACCTAGTTCAGCTGCTTAATATCGCAGGTGTAGGTCCAATCTTCGGCCCTATCATGGGTGCCCTTTACGGCCCAGCCGCAATGCTTTGGATCGTTCTAGGTTGTATCTTCGCAGGTGCAGTACACGACTACTTCTCAGGTATGTTATCTATCCGTAATGGCGGTGCTTCGGTTCCAACCATCACTGGACGTTACCTAGGCAATGGCGCAAAACACTTTATGAACATCTTTGCCATTGTTCTACTACTTCTTGTTGGTGTGGTATTCGTATCTGCTCCAGCGGGTATGATCACTAACCTAGTGAACGACCAAACTGATTTCGCGATGTCTGCAACGACAATGGTTGTTATCATCTTTGCTTACTACATCATCGCAACGATTGTCCCTGTCGATAAAATCATTGGTCGCTTCTACCCACTGTTCGGTGCACTGCTTATCTTCATGTCCGTTGGCCTAATCACTGCGATTGGTCTATCTGACGAGCACCAAATCATGGGTGGCTTCGAGATGAGCGACATGTTCACCAACATGAACCCGAATGACCTACCACTTTGGCCTGCTCTATTCATCACAATCGCATGTGGTGCTATCTCTGGCTTCCACGCAACTCAGTCTCCTTTGATGGCGCGTTGTATGGAAAACGAGAAGAACGGTCGCTTCGTATTCTACGGCGCAATGATTGGTGAAGGCATCATCGCTCTAATCTGGTGTGCACTTGCTCTATCTTTCTTCGGTTCAGTTGAGTCTCTGTCTGACGCGATTGCAAACGGCGGCCCGGGTAACGTGGTATACAGCGCTTCATTTGGTCTACTGGGTGTATTTGGCGGTATCCTTGCTTTTCTTGGCGTGGTTATCCTACCAATCACTTCTGGTGACACAGCGTTCCGTTCAAGCCGTCTTATCCTTGCTGAATACTTCAACATGGAACAGAAAACACTGCGTAACCGTCTACTAATGGCGTTACCACTGTTCGTTATCGGTGGCATCCTGACTCAAGTTGATTTCGGTATCATCTGGCGCTACTTCGGTTTTGCTAACCAATCAACAGCCGTAATGATGCTGTGGACAGCTTCAGCTTACCTACTTCGCCACAACAAACTGCACTGGGTAACAACAGTTCCAGCTATCTTCATGACGTCTGTGTGTATCACATTCATCCTGAACAACAGCCAACTGGGCTTCGGTCTACCAATGCAAATCTCAACCATCATTGGTGTGGTGAGTGCGCTAGGTGTTGCGGCTTACGTTATTAAGATTTCAAAAGGCAAAGGCGATATCGACCTAGCTGATGAAGAAGAGAAAGAAGCAAAAGGCGTCACCAAAACAGCCTAGTTCTTTAAGGCTCTTGGGAACAAGAGACCAATCTTCATAGAAAGAGACAAAAGAACAGCCAAATACAACTTCGCTTGCTCCCGTAATCACTCAGTGATTCGTGGAAACTAAGACTAAAGCCCGTCCACTGTGATGGGCTTTATTGTTTTCAGGCGTTAGTGCTTTCAACTCTGGGAAGCGAATATAACCCACTAAAACACAAGCAAAGCTACCGTTACCAAGCAATGAGCTTTACACTTAACAAGCGTCTCAATAGGTGAAAATATGGAACTCATTCTCTCTCTGCTGCAACAAACCTGTGTCTACTTAGTGATTGCTTACATGCTAAGTAAAACCCCACTGATTCTCCCTTTGTTGAGCATCTCATCTCGCTTAAGCCATAAGATCAGCTGCTACGTTCTGTTTTCCCTATTCTGCATTATGGGCACCTATTTCGGACTGCAGATCAATGACGCTATCGCCAATACGCGAGCGATGGGCGCGGTAATGGGCGGCCTGTTTGGTGGTCCTGTCGTTGGCTTTGCGGTCGGCTTTACTGGCGGGATACATCGCTATTCATTAGGTGGTTTTACGGACTTAGCTTGTGCTATCTCAACGACAGCTGAAGGCCTGATTGGTGGCCTGCTGCATGTGTACTTAGTCAGAAAGAACAAAGCCAGTCAGCTGTTTAACCCACTGGTAGTGTTCTCTGTCACCCTGTTTGCAGAGATCATTCAGATGTTGATTCTGCTCGCAGTCGCCAAACCGTTTGAGCAATCCTACGCGCTAGTTTCCGATATTGCTGCGCCAATGATCATTGCAAACTCAGTGGGTGCGGCACTGTTCATGAGTATCATCCAAGACAGAAAAACCATCTTCGAGAAATACTCCGCCACCTTCTCACGCCGCGCATTAACCATTGCCGAGCGTTCGGTGGGTATTCTGCATGGCGGCTTCACTTCCGATAACGCACAAAAGATCGTGCGTATCGTTTACGAGGAAACTAACGTCGGTGCGGTAGCGATTACCGACCGAGAAAAAATCCTCGCTTTCGTCGGCATTGGCGATGAACACCATATTCCAAACACACCGATTTCATCGCAGAGTACTCTCACTTCGATGGAAAAGAACGACATCATCTACCTTGATGGTAAAGAGAACCCATATCAATGTTCTCTATCTCAAGATTGTAAGTTGGGCTCTGCGCTTATTATCCCACTGCGTGCCGGTAATGAAGTGGTCGGTACCATCAAATTGTATGAGCCTAAGCTGAAACTATTCTCGACCATTAACATGTCGATGGCTGAAGGTATCGCTCAACTATTGTCGAGTCAGATCCTGTTCAGCAACTATCAGCAGCAGCAAACCCTGCTCACCCAAGCTGAGATCAAACTGTTGCACGCTCAGGTTAACCCGCACTTCTTGTTCAATGCGCTCAATACCATCAGTGCAGTAACACGTCGTGATCCTGATAAAGCACGAGAGCTTATTCAACACCTGTCTCACTTCTTTAGAAGTAACCTTAAGCAGAACATCAACACAGTGAAACTCAAAGACGAGCTGGCACACGTCAATGCGTACCTCACCATAGAGAAAGCACGTTTCACTGACAGACTAGAAGTGGAATGGGATATCGACCCACTGTTGTATGAATCTCAACTGCCTAGCTTTACCCTGCAACCATTGGTTGAGAACGCCATCAAACATGGTATTTCGAACATGTTGGAAGGTGGCACAGTGAAGATCTATAGCGAGGCTTTCCAAGGTGGATTCAAACTGATCGTCGAAGACAATGCTGGTAACTATCAGAAGCCGTCTCAAGATCATGTCGGATTAGGTATGGAGATTGTTGATAAACGACTCACTAATTTCTTTGGACAAGACTCAGCACTAAAAATAGAATCTCAACCACAGCAATTTACTCGAATGAGCTTTATCATACCTATACTAAAATAGCGGTCTTTTCGTAGGTGATAGCTTCTCGGTAAGCATATTTAGAAGACATATATAGAAACAAGCAGGGATAGAATCAAGATGAAGATTGTAGGATGTTAAAAGCACTAGTTGTCGATGATGAGCTTTTTGCTCGCGAAGAGTTGATTGAGCTACTGACTGAAACCGGAGAAGTGGAAGTCATTGGTCAAGCGAGTAACGCAATTGAAGGGCTTAAGCAGATCAACCTTCTCAAACCTGATGTAGTGTATTTGGACATTCAAATGCCTCAGGTCACTGGGATTGAATTGTTGAGCATGCTTGACCCGGAAACCATGCCTTACGTGGTGTTTGTGACCGCCTACGATCAATATGCGATTCAAGCCTTTGAAGACAATGCCTTTGACTACCTACTCAAACCCGTTGAACCTTGTCGATTAAACAAGAGTGTTTGTCGCCTGAATAAGGTCATCAAACAAAACCAGAAAGCGCCGGAACAAGACATCTCTGCGATAGCTCCCTGTCACTTAGAGCAGATTCCGTGTATTGGTCATAACCGCATTGTGATCATGGCAAGCCAAACGGTTGAATGCGCCTATTCCGATATCAGTGGCGTGCATGTTCGTAGCTCATCACAAACAGCAACCTCGCAACTAACCCTGAAGATCTTGGAAGAAAAGACCGATTTGATCCGCTGTCATCGACAGTATTTGATCAACATAAAATCGATCCAAGAGATCAAACTGTTAGAAAATGGATTGGCCGAGATCATCACACTGACGGGCTTTGAAGTCCCTGTTAGCCGTCGCTATCTCAAGACGTTGAAAGAGCTACTCGGCCTCCAATAAACAGATTCCGGACCGAGATATAGCACGATCAAAAAAGCCAACGCATCAACGTTGGCTTTTTACTGTTTGCGAATCGCTAGTATCACAAGTCGATAGAGATTAGTCGACTTGCTTAATCTGCAGCTCTTTTGGCACTTCGAAGAACATGTTCTCTTCACGACCTTGAATCTCTTCAACGTCAGTCGCACCTAGCTCGCGGATACGGTCTAAGATTTGGTTAACTAGCTCTTCAGGAGCAGAAGCACCAGCGGTTACACCGATTTTCTTCTTGCCTTCAACCCATTCTGTTTGAATGTCTTCAGGGCAATCCGTTAGGTAACCTGGTGTGCCTAACTTCTCAGCCAGCTCTTTCAAACGTGTTGAGTTCGATGAGTTCTTAGAACCCACAACAATCACTACGTCGACATCATTTGCCATCTCACGCACTGCGTCTTGACGGTTTTGAGTTGCGTAGCAGATGTCGTCTTTACGAGGACCTTGGATCTCAGGGAACACACGACGTAGTTCTTCAATCACATCTGCTGTTTCATCAACAGACAGCGTAGTTTGGCTCACGTAGTGCAAGTTAGTTGGGTCATTTACCATTAAGTTCTGTACATCTTCTGGTCTTTCAACCAAGTACATACCACCGGTTTGGCTAGCGTACTGACCCATAGTACCTTCAACTTCAGGGTGACCTGCGTGACCAATCAGTACCACTTCCATATGTTTGCGGCTCGCACGAGCAACTTCCATATGAACTTTAGTCACCAAAGGACACGTTGCATCAAATACAGTCAGTTCACGCTCTTTCGCTTCTTTACGAACAGCTTGAGATACACCGTGAGCAGAGAAAATTACGATGTTATCGTCTGGCACTTCACTCAGCTCTTCGACAAAAATAGCACCACGTTGCTTAAGCCCTTCAACAACAAAGCGGTTATGTACCACTTCATGGCGAACATAAATCGGTGGCTGATACATTTCAAGTGCACGCTCTACGATGCTGATCGCACGATCGACACCGGCACAAAAGCCACGAGGGTTAGCTAACATTATTTTCATTTCATTGCTCATCATTTACCGCGGTACTAAGGTTGTTTCTATAGAGTTCGCCGTCAGCGAGGTTCGCATTCTACAGTGAAGCGCCTAGACAGTGAAGCTCTGGGTTGTGTCACAGCTGTAAGGTGATGTTATTCGACAGCTAAGATATTGACATCAAACGTAACGTCTTGGCCTGCAAGTGGGTGATTAAAATCAACCGTCACTGAGTCACCTGCGATATCTGTAATAATACCTGGGATTTCCATACCGTCAGGGCCAGAGAATGCCATGATGGTGCCGACTTCAACATCATTACCACCAACAAATTTTGCTTTATCCATATGGTGAATATGGTCTGGATTAGGCATACCGAACGCATCTTGCGCTTTCAGTTCGATAGACTTTTCTGTGCCTTCTTCAAGTCCAAGCAGGCATGCTTCGAAGTTCTCGCTTAGGCTGCCATCACCCATAACGAACTTCGCTGGTTTGCCCATATTTTCCGTACTATCGGCAACTGAACCATCCTTCATCTTAATCGTAAAATGTAGGGTTACTGCTGAATCATTTTTAATTGCTGCCACGTTACTTTCCTTAGACTTCTTTTATTATTTGAGAACGCATTCTGCTTTGCTCTCATATTAGTTGCAGCATAAAAAAAAGCGCCACCGGAATCAACCGACAGCGCTTAGGGCTATTCTATTCTGTGAGTCATAGACTGACTTTAAGGCAATCTATTTCAAAGCGTTTTTACTTAAGGCTTATTCGCCTATTTGCTTTCATCTTTCTTGCGGAAACCATCGAGGATGATCATCGCAGCACCGATACAGATTCCCATATCCGCTAAGTTGAATGCAGGCCAGTGGTAAGTGCCCCAGTAGAAGTCTAAGTAATCGACAACAAAGCCGTGTACTACACGGTCAAATACGTTGCCAACCGCACCACCAATGATGATTGCATAAGCGATGTTGTTCCACTTTTCTGTCGCTGGTAGTTTGCTCATCCAGTACGTCAGCATGCCCGTTACTGCAAATGCGATACCGGTAAATAACCAACGCTGCCAACCACTTTGGTCGCTCAAGAAACTAAATGCTGCACCGTAGTTATGAACGTACAAGAAGTTAAAGAACGGCAGCACCTCAATACGGTTTGCCCAGCCATAACCCATGTTGTCCATGACAAAAAGTTTAATGCCGATATCTGCAAGGAAGACCAATAGAGCCAACCATAACCAACGCACACCAGATTGTTTTAACGAAACTTCACTCATTTCTATTCCTAGTATTTACGAAGCTGGTATTCATTCTCACCTGATTTAAGTGATCATCAGTACCCAACTTGGCGAAACACATTTCCTATAATTAAAAATAACCCCAGTTGATACTGGGGCTATAATTTTTACAAAAAGTTCAGTCTTTCTCTGAGCGGTTATGCGAATTTACGCACTTCGCCTTCACCGTCAATGTTCGACACACAACGACCACAAACTTTCTCGTGACCTTCGATAGTGCCTACATCTGGAGTGTGGTGCCAGCAACGGTCACACTTCTCAGCTTCAGTCGCTGCTACTTCAACAAATAGACCTTCAACGTCTGTCGCTTGAGCTGCATCAGACTTCTCGCTTAGTGGCTTAACAACCGCAGCAGAAGTGATAAGTACGAAACGTAGCTCATCTTCTAGCTTGTTGATCTTAGCCGCTAGTGCGTCGTCAGCGTATAGAGTCACTTCAGCTTGCAGAGCACCACCGATTGTTTTCTCTTTACGAGCGTCTTCAAGAAGCTTGTTCACTGCGCCACGAACGGTTTGGATTTCAGCCCAGAATTCGTTGCTTAGCTCTTCGCCTTCAGCAAGACCAAATAGACCTTCGAACCACTCATCAGTGAATACGAACTTGTCGCGTTGCTCTCCAGTTGGTAAAGAGCTTGGCATCTCGTTCCAGATTTCATCTGCAGTGAACGACATGATAGGTGCCATCCAACGAACTAGAGCTTCTACGATGTAGTAAAGCGCAGTCTGACAGCTACGTTGAGCATGGCTGCCCTGCTTTGCTGTGTACTGACGGTCTTTGATTACGTCTAGGTAGAAAGAACCCATTTCGATAGAACAGAACTGCATTAGACGCTGAGTTACACCGTGAGTGTTGTACTCACCGTATGCTTTAACGATCTCTTCTTGTGCAGCTTGAGCACGGCCAACAGCCCAGCGATCAAGTGCAACCATCTCTTCAGCAGGAACTAGGTCAGTTTCAGGGTTGAAACCGTTCAGGTTCGCTAGGAAGAAACGAGCTGTGTTACGAATACGACGGTAAGCATCAGCTGAACGCTTCAGGATTTCATCAGAAACCGCAACTTCACCCGTGTAGTCTGTAGAAGCAACCCATAGACGCAGAATGTCTGCACCTAGCTTGTTGGTTACATCTTTAGGTGCAACAACGTTACCGATAGATTTAGACATCTTACGGCCGTTACCATCAACCACGAAACCGTGAGTTAGTACTTGCTTGTATGGTGCTTCGTCTTTCATCGCGATAGATGAAATTAGAGAAGACTGGAACCAGCCACGGTGTTGGTCTGAACCCTCAAGGTAAAGATCAGCACTGTTGCCGTTGTATTCTTCACGAGAATCAACAACAGAGAAGTGCGTAACACCTGAGTCGAACCATACGTCTAGTGTATCCATTACTTTTTCGTACTTATCAGCGTCTTCTGCGCCCATAAGTTCAGCAGCGTCTACATCCCACCAAGCTTGAATGCCTTTCTCTTCAACTAGCTTCGCTACTTTTTCAATAAGTGCTGGGCTATCAGGGTGAAGTTCTGACGTTTCTTTATGAACGAACAGAGCAATTGGCACACCCCAAGTACGTTGACGAGAGATACACCACTCAGGGCGACCTTCGATCATACCTTCGATACGGCTTTGACCCCACTCCGGCATCCACTCAACATTCTTAGTTGACTCTAGTGCTTTTGCACGTAGGCCAGCTTGATCCATAGAGATGAACCATTGTGGTGTTGCACGGAAGATGATTGGAGTTTTATGTCTCCAACAGTGTGGGTAGCTGTGCTCGTAAGCGTGGTGATGCAGAAGTGCACCTTTCTCTTTTAGAACTTCTAAAACAGAATCGTTCGCTTTGAATACATGCTGACCAGCAAATAGCTCAGTATCTGGCAGGTAAACGCCGTTTGAGCCTACTGGGTTAGCGATTTCTAGGTTGTACTTCTTACCAACCACGAAATCCTCTTGACCGTGACCAGGCGCTGTGTGAACCACACCAGTACCTGAATCCGTTGTAACGTGGTCACCAAGAACAGCTGGAACAGTAAAGTCGTAGAACGGGTGGTTGAACTGAGAAAGCTCAAGATCAGCACCAGTAGCAAAACCAAGGTTATGGAAGTGCTCGATACCTGCACGATCCATTACGTCTTTTGCTAGTTCAGAAGCAACAACGATACGTTGAGCAGGCTGGTCGCCATTCGCTTCAACTTGGATAAGCACGTATTCAAGATCATCACGTAGACATACTGCGCGGTTAGCTGGCAGAGTCCATGGTGTTGTTGTCCAGATAACGATAGAGATTTCGCCCTGACCCGCGTGGCCTTCAGCTAGAGTAAATTTATCTAGAAGCGCCGCTTCGTCAGCTGCAGTAAATTTCACATCGATAGATGGAGAAACTTTATCTTTGTATTCAACTTCAGCTTCAGCCAGAGCAGAACCACAGTCAGTACACCAGTGAACTGGTTTGAAACCTTTAAGAAGATGACCTTTATCTGCGATTTTACCTAGAGAACGAATGATGTTCGCTTCTGTGCCAAAATCCATAGTGCGGTAAGGTTTGTCCCACTCGCCCATGATACCAAGACGTTTGAAGCTCTCTTTCTGACCTTCAACTTGGCCCGCAGCGTACTTACGACACTCTTCGCGGAATTCAGCAGCCGAAATCTTCTGACCAGGCTTACCTTTCTTCTTCTCAACCATTAGCTCGATTGGAAGACCGTGACAGTCCCAACCAGGGATGTACGGTGCATCAAAACCAGAAAGGGTCTTAGATTTAATAATAATGTCTTTAAGAATCTTATTCAGCGCGTGGCCAATGTGAATATCGCCGTTCGCGTATGGAGGGCCATCATGCAGTACGAAAGATTTTTTACCTTTCTTTGCCTTACGGATTTCGCCGTAAAGATCTTCTTTGTACCAACGCTTAAGCATTTCTGGCTCACGATTTGCCAGATTGCCGCGCATTGGGAACCCTGTTTCTGGTAAGTTCAGGGTATCTTTATAATCACTCATCGATTCTTAATTCCGTTATATTGGGCGAAGTTAGACATTATGTTAATCGGTGGAATCATCCGATTAATTCTTTAGCTGAAGCAGCCACACCCTTGCGGCTTCAGCATCCAATTCTATTTGATTCTTTAATGCGTCGAACGATTCAAATTTTATCTCGTCGCGCAGTTTGTGCAAAAGTCGTACTTCTAACTGTTTACCATACAAATTGGCTTTAAAGTCAAAAAAGTGCACTTCTAATTGCTGCCTTACACCATTAACTGTTGGTCGTTGTCCAATATTAGCAACGCCACCGACAGGAACCCCGTCGATATCCAATGCTTCAACAACATACACTCCCGATACAGGAGAAACACAACGCTTTAATGGAATATTAGCGGTAGGGAAACCTATGGTTCTCCCCAGTTTACGACCATGGGACACACGACCACTAATACTGTAATCACGTCCTAACATGGTAGCACTTGCAGCCAAGTCATCGACCGCTAATGCATTTCGTATCTCAGTACTGCTGACTCGTAATTGGTTTAAGCAATAACTTTGGGTGCTTACCACCTCAAAACCATACTTTTCGCCCGCTTCTTTAAGCATAGCGAAATTACCAGTGCGGCCTTTGCCAAAGCAAAAATCGTCACCAACCACCAAGAACTTCACACCAAGCTTATCAACCAAAAGATTTTTAATGAATGCTTCTGCGGATAAACTTGCAAAATACTGATTAAAATTGACACACAATAAACGACTGATATCCAGCTTGCTCAGTTGCACGTACTTATCGCGTAAGCGAGTTAAACGTGCTGGCGCTCTATCTCGGGCAAACAGCTCCATAGGCTGCGGCTCAAACGTCATAACAACAGAAGGTAGCCCTAATGCTGCAGCTTGTTTAGAAACCTGACTCAGAACCTCTTGATGTCCTAAATGAACACCATCGAAGTTACCTATGGTTAATACACAGCCATGATGCTGCGCTTTAATATTGTGTATACCTCGGATCAGTTCCATTATGATCAGCTAAAACCTGTTATTTGCATCATTTATTGTGTGAAACCGACGGATTATATACTAATCAGTATTAATCTGTCGCTGCTTTTAAATGTTTTACTCGGATACCTAAAATCAGTACCGAAACAATATAAACAAAGCCACCAAGTCCAATCAAGCCTGTTAATGTCAGCGCTCTCTGGCTAAAGCTCCATTCAAGCCAATGTTGCATATTATCCAGCTGCCATAAAATAGCGGCTACCATCACCACACCCGAGAGAATCAATTTGGCACTGAACAATAAGGTTGTCTTCGTTAATTGATATACACCCGCAAGATGTAATCCTCTATATAACAAGGCCATATTCACAAAGGCTGACAATGCGGTCGCAATCGCCAAGCCAACATAACCATAGAAATAAGCAAAGATCGCGTTAAACACCATATTGGTCACCATAGCGATAATGCCGTACTTAACCGGTGTTTTCGTATCTTGGCGAGAGTAGTAACCCGGAGCCAATACTTTTATCAGCATGAAGTTAAGCAAGCCAGATGCGTAAGCAACCAATGACATTGATGCCTGCTGTACATCGTGTGGAGAGAACTCACCACGCATGAAGAGCACCATTAACATAGGTTTAGCTAAAACGATAAGACCTAACATCGCAGGAATACCAAGCAGCAACACCATGCGTACGCCCCAGTCCATGGTATGTGCGAACCCTTCCCCTTGAGCGTCTACGTGCTTACGAGATAAAGCAGGAAGAATCACCGTCGCAATCGCAATACCAAACAACCCTAATGGGAATTCAAGTAAGCGGTCTGAGTAGTACAACCAACTGATAGAGCCCGTTGCTAGGAAACTGGCAATGAAGGTATCAAACAGTAAGTTGATTTGGCTAACAGACACACCAAACAGAGCGGGGATCATTAATGTGCGGATCTTAACGACGCCCGGATCTCTCCAGCCCCACTTCGGCTTAACCAACACACCCGCTTTTATTAAGAAAGGCATTTGGAATAGGAATTGGATTAAGCCACCGAGGAATACACCGATAGCCAAGCCGATTTCAGGCTGTTCTAGATTAGGAGAGATAAACCACGCTGCGCCGATGATCATTACGTTCAAGAACACGGGGGTAAAAGAAGAGACCGCAAATTTACCTAATGTATTAAGAATCGCACCAGATAAAGCAACAAAGGTGATAAACCATAAATAAGGAAAGGTAATCTTGAGCATGAAGCTCGCCAGCTCAAATTTAGGCGCCGCAGGGCCATCATTCAACCAGTCGATAAACCAACCTGCACCAAACATCGCGGTGATCACACCAGAGCCCAAGACCCCGATAACCGTCACGATAGACACTAAAACCCCGAGCGTACCAGACACCTTAGCAATTAAATCTCGAGTCTTATCTTTATCACCTGCCGCGTGATATTCCGTTAATACAGGAACAAACGCTTGAGAAAACGCACCTTCTGCAAAAAGTCGACGTAAGAAATTAGGGATTTTGTTAGCGAAGAAAAATACGTCGGCACTCGCTCCTGCCCCCATCAAATTTGCTACTACTACATCACGTACTAGCCCCAATACACGGGAAACAAAAGTCATAGCACTGACAATCAGGCCTGACTTTAATAGTCGTTTACTCACAGAAACCTCTGACACTAGTTGATTACTTTCAAGCGAGGATAAATACTATCCTATCCTAAGAAGCATATTTATTAGCATTGGTCTAAAAATGCTGTTAGAATCCCCGCCATCTTAACCGCGATGACCTTTCCATACCAAAGTTTGTTTGGCTACGATTGGTTTTTGCACAAATCATTTGACAATTAAGCGCTAATGAGGGATAGTCCTCGCCCTTAAATTGTCACCGAACTAAGTTTTTGGGAGTTAGACCCTTGGCAAACAGTAAATCTGCTAAGAAGCGCGCTATCCAAGCTGAGAAACGTCGCCAGCACAATGCTAGCCGTCGTTCTATGATGCGCACTTACATGAAAAAGACTATCGCAGCTATCGCAGCTGGTGATAAAGAAGCTGCAACTGCTGCTCTTGTAGAAGTTACACCACTTCTTGACCGTATGGCGACTAAAGGCCTTATTCATAAGAATAAAGCTGCACGTCATAAGTCTCGTTTCGCTGCTGCAATCAAAGCTCTTTAATAGAAATTTGATTACAACGCAAAACGAAAAAAACCGGCCTAGGCCGGTTTTTTTATATCTAAATTTTGAGTAACGCTGCTATTTACTGACTAAAAGCGACTTTACTCACTGAAAACAGTTTTGCTTATTCACCGAACCGGCTTTTCAATAAACAGAATAAGTCGATAGGAAAACAAGCTGTTCAGGATTAACGTTCGACGTGAAATACTGACACTTCCTTGTGTCGACCTTATCCCTGACAAGAAATCATCTCCCTCATCAGTAATAAGCTACTTGCAGTAAATACCATGCAGTAGGTTAATCATCGCTTTTACTTCTTCACTGCTCAATGTGTAATACACAGTCTGAGCTTCTTTGCGAGTTTCGACCAAACCATCTCTTCTCAACCAAGCAAGATGTTGAGATAAAGCAGACTGACTCAGTTCCAACTTGCCACACAACTCCCCAACCGACAGTTCAGTACCATGTAATAGGCATAAGATCTGTAAGCGACGCTCGTTGGCCATGGCTTTGAGTAGAATCACAGCTTGTGCTGAGTTCTTCTCCATCTCTTTTAAGTTCATAGTTTGGCTCCCTACAACCTTTTCGCCAACTACGGGCTATCAGTATTTCCGGCATATTGCGGAGTTATGATAATCGATATCAATTCATTAACAAACTATCTCACTCGAACAATTTGCTAAAATCTGCGTCACATACGTTTTTAACTGCTGGATGTTGGATCATCCTCTCAGCAAATATGACGTAGTACTCCTCTTTTAGCTCTTCAATACCACCCAATAATTGCAGCGAAGTATCTTCTTCCACTTCAGACATATACAGCGTCGGTGCCAAGAAAATAGCGTCATGATGATAACGAGCAAATGCTTTCATCAATGCCGCATCATCAAACTCACCCAAAATATCAGGTTTAAGCCCTTGTCTATCAAACCATTGCAGCACTTTACGTCCCATAGAGGTTCGGCTACCTGGGATCAAAAGCTTCCTTTGTTCTAATACTGCCGGGAAGTTAACGCCTTCAACCTTGCCTGAACTGAAAAAGCTCATGCCACTCTCACCCAGCTTCTTGCTAAACAAGCCCGGGCTTTGGCTAGAATCCACCGGACAGTCAGACAAAATCATATCGAGCTTATGTTGAGAGAGTTGCTCAAGGAGCATTTCGTGAGTCGATTCAAAACAGCGAAGGTGGATACTGTTATCTTCTGGAATCGTCGACATTAAGATCTTGCTCACGAGCCTTTTTGACAGCGCATCCGCTACACCCACATCAAACAGAATATTGGAGTGCTGGCTGTAATTCACGATATCGAGCATTTCATAACTCAGGCCAAACATGCGGTCAGCATACTTAAAGACCAGCTGCCCAAGCTCTGTTGGCTCAACACTACGTCCGTTGCGCTTGGTCAGCTTGCCGTCCATTCGCTCTTCTAATGCTTTTATCTGACCCGTTACCGTTTGAGGAGTGAGAAATAAAGCTTCTGCCGCTTTGGTAACAGAGCCTTGCTTGCAGACCATCCAGAAGTAATAAAGATGGTTATAGTTGAGGTGCGACATAGGTGTGCCGTAATAAAGGAGTAGATACCCTTTTATATCAAATATGACACTCCCACTCAACAAACTCGGAAAAACCTAACTTAAACTCTAGTTACCACTTATTTTTTCGAAGTGTGTGATTTCATAATGTAATATTTGAGCGATTATTTTCAATTTTTTTCTAACTTTTAAGATCTATATCACCTATAGAAACACCTTTTAAATTCATTTAAAAACAGACACTTAAAATAACCACATTAGCTGTAGGAATATTTAAAGAGTAAATCATCACAAAAAAGTCTTACCTAAACCAAAATGTAATATTACTGAAATATTTCCCCTCTAACATCACGCTCAGATTAAACAAACAGACCAAACACAGACTTAAACGGTCCAATGGAGAAAACATTATGAACCAAGCTACTACTGCAGCAGCGCCTATCTCGAGCACAACTCGTTGGCTACGCTGGGCTAACTTGGCATTCATGCTTTACCTACTATTACTTTCAGTTTCAATGGTTGGTACAGGCTTCAAATGGGCAACAGGCGAGCAAGCAAAGGTTCTTTTTGAATTTGCTTCACACCCAGTTGCAGGCTTAATGATTGGTTTAGTGGCAACAGCACTTATTCAGTCATCAAGTACAGTTACTTCAATTATCGTTGGCCTTGTGGCAGGTGGTTTACCTGTTGAGCTAGCAATCCCTATGATCATGGGTGCAAACATTGGTACTACGGTAACCAATACGCTAGTTAGTCTTGGTCATGTTCGTTGTAAAGAAGAGTTCAAGCGTGCATTCGCAAGTGCGACCATTCACGACTTCTTTAACCTATTAGCCGTTGCTATCTTCCTACCACTAGAGATGGCGTTTGGTATTCTAGAGAAGATTTCTCACTGGTTAGTATCTCCAATGCTAGCAACAGGTGATATGAGCATGAAGGGTCTTAACTTCATCAAGCCAATCACTAAACCTGTAGTAAGCGCGATTAAAGAGCCACTATCAACATTTGGCGACACTGTTGGCGGCATCATGCTTATCGTTCTTGGTATCGCGACTATCTTCGTAGCTATCACAGTAATGGGTAAGCTAATGAAGAGCCTAATGGTTGGCCGTGCTCGTGAGATTCTAAAGAACGCAATCGGTCGTGGTCCAATCCACGGTATCGCTTCTGGCTCTATCGTTACTATCCTTGTTCAGTCTTCTTCAACGACAACAAGCTTGATGGTTCCGCTAGTAGGTTCAGGTGTTCTTAAAGTACGTGACGTTTACCCATTCACTCTGGGCGCAAACATCGGTACATGTATTACCGCTCTACTTGCAGCAACAGCAGTATCTGGTGAGTTCGCAGTATTCGCACTACAGATTGCTCTAGTACACTTGGTGTTCAACATCATGGCAACGGTATTCATCTTCGGTATTCCGTTCCTGCGTGAACTACCAGTTAAAGCAGCTGACTTGATTTCAGACATGGCTGTGAAGAATAAAGCTGTAGTGGCTGGTTACCTTGTTGCGGTATTCCTTGTACTGCCTGGTAGCGTGTTAGCTCTTACTGCTTAACAGCAAAACAAACATCGCTTATAACAAAGCCCGCAACCTAAGTTGCGGGCTTTTTCTTGGTTCACATCGCGGCTTTCCGGGGAAAGCCGCTTTTATCTTCAAGAAGAAGTAGTCTGTATCTCGATACCCATACCCCATTCGCTTGATTAGTTTTATCTTGTTGTTTATCCCTTCCAGTGTGCAGGTGTTTAACGGGTAACTTGCCGATGCGATAATGCCGTGAAGATAAGGACTCAGTTTTCGTGCAAACTCTTTCAATGGTTTAATTCCACTCTCTTGTACCTGTTCATACCACGCATCCCAGAGCCCCTTAGCGGCAAGTGCCTTTCTGACTCACAATACCAAAGCTCTTTGAGTTGGGCTCCGAGTATATAAGTGGTCATCAAGTCCTTATTGATATTCAATATTTCGGTAAGATAGCTGTCTTGCCGAGTATTTAAGTTGCCTCTGTTCTTCAACAACACCCAGCGTGAGCGTTTGACCCATTGTCTCGCTTTTTTATCTTGCTTGAGTTTATTGGCTTGGTCGACTCTGACTCTATCCATTACCTCACGACCGAACTTAGCTACAACATGGAACAAGTCGTAAACGATTTTTGCGTTCGGGCAGTGCGCTTGAACTTCAAGGTCAAAAGCCGTATTCATGTCCATCGCGACCGCCTCGATATTATTGCCATGCTTGCCTAACTGCTCGAAGAACGGTCGTATGTCCTTGCGGCTACGGCCTAACCCTATCCAAATGACTTGGTGAGTCTTAGCATCAGCGATGACAGTGGCATACCGATGTCCTTTAAAGATGGCGAACTCATCCATGACGAGTTGTCTTAGTTCCTCCCATTTAACTGGCGGTACCACTTGTCTAAGTCGGCGTTTATCTATCTCTTTAATGGTGTGCCAATGAACGCTAGTTAGCTGAGAAATATGCTTAATGGGAAGAAGGGGTAAAAGTTGTTCTATATAGCTTTTTAGGCGCTTCGTTATACGAGCATAAGGCTCTAACCAAGATAGCGACTCTGTTTTTATGCCGCAGTCACTACACTTAACCCTTCGTGTTTGAACGGAAAGTTCAACAGGAACACCGAGTAACATGGCCTCTTTCACATTGCGCCATTGATATTCATGGATAGCCTCTGCCTCGAGACCACAAAGGCATTTAGCCTCAGAGTTAGGTTTAAGAGTAAGGGTAATAAGTGATGCTGTCTGGTGAGACTTTACTATTTGAAAGCCTTCCCAGAATGAAGATAGGAAAGTATGATTCGGCATGGAAACGGTAGTTTGTGTATGATTTTTGTTTGGCGACTAAACCATATCACTTACTACCGTTTTTGTTTTTAGTTCCCGCTAATCCGCGATGAACCATAAAAAAGGCTGCACAGTGGCAGCCTTTCTATCAAACAAAGCGGATTAAATTAAACCGAGAACGGGTACTTAATCGCTTCATGACATTCGTAGCCTTCAACCCAGAAGTCATCCATCGTTACCCACGTTTCCAAATCTTCTAGAGACTTAATCTCTGGATTGATATGGAATGTTGGGCCAGCTAGAGGCTCACGCTTCAACTGAATATCACGCATTGGCGCTAATTGGTCTTCGTAGATATGAGCATTAACCAGCTTGTGGTAAGCCACACCCGGCTTCTTGCCAGTGATTTGCGCCATGATAGCCAAGAACACATACACTTGAACCATGTTGAAGTTCAGACCTAGCGGCACGTCACAAGAGCGTTGAGTGCTGTTTAGGTACAGAGTGTCACCAAGTAGAGAGAAGTGGTGGCTGTACATACACGGACGTAAGCACCCCATGTGGAACTCACCTGGATTGTAGAAGTTTAGGATTTCACCACGGTCATCGATACCGTTCGTTAGATCATCAACAATCTTCTTCAGCTGGTCGACATGATCGCCATCAGGCTTTGCCCATGCTCGTCCTTGAACACCATAAACACGACCCATGTCATCTTCACCCTTGCGGTAAGGGTTGTTCAGCCATGCTTCGTTCAGGTTAGAGTTCGCATCCCAAGTTTTAGTGCCTAGTTTACGGAAGTCTTCAGCATTATCGTAACCACGGATGTAGCCAAGCAGTTCAGCAACCGCCGCTTTCCAGAAGCTCTTGCGTGTTGTTACTAGAGAGAACTGGTTATTACCAACATCATATTCCAGGTCAGCATTGATCACAGTTAGGCAGCGTTTACCCGTGCGTTCATTTTCAATCCAAGTACCGTCATCAACGATAC
Source organism: Vibrio sp. ED004 (assembly GCF_023206395.1). Lineage (NCBI taxonomy): Bacteria > Pseudomonadati > Pseudomonadota > Gammaproteobacteria > Vibrionales > Vibrionaceae > Vibrio > Vibrio sp. ED004. The sequence continues at coordinate 2,391,938 of NZ_CP066149.1, read as the reverse complement.
GCTGACAGAGATCTAAATACTGTTTCACACCAATTCCTTACTTCGTTTGTTGTGGTAATTCGTCTTTGTAGTGACCGCGTTTGTATGCCCAAACCATCATCAGTACACCGATGATAACCATTGGCAGTGACAGGATTTGTCCCATCGAGATAAATCCGCCGAACAAGCCTAGATGAGCATCTGGTTCACGTACGTATTCTACTAAGAAACGGAATGTACCATATCCTGCTAGGAATAATCCTGATACAGAACCAAGAGGGCGCGGCTTTTTAATAAACCAGTTCAAGATGAAGAATAGAACAATACCTTCAAGCGCCATTTCATAAAGCTGAGATGGGTGACGAGGAAGTGGACCACCATTCGGGAACACGATTGCCCATGGCACATCAGTCACACGGCCCCAAAGCTCGCTGTTCATGAAGTTACCTAGACGGCCCATACCTAAACCAAATGGTACTAATGGTGCAATCATGTCTGCTACACCAAAGAAGGTGCGACCGTTCTTTTTCGCATACCAAAACATTGCGGTGATAACACCCAGCAAACCACCATGGAAAGACATGCCGCCAGTCCATACCTTAAATAGGTAAAGTGGGTCTGCTAAGAAAAGGTCGAAGTTGTAGAAAAGTACGTAGCCAATACGACCACCAAGAACCACACCTAGAAAGCCAGCAAACAGTAAGTCTGATACTTGCTCACGAGTCCAACCACTACCTGGCTGATCAGCTCGGCGATTTGCTAACCAAAGAGCGAACATAAAACCGACTAGGTACATTAGGCCGTACCAACGAACTGAGATTGGTCCTAGTTCAATAAGAACAGGATCGATATTTGGGAATTCGATAAAACCCTGAGACATACTTGGCTCTCTATCTAAATTGATCAACTGTTAGCTCACAGCTAACAGAAAAGACACTACAGCAACATTGTGGCTGCTATAAACATTAAAAATACCGCAAAGAATTTCTTCAACACAGGGGTTGGCAATTGAGTCGCCAGTTTCGCACCCACTCGCGTCGTCAAAACGGAAGTACAAGATATCGCAATCAAAGCAGGAAGATAAACATAGCCCAAGCTAAATGCAGGCAGATCATCGACAGAAGAACCATGCCAGATGAAACCGAGCATTCCCGAGATCGCAATAACACAGCCACACACCGAAGATGAGCCAACCGCTTTGCGCATTTCCACACCGTGATGGTTAAGAAAAGGCACAGACAACGACCCACCACCAATACCCGCTAAGCTTGATACCAAACCAATACCGCCGCCACATAACATGGTTTTAGCTGAGCCTGGCATCGCTTTCTGACTCTTAGAGCGAATCGACAACAGCATTTGCAAAGCCAACACCAACACGATCATACCGAATACTTTTGGCAGATACTGAGCCGGAATCACTTCGGCCACAAAAGAACCGAGGAAACCACCGACAACCACTCCTGGCATTAACCACTTAACGACAAAGATATCCACGTTACCCAACTTTAAGTGGTTAATCGCAGACGATCCCGACGTAACAATAATGGTGGATAGCGACGTAGCCAGTGCCATTTGCATTGCAAACTCTTGAGGTATACCCGCTTTAGGAAGCAAAAACAGTAAGGCAGGAACCACCAGCAAACCACCACCAATGCCTAGCAAGCCAGCTAAAACACCAACAATAGCACCAAGGCCTGCTAACAAGCCTATCAGTTCATATGACACGTTAAATCCTATTTTTTACCTGCTCGAATGAAGCCTGTAAATTCACGCTCTTCGAAATAGTTCAGCATCATACTATAGATGTCACTACCATACGGTTTCGAAAGTGCCTTATTTGCCAAATCCTGTAATTCACCCAAGTTAGATTGACGAATCAGATATTTGGTTCTGGCCACATTCGAGGTATTCATACTTAGTGTCTGATACCCCAACCCAATCAGTAACAGTGCGCCCATTGGATCACCGGCTAGCTCTCCACAAATACACACGGGTAATTGATACTGCTTACAAGTATCATGAATTTGTTTTAATGCCATGATCACCGCAGGGTGCATTGATTCATAGACATCGGAGACTCGTGAATTGTTCCGATCAACGGCCAATAAATATTGGGTTAAGTCATTGGTACCAACAGAAACAAAATCGACCTTATCCGCAATCAGTGGCAGCAAATAAAGCATTGATGGTACTTCGATCATGATACCAATGCGTGGCATACGCACTCGATTATCAAGCTCATGCACTTCATCATAGGCTTGCTCAATCAACTGTAGCGCGTCATCGAGCTCTTGAGCACCGGAGATCATCGGTAGCAGAATACTTAGGTTGTGGCTCTCACAACTCGCACGCAGCATGGCACGCAGTTGAATAATAAAGATGTCAGGATGATCGAGCGTAAAACGAATACCACGCCAACCAAGAAATGGGTTGTCCTCTTCAATCGGAAAATAAGGTAAGGCCTTATCACCACCGATATCGAGCGTACGCATCACCACTTGTTTCTCTGGATAACTTGCCAACACAGATCGGTACTGCTTGAACTGTTCGTCCTCTGACGGGAATCTCTGCTGCAACAAGAAAGAGATTTCAGTTCGATACAGCCCTACTCCATCAACCCCTTGGTTGATAGCAATGTTCGTATCGGCACTCAAACCCGCATTAAGCAGAATCTCGACCTGCTTGTCGTCTTGCGTTTTTGCCGGAAGGTACAGTTCGCGATTGACCATAGAGGAGAGCTCACTCTCTTCTAAAATCAGCCCACGATACTCTTTGAGCAGATTTTTAGTCGGCTCAATGAAGATCTCACCGCTATACCCATCAACAATCGCTCGCTTACCATTGGCTTGAGCTAGATTGAGATTTACTCCCATGACAGAAGGAATGCCAAGAGCCCGAGATAAAATCGCTGCGTGCGAGTTCGCCGCCCCTTCCAAGGAAATAACGGCCAATAGCTTTTCTTTTGGAATAGACGCTAAGACCGAAGCGGTTAATTCACGAACCACTAAAATAATCGGCTTATCTAACGTGCGAAGTTCATGTTCAGAGTTGTGGAGAAAATAGAGTAGCCTTTGCCCGAGCTCTCGAATGTCTTGTGCTCTCTCGCGAAGGTACACATCGGACATACGAGCAAAGCGATTCGAGTAGCTTTCAACCACCTGTCTTAATGCCCAGTCGGCCTTATCGCCTTTCTGGATTTGGCTTTTCAGATCCTTACGCAACATCGGATCATTGAGTAAGTGAGTAAACAGGTCAAAGATCGCCAACGCGTCTTTATTGATTTCGCTATCTAAGCGCTTTCGCATGCGCTTAAAATCGTTGAGGGCGTTTTCAACCGCTACCGCCAACAACTCATGCTCTCTTTCAACATTAAGCGTTGAAGCGGGATAAACATCGGTTAATTCAGGTTGCGTGTTGTCCCACCATAAATCACCAATCGCCACGCCCGATGAAGCGGCAATACCTTTAGTTGCAGGTAGCTTCTGTTGTTCTAATAACCAATGACCTTGAGTTTGGGCGTGCGCCACAATAACCGCAAGTTGCGCAGAGAGCGTGACAAGGAAGGATTCTTCCATCTCACTAAATAAACGAGGCGTCTTCTGTTGAATGACCAATACACCAAGCACTTGCTTGCGGTGGATGATCGGAGTACCGAGAAAGGAGTGATAGACGTTTTCTCCAAGCTCTGGAAAAAACTTATAAGCAGGGTGAGCAGACGCTTGTGCAAGGTTGATAGGTTCCGCACTTCGCTTAACAAGGCCAACCAGACCTTCATCAAAACCAATGTGGATACTATTGCCTTCAAAGATCAGGCCTTGAGTTGCCATCAACTCAAGGCGCTGCATATCATTATTGGCTAAATACACGGTGCAACATTCCGTCTGCATCGCACTGCATGTCTCTTTAACTAAAATATCAAGTGCCGTCGACACATCTTCAACTCTTGATACGTGTTCAACTATTTCCCTTAGTTGACTGAGCATGCTTAACCTCTACGCAATTTGCGTTTTCCTTTTGTTTTTCGCTCTTTAAACGGCATTGCTAAAGATGCGAATTCTTTCATCGCTCGACGGTAAACATCTCGCTTAAAAGAAACAACTTGTCGAACTGGGTACCAGTAACTCACCCAACGCCAACCATCAAACTCAGGTGTACTTCCACGCTGCATATTGATACGCGATTCATCGCAATCTAAGCGCAAAAGGAACCACTTCTGTTTTTGTCCAATACAGACAGGTTTCGAATCCCATCGAACCAGTCGTTTGGGTAGCTTATAGCGTAACCAATGACGACTTGTCGCGACGATCTTTACATCCTTTTTAGTAAGGCCAACCTCTTCATACAACTCTCGGTACATTGCCTGTTCCGGAGTCTCACCTTCATCTATTCCCCCTTGAGGAAATTGCCATGAATGTTGTCCGTATCGTTTAGCCCAGAAGACCTGACCATGGTTGTTACAGATTACAATACCAACATTTAATCGGTAACCATCGCCATCTATCACTGGCCAACCTCTATCTAAATTTTTAATTACACTGATTTTTCCACATATCCCCAATCGGAGCAAACTTAGTGACGTGATAAGCGCTATATTTATGAATATTAACTAAGAATATGGATAAGTTTTGTTCAAAATTTAGTTACCCACACAATAGTGAGACATAGACCACATTTATTCACCTTTTCTGTGAATAACTATGTGAAGAATTACCCGCAATCGTTTTTTTTAATCCATAGATTCATCAACACCAAAAACAACAAATCAACAGAAACCATTTTATCTTTATATAAATCAGTGCATTAAAATATAATTTTGGTTTTAAAAAACATTTGAAATGTAAAAGATCTTTCAGAAACCTGACATGGTTAAAGATCAACCACTCCGATGTTTATCCACACTAGTAAGTGAAAGATTCATTTTACCCCCCATTTGGCAAGCATTTTATCCACCATAAACCCCTGTTTATTTATCCACTAAATTAATATTTCAATTAATTACCTTTATGTCCTGTGGATAACCCTGACTTTGATCCCTTTTCTTGTAGGGAGATCATTTCTTAACCAGTCGTCATTTGGTGACAAGTTCTGATAAAATCGTTTTTTTGATCATACCTTTTATTATGAAACCAGAACCACAAACACAACAAGAGCTGTTAGACAGGGCCTATGCGATTGCAGGAATGACTTTCAAAGAGCTCGCTGACGAAGCCGAGATGGTCATGCCAAACGATCTTAAACGTGATAAAGGCTGGGTTGGACAACTGCTGGAATGGCACTTAGGGGCACCAGCAGGCAGTAAGCCAGAACAAGATTTTGCCAAGCTCGGTATCGAGCTAAAAAGCATTCCAATTGGCTACTCTGGAAAGCCGCTCGAAACCACCTTTGTTTGCGTCGCACCATTAATGGGTGTGCAAGGCATCACGTGGGAAACCAGTCACGTTCGTAATAAGCTATCCAAGGTATTGTGGATCCCTGTCGAGGGAGAAAGAGAGATCCCATTGGCAGAAAGGCATGTAGGCTCCCCATTATTGTGGACACCAAGTGAGGCTGAAGATGAGCTGCTAAAAAGGGATTGGGAAGAACTGATGGAGTTGATCGTGTTGGGCAATGTTGAACAGATAACAGCAAGACACGGTGAAGCGCTGCATCTACGACCAAAAGCCGCCAATAGCCGAGTGTTAACGGAAGCTTATGGTGCGAGTGGAAAACCCATCAAAACTAAACCGCGTGGTTTTTACCTAAGAACTCAATTCACCCACAAATTGCTGACGACACACTACGCATAGGTCGCTTAACGCACTTCAAAGATCGGATGATCAATGTGTTATCAACCGTCGGTAATAAGAAGCGAGTTCTAATGAGGTTTGAGCGCCAGTTCAATATCGCAGTAGCTTTGGCTTGGTTCATTGCCAAACTCATCATACGCGTTGTGCAAGCGAAGGTAGGCCTTTTCAAAGCCGAGCCGGAGTAACTCCTCTTTCACTTGATCCAAGGATCCAAAGTGAAGCGGCTCGCCGTCTTGCTTGACCGGTTCTAGCTTGTGTTTGTACTCCACCGCCAATAGATACTCTGAGATATCAGAACAACCAATAACGTACACTTTGGGTGTTTGATAAGAGTCTTTGTGCTCTCCATGTAACCACATGTCTAATTGATGCTTTTGCATAGCCGGCCTCCCTTGCTCTCTAAAGCTTAGTAGAACTATTTACCTTTACTAGATAACGACTTAAAAAAGCAAAAAAGAGAAGCAAGAGCTTCTCTTTTTTGGCCAGTTCTAGTTCAAAAGCTTGCACTTTCGACGCCATAACTATCACTGTGACTTATCTCTGGGGTTGAACGGTGCCATCAACCCCGCAGATTACGTCGGTATTCGCGAACTTAAGACACGACGAAGGTGACGGACTCGACGTTCAATAGTGACGACTTCTGGTTCAGAAAAACCAATAGGTCGACCGTCAGCTTCAAGACCAATATCTCTTAATAAATGAGTATTGTTCCACGGCAGATCGTATGAACTACGACGAACTTTTCGTTGCCATTCACGCTCTTCACGACGAAGATCGGCACGGATAAGGACTGTTGCTAATTTTAAATATACTGAGTGACGCATAATAACTCTCCAGTTGTTGAATCAACTGAGGAAAAATAGCGTGTTAGATAATATGAGGGCTTCTCACTTAGCTGCTATTTTTCCGCAGCCAAATAAGGGTACGGATCTATTAGTTAGGTTTATCTTGGGTGTTTCGATCGGCCATGGCTGATGTTTGTGACATATCAGTCACCATGTCAGTACACGGATCAAACGAAGCGCAAATATGCTGTATAAAATCGAAATGTTTCATTTGCGCCTCCAAGCTAACTAAAAATCCAAAAAGAAATGGGGTAGTAAAAGCAGACAAGTCTCTGTTAAATCGTTGCTTTCACGGTTAAAGTCTAACCAAGTGAGTATATTATTCAACCGCTAATTTGTTAACATTTTTAAAACAATGTATTCGCCTGAAATATCAGTTGCATATTTATTTGCATATAACATATTCACTATGATTATATAAAATCGCAGCATATTTATCTTAAGGCTGCTCGATAAAACAACGGACTATCCTTCAGAAACATAAAAGCCACGCAGATACGTGGCTCTTAAATTTGTAACGTTCGAATAAAGTCACTGAAAAAAGACTCTAAACAACGCCCTCAGAGATTAAGCTGTGTTTATTGAGTAATCGGTACATAGTCGCTCGTGATACACCGAGCTCTTTAGCTGCCAACGAAACCTGACCACCGTATGATTCCAAAACAATTAGCAACGCATCGCGCTCTGAACGTTCACGAATACTCTTCAAGCTTCGGCGTTCCTCATTCTGTTTTGGTAAATCTAGTTGGTGATCCTCGATGATCACAGCATCAGACATCAACACAACACGCTTGATCTGGTTCATTAGCTCGCGCACATTGCCAGGCCAATGGTAGCGATTCATAGAACGGATAGCATCGTCTGAAAAGCTCTTAGCCTGAGCATTAAACTCTTTCGAGTACTCACGCAGGAAATGATTCGCCAGCACTGAAATATCACTCACACGCTCTTTCAAGCTAGGAACATGAATACGCAGAACATTGATGTAGTGATAAAGCTCTTCATTGAAGTCCCCTTCTATTAAAGCTTTTTCAATATCAGAGGAGTTCGCGGCCAAAATACGCACATCGACAGACTTAGGACCATCTGCGGTTTCAATTTTACCTTCCTGCAAAAAGCGCAACAGGTTCAATTGTTGATTGCGTGGCATCGCTAAAACATCATTAAGCAAGATGGTACCGCCATCGGCTTCTTCCAACATACAGGGAGAAGACGTTGGTTGTGTGGATATACCAAATACCTCGGCCTCAATTCTCATTTCAGACAAGGCACGACAGTTAACCGTTAAAAATGGCTTCTGTGCTCGCGACGAGTTTTGGTGAATAGAGCGTGCAATCGTCTCTTTACCAGCCCCGCTCTCACCATAAATCAAGATACTGACATCGGTAGGCCCAATACGCTTTACTTGGTCTCTCAAGCGCTTCACTGCCACCGAATCGCCTAGAAGGCCCATGTTGTTATTGATGCCGTAATTTGGCCATACCTTCTGCTCAAGCTTAAGCATGCCCAGTTGGTGACCAATGGTACTCAGCAACTGAGCATCTGGGATTGGCGCCGTGAAAAAGTCGATACAGAAGTTAACGATAAACTGGCTAATCGTATCAGAGCTTAGTTGAGATTCACGGATAAAAGCGAGCCATCTCACCTGCTTGTTATTGCTCACAAGGTTAGCAATACCGTTGAGACTGAACTCATCATGACTAAGATCCACAATACCAATGCATGGGCCAATATCCGCAATCAAGGCATCGGCTTTTCGTAAATCTGCACACTGGGTACACTGCCAACCCACTTGTTCTAACACGGATAACCAGGGTTCGTACGCACCACCAACGACGATAAGAGAACCTGGTAAGGAATCCATCTTAAATTGAGTTCCCATCCTTCTTCCTTATTCTATTTTTATTTAAAATCAGGCTAATACGAGTCACTGCTTCATCGTCAGACAAAATGCCATGAGATCGTATTCAGCGCAGAGACGTATAGTAGTGAGACTATCTTAGATTTTATGTCTCAATAGTAAGACTATGTCAGAAATAACGATTTTTCGAATCAAGAGTGCGGTACAGACTAGGTTTTGAAGCCCAAAAACAGAAAAAGCCACCCGAAGGTGGCTTTTTAATTACATAGGCTGTTACGCCCTATAAGCGAGAATTACGCTTGTGGACGCATTGCCGGGAACAAGATCACGTCACGGATTGTGTGCGTGTTTGTAAATAGCATAGCTAGACGGTCGATACCGATACCTTGACCCGCTGTTGGTGGTAGGCCGTGCTCTAGTGCAGTAATGTAGTCTGCATCGTAGTACATAGCTTCGTCATCACCCGCGTCTTTTGCGTTAACTTGTGCTTTGAAACGCTCGTCTTGGTCTTGTGCATCGTTAAGCTCAGAGAAACCGTTCGCTACTTCACGGCCACCGATGAAGAACTCAAAGCGGTCGGTGAAGAATGGGTTGTCATCGCTACGACGAGCTAGAGGAGATATGTCCGCTGGGTAGCCAGTGATGAACGTTGGTTGAATTAACTGAGGCTCAGCCGTTTCACCAAAGATCTCTTCAAGAAGCTGACCACATGTCCAGAACGTTTCTACGTCTACGTGTACAGATTTAGTGATAGCTACCATCTTCTCACGGTCTTGTAGGTCTGCTTCTGTTAGCGCTTGAATCTCTGCGTGATCAGGGTTGTAGTGTTTGATTGCATCGAACATGCTCATACGAGCGTAAGTGCCACCGAACTCAACGGTTTCGTCACCGTAAGGCATAGAAGTAGAACCAAGAACGTCCATTGCTGCCGTGCTTAGCATCTCTTCAGTCAGATCCATAAGGTCTTTGTAGTCAGAGTACGCTTGGTAGAACTCCATCATTGTGAATTCTGGGTTGTGACGTGGAGACAGACCTTCGTTACGGAAGTTACGGTTGATCTCGAATACACGGTCAAAACCACCAACCACTAGACGCTTAAGGTAAAGCTCAGGTGCAACACGTAGGTACATGTCGATGTCTAGTGCATTGTGGTGAGTGATGAATGGACGTGCAGTCGCACCACCAGGGATCACGTGCATCATTGGCGTTTCAACTTCTAGGTAGCCTTTAGCGCTCATGAAGTTACGGATTGAAGATACAAGCTTAGAACGCACGATGAATGCATTGCGAGAATCTTCGTTCACGATTAGGTCAACGTAACGCTGACGGTAACGCATCTCTTGGTCAGTTAGACCGTGGAACTTCTCTGGTAGAGGACGAAGTGCTTTAGTCAGCAGTTCAAACTCTTCCATGTTCACGTAAAGGTCGCCTTTACCTGATTTGTGAAGCGCACCTTTAACACCGATGATGTCACCGATATCTAGGCCTTGGTACTTCTCTTTCAGTACTTTTTGTACGTCTTTCGCTGCGTATGCTTGGATACGACCAGAAGTTTCTTGAATCGCAAGGAATGGACCACGTTTCGCCATAACACGACCAGCGATCGCAACGATGTGGTTAAGCTCTTCTAGCTCTTCCTTAGTCTTCTCACCGAATTCCGCTTGAAGATCGCCAGCTAGGTGCTCGCGACGGAAATCATTTGGGTGACCATTTGCTTTGCAGTTTTGGCGGATGTGATCCAGCTTGCTACGACGCTCAGCAATTAATTTGTTTTCTTCTTGTACGTTTTCGTTTTGAACAGCATCAGTCATTAGAGATGTACCCTGCTTTTATAATTTGGACCGCTATATCTTTGCAAATATAGGCATTTTTACAAATATACTTGGTTAGCTTACAGACCTGATTTCAGGCTAGCTTCAATAAATTTGTCTAAGTCACCGTCAAGAACCGCTTGAGTATTACGGTTTTCGATGCCGGTGCGTAAATCTTTGATACGAGAATCATCCAGTACGTAAGAACGGATCTGACTGCCCCAACCGATGTCTGATTTCGTTTCTTCGCTCGCCTGTTTTTCAGCATTTTGTTTTTGAATCTCAAGTTCAAAAAGCTTAGCACGTAGCTGCTTCATCGCTTGATCTTTGTTCTTATGCTGCGAACGGTCATTCTGACATTGAACCACTGTGTTGGTTGGAACGTGAGTAATACGTACCGCCGATTCAGTGGTGTTTACGTGCTGACCACCAGCGCCAGAGGCACGGTATACGTCGATACGTAAGTCAGAAGGATTAATGTCGATCGTAATGTTGTCATCAATCTCAGGATAGATAAACGCAGATGCAAACGAAGTATGACGACGACCACTTGAATCAAATGGAGACTTACGAACTAGACGGTGAACACCTGTCTCTGTGCGTAACCAACCGTAAGCGTACTCACCAGAAATACGTACTGTTGCGCCTTTAAGGCCAGCAACATCACCATCAGACACTTCGATAACTTCAGTTTTGAAGCCTTTCGAATCTGCCCAACGTAAGTACATGCGCAACATCATTGAAGTCCAGTCTTGAGCTTCTGTACCGCCCGAACCTGACTGCAGATCGATGTAGCAATCTGATGCATCGTGATCACCAGAGAACATACGACGGAATTCCAGCTTCTCTAGCTTAGCTTCTAGCTCAGCCAGTTCTGGTTCAATTTCGTCAAACGTTTCTTGGTCTTCTTCTTCAACCGCAAGCTCTAATAGGCCATCAACATCCTCAACACCTTGGTCAAGTTGGTCGATCGTTTCTACTACCGCTTCCAATGCAGAACGTTCTTTACCTAGCGCTTGAGCACGCTCAGGTTCGTTCCATACATCTGGTTGTTCTAATTCTGCGTTTACTTCTTCTAGACGCTCTTGCTTAGCGTCATAGTCAAAGATACCCCCTCAGGATATTTGTGCGCTCAGACACATCCTGCAGACGGTTTTTTATAGGATTGATTTCAAACATTTTAGCTCATCATTTATGAGTAGAATTTAACCGGAGAATTGTACTCAAAAGTGTGACGGAGATACAGAAATTTTTAGGGTTCGAAACAAGATTCAATCACTTAGAGGAATATAATTTTGAAGGCTGGGAAAATCATGCCATTCAAGCGATCACTGGAAGGAAAACAAGCCCTGTATTATGTACAGAGCTTGTTGAATTTAACGCTAAATGTTTAACATTATTCAGCCGAGATCTGGCTATTTAGCTTCGATGTGATCAATCATCAACTGCAACGATTGGTTGCCACGAAACTCGTTGATATCGAGTTTAAATGCAAGGTGGACCGTTTTCACTGACGCATCAGGCCAGCGACGCAGATCCACGTTAAAGGCAATACCATCAATCATCACATTGGTTGGGTGACCTTTGTATAACGGCTCAAGTATCAGTTTAAGGTGCTTTTCACCCACCAGCTTTTGGTGCAGCACTTTAAATTCACCGTCGAAGATTGGCTCAGGGAAAGCTTGTCCCCACGGGCCACCGGCACGCAGTGTTTCAGCGGTGTGCATCGAAAACTCTTCAGGCAGCAACTCACCGTCAGACAAGATAATGCCTTTCAGTGCCGTTTCTCCCAGTTCTTTTTTCACCACGTCATTGAACAGTTTGCTAAAGCGTTCAAAGTCTTTTTCCATGATGCTTAAACCCGCCGCCATCGCGTGGCCGCCAAACTTAAGAATTAAACCTGGGTTTTGAGTATCAATGCGATCCAATGCGTCACGCATGTGTAAGCCAGGGATAGAGCGACATGAACCTTTGATCGTCCCTTCGCCGCCGTCAGCAAATGCAATCACGGGGCGGTGGTATTTGTCTTTGATACGCGAAGCCAAGATACCAATCACGCCTTGGTGCCAATCACGTTGGAACAAAGCTAAACCAGAAGGCAGGTCGTCTTTACCAAACTCAAGACGCTCACAAAAAGCCATCGCTTCTTGTTTCATGCCCTCTTCGATCTCTTTACGGGTTTGGTTCAAGCCATCCAACTCACTCGCCATTCTACGCGCTGCGTGGATGTTGTTGCTCATCAGCAGTTCAACACCAAAGGACATGTCATCCAATCGACCAGCAGCGTTAATACGAGGGCCCAGTGCAAAACCAAAATCAGAAGCAACTAAACGCTTAGCGTCTCGCTTGGCAATTTCAATCAAGGCTTGAATACCCGGACGAGCTTTGCCCGCACGAATGCGTTGCAAACCTTGGTGTACCAAGATGCGGTTGTTCTCATCGAGTGGCACCACATCGGCTACGGTGCCTAGCGCCACAAGGTCAATCAGCTCCATCAGCTTAGGCTCGGTCATGCTGCGTTCTGCAAACCAATTCAGCTTACGCATGTGAACACATAGCGCCATCATCAGGTAGAACGCAACACCCACACCCGCTAGAGCTTTAGAAGGAAAAGCACAGCTTTCAAGGTTCGGGTTCACCATCGCATCAACCATTGGCAGTTCATTGCCCGGTAAGTGATGGTCGGTAACCAGAACTTCTAGCCCTTTCTCTTTGGCAAAACGGACACCTTCAATCGAAGAGACACCGTTATCAACCGTCATGATCACTTCAGCGCCAAGTTCGATTGCCTGTTCGACAACCTCAGGGCTCAAGCCATAACCATCTTCAAAACGGTTTGGTACCAGATAATCGACGTTAGAGCTGCCCAACATACGCAGAGCAAGCACTGATAACGCTGAACTGGTCGCGCCATCGGCATCAAAGTCACCGACAATGATGATGCGTTTTTGATGCTGAATCGCGTTGAACAACAATTCAACCGCAGCATCGATACCGCCCAGTTTCTGATAAGAGTGCAAGCCTTTCGCAGCAGTCTCAAGTTGGTCAGCACTGTCGATACCACGACTCACATAGATGCGCTTTAACAAGTCAGGTAAGTGAGCTGGTAAAACTGAAATGTCGACCTCAGGACGGCGTTGGATCTCTATCATATAAAAATGGGCCCGATATCAATCAGGCCACTCCTTAAATCAAAAACATGGGGGATAAATTGGCAATCAGAAAACGAGATTATTGCTCTAAACGTTGAAGCAGTTGTGCTGGCGGTAAGTAACCACTCACCAACTCACCACTTTCTAATACGATAGCTGGCGTACCATTGATACCAAGCTCACGGCCTAGTTGGTATTGTTTTGCGATGATCTGTTTCTGATCAGCAAGGTCTTTGCCTGATGCAGGCATCTGACGTTCCACCTTCGCATTGTGCATTGCTGCTTTTGGATCTTCAGAAGCCCAAATAGCTGCCATTTGGTCTGCAACTTGACCCGTTGCACCTTGGCGTGGGTAAGCCATGTAACGAACAGTAATACCTAAGTCGTTATAGCCCTGCATTTGGCTGTGCAGACGAACACAGTAACCACACGTAATATCAGTAAACACAGTCACAACGTGCTTTTCGTTATCCGCTTTATATTCGATAACCGTATCGGACAGTGCTGCTACTTTTTCAGCATTAAGCGGCGCTTGTCGCTCAGCCAATACATCACTGAATTTGCCGTTCTCATCCAAAGAGTAAAGTGTGCCCGCTAGAAAGTGATCACCTTTTGGAGAAGAGAAGATAATGCCGCTGTTGGTTTGAATCTCTAACAGACCATCGATATCTGAAGGAACGATCTTATCAACTTTGATACCGATTTTTTCAAAACGCTTAGTTAACGCTGCTGTATCAATCGCTTGAGCTGGAGCAACTTCTGCGGCTGTTGATGTTTGTTCTACTTTAGCTTCTGATGCGTTACATGCAGTAATCATCAGTGGAAGCGCTAATAGAGGAAGACGGCGTAATACGCTCATTAAGTTCACCTTAAAAATAAATGGATTTAAGCACGAGGGTGATGCTGCGCGTGAATTTGCTTCAGCCTTTCAGTCGCCACGTGAGTATAAATTTGGGTTGTCGATAAGTCACTATGCCCAAGCAACATCTGTACGACCCTGAGATCTGCGCCATAGTTCAGTAAATGCGTCGCAAAAGCGTGTCTTAATACGTGCGGTGACAACAATTCAGTATCGATACCTGCGATAACCGAGTAATGCTTAATACGGTACCAGAACGTCTGACGGGTCATTTGCTTGGCTCGCTTACTTGGAAAAACCACGTCTGAACTGTTTTCACCAAGCAACTGCGGGCGACCTTGTTCAATAAACGTCTCGATCCAATCCACGGCATTTTCGCCCATTGGTACCAAGCGCTCTTTGCCGCCTTTACCAATAACACGCACCACGCCTTGTCTTAGGCTGATGTTTTCCATCGTCAAACTAACCAGTTCCGTCACACGTAAGCCGGTGGCATAGAGTAACTCAAGCATGGCTTTATCGCGAAGCTCGATAGGATCGTTCGGATCTGGCGCATCGAGTAAGGCGTCCACTTGTTCTTCGCTCAAATCTTTTGGCAAGCGTTGAGGAAGCTTAGGGCTTATTAACAAAGCGCTTGGGTCATCCGCTCGGATTTTCTCTCGGTGCAAATATTGAAACAGGCGACGCATTGCCGACAACATGCGTGCACGAGAAGTCTGCTTAAAATCAGCGTCGGCTAACCAGCCTTGATAATCTTGTAGTCCTGAAAGGCTAATGAAATCGAGGCGATAATTGTGCTGTTCCATCCAGGTAAGTAGCTTGGACAAATCGGTACGATACGAGACAAGCGTATTCTCAGATAACCCTCTCTCCATCCACATAGCATCTAAAAACTGTTCAACTAGACCGTGGTCTGCGCTCTGCCCTTGAGGCGACTGCATAGTGTTACTCACAATATTGGAAACTGTTTTGAGAGTATGCCAGAGCAAATATGAATGCCATAAAAATTACGACTTGAGCGGATAATCGCTGCAATCGAAGTCGATTTATGGTTAGAATTCGCCATCTGAAATTAAAATCGAACGTTTGCTATGAAAATTGGATTATTTTACGGCTCAACCACCTGCTACACCGAAATGGCAGCAGAAAAGATTCGCGGCATTATTGGTGAAGACCTAGTTGATATCCATAACGTGAAAGAAACCCCTCTTTCATTGATGGCAGACTACGACCTTTTGTTACTGGGCATCTCAACGTGGGACTTCGGTGAAATCCAAGAAGATTGGAATGAACTGTGGGACGACATCGCGACAACGCCAGTTAAAGGCAAGGTTGTGGCACTGTTTGGTTTGGGTGACCAAGAAGGTTACGGCGAATGGTTCTTAGATGCGATGGGTCTATTGCATGACGAACTGAAAACCGCCGGTGCAGAGTTTGTTGGCTTCTGGCCAAACGATGATAGCTACGAGTTCGAAGCGTCTAAAGCACTCACCGAAGACCAATCACAATTCGTTGGTTTGGCGCTTGATGAAGATTCACAATATGAACTGAGCGACGACCGTATCGCAAGCTGGGTAGAACAAGTTCTGGTTGAGTACAGCGAAAAGCTATAGCGCACATACGCTCTCGAAGACCTGTTCATATAGAAACACACAGAATACAAAAAGGCCTCATTACTGCGAAGTAATGAGGCCTTTTCTATGTCTAGTGACTATTTAATCTCAACGGAAAGATTAAACCGTCTCTTCTGCCATCTCTTGCTCTGTTGATTTACCAACAAAGAACATACAAATGATTGCTGCAGTTGTTGGCAGTAACCAACCCATGCCGATCTCAAACAGTGGCAGCATCTTCAGTGCAGATACATCCACACCCGCTACTTTAGCGCCATCAATTAGAGCAAACAGTAGAGACACTAATACCACCACGCGGTAAGCCGCTTTTGGATTAGGGAAACGGCTGCGCAAGAACGTAAGTGCTACTAGAGCGATAGCGACTGGGTAAAGTGCAAACAGTACTGGTACAGACAGAGAAATCAGTTGAGAAAGACCCACGTTCGCTACGGTTGCACAAGCGACACCGTTAATGATTACCCAAGTCTTGTAAGACAGGGGCGTTAGCGAGCTGAAGTAATCAGAACATGCTGATACTAGGCCAATGGCGGTGGTTAGACACGCTAGTAGTACGATCACAGAAAGCACTAGCTGACCAGAAGGACCAAACAAAGATTGAACGTATAGGCTTAAGATAGCACCGCCATTGTCCGCACCCGCTGCTACTGTTGCACTTGTTGCGCCTAGGAAGAACAGAGAGATGTAAACAAACGCTAGACCAGCGGCTGCAATGCAGCCTGCGCTGATCAGATACTTAGTCGTCGCTGCGCGGTCAGTAATACCTTTGCTGCGGATCGCGTCAACAATCAGCATACCAAACATCAAAGAAGCAAAAGTATCCATGGTGTTGTAGCCTTCAAGGAAACCTTTGGTCAGTGGTTGAGTGATGTACTCACCGTGAGCAGCAAGAACGTCGCCTTGAGGGTTAACGAATACAGCAATCGCCAGTACAACTAAGCCAACGAATAGTGCAGGTGTCAGTACCTTGCCGATTACATCGATAAGCTTACCTTGCGACCATGAGAAGAACATCGCTACTACAAAAAAGGCAATCGAAAAAAGAGTGAGGTGAGCTTGAGAGGCATCGATGAAGAACGGTTTCACCGCCATCTCATAAGCAACAAGACCGGTACGTGGTGCAGCAAATGCAGGACCGATAATGATGAAGATCAGCACAGCCATGATGGTTGCAGCTTGCTTAGGAAGATCTTTAGTTAGATGACCCCAAGAGCCACCAGCAACCGCAACGGCTACGATTGTGATTAACGGCAGACCAACGGCAGTCAGCAGAAAACCAGACATAGCTGGAAGAAAATGGTCACCAGCCAATTGGCCAGCTAGAGGTGGGAAGATGATGTTACCCGCACCCAAGAAAAACGCAAAAAGCATAAAGCCCAATGCCATTATATCTGTTAGTTTTAGACTCTGTTTCACAGATAATCCTTAATTATATTTATGAATTTATGTTGTGCTTACATGAATGTTACAGCTCAAGGCTGCCAATCAATCTATAAAATAGTCGCGCATAATGACGAAACACTTAGCTAGCTGCAAGTCACCATAAAAAAACACCATATAAATTTGCATATACGAACAAAAAGCAGTGGATTCCACTGGATATGGAAAAATAGCCATAATTATAAACTAACTATAATTCACAACAATAAATCACCAAGCAGAACATTGATTCATACAACTGGTTAACATTAGAGCTAATCACTTAAAATATCTCGATACTCAGAACATTCATGAAAGACAAAACAGTAGAAACCAAAAACTTCAATTTTAAGAAATTCTCTATTTACGGTGGACAGAGCGGTATGCCTGTCAGCACCGATGGCGTGCTACTTGGTGCGTGGGTTAGCCTTGCGCCGAAATCATCGGTACTCGACATAGGAACAGGCACAGGGTTGTTAGCTTTGATGGCTGCACAGCGCTTTGAAGATGCCGCTATCTCAGCGATCGATATTGATCAGCACGCCATTGATGCGGCTACCATCAATATTGAGCTGTCACCTTGGCAAGATCGTGTCTCGCTTCATCACGACAGTGTGCTATCGGCAAACTTTCCACAGAAGTTTGATGCGATCATCTGTAACCCGCCCTACTTCAACTCAGGCGAACAATCACAACAAAGCCAGAGAGCCACAGCCAGACACACAGACAGTTTGGATCACCTTGATCTTGCGAAGCGCTGCTTCGAGATAACAACCGACTCTGCGACGGCCAGTTTCATACTGCCAACGCCAGAGGGAGAAGGCTTCATCAAGCTTGCCGAGCAGTGTGGTTGGTACCTAGCAAAGCGCCTTGACGTGAAAACAACAGACAAGAAACCTGCGAGCCGAGTCCTGTTTGAGTTATCTAAAGATCCTGCTTGTGAGCAAGATTTGCAGCGTGAATCGCTTACAATTCATCATCAAGGTGGTTATAGCGCAGCATTTATTGCACTTACTAAAGATTTTTATCTCAAGATGTAGCAAATACCATGTGATCCTAATCACTAATGCTTCTATAATGTCCGACTACTCTTTTTTATCGTCTGCTTTTTGAGGCAGAAACATTTATTGCTTGTGGAGAAACAACAGTGATCAGAACCTTTGCAGAACTCGATCTAAACCAAGAGCTGCTTAAAGCAATTGACGAAATGGGCTATGAACGTCCAACACAGATACAAGCTGAAGCAATCCCACAAGCGTTAGATGGAAGAGACGTTTTGGCTTCTGCGCCAACAGGTACTGGTAAAACAGCATCATTCGTACTGCCAGCACTGCAGTACCTACAGGATTTCCCACGCAAGAAAGCGGGCCCTGCTCGTATGCTTATCCTGACGCCAACTCGTGAACTGGCAATGCAGATAACTGACCAAGCTCGTGAGCTTGCGAAATACACTGCGCTAAACATCTTCACCATCACAGGTGGTGTGATGTACCAAGAGCACGCAGACATCCTTGGCACAACACAAGACATCGTAGTGGCGACTCCTGGTCGTCTGATGGAATACATCGAAGCTGAGCGCTTTGACTGTCGTGCTATCGAATGGCTGATCCTAGATGAAGCAGACCGCATGCTAGACATGGGCTTTGGTCCTGTTGTTGACCGCCTGTCTGCAGAGTGTCGCTGGCGTAAGCAAACTTTACTTTTCTCAGCCACGCTAGAAGGTAAAGGTGTTGAAGGCTTCACTGAAGATCTACTGAAAAACCCAGCGGAGATCGATGCGAAATCATCACTTCGTGAGCGTAAGAAGATCACTCAGTGGTACCACCGTGCAGACACAGCAGAGCACAAGCTAAACATCCTGAAGCACATCATCACAGAACAAGCTGAGCGCAGCATCGTGTTCTTGAAGACTCGTGATCGCCTAGGTGATCTTCGTGCTCAACTAGAAAGCGCGCAAATCCCATGTGCATGGATCCAAGGTGAAATGCCTCAAGATCGTCGTAACAACGCGATTGCTCGTTTCCGTGACGGTTCAGTAAACGTATTGCTAGCGACTGACGTTGCGGCTCGTGGTATCGACCTTCCAGACGTAAGCCACGTAATCAACTACGACATGCCACGTACTGCTGACGTATACCTACACCGTATCGGCCGTACGGCTCGTGCTGGTAAGAAAGGTAACGCGGTTTCTATCATTGAAGCGCACGATCAACTAATGATTGAGCGTGTGGCTCGTTACACAGATGAACCAATCAAAGAACGCTTCATCGAAGGCATGCGCCCAACGCACAAGAAAGCGGCTGTGACGAAGAAGAAGAAGCCGAAGAAAGAAGATAAGAAAGCGGTAGCGAAACAGAAAATCGCTAAGAAGAAGAAAATCGCTAAGAAAAAGAAAGCGGTTAAAAACAAGTAATCTAACGCTTTCAACGATTCAATAAAAAGCCCCATGCAGTTCGCTGCATGGGGCTTTTTCTATCTGGGTGGCATCGCGCTATAGAGCGTGACGACCATTAATCAATCCTGCTTAGTTTTGCTCTTCGCGCTTGAAGACCAACTCTTTCGCGTTCGACTCTTCTTCAACGAAGTAGTAACCCGCAGTATCGAACTTGGTCAGCGCTTCGACTGAGTCCACTTTGTTTTCGATAATGTAGCGAGCCATCATGCCACGCGCTTTCTTCGCGTAGAAACTGATGACCTTATATTGACCATTCTTACAGTCTTTGAATACCGGTGTAACCACTTGGCCATCCAAGTTCTTCGGCTTCACTGCTTTAAAGTATTCGTTCGACGCTAGGTTGATCAACACATTGTCGCCTTGTGCGTTCAGCGCTTCATTCAACTTGTCTGTGATGATGTTGCCCCAGAACTGGTACAAGTTAGTTCCACGAGCATTCGCTAAGCGTGTGCCCATCTCTAGGCGGTAAGGCTGCATCAAATCTAAAGGCTTAAGTAAACCATACAATCCAGAAAGCATGCGCAGGTGATTTTGTGCGTAGTCGAAGTCTTCGTCCGATAGCGTCTCAGCGTCTAAGCCTGTGTATACATCGCCTTTGAAGGCTAGGATGGCTTGGCGTGCGTTGTCTTGGGTAAAGGTCTCGCTCCACTGCTCAAAGCGCGCTACGTTCAACCCTGCGATCTTATCGCTGACTTTCATCAATGCAGATACATCTGCAGGTGTCAGTTTACGGCACTCTTCAATAAGCTCGGCAGAGTGTTTAACAAAATCAGGCTGACTAAAGCGTTCAGTCGCTAATGGTGATTCGTAATCAAGTGTTTTGGCTGGAGAAACGACAACTAACATAACTTTACCCTAATCGGTTATCTAACTGGATGCTGCTAGAGTATAGAAAAAACATCAACTTGTCTTTATGACTCTTCCTATTACTTTGATAGGGAGAATGAGCTTTAATAGACAGAATGAGATAAATAACAGGCAAAAAAAAGGCTAAGGTCGAAACCTTAGCCTTTCTAATCGTTTTAGGATGAGCGGTTTATCGCTCCAACAAGATTACTTCTTGTTGTTGTCCCAAATACCGTCTTCCAGTTGAGACTTAAGCTCAGGGAAGTCATTCGAATCGAATGTCGGTACTTTACCCGCGTCTAGTTGGCGGTTGTAGTCTTTCGCTAGCTTAATCACGATGCCTGATAGCAGGATAATCGCCACCAAGTTAACAATCGCCATTAGACCCATCGATACGTCAGCCAGAGCCCATACCGTTGGTAGTGTCGCTAGAGAACCGAACATAACCATACCCAGTACAACAATACGGAACAGCACTAGGCCTTTCTTGTTGTTGTGCTCTAGGAAGATAAGGTTCGTTTCAGCGTACGAGTAGTTTGCAATGATTGAAGTGAAAGCGAAGAAGAAAATCGCTACCGCTACAAAGATGCCGCCCCATTCGCCAACTTGTGCTGTTAGTGCACGTTGCGTTAGTTCGATACCCGTTACTTCACCGTGTGGTACATACTCACCAGACATCAGGATGATTGCCACTGTTGCAGAACAGATAACAATAGTGTCCATGAATACACCTAGCATTTGCACATAACCTTGCGATGCTGGGTGCGGTGGGTAAGGCGTAGCAGAAGCTGCTGCGTTTGGCGCAGAACCCATACCCGCTTCGTTCGAGAACAAACCACGTTTGATGCCGTTAATCATCGCTTGTGCGATTGCGTAACCTAGGCCACCCGCTGCTGCTTCTTGCAGACCGAATGCACTCTTGAAGATAAGAGCCAATACTTCAGGCACTTTCTCAATGTTCGCGAACATCACGTACATAGCGATCGCTAGGTAAGCCAATGCCATGATTGGAACGATAATTTCTGCTGTACGTGCAATCTTACGGATACCACCGAAGATAACGAATGCAGAGATAATTACGATACCAACACCAACGTAGCTACGCTCAAGGTCAAATGCTGTGTTCATTGCGCTTGCAATCGCGTTCGCTTGAACCGCGTTGAATACAAGACCGAATGCAATGATTAGGAAGATAGAGAATAGAACCCCCATCCAACGCATGCCTAGGCCTTTCTCCATGTAGTATGCAGGGCCGCCGCGGTAGTTACCGTCGTTATCACGCGTTTTGTATAGCTGTGCCAGTGTGCTTTCAGCAAACGATGTTGCCATACCTAGCATTGCGATTAGCCACATCCAGAAGATAGCACCAGGGCCACCAGCGGTTAGAGCTACAGCAACACCTGCCATGTTACCCGTACCTACACGAGCAGCGAGACTAGTACAAAGAGCTTGGAAAGAAGAGATACCAGCACTGTCTGCTTTACGGCTGTTTCTTAGAACAGAGAACATGTGGCCGAAATGGCGGAATTGAATGAAGCCTAGTCGTACGGTGAAGTAGATACCCACACCAACCAGTAAGTAAACTAAGATAGATCCCCAAAGGAGATCGTTCATCAAATTGATTAAGTCTGTCACGTGAACCTCGTAATTGAGTTTAAGCACCGATCATGCTTCCTAGCCTTCCTCTAGATCACCTATGCCAGTGTCAATAGTTGTGTCGGCATTAGTTTTATATTTATTTGCTGCGATCTAGATTGTAAATGTCGCTTCATGCATCCATTTTACGTATCAGTGTATTTTTTGACGGGCGGATAATGCAGCGAGACGGCTTAAAAATCAATATGCAAACGCACTTATATTAAAATGACATTTCACTAATAACACACCTTTTGTTAACACATTTTTCAACAATACAGCCCAATAAAAGTCACATTATCGGGACATAATATCAACAACAACCATCGCCTCACCGCAACAAGAACACCATCCTATAAAAATGACGTCAGCCTAGGTTTTACAAGGTATAGTGAAGATCTGCGTTTTTTTCTAGAGCAATGAGATTGCTATCTCGTACATAGCAATACGCACTTACATGCATTGTGGCTAAAGTGCTATTCCTTTCGCACAATGAATTAACATTCAATAACCCCTAATTTAATCGTTTACTTCGGTTTGTTTGCTTGTTTTTTATACATAAAAATTCCCTCAATGTGTGAGCATGCATAAAAAAACAGAACAAAAGCTTCATAGATTTGAAACAAATGAGAAACAAATCAAGGTTATGGTGAACCTAAATATGATATTTAATGGTTCGTAAGAACTAGTCCCACGGAAGGAGATATGGCTTATGGATAGCTTTCAATTCGATGAAGTATCAGAACTAGAAATGCCTCGTGCAACTCAAAAAACACGCTCTAAACCACTCAAGCGTAAGTGGCGTGAAATCGAAGCAATCAACGATCGTAGGCAGCTTGAGAAAGAGCTAAGAGAGATGAACCTCGGTCTTGATTTTAGCCTTGACGATATAAAGCTTTAATCAGCACGATAAGAAATCAGATAGCAAAAGGCACCTATAAAGGTGCTTTTTTATTGTCTAGACTCTTTCATCCGTTCAAAGCGCCGCATTAAGACCTAATCATCTAATATAGAGGGAGTCTCAAACTCTCGCCTCTTATATAGAAGGCACTTCGAACTGGGAGACTCACTCTTAATATTATCTAAACGCACTCTTGCTCATTTTGTCGAACGCGAGCTGCGAGCTGGCGATATTGGTCAGCAATCGTGTCCCCAAAAACAGGGTCGTCTTCTGGTTGAAGCCACTGTGACTCGACCTCTTGCCAATCTTTCACCGTGAATGCATCAACAATCATTGGCAACACATGCTTCTCTTCATATTCCATGTGCTTACGCTGAGCTTTCACAAAGCTCTCAAGTTGGTCAATGAACACCTGCTGTGGCACCACAGCATCTTGGAGAATCATATCAACCACACCTAAGAAGTCGGCCGTTTTCTCAGATAGCAACTGATGCTCGAGTTCCAAGTCCTCAATCGCTTGGTCACTGCCATATTGCTTAAGGTAGTAGCGATAAATGACGTCTTCTTTAGGGTGATGTACTTTGTCTGAGTGGTTCATCAAGTAATGAACGACCTCGGCGATCAGGCTATAGTTAATTTCTCGCTCCTGCTTAAGGAACTCTAATTTATTGTTGAGTATCGCGAGTAAACGAGCCATATAGCCATGCTCTCGTCTTATCCTTTCAATCATCATAGTATTGCACTCCATTACACCTACTATTTATAAGTGTATACGAAGATGCTGATTTATGATTTGACCCTGCTCAGAAAACCACCAACCTACACTTCTGTTGGTAAATGCCAATCGATAGGTTGTTGATCCATAGAAGAAAGCAGCTTATTGGTTGTTGAAAAGTGCTGACAGCCAAAGAAACCACGACGGGCAGACAATGGTGAGGGGTGAGGCGCAGTCAACACATGGTGCTTGCCTGTATCAATCGCTTGGCCTTTCTTCTGGGCATGTGCACCCCACAACAAGAAGATGATCGGTTCAGAGCGCTGGTTTAGTTCTGCAATAATGGCATCGGTAAATGTTTCCCAGCCACATTTCGCGTGTGAGTGTGCTTTTGCCTCTTCTACAGTAAGCACGGTGTTCAACATCAACACCCCTTGCGATGCCCAAGCATCAAGATAACCGTGGCTAGGGATCTCAAAGCCCTCTATATCTTGTGCGAGTTCTTTATACATGTTGCGTAGAGAAGGCGGGATTTTTACACCGGGCAGCACAGAGAATGCCAAACCGTGCGCTTGATTGGCGCCGTGGTAAGGATCTTGCCCTAGGATAACCACTCGTACTGATTCGAAAGGTGTCATATCGAAGGCACTGAACACCTGCTCTTGTGGCGGGTAGATGGTTTTCCCACTATTACGTTGCTGTTCGACGAAAGCGAGAACACTCTGGAAGTACTCTTTCTCACGTTCATCATTAATAATGGATTCCCAAGTCTTTGGTGTGCTCATCGTTTTACTTCCCAATCATCAAGGTTTCTAGCTTTCGCCAGACAAAAAAATAGCTGTATCGGCTAACTGTCCTAAATAAGGCCCTATTTATACCTCATACAGCTATCAATAAACATGATGTGTAGGGTTCACTTGTTGATGAATCATAATAATCAGTTCAAGTTGTGTTGATCTCGATTAACCACTTTTCTGCTGTGTGCGATGGTGACCATGGCTATGCACGTGACGGTTTGGGGTTGGTAAACGGCGAGCAGGAGAAACAGTTGAAGTTTGGGCTTTTGAATACATAAAGGCACCTCCTCTAAGACATCGTGAAATACATATTCACTTTAAGACTATGAAAGAAAGGTGCCAATTTTTACAAATAGAAGAAAGTTAATTTTCCCCTCTATTATTACACCTCTTCAGTTGCGACCGTTGCTGAGCGATGAAACATTCTAAGTTGTTGAATTTCCTCTTTCCAAATCGTCGAGTCAATCGTTTCTAATATAAGAGGGATTCCGTTGAAGCGAGAATCTGAAGCAATATACTCAAAACAATCCCAGCCAATTTCGCCTTTTCCTAAAGAATGGTGTCTATCAACTCGGCTCGCGAACTCAGCTTTTGAATCATTGATGTGCATTGCTCTTAGATAGTGCATGCCCACAATGCGGTCGAACTCTGCAAAAGTATGCTCACACGCTTCTTTTGTTCGTAGGTCATAACCCGCAGTAAAGGTATGGCAAGTATCTAAACACACGCCAACACGCGACTTATCTTCTACTTGATCGATGATCTCTGCTAGATGCTCAAACTTCCAGCCCAAGTTAGTACCTTGGCCTGACGTATTCTCGATCACCGCAATCACATCTGGAACCGCTTGATGGGCTAGGTTGATCGACTCAGCTATCTTAGCCAAGCACTCCGTCTCAGAGATCTTCTTAAGGTGACTTCCAGGGTGAAAATTCAAAAGCGTTAAGCCAAGTTGGTTACAGCGTTCCATCTCATCAATGAAAGCTGCGCGTGATTTCTCTAGCTTCTCTTCTTCCGGTGCGCCAAGGTTAATCAAGTAAGAATCATGAGGAAGAATGTGCTCGGCAGCAAAGCCCAACATTTTGCAGTTGGCTTTGAATGCACTAATGGTTTTGGCTTCGAGTGGCTTTGCTGCCCACTGTCTCTGGTTTTTGGTAAACAGTGCGAACGCATTAGCGCCGATCTCACGCGCACGCATGGGTGCCTGATCAACACCACCCGCCGCCGACACATGAGCACCGATAAACTTAATATTTGTTTCAGGTTTTGAGGATGAAATTTTGTTTGTCATTAAATCACTTTACACTTTCAGAATGCATCATAAATAAAGGGTCATATCGGTTGTAGTTCAATTAAAACACAACAAATGTAGTAAAATTACACCAAATGAGACTGTTAAATATTTTTTATACTTTAAAATATTTTGTAATTACTTTGTTTTCAAAGGTTTTATTGATTTACCTCAATATAATCACCTTTGTAAAAATATGGTTTTTGGTTGTTTTTTGACTTAAATCAATGTTAACCTTACAAACATTAGGTATATATTACCCAGCTCAATAAAAATCGAAAGTTAACACCATAATCAAACCACGTTCAGTGGACTAGGAGATAGTTATGATCCAAGGTATTCAAATTACTAAAGCAGCAAACGATGACCTACTAAACTCAATCTGGCTACTAGATAGCGAGAAGAATGAAGCGCGTTGTGTTGTTGCTACTGCAGGTTTCGAAGCTGACCAAGTTATCTCAGCTGCAGACCTAGGCGAGTACGAAAGCCGTGAAGTTGCAATCGAAGCAGCACCACGCATCGAAGGTGGTCAACACCTAAACGTTAACGTTCTTAAGCGTGAAACGCTAGAAGATGCAATTGCTCACCCAGAGAACTACCCTCAGCTTACAATCCGTGTATCGGGTTACGCTGTACGTTTCAACTCTCTAACAACTGAACAGCAACGTGACGTTATCGCACGTACGTTCACTGAGTCTCTATAATCTCAGTAAACTAGAGTGTTAAAGATTTAAAAAGCTTGGTCAGAAATGGCCAAGCTTTTTTCGTTTTAGTGTTACCCATTTTTTATAGCTAACTGTCTCGCAGTTCGGAGCACTCTTGATCAACCCATCACGCTCACCAACTCGGTCTAACTATGGCGCGTTTCGTTGAGAAGGATCTTTGGTAAAGGCTTTCGCTAACGCAGTTGGATCCACATTGTCTCTTTGCAACGCTGCACCTTGCGCCCACCACATCAGTTGATGGAACGTTCGGTTCATGTACTCATCCCATTGTGCCTGTTCTGATTCTTGGACAACACAGCCCTCTTCATCAAACACTTCTTGTGCTTTAGGCAGATGAATCATCGCAGAAACGGGTAAACAACCTAACTCTGATAAGAAAGTTCTCATCGAAACGGATGCTCTTGCACCGCCCCACTGACCTGCTGAATAAGTCACAATCGCGCTCGGCTTATATGAGAATAACGAGCTACCAAAATGGTTGAGAATATTAGCCAGCGCAGGGCTCATTGAGTGATTGTATTCCGGGCTGACCATCACGTAACCATCCGCTTTTGCGATCTTGTCCGCTAACTCCGCAAGATGTGCAGGTACTTTCGAACGATGATAAGAAAACTCAGGCTTAAACACGTCACCAAAATCGTAATTCAGCGGATCGATGATCTCGACGGTATGCTCAGTGTGTTTATCCGCCAGTAACTTTGCACACGCTTTGCTAACTCTCATGCCTAATCGGGCTGGTCTTGGTGGGGTGCTCTCACGTACAGAGCCAAGAAAAATCAAAAAATTCATACTATCCCTTTCTATTTTACTTTGGTCAGTTCACCGCGAGCTTGAGCTAACCTCAAGCTTAAGAAAATACTTCATTAGAGCTTACTGGTTAAAAGCCATCAGGCAATAAAAAAGGTGAATGATTGCTCATTCACCTTTCTCTTAACCATCTAAGTTCTACACATAACGTTTGTGAAAAACTACGCTGGTTGAACTCGACGAAGTACCGCTTTTAGCGCTTCGAAATCGTTATCTAGATCTTCAGACAACAACTCCATCGCAGCGTGTTTTGCTAGCGGGCCAGGTAGTTCAATGTCAGAACCTAGGATGTCATCAACCACTTCTTTGAACTTCGCTGGGTGCGCTGTACATAGGAACAAGCCAGTTTCGTTCTCTTGCAGTTGCTCTTCCAATAGACGGTAAGCAATCGCACCATGTGGTTCACATAGGTAACCTTGTGCTTTTAGGTCGCGTACTGATTCAGCGCTCTGCTCGTCAGATACTTTACCCTTACCTAGGGTATCTAAGCCCCAACCTTTCAGTTGGCAAAGCTCTTCGATACGAGGCCAGTTGTTCGGTTGGCTTACATCCATCGCGTTCGATGTTGTTGCAACGGTCGGTTTTGGATCCCATTGACCTGTTTCTAGGTAACGAGGAACCGTGTCATTTTCGTTGGTTGCAGCAATGAAACGCTTCACTGGTAGGCCAAGCGCTTTCGCTAATAGGCCAGCCGTTAAGTTACCAAAGTTACCACTTGGTACAGAGATAACCAGGTTTTCACGCTGTTCTTTAGTCAGCTGAGAAGCCGCTTCAAAGTAGTAACAGATCTGAGCCATTAAACGGCTGATGTTGATAGAGTTTGCCGAGTTAAGGCCAATCTCTTTACGCAGTTCAGCGTCATCAAATGAGTCTTTAACCAGTGCCTGACACGCATCAAAGTCTCCATCAATTGCTACAGTGTGGATGTTCTTACCCAGTGTACAGAACAGCTTCTCTTGTAGAGGGCTGATCTTGCCTTTCGGGTAAAGGATCACAACGTTGATGTCTTCCATGCCGTAGAAAGCATGCGCAACCGCCGCACCAGTATCACCTGATGTTGCCGTTAAGATAGTGATTTGACCACCATCTGAAACTGCTGCTAAAGATTGAGCCATAAAGCGGCCACCGAAATCTTTAAATGCCAGTGTTGGACCGTGGAAAAGCTCAAGTGCGTAAACACCGTCTTTCACTTGGTTGATTGGTGCAGGGAATTGGAATGCTGCGTCAACCATCTGGTCAATTTGCTCTTTCGACAGTTCATCACCGATAAGCGCCGACAAAATCTTTGAGCTACGAGGGACAAAGTCCTCTGCTAGCAGCGCATCGATATCATCAAACTTAGGTAGTTCTGATGGGAAAAATAGACCTTGATTACGGCCTAAACCTTGACGAACGGCTTGGCCAAAAGAGACTTGTTCATCATTTTCTTTGATGTTGTACAGTTTCATAACTCACTTCCTGTAACGATCGAACCCTGCTTATCTAGGCGACAAACGTGAACGAATCCTTCTTCATTTTGTACGTAATTTTGTTCTAACCAGCGTGCAACACGCTCGGCGACATCTTGTTCTTTGCAAATGCTAAATAGAGTTGGGCCACTACCAGAAATACCAGTAGCCAATGCACCTGCCGACAGCGCGTATTTACGAGCGTCAGCAAACCCTGGAAGCAGTTTCTCACGATATGGTTCAGCGATCACGTCTTTGATCATCTTCGCCGCCAGTTCAGGTTGACCTGAGTGACACGCGTGGATAAAGCCCGCTAAGTGGCGACCATGAGCAATGATATCCTGACGACGGTATTGAGATGGTAGGATCTCTCTCGCTTCTGCCGTTGAAACCTTAATGCCCGGATAAGCCATCACCCAGTACCAGTCGTCAAAACACGGCACTTCTTGGCTTATGATGCCTAGCTCTTCAAGCATTAATTGCACGCCACCAAGGTAACATGGCGCAACGTTATCGTAGTGAATACCGCCTGATATCTTACCTTCCATTTCGCCCATCAGAGCAAGCAGTTCAGTTTCATTCAGTGGATGACCGTGAAAACGGTTTAGCGCATCAAGCGCCGCTACGATTGAACATGCACTTGAACCTAAACCAGAACCAATAGGCATGTTCTTTTCGAGTGTCATTTCTAAAGGCTTTAGCGCAACGCCTTTTTTATCAAGCTCTCTAGAAAACACCACCCAGCAGTCGTAGACGATGTTTTCTTTGGCTTCAGTCGGCAGCTTAGATACAAAGCTGCCTGCTGTTTTAAGTGAGAATGGTTCATCACCTGCTTTAACCATAACTCGGTCACCCAGCAGTGTGCCATCCACTGGAGACACAGCGGCCCCCAGCACATCAAACCCTACACTGACATTACCGATTGATGCAGGAGCATAAACGACAACATCCATATCACTTGAACTCATTCCTAAACTCCTAATTTCCAACCAAGAGTACGCATCACATCAGAGAATACGCCTGCTGCTGTTACTTCAGTACCAGCACCGTAGCCACGAAGTACTAGCGGGATTGGTTGGTAGTAACGGCTGTAGAATGCCAGCGCGTTCTCGCCATCTTTAATCTTGAACATTGGGTCGTCGCCATCAACAGCAGCGATACGAACCTTACATTTACCATCGGCGATCTCACCAACATAACGAAGTACTTTGCCTTCTTCTGCTGCGATAGCTGACTGCTCTTGGAAGTAAGCGTCTGCTTCTGGCAAGCGAGCCATGAACTCTTCAACCGTACCTGAATCATCAAAACCTGGTGGAAGCGCTTGGTCTACTTCAACGTCTTCAAGTTCAAGTGCCATGCCAGCTTCACGAGCAAGAATAAGCAGCTTACGCGCCACATCCATACCTGATAGATCGTCACGAGGATCCGGTTCAGTAAAGCCGTTGTCTTTAGCAATGTTGGTTGCTTGGCTTAACGTCATACCTTCATCAAGCTTACCGAAGATGTAAGACAGTGAACCAGAAAGGATACCGTTGAACTTCTCAAGTTCATCACCTGCAGAGATCAGGTTCTGTAGGTTTTCGATTACTGGCAGGCCTGCACCTACCGTTGTTTCGTACATCAGCTTACGACGTGAGTTACGTGCAACTTCACGAAGCTGATGGTAGTAAGCCATGCTTGCTGTGTTCGCTTTCTTGTTTGGTGTTACCACGTGGAAACCCGCAGCTAGGAAGTCTGCATATTGAGCAGCAATACCTTCACTAGACGTACAGTCAACCAATACCGGGTTGATGATGTGGTTACGTTGAACCAGAGCCGCTAAGCGCGCTAGGCTGAACTCTTCTGTCGCGCTCGACATGCGATCACGCCACTGTTCTAGTGGTAAGCCTTCACTGTCTAGCAATAAGCCTTTG
This sequence comes from Vibrio sp. ED004, assembly GCF_023206395.1. Classification (NCBI taxonomy): domain Bacteria; kingdom Pseudomonadati; phylum Pseudomonadota; class Gammaproteobacteria; order Vibrionales; family Vibrionaceae; genus Vibrio; species Vibrio sp. ED004. Next base: position 2,361,059 of record NZ_CP066149.1, on the reverse strand, counting down.
CTGTTTGCTAAACCACATACGCGAATCACGATGCCTTTTTCAGCCAGTTTGCCTTGCTGACGTTGGATCTGGTCAACAAGCTCACCACCAACGCCACCAACACCCACAACGAATACATCAAGGAAGTGCTTAGAGTTAAATAGGTTTTCGTGACACGCTTTGATTGCTTCTGAAATTTTATCTTCAGGGATAACCGCAGAAATAGCACGCTCAGATGAACCTTGAGCAATCGCAACTATGTTCACGTTCACTTCAGCCAAAGAAGAGAAGAACTGAGAAGCAACACCGCGTGAAGTACGCATACCGTCACCCACCAGCGTTACAATCGCTACATCGTCCATGAACTCAACTGGCTCTAATAGGTCATCTTTAAGTTCAAGTTCAAATGCGTCAGACAATACTTGCTTCGCTTTTACTTTATCAGCTGATTCAATGCAGAAGCTGATGCTGTATTCAGAAGAAGATTGAGTAATAAGGACAATAGAAACGCCAGCTGAAGACATCGCGCCGAATACACGGCTCGCCATGCCAACCATACCCTTCATACCTGGGCCTGAGACGTTAACCATTGTTAGGTCACTTAGCGTCGTGATGCCTTTGATTGCTAGGTTATCTTCGCCAGTGTCTTGACCGATCAAAGTACCTGCGCCCTGTGGGTTAAAGCTGTTTTTGATCAGACAAGGAATGTGGAATTGTGCGATAGGAGCAATGGTTTTCGGGTGCAGAACCGAAGCACCAAAGTAAGAAAGCTCCATTGCTTCTTGGTAGCTCAGTGACTTAAGCAGACGTGCATCATCGACTAAGCGTGGGTCACAGTTGTAAACGCCGTCTACATCTGTCCAGATTTCACAGCAATCAGCACGTAGACATGCCGCTAGCACTGCCGCTGAGTAGTCAGAACCATTACGACCAAGTGTAACTAGCTCACCTTTATCATTACCCGCAGTGAAACCCGGCATGATGTTAACGTGACCTTGTGGAAGTGGCGATTGACGGAAGTTCTGAGTAGACACATCCACATCAACCATAGCTTCAAGGTGATCACCTTTAGCGTATAGGTATTGAACTGGGTCAATCAGGCTTGCTGGTTGGCCTTTTGCTTCAAGTACCGCTTTCATTAACTGGATAGAGATTCGCTCACCTTTACTGATGATGCGAGCATTGACGTGGTTCGGGCACATACCAAGTAGGTTGATGCCGTTCACGAACTGCTTTAGCTGAGCAAGAGAGGTATCAACCTGCTCTTGGAACGCAGTACCATCAATCGAAGGTACAACCGCTTTAATCTCTGCAAACAGCGCAGTAAATGAAGATTCGATCTCTGTGATTTGTGCGTCAGCTTCACCATTTTTCAGTGCAGCTTCAATAACAGCGACCAACTTATTGGTTGTTTTTCCTGGAGCCGATAGTACAACGGCTAGCTCTTCTTGCTGGGCATTATTAGCGATGATATCAGCAGCTCGTAAAAAACGATCTGCATCAGCTAATGATGAACCTCCAAACTTTAAAACGCGCATCCCTTTCTCCATAAGTCATAAAAATGGTACAAAAAAAGGCCTGTATCTTGTTGGATACAGGCCTTTTTTTAAAATCCGTTACTTAGCAGCCTGCCCCAACAATGTTAATGTCGGTAATAATAATGGTTGTGGTCATTACTAGGTGGCTTACGTGCTGCATATCAAATTCTCTGCTTGTGCTTTACTCTACGTGTATCAATTTTTACCACTAGACGTCAATGAAAAGTTGCGTTTTTTTTACATTCACACCGTTTTTCAGAGCAAACCGTCATTTAAGGGATAAATCACCCTGTATGCACCTGTAATTCAGATCGTGGATTTATCCTATAAACACTCAAGAGTAATTGATTGCATATATAGTCATAACAAAATGCTATATCGATTGTTCAGCAAGCATACAAGAACTGTGCTTTAATTGAACGATAACGTTCAAAGAACAATAATAATGACATCAGGAGTGGGAAGTGAAGAGATTACTTATTCTTTTAGCCTTTGCTATGCCTGTTGTTTGTTCAGCGAACAGCTTACCCCTGTTAAGCAACCTGCCCCTATTACCCGGACAAATCGATCGCTCTTCTCATAAGTTCTTTATCTCAACTCAAAATGCATCGAGCGAAAGTTTCGATACTTGGAAAGTCGATAGTGGCTACGCCTATAGCTTGTTTGATGATGTTGATCTTTATGTCGGTACACGTATAAACAGTGCGTCTTTGAAAAGTGAAAGTGGATTCTTGAGCGGTGTCAGTTATCAGTTCTCTGAAAGAATCTCTTTCAACAGTTCTCTTCATACCTATAAAGATGAAACTGAAGAGAATGAAAAGTCTGTGGCTGCGGAAGTTTCAAGCCGAGTTCAACTGACGGACAACTTGGACCTACATGCCACCCTTGATTATGAAGAGTGGCAGCAAGGTGTTGAAGTGGGGTTAGGGTTTCGCTTCTAATCCAATAAGCTTGTTACCCATTAACAACTGCGAATCAAATCGTCGTTATGATTCGAGCAGCAGCTCCGACGAAATTAACACGCCATTCCAATCTGCATAAATGTAATCACCAGGCTGAATCAGTTGGTTATGCATTGTCAGTGTCACATTCACTTGGCCTACGTCACGCTTCTCGGTTTTGAATGGTGATGCACCTAGTGCCTGAACACCCAAGTCCATTTGCGACATCATGCCAACATCCCGCACAGCACCATTAACAATCACGCCCTCCCAGCCATTTTCTATTGCAAGAATAGCAAGTTGGTCACCAAGCAGTGCTTTCTGGCACGAGCCATTTCCGTCAACAACCAGTACTTTACCGCTGCCGTCGGTCGCTAAAACCTCGCGAACCTTGGAATTATCGTGATAACAACGAACTGTTACAATTTTTCCCCAGAACGCACCACGTTGACCGAAGTTCTGTAATGGAAGGTTAAGTAGGGTGACTTTGCTTTCAAACTCATCACACAAGTCGGGTGTTATATCGTGCATATATCCTCCGTGAGTAAGGCGCTACCTGTTAAGTCAGGCTTACCTCTATGCTTTTATATGTTATTAAAATTAATCCTTTGTTTTCATTGTTCTATGCTCAATTTAATCATTAATTAAAGTTGATTGAGCATATTTATCTACTAGACTCTAAGGACAGCTTTCCGCTTCCTTGGTTCATAATCAGGTCTTTAGCATGCGAGATGTGAAAACTATCTCGAATAACCATTCTGGTTTTGATGCTAAATAATCACCATAACACTGGTTAAGTTGTAGCCATACTATTAAAGTTTGTTGCGATACGGCAATTGATGTAAATCAACAAAGTGAATGGAATTAACATTCTCGCGTTGTTAGCATGCTGTTAACATTATAGAATCCGTTGCAATCACTAAAAGAATGATTGAAAGGCGTACTGGATCTACGTTATTGGGCAATACTTCAAGGAAGGCAGATAGCTGGAAGTAAGTGTTTTTTTGAAAACTTTAAGTTATCATCAAAAATACATTACCTGTATGTTATGTTTTTGCCTAGAATTTATTCTATTAGCACAGTTTCGTCACAAATTTAGGTACCGCCAAATGCAAACCCCGCAGATTCTTATCGTTGAAGATGAGCAAGTAACTCGTAACACTCTAAAGAGTATTTTTGAAGCAGAGGGATATGCTGTTTTTGAGGCTAGCGACGGTGAAGAGATGCACCAAGTGCTATCTGACAACCAAGTTAACCTTGTAATTATGGACATCAACCTTCCAGGTAAGAATGGCCTACTACTTGCGCGTGAACTACGTGAGCAAGCAAATGTAGCGCTTATGTTCTTAACTGGTCGTGATAATGAAGTTGATAAGATCCTTGGCCTAGAGATCGGCGCTGATGACTACATCACTAAGCCTTTCAACCCTCGTGAACTGACTATCCGTGCACGCAACCTTCTTAACCGTTCAATGAGCACAAGCTCTGTTCAAGAAGAAAAGCGTAGCGTTGAGAAGTACGAGTTCAACGGTTGGGTACTAGATATCAACAGCCGCTCTCTGGTTAGCCCAGATGGCGAAGGCTACAAGCTACCTCGTTCAGAGTTCCGTGCTCTACTTCACTTCTGTGAGAACCCAGGTAAGATCCAAACACGTGCTGACCTTCTTAAGAAGATGACTGGCCGTGAGCTTAAGCCACACGATCGTACTGTAGACGTAACAATCCGTCGTATTCGTAAGCACTTTGAATCTGTTTCTGGTACGCCAGAAATCATTGCAACGATTCACGGTGAAGGCTACCGCTTTTGTGGTGACCTAGAAGACTAATTCGATTCGCGTTTCTAGTCGTTTAGCACTTAGTGTTTTAACAGTAGAGGCGCAATCAATAGTTATTAAAAAGGGAGAATGCCTACGCATTCTCCCTTTTTTGTTGTTCATTGTTCGCTAAGGTTTAGTAAACCGTATCAACCTTAACGTCTTTCTCCACCAGCCACTTCACGGTTTCACCATCTTTCAGTTCAACCGCAACATCTACAGGCTTGTCACTGTCGATCTCTAGCTGCCACACAAAAGCGACTTCCCACTGAGTTTCACTGTGCGTTCTTAAATCAAGATCGTCAGCCGTCACTAACAAGGTATCTGCACCTTGCTTTACCGTAACACTTTCAACCGCTAGCGTTGCTGGCAGCTCTGAGTCTGATTCTAGGTAGATAGCACCATGCAGTGTCTTATCTTGAGTCTCTCCGATCGTTGGCATCTTGTTGTGCCAAAGATTGCTTTTCATTGTTACTGTCGTTGCAGATACTTCAACTTGGTTACCTTGCTGCCATTCTACTTGCGGTGCAGAACAACCTGCTAATGCCACTACGCATGCGGCGAATGCTAATTTTTTCATTATTCTTCTACCTTTGGTTTAACCAACTTTTTAGGACTTCAATGTCATTCTGGTATTCGTTATTAATTTCATCGACCCAATCTGAAATATTCTCCCACCAAGCAGGCATATCTGGAGACTGAGCTTTCTGAGCAACTTGCTGTATGCGTTTCAAACCAATCGAACCTGCCGCGCCTTTGATCTTGTGCGCCTCAGAAACGATGCTGGCTTGATCTTTCGCGACCATGTTGGAGTTCAATATTTCCATATACTCCGGCATCATATCTTCAAACATCGCGATGCTATCCAAAACCGGTTTCGGCCCAACAATATCAACATAAGACTCTAGCATATCAATATCAAGCAAAGTGGTGTCAATCGATGAAAGAACTGGCTTACTCTCTTCACTCTTTTCAATATTTCCGACTTTCTCGACCACCTCTGGCGCATCCTCGATAAGCTCGCTGATCACATCTTGGATAGCTCGAACCGACAATGGCTTACTGATCGCCTCGTCCATGCCTTTCTGGAAGTACTCTTGTTTGTTATTTAACACGTTGGCAGTTAACGCAACCAAAGGTGGTAACAGGCTGTACTTCTCGCGGTAGTACTGAGCGATGTCGAAGCCGGTCATGTCTGGCAGTTGGATATCCAACAGTACCAAGTCATAGTCTTCAGGGTTGAAAGCAATTTGCGCTTCTTTACCCGTCATCACCACCGTCACTTCGTGACCTAAGCTTTCAAGTAGAGAGCGAGCCACTGTGATGTTAAGTTCAATATCTTCGACCATGAAGATCTTAAGATTCGACTGCTTTCTTGGCGTTTTAATCAGAGCTTGAGTGTCGTGATTAACAGGAACTCGAATTGATACCGTAAAGGTACTACCAAAGCCCTCTTCACTGGTCACTTCGATGTGGCCGTCCATCATATTGATCAGCTGTTGCGATACAGCAAGGCCAATACCTGTGCCCACCGCATGCAGATTATCCGTCCCAGATTTAACTTGATAATACATCGCGAAGATCTTTTCGATTTCACTTTCAGGGATACCGATGCCGGTATCTTCCACTTCCATCGTAATGTTGGCAAAGTCGCCATCAATGTCGGCGCTGACTGTCATCACCACACCACCATCTTTGGTGAACTTCATCGCGTTACTTACGAGATTCCACAACACCTGTCTCAGGCGAGTGCCATCCACTTCAACGGCCGCAGGGAGATCAGACAATCGTTCTAGATCGAATCTCAATCCTTTTTGTTCAGCCATCAATGCAGAGATACTTTCGATCTCAACAACGAAATCTTCAAAGTTGATAGGGGTTGGGAATAGCTCAAGCTTACGACGGTCGAACTTATCCATGTCGATAATATCGTTGAAAATATTACCCAGTGTCACTGCGCTCACCTTGATAGTTTGCATCTGCTTACGCTGTTCAGTGGTCAGTTGGCTATCGAGCAACATGCGGCTCAAACCAATGATGCCGTTAAGCGGTGTTCTTAGCTCATGACTAATGGTTGAGATAAAGGTGGTCTTATCGCGACTGGCTTTCTCTAGCGACTCTTGATGCTCTTTACGCTCGGTAATATCACGACCAAAACCCACTAAGCCTAAGTGGCGACCATCTTTGCTGTAAAAAGGCACTTTACGCAGTTCGAAGTAGCTCTTACGCCCATCTGGATATTCAAGCCATTGGTCATAAGTGAGCGCTTGGTTGTCGGCAAACACCTTCTTATCGGTTTCGACAACTTGTTGAGCGACCTCTTTGCTGTAGACATCCCAAGGTGTCAAACCGACTAGCTCTTTTTCTGTCTTGCCGGTGAGCTCTTCAACCGCACGGTTACAACCAGAGAAAACACCCTCTTCATTGCGATAGTAAATAAGGTCAGGCGAGGCATCGATAAACGAGCGCAACAATGCAGTACGTTCTGCTAATTCAAGCTGAGTACGTTCACGTTGAAAGACTTCATTCTCGAGATCGTGCATCGCTTCAGCACGCGCTTCTTCGGCTTTTTCACGCTCTTCGATTTCTTGATTCAGCTTTTCGATATTGAGTTGCAGTTTATTGTTGAGCTCTTGGTCTCGCTCACGCATGTCACCAAGCTTAGAGACCAACTTCGCCAATCTTTGACGAGACTCTTCCAGCTGATCAACAACTACAGACAGGAAGTAAACCGCCCAAGGTGTGATCACTAAACCGAAGAAAACTGAGCGGACAATGTCGATATCATCAACATTACCTTTGAGTGCGAGGGTTATGCCGACTTGCACAACAACAGCGAGGGCAACAAGCGCTAGGGCGAGTAAGATAGAAAAGCGGACAATCCCCAGTTTTACGAGTAGATCCACGTAATACTGGGCGAGATTTTTCATGGGTTTCATTTAGCGCTCCATGCGATAAGACTAGCAACATTCTACCCTGTTTGAAGATAGGAGGTAAGCTAGCTACATCACATGCAGCAAGAGAGCTAGGGTTATATTGTTTAAAACAGATACCCCGAGTAAATACTGGTTAAGTCAGTGATAGGTTTGTTTAGCGGATCGACGATGGATGCACGATTGAACGGTTTCGTCCGTCCGATTTTGCTTGGTACAACGCGCTATCAGCCAAGGCAACCGCAGACTCCATTTCATCATCAGGAGTCGGAATGTAAGAGATAATACCAATACTCACCGTGATGAATTCGGAGACTGCCGATTTCTCGTGTATTAGCCCCAGTTTAAGGACTTCACTATGAATGCGCTCTGCCACCAGCTGCGCACCATCAGCCGTTGTATTAGGCAGAATAAAGCCGAACTCTTCACCGCCATAACGAGCCACACAATCTGACGAGCGATTGAGCACCTTTTTAAAAGCCTGAGAGACTTGAATCAGCGCATCATCACCTTGCTGGTGTCCGTAATAATCGTTATAGCCTTTAAAGAAGTCGATATCACACAGCATAATCGTCAGTGGCAACTTCTCACGCACATGATAGTGCCACAGTGTCGACAGCTGCTCATCAAAACGGCGTCGGTTAGATACTTGAGTCAGGCTGTCCATAAAGCTGAGACGCTCAAGCTCAAGATTCGCTTCTTCCAACTTCTGCTCAGCAAGGTAACGTTCGGTGATATCACGCGCCATGATCAGCACACCATTGGTGCTTGAGGCAGGATCTCTAAACGGAGATTTCACCACATCGTACCAAGTGTATTCGCCATCACTAGACACCACCTTATCGATGTAACGCAGTGATTTACCGTGATGCAGTACTTGATGATCGGTGTCTGATATGCGCATGTACATGCTGTTTGGCACCACGTCTTGCAGACGCTTACCGACTAAATCACTCACTTCAGAAATACCAAGCGCCGCGACGAATGGCTTATTACACGCTTGATAAACCATGTTCTCGTTGAAGATACCAATCGAGTCAGGGCTGGCCTCTAAAATGTTTTGTAAGATGGTGTCACGCTGGGCAAGTGCGACTTCGGTATCTTTACGCTTCTCCATCTCGCCACGCAGTTTCTGCTGCATGTCATGCCAATCGGTCACATCATGGCTAATAGAGAGCGTACCTATGGTTTCTCCGTCTTGGGAAAGCAACACACTTTGATAGGTTTCGAGCAGGCAACCTTTGCCGTCTTGGTCGGTTGTCCACGACCGCTCACTGACACGACCTTTTAATGCACCGCCAGATACACTCAAGGTGCCCTCTTCAGGACGACCATGCCAAAACTTTTTAAACGAACGATTACTCGCGACCAACTCACCCTTCTGATCTTTTACATAGATCAGCTCAGACAGAGAATCCAAAGCCGTACGCGCAACATTTAGTTCGCGAACCTCTTGGGACTGCTCTTCATTAGTATTCTTGTAGGGAGAGGCGTGAATCATCCACGCTTTCTTGCTTCTAAAGCGGATCTTACGGGCCACTAAATTGATCTTAAAAGATTCAAATTCAGAAAGAGCCCAAAACGAGATCTGCTCAAATGCTCGAGAGTTGATGTGATTGGTTAAATAGTGGCGAAAGCTGTTCTCACTCTCCACGGTAGGAAAGCGAAAATTAACACCGATTTGGCGGATACCAAGCAACTGCATCGCTTGGCGATTGGCATAGAGGATCTCGCCACTTCGCACATCGACGAAATAGAGTGGCGACGGAGTAGAGAGAAGAAGCTGTTCAATATGCGACTGATAACGTGAATAAAGATGCCAGCAGATGAGAGCAATCAGCAACATGAGAACGATATAAATACCGTAGCCATACGCCCTGTCCCACAACCAAGTCATTACCAGTTCCATTTACTCTCAATCTATACCATAAATTCTGTGAGGGAAATGTTACCACTATTTGTTGGTTTTATCTGCTGTTACCTACTCTCACCTATTTCTATCAATTGGCTGCGTTTAAAACGGGTAGCGTGTACTCAAATGCTGAACCCGCTTTGATGCCTTGCGCGCCAGTTTTATCGAGTGAACGACCAATCTCAGTCATCGCCAACCAGCGGTTTTCACACCATAAAGGCGAGAGCAACGTTGGACGTCTCGCGGCTGATGAAACGCGATGATAAACCACGTTCGCAGGTGTACGTTGAATGATATCCGTAGCAACATCTATGTACTCTTCAAGGCTTGGTGCTTCTAGCTTTCCTGCTTTCCACGCCTTAGCCATGGTACTACCCTCTACTATATGAAGGCCGTGAAGTTTGATGCCATCGGTTCCTACCACTAATACCTTGTCTAAAGTTTCAAGATTGTCCGCTTTGGTCTCTTTTGGCAGGCCAACAATTAGATGAGTACACACCTTGATACCTAACGCACGTGCGCGGTTGGTGATCGTTTCATACACCGCAAAATCGTGTCCGCGGTTAATGCGTTTTAGGGTCTTATCATTGGCGGTTTGCAAGCCAAGTTCCAGCCAGATTTCATAGCCTTGCTTTACGTAACCCGCGAGCAGATCCAACACCGCATCAGGTACACAATCTGGCCTTGTACCAACACAAAGACCAACGATGTCGGCGCCCGGTGCTTTTAGTGCTTCTTCATACATATTCTTGAGCACTTGCACCTCAGCATAAGTGCTGGTGTACGCCTGAAAATAAGCAAGATACTTCTTAGCACGAGCAATTTCACCCGCACGATCTTTTAACTGGTCAGCAATACTTTGAACCTGAGTTTGTTCATCAGCAAAGGAAGCCACATTGCAAAAAGTGCAGCCTCCGCGGCCAATGGTGCCATCTCGGTTTGGACAACTAAATCCGCCGTGCAGTGTTAGCTTGTGAACCTTTTCGCCATAACGACGTTGAAGATCTTGGCCGATAGTATTGACCAACTCATGTAATTGCATATTTTCAAAGCGCTCAAGTAAATAAGAATGAATATCAGTCTTTTTTTGAAAAAAAATTACATCCCTGCAAAATTCGACCAATTAGTTTACTCAAGGCTTTTTGCGAGCAACCTATCAAATATCAATAAACATGCAAAAAATCGGCTCTATTTGCCTAATGTTGCACATTTGTTAGACAAAAAATTCAAAATAAAACGAAAAAAATGGTCTACATGGGTCAACTTTCATTGCAATTCGCCTAGACAAAATTGTAGGATACTTACACATATTGGCTATTTTTGAGTATTTACTTACAACGAAAACTTGCTAATAAGTCGGTGATATCTAACTCCCACCTATATAAACCACTAGTTTGTGGTTAAAAATAAACGGATATCACTAAGGATTGTTTTTCTCGCAATACTTTTCCTGCGAGATACGGAAAGGATTCAAACCGCCAGCATAGGCAGGTTTAGACCCATAAATATAAAAGGACAAGGCTGACTTTATACAAAGAAGTTGCGCCTAGATTTAACTGGAAGGATGTATCTATGGTAGATCAAGAGCAGAACTCACAGGGTCTGTATACTCCTGAACTGGAGCATGACGCTTGTGGTATCGGTTTTGTTGCGCATCTAAAGAATCGCAAATCTCATGATGTAGTAACTCAAGCACTCGATATGCTTGCACGTATGGAACACCGTGGCGGCCAAGGCTGTGATCCGTGTTCTGGTGATGGTGCAGGTATCCTGCTACAGAAGCCGCACGAATTCTTACTAGAAGAAGCCGTAAAGCTTGGAATTAAACTGCCATCTTTTGAAAAATATGGTGTTGGTGTTGTACTTTTCCCTAAAGATGAACACAAACGTGCACAGTGTCGTGACATTCTAGAACGCAATGCACAACGCCTAGAGTTAGAAGTTATCGGCTACCGTGAACTTCCAACTGACAACTCAATGATTGGTGCTGACCCACTAAGCACTGAACCTCAATTTGAACACGTATTTATCTCTGGCGGCCCTGGTATTACTCCAGAAGAGCTTGAGCGCAAACTGTACGTTCTACGTAACTACACCGTTCGTGTGTGCCTAGAAAGCGTGTCAAATATCGGTGATGACTTCTACATTAACTCTATGTCTTACAAGACATTGGTGTACAAAGGTCAGCTAACAACAGAACAAGTTCCTCAGTACTTCCTAGATCTGCAAAACCCAACTATGGTGACAGCTCTAGCACTTGTACACTCTCGCTTCTCTACCAATACATTCCCACGTTGGCGTCTAGCTCAGCCTTTCCGTTACATCGCGCACAATGGCGAAATCAATACGGTTCGCGGTAACCTAAACTGGATGAAAGCGCGTGAAGCGATCCTTGAATCGGATCTATTCACACAAGCTGAAATCGACATGCTACTGCCTATCTGTCAGGAAGGTAGCTCGGATTCATCAAACTTCGATATGGCACTTGAGTTACTTGTTCTTTCAGGTCGTACTCTGCCACACGCATTGATGATGATGATCCCGGAAGCATGGCAAGAAAACAAAAACATGGACCCAACACGTCGCGCGTTCTACCAGTACCACGCGAACGTAATGGAACCATGGGATGGCCCAGCATCTGTATGTTTCACTGATGGTGTTCAAGTAGGTGCAACACTTGACCGTAACGGTCTGCGCCCTTCTCGCTACACAGTGACAAAAGACGATTTCCTAGTGATGGCGTCTGAGTCTGGCGTTGTTGAAATCGCACCAGAAAACGTTGAATACCGTGGTCGTCTACAACCAGGCCGTATCTTTGTTGCTGACCTTGAGCAAGGCCGCATCATTTCTGATGAAGAAGTGAAAGATGGCATCGCGAAAGCACAACCTTACGAGAAATGGGTTGAAGAAAACCTTCTGAGCTTGAAAAAGCTACCAGACGCGAGCAACGAATTTAGCCAACCTTCTCCAGAGAAGCTTCTGCACAAACAACAATCGTTTGGTGTGAGCTCTGAAGAAGTAAACGAAATCATTCTACCTCTTGCGAAAACAGGCTATGAGCCGCTTTCTGCAATGGGGGCTGACTGGCCGCTAGCGATTCTTTCTCACCAATCGCAGCACCTTTCAAACTACTTCAAACAGCTGTTTGCTCAAGTAACTAACCCGCCTATCGACCCGATTCGTGAGCGCATGGTTATGTCTCTGAACACTTACCTAGGTAAAGATCAGAACTTACTTGCTGAAACACCTGAGCACTGTCAAAAAGTAGAGCTTGAGTCTCCAGTACTGTCTAACTCTGAGCTAGAAAAGCTACGTGCAATCGATAACGAGCACCTTCAAGCGAAGACGCTGGATATCGTATTCCAAGCAAATGGCGACCAAGGTAAGTTAGAGCGCGCACTTAAGCGTATCTGCCAATACGCAGAAGACGCAGTAATTGATGGCTACTCTATCATCCTACTGACTGACCGTGCGGTTAACTCTAACCACGCCGCTATCCCAGCAATGCTGGCAGTCGGCGCGGTTCACCACCACCTAATCCGTAAAGGCCTACGTGCTAAGTGTGACATCGTTGTTGAGACGGGTGATGCTCGTGAAACACACCACTTTGCAACGCTTATCGGTTACGGTGCGAACGCAGTTAACCCATACCTAGTGATTGAAACGATTGTTGAACTGCAACGTACTAAAAAGCTAGATCCAAACGTACACCCACGCGAGTTCTTCGATAACTACCGTAAAGGTGTTAACGGCGGTCTACTGAAGATCTTCTCTAAAATGGGGATCTCTACGCTGCAGTCTTACCACGGTGCACAAATTTTTGAAGCACTTGGTGTAAGCAAATCAGTGGTTGAAAAATACTTCACTGGTACTGTTTCTCGTATCCAAGGTCTAACGATCGACGATATCGCACGTGAAGTGCTTGTTCGTCACCGTGTTGGTTACCCAGCTCGTGAAATCCCAGCTCAAATCCTTGATGTTGGTGGTGTTTACCAGTGGAAACAACGTGGTGAGAAACACTTATTCAACCCAGAAACGATTTCTCTACTTCAAGAGTCGACGCGTAACAAAGATTACGGTCAGTTCAAGAAGTACGCAAAAGCAGTCGATGACCAAGGCGACAACGCAGCAACGCTACGTAGCCAACTTGATTTCATCAAGAACCCTGCAGGCTCTATTCCTCTAGCAGAAGTAGAACCAATTGAGAACATCCTTAAGCGTTTCGCTACTGGCGCAATGAGCTTTGGTTCAATCTCGCATGAGGCTCACTCAACACTGGCTGTTGCAATGAACCGCATTGGCGCGAAATCAAACTCAGGTGAAGGTGGTGAAGACCCAGCACGTTTCGAACGTAAAGAAAACGGCGACTGGGAACGTTCAGCAATCAAACAGGTGGCTTCTGGTCGCTTTGGTGTAACGTCTTACTACCTATCTAACGCTGATGAGCTGCAAATCAAGATGGCTCAAGGTGCGAAGCCTGGTGAAGGTGGTCAACTACCTGGTGATAAGGTTGATGACTGGATCGGCGCAACGCGTCACTCGACTCCGGGCGTAGGTCTTATCTCGCCACCGCCACACCACGATATCTACTCAATCGAAGATTTGGCTCAGCTAATCTACGATCTGAAAAACGCCAACCGTAACGGCCGTGTAAACGTGAAGCTAGTATCAGAGGCTGGCGTAGGTACAATTGCATCAGGTGTAGCAAAAGCGAAAGCTGACGTAGTACTTATCGCAGGTTTTGATGGTGGTACGGGTGCATCTCCGATGTCTTCTATCCGTCACACTGGTCTGCCTTGGGAGCTGGGTCTAGCGGAAACGCACCAAACACTACTGAAAAACGGCCTACGTAACCGTATCGTTGTTCAGTCTGATGGTCAGATGAAAACACCACGTGACCTTGCAGTAGCAACACTACTTGGTGCTGAGGAATGGGGCGTAGCAACAGCAGCATTGGTTGTTGAAGGCTGTATCATGATGCGTAAGTGTCACAAGAATACATGTCCTGTTGGTATCGCAACACAGAACAAAACTCTGCGTGAGCGTTTCGACGGCCGCGTAGAAGACGTAGTGACTTTCTTCCAATACATGGCTGAAGGCCTACGTGAAGTAATGGCTGAACTTGGCTTCCGCTCTATCGATGAGATGGTGGGTCAATCGCACAAACTTAAAGTTCGTGACGACATCGGCCACTGGAAGTACAAGAACCTAGATCTAACACCTGTACTGCACATTGAGCAGGCTCGTGAAGAAGATGGTATCTACAACCAGACACAACAAAACCACAACCTAGAAGATGTTCTAGACCGTAAGTTGATTCAAGCTGCAATTCCTGCACTTGAGAAAGGCGAAGCCGTAAATGCGACCTTCCCTATCATCAACACGGACCGCTCTGCGGGTACCATGCTGTCGAACGAAATATCGAAGGTTTACAAAGACCAAGGTTTACCACAACCAATGAACGTTAAGTTCCACGGTAGTGCTGGTCAATCTTTCGGTGCGTTCCTTGCGAAAGGCGTTAAGTTTGAAGTAGAAGGCGACGCGAACGATTACTGGGGTAAAGGTCTGTCTGGCGGTACTTTGGTACTGTACCCAGATGCGAAATCTTCTATCGTTGCTGAAGATAACATCGTGGTTGGTAACGTATGTTTCTACGGTGCGACCTCAGGTGAATCTTTCATTCGCGGTATGGCTGGCGAACGCTTCTGTGTTCGTAACTCAGGTGCGAAGGTTGTTGTTGAGGGAGTTGGTGACCACGGTTGTGAATACATGACTGGCGGTGTTGCTATTATCCTTGGTTCAACAGGTCGTAACTTTGCTGCGGGTATGAGTGGCGGTGTCGCTTATGTTTGGGATAAAGCGGGCGACTTCGAAACCAAGCTTAACTCTGAACTTGTAGACCTAGATCCAATTGAACAAGAAGATAAAGATCTTCTACTAGATATGCTAACCAAGCACGTTGAATTCACAGGAAGTGAAGTTGCTCAGTCTTTCCTAGACAACTTTGAAGCAAGTGTTGCATCACTAATTAAAGTAATGCCACGCGACTACAAAGCAGTTCTTGAGAAGCGTAAAGCTGAAGCACAACAAGCACAAACGGAAGAAGTGGAGGCAGTATAATGGGTAAGCCTACTGGATTTTTAGAACACGGTCGTGAGCTTCCAAAGAAGCTCGACCCGTCAGTTCGTATCGAAGACAACAAAGAGTTCGTACTTAACGAAGAGTTTGGTGACAAGATCAATACTCAAGCATCTCGTTGTATGGACTGTGGCGTACCTTTCTGTCACAGCGGTTGTCCAATTGGTAACATCATCCCAGAATTCAATGACGCGGTTTACCGTGACAGCTGGGAAGAGGCTTGGAACATCCTGAGCTCAACCAATAACTTCCCTGAATTTACAGGTCGTGTGTGCCCTTCACCTTGTGAGAGTGCTTGTGTACTAGGTATTAACCAAGACCCAATCACCATCTGTAATATCGAGAAAACCATTGTAGAAACTGCGTACCGTGAAGGGTACGCAAAACCTAAAACACCTCGTTCTCGTACAGGCAAAACAGTAGCTGTTATCGGTTCGGGTCCTGCTGGCCTAGCCGCTGCTGAGCAACTAAACAGTGCTGGTCACTCAGTAACTGTATTTGAACGTGACGAGAAAGTTGGCGGCCTACTGCGTTTCGGTATCCCAGATTTCAAACTGGGTATGGACGTGATCGATCGTAAGATCAATCTAATGGCTGAAGCGGGCGTTGAGTTTAAAGTGAACCAGCACATCGGTGTTGATGTTAACGCTCAGCAACTACGCCAAGAGTTTGATGTAGTCCTGCTAACAGGTGGTTCTACGGTTCCTCGTGACCTACCAATTCCAGGTCGTGAGCTAAAAGGCGTTCATTTTGCGATGGAATTCCTTGGCCAAAACAACCGTCGTGCCAACGACCTAGATCTGAAAACAGAAGAGATTCACGCTCAAGATAAGCACATTGTGGTTATCGGTGGTGGTGATACTGGTTCTGACTGTGTAGGTACATCAAACCGTCATAAAGCAGCAAGCATTACTCAGGTAGAGATCATGCCGATCCCACCAGAGAAACGCCCTGCAAATATGCCTTGGCCTCAATACCCAATGATCATGAAAACAACAACTTCTCACGAAGAAGGTTGTGAGCGTCACTGGAACATCTTGACTAAAGAGTTCATCGGTAACGAGCAAGGTCAAGTGACGGGTCTACGTATTGCTGACATCGTTTGGCAAGATGCGAAACCTGGTGAGCGCCCAAGCTTTGATGAAGTGGCGAACACAGAACGTGTTATCCCTTGTGATATGGCATTCTTAGCGATGGGTTTCTTACACCCAGAGCCAACAGGTGTGCTAGCTCAACTAGACATTAAACTGGACGAGCGCGGTAACGTCGCATCTGAAGGTTACGCGACTAACCAGAAAGGCGTTTTCGCTGCTGGTGATATGCGTACTGGCCAGTCTCTAGTAGTACGTTGTATTAATGAAGGTCGTGAATGTGCAATTGCTATTGATGACTTCTTAATGGGTAACTCAAACTTAGAAGCGAAAGCTGATTCACTCATGCTTTCCGCATAATATTTCTCGGGCTAGCGTCAATGACGTTAGCCTAGAGGAAAAGCAACACCCTTCCTAACTTTTATATTTGGCTAGCACTCGATGCTAGCCTTTTTTCTATCTGGCCTTCGGCGTTTTCAAAAACACCCTGTTGTATATGTTAAATGCCATTAACATTCACCTTGCGTATCTCATTGATATCCATCGACTATTTTAGATTATTAAGTGGCTAATCGCGTTTATGCATGATAATTAACCATGAACTTGACCTTAAACACAATTAGCTATACGTTGTAAAGCTGATGAAAATAAAATCAATCGGTTTTGTTAACACAACCAATAACGTTTTAACTGGCTAAAGCAAACTATCAGTTTATAAAAAACAACAAGTACATGAATAGTTAGTCATTTACTGTCTGGATGACAGAGAAGCAAAAGGGAGAATTGCAATGGCTCTATATGATCCTAGTCTTGAAAAAGACAACTGTGGATTTGGTTTAATAGCGCAAATGGAAGGCCAACCTAGTCATAAGTTGGTAAGAACTGCTATTTCAGCCCTAGATCGCATGACACACCGTGGTGGTATCGCTGCGGATGGTAAAACCGGAGATGGCTGTGGCTTATTACTGCAGAAGCCAGACTCTTACCTCAGAATTATCGCAGAAGAGAATAACTTCAACCTCGGCAAGCAATACGCTGTCGGCATGATTTTCTTCAGCCAAGACCCAATCAAAGCGCAATCCGCGCAAGACATCGTCAATAAAGAGCTAGCTCAAGAGACACTCACAGTCGCAGGTTGGCGTGTCGTGCCGACTAACACCGACGTTTTGGGTCCAATCGCAAAAGACTCGGTTCCAAACATTCAACAAGTGTTTATCTCAGCACCTGCAGGCTGGCGTGAGCGTGACATCGAACGACGCCTATACATTGCTCGTCGCAGAATTGAAAAACAGATCACCGAAGACAAAGATTTCTATATTTGTAGCCTTTCAACACAGGTAATGGTCTACAAAGGTCTGTGCATGCCGGCCGATCTTCCGCGATTTTACCTCGATCTTGCAGACTTACGTATGGAATCTGCAATATGTCTGTTCCACCAGCGTTTCTCAACTAACACACAACCGCGCTGGCCACTGGCTCAACCATTCCGCTATTTGGCACACAATGGTGAGATCAATACCATAGAAGGTAACCGCCAATGGGCCAAGGCTCGTGCTTATAAATTCTCTTCACCGCTGCTACCCGATTTGCAAACCGCAGCACCCTTTGTAAATGAGACAGGCTCAGACTCTTCAAGCTTAGATAACATGCTCGACCTGTTCCTTGCCGGAGGTATGGATGTGTTCCGAGCGATGCGTATGCTTGTTCCGCCCGCTTGGCAAAATCACCCAGACATGGACCCAGATCTGCGTGCCTTTTACGACTTCAACTCCAAGCACATGGAACCGTGGGATGGCCCTGCAGGTATCGTACTTTCAGATGGTCGTTACGCCGCATGTAACCTCGATAGAAATGGCCTGCGCCCAGCGCGTTATGTGATTACTAAAGACAATCTAATCACGCTGGCATCTGAGGTCGGTATCTGGAACTACGCACCGGATGAAGTTGCAGAAAAAGGCCGTGTTGGTCCAGGTGAATTACTGGTGATCGATACTCGCCGCGGCAAGCTATGGCAATCTAATGAGATCGACAATGACCTCAAAGGTCGCCACCCATATAAAGAGTGGATGGAAAAGAACGTTCACAAGTTAACGCCATTTTCTGCGCTGCAAGATGACCAAGTCGGTAAGCGTAGCTTTGACGATGACACGCTCAAGACCTACCAAAAACAGTTTGCGATGAGCAACGAGGAGTCTGACCAAGTACTGCGTGTGCTTGGTGACATGGGGCAAGAAGCGGTAGGCTCAATGGGCGATGATACGCCGATGGCTGTGCTCTCTTCAAAAGAACGTCTGGTCACCGATTACTTCCGTCAGAAGTTTGCACAGGTCACCAACCCACCGATTGATCCATTACGTGAAAAACACGTGATGTCTTTGGCGACCAGTATTGGTAAAGAGATGAACGTGTTCTGTGAAACAGACGGTCACGCCTATCGTGTCACGTTTGATTCACCAGTACTGCTTTACTCAGACATGCAGCAGCTTTTGCAGTTGAGTCAAAAACATTACCGTCATGTCATTCTCAGCATGCACTACGATCCTAACCACCAAGACCTTGAACAAGCTATCAAAGCGGTATGTGATAATGCAGAGCAAGAAGTCCGCGAGGGTGCGGTTTTGGTTGTGCTGTCGGACAAAGGTTTAGAAAAAGGCAAACTACCAATCCCTGCAGCAATGTTAGTTGGTGCGGTGCAAACAAGACTTGCTGATACCAATCTGCGTTGTGATGCCAACATCGTGGTTGAAACAGCAACGGCTCGTGACCCACACCAGTTCGCAGTGCTACTTGGCTTCGGTGCGACCGCGGTTTATCCATACTTGGCTTATGAAGCATTAGGTAAAATGTTGGATGATGGCTCTTTAGACAAAGACTATCGCACCGCGATGCAAAACTACCAAAACGGCATCAACAAAGGTCTGTATAAGATCATGTCGAAGATGGGTATTTCTACGATTGCTTCATATCGCTGTTCGCAGCTTTTCGAAGCTGTTGGCCTACATTCCGACGTTGTTGAGCTCTGTTTCCGCGGAGTTACTACACGAATCCAAGGCGCGAGCTTTAGCGATTTCCAACAAGACATCTATAACTTATCTCGTAAAGCGTGGACTAAGCGTAAGCCTATCGAGCACGGTGGTTTACTGAAATACGTGCATGGCGGAGAATACCACGCCTACAACCCAGATGTAGTCGGTACACTGCAAACCGCAGTTAAAACCGGCGAAACGTCGGATTACCTATCTTTTGCTAAACAAGTAAATGCTCGCCCTGCCGCGATGCTGCGTGACTTAATGAGCCTTAAAAAAGCCGATAATCCACTAACGCTTGAGCAAGTAGAGCCGAGTAGTGACCTCTTTAAGCGCTTTGACTCGGCGGCGATGTCGATTGGTGCCCTGAGCCCAGAAGCGCATGAAGCACTGGCAATGGCGATGAACCGTTTGGGCGGTTATTCAAACTCAGGTGAAGGCGGTGAAGATCCAAGACGTTTTGGTACCGACCGTAACTCACGCATCAAACAAATTGCGTCTGGTCGTTTTGGGGTAACACCACATTACCTAACCAATGCGGATGTTCTGCAAATCAAGGTAGCGCAAGGTGCGAAACCCGGTGAAGGTGGGCAGCTGCCAGGCCATAAGGTGACGGCAGAGATCGCCAAACTGAGATACTCAGTTCAAGGTGTTACGCTGATCTCCCCTCCTCCGCACCACGATATCTACTCAATCGAAGATTTGGCTCAGCTGATTTTCGACCTTAAGCAAGTGAACCCTAACGCCTTGGTTTCAGTGAAGTTGGTGTCTGAACCGGGTGTTGGTACGATCGCAACAGGTGTAGCAAAAGCCTACGCCGATTTGATCACCATTTCTGGTTACGATGGTGGTACCGCCGCGAGCCCACTGACCTCAGTAAAATACGCAGGATGCCCTTGGGAACTTGGACTAGCAGAAACCCAGCAAGCACTGGTTGCTAACGGACTTCGCCATAAGATCCGCCTACAAGTCGACGGTGGCTTGAAAACGGGTCTCGATGTAATTAAAGGCGCGATTCTCGGTGCTGAAAGCTTTGGCTTTGGTACTGCGCCGATGGTGGCAATGGGTTGTAAATTCTTACGAATCTGCCACCTCAACAACTGTGCAACGGGTGTCGCGACTCAAGATGAAACACTGCGCCGCGAATACTTCAAAGGCCTACCTGATATGGTGGTGAACTACTTTACTGGCCTAGCCGATGAAGTTCGCCAATACCTTGCAGAGCTTGGTGTAGAAAAACTCACCGACCTGATTGGTCGCACTGATTTGCTTGAAGCCGTTCAAGGTCTCACTGCGAAACAGAGCAAATTGGATCTCTCATCAATACTCGAAGATCCTGTTTCTCCAGAAGGTCACCCTCTGTTTTGGACAGAACCAAACGCACCGTTTGATAAGGCGCAACTCAATCAACAGATCCTTGATGATGCACTCGATGCGATTGAGAAACGTCAATCCACCAGCCTTTACTACAACGTGATCAACACAGACCGTTCGATTGGCGCTCGTATCTCTGGCGAAATTGCTAAGCGATACGGCAACCAAGGGATGGCAGGTTCACCAATTAAGTTGTATCTCGATGGTACTGCAGGCCAGTCTTTTGCAGTTTGGAACGCAGGTGGCGTAGAGCTGTACCTAACAGGCGATGCCAATGACTATGTTGGCAAAGGCATGGCTGGCGGCAAAGTCGTTATCAAGCCTCACCAAGGCACTGCATTTACTTGTAACGAAGCGACCATCATAGGCAACACTTGTTTGTATGGCGCAACCGGAGGCAAGCTATTTGCCGCAGGTACTGCTGGTGAACGATTTGGTGTACGTAACTCAGGTACGGTTGCAGTGATTGAAGGTGCGGGTGACAACGCCTGTGAATATATGACTGGCGGTATTGTTGCCATTCTTGGCGCAACCGGCGTCAACTTCGGCGCGGGTATGACAGGTGGTTTTGCTTATGTCATGGATAAGAATGAAGACTTCCAAGGTCGAGTAAATAACGAGTCGGTCGAGGCACTTTCTCTGTCTGACTTATTTATCCACCAAGAACATCTGCGCGGCTTAATTGCAGAACACTTAGAAGAAACAGGCTCAGTGCACGCTGAAGCTATTCTGGCGAACTTTGATGAATGGATTCCGAAGTTCTACCTCGTGAAGCCAAAGACAGCGGATCTGAACACCTTGCTCGGCCATCAAAGCCGCAGCTCAGCTGAACTTCGTGTTCAAGCGCAATAATTGGAAGGAGCCAATAATGAGCCAGAATGTATACCAATTTATTGATGTGAATCGCGTAGACCCAGCGAAGAAACCAATCAAGATACGTAAGATTGAGTTTGTAGAGATCTACGAACCTTTCACCAAACAACAAGCGAAAGCGCAAGCAGACCGTTGTTTAGACTGTGGTAACCCATACTGTGAATGGAAATGTCCTGTTCACAACTACATCCCTCAGTGGCTTAAGCTTGCCAATGAAGGGCGTATTATCGAAGCGGCTGAATTGTCTCACCAAACCAACAGCCTGCCTGAGGTTTGCGGACGAGTTTGTCCTCAAGACCGTTTGTGCGAGGGCTCTTGTACCCTCAACGACGATTTCGGCGCAGTAACCATCGGCAACATTGAAAAATACATCAATGACAAAGCGTTTGAGATGGGTTGGAAGCCAGACATGTCGCATGTCGAATGGACCGACAAAAAGGTCGCAATCATCGGTGCAGGCCCCGCTGGTCTTGCTGCTGCTGACATCTTAGTTCGAAACGGAGTGAAGGCCGTAGTATTTGACCGCTATCCGGAGATCGGTGGCCTGCTCACGTTTGGTATCCCATCGTTCAAACTCGAGAAAGGCATCATGGAAAATCGTCGCCGTATCTTTAGCGAGATGGGCGTTGAGTTCCAAATGAATACCGAAGTCGGCAAAGATGTACAACTTCAGCAATTGGTCGATGATTACGATGCTGTCTTCTTAGGTGTCGGCACCTATAAAAACATGCGTGCGGGTTTAGATAACGAAGATGCACCAGGCGTTTATGATGCTCTGCCTTTCCTAATCTCTAACACCTACAAGGTAATGGATTTAGAAAACCCAACCCCTTTCATCGACATGCAAGGCAAGAAGGTGGTTGTGCTTGGTGGTGGTGATACCGCGATGGACTGTGTAAGAACCTCGATTCGCCAACACGCGGCTAATGTTGTGTGTGCTTACCGCCGAGATGAAGCCAATATGCCAGGCTCTCGCCGTGAGGTAAAAAATGCACGTGAAGAGGGTGTGAAGTTCAAGTTCAACCTACAACCTATTGGCTTAGAACTAAATAGCGCTGGTCATGTGGTTGGCGTCAAAGTCGTGAAAACCGCTTTGGGTGAACCTGATGAAGCAGGCCGTCGTCGTCCAGAACCTGTCGAAGGCAGCGAGCACATTCTTGAAGCCGATGCCGTGATCATGGCATTTGGTTTCCAACCTCACGCAATGGAGTGGCTAGAACCCTTCGGTGTAGAACTCGACCAATGGGGGCGAATTAAGGCACCCGGACAGCAAGAGTTTCAATACCAAACCACCAACAGCAAGATCTTTGCAGGTGGCGATGCAGTTCGAGGATCTGACTTGGTAGTGACCGCTATCGATGAAGGCCGCAAAGCCGCGGAAGGGATATTAGATTACCTAGAAGTGTGATGAGTATAAGGTTTCCTTTATTACTCAAGCCGTTACTATAAAAAAAGGATCCAATTATGGATCCTTTTTTGAATTAGATACGTCTATCACAAGCACAACAAAAATAGCAAACAAACCAATACCGATAACTACAATTAGAATTGAAAACAAGCCATAGGAAACACTATGAAAAAAGCCGCTCTCCTCTCGCTATCACTTTTAACGTTAACCGCATGCAGCCAAGGAATTACGGACATGAAAGACAGAACTTCATCACCTTGTGGAGACAAACCAAACTGCGTATCCACTCAAGATGACCGTGAGCAGCATGCATTGGCCGCGTTTGAGTTATCAGATTCAGCAAACCTAGATGCGATTGAGCAGGTTGCACTCACCTTACCGGGATCGAAAACCGCGAGCAAAACAGAAGATTACCTGCGTGTTGAATGTACCTCTCGCATCATGCGCTTTGTCGATGACTTAGAGCTTAAAATCACCAATGACAAACTGATCGTGCGTTCTGAGTCTCGTACTGGCCATTCTGATTTTGGTGTGAACCGTAAACGTGCTGAACAACTTCGCGCAAGCCTAAAAAGCGAAGGCCTAATCAAATAGATAAAAGAATACGCAGATAAATCGCTGCTATTCGGATGAGAAGTGCCTCAGGGCTGTCGCTCGACACTTCTCTTCCATGCTACAATTTCGCTCTACTGTTTAAATATTTTTATTAAGAGACTACACATGAAAATCGGCATCATTGGCGCAATGGAGCAAGAAGTTGCGATCCTAAAAGCAGCAATTTCAGACATTACTGAAGTTAATAAAGGCGGTTGTACCTTTTTCTCTGGTCAGCTAAATGGTGTTGACGTTGTTTTGCTTCAATCAGGCATTGGTAAAGTAGCAGCAGCAGTTGGTACTTCAATCCTACTAAGCGAATACCAACCAGATGTCGTTCTAAACACTGGCTCTGCTGGCGGTTTTGATTCAACACTGAACCTTGGCGATGTTGTTATCTCGACTGAAGTTCGTCACCACGATGCAGACGTTACGGCTTTCGGTTACGAAATCGGTCAAATGGCAGGTCAACCTGCAGCATTCAAAGCTGACGACAAACTGATGCAAGTTGCTGAACAAGCGCTATCTCAAATGGAAGATAAGCACGCTGTTCGCGGCCTTATCTGTACTGGCGATGCATTTGTTTGTACCGCTGAACGCCAAGAGTTCATCCGTAAGCACTTCCCATCAGTGGTTGCTGTAGAGATGGAAGCTTCTGCGATTGCTCAAGCTTGTCACCAATTCCAAGTTCCATTCGTGGTTGTTCGTGCAATCTCTGACGTTGCAGACAAAGAATCACCAATGAGCTTCGAAGAGTTCCTGCCGCTAGCAGCACAAAGCTCTTCTGAAATGGTTATCAAAATGGTTGCCCTACTAAAGTAAGCGACTAGACATGCAAACACTGTTTGATCAGGTATTTGCAAATGGCGTGCTCCTTGTAATGTGGGGAGCACTGCTTTTTCATTTAATCTTACCTATCCCTCATGCCGCGCACCCCACGACCTTATGGCATAAGTTTGCTGAACTTTTAGCAAGCAAGGTTAATAACAACCACAACTATTCCCAAAGCTTAATCTCGGGCACATTAGCCTGGGGGTTAATGGTATTACCGACTCTGGTTATTCTGTTGGCCTTGCAACCTTTGGTTTGGCAATCTCAGCTGTTTGAGTTAGCACTGCTATTACTCGCAATTGATTGGCGTAATAATGAAAAGCTGGCTAATCAGTTGATCAAAGCACTTGGTCGAGAAGATAAAGCCGCCGCTCGTCAGTTACTGGCTCCAATTGTCAATCGCCAGACCGAATCACTTTCATCACTAGGCCTAGGCAAAGCCGCTACAGAAACTATCATCATGGGTTACGCTCGTAACGTGGTTTGTGTGCTGTTCTGGTACGCCATCGGTGGTGGTATCGCCGCATTAATGTATCGCCTGATTGTCGAGTTGGCTCGAGCTTGGTCACCAAGCCGTAAACAGTTCTCTCCTTTTGGCTCAACGCCAATCAAGATCGTCGCTATCCTAGAATTTATACCAATGCGCTTGTTTGCCTTGATGATCGTCTGTGGTGATAAAGCGTCTCACACATTTAAGATGATGCTCGTTCAAAGTCGCTCTTGGCCTCTACCAGGCCCTGCATGGTTAATTACCGCCGTAGGTAACAAGTTAGAGTTATCACTAGGTGGCCCTGCCATTTATGACAACACCAAAGCCATTCGTGCAAAATTAGGCGGCAGAATCGCCCCATCAGCGCTGCATTTATCTCAGGTTCAAAAGCTACTTTTTGGTCGCATCGCTGTCTGGATATTCTTACAGAGCCTAGCCTTACTCATTATTCACCAAGGGATTTAAAGTGAAACCCTCTCAACTTGTTACACGATGCTCAGCCCTCGCGTTCACTCTCAGCTTCAGTTTATGGGCACCCACTTCACTTGCTACAGAAGTAGCAACAGCCGAACGTGTTATCAGCCTAGCACCTCACGCAACCGAGCTAGCGTACAGCGCTGGCTTGGGTGACAACCTTATCGCGGTAAGTGAACGAAGTGATTACCCACCAGAGGCTGATAAGCTTGAGAAGGTAGCAAACTATCAAGGCATCAAGGTTGAGAAAATCATCGCACTGCAGCCAGATCTGATTCTTGCGTGGCCTGCAGGCAACCCGCCTAGAGAACTCGCGAAATTAGAGCAGTTTGGTTTCAATATTTACTACTCAAAAACCAAAAGCCTAGACAGCATCGCGACCAATATTGAACAACTCAGCCAATACGCCAGCGACCCGAGTATCGGTGAAAATAATGCCAAACAATACAAAGAACAGCTCAACGCGTTAAGGCTAAAATATAAGGACGCCGAACCGGTAAACTACTTCTATCAGCTTAGCGAAAAACCGATCATTACCGTGGCACAAGGACACTGGCCAAGTGAGGTGTTTGAATTTTGTGGTGGTCACAATATTTTTGAAGACAGCGCCTCCCCTTATCCGCAAGTTGGTATTGAACAGGTTGTGCTTAAGAAACCGGAAGTGATCTTCACGTCTCAGCACGCAATCGAGAACGGAACAATGTGGCAAACTTGGGAAGAAGAGATCCCTGCTGTCGCTCAAAATCAGATTTGGTCACTCAATTCAGATTGGATTAATCGCCCGACAACCAGAACTTTGCAAGCGATCCAACAAGTGTGCGATTTCTTCGATAGAGCTAGGCAAAATCACTAACTTTTTGCTGCGTTTTTTCGTACAATTCGCCACCGACCTGTCCCTACAATTTTAACTATAAGAGCACCAGTATCATGGACTCCATGCTGCTTTATATTATCGATTTATTTGGCACTGCCATCTTTGCTATTTCTGGCGTTTTTGTCGCAGGCCGTCTTAAGATGGACCCCTTTGGCGTAGCCGTTCTAGGCAGTGTAACCGCGATTGGCGGCGGTACTATTCGTGACATGGCATTGGGTGCAACTCCAGTGTTTTGGATCACTGACACCACCTACCTTTGGGTAATCATCATTACCTGCTTGCTAACCATGATCATTGTAAGACGTCCCAAGCGTCTGGCGTGGTGGATACTGCCAGTATGTGATGCAATAGGCCTAGCGGTATTCGTGGGTATTGGTGTAGAAAAAGCGCTGATTTACCAAGACTCTGCATTGGTGGCCATTATCATGGGTGTCATCACCGGTTGTGGTGGCGGTATTATTCGTGACGTGCTTGCCCGTGAAGTGCCGATGATCCTAAGAAGTGAGGTCTACGCGACCGCTTGTATTATTGGTGGCGCTTTCCACACCATGGCAATCAGCATGGGTCACGACTCAGAAACGGCATTTTTAGCCGGTGTATTCTCAACGCTGCTGATCAGGCTTGGGGCTATTCGCTGGCACTTATCACTGCCGACGTTCGCCATCAAATAAGCTAGCGCTACACAATTGATTAAAGGCTCCGTAAGGGGCCTTTTTTAAGGTTCATCGCGGATTAGCGGGAACTAAAAACAAAAACGGTAGTAAGTGATATGGTTTAGTCGCCAAACAAAAATCATACACAAACTACCGTTTCCATGCCGAATCATACTTTCCTATCTTCATTCTGGGAAGGCTTTCAAATAGTAAAGTCTCACCAGACAGCATCACTTATTACCCTTACTCTTAAACCTAACTCTGAGGCTAAATGCCTTTGTGGTCTCGAGGCAGAAGCTATCCATGAATATCAATGGCGCAATGTGAAAGAGGCCATGTTACTCGGTGTTCCTGTTGAACTTTCCGTTCAAACACGAAGGGTTAAGTGTAGTGACTGCGGCATAAAAACAGAGTCGCTATCTTGGTTAGAGCCTTATGCTCGTATAACGAAGCGCCTAAAAAGCTATATAGAACAACTTTTACCCCTTCTTCCCATTAAGCATATTTCTCAGCTAACTAGCGTTCATTGGCACACCATTAAAGAGATAGATAAACGCCGACTTAGACAAGTGATACCGCCAGTGAAATGGGAGGGACTAAAACAGCTCGTCATGGATGAGTTCGCCATCTTTAAAGGACATCGGTATGCCACTGTCATCGCTGATGCTAAGACTCACCAAGTCATTTGGATAGGGTTAGGCCGTAGCCGCAAGGACATACGACCGTTCTTCGAGCAGTTAGGCAAGCATGGCAATAATATCGAGGCGGTCGCGATGGACATGAATACGGCTTTTGACCTTGAAGTTCAAGCGCACTGCCCGAACGCAAAAATCGTTTACGACTTGTTCCATGTTGTAGCTAAGTTCGGTCGTGAGGTAATGGATAGAGTCAGAGTCGACCAAGCCAATAAACTCAAGCAAGATAAAAAAGCGAGACAATGGGTCAAACGCTCACGCTGGGTGTTGTTGAAGAACAGAGGCAACTTAAATACTCGGCAAGACAGCTATCTTACCGAAATATTGAATATCAATAAGGACTTGATGACCACTTATATACTCGGAGCCCAACTCAAAGAGCTTTGGTATTGTGAGTCAGAAAGGCACGCTAAGGGGCTCTGGGATGCGTGGTATGAACAGGTACAAGAGAGTGGAATTAAACCATTGAAAGAGTTTGCACGAAAACTGAGTCCTTATCTTCACGGCATTATCGCATCGGCAAGTTACCCGTTAAACACCTGCACACTGGAAGGGATAAACAACAAGATAAAACTAATCAAGCGAATGGGGTATGGGTATCGAGATACAGACTACTTCTTCTTGAAGATAAAAGCGGCTTTCCCCGGAAAGCCGCGATGAACCTTTTTTTAATTCTACTTCATCTTCTAATTCACTCATAAACATCAGTCATTAAATACGAATTCCTCAATTTCACTTTCCAAAGTCCCTCTCTCGTTTCCAAATTTCAATCCAGTTAATAATGTTTTTTGTTTACTTATCTAATTACCAGACTATATTAGTAAACAAATTACTTTATAAATATATTTACTTACTAATGCTAACTACGAGGGTTTAAGGATGAGCAGTAATAAAATTGGAATTGTTTTCTTCTCCAAATGCGGGGCAACCAAGCAAGTAGCAGAGCTCATCGCAGAAGGCTTAAACTCTCAAATGCCTAGCTCGGCATTGCTCATCGAGGTTCTCTCGTCTGAAATCATTGAAGGAAGGTATGACAATGACGATAAGCTCACAGCATTAGACCACTGTGATGCGATTGTCTTTGGCGCGCCAACTT
This sequence comes from Vibrio sp. ED004, assembly GCF_023206395.1. Lineage (NCBI taxonomy): Bacteria > Pseudomonadati > Pseudomonadota > Gammaproteobacteria > Vibrionales > Vibrionaceae > Vibrio > Vibrio sp. ED004. The sequence goes on along the minus strand of NZ_CP066149.1, from coordinate 2,332,325 downwards.
ACATGGGGTCACCCGCTGCCCAGTTTAAGAGCTTTATGGACGCCAGTAGCGATACCTACGGTAAGAAAGCATGGAGAAACAAACTCGCTGCAGGCTTCACCACTGGCGGTAGTCTCAACGGAGAACAGCAGCAAACCCTATTCAGCTTTTTCACTCTAGCTTGCCAACATGGCATGATTTGGGCAGGGCTTGATGTATCTAAGCACATCGACGACCTAGGTCTGAATCGCACTGGTTCGAGCATTGGCTTGGTTGCCAGTGTCGACGAGGATCCAAACTCGACAAACAACAGCGTTAATGCGAATGACCTAAAAACCGCTTTCTATTTTGGTCAACGCATCGCGAGCTTGGTTCAAAGTTCGTAGCTTGTTTGATATCTATGAGCTCAAGACTAGAGAATGAATGTTGTTTGAGGTAAGTTGAAACAATCATTCCCAACTTTCATGAATATTACTAAATGCTACTCGAAGGAATCGAAACTCTATTGGCATTGAGTAAAGCAAAGACGATGAGCCGTACCGGCAGTTTGCTTTATATCAGCCAATCAGCGGTCAGCAAACGGATTGCAAATTTAGAAAAGAAGCTAGGTAAAAAGCTCATCGAACCGAGTGGCCGACAGATAAAGCTGACACCGGATGCGGTTGCATTGATCGAGAGTATTGGTCCTACGTTCAATGAGCTTCGTGGTCTTATTTATGAACAACAAGAGTTGGAAGATACTACTTTCATCACCTTAGACAGCTCTAAATCTCTAATAGCGGGCTACTTAGGTGAGATGATGGGGCAATTTATCCAGCAAGATAAATACATCACCATTACCACCAACCACACGCCAAGAATCATAGAGCGAGTGCAATCAGGCAAGGCAACTCTAGGGTTGTGCGCAGGCTTATTGCCACCGCATCATGGATTGATGACTTTCCACCTGTTTGATGAGCCGTTTTACATTGTGAGTAAGCAGCCACTCACGGCTCTTCCTCCATTGGTCATTACCAACGATATGACCAACCCTGCTAACTCTTATCAATTATCTGTGTTAGAAAAATTCGGCATCAAACCCTTGATGGAGATGGATGCCTACACCGCAGCGGCGCAACTTGCATTGGGCGGGACTGGGCCAGCGTTAATCCCGCTCTCTATCGTAAAAACACTCAATATAGAGCCTCAATACTTGTATAGCTTCCCTGAATTAGTAGGCTTAATTCGACCGATTCATATCTGTGTGAGACCAAATAGCTATCAGTCTCCGAGAGTTAAAATACTGATAGAATCCATTGTTGATGCTGTTCCCAAAGCAATTTAGAAGCCATTAGCATCGACATTACGATCACAAAGGGGCGAATCCATTTCTGCCCTTTTGTCACCACGACTTTAGCGCCAAGCTGAGCTCCCATAAAGCCACCAACCGCCATCACTAATCCTAACTCCCAAATTGGCAAACCAGCCAAAATAAAGAAGATCAGTGCAGCGATGTTCGAGGTGAAGTTCAGTACTTTGGTACGTGCCGTAGCATCGACTAATGAGAAATGACCAATCGCAACAAAACAAACCGTAAAGATTGAGCCTGTACCTGGTCCAAAGAAACCATCATAGAAACCAACACCGCCGCCCACACATAGCGCAAACATCGCCTCAGAGATCTTTTGTTTTCCTTCAGAAGCTCTAGTTTGTGGTGCTAATAGGAAATAGAGAGAGATAGCGATAAGCAACAGTGGGATCACACTGGTCAGAAGGCTCGCATCAATGTACTGCACTAATTCTGCACCAATCGCAGAGCCTATAAAGGTACAAAAGATAGCGAGGCGCATCTCCTTAATACTGACGATACCGTTACGTACGAAGTACCAGCTCGCTGAGAAGCTGCCAAATGAGCTTTGGAGTTTGTTGGTCGCCAGTGCTTGCGTGGGTGGCACTCCAGCCGCGAGCAATGCAGGTAGAGTCAACAACCCACCGCCGCCAGCCATTGCATCAATAAAGCCCGCTGCCGTTGCAACAACAAACAATATAGCCAATATTTCCAGAGTGATTTCCATATACCCAACGCCTTAAATTCTTGTGTAGCGACAAGTTACCACCCTGAGCAAACGAACAACAACGAAACACAAGATTCTAACCTATTCCTGATTTTCATCATTTAACACATGCTATTTAACAGGCATAAAAAAGCCCACTCCGGAGAGTGGGCTTTGAGCATTTATATCCGCTTAACAGCGATACACTTTAGGCGATTAAGCTTGAGAAGCTTTAACCTGTGCGTGTAGCTCTTGAACTGAAGTTACTGACGTCTTCGCGTCTGCAGTGTGCGCCATACAAGTCGCGAATGCAGCGTTTAGCGTAGTCGTGTAGTTAACTTTCTCAGCCAATGCGCCACGACGAAGTACTTTAGAATCTTCAATCGCTTGACGACCAGCAGCTGTGTTCACGATGTACGTGTACTCGTTGTTCTTGATACGGTCAAGAATGTGAGGACGACCTTCGTGTACCTTGTTTACTAGACGTGGGTTGATACCCGCTTCGCCAAGGATAACTGCTGTACCGTGTGTTGCGTCTAGCTGGTAACCAAGCTTAGATAGCTTAGATGCTAGGTCAACAACACGCTCTTTGTCGCCTTCGCGAACAGAAAGAAGTGCACGGCCGCCTTCTGGGTAGATGTTGCCACAACCCAATTCAGCTTTAGAGTATGCTTCTGCGAACGTCGCGCCAACACCCATAACTTCACCAGTAGAGCGCATTTCTGGGCCTAACAGTGGGTCAACACCAGGGAACTTGTTGAATGGAAGTACAACTTCTTTCACTGAGTAGTAAGGTGGGATGATTTCTTTCGTAAAGCCTTGAGACTCTAGCGATTGACCCGCCATTACACGAGCTGCAATCTTAGCGATTGGCGCGCCAGTTGCTTTAGATACGAATGGAACCGTACGTGCTGCACGAGGGTTAACCTCGATTAGGTACACTTCGTTGTTCTTAACAGCAAACTGCGTATTCATCAGACCACGAACACCCAACTCGAACGCTAGCTTTTCAACTTGCTCGCGCATTACGTCTTGGATTTCTTGGCTTAGCGTGTATGCAGGAAGAGAACATGCTGAGTCACCAGAGTGAACACCCGCTTGCTCGATATGCTCCATGATACCGCCGATTACAACGCGCTCACCGTCACAAATCGCATCTACGTCTACTTCAACAGCGTCGTCTAGGAAGCTATCAAGTAGTACTGGAGATTCGTTTGATACGCTAACAGCTTCATTGAAGTAGCGACGTAAATCTTGCTCGTCGTATACGATTTCCATCGCACGACCACCAAGTACGTAAGAAGGACGTACAACAAGTGGGAAGTCGATTTCGCGAGATTTCTCAACCGCTTGCTCCATTGTTGTTACTGTTGCGTTCTCTGGCTGAAGTAGGCCTAGACGGTCTACAGCAACTTGGAAACGCTCACGGTCTTCTGCACGGTCGATTGCGTCTGGGCTAGTACCGATGATTGGTACACCAGCAGCTTCAAGAGCACGAGCCAGTTTAAGTGGCGTTTGACCACCGTACTGAACGATAACGCCTTTTGGCTTCTCAACGCGAGCGATTGCTAGTACATCTTCCAGTGTTACTGGTTCGAAGTACAGACGGTCAGATGTATCGTAGTCTGTAGAAACAGTCTCAGGGTTACAGTTAACCATGATAGTTTCGTAGCCATCTTCACGTAGTGCTAGTGATGCATGTACACAACAGTAGTCAAATTCAATGCCTTGGCCGATACGGTTTGGACCGCCGCCTAGAATCATGATCTTGTCTTTGTCTGTTGGGTTCGCTTCACACTCGTCATCGTAAGATGAGTACATGTAGGCTGTATCTGAAGAGAACTCAGCCGCACACGTATCTACACGCTTGTAAACTGGGTGGATATCGTATTGGTCACGTAGACGACGGATTTCGCTTTCCGCTACACCTAGAATCTTAGATAGGCGTGCATCAGCAAAACCTTTACGCTTAAGCTTGTTTAGCTCGTCTTTGTTCAGACCAGCAAAGCCTTTCGCTTTCAGTTCTTGCTCTAGCTTAACGATGTCTTCGATTTGAACTAGGAACCAACGGTCGATTTGCGTTAGGTTGAATACACCATCTACAGACATACCAGCACGGAATGCGTCAGCGATGTACCAAATACGCTCTGCGCCAGCTTCTTTTAGTTCATGACGGATAGTCGTTAGAGCATCAGGTGCATCTAGGTCTACCATTTCGTCAAAACCAGTCGCGCCAACTTCTAGGCCGCGGAGTGCTTTTTGTAGAGATTCTTGTTGGTTACGGCCGATAGCCATAACTTCACCAACAGACTTCATTTGAGTCGTTAGACGGTCGTTAGCACCAGCAAATTTCTCGAAGTTAAAACGAGGAATCTTAGTTACTACGTAGTCGATTGTTGGTTCGAATGATGCTGGCGTTGCGCCGCCAGTGATGTCATTCATTAGCTCGTCTAGCGTGAAGCCAACAGCCAGTTTCGCTGCAATCTTAGCGATTGGGAAACCTGTAGCTTTAGATGCTAGTGCTGAAGAGCGAGATACACGCGGGTTCATCTCGATGATAACCATACGGCCATCTTTCGGGTTGATACCAAACTGTACGTTTGAGCCACCTGTTTCAACACCAATCTCACGCAGTACTGCTAGAGATGCGTTACGCATTAGTTGGTATTCTTTGTCTGTCAGCGTTTGAGCTGGAGCCACAGTGATTGAGTCACCTGTGTGAATACCCATTGGGTCGAAGTTTTCAATCGCACATACGATGATGCAGTTGTCGTTTTTGTCACGAACCACTTCCATCTCGTACTCTTTCCAACCGATAAGTGATTCATCGATAAGAAGTTCGTTAGTTGGAGATAAATCCAAACCACGACGACAGATTTCTTCAAATTCTTCTTTGTTGTAAGCGATACCGCCACCAGTACCACCCATCGTGAACGATGGACGAATGATACAAGGGAAGCCAACCATGTCTAAAACTTTGTAAGCTTCTTCCATCGTTTTCGCAGTATCAGCAGTTGGACACTCAAGGCCAATTGCTTTCATTGCTTTATCGAAGCGTGAACGGTCTTCTGCTTTATCGATAGCGTCAGCCGTTGCACCAATCATTTCAACACCGAACTCTTCAAGAACGCCGTGCTTTTCTAGGTCTAGAGCACAGTTCAATGCAGTTTGGCCACCCATAGTAGGTAGAACTGCATCAGGCTTCTCTTTAGCGATGATGTTACGCACAACTTCCCATTGGATAGGTTCGATGTAAGTTGCATCGGCCATGTCTGGGTCAGTCATGATTGTCGCTGGGTTCGAGTTTACAAGAATAACTCGGTAACCTTCTTCGCGAAGCGCTTTACAAGCTTGAGCACCAGAGTAATCGAACTCACATGCTTGGCCGATAACGATCGGGCCAGCACCTAGAATAAGAATACTTTTAATGTCAGTACGTTTTGGCATTGTCTACTACTCCGAATTACGCTGTGTGCTGTTTGATTAGTTCAATAAAGTGGTCGAATAACGGCGCTGCGTCTTCTGGACCTGGGCTTGCTTCAGGGTGACCTTGGAAGCTGAATGCTGGTTTGTCTGTACGGTGAATACCTTGTAGAGAACCATCAAATAATGATTTGTGCGTTGCACGTAGTGTCTCTGGAAGGGTTTCTTCGTCAGCAGCAAAGCCGTGGTTTTGCGAAGTAATCATCACAACATCACGATCTAAATCTTTAACCGGGTGGTTTGCACCGTGGTGACCAAACTTCATCTTCACTGTCTTAGCGCCTGACGCAAGAGCAAGAATCTGGTGACCTAGACAGATACCGAAGATTGGTAAGCCTTTTTCTAGGAACACTTTTGTCGCTTCAATTGCGTAAGTACATGGTTCTGGGTCACCAGGGCCATTTGAAAGGAAAACACCGTCTGGGTTCAGAGCTAGTACTTCTTCAGCAGAAGTTTCAGCTGGAACAACCGTTAGGCGGCAGCCGCGGTCAACAAGCATTCGTAGGATGTTTCGTTTTGCACCGAAGTCATAAGCAACAACGTGGTATGGCAATTCAGAGTCTGCTTTCGCTTCAGGAAGTCCCCCCGTAAGCGTCCACGAACCTTGTTTCCATTGATACGCTTCTTTTGTTGTAACTTCTTTCGCAAGGTCCATACCTTTCAGGCCAGGGAATTCTTTTGCTTTAGCTAGAGCCAAAGCTTCGTCTAAGTTTCCGTCGTTTACTGAAGAGCCAGCTACAATACAACCGTTCTGAGCGCCTTTTTCACGAAGAATACGCGTCAGCTTACGTGTATCGATATCAGCGATACCAACAACGTTTTGCGACTTAAGGTAATCAGAAAGGGATTGTTCATTACGGAAGTTAGAAGCGATAAGAGGGAGATCGCGAATCACAAGGCCTTGAGCGTGGATTGAAGAGGATTCTTCGTCTTCGGAATTGGTTCCGGTATTGCCAATGTGAGGGTAAGTAAGGGTAACGATTTGTTGAGAATAGGAAGGATCAGTGAGGATTTCTTGGTACCCCGTCATCGAGGTATTAAAAACGACTTCACCAACTGCAGAACCTACAGCGCCAATGGCTTCACCGTGAAATACTGTCCCATCTTCTAGGACGAGTAGTGCTGACTTCTTCAAGACAACCTCCAGAAATAAAAATGCATTAAAATTGATTTAATTTGCAAATCTACCTTCCTGCAACACCAGAAACTGCGTGTTTATGGAAATTAGACAAATTGGCGGTATTTTAGTGATGTGCGTGATACGTGTCAACATTTAACGCAAAAGAAATTAAACATTTGTAAGGACTAATTCAATTTACGCCATCAAAGCTTCAAAAGTTTAACTTTCATGCTCATTTCGGCCGAATATTACGATTTTCTAATTTTCACCCCTCATTTTGACCAACCATAGAGTGATAAAAATATCAGCAACAAAACGCAATCGATAAATACAAAGAGAAAAGTTCGCAATTTAAAGATCTAAAACAAAAAACACACTATAAGCATTAAAAAACAAAGTTAAATAAGGAAAAGTCGACGATCAGAAGAAACTAAAGGGAGGTTTGTAAAAGGGATATTACGAAGGAAAATGTACCAAATAAAGAAAGCGCCGGCAATTGCCAGCGCATAAATATCTATTTACAGGTCATTCAAACCTAGGACATCAGTCATGGTATAAAAGCCGGCTGGTTTATCATTTAACCAGACTGCAGCCTTGATTGCGCCATTAGCGAAAGTCATTCGGTCCGTGGCTTTATGAGTAATTTCGACTCGCTCACCGATATCAGCAAACATAGCGGTGTGTTCACCAATAATGTCACCGGCACGAATAGTAGCGAAACCAATCTCATCTTTCGTACGCTCACCAGTAATACCTTCACGTGACCATACGGCTACATCATTAAGCTCATTGCCCATCGCACCAGCAATCGCTTCGCCCATGCCAATCGCTGTACCAGAAGGAGCATCGACTTTATGACGGTGGTGAGCCTCAACGATCTCAACATCACAGTAATCGCCCATCACTTTAGCGGCCTTTTCTAGCAGCTTAAATACCAGGTTCACACCGACACTGTAGTTAGGTGCCATTACGATAGGCATCTCTTTTGAAGCCGCATCAATCACCTGTTTCTCTTCTTCAGAGAAACCCGTCGTACCAATGATCAGCTTTTTACCGTGACGTTTACAAAGTTCAATATTCGCTAATGTGCTAACAGGGGCAGTAAAATCGACAATCACATCAAACTCTTCGATGGCTTTAGACAAGTCATCCACTAGAGCGACATCAAAACGACCTTCACCACATAACTCGCCAACATCAACACCAACCAAAGATGACTCTGGACGCTCTGAGCCAGCACCAACACTTGCTTCTGAATTATGATGAGCGGCTTTCACCAAGTTGCGACCCATGCGGCCCGCTGCTCCTGCAATTGCAATTCTTACCACTGCGAATATCTCCATTGTTTTGGTTACCGTTGCCACTTATCTCTTGCAGCAACGTTCATTCGATTAATCTCTTTAAACTAACAACAATCTCAAACTCAGGCTAGCAATTACGAAAACTCTTTTACCACTCGCTCTAAAATTGGCACATTTGCTTCAGGGAAGGCGTATTGATTCAATGATTCTAGGCTTACCCATTCACCTTGTTGACCTTCTTTGCCATAAGGCTGCTCTTCAAAATCGGTCACAAGGATGAAATCAAACTTAAGCGACTTATCGGTGTAATCAAATTCAAGGTGTTCAAACAGAGACTGTTCTGTCACCTTAATGCCAACCTCTTCATCCAACTCACGAGTCATTGCTTGTTCAATGGTTTCGCCCGCTTCAACCTTGCCGCCAGGGAACTCCCAAAAACCGCCCTTATGCTTGTCGTCTGGGCGCTTAGTGATAAATACCTGTGACTTATCTTGGTTAAAGATAATGCCCGCTACAATATGGATTCTTTTCATGTGATGGTGTTCCTTAATAAAACGCTTAACTCACATAGTCCCTGAATACGTCATCCTCAAGAAGGAGGAACGACTGAGTTGGGGATCTAAAACAACGTGAGCCTAACTAAACGAGATTCCCTATTACGCTCGTTTCTCGCTATAGGGAATGACGACTTCCTTGTATAACAAAGTAAGCCATGAAATTTACATACAAAAAGAGCCGCCTAAGCGACTCTTTTTATCAAAACTATATTAAGGCAAAGCTGTATTGGTTGAGAACGAGGCGACGACGCGGAGTTTACAAGTGTAAATGAGCATCGCCGACGAAGTTATCAGCCACTACAGCAAAGCATTAGTCAATTTTACCGTGACACTGTTTGTATTTTTTGCCACTACCACATGGGCATGGTTCGTTACGACCCACTTTACGCTCATCACGTACTACCGTTTGTGGAGATGCTGCTTCAGCTTCATCATCACCCAACTGATTTTCAGCCGTTGCATGTTGTGCTTGTGCACGACGCGCCGCTTCTTCAGCTTGAGCTTGACGTTGAGCTTCCATCTTTTCTACTTCTTCTTGTTGCTGAACGCGAACTTTAGAAAGGATGGTAATAACATCTGATTTCAGTACTTCTAGTAGACCTTCAAACAGCTCAAACGACTCGCGCTTGTACTCTTGTTTCGGGTTCTTCTGAGCGTAACCACGTAGGTGGATACCTTGACGAAGGTGATCCATAGCAGCCAAGTGCTCTTTCCAAAGGCCATCTAGCGTTTGTAGCATTACAGATTTCTCGAAGTTACGTAGTACTTGAGCACCAACCACTTCTTCTTTCTGTTTGTAAGAATCAACCGCCATACCTAGGATACGTTCGCGCAGTGCTTCTTCGTAAAGCTTGTCGTCTTCGTCCAACCAACCTTGAATATCGAACTCTAGATCGAAGTCGTTCTTCAGGCGATCTTGCAGACCAGCGATATCCCACATATCTTCAAGCGATTGAGGAGCAATGTACTCATCGATAACCGAAGTAAACACGTCTTCACGGTTATGTTCGATCATTTCGCTGATGTCGTCAGAACTCATCAGTTCATCACGAAGCTCATAAACCACTTTACGTTGGTCATTGGCTACATCATCGTACTCAAGAAGCTGCTTACGAATATCGAAGTTACGACCTTCAACTTTACGTTGTGCTTTTTCAATTGAGCGAGAAAGCATCTTAGATTCGATCGCTTCGCCTTCGTCCATACCACTTTGGATAAGACCTGCCATACGATCTGATGTGAAGATACGTAGCAGTGAGTCTTCCATTGATAGGTAGAAACGAGAAGAACCTGCATCACCTTGACGACCAGAACGACCACGTAGCTGGTTATCGATACGGCGAGATTCATGACGCTCAGTACCAATGATGTGCAGACCACCTGACTCAAGTACTTTATCGTGGATTACTCTCCAGTCAGCTTTGATCTTATCGATCTGCTCTTGAGTTGGGTTATCTAGCTTCTCAACTTGTGCCTGCCAGCTGCCACCTAACACGATATCGGTACCACGACCGGCCATGTTCGTTGCGATAGTTACCGCGCTTGGCGTACCCGCTTGTGCAACGATCTCAGCTTCCATTTCGTGGAACTTAGCGTTTAGAACGTTGTGCTTAATTTTTGCTTTTTTCAGTGCGTTAGACAGTAGCTCAGATTTCTCGATAGAAACTGTACCAACCAATGATGGCTGACCAGCAGCAACACGGTCTTTAATGTCTTCAATGATCGCATTGAACTTGTCTTCTTCAGTACGATAAACCACATCTGGCATATCGTTACGAACCATAGGCTTGTTGGTTGGGATAACCACAGTTTCTAGGCCGTAGATAGACTGGAATTCGAAAGCTTCTGTATCGGCTGTACCTGTCATACCTGACAGTTTTTCGTATAGACGGAAGAAGTTTTGGAAAGTAATCGATGCTAGCGTCTGGTTTTCATTCTGAATCTTCACACCTTCTTTCGCTTCAACAGCTTGGTGTAAACCTTCAGACCAACGACGACCTGGCATTGTACGACCAGTATGTTCATCAACGATAACGACTTCGCCGTCTTCAGTAACGATGTAGTCTACGTTCTTCTCGAACAATACGTGTGCACGAAGCGCTGCATTAACATGGTGCAGTAGGCTGATGTTTGTTGGAGAGTAAAGCGTGTCACCCTCTTCCATCAGACCGTTTTTCACCATTAGCTCTTCTACAAATTCTTGACCGTTTTCAGTCAGGTGAACCTGCTTCGATTTCTCGTCCATGGTGTAGTGACCTTCACCACGGTACTCTTCAGAATCTTCTTTATCTTGGCGCTCAAGGTTAGGAATTAACGTGTTAATACGCGTGTAAAGATCTGAGCTATCTTCAGCAGGACCAGAGATAATTAGTGGAGTACGAGCTTCATCGATTAAGATTGAGTCAACTTCATCGACAACAGCAAAGAAGCGTTCGCGTTGAACACGGTCTTCAGCACGGAAAGCCATGTTGTCACGTAGGTAATCGAAACCAAACTCGTTGTTTGTTCCGTATAGGATGTCAGCTTGGTACGCTTCTTTTTTCTCTGGCGGAGCCATGTTTGGCACGTTCACGCCAACCGTCATACCAAGGAATTCAAATAATGGGCGGTTTGTTTCCGCATCACGCTTCGCTAGGTAGTCGTTCACCGTTACTACGTGAACACCTTTGCTAGGTAGGGCGTTAAGATAAGCTGGTAAGGTTGCTGTAAGAGTCTTACCTTCACCAGTACGCATTTCTGCAATTTGGCCAGCATTTAGAACCATGCCACCAATCATTTGCACGTCAAAGTGACGCATGCCGTAAACACGCTTAGACGCTTCACGTACCGTAGCAAATGCTTCCGGTAGAAGTTGGTCTAGCGATTCACCTTTGTCTAAGCGCTCACGAAACTCAACCGTTTTTGCTTTTAGCTCTTCGTCTGAAAGTGCTTCAAACGTTGGTTCGTAGTTATTAATTTCTTTTACAATTTTTCTAAGGCGGCGCAGTGTTCTGTCATTGCGACTGCCAATTACCTTTGTCAGCAGCTTAGTAATCATGTGCTTGGAATCTCTTCGTTCTCAGATCGTCCGCGATCTATTTTAAATGCCGTCAGTCTCTACTAGCTATGAACTAGTCTTCAGTTACTAACCAAGGATACTGAGATAAATCTAGTATCTTTGATATTGTACTTGAGAGTAGAGTTTTCAAGGCTTGAGTTAAAATTAATGCCCTTTAGTGTAAGTAATTTTCACACCAACGACCATTTATAACCCCATTTGTTTGATGTGCTTGGAACTTTTCTTTCTAATTGCTGACGGATTAGCCAGACTGTAGCCCATTGGTAGTCAACTTTCGGATGTTGACGACACTGTATCTGGAAAATAGATACAAAAAAACCAGGTCAATGACCTGGTTTTCGAAATCTTATATTGTTGTAAACAACAATTACGCTAGAACCATTCCTGGCTCAGCAAATGCAACAGGAGAGCCTACTTCTTCTTCGAATGTTGCCCATTCCCAAGCTTCTGCGTCAGCAAGTACTGCACGTAGTAGTTGGTTGTTTAGGCCGTGACCTGATTTGTATGCACGGAACTCACCAATAATAGCGTGTCCACACATGTACAAGTCACCAATCGCATCCAGTACTTTGTGAGTTACGAACTCATTGTCAAAACGCAGACCTTCTTCATTAAGAATTCGGTATTCGTCTAGAACGATAGCGTTATCGAAGCTACCACCAAGTACTAGGTTTTGAGATTGTAGATACTCAATATCGCGCATGAAGCCGAAAGTACGAGCGCGAGAGATTTCTTTCACAAAGCCTTGTGAAGAGAAATCAAACAACAAACGTTGCTCATCAGATTCAATTGCTGGGTGGTTAAAGTCGATCTCAAAGTCCATACGGAAGCCGTTAAATGGAACAAACTCTGCCCATTTATCGCCATCTTCAAAACGGATAGGCTTTTTGATACGAATAAAACGCTTCGCTGCATTCAGTGTTTCTACACCCGCTTGCTGTAGCAAGTATACGAATGGGCTTGCGCTACCATCCATAATTGGGATCTCTGGTGCATCTACTTCAACAATAATGTTGTCGATGCCCATGCCCGCTAGAGCTGCGTTAAGGTGTTCCACTGTAGAGATACGTACGCCTTCGTCATTAACAAGAGCAGTACATAACATAGTGTCACGAACTGATGCTGGATCAGCTGGGAAATCTACAGGTGGATTTACATCTGTACGACGATAAACAATGCCTGTATTTGCAGCTGCCGGGCGAAGAGTAAGTGTGACTTTACGACCAGAGTGGAGACCCACACCAGTTGTTTTCACAATTTCTTTCAGAGTACGTTGTCTGATCATCTGCTTGCCTCGTTATCAGTGCTACAAATCACGGTCAGTATTTACCGACCGCGAATTTTACCATTAATTCGACTATAGTCAAATTTTGGGTGTTTGTTAATCAGCCTGACGTCGTAAGAATGCTGGAATATCTAAATATCCACTCTCTTTCTCAGCTTTAGGTGCTGCACTTTGGCTAGCGCCTGTACCTGAAGAAACAGGTGACGTTGTTGGCTGTGGCTTAACTTGAGGTTTAACCTCAGTTTTTTCTTGCAATGGCGGTGCCACTTTCTCTTCCACTTTTGGTGCAGTTTGAGCCGCTACCTGTGGTTGAGGAGTTGGTGCAACCTTAGCTTTACCACCAGCAACTAAAGTAATGTCTGGTTTTTTCTCTGTACCGATACCTGTTGCAACAACAGTTACACGGATTTCATCCGTCATATCAGGGTCTAGAGAAGTACCAATCACAACTGTTGCGTTATCAGATGCGAATGCCTTAACTGTGTTACCTACTGTTTCGAACTCATCTAGACGCATATCTAGGCCTGCTGTGATGTTCACAAGAACGCCACGTGCACCAGCTAGGTCGATGTCTTCTAGTAGTGGGCTAGAAATTGCCGTTTCAGCAGCTTCTTCAGCACGGTCTTCACCTTTTGCGATACCGCTACCCATCATTGCATGACCCATCTCAGACATTACGGTGCGAACATCCGCGAAATCGACGTTAATCATACCAGGGCGAGTAATTAGCTCAGCGATACCTTGTACAGCGTTTTTAAGTACATCGTTTGCACTTGCGAAAGCTTCTAGCAGTGTTACGCCGCGGCCAAGTACTTTAAGTAGCTTTTCATTTGGAATCGTAATTAAAGAATCCACATGCTTAGAAAGCTCTTCGATACCTTGCTCAGCAAACGCTAAACGCTTTTTGCCTTCAAAGCTGAATGGCTTAGTTACAACAGCAACCGTTAGCACACCCAACTCTTTCGCAACTTCAGCAATAACTGGAGCAGCACCTGTACCAGTACCACCGCCCATACCAGCTGCGATAAATACCATATCGGCGCCAGTTAGAACTTCTTTAATTCTTTCTCGATCTTCGAGAGCTGCATCACGGCCTACTTGTGGGTTTGCACCAGCGCCCAAACCTTTAGTGATATCACCACCAATTTGGATCACGCTGCTCACGCTTGTTTTACGAAGTGCTTGGGCATCAGTGTTAACACTGATGAATTCTACGCCTTCGATTGATTCACGTACCATGTGCTCAACAGCGTTACCGCCACCGCCACCAACTCCAACGACTTTAATTACTGCATCGTCAGACATTTCCATCATCGGTTCAAACATGTGTTATCTCCGTTTTTTCCTGCAACTCAGGTTAAAACTCTTTTTGTATCCAATTACGCAATTTGCCAAATAAACCAGACATAGAAGGTGCTGAACGCTTAGGTTCGCTGTAATCACCTTCATCACTGATCTGACAATCTCTTGCGTAATGAAGTAAACCAACCGCCGTAGAATGATACGGCTCTTTAACATAGTCAGTTAAGCCACTAACTTCTAATGGCTTACCAACTCGAACTTGATTGCGGAAAACACGTTCCGCACACTCTACCAATCCGTCAATTTGTGCCGCTCCACCAGTGAGAACGACGCCAGCTGCAAGGTGGTGTTTAATACCTTCATCTCGTAGCTGTAATTGAACCGTATCAATAGTTTGGTTAACGAGCCCCATAAGTTCAGTGTAACGTGGTTCAATCACTTCCGACAAAGTTTGTCGTTGCAAACTTCTCGATGGGCGACCACCAACACTTGGGACGTTAACAGAGTCATCCTTGCTTACGAGTTCACTCAGAGCGCAACCATGGTTTACTTTTATCTCTTCAGCATCGCTCACTGGCGTGCCGAAAGCGAAGGCAATATCACTGGTTACTGCATTTCCTGCGTAGGAAAAGACTTCTGTGTGTCGCAGTGCGCCGCCAGTCCAAATGGAAATATCCATCGTACCCGCGCCGATATCCACCACACATACTCCAAGCTCTCTCTCGTCTTCAGTAATTACCGCATTACTTGAGGCAAGTCCTGAAAACACGATCTGTTCTACTGTGAGACCACATCGTTCAACAGCTTTAATAATGTTTCTCGCCATGTCGCTATGGCAAGAAATTAGGTGAACGCTGACTTCCATTCGAACACCAGATAAGCCAAGTGGGTTCTTAATCCCTTCTTGATAATCAATGGTAAATTCTTGTGGGATCACGTGCAGAATTCTCTGCTCATCACCTATTTTAATTGATTTCGCGGTATGGATCGCTCGATCCATATCGTCTTGGGACACCTCTTCATCAGAGATAGTACCCATGCCTTTTTCAATTCGGCTTGCGATATGTTTGCCCGATAGCGAGATAAACACATTGCTGATTTGGCATTCCGCCATCAACTCTGCTTGATCAATAGCTCGCTGAACCGACTTAACTACCGACTCTAGGTCGTTTACACCACCTTTATCCATACCTCTGGATGGGCTTTGCCCAGAACCAATGATATTGATTTGACCATCAGGCAATATTTCACCAACCAGAGCTGATATGGTCGCAGTGCCTATATCAAGACCAACGATTATGTTGTCATCTGCGGTCTTAGTCATCTGTACTCTCTTCTAACTCTTGCTCTGGAAACCAGCCTACAGCGGCTCCCGTATCATACCTGAGGTCGATGTAGCTCACTTGATTCGCCTTACTACCTAACTCGTTGTAAAGCGAAATGAAGCGTTCAACACGCTCATCTAAGGAATCTTTACCTAGTTCTAAACGGATACCGTTATCTAGGATTATTTGCCAAGCGCGACGCTCATTGAGAACGAGCGAGGTAACGGTTAACCCAAGACTGTTAATCAAAGGGGTTATCTGTCGCCACTTTTCTATCACTTCTTGACTGGTGCCGTCTGGGCCGTAAAGCTTAACTCTATCGCCCTTTAATAGGCCGATATCACCATTGAACACCTGACCATCGTCATTCAGCAGCATGTTGCCGTTCCAGATTGCTGCCGCATGGTACTCAGTCAAAAATACTTTTATTGTGTCTGGCCACTGCTTACGAATAGAGACAACAGATACCCAAGGTAACGCTTCTAAACTGTCTTGCAACACGCCGATGTCTTGCGACATAAATGTTCCAATGTGTTCAAGCTCGCCAAAGGCATGTTGAACATCACCAGCGGTTACGTAAGTTAAGTCGCCTTGAAGTACTATTTTGGAGAGAGGCAATCGCTGATCGTCCCACATCCAAGTCAGTGTGGTATAGAAAAGAAACCCAATGAATAGCAATACCATGACAAAAAAAGACCCGCCTAAGGCGTGTTTCTTGAGCGATGGTAAACTGAATAGGTGGCGGTTTTCGCTAAAAGTACTTTCTACCAAAGCCCGCATTCCCTGTCGTTGGTTCGCAATTCTATTCCCTATCTTCGTAATAGAGGTAAAAGCACTTACTTTAACCTATGAATTATACTGAGCAAAATCAAACTATCAAACGTTGATAATAAGATTTTTGGTCAATTTTAG
The DNA here is from genome assembly GCF_023206395.1 of Vibrio sp. ED004. Taxonomy (NCBI): domain Bacteria; kingdom Pseudomonadati; phylum Pseudomonadota; class Gammaproteobacteria; order Vibrionales; family Vibrionaceae; genus Vibrio; species Vibrio sp. ED004. Next base: position 2,315,970 of record NZ_CP066149.1, on the reverse strand, counting down.
GTCAATCGCAAGAAGTGAGCGATCGACCACAGTATGTAGACGCTATTCTGTTACGCGTTCTGCATTTTATTAATGTCTAATTGTAGCGATTCAAGTTGCTTAGCTACACGACCAACATCACCTGCACCCTGTGTTAAAACAAGGTCGCCGCCTTGAATTACGTTCGCTAGAACCGATGGCAGAGTGTTGATATCAGCAACAAAGATTGGATCAATCTTACCACGCCCACGAATAGTTCGACTTAGTGAACGTCCGTCAGCCCCTGCAATTGGTTTCTCACCTGCTGAATACACATCTAATAAGATTAAGACATCAACCTGTTCAAGAACGTTCGCAAAATCATCATACAGATCACGCGTTCGGCTGTAGCGGTGTGGTTGGAAGATCATCACGAGACGTTTGTCAGCCCAGCCACTGCGAGCCGCTTGAATCGTCACATCCACTTCCGTTGGGTGATGACCGTAATCATCGACCAACATCGCCACGCCTTTACCCGTTTCGTACTCACCAAGGTGATCGAAACGACGACCAGTACCTTCGGTTCCCGCCATCGCTTTTAGAATCGCTTCATCGCTGATGTCGTCTTCAGTCGCAACCGCAATCGCCGCAGAGGCATTCAATGCGTTGTGGCGACCTGGAATGTTCAACGTGATATCTAAGTTCGCTTTACCTTCACGTACAACCGTAAACTTGCCTTGTTGACCTTCTTGTACGTAGTTTTCAATACGGATATCTGCATCTTCTGAGAAACCGTAAGTAATCACTTGGCGGCTTACCTGAGGGATAAGTTCACGTACAACAGGATCATCTACACACATCACAGCCTGACCGTAGAACGGCAGGTTGTGTAAGAAATCAATAAACGTCTGCTTTAACGTTTCGAAGTCACCGCCGTAAGTATCCATATGATCCGCTTCAATGTTAGTTACGATACTAACCATAGGTTGCAGATGTAAGAATGACGCATCACTTTCATCGGCTTCAGCGATAAGGATACGGCTCGAACCTAAACGTGCGTTTGTGCCTGCACTTTTCACCAAACCACCGTTGACGAAGGTTGGATCTAAGCCCGCTTCAGAATAAATCTGTGTAACCAAAGCCGTTGTTGTTGTTTTACCGTGCGTACCTGCCACAGCAATACCATGACGAAAACGCATCAGCTCAGCCAGCATTTCTGCACGACGAACGATAGGTGTGCGCGCTTCACGAGCAGCAATAATCTCTGGGTTTTCTTCGTTGATAGCGGTTGATACCACCACCACACTTGCATCGGCAACGTTACTTGCTTGGTGACCAATGTAAACGGTAGCGCCCTTGCTAACTAAACGATCTGTCACTGGATTTTGAGCAATATCAGAACCTGTGATTTGGTAGCCTTCATTTAGCAGGACTTCAGCGATCCCGCTCATGCCTGCACCACCAATACCAATGAAGTGGATAGATTTAACACGGCGCATCTCTGGCACCATTGCACGGATTTGCGCTAAGTCTTGGGTATGTTCAATCGTCATCAATTCAATCTCATTATTTTGCTAAAGCTTTAATCGCTTCAGCGACGGTCACATCAGCATCAAGCTTGGCTGCTTGACGAGCTTTTGTTGCCATCATTTTTAATTCATTTCTATCAAGCTCGGCGATCGTGTTCGCTAGCTTATCAGCCGTCAATTGAGGCTGTTCAATCATTAACGCTGCGCCACACTCAACTAAGTGATCGGCGTTCAGCGCTTGTTGTCTGTCTTTGTGCATAAACGGAACAAATATAGAGCCCACACCCGCCGCAGACACTTCTGATACGGTTAATGCACCTGAGCGACACACTAATAGATCTGCCCACTCATAAGCTTGCGCCACATCATCAATAAATTCAGTCACTTGAACATTATCTACAGAATGTGATTTGTATTGCTCAATGACTTGTTGTTGGTTGTTCTTGCCCGCTTGGTGCATCACAGTGAAGCCTTCGCCAAGCTGCGCCATAGTCACTGGCAAGGTGTCATTTAGGATCTTAGCGCCTTGGCTACCGCCCATCACCAAGATGCGAGTATCGCCGTCACGCTCCGCCATGCGTTGCTCTGGTTCGGCTAAGGCAACCACATCTTCACGTACAGGATTACCTACAACTTCCGCAGTAGGAAACGCACCAGGGAAAGCTTGGAATACCTTTTTAGCAATTTTAGACAGCCATTGGTTAGTTAAACCTGCCACTGCATTTTGCTCATGCAGTACCACTGGAATGCCAGACAACCATGCCGCGATACCGCCGGGACCACTTACGTAACCGCCCATACCAAGCACCACATCTGGCTGCCATGCTTTGATGTGCTGCCTTGCTTGAAGTATGGCATTGATAATCTGGAACGGCGCTTTAATTAGCTTGCTAATACCTTGACCTCGAAGGCCTTTCACTTTGATGAAGTCGATCTCAATGCCATGCTTTGGCACTAAATCCGCTTCCATTCTGTCTGCGGTTCCTAACCAGCGAATTTTCCAACCTTGCTGCTGAAGCTTTTTAGCTACCGCTAACCCTGGGAAAACGTGACCGCCAGTACCACCAGCCATCACTAAAAGTTTTTTGTTTTGTTTCATCACGTTAGATTCTTATTCTACTAATTCGTTTTGATTGTCGGCTTGTTCTTTTTGTTGTATCCGGCATTCGTGATCGATACGCAGCAGCATAGAAACCGCCACCGACATCACGATAAGACTTGAACCACCATAACTGATCAATGGCAAGGTTAGACCTTTAGTTGGAACAATACCTGAAGCAGCGCCTACGTTAACAAGCGTTTGAAAAGCAAACCAAATACCAATACCGAAAGCCAAATAGCCACTGAACACTTGATCGTTATCGAAGGCTTTTTTGCCAATAAGAATGGCTTTAAACACCAAGCTAAAGATCAGCATCAGCACTAAGGTAACACCAACGAAACCGAGCTCTTCTGCCAATACAGCAAATACAAAGTCAGTGTGTGCTTCCGGTAGATATTCGAGTTTTTGAATTGAGTTGCCAAGCCCTTGCCCCATCCAATCACCACGACCGAACGCCATCAATGATTGGGTTAACTGGTAGCCACTGCCGAACGGGTCATTCCAAGGTTCCCAGAAAGAGGTCACACGTCGAACACGGTAGGGTTCTATGACAATCAAGCCAACAACAGCGGCAATGCCTGCCACCATCAAGGCAATAAACTGCGAAAGTTTTGCACCGGCGATAAATAACATGCCGAACAGGGTAACCAGCATTACGACTACGGTACCTAAATCGGGTTGACCGAGCAGCAACACAGCAAAGGCGCCAAACACCATGATAGGTTTACCGAAACCACCGAAGAAGGTTTTCCTTACTTCGTCTTGTTTTCGAACCAAGTAGCCCGCCATAAAGATAAACAGTGATAACTTAGCGACTTCGGCTGGCTGAAGGTTAAATAGGCCGAGAGGGATCCAACGCGATGCACCGTTAACCGACTTACCGACCGCTAATACCACGATCAGCAAGAAGAAGGACAGGCCCAATAGGTACATACTGTACTGAAACCAGCGCTGCATCGGAATCTGCAATATGACGCTGGACACGCCTAATGCCAACACAAGGAATATGGCATGACGGAACATAAAGTGAAACGGCTGATCGGTTAAACGAGCACTGATTGGGAACGAAGCCGACGTTACCATCACCAAGCCCGTCAGCATCAGTCCAAGAGCAATCCAAACCAATTGACGATCGTAGAGCGCCTCTGGTGTGGCGCGGTTAAGCCATTGCCAAATAGATTGATTGATCTCTTTCACTCTTTGCACTGAATGTTAGTCCTTCAACACGTTAGGCAAACTCATGAGCAAGTTCAGTGAACGCGTCACCTCTCGCCATGAAATTATTAAATTGATCGAAGCTCGCGCACGCAGGAGACAGCATCACCATATCTCCAGCAACCAGTTGTGGTGAGATAGATTCGATTATCTGCTGCATGGTCTCGAACTTTTGTGCTGATGGATGCAGCGGCATAAATTGCGCAGCATCTTCACCGAAGCAACACAACTGAACACGATCTAGTTGCGCCAATACAGGTTTAAGCTCGCTAAAGTCAGCACTTTTACCAACACCGCCAACCAAGAGATACAAAGTACCTTTGTATTCTAAACCAGACAGAGCCGCTAATGTACTCGCTACGTTGGTTGCTTTTGAATCGTTAACCCATTTGATTTCGCGCTTGTCAGCCACCACTTGGCAGCGGTGCGTCAAACCGTTGTAGGCTTTCAAAGCGTCAAGGCTTTTACTGTAATCGATGCCAACTTGCTTCAATAAGGCTAATGAGACTAACGCATTCGCCACATTATGACGTCCAACCAATGTTAAATCTTGAGTAGCAAGTACTGGTTTACCGTTATCGATTAACCATTCTGTACCATCAATAATTGATACACCAAACTCTTGGTCATCGAGTCCAAATGTCACCAATGGCATTGTGTGGTCTGGGTTAGTCTCTTTATCTTCGCGATTTACAATCGCACACTGCGCGTTATTGAAGATTCTTAACTTAGCCTCGCGGTAGTCAGCCATGCCTTGATAGCGATCCATGTGATCTTCAGACAGGTTCAAAAAGGCTGCCGCTGCAAGGTTCAGATTCGATGTGGTCTCTAACTGGAAGCTTGATAGCTCAAGCACATATAAATCTGCATCAAGTTCAAGAAGGTCTAAAACCGGAATACCAATATTGCCACCGACACCAACGTTAAGGCCTGCCGCTTTAGCAAGCACACCAGTCAAATCCGTCACGGTACTCTTGCCATTTGAACCAGTGATCGCCACGACGGGTTTATTCACCGCCCAGCCAAACAACTCGATATCACCGACAACAGGCGTACCTGCTTGAAGCACGTCTTGAATTTCAGGGGTTGCTAAGGCGATACCTGGGTTAGCTACCACTAAATCAGCCTCAGCCAACCATTGGCTATTCCAGCTTCCAGAATGCAGTTCTACCGATTCAGGCAAAGACTCTCTGCCCGGTGGTAGCTCTCGCGTATCAATGACCTTCACATGAGTGTGAGGTTGATATTTTACGAGATGTTTAACGACAGAGAGCCCGGTAATACCGAGCCCCACAACCACTACATTTTGAATATTTTGCCAACGTTCCATTTAAACAAGATGCTCTTAATAGTTTTAAAGAGCCTCTACTCAGAGGCTCGCATAGGATTAACGAACTTTTAGTGTCGCTAGGCCAACCAGTACTAATACCATTGAGATGATCCAGAAGCGCACGATTACGCGCGGTTCAGGCCAACCTTTAAGCTCATAGTGGTGATGAATCGGCGCCATGCGGAAAATACGCTGGCCACGCAATTTGTAAGAACCCACCTGCAGGATTACTGACAAGGTCTCCATTACAAACACACCGCCCATGATAACCAGTACCAACTCTTGGCGAACCAACACAGCAATCACACCCAGTGCACCACCTAGTGCTAAAGAGCCAACATCGCCCATGAATACTTGTGCTGGGTAAGTGTTAAACCATAGGAAACCAAGGCCAGCACCCACGATAGCAGTACATACCACAACCAGTTCAGAGGTGTATGGGATGTATGGAATGTGTAGGTATGCCGCGAAGTTAACGTTACCCGTCGCCCAAGCGATAACAGCAAAGCCAGCCGCAACCATAACCGTTGGCATGATCGCCAAACCATCTAAGCCATCCGTTAGGTTTACCGCGTTACTGGTACCCACAATAACAAAGTAAGTTAGTACAATGTACAGTAAACCAAGCTGTGGCATCACATCTTTGAAGAAAGGAACAACCAATTGCGTTGCAGCGGTGTCGTGTCCGTGAGCATACAGAGCGAATGCCACGACCAATGCAATCGCTGATTGCCAGAAATACTTCCAACGCGCAATCAAGCCATCGGTGTTCTTACGAACAACTTTACGATAGTCATCAACAAAGCCAACCGCACCGTAGCCACCAAGCACAACCAACACAGCCCAAACGTAAGGGTTGGAAAGATCAGCCCACATCAATACTGTAATAATGATGGCAGCAAGGATCATCACACCACCCATGGTTGGCGTACCACGTTTGCTGAAGTGAGATTCTGGACCGTCATTACGAACAACTTGGCCAATTTGTAGCATTTGCAGACGCTCAATTAAACGAGGTCCAATCCACAGCGACAGACATAAAGCAGTCAAAATACTCGCGATTGCACGAAACGATAGGTATTCGAACAAACGGAAGAAAGAAAAGTGTGGCTGTAGTAGCTCTGCAAGCCAAATTATCATGAAAAGTTCTCCTTTAAAGCAGCGGCTATTTTACTCATTCCTGCACTATTCGCGCCTTTTACCAACAAGGTATGTGACGCGTTTTCTGGCAAGCTTAAGTGCTGCTCTATGTGCGCGATCATCGCTTGATGCGTTGCAAAGTGAGTCCCATTACAGACCTCACTAATCACCTTGGTATCATCACCGTAAGTGAGTACATGCTCAAAAGCGAATGGGGCAGCATATTCACCGACTTGACGGTGAAGTGCAAGGCTTTCGTCGCCTAATTCAGCCATATTGCCTAAAATCAACCAACGTTGACCTTTGAAGCTCGACAGCAATTTAGCTGCGGCCTTCATTGCAGGTACGCTGGCGTTATAACTGTCATCTATCAGCTTGATATTCTGACTTAATTGTTGAACCTCAACTCGACCTTTAACCGAGATAAGGTTTGCTAAACCGCTTTTTATTTCCTCAAGCGTGGCACCAAATTGAGTGCTTAACGCTGCAGCCGCCAACGCATTTGCCACGTTGTGCTGACCAATAATGCCAAGTTCGACTGCCATTGCACCTTGCGGAGTCTGCATATCAAAGCACGCTTCACCCTGCTCATTAATGCGAATATTCTTAGCAAAGTAATCCGCCTTGCTGTCGCTTTCTGAAAATGTCAGTACGCTTTTATCTGCAAGTACGTCATTCCAAAAATCACCACCGTTGCTTTCTAGATTAACAATAGCAGTATCACCGGCAGCAAGCCCCTGAAAGATTTCACCTTTCGCTTGCTTAACACCATCGATAGAACCAAAACCTTCTAAGTGCGCCGCAGCAACATTGTTCACCAAAGCAACCTGTGGTTTCACTAGGTGAGTGGTGTAAGCAATTTCACCGATATGGTTCGCGCCCAGTTCGATCACCGCATAGTCATCGCTTGGCTCACTGCGTAGCAGAGTTAGCGGTACACCAATATCATTATTGAAGTTACCCGCTGTAAACAGCACCTTGCCACGTTGTTGTAGAATACTGGCGACCATCTCTTTAACGGTCGTCTTGCCGCAGCTACCTGTAATCGCCATAGTTGGGACATTACATTGCTCGTGAATCCAAGCACTTAGCTGACCTAAAGCAAGTTTAGTGTCTTCAACAACAACTTGAGTAATATTTAGGTCAAGTTTTTGTTCGACTAACAACGCGCTCGCATTAGCCTCTACCGCTTGATGACAAAAGTCATGCGCATCAAAACGTTCACCAACAAGAGCAACAAACAGTGCACCTTCTTCAACAGTGCGAGTGTCAGTAGAAACCGCATTAATAACACTATTGCTCGACTTGCCAGCCTCAATCAGCTGACCGCTCACCGTTGAGCAGATCTGCTCGAGTGATACATCAATCATTATGAAATACCTAAAAGTTGTAGCGCAGACTCGCGATCTGAGTAATGGATCGTTTTGTCTTTCAATACTTGGTAATCCTCATGGCCTTTACCAGCCAAAAGAATAATGTCATTACTACCAGCCTGTTCTAGGGCAAACTTAACCGCTTGATAGCGATCGTGCTCGACGAATGCAGATTCAGGTTCGCTTAAGCCAGCTAGCATGTCTTTAACAATCAAAGCAGGATCTTCGCTGCGAGGATTGTCATCTGAAATAATAATTTTGTCGGCAAACTGCTCAGCCGTTACCGCCATCATTGGGCGCTTGCCGGTATCTCTATCACCACCGCAGCCAAAGATTGCCCATAGTTTTCCAGAGCAGTGAACTCGTAGTGCCGCCAATGCTTTTTCTAGAGCATCTGGCGTGTGCGCGTAATCGACAACGACTTTTGCTTTGCTCGGAACTTGGAACAGTTCCATGCGGCCAATCACAGGTTGCAGTTGAGGTGCTGTGTCGACCAAGATTTGCTTGTCGATGCCTAATGAAAGCAGAGTCGCGAAAGCAACCAATACATTTGATGCGTTGAACTGACCAATTAAAGGAACCGAAAGCTGGCCTTGCCCCCAACTACCATCAAAAGACATCTGAATACCTGTTTCTGCATAAGCGACATCAGAGGCCCACACCGACTGTTGGTAACCAGACAACGGAAGCAATGAAACCGCTATCGCATTGGACAAGTCTGGCATCCACGCTTTGCCGACCTCATCATCCACATTGATCACTGCATGTTTGCATTTGTGTTGAGTAAACAGGCTTTTCTTAGCCAATGCGTACTCTTCCATCGTGCCGTGGTAATCAAGGTGATCACGGCTCAGGTTAGTAAAGACACCAACCTCAAAATCCAACGCTTTTACTCGGCCTTGAACCAAACCATGAGAAGAGATTTCCATCGCGGTATAAACGGCGTTTTCTTCAGCCAACTCACTCAGTGTGCGCTGTATTTCAATCGCGCTGCCTGTGGTGTTAGTTGCTGTTTTTAGATTATCTAAGAAGCCATTACCTGTAGTGCCCATTACCGCAGAGCGTTGACCAACGAGATCAAGCCATTGAGCAATCAATTGAGTGATAGTGGTTTTGCCATTGGTCCCTGTAACGCCAATCAGATTGGTCGCTTGAGAAGAATAAACTCGGCCAGCCAGTTCAGAGAGAATTGAATTTAGCTCTGCTACATAAACAACAGGAACTGCATTTAACCACTCAACCAAGCCATGAGCTTTGTCATCACTAGCCTGTGCAATAACGGCTTTCGCACCTTGAGCGACGGCTTTGTCGATAAAGCGACGACCATCAATGGCATGCCCTACAATGGCAACAAAGATATCACCGTCCTTGATCGCACGGCTATCCAACTCCAACTGCTCAACAGCAATCGCATCTAGCTCAGAAGAACTGAAGTCTCCCCAAGGAGAAAGTAAAGATGACAGCGTGAGGCTATTACTCATATTGAATCCTGATTAGCTCTATTCTTGAAACTTGTTTTCATCAGCAGGGACATTAAGTATTTGCAGTGCACCCTTCATGATTTCAGAAAAAACGGGGGCAGCGACGGAACCGCCATAGTAAAGGTCGCCTTGAGGTTCGTTGACCACAACAACCAGCGCGACTCTTGGGTCACTAACTGGGGCAAAACCAGCGGTAATCGCAATGTATTCATCACTGTATCCGCCCGCTTCAGCCTTACGAGATGTACCCGTTTTGGCTGCTACTCGGTAACCTGGTACCGCAGCTCTTGTTGCCGTACCGCCTTTTTGGGTTACGCCTTCTAGCATATTCAAAACCAATTCCGCGTTCTCGCGCTTGATGATCTGCTTAGAAAAGTCTTGGTCGTTACTCTTAATAATATGAATTGGTTCATACATGCCTTTGTTTGCCAACGTCGCATAAGCATGCGCCAACTGCATCGGCGTCACTGACAAGCCATAACCGAATGATAAGGTAGCAATTTCAAACTTAGACCAACGACGTCGATTCGGGAAAATACCACTGGTTTCACCGATTAAGTTCAGACCAGACATCTCACCCAAACCAACTGAGCTATACATTCCAAGCAAGGCTTCAAGTGGCATGTTAAGTGCCAATTTCGCCACACCGATGTTACTCGACTTCTTGAGGATCAAAGCCAAGTCAGCCTTACCCACTTTAGAAGAGTCTCGTACACGGCTACCACCGATCTGCATAATGCCGTTGCCAGTATCAATAACGATATCTGGGTCTGCGGTACCGTTCTCTAAGGCTGCCAAAACCACAAACGGTTTTACTGTAGAGCCGGGCTCCATCGCATCGGTCAGCACGCGGTTACGCATTTTAAAACTTTGTAAGTCAGCACGATTGTTCGGGTTGTATGAAGGGGCATTAACCATAGCCAACACGGCACCGGTTTTTACATCTAATAAAATCGCAGAGCCAGAAGTCGCCTTATGATCGGCCACGGCCTGCTTAATTGCTCGATACGCAATGGCTTGTAATCGTTGATCGATCGTTAATTCAAGAGGCTTACCCTCTTCACGCTCTTCTAGAGCAATGTTTTCAACAACACGCCCGTAACGGTCTTTACGGATAGTTCGCTTACCCGCCTCGCCCGTTAGCCATTTATCATAGCTGCGCTCAACGCCTTCTAGGCCGTGACCATCTATTCCGGTCACACCAATAAGGTGCGCACTGACTTCGCCTGCTGGGTAGTAACGTCGAGATTCAGCTTTAAGGCCAACGCCCACTAGCTTTAGCTCACGAATATACTTAGCCATTGCAGGGCTAACTTGTCTTTGCAGGTAAATAAATCGACGGGATTTGTTGCTAGAGATCTTATCGATCATCGATTGACGTTCTAGACCAAGTACATCGGCTAGCGCATACCAACGATCAATCTGAGCCATGCCATTTTTATCGAAAATGGTCTTAGGATCGGCCCATACCGCTTCTACCGGAACACTGACGGCAAGCGGTTCGCCATTGCGGTCAGAGATAATACCGCGAGCGGAAGGAATAGCTTTGACACGTACCGAGCGAAGGTCGCCCTGACGAATTAAGTTATCTGGTTCAATGATTTGGATGTAAGCCACACGACCTACGAGTGCAGCAAAGGCAAGAAACACGAAAGCAATAACAACGTTAAAACGCCATTTAATCAGAATGGGATCCGAATCCTTTTCGCTCTTCACACGCTCTTTCGTTGATTTCTTAACGGTTTTCGCGGCTGCTTTTTCCTTTTTACCGGTCATTTCAGTGTGATCACAACTTCTTTGTCAGAGTCTGGACGTTTCATGTCTAGCTCTCGTTTTGCCGATGCTTGAACGCGGCTGTGTTCAGCCAAAGCCGTCTCTTCAAGCATTAAATTTCGCCACTCATCATCAAGCTGTTCTCGCTCCACTAATGCCATATCTTTTTGCGTAATAGCCTGACGTGACATATGTGTCGTAAGAACGACCCCCATCGCACTCGCAAAGATACAGATAAGAAGCACCAATGGGACCTTGCCCGCGGAGATCAAATCAAAAAATATTATCTTGGCTAAGTTTGGTTTGGAGGTCTTCATTGACTATAGCTTTTCTGCGATTCGTAATACTGAGCTACGTGAACGAGTATTCTCATCCACTTCGCCTTTCGATGGTTTGATCGCTTTACCTACTGGCTTAAGATCTGCACTGCCTAGCGCTTTGATCTGCTCTTCAGTCAAAGGCAAGCCGTGTGGAACTTGAGGGCCTTGGCTCTCTTTACGGATAAAGCGTTTCACCATACGGTCTTCAAGTGAGTGGAAGCTGATAACAGACAAACGGCCTTCTGGAGCAAGAATGCTTGCCGCGCCTTTTAGTGCTGTATCAATCTCTTCAAGTTCACTGTTGATGTAAATGCGGAATGCTTGGAAAGCACGTGTCGCTGGGTGCTTTTTCTCTTTGAAGCTTTTTGGTGCTACATCAGAGATCAACTTAGCCAACTGGCCAGTACGCGTTAGCGGTTCGTTCTCTTCGTTTTCTTGATAAGCAATGATGCCTTTCGCGATACGGCGAGCGTGTTTATCTTCACCGAACTCACGAATAACCCATGTGATGTCATCTAGGTCTGCTTCAACTAACCACTGAGAAACAGGGATGCCTGACGTTGGATCCATACGCATATCAAGCGGGCCATCTTTCATAAAGCTAAAGCCACGCTCAGCGTCATCTAACTGTGGTGAAGAAACACCTAAATCCAGTAAAACGCCATCCACTTGACCGACTAAGTCGTAACGCTCTGCATATTCAGCCATACCTGAGAAAGGGCCGTGAATAATAGTAAAACGAGGATCATCAATCTTTTGCGCTTCTGCAATCGCTTGTGGATCGCGGTCGATACTAAAGAGTCGTCCATTCTCGCCCAGTTTAGACAGGATTGTACGGCTGTGACCACCACGGCCAAAAGTACCATCGATGTAAGTACCGTCAGGTTTGATCGCAAGTCCGTCAATAGATTCGTTAAGCAATACTGAAATATGTTTGAATGCTTCTGTCATAGTCTTCTCAGTGAGTGGATTGAGCCAATAGTTCGGCAATAATTTGTTCTGTTAACGTTTTAGTGTACTGATTTCGCGCTGTATCTCCACCATATTGTGTATAGGCTTTGGGAATTTTTGACCCAAGCTCATATCAGGATGAAGGATTCTAAGGAAATCTAAATAATTTACGTCAATATAAAGCAAAAAACCCATCACTACCGTTAAGTAATGATGGGTTCTTTAGATAGGTGGAGTTGACACATACGCCGGGTTCTGTTCCGCTTGCGCGGCGGTAACCATTCGTCTAGGCCTGCAATCGCTCACAGGCTCAAGCAATCTACCCGCCCCCATACGCGAGCAACGCAATGTGAGGGCCTATTTGATCTTGCTCCGGGTGGAGTTTACCTTGCTACGAACTGTTGCCAGTCGCACGGTGCGCTCTTACCGCACCCTTTCAGCCTTACCTGTGCCTCTTCCGAAGAAATGAGGCCATCGGCGGTCTTCTCTCTGCTGCACTTGTCGTGGGCTCGCGCCCCCCAGACGTTATCTGGCACCCTGCTCTATGGAGCCCGGACGTTCCTCCCCTCTGCCAGTCTCCCGAAGGACTTCAACGTCAGTTTCCCGAAGGACCTCAACGTCAGTCTCCCGAAGGACATCAGCAAAGCAGCGATTACCCGTTCAACTCCGAGGGCGGATTGTATAGAGATTAGAGTGCAGTGTCTAGCGAGATCACAAATATGCTGCAAACCGCTAAGTAAACGCATGAATTTCACACAATCCAGACAAAAAAAGAGGAATGAAGGGACTACCCTCATTCCTCACAAGCTTTGAAATAGCGCTCTGGCAACTTATCCACTGAGCGACTATTTAGTTATATAGTTATTCAGCGTTAACCATCTAGGTGCTCAAGGCCCCACTTGTATAACGCGTTCTTTTTCAGGTTGTAGATTTCTGCAGTCATTGCCGCCGCTTTTTTAAGAGGTAACTCTTTGGTTAGGATACCCAGCGTACGAGTCGCTTCGTCTGGCAGTTCTGTACTCGCTTCTTCACGGTGACCATGAATCAGTAACACCATCTCACCGCGCTTACGGTTCGAATCTTCTTCAATCCACTCAATAAGCTCACCCAATGGCAATCCTTGAATGGTTTCGAAGGTCTTAGTCAGCTCACGCGCCAATACCACTTCGCGGTCTGGGCCTAAGATCTCAAGCATGTCTTGTAGAGAGTCAGAAATGCGGTGTGGTGATTCGTAGAAGATACACGTGCGTTCTGCTTTCGCGATCTCTAGGAACTTATCTTTACGACCTTTGCTCTTTGGCGGTAAAAAGCCTTCAAAGCTGAAACGATCAGACGGTAAACCAGACGCACTCAACGCCGTAATCACTGCACAAGCACCAGGAAGTGGCACAACTCTCACACCCGCTTGACGACATTGTGATACAAGATGGTAACCTGGGTCACTGATTAAAGGTGTACCCGCATCAGAGACTAATGCGATAGACTGACCTTCTAATAACCTTTCGACTAGAACTTGCGCTTTAGTTTGTTCATTATGATCATGTAAAGCGAACGTTCTGGTTGATATATTGAAGTGAGCAAGCAGCTTACCCGTGTGGCGTGTGTCTTCGGCTGCAATAACATCGACACTTGATAAAATTTCAATTGCTCTTTGAGTGATATCTCCCAAATTTCCGATTGGGGTTGGCACAATGTAGAGAGTTGGGCTCTCTGTGAGCAAGGTTTTGTTATCTGTCATTTGTTTACCATCACTTCAACGATTAATATAGATACAAATTTATACGGAATTTAAAGAACTCATGGCAACGATGAACCATAAGAGACTCAGTGTACCACGCTTACTAACTCCAATTGCATTAGCAATTACATTGGCGGCTTGTTCTTCAGGTCCTCAAGCACCAACGAGCGTTGATATTACACTAGATCCAGCGCAATCAACTGAAAGTTACATGATGCAGGCGGATAGTAGCAAAGGAAGTCTACAAAACGACTGGTTAATCATGGCGCTTAAGTCTTCTGTGCAAGCTGGGAAAACCGATCAAGCAACGCTGCTTATCAAACGCTTAGCAAAACAAGAGCTCACTGAAGTTCAACAAGCGGAATGGCAATTAGCTCGCGCTCAGCTGTTAGTCAATAACTCACAGCCTGATCAAGCTTATAGCCAACTGAATTTCCAACCTTGGTGGAAACTGCCTAACGAACAGTGGAAAGATTATCACGAGCTACGCGCGAACATCTCAGAGATGAAGAGTGAGTATTTCGAGGCAAGCCGTGAATTAGTGCTCTATTCAGAGTACCTAGACGCTGATGAAGAGCTTCAACAGCAAACTGCCGACCGTATTTGGCAAAACCTGAATAGCTACTCTCAATACGAGATTCTAGAACTGAAAACATCGCCGACAGAAGATGTGCTTTCAGGCTGGTTGCAACTGGCTATCTACATGAAGACGCTGAACTCGAATTTACCAAACCTACAGGAAACCCTGTCGGATTGGTTAGCAGAGAACCCTCAGCATCCTGCTGCTACTTACACACCTCAAGCGATCACCGACATCTTGGCGCTAGAGATCAGCAAGCCAACTAGCACTGCACTGTTGCTGCCGCTAACGGGTAAATACGGTAAGCAAGCACAACTGGTACGTGATGGCTTCATCTTTGCGATGATGAACGACAAAGAACGCGAAGAAGATGCAACGCTGACAGTAATGGATACCAACGTGCAAAGTGCCGCTGAGATCAAAGCGACACTGGAAGAGAACAACGTTGATTTCATTGTTGGCCCGCTGATTAAGAGCAACATCACTAAACTTCAGCAAGCACAGAAAAACCACGAGAACTCGATTCCAGCTTTAGCTCTGAACATTCCAACTCAACTAGAGCCTGATACCAATATTTGCTATCTCGCTCTATCGCCTGAACAAGAAGTAGCTCAAGCAGCGAAGCATCTTTTTGCTCAAGGCTACAAGTATCCGCTTATCCTTGCTCCAAAAGGACGTCTCGGTGATCGCGTTGAACAAGCGTTTAAAGAAGAGTGGAAAAAATACAGCAGCAACGATGTAGCAATCAGCTTCTTCTCAGACAAGCGTCAACTACAGCGTAATGTGAATCAGGTATTCGGTTTACAAGAGAGCCAACAACGTATCGCTCAAATGGACGGTCTACTTAACCTTGATCTAGAAACTGAGCCGCGCAGCCGTCGTGACATCGATTCAGTTTACATTGTGGCTAAGAACTCAGAGCTAACGTTGATCAAGCCTTTCATTGAAGTGGCGATTAACCCAGATGCTAGCCAGCCTGCTCTGTTCTCGAACTCACGCAGTAACAGTGGTGATAAGCAGTATGAAGACCTGACAGGTGTATTCTACAGCGACATCCCACTATTGGTTGAGAACAAGAACGAGCTTAACAAAGAGCTAAACGACCTATGGCCTTCATACTCAAATGGCCAAAAACGTCTGCAAGCACTTGGAATGGATGCTTACTACCTAATGGATGCTCTTCCACAGATGAAGGCAGTTCAGGGTTACAGTATTCCAGGTGAAACAGGTGTGCTCACTATCGACAACAACTGTGTTGTTCAACGTGAAATCAGCTGGGCAGAGCATGGGGCTTTTTAGCCGAACGTTCTTAGCGAAACCAACTATCACCCACAAACAGGTGGGTGATAAATACGAGGCCGTGGCAAAATCTTATCTGATTAACCACGGTTTATCGTTAATTCAAGAAAACTTCATAGCAAAATGTGGCGAGATTGATCTTATAATGCGCCATAACAACACGATTGTGTTTGCCGAGGTAAAATACCGCAAGCAAACCCGCTACGGACATGCCGCAGAAATGGTGACAGCCAAGAAGTCACAGAAGCTACTCAAAACAGCTAATATTTGGCTGATGCAGCAAGGCCTGTCGGTGCACTCTACAGATTTCAGATTTGATATCGTTGCCATTGAAGGGCCGAATGACAATATCAATTGGATTCAAAACGCGATTACCCAAGGATAAACATGCTAGACAGCATTAAAGAAAGTTTTACAGAAAGTATTCAAATCCAAATTGCGGCTGCAGAAGCACTGCCAGACGCAATCACGCATGCCGCTCAAGCCATGGTTGCAACCTTGCTTAACGGAAACAAAATTCTTTGTTGTGGTAATGGTGGTTCGGCGTCGAATGCTCAGCAATTTGTATCGTGCCTACTTAATCGCTTTGAAACCGAGCGCCCTAGCCTTCCAGCGATGGCGCTAATGGCAGACAACACCACGCTAACGGCAGTTGCTAACGACTACCACTATGAAGAGATCTTCTCTAAGCAGGTACGTGCGTTTGGTCAAACTGGCGATATCCTGTTAGCTATCTCTACCAGCGGTAACAGCAAGAACATCATCAAGGCAATGGAAGCGGCAGTAACTCGTGACATGACGATCATCGCCTTTACGGGTAAAGATGGTGGTGAAATGGCAGGTTTACTTGGTGAACACGATGTCGAAATTCGTATCCCTTCACACCGTACCGCGCGCATTCATGAAGTACACATGGTGACACTGCACTGCCTATGTGACCTAATCGATCAAGTACTCTTCCCTGCTCACGAAGAGTGATATACGGAGCATCACAATGAAATCATTAACCCCTATGAGGCTGTTTAAGCTGATTAGTGTTTCGCTACTTACACTGTCCCTATCTGGTTGTGCTGGCATTTTCATTGCTGGTGCAGCAACCACTGCAAACCTAGTCACGGACACTCGAACCACTAAAGAGATTTGGAACGACAACAATATCGAATTTGAAGTCGCGGCCATCACCAACAAACAACCTTACCGTGGCAATGTTCGCATCACAGCGAGCTCTTACCGAGGTTCAGTTGTACTGATGGGACAAGCGACCACAGACGCCGAGCGCCGTGCTTTTGAAAGCCAAGCTAAAGATGTAGCTGGTGTAGAGAGCATCCACAATCAGGTTCGAGTTAAACAACCATTGTCTATCAGTGCCATCAGTAACGACAGTTGGATTACTACTAAGGTGAAATCTGCACTACTGGCTAATGCTGAGTTAAATGGTATTAAAGTGAAGGTAATTACTGAGGATTCAGAGGTCTTCCTGCTTGGACTAGTTTCTCGCGAGCATGCGGATATCGCAACCGAAGTGGCTCGCAATGTCTCTGGTGTAAAACAGGTGATCCGAGCGTTTGAATATGGTGAAGAAGAGACAGCCGTTAACTAGCGTTTTATTTGAAGGCTTGTAGAAAGCAGCGTATTGCACAAAAAGAAAAAGCAGCGACGAGTCGCTGCTTTTTTATTTGGTTCGTTATGTAATACCAATCGTAGTAAATAACTGGTCACCCTAGCTTGTTAAAAAACTTGATAACTGCGTTAAAATTTTTGATTGTAGAATAACTACTTACCAAAAAATTCTACCTTGCTCTCAAGCTTTTTTCCTGCGCTATCTTTGATCACTTACTTACTGTGATTGGTATAGCTACCATTATTTGATAACACGAAGGCTTGGGCGACCTTTTGCTGGACGAGGTGGCTCAGGGTCTGAGTCTGGCTCTTCAGCATCTACGTCTGCCGTTGCTACGCTCAAAGATGGGCCTTTTTCTGGTTCTTCAAAAGGAGTTTCTTCAATCCCTTCTTCAAACGCTTCCATGTAAGCCTCTTCAGGTTCAAACATGGTGCCAGCACCGTTCTCACGAGCGTAAATCGCTTGTACTGCGTAAAGTGGCACGATCACAGAGTGTGGGCGACCACTAAAGCGTGCACTAAACGTCACAGCTTCGTTACCCAGTTCAAGTTGTCCAACAGCACGAGGCGCGATGTTCAGAATGATCTGACCATCTTGAACAAACTCTTCTGGTACTCGCACACCCGGTAATGTTGCTTCAACAACAAGGTGAGGAGTCAATTCGTTATCAACCAGCCAATCGTAAAATGCACGAAGCATGTATGGACGGCGTGGTGTCATATTTGAAATATCCATAACGCTTAGCGAACGAGTCGCATCTCGCGCTCAGCTTCAGTTAGAGAAGCTAGGAATGAATCACGTTCAAATACGCGGTTCATGTAAACTTTAAGTTCTTTAGAACCAGGGCCAATCAGTTCAATACCAAGCTCAGGTAAACGCCATAGTAGCGGAGCTAGGTAGCAATCAATTAGGCTAAACTCTTCGCTCATGAAGTATTCATACTCAGCGAAGATTGGTGCAAGAGTCAGTAGGTCGTTGCGTAATTTAACGCGAGCTGCTTCAGATTCTTCAGCGTTGCCTTTAACGATCTTCTCTGCAACTGAATACCAGTTACGCTCAATGCGGTACATCATTAGACGACTGTTACCACGAGCAACCGGGTATACAGGCATCAATGGTGGATGAGGAAAACGCTCATCTAGGTATTCCATGATGATCTTTGAGTCGTATAGAGCAAGCTCACGATCAACAAGAGTTGGTACTGATTTGTACGGGTTCAGTTCAACAAGCTCTGCTGGTAGATTTTTCTCATCAACCAACTCAACTTCAACACTTACGCCTTTTTCAGCAAGAACGATGCGCACCTGATGGCTATACATATCAGAAGCACTTGAGAAAAGAGTCATTACAGAACGTTTATTGGCAGCTACAGCCATGGAGCCCTCCAGTACACTTTAAATAAAAACAATGGAGGCCTAAAGCCTCCATTGAACATTAACATAATTTGGGAATTAGCACGGTATTATAGCACAATTAGTGCACATCACGCCAATACTCTTTCTTAAGCAAAATCACGATGATAGTGAAGATGACTAAGAAGGCCATTACCCACCAACCCATAGCGTGACGCTCAAGTTGAACAGGGTCGCCTGAGTAAACCAAAAAGTTAACAAGGTCACGAACCGCTTCGTCGTATTCACCGGAACTTAGTTCACCAGAACCGTCAGTTTCAGTACCAACAACCACAGTTACCTCTTCACCATCTACCATGTGAGTATCGTAGATTGGTGTCGGGATACCTTGCAGCTCTTCAAGAACGTGCGGCATACCAACACTTGGGAAAACAATGTTGTTCACACCAAATGGACGTGATGGATCTTCATAGAAAGTACGAAGATACGTGTATAGCCAATCGGCACCACGAACACGAGCAACCAAGGTTAGGTCAGGTGGCGGAGCACCAAACCAACTTGCCGCTTGCTCTGAAGGCATCGCGTTAACCATCAAGCTACCGATTTTCGCTTCAGGGTCGAAAATTAGGTTTTCCTTCATTAGATCAACTGGGATCTCTAAATCATTCGCAACACGTTCATAGCGCTGGTACTGCGTTGAGTGACAAGCAAAACAGTAGTTCATGAACATCTTAGCGCCATTTTGCAATGAAGCTTTATCTGTTAAGTCGTTGTTTGCTTTGTCTAATGGTACGTTTGCACCCGCTGCCATCGCCAATGACGGCAACATAGCAAATAAAATTACAATCCACTTTTTCATTTGAATGTCACCCTTTCTGGTAATGGTTTCGTCGCTTCATTTTTACTGTAGAACCACAGTAGAACGAAGAACATGAAGTAACCTAAGCTAAAGATTTGAGCTAGTAGCGTGTATGTTGGCGTTGCTGGAAGCGCACCAAGTACACCAAGCGCAATAAAGCTTATTGTGAATTGGATGATGTTAATCAAATGCAGTTTGCTACGGTAACGGTAAGAGCGCACTTTACAACGGTCGAACCATGGCAGTAGGAATAGCACAACAATCGAAGCGCCCATTGCTACTACACCTAGCAGCTTATCAGGAACAGCACGAAGTACAGCGTAGAACGGCGTGAAGTACCAAACTGGAGCAATGTGCTCTGGTGTTTTCAGTGGGTTTGCAGCTTCAAAGTTAGGCGGCTCAAGGAAGTATCCACCCATCTCTGGGTTAAAGAACAGCACATAACAGAACAAGAATAGGAAACCAGCAACACCTACCATATCTTTCACAGTCCCGTATGGGTGGAAAGGAATAGAGTCGATGATGTCGTATTTCTTAGTGTAATCCTTGTGGAATGGGAACTGAGTTTTGTAGTCGTCGCCCATTGTGCCTTTCGGAAGCTTAGTCTCGATACCGTCTGGGTTATTCGAACCCACTTCGTGCAGAGCCAGTACGTGAAGTACGATAAGCAGCAGAAGAACAATTGGTAGTGCGATAACGTGCAGTGCGAAGAAACGGTTCAGCGTTGCACCAGAGATGATGTAGTCACCACGGATCCAAAGCGTTAGGTCATCACCGATAACAGGGATCGCACCAAACAGAGAAATGATTACCTGAGCACCCCAGTAAGACATTTGACCCCATGGTAGTAAGTAACCCATGAAAGCCTCAGCCATAAGCACTAAGAAGATCAACATACCGAAGATCCAAAGTAGCTCACGAGGTTTTTGGTAAGAACCGTAAATTAGACCACGGAACATGTGCAAGTAGATAACAACGAAGAATGCCGAAGCGCCCGTCGAGTGCATGTAACGTAGTAGCCAGCCGTATTCCACATCACGCATGATGTATTCAACAGAAGCAAATGCACCGTCGCCAGACGGTACGTAGTTCATTGTCAGCCAAATACCTGTAAGGATTTGGTTAACTAACACCAACATTGCCAAAGAACCGAAAAGGTACCAAAAGTTAAAGTTCTTAGGCATTGGGTATTCAGATAAGTGCTTTTTGTAAGCATTCATCGCGGGTATACGTTTTTCTACCCAGTCTAGTAGTCCTTGCATTATGCATCTCCCTCGTCAATACCGATAAGGATCTTGGTGTCGCTTAAATACATATGCTTTGGCACAACAAGGTTCAACGGTGCAGGTACGCCTTGGAATACTCGACCAGCCATATCAAATTTCGAACCATGACACGGACAGAAGAAACCAGACTTAACACCCTGAACTTGTTCTGCAAAAGAATCTGGCAGGTAAGTTGGAGAACAACCTAAGTGCGTACAGAAACCAACAGCAACGAAGAATTCCGGCTTAATTGAACGGAATTCGTTCTGTGCGTATTCAGGTTGTTGTTCAGCTTCAGATTGAGGGTCACGAAGTTGACCACCAATAGACTTTAGGTTTTCTAATACCGATTCAGCACGGCGTACAACCCATACAGGTTTACCTTGCCACTCGACACGAACCATTTGTCCCGGTTCCAACTTACTGACTTCCACTTCCACCGGCGCGCCCGCAGCTTTCGCCTTGGCACTCGGATTCCATGATTTAATAAAAGGCACGGCTACAGCAGCTGCTCCTAAACCACCAACAACGGCTGTTGTTGCGGTTAAGAAACGCCTGCGACCGTTATTTAAAGGCGCGTTGCTCATCCAAACATTCTCCCATTTGCTCCTTATGGATTGAAATTATTCCGATTAAAGAGCATGGCTAACAAAATATGTATTTAGTTCTATTTATTGACGGCAAATGATAAATAAAACCCTACTTTTTGACAAGATAAAGCTACCTTTTTGTAACAATCATGAGGCAAAGCGCACATTGGGTTACAAAAGCTTTCAAAATATAAGAATTTGGAAATAAAACGAGGGAGGGAAAGCGTTTAGCGGGGGTATAAAAACAAAAAGCCCGGCATATAGCCGAGCTTTGAACCACAATTCCAGTAATAAAACTGGGGGCGTGTACTTTTTCGTAAAGAAAAATTAACGCTTAGAGAATTGAGGTTTACGACGTGCTTTACGTAGACCAACTTTCTTACGTTCAACGCAACGAGCGTCACGAGTAACGTAGCCAGCTGCACGTAGAGCAGGACGTAGAGTTTCATCGTACTCCATAAGAGCGCGAGTGATACCGTGGCGGATTGCGCCAGCTTGACCAGAAATACCACCACCAGAAACAGTGATGTAAAGGTCAAGTTTCTCAGTTAGTTCAACTAGCTCAAGAGGTTGCTTAACAACCATACGAGAAGTTGGACGACCGAAGTAAACATCAAGGCTACGCTTGTTGATTACGATCTCACCAGAGCCTGGTTTGATGAAAACACGAGCTGCTGAGCTTTTGCGACGACCAGTGCCGTAGTATTGATTCTCTGCCATTTTCATAATCCCCTTAGATGTCTAGTACTTGTGGCTGTTGAGCAACATGGTTGTGCTCAGTACCAGCGTACACTTTAAGCTTACGGTACATCGCGCGGCCTAGAGGACCACGTGGAAGCATACCTTTAACTGCTAGTTCTAGAACCATTTCTGGTTTCTTAGCAATTAGCTTTTCAAAAGTGATAGTTTTAAGACCACCTGGGAACTCAGAGTGACGGTAGTAAACCTTACCCTTAGCTTTGTTACCAGTTACAGCAACTTTCTCAGCGTTAACAACGATGATGTAATCACCAGTGTCTACGTGAGGAGTGTATTCTGCTTTGTGCTTGCCGCGTAGGCGAGAAGCGATTTCACTTGCTAGACGGCCAAGAGTTTTGCCTTCAGCGTCTACAACATACCAGTCGCGTTTTACAGTTTCTGGTTTAGCAACGAAAGTTTTCATGCTAATAATTACCTATTTAAAAAATTTACACTTAAGGAATACTCGCGTATTCCCACTGTCTAAGAGTTACCATTCATCACCCCTTCGAGTGTTGGAAAACTCTTGGCATAACGTGATTTTACTCATCGCTAGAGGCCCGCAGTAACGGTAGGTCGCAGGATTATAGAGAAGAGCGAAGAAAAAATCACCTCTTTTTGAACAAAATCACGATTTTTTTAATTCTATTTCTTATTCGAGATAATCAGAGCTAACTTAAGTGTTCTTTTGCCAAATATTCATGGCTCTGCATTTCGATTAAACGCGACTGACAACGTTTAAATTCAAACTCTAGCTGGCCATGGGTATACAGTTTTTCTAGCTCAACTTCCGCTGAAATAATCAATTTCACATTACGCTCGTAGAACTCATCTACCAACGCAATAAAACGTCTAGCTGCGTCATCTGAAGTCGCGCCCATTTGCAGTACATCAGCCAACAGAACGGTATGGTAAACACGTGAGAGCTCAATGTAGTCATTCTGGCTACGAGCCGACTGACAAAGCTGAGCAAAAGTACCATGCAGTACGCCATCGCTCGCTTCAACGACATCCAGTTGACGGTGGTTAACCTCGATCTGCTTAAGCTTCTCTTTATCTTCACCGACTAACTGTGCGTAATATTTTTCTAGGTTGATATTCGCTTGGCTATCCAACGGGTAATGATAAATTTCAGCCTGCTCTAAGGTACGTAGACGATAATCAATGCCGCTATCAACATTAAGAATATGGCAGTTATCTTGAATCAGCTTAATTGCAGGTAAGAAACGCGCGCGTTGCAAACCGTTACGATACAGATCTGCCGGCGGAATGTTTGAGGTTGCCACCAAGATAACGTTACGAGCGAATAACTCTTGGAACAAAGTTCCTAGGATCATGGCATCCGTAATATCGGAAACAAAGAATTCATCGAAGCAGATAATATCCGCCTCTTCTTTCAATTTATCCGCGACCAAAGGCAATGGTTCGCTAACGTTACCTAATCCCTTCAACTCATCATGCACTCGATACATAAAGCGGTGAAAGTGAACACGCATTTTTTTAGTGGTCGGTAGGGCATCGTAGAACGTATCCATTAGATAAGTTTTACCGCGCCCTACACCGCCCCAAAAATAGAGACCTTTCGGTGGTTGTGGCAGTTCTGGCTTTTTACCCATTAATTTCTGGAATCGAGTCAGTTGAGGAATGGGCGTATTCATGTAATCTTGGAATTGATGAAAGAGTTCATCTAAAGATTTAACTGCTTGCTCTTGTGCTGGATCTCTTTGAAATCCATGTTCTTTTATATCTTGTTCGTATTTTTTGACGGGATTCATGACGACATTTCCACAATGAAAGCGATATTCAGACAGCAAATAAAAATGGGCTCAGACAGTACGATAGATTAAGTAATGCGGTGAATAATGCAGCACTAAACTGCTAACTAGCGCACACGCATTTCTCTTTATACTGCGGCTCTCTCATAGTACCATGGAGCCGTAGCACGTGTAACTAAGCAGTAACAAACATGTTAAAAACAATAATAAGGAGCTGTTATGCCTTGGATGTATGCCGTTGCCGGTTTACTAGTCGGAGTTATTTTAGGGGTCGCTATTTCTCGTCTTATGACACCTGAATACAAAAAACAAAAGAACGTACAGAAAGAATTGGATAGCGCAAAGTTTGCCCTGGAACAGCAGCGACAAGAGCTGGCTGACCACTTTGCGAAATCAGCAGAAATGTTGGACACCTTAGGTAAGGACTACACGAAACTGTACCAACACATGGAAAAAACAAGCTCAGAGCTGATTCCCAACCTGCCAGAGCAAGATAACCCGTTTGTGAAAACAGCTGCGGCTCATTCGGACAAATCACAAGATAAGCCTTCAATTAAAGAAGCGACTCTTGAGGAACAACCGAAAGATTACGCGAATGGCGCAACCGGTTTATTTACAGAACAGAAGAAAGAGATCATTGATGCTCCTGATGTAGTGACAGCAAAAGCATCATAAACATTTAACACTTCTGTGAACTTTACAAAGGTTTTTGAGTCATAACTTTCACTCAGGTCATTTGAAACTTCTCATACTTATTACACGTAGTGAGAGGGGTAAGACCTTAACTAGAGAGGAGTTTATGATGAAAAAACCTTTGCTTGCTTTATCAGTACTGACTTTAAGCTTAAGTTCAATCATCACCCCCATTCAAGCAACAGCCGCACTGCCATTAAGTGTGGGTAACGAACAATTACCAAGCCTCGCGCCTATGCTTGAACAAGTGACCCCCGCTGTGGTTAGTATTGCCGTAGAAGGCAAACAGGTACAACGTCAGCAAATCCCTGAACAATTTCAATTCTTTTTTGGTCCCGAACAAACACGAGAGCGCCCATTCCGCGGATTAGGCTCTGGTGTGATCATTGATGCCAAGAAAGGCCATATCGTGACTAACTACCATGTGATTAATGGTGCCGACGATATCAAAGTAAAACTTCATGATGGTCGAGAATACGATGCCGAGCTTATCGGTGGCGACCAGATGTCAGATATCGCACTACTTAAACTCGAAGAAGCGAAAAACCTTACCCAGATAAAAGTCGCAGACTCGGACAAGTTAAGAGTCGGTGATTTTAGTGTCGCAATCGGTAACCCATTTGGGCTCGGTCAAACCGTGACATCCGGTATTGTTTCTGCGCTTGGTCGCAGCGGCCTGAATCTAGAGAACTTTGAGAACTTCATTCAAACCGATGCAGCAATCAACAGCGGTAACTCTGGTGGCGCACTAGTGAATCTCAACGGTGAACTGATTGGTATCAACACTGCCATTCTTGGCCCTAACGGAGGTAATGTCGGTATCGGCTTTGCAATCCCATCCAATATGATGAAAAACCTGACAGAACAAATCCTCGATTTCGGTGAAGTAAAACGTGGCATGCTTGGTGTTCAAGGCGGAGAAGTCACCTCTGAATTGGCAGAAGCACTAGGTTATGAATCCAGTAAAGGGGCCTTTGTTAGCCAAATTGTACCTGACAGTGCCGCAGACAAAGCAGGCCTGAAAGCGGGCGATATTATTGTCTCTATCAACGGTAAGCGCATTGATACCTTTAGTGAACTGAGAGCCAAGGTGGCAACTCTAGGTGCGGGTAAGCAAATTGAACTTGGTGTGGTTCGCGATGGAAAGAGTAAGACCTTTGACGTAACCCTTGGTGAATCAACCAACAGTAAGACACAAGCAGAAAAGCTCCATGAGGGACTTGCTGGCGCTGAACTCACCAACACAACAGACAGCGACTCAGCAACAGGCGTGAAGGTGTCAAGTGTGGCTCAAGGCTCACCAGCAGAGGCTTATCAACTTCTCAAAGACGACATCATTATTGGCGTCAATCGCCAAACCGTTAAGAACCTTGCTGAATTTAGAGAGATTCTTGAGAAACAACCGGGCGTCTTGGCGCTAAATATCCAACGCGGCGACAGAACTATCTACCTCGTTATTAGATAGTCATACGTCAGCGTAATAACAGGGAGGCTCGGTAAGTTTGCTTTAAACTTACTCAGTCTCCCTTTTCTTTAGATGAATCAAAATGCTATGCTTCACTAGTAATCAAGTCAGTCATCCATCTACGGAGGCTTCACACCTTACTTGTTGAAGAGGGAAACATGCTGTCCTTTCTATTTCGTTCTATTTCCCTTGGACTCGTTTCAGCGGCGCTTATTCTTCTCGCATTCCCGAGCTTAAGACCAGCGATTGTTGCTGACGTCACTAGCCCTAAAGTCGATAACATTGGCTCTCTTCAGATTTCATTTAACCAAGCAGTTCGCCGCGCGGCACCCGCTGTGGTTAACATTTATAGCCGTAAATACGCTGAAAGCGATCGCAACAAACTGCTCACTCAAGGTTTGGGTTCTGGGGTAATTGTCAGCGAGAAAGGCTACATCATTACCAACTTCCATGTGGTGGCTCAAGCTGACCAAATCGTAGTGGCACTTCAGGATGGCCGAGTAGCCGCAGCACAACTTGTCGGCTCAGACAAACGCACCGATATCGCGATACTGAGAGTCAGCGGTGACAACCTACCAGTAATTCCATTAAACCCAAGCTACAAAGCTAATGTCGGTGATGTCGTACTGGCGATCGGTAACCCATATAACCTAGGCCAAACAACAACCTTCGGCATCATCTCAGCAACGGGTCGCTCTTCGATCAGTGCCGATGGCCATCAAGCCTTTATCCAAACCGATGCGGCGATCAATGAAGGTAACTCTGGTGGTGCACTGGTTAATTCACAAGGTGAGTTAGTTGGCATCAACACCGCTTCTTTCCAGCAAGCTACGGATATGGAAACCTACGGAATCTCGTTTGCTATCCCTTACCCACTGGCGAATAAAATCATGGAGAAGATCATCGCTGATGGTCGTGTGATTCGTGGTTATATCGGTATCGACGGACAAGACATCAATTCAGTCACGTCACGTTTACTTGGTACTAAAAATATCGGCGGGATTGTTGTACTGGGTATAGACCCGAACGGGCCTGCAGCTGATGCAGGCTTTGAAGCGCAAGATATCATCGTTAGCATCAACAACACCCAAGTTAATGGACGTCAGAGCGTGATGGACATTGTTACTGACTTACGCCCGGGCACGGTTATTGATGTCGGTATTTTACGCCAGGGTGAGAACAAGACTCTTAAGGTCACCATCGCTGAAGATACTCGTTTGTAGGCTAAACGCTTACAGGTAACCGTTAAAGTACGAATACAAAAGAATACAGATACAAAAAACCCAGCTCTCAGGCTGGGTTTTCTTTTATCCGAAGATACTTTCAAGCGTCTCTATGACTCACTTGGCTCATCGATATCGATACGAGTCACTCGCTGTAGTCCTCTCGGCAGTAACCCACCACGACGACCACGCTCACCACGGAAGTTCTCGAGATCCGATGGTTTCAAACCAAGCTTACGTTTACCCGCGTAGATAGTCAGCGTCGCATTCTCTGGGATAGCCATCAAGTGCGATACAAACTCTTCACGCTCTTTTGCTTTCGCAGAAGGGATGTTGATGATCTTGTTACCCTTACCTTTACTCAGTTGAGGTAGGTCTTTAATCGGGAACAACAACATACGTCCTTGGTTCGTAATCGCTAGAATCTGGTTACTGTCCAAATCAGCAATCGGGCTTGGCATCATCACTTCAGAAGACTGTGGCAAGTTAACTAACGCTTTACCGCTCTTGTTCTTCGAAAGCAGATCACTGCCCTTACAAACAAAGCCGTATCCGGCATCAGAACCGACTAACCATAGCTGCTCATTCTCTCCCATCACCACTTGGCGAATAGAAGTACCAGGGCTCACGTTCAGGCGACCTGTAATCGGCTCACCTTGGCTTCGTGCCGACGGTAATGAATGAGATTCAAGGGAGTAGCTTCGGCCATCACTGCCTAGGAACACCGCTTGTTGGTTACTCTTACCCTTAGCGCTCGCTAAGAATTTATCACCTGACTTGTAGTTCAAGCCCTCAGCGTCAACCTCATGCCCTTTCGCATGACGAATCCAACCTTTCTCAGACAGCACAACCGTGATTGGCTCACTAGGAACAAGGTCACGCTCTGTTAGCGCTTTCGCTTCTGCGCGTTCTACCAATGGAGAACGACGATCGTCACCATATTTCTCGGCATCCGCTTGGATTTCTTTCTTGATCAGGGTGTTTAGACGACGCTCAGAACCCAGTAGTTTTTCAAGCTTATCGCGTTCCGCTTCAAGCTCTTCTTGCTCGGCACGAATCTTAAACTCTTCTAACTTAGCTAAGTTACGAAGTTTAATATCTAAGATAGCGTTTGCTTGTGTCTCAGTAATATTGAAGCGGCTCATCAGTACAGGACATGGTTCGTCTTCTGTACGAATGATTTCAATCACTTCATCAATATTGAGGTAAGCAACCAGCAAGCCTTCTAAGATGTGTAGGCGAGCTAATACTTTGTCTAGACGGTATTGCAGACGACGACGAACTGTTGTGCGTCGGAACTCAATCCACTCTTTCAGGATTTGAACCAGACCTTTAACTTGAGGACGATTGTCTAAGCCAATCATGTTCAAGTTAACTCGGAAGTTCTTCTCTAGATCCGTCGAAGCAAACAGGTGACTCATCAGCTGATCACAATCGATACGATTCGAACGAGGAACCACTACGATACGCGTTGGGTTCTCGTGATCCGACTCGTCACGCAGATCGTCAACCATTGGTAGCTTCTTAGCGCGCATCTGGTTAGCGATTTGCTCAAGCAGTTTAGCGCCTGACACTTGATGAGGCAGAGCTGTGATAACAATATCAGAGCCTTCTTTATGCCAAACAGCGCGCATCTTGATGCTGCCTCGGCCTGTTTTGTAGATCTTTTCGATATCCGACTTCGGAGAGATGATCTCAGCTTCTGTTGGATAGTCAGGACCTTGCACGCTTTCCATGATGTCCGATAGCTCAGATTTAGGGCTATCAATCAGCTTAATGGTTGCGTCCGCAATCTCACGCACGTTGTGTGGTGGAATGTCGGTAGCCATACCTACCGCGATACCCGTGATACCGTTCAGTAGGATATGAGGCAGACGTGCTGGCAACATTTGTGGCTCTTTCATCGTGCCATCAAAGTTTGGCTGCCATTCAACCGTGCCTTGGCCTAATTCACCCAGCAGAACTTCAGCAAACTTAGACAGTTTTGCTTCAGTATAACGCATTGCAGCGAATGATTTCGGATCATCCGGAGCACCCCAGTTACCTTGACCATCTACCAATGGGTAGCGGTAAGAGAACGGCTGCGCCATCAGTACCATGGCTTCGTAACAAGCAGAGTCACCGTGTGGGTGGTACTTACCTAGTACGTCACCAACGGTACGTGCTGATTTTTTATATTTCGAAGCAGCTGATAAACCAAGCTCAGACATCGCATAGATAATACGACGCTGTACAGGCTTAAGGCCGTCACCGATATAAGGCAATGCACGATCCATGATCACGTACATTGAGTAGTTTAAGTAGGCGTCTTCGGTGAACTTGCGCATTGGCAACTGTTCAACGCCATCAAATGTAATTTCGTTAGACATCCATTATACCTCGGCCATATCACCGTTAGTCTGTAGCCATGTGCGGCGATCATCAGCACGCTTTTTACCTAGCAGCATGTCCATCATCTCAAGAGTCGCTTCGTTGTCATCAATGGTTAATTGAACAAGGCGACGAGTGTTTGGATCCATGGTGGTTTCGCGCAACTGAAGTGGGTTCATCTCACCCAGACCTTTGAATCGTTGTACGTTGATTTTGGATTTCTTCTTAGACAAACGCTCAAGCACGCCATCTTTTTCATCATCATCCAATGCGTAGAACACCTCTTTACCACAGTCGATACGATACAGTGGCGGCATTGCTACATAGATATGACCCGCTTCAACTAATGCACTGAAGTGACGAGTGAATAGCGCACATAGAAGTGTTGCGATATGAAGACCATCCGAGTCCGCATCGGCAAGGATACAGATCTTACCGTAACGCAGGCCTGATAAATCGTCGTTGTCTGGGTCAATGCCCAAAGCAACTGAGATATCGTGCACTTCTTGTGAAGCCAGAACTTGGTCTGCTGACACTTCCCACGTATTTAGAATCTTACCGCGCAGTGGCATTACCGCTTGGAACTCACGATCGCGAGCTTGCTTAGCAGAACCACCCGCCGAGTCCCCTTCCACGAAGAAGATTTCGGTACGGCTTAAATCTTGAACCGAACAGTCAGTTAGTTTCCCCGGCAGTGCTGGGCCAGATGCGATTTTCTTACGCACAACCTTTTTGCTCGCGCGCATACGGCGGTGAGCATTGGCAATACAAGCTTCAGCTAGCTGCTCTGCCAATTGCGGTTTTTCATTCAACCATAGGCTGAACGCATCTTTTACCACACCGGAAACAAATGCTGCGGTTTGACGAGACGATAGACGCTCTTTTGTTTGACCAGCAAACTGAGGATCTTGCATCTTCACCGACAGAACGTATGAACAACGATCGAAGATGTCATCACCCGTTAGCTTTACACCACGTGGCAGTAGATTACGGAATTCACAGAACTCACGCATTGCATCAAGCAGACCTTGGCGAAGGCCGTTTACGTGTGTACCACCTTGCTTGGTCGGTACTAAGTTCACGTAACTCTCGGTGATCATATCACCGCCTTCTGGTTGCCAGATAATAGCCCAGTTAGCCATTTCCGTTTCAGCAACGAACTCACCCACATAAGGTTCTTCTGGCAACAGGGTATAACCTTTCACGCCTTCAGCAAGGTAGTCTTTTAGACCATCTTCATAGAACCATTTGTGCTCTTCACCACCAACTTTGTCGACAAAAGTGATTTCTAAACCTGGGCAAAGTACTGCTTTTGCTCGTAGGTTGTTGATAAGGCGAAGTGTCGAAAATTTAGGGCTGTCGAAGTATTTTGGATCAGGCCAGAAGTGGACTGATGTACCGCTGTTACGATGACCACAAGTGCCTGTTACAGTCAGTTCTGTTACTGCATGACCACCTTCAAGTGCGATCTCGTGAACCTGACCTTCTCGACGAACGGTCACTTCAACACGTTTTGATAGTGCGTTTACAACCGAGATACCTACCCCGTGCAAACCACCAGAGAACTTGTAGTTGTTGTTTGAGAATTTACCGCCAGAGTGGAGCTTAGTTAAGATCAGCTCAACACCTGAGATCCCTTTTTCAGGGTGGATATCAACGGGCATACCACGGCCGTCATCGGTAACTTCTAACGATTGGTCTGCATGAAGCACAACTTTGATCTTCTTAGCGTGTCCCGCTAGTGCTTCATCGACCGAGTTATCAATGACTTCTTGGGCAAGGTGGTTAGGTCTTTCTGTCTCGGTATACATTCCCGGGCGGTGTCGCACAGGATCGAGACCTTCAAGTACCTCGAGGTCTTTTGCATTATATTGTTCAGTCATAATACGGAGTTTACTCAAAAAGTTTGCGTCAGTTCGCTGGCTCTAGTTTCACTAAAGCAGAATCATTACTATGAACCGTCATAGTAGAGCGAACGAGCGAAGTATTGGGGAATATAGTCTGGAAGCTGAGTAATGATGTCAAGCTAGTTCAAAAACTAAGACATCAAACTATGATATTTCACCATTGATAGATGAAATAACAGGCAAACAAGAGAAAATCACTCGATTGGTGGAACAGATTAAAGATTTAGAAAGGTGATGATTTGCTGTGGGTAGCGTTCAAAATCAACAAAGCTATGATCCCCACCCTCTTCTACTGTCTGTGTTGCACCTTGGTACTTCTCTACCGCTTGTCGGTAATCCAGAACTTCGTCTTCCGTTTGCTGAAGCAGCCAGAAGT
The DNA here is from genome assembly GCF_023206395.1 of Vibrio sp. ED004. Classification (NCBI taxonomy): domain Bacteria; kingdom Pseudomonadati; phylum Pseudomonadota; class Gammaproteobacteria; order Vibrionales; family Vibrionaceae; genus Vibrio; species Vibrio sp. ED004. The sequence goes on along the minus strand of NZ_CP066149.1, from coordinate 2,283,947 downwards.
CGCTCGGCTTTTCGATAGCCGGCACATCTAACGCCTTCAATTCATCAATATGCTTTGTTTCCAGTACATATCGTTCATCTGTGTATGGGTTTACTTGCTCACCTAAATAGTCAGCCAACAACTCATAAGGCTTCACTGCAGGGTTAACGACAACTGCTTTAAAACCATAGTGACTATTAAGCCATGTTGAAAGGTAGCCACCCAACGAGCTGCCGACTAATGCGATCTGGTACTGATCTTTATATTGCTCCACTAGCGTTTGCAAATGAAGTGCCGCTTGCTGAGGAAAACTCGGCAGTTGAGGGGTAATCACCTTGATATCAGCGCGATGCTCTGCACAGTAATCTGCCATCACCGTCGCCTTGTGGGAACGTGATGAGCTGTTAAATCCGTGAATATAAAGAAGCAGTGATGGCTTAACTGTTTGTTTATCGGTGCCAGTCATTAATAACCGCCTGCAGCAAAGTCAGGTAGGAATTGCCCATGAGGTAAACGGCGAACTTGCGTGGTCACCGTGCCATCTTGATGCAATTCAATCTCTCGCCAACCTGGAGACAAAGTATCCACCGCAAAGTCATTCGAGTTAGGTTTGAATTGAACACAAGTCGACGGTGTTGCCATGACTTGTACACCATGATGGTCTCGATTCATGTCTTGGTGAACATGACCACACAACACGGCTTTCACATTGGTGTGTTGTTGAACCACATCCCAAAACTGATCTGCATCTTTAAGATTGTGTTGATCCAACCATGCACTACCAACCAAAAGCGGATGATGGTGCAATAGAACCAAGGTATTGCGTTCTGGGAATTCTGATAGTTTTTGCTCGAGTAGATCGAGCTGTTGATCACTGAGTCGCCCGTGAGGCACACCCACGACTTGCGAGTCCAACATCACCATCTGCCAGTTATCACCTAGCAAGACATGCTCAACGCATTGAATTTGTGGAGATGGTAATACGCTGCCCATATTCGGCTTGAAGTCATGGTTGCCCGGAAGCCAGTAACAAGGCTTTTCTAAAGGCTGAATCCCTGACTCAAATTTCTGGTAAGACTCAGCACTGTGATCTTGCGAGATATCACCCGTCGCTAAGATCGCTTGATAGTCAAAGCCCTGACTAACAATGCCATCGACTACAGCACGAAAGCTATCTTGAGTGTTGATGCTTAATAAGCTGCCATTGCTCGGCGCAAATAAATGCGTGTCCGTTAGCTGTACAAGCTTAATACTGCTCTCATCAAATTTTGAAGTGTGTGATAATTCCAAAATAACAAATCCAGATACGTTACTGTTTAGACTTTAAAGTGTTCTTAAATAGGCTCAATTAAAAGGCAATTGGGGTTCGGCTGATACCAGTTTTTAAACAAAACGTTAACCATTCCCCAAGAAATTTATTCAATTGAAATTTCTCGTCCTTTTGCAGAAGCTTAGTGTTGGGATAGTCATATTTCGCTTTGACACGCGAAAAATCCCCGCTAGCGCACACTTCTGCAACTCGAGCGTCGTGATATAGCCTGACAGACATTTTTGGCAAAGGAAACACTGGCATCGCGTCACTCTGACATATATCTATTAATGTGGTGTATTTTGTGACCTCATTCACTGTCAATTGATACACCATATTAACGGCTTGGTAACAGCGAACGTCACCAACCTCATGCCCAACCGGTAACAAAGCGTTAAGTTTGGCATAGTTAGTCTCGTAAACTCGCATCAATTCAGCAAGATCAACATGATACGGTTTTTTGACCGCTATATTTGGCATGACGTTAATCTATCCACTCTGACTGTAATTCTTGGTAGTTCAATTGTAGCCACTGTAGCGCAATGATCGTGGCTCCATTTTCAAACACACCGTCTTTTACTAACTGATAAGCGGCTTCGCGACTCATCACTTGTACACGAATGTCTTCACCTTCGTAATCCAGTCCGTGCACCCCTTTTGCTGTCGTGGCATCAACGCAGCCAACAAAAACGTCGAGCTTTTCTGAGCAACCACCAGATGAAGGGTAATACGAAGTAATAGGCAACACAGATCCGACTTCGACTCCCGCTTCTTCCATCGCCTCACGACGGGCAACGTCTTGCGGTGATTCATCGGTATCAATGATCCCGGCAACAATTTCGTATTGCCATGGGTTCTCATGCTCTAAGGCACCGACACGAATCTGTTCGACGATCACCACTTCATCACGCACGGGATCATAAGGTAGCAAAGCGGCAGCATGACCACGCTCAAACATCTCACGCTGTATTGGTTGGCTCCAGCCTCCCTCAAACAGTCTATGTTTAAATGTGTACTTAACCATTTTGAAAAAACCACGAAACAGCGTCTCTTTTGAGACTATTTCCACATCTTGCGGAGTAAACTCATGTCGTTGATTGTCATACTGTTGCATTTGGTACCTCACTAAGTGATCTTTATAGTTTACTCATTGTCCGAGTTAACTACCAAGGATAAGGTTCAACTTTTTATATAAAATTTATAATTAAAGTTAAGTTTTAAAAAATAAATATTGCACAAGTGGACAGTTAAATGTAAAAAAGTGCAAAGTTTCGAGTAAATTACCACCAAACTGGGTTAAACTCTTTTAAAGAAAATTCCATAAAAGGCAGGAATAGGAAAATGAAGAAACTGCTTCCACTATTTATCAGTGCAGCAATTGGCAGCCTGAGTTCGTCAGCTTTTGCTGATACGCTAGCTGAAGTTTACGACCAAGCAAAACAGAACGATCCACAACTTCTTCGTTCAGCAGCGCAGCGCGATGCCGCTTTTGAAGCAGTAACGTCAAGCCGTAGTGATTTGCTACCTCAAATAAACCTAACAGCAAACTACGATATTAATCGTGGTGATCGAGACACGTCAGGTGTTGGTAGTTCAAGTATCGATAACAATACTTGGGGAGCTGCGATTGGTTTTTCTCAAGAACTTTACCAACGCTCTTCATGGATCACTCTAGATACCGCCGAGAAAACGGCTCGTCAGGCTGATTCAGCATACGCGGCAGAGCAACAAGCGTTGATTCTACGTACCGCGACAGCTTACTTCGACGTACTTCGTGCTCAAGATAACCTAGAATTTGTTCGTGCTGAAAAAGCAGCGGTAGCTCGTCAACTAGAGCAAACTAAGCAGCGTTTTGAAGTTGGTCTTTCAGCAATCACCGATGTACATGATGCACAAGCTCAGTACGATGGCGTTTTGGCTGATGAAGTTCTTGCAGAGAACGATCTGACTAACAGCTACGAAGGTCTACGTGAGATTACAGGTCAAGAACACTCTAACCTAAGCATCCTAGATACTGACCGCTTCTCAGCGAGCAAATCTTCTGAGTCGGCAACCGCTCTTGTTGAACAAGCCGAGCAAAAGAACCTTAGCCTACTAGCAGCACGAATCTCTCAAGACGTAGCAAAAGACAACATCTCTCTAGCAAGTTCTGGTCACCTACCAAGCCTAACGTTAGACGGTAGCTATGCTCTAGCAGATCAATCAAATAGCTCTCAAGATTATGACCAAGACAACCTAAACATTGGCTTGAACTTAGTTGTACCTCTATACACGGGTGGTAACACAACTTCTTTGACTAAACAGGCCGAATACAACTACGTTGCAGCAAGTGAAGATCTAGAAGCGACTTACCGTAGCGTTGTGAAAGACGTACGTGCATTCAACAACAACATCAGTGCTTCGATTGGTGCTCTACGCGCTTACGAACAATCTGTAGTGTCTGCTCAGTCTGCTCTAGAAGCAACTGAAGCAGGTTTTGATGTTGGTACTCGTACGATTGTTGACGTACTTGATTCGACTCGTCGTCTATACGATGCGAACAAAAACCTGTCAGATGCTCGTTACAACTACATCCTAAGTGTACTTCAGCTTCGTCAAGCGGTTGGTACGCTAAGCGAACAAGACATTGTTGATGTAAACGCAGGTCTAAAAGTAGCAAGTAAGTAATTCAGAATAGCTTACGTTACAGTTACAAAAATGCCGCTCATTGAGCGGCATTTTTATTATCTGTTCTAGAGCTAACTGTGAAGTTTCGAGCTAAAAGGCAAAACGTTAACCTCGACCGCCTTTGATCGCTTTAATGATTTCAGTAGTAGAACAACCGTCTTCAAAGTTAAGCACTTTCACTTCACCGCCAGCTGCAATCACTTCCGCTCCACCCGCTATCTCTTCAGGTTTGTAATCGCCACCTTTCACTAAAATGCTTGGTAGCACTTCAGAGATCAAACGTTGAGGCGTATCTTCAGAAAACGGAACAACCCAATCAACTGCGCCTAAACCAGCCAAAACGGCCATACGACGATCGGTAGGGTTCACAGGGCGACCTGGGCCTTTTAAGCGTTTCACTGAATCGTCAGTATTCACTGCAACGATCAAACGATCGCCTAATTCAGCAGCGTGGTTCATGTAAGAAACATGGCCAGCATGCAAAATATCAAAGCAGCCGTTAGTCATCACCACTTTCTCGCCTTTGGCACGAGCACGCTTCACCGCTTCAACCAGTGCTGCTTCAGAGATCACGCCATAGTCTGTATCTTGGCTACCGTGAATCGCTTCCGCTAATTCAATTGTCGACAAGGTTGATGTGCCCAACTTACCAACCACAACGCCTGCGGCAGCATTTGCTAATGCACACGCTTCATCCAATGGTTTACCAGCAGCAACAGAAGCAGCAAGAACGGAGATAACCGTATCACCAGCACCCGTCACGTCATACACTTCTTTCGCTTGAGTTGGCAAATGGAATGGTGCCTGATCTTTACGCAGTAGCGTCATACCATGCTCACTACGAGTCACTAACAAAGCTTCGAAGTCATACTTATCAATCAAAGCGATGCCTTTCTCGATAAGGTCTTCTTCTGATTTAACCTTACCAGCCACCAGCTCGAACTCTGCCATGTTTGGCGTAAGCAGAGTCGCACCACGATAACGTTCTAAATCAGCACCTTTCGGGTCAATAAATACAGGAACGTTAGCCGCACGCGCTTTTTGAATAAAGCTCTGCACATGCTCCAACGCACCTTTCGCGTAATCTGACAGGATTACAGAGCGAACATTAGGAAGCGCTTGTTCCATGCGAGACAAAACCAATTCAGGATCGGTGTTTTCAAATTTGTCTTCAAAATCAAGACGGATCAACTGTTGACCACGGCTCATCACACGCAGCTTAGTGATCGTTGGGTAGTCTTCTAGCTCAACGAAATCACACTTAACCTTAAGTGCGCCCAAGGTATTTTTTAACACCTCAGCTGGTTCATCTTTACCAGTTAAACCAACAACATGAGCATGACCACCAAGAGAGGCAATGTTCATTGCAACGTTGGCAGCACCACCAGGACGCTCTTCGTTATTTTCTACTTTTACAACGGGTACAGGTGCTTCTGGCGAAATACGGCCAGTTGGACCATACCAGTAACGATCAAGCATGACGTCACCGACAATAAGAACACCTGATTGGCTGTAGTCAGGTAGAATTGGTTTCATTGTTGAACTCCAAAAATCGAATCTGGCTAGAGTCTAGCACACTGATTACAGTGGCTAAACCATATAAAAATGAGTAAAACCTATCTCAATAGGCACTGTGATAGATAAGCAAAAGACAACTTATGCTTCCATCCACTGCTTCCAAGCTTGAACTACATGTTCTCTTTCCATTTCGAACTTATCAATCGCCACATCCGCATCTAGGTTGAGTAGATTGCGGTGATGAATTTCATCCCTTAGCGTTGTATAGGCGTTGGTCAATGCCATGCCTTGTTGCTCGTCCATGATTCCTTGTGATAACAAGCTTTCAAAGATTCGTACATTGTCACACCAGCGAGTCAGTTTAGGCTTTTCATTGCTGTATCGCAGTACTAAGTATTGAGCCAAGAACTCAACATCGGTAATACCACCCGCATCTTGTTTAAGCATGAATCGATCGGCTTTTTTACCGCCAAGATGACCGCGCATTTTTTCACGCATATCCACAACAGATTTTTTAAGCGTGGCTTCATCACGAGCCAAGCACAACACATCATGACGTGTCTTATTGAACGCAGACGCTAACAGATCATCACCATAAATCATACGAGCGCGAGTCAGTGCTTGATGCTCCCATGTCCACGCGTCATTATGCTGGTACTCATCAAAGGCATCGGTTGGGCTAACTAACAAACCGGAAGCGCCCGAAGGACGCAGGCGAGTATCAACTTCATACAAAATCCCAGAAGCGGTTCTGGTCGAGAAAATATGAATAAGACGCTGAGCCAATCTCAGGTAAAATTGGCGTCCATCGATCTCTTTCTTACCATCAGTATAGATGTGTACTGGGCAGTCGTGCATAAACACAATATCGAGATCTGAGTTGTAGCCAAGCTCCCAACCTCCGACCTTGCCGTAACCAACAACCGCAAAACCGCGACCTTCACGATCTTTCACATGAGTCGGTCCACCGAATTTAGCCAACACCTGCAGCCAAGCCTGGTTAACACCCGCCTCAACAATCGCCTCGGCCAAGTAAGTAAGGTGATCGCTGACCTTCATCACAGGCAGTACGCCCGCAATATCAGCTGCGGCTATTCTCAAAATGCAGGTCTGTTTGAACTGACGCAGACCTTCCATCTGCTGCTCCATATCGTCTTCAGGAATACGTGCAAGATAATCACGCAGTTCCGTCTTGTAAGACTCGAGCGGCACTGGGTTATAGAGCTGTTGAGGATCAATAAGTTCATCTAATAGAATCGGATAGCGACCAAGCTGCTCCGAGATCATTGGGCTAGCGGTACATAAACGCACAAGCTGAGTCAGCGCGGCAGGGTGTTCGTCCAATAGCTCTAGGTAAGTGGTACGTGTAACGATTTTATGCAGTAGATGAAGCACTCGAGACAAGCCAAACTCTGCATCCTTAGCGGTATACAAAGCTTGAAAGACTTTTGGCATCAGTCGATTGAGAACTTCACGTCCTCGTGGGCCCAGAGTCTTCTTCGCCAAGTCTGCTTTAAACTGGATGATAGTTTTCGCCGCCTCTGGTGGGTTGGCGATAGCAATATCATGCTCTAGCACATGCTCAATGACGTCCGGCTTATGCGCCATATCCCACAATTCACTAAAGTGACTCGCAATAGGATTTGCGTCTTCTTCATCAACCCCAATCAGGTCTTCAAACACGGTGTGTACATTAGCCATGTGAGCGCGAGTTGCGGTAATCAAACTTTCCCAATCAGAAAACTGCATCGCAACCGCGAGTTGCAGTTGTTCGAACTCCCCATCAGGCAGGGTTTGAGTTTGTTTATCAGCCATAGCTTGCAGTAGGTTTTCAAGACGACGTAAGAACAGGTAAGCATCACGCAGATGACCTACCTCTTCTGACTCTAGTAAATGCAGTGACTCGATTGCCGCTAGGGTTTCCAGCAACCCTCGGCCACGTAGGCTAGGTTCACGCCCACCACGGATCAATTGGAAAACTTGCGCAATAAACTCAACCTCACGAATACCACCAGAACCTAGCTTGATATTGTTTGATAAACCACGACGGCGCACTTCGCTGCTGATCATCGACTTCATACGACGCAAAGATTGAATCGCACTAAAATCGATATAACGACGGAAGACAAACGGGCGCAGCATCTGGCGAAGCTCTTGATATTCAGGGTACATTTCGCTACCCATCACCCGCGCTTTAACCATGGCATAGCGCTCCCAATCACGCCCTTGTTCTTGGTAGTAATCTTCCAGTGCGGCGTAGCTCATTACCAATGGACCACTCTCACCAAATGGGCGCAGGCGCATGTCGACGCGATAACAGAACCCATCAAAGGTTTGTTGATCCAGCGCCTTAATAATACGTTGCCCTAAACGCGTGAAGAACTGCGCATTGGCAATACTGCGTCTAGCGCCTTGGGTTTCACCGTTCTCAGGGTAAGCAAAAATCAAGTCGATATCGGAAGAAAAATTGAGCTCACCGCCACCTAGCTTACCCATGCCAATAATAAGCATCGGCTGCGCTTCGCCTTGTTCATTGCATGGTGTGCCCCACTCTTTACAACAAATATCGTACTGCCATTGATAGGTCTCGAAGATCATCGCCTCAGCCAGCATCGATAGATGATTCAAGCTTTGTTCTAACTCCCAAGCCCTCATGAAGTCACGCCACGCAATATAGGTCATTTCTCGGTTGCGGAATTGGCGCAACACACGCTGACCGCTCATCTCATCAGCACAACCAGAAAGTAATTCAGCCAATCGTCCACGATACCCTTCTGCACGCTCTTCGCATGCCAACATCTCCGGTAAGGTCGTGGATAAGATCGTGTCGCGTTGTAAACAATCCCCCACAAAACAGCTCAAGCCTAATACATGTTTGAGATCTTCAATAAGTGGCTCAGACCAAGTACTAATGGCTTCACTTTGATGCTCTAGCAATTGCTCAAAAGCAGACTGTGAGTGAGTGACGAGTTGAGAAGGCAATGGCATGTTTCTTCCTTGTATAAGCTGCGCGACGAACGTTCGGGTATCAGTTCGAGTCTTCAATAGCGAGTTTTAAAACTAAAGCTAAGTTATACCAAAGTTACGCCAATAAAAAACGCCCACATTAGCAATGTGGGCGTTTATCAGTGAACTTATCGAGTTAAGCCTTTCTCTTTAGAAAGTAGGCTCTAGCAACAAGGATTTGGAGCTTAAAGCTAGACCTTGAATTGCTTAATCTTACCGTCGAGTTCTTGCGCGTTGCTTTCCATTAGTTGAGAAGTTTCTAGAAGCTCGCCAACCACGACAACAGAAGCTTCAACCAGCTCTCTAACATTGGTTAGGTTCACACTCATCTCTTCCGCAACGCTGCTCTGTTGGCCTGCAGCGGTTGCGATTTGGAAGTTCATATCATTGATTTGGTTTACTTGGCTTACGATACCATCTAGCTCAGAACCAGCGTTGGTCACCAGATCAACACCTTCGGCCGCTTCCACAACACTCTTTTCCATCAACTCTACAGCCGAGTTCGCACTACTTTGTAGATGGCTGATCATGTCTTGAATTTCTACCGTCGCTTGTTGCGTACGCTGTGCAAGGTTACGAACCTCATCAGCAACAACCGCAAAACCACGACCCGCTTCACCAGCACGCGCCGCTTCAATCGCTGCGTTTAGTGCCAGTAAGTTGGTTTGTTCTGAAATGCCTTGGATAGTGCCAACAACGCTACCGATTGAGTCAACACGCTCTTCAACTTGGTTAACTGCTGCCGCTGAAGCTGCGATATCAGAAGACAGTTCACTCATCTTAGACACAGAACCCTGAACGAACTTCTGCCCAGTCAACGCTTGACCTGATGCCTGCTCTGTTAGAGAAGAAGCACTTTGTGCATGTTCAGCAACCGTTTGAACCGTAGAGGTCATCTCGCTCATTGCCGTTGCCAGCTGATCGATCTCGTTAAACTCTTCTTGCGCCGACTCTTTGGTTTCAGACATGCTGATGGTCATCACTTCTGTCAAGGCAAACAATTCATCTGAGGATGCAACCTGAGCTTTAACCATGTCATGCAGTTGAACTCGTGTTTTCTCAAGCTCTCGTGCCACATCGCCGTATTCATCTTTACAATCCATGTGAATTGGCACTGACAGGTTCTTGTCTGCCATGGTTTTGATTGCATCGCTTAGATATTGAGTTTGGCGCAGCATCACTCGCGCCGCTGCTAATAGAAGAACCACAAACACAATGATCATCAAGGCTGTTTGCCAAACCACTTGAACTAGGTAAGTCTCGTAATGCTGCTGTGCAACTTGCGCATTGTTCGTTACTGCAAGTAATGAATCGTAAAACGTGCTCGCGTCCCATAACTGCTTCGAAATGATCAAGATAGTGCTGAATATCATCAGCATGACCATTTTTGGAACGAGACGAACGTCAGAGATTACCCTTTCCCACGGCTTGAATGACAGTTTAGTCATTGTCAGTTCTCCATTAACTCTTATATATTGATGGCTTCTATATCCGCGAGATGGCTATTGGAGTCACAGTTCGCGATTTATTTTGAGCCTCGTATGAATGTTAAATAGTATCAAAGACACAACCAAGCCGATGAGCTTATTATCACTGATTCTCTCTTTCTTAGCGTTATTTGTGATCTCTGGCTTGTTGTTTGCGCCGATTGATAAAGAATCGAAACAAGTCCTTATCGGCCTCGATTTTATAATCTGTAGTGTTTTTCTTTTTCAGCTCACGATTGATCTATTCAGATCACAAAACAAGAAAGAATACCTAAAAGTACACTGGATCGATTTCTTAGCAAGCATCCCTATGGTCGAACCGCTTCGTTTCGCTCGCATTTTTCAGATCCTGCGTGTCATCCTCGTTTTGCGTTCAAGTAAACGAGTATTCAGAGAGCTGTTTCGTAATCGTAAAGAGACCACCTTCGCCTCGATCATTCTGCTATTGGTGATTTTGCTGACTATCGGCGCTGGCACGATCTTGCTGTTAGAGCACAAAGCTCCCAATGCCAACATCACTACGGGTCATGATGCTTTATGGTGGGCGTTTGTGACCATCAGTACTGTGGGCTATAGAGACCATTACCCAGTGACAACTTCGGGTCAGTTAGTGGCTTCGATGGTGATCATCTGTGGAGTAGGTGTATTCGGTATGATTTCAGGTTTGATTACTTATCTGATTACCTCTCCGACTGATCTTCAAAATCAGCAACGAGAAAACAAAGAGCGCAAGTTAGATAAGATTTTAGAACAGCAGCAAGTGATACTTGAACGGCTAGACGCTTTGGAAAAACAAACATCGAGTAGGGTGAGGCGTTACCGCCTCATCCCTCTCACAGAACCGTACGTACGGACCTCGTATACGGCTCATGCACACTTCCATTCAGCATATTGGCTGAACACATGCCCTGTCCTTATTGTTCCAAGATTTACCAACCCTTGGTCATTAAACCATTGATTTGGCATCGCATAGCTTGATAGGGGACTCGCTGCACTGACCCAACTTGTCATTGAGATATGTTGGAACGGCGGCTTATACCCTAACTGTTTTAACCTTCGGTGTAACCGTTGAGGCTTCTTCCAAAGTTTCAACTGGATACTACGAAGTCTTCTTCGTAGCCACCCTGCTAACCTTGAGAACTCTCTGCTGCTATTGGTGATCCTGAAGTATTGACTGAACCCTCTTAACACTGGGTTTAAAGCTTTTATGACTTGCTCAAGTGGCTTACCGCACCCTCGCTTTGTCAGTCGCTTTAACTTACTTTTGAACCCTTTCAGTTTCTTAGTTTGAATGCGGGTAAATTGACTCCCGATTTCTACACCTAAGAACTTCACGCCATCACGGCTGTGCGCTATATGTGATTTCGTCTGATTCACTGTGAGTTTAAGCTCTCCTTCTAGGATCTTCGTCGCTTGTGCAAGGGCATTCTCTGCTCCTGCCTTGCTACGACAAAAGATGAGTATGTCATCCGCATAACGAACGAGCCTATGGTCACGCTTTCGCATTTCCTGATCGAAACGCATCAAGGTAGATATTGGCAATCAAAGGACTGATAACACCACCTTGTGGACTTCCTAGCTCTGTCTCCTGCCAACTACCGTCTATCATCACGCCACTTTTCAGAAACTGTTTTATCAGCTCTAACACGCTGCTATCTGTGACTCGCCTTCTGATGCTCTTGAGGATCAACTCATGGTCGAGTTTGTCAAAGCACTTCGACAAGTCCATATCTACGACGTGCTGTAATCCGTATCGGCGGATAAACATCGTGGATTTGTTGATTGCATCGTGACAACTTCGATTCGGTCTATACCCAAAACTTGATGGGTGAAATTGCTCTTCGAAGATGGGGGTGAGGATATCATTGAGTGCTTGTTGGACAACTCTGTCCCTAACGGTTGGGATCCCAAGCAATCGTACCCCTCCGTCTTCTTTGGGTATCTCTACTCGTTTGACTGGCTGAGGTTTGTATTGCTTGGTTTTGAGTTCAGAGAGGAGTTGATCGAGGTTATCACTCAGATTTTCGGCGTAGTCGCTCAGGCTCTGCTCATCTATTCCAGCCGCGCCTTTCGCTTTCTTTACCTTTTTAAACCCTTTATACAGCCTCTCTTTGTTGAGCAGATGACCATATAAACTGTAATAAACTCGCACTTTCTCTCCTTGGGTTGTGTGCTGTGTGGGGACAAGTGTTTCATGTCCAGTGTGGGTGTTATTTCTCTCTGCTATTCAGCCTTCTAGCTCAATGGCAATTTACTGAAGTGTGTCAGAGTTACTCCCCTATACGGTTTCTTAGCTCAGTATCTTGCTTCCACAATCAACCAAACTAGGAATACCCCGATAGCGATTCGGTTTGGGTATCACTGAAAAAAACATCTGTTCATCACAGACTTAAAGTGTACTTCCTCCCTTCGCAGCACTGAGTGCTTTTGGCATTTCAGTGCTCCATCAGACTTGATGCTGATGGTCAGCTAAGTTTTCTCCTCCACACCATTACTGGGCTTCTCGGGCTTAGCCTTACTCACTACTACGGATTCATCTGCCACCTCGCACCAACACAGCTCTTAGCTTTCGCTTCGAGTTTGTGCTTCCAGACTTTTGGATGTGGTGTCAGGCTTCCCCAGTTACTGCACTGGCTCCCTGTTAACAATGCCACCCTCAAGCACAGCATAGGTCTGACTGAGTATAGGGCTTCGCGCTATTTCGGACGCTTACCCACCTATACTGCCGAAGCAGGTTTACTTGCGTTGTGTACTGTTAACTTCCTATCGCTTCCTTCAGACCCTGCCGTTAGCCAGCAACGCCCTTGCGATTCGGATTATCTTCCCCTCAGTCGGGGTGATTCAGGTTTCTTTCAACCTAACGGGTTTGCCAGCTTCGCTGGGCAAACAAAAAAATAGGGCCGAAGCCCTATTTTCAAATTCATGGTTATATTGATACTGGTGTTGAGGTTAGTCTTGCCAGTATGGCTCAACCTCTACACTGATTTGACGTGTCTGTTCCATCGCATGCAGGATAGAGACCTCTTGACGAGCCAACCAACGCTCTAGCTGAACCTTCTCATCGCCTTCTAACTTCTCAGTTAACGGCTCTAATGTTTTAAGTGCCAGCAAGTCATCAATACCTTGTACCATGTCAGCCCAAGGTAAACGGAAGCTGTTGCGCTCTTCATCGTCATACAAGCTCGCGAAACCTACACCTGAGTATAGATTGCGCATCAAACGATATTGCTGATCAATATAGGCTTGGCTGGTCATCACACGTTCAGGTGGGAAAGCTTCCATCAAGTCCGCCCATGTGCGATCAAGCTGCTTCACCGAAAACCATTCGATACCACGAGCCATTTGCTCACGCGCTTTTTCGTCGAGGAAAGGCTGCCAACCACGAGACAGGATCCAACGGCTCAGGTCGAGCAATAAACCGGTGTAACGAGCCGAACTCAGCAAAGTAAGCAAGTCTTCACGATCTGGAAGTTGCTCTTGCATCTCTTTCAGCTCAGCCACCAAGAACTTACGCGCATCGAGTTTACGCAGCACATGGCCTTTATCTTCCAGCAAATCTTCGAAGTGGTCATAGCTTTTTAGCCACTCAAGCTCTTGCTCAAGCCACTTTAGCTCTTGGCGTAAAATCGCACTTGCTCGTCTTGGAACAATGCCGCCATAGATAGTGAAGGTTTGGCGAATAAAACTCAGCGAGTGACTGATCTCATGCAACGCTTCAATCGACTGACGCTCAGTAAAAATCTGCTCGTGATAATGCCAATGAGCGAGAGCATGCTCTAAAGATTGAATGAAACACGATTCAACGGTATCACTTTTGTCAGTATCAACTAAGGTCAAAGGAGTAACTTCATCTCCTTGATAACCTTGAGCAAGACGGTAACCCTTAGCTGCTTTGCTGAGGTTACCTAGGCGCATGCCACCTTGCTCGCAGAATTGACGAGACAGTGTAAATAGGGCATCGGTTTGACCGGATTTAAGTTCTAGTTCGACTTCGCAAATTGGCTCTTGCTGGTCGCCAGATTCAACAAAGCCTTGGTCAAAAGCCACTTCAACTTGGCTACCATCAGGCATACCAATCAACCACTGCTCTCGCGTGAAGTTAGTAGAGAACAGAGGTGTGAGCTCAGCTTGCAGCGTTTCGATGTCTTTACCTGCTGGCCAGATATCTTCTGGGTGCAGGGCGAGCTTAGGCTCATTGCTGTCATGCTCAGCGTTGTATTCCGGCCTTTGATGCAAGCCAGCAACGACACGTCCTGCGGTCTTTACGGTTTGTACAAATACGTCATCAAAGCGTCGAATGCGCAAGCCTGTATCGTGCTTACGTAGCCAGTTGTCAGGGGTGTCAAAGTAGATGTTACCTAGCTCGCGACAACTGTGCTGAAGTACTTTAGTTTCAGCAATTTTATTGCGCAAAGTCTCTGAAAAATCAGGAGAAACAAAAAACTTCAGTTCTATCTCGGTTTCCATAGTTATACCTTTCTGTGAAGATAGGGACAGGATATTGCCAATTTAAAAACTCGGCAAGTCAGAAATATCGCCCTTATGATGATCTAAAACAGTTTTAATGAGAGATTGATTAGGTTAACATGCGCGACTTTGTAGCCATCGCTTAACATTTCACCATGAATATGGTGTATGTTGTTTTAAGGTTATTATTTATTAGGTTGGATGACCATGCCAGTAAATACAATTATGGGGTTATTTGCAAAGTCCCCAATTAAACCTTTGCAGCGTCACGTAGTATGCGTGAACGAATGTTGTTCTCACCTAGTTAATTTCTTTGAAGTTTCTTCAAAGGGTGACTGGGAAAAAGCAGCTGAAATTCGAGCTCAAATTTCTCACCTTGAGAAAGAAGCTGACGTACTAAAACGTGAAATTCGCCTTAAACTTCCTCGTGGTTTGTTTATGCCAGTTGATCGCACCGATATGTTGGAGCTATTAACGCAGCAAGACAAACTAGCAAACCTAGCGAAAGACATTGCTGGCCGTGTATATGGTCGTCAACTTGTCATTCCTGCTCCTCTACAAGAAAATTTCATCGCTTACGTTAAACGTTGTCTAGATGCAGCGAACCAAGCACAAAACGTAATCAATGAACTAGACGAATTACTTGAAACTGGCTTTAAAGGCCGCGAAGTAACACTCGTTGCTGAAATGATTCATCAATTAGATGTAATTGAAGATGACACGGATGCGATGCAGATCGAATTACGCCAACAATTGATGGCGATCGAAGACGGTCTGAATCCAGTTGATATCATGTTCTTATACAAAATTCTTGAATGGGTTGGTGGTATTGCAGATCAAGCACAGCGTGTAGGCGCTCGTCTTGAAGTAATGCTTTCTCGATCTTAAATCATACGTTAACCATATAACGAAGAGCACTTTTTGAACAAACCACTTATGCGCTGAGTATTTCTCTCGCTGAGCGGTTTTTTGCGTCTAAATTTGCTCCGCTTGTTATCAAACAACTAGGTATTACGATGGATATCCTTGCTAACTACGGCACTGTCCTGATTATTGTTGCAGCAGCTTTCGGTTTCTTGATGGCTATTGGTATTGGTGCAAATGACGTTGCGAACGCAATGGGCACCTCAGTAGGCTCTAAAGCTCTAACCGTTAAACAAGCGATCATTATCGCAATGATCTTTGAATTCGCTGGCGCATATCTTGCCGGTGGCGAAGTTACCGATACGATCCGTAAAGGTGTAATCGAAACATCTCTATTCGCTCATCAACCAGACGTACTTGTGTACGGTATGATGTCTGCACTTCTAGCAGCAGGTACATGGCTACTTCTAGCTTCATACATGGGCTGGCCTGTTTCTACTACTCACTCAATCATCGGTGCAATCATCGGTTTTGCTTGTATCTCTGTAGGTACAGAAGCGGTTGACTGGAACAGTGTTCAAGGCATTGTGGGCAGTTGGATTATCACACCTGTTATTTCCGGCTTCTTTGCTTACGTGATATTTGTGAGTGCGCAGCGACTGATCTTTGATACGGAAAACCCGCTATTCAATGCGAAGCGTTTTGTTCCGGTATACATGTTCATTACGACAATGGTCATTGCTCTTGTAACTATCAAGAAAGGTCTTAAGCACGTAGGTCTTCACCTAAGCAACACTGAAGCATGGGTTTGGGCTGCTGGCGTTTCTGCTCTTGTTATGATCGGTGGTTACCTATACATCCAGAAGAAATTCGCTAACCGCGAAGAAGACCACGGCTTTGCTGGCGTTGAAGGCATCTTCTCTGTACTAATGGTTATCACAGCTTGTGCGATGGCTTTCGCACACGGTTCAAACGACGTTGCAAACGCGATTGGTCCACTGTCTGCTGTTGTATCAACCGTTGAGCACATGGGTGAAATCACAGGTAAGAGTACTATCGCATGGTGGATTCTTCCTCTAGGTGGCTTCGGTATCGTTGTTGGTCTTGCAACAATGGGTCATAAAGTAATGGCAACCGTTGGTACTGGTATTACAGAATTAACACCAAGCCGTGGCTTTGCTGCACAACTTGCAACTGCATGTACGGTTGTACTAGCTTCAGGTACTGGCCTTCCAATCTCTACTACACAAACACTGGTTGGTGCGGTATTGGGTGTTGGTTTTGCTCGTGGTATCGCAGCACTGAACTTAGGCGTTGTACGTAATATCGTAGCTTCTTGGATTGTGACACTACCTGCAGGTGCTCTACTTGCTGTTGTGTTCTTCTACGGAATTCAAGCTGCGTTTACTATGTAATCGCGACTGCGTTAGTGATGACTAGCGTCAGAATAGTGTGAGCTTCGGTAACGATATGTAAATGCCATGTCATTATTGACTCAAACGCACAGAAAGGGAGGCTTTGCCTCCCTTCTTTGTTGCACCGCATAAAGAAACTAAATATTATTTGCTAATTGAGGCTGACTCATCCGCCTACCCAATTTGAATCGTTAAGGGATTTACTGTGAAAAAACTGATTAGCTTAGTTTTGTTCGCAATGCTTGCGGCTCCAGCTGCCTTTGCACAAGACCGTTATATTGCTGACAAACTATTTACTTATATGCATTCTGGCCCAAACAATACCTTCCGTATCATCGGTAGTGTTGACGCTGGTGAGAAGATTACATACCTACAAACTAACAAGAGTACGGGTTACACCCAGATTCAAGACAACCGCGGCCGCAAAGGTTGGGTTGAAAGTAAGTTTGTAAGCACTCAAGAAAGCATGGCACTGCGCATGCCTAAACTAGAGAAAGAACTGACTGAAGTAAAAGGCAAGCTAGCAAACGCTCGTCAAAGCGCTGACAGTGAAAAAGCTGGCCTAGCGAGCTCTCTAGATTCTCGTAACAAGCAAATTGCTGAACTTGAACAGAACTACAGCGAAATTAGCCAACAGCTAACAAGCTCTCAAACAGAAAACCGTGAACTGCGCGCTAAGCTAGACACGCAGAAAGATGACCTACTACTGAAGTACTTCATGTACGGTGGTGGTGTTGCTGGTATTGGTCTACTTCTAGGCCTTGTTCTACCACACATCATGCCTCGTCGCAGAAAGTCACCAAACGGCTGGGCGTAAGCTAACCGCTTTACTTGCCTTTCACTAAGGTAAATCCAGTAGCGAATATCAAAAAGGAGCACCGAGGTGCTCCTTTTTATTTGTCTTAAACTTCACTCAGCTAGTGTGCCAACAGCAACGCACTAACCCTTCCATTCATACAGCGCAGGGATTTCTATCTTCTGCTGGTTGAACTCAATAACCACTGATTGCGGTTTAATCTCGAGTAACTGAATGTCTTGGTCGATCCAATCTCCTTGAGCCACTTCGTGACCATTCACTTTTACCCAACGCTTGGTTTCACTGCTTGAGTACATGTGAGTCTGTAGATCTAACTTAGGTAGAACTCCAGACAAGCTATTGGTATGCGTTTCTAACTCGATGACCTGTGACCCCATTTGTCCGGCGGGTCTAGAATCCATCGGTTCAGGCGCATCATTTTGTTGTTCACCCATAATGGATTCAAGCTTTAATGCCAAATCGGGTGGAAGCTCAGTAAGATCCAACCCTTGCAGCAAATCACTATCCGCTTGCAGTTCAGTATTCTCATCATTCGAACTGGGTTGAACAGTTGGTTGGGTTGGTACCGGTTCTGCACTCGCTGTTGTTTGCTGTGTGTTATCGGTATTGGCCATCGCTACTGTTGTTCCACCCGCGACATTGTTACTTTCTAGCTCAACCTGCGCATACACCTCTTGGCGCGGTAATGCTTTTAACGCCTTGCTTGTCGGAGCAATACGAACAGCAAACAAGGCATCATCTTGTGCAGGCTCGACAGCTGTTGCTTCACTCTTTGTTCTGGCTTCAACGGTTTGCGTTTCAATCTCTGGCTTAGGCTTTGACTCTGCCATCACGGCATTAACAGGTTGATTTGCTAAGTGTGTCTGTTGCTGGTTATAAGATTGATAGACCAGAACCCCACCTACCAGTAAGGACGGAACCAAAATTAGGAGTAGCCCCATCGCGAGCGATGAACCACGTTTGTTGCTCATCCCTTTAGCTGAGCTAGGCACATGATGATTCTGATAACCTTTGAAGCTTGGTCTGCTAAGAGAGTGCTGTTTTCCAGAAGAGTGTTTAAGCTCATGCATAATACGTGACATTAGCTTGCCCCTCCTTCTAGTGACATCAATTTAGGAGAATCAAGCTGCGCCAATCTTTGCAATCTTGCTAGCGTGCGCTTACCTGCGATGCCATCAACAGACATCCCTTGCCAAATCTGAAAGGCTTCCACCTTCATTTTCAACTCGTTATCAAACACATCACTGCCAGACACCACTTCACCCAAGACTTCAGAAAGCAGCAAATCAAGCATAGCAATTGCCTCACCTTGATAACCCTCTTTAAGGGTCTCTCTTAACGGCTGTTTCCAAATCGCGACATAGTCGCCTTGCCATACTTGTTCTAATGATTGCTTTGGCATAGACAGTAGCTTTTCGTTAACAAGCAATTCGACCGAATCCTCAGACACACCATAGAGCACAGCAAATACAGGCTCTTGGTCGATTTCGAGATTGAGTACCACAGGCACGCCGAGTTCTAACAGAGACGCTAAATCAGAATGATGTTGTTCACACACAAAAACACTCTGCGGCTCACTCAAACACAAGCCATCACGCAAGGAGGATTGATATCCCCATAGGGTGTAGAGATCTTTAATCGCAAGAGAACGGTTGGTTCCCTGCATCAAGTGTTGTTGGATATGTTGTGGCAGCGCGAACTTGGTTGGCTTAGGTTCTGCAACCAACTTAGGAGTATCGGCTACTAGTGAGCGCTGAGCGTGTGCCAGTACCTCAGTTTTAGCTTCACTTTCCGTCTCTGCAGGTAACCATGAATCGATATAGGATGGCGCGAAATTAAAGGTCGCAATGGCAAGACCGACACTTAATGTAGCAATACCTGCATACTGAAACATTTTTGGCGCGACACCGACGCCACGTGGCTTCTCGACATGATACACATCTGCCTGAAAAGCCATAACCTGTTGGCAGGCTCGGCTGACGGTTTCATTGCTTGGTAACTGCTCTCCGTCATGAAAAGCCAATTGCAGCGCCTTGTCACACACCAAGTTAATCAACCGTGGAATACCATGAGTATATTGGGCGATCAGCTTAATAGAACGATTCGAAAATAACATCTGTTCGCCACCCGCCGTTTCCAAACGAAACGCGATGTACTTACCGGTTTCTTCCGTATTAAGAGGCAGTAGGTGATAACGACCAGTAATGCGCTGCGCTAATTGGCGTAGCTGCGTGGTTTGTAGGTGTTGCTGCAATTCGGGTTGGCCAACCAGCAGCACTTTTAACAGCTTACGACTGTCGGTTTCCAAATTGGTTAGAAGGCGCAGCTGTTCCAACACATCGGCAGCGAGGTGTTGCGCTTCATCAATGACCAATAAGGTTTGAATACCGTCTGCATGGCTATCAAGCAGGAAATGATGAATCGCCTGACTCAACTGCTTGAGCGATGCTTGTTCAGGGTAGTCGACCTCAAACTCATCACAGATAGCTTCGAGCAAATCGGTGTTGGAAAACGTAGGGTTGAGTATAAGGCCAGCTTGAGTCTGATTATTGAGTGAAGACAACATCGCTTTGGCGACGGTTGTTTTACCTGTACCTACTTCACCAGTAAGCATTGCAAAGCCCCCACCCTCGCCTAGACCGGCTTGTAGGTTCTGCATCGCTTCTTGATGACGCTGACTCAAAAACAAATAACGAGAATTTGGTACAATCGAAAATGGCATCTCAACGAAGCCAAAATATTCCTTATACATGTGCTGCCCTATAATTACGATTAATGGAAAGTACCATTGCTTGCCGTAAAGTCCAGCAGTGATAAAACATTTCGAGGTGATAAGTTGCAAATATACGATAGCCTACCAAAAGAGAATGGGCTACAGCGCTATCTAGTCGGTGGGGCGGTGCGCGATAAGCTACTCAATATTGATAGCTATGATAAAGATTGGGTGGTGGTCGGCAGTACCCCTCAAGAGATGGAAAGCCTTGGCTTCACTGCGGTGGGTAAAGATTTCCCGGTATTCCTGCACCCAAAAACCAAGGAAGAGCACGCACTGGCTCGCACTGAGAGAAAGTCAGGTTCTGGTTACACAGGCTTCGAATGTTACTTCGCGCCAGATGTCAACCTAGAAGAAGATCTCATGCGCCGCGATCTAACGATCAACGCTATCGCTCAAGATGATGAAGGCAACCTTCACGATCCTTACCACGGCCAGCAAGATCTCTCAGATCGTATTCTTAGACACGTATCCGATGCCTTTGTCGAAGATCCACTTCGTGTGCTACGTGTTGCCCGTTTCGCTGCCAAGCTTCACCACCTCAACTTTACGATTGCACCTGAAACCATGTTGATGATGAGTGAAATTGTCGAATCTGGTGAACTCGCGCATCTTACGGCAGAGCGTGTGTGGCAAGAATGGCATAAATCACTCAGCACACCACACCCAGAAGTGTTCCTTTCAGTGCTCAAAGAGTGCGGAGCGCTAGCGGTTGTTTTGCCAGAGATTGACGCTCTATTTGGTGTCCCTCAACCTGAGAAATGGCACCCAGAAATCGACACAGGTATCCACACGCTGATGGTGGCTCAACAAGCAGCGCTATTAAGCCCATCGTTACCAGTACGCTTTGCAGCTCAAGTGCATGACCTAGGCAAAGGCGTGACACCACAAGCTGAATGGCCAAGCCACAAAATGCACTGTCATACTGGCGTGAAGATCATCAAGAAACTGTGTGAACGAGTAAGAATACCCAATGAATTCAGAGACCTCGCACTTTTAGTGTGTGAGCAGCACTCTAATATTCATCGCGCGGGTGAACTTAAGCCCACGACTTTCCTTAAGGTTTTAAACAAGTTCGATGTGTGGCGTAAACCAGACAGGCTCAACGACATTCTTCTATGTTGCCAAGCTGACCACGCAGGTCGTAAAGGTTTAGAAGATCAGCCTTATCCTCAAAAGGCTCGTTTTGAAGCAGCCTATCAAGCGGCGCTGAAAGTCGAGGTAAAAGCGATTATTGCCGATGGTTTTAAAGGCAAAGATATTCGAGAAGAACAAGAGAAGCGCAGAGCTGCGGCAATTGAAAGCGCACTAGCAGAACTCGCTAATCACTAATCTTCAGTGCGCTGATAAACACGCATGAAAAAGCCCGCGATAAAGCGGGCTTTTTATTTCAATCTTTACGACGAGACTGTTATCAGAGCCTGTTACTGCATCATTAAGAAGGCAAACAGACCACAACCTAGAATGAGGCGGTAGATAACAAATGGTGTCATGCCCATGCGAGAGATAAGCTTCAAGAAGCAGTGAATACAGATATAAGCACTGATGAAAGACACCGCAACGCCCGTTAGCAAAGTGCCAACATGGATTGGGTCGCCACTGGTCACCAACTTAAGGCCTAAGTAGCCACCAGCCAAAGTGATGATTGGGATAGACATCAAGAAAGAGAATCGAGCTGCTGCTTCACGTGTGAAACCAAGGTAAAGCGCTGCAGTAATCGTAGCGCCAGAACGAGATGTACCCGGAATGATCGCCATTGCTTGAGCAAGACCAATGAACAAGGCTTTTTTCCAACCCGCTTGGTATTCGTCATCACGTAGACTTGAATTCTTATCCACCCACCATAAAAGCAAACCAAAGATGATAGTGGTTGTCGCAATCACCCATGCACTGCGCAGGTAAAGTTCAACAATGTCTTTCATTAACAGGCCAAAGATACACGCAGGAATCGTCGCGAGAATGATCATCCACGCCAACTTCGCTTCTTTGCTGCGATCGCCTTTAAATACCGAACCAAAGAAAGCACTCAAAAGAGACACCACTTCTTTGCGGAAATAGATAACTACGGCAGCTAAAGTACCAACATGGACCGCGACATCAAAAGCCAAACCTTGATCTTCCCAGCCTAAAACAGCAGAAGGGAGGATTAAGTGTGCAGAACTGGAAATAGGTAAAAACTCAGTAAAGCCTTGCACCAACGCCAATATAAACGCTTCAAAATAACTCATTACTTACCTTAAAAATTATAGTTTTATATCTACAACAGAGAGCGAGTCTAATTGCTGCATCTTCTGCCATATTTCACTGACGGTTCGTCCGTCTTGCGGGATCACTCTCGCAGGACAGAGATCATAAAGTGGTTGTGTTACAAAAGGATATTTATAGATATCACTGCGTGGTAATTCTGGTTCGCGCTCAGAAACCACGTCTCCAAACAACACAATATCAAGATCGAGCTTTCGATCTTGAAGTTTGTGCGCATCTTGAGAGCGACCCCATTTAAACTCAATTTTACGAAGTTGCTGTGAAAATTCAGTCAATGAAAGTGATGTGTCGAGCTCTATCACAAAGTTATAAAACGGGTAGCTATTAAAACCCACAGGCTCACAGTGATAGATTTTAGAGCATTTAAGGTTAATCCCTAACGATTGAAGCTCTGTCCATGCCACCCTTGCATGCTTGTCGCGGTCTATGTTCGTGCCAACACCAACATAGGCTACTGTCATGCTTGGCCTCGTTCAATGATCACGCCAACAGCTTTTGCTTGTGGAACGGCACCCGGCTTCGCTAGGCGGATCTTAATCCAAGGTACAGAGAATTTAGTCATGATTAACTCAGCGACTTCTTCTGCCACACGCTCAACCAGTAGGAAACGACCGTTAGCAATATGGTCAAGCACAGCCGTACTCACTGTTGAGTAATCCAAAGCGTCAACAACATCATCACTCTTGCCAGCTGGGCGGTTGTCATGAGCCATCTCAATATCAAGCACCAGTTTTTGTTTGATCTCTTGTTCCCAATCGTAAACACCGATCGTTGTAATTACTTCTAACTGTTCAATGAAAACTTTATCCAGTGCCATGACTTGTCCTTTTAGAGGTCGGATACCCATATTGGGGAAAAAAACGTATTATTTGCGTAATTCGAGATATGATATCAATTACTCTTGGATTGAGCATTATTTTCCCATCGTTAGGCTTATAACCGTTTAAGGACAGACATGACCCCATTGGCACTTATCATGATCATTGCTGCCTACTTACTAGGTTCAATCTCTAGTGCGGTCTTGATATGCCGAGTCTTGAGGCTCCCTGACCCAAGAACGGTGGGTTCGAATAATCCCGGAGCAACCAACGTGTTACGTGTCGGAGGTAAAGGTGCTGCGGCGTCAGTACTGCTATGCGACATGCTCAAAGGCACCATCCCTGTCTGGCTTGGTTACTACCTAAAAATCGACCCAATCATTTTAGGCGTTGTTGCAATTGCAGCCTGTCTTGGCCATATGTACCCAATATTCTTCCACTTCAAAGGTGGTAAAGGTGTCGCAACCGCACTTGGCGCTATCGCCCCAATAGGATTCGATCTAACGGGCATGATCATGGCGACGTGGTTAGTGGTCGCATTTTTGTTTCGTTACTCTTCTTTAGCGGCACTGGTTACCGTACTACTTGCACCTTTCTACGCTTGGTTAGTCAAACCGCAATACACACTGCCCGTGGCCATGCTGTGCTGTTTGATCGTGCTACGTCACCACCAGAATATCCGCCGCCTACTCGATGGCAGCGAGCCAAAACTCGGGCAAAAAAAATCGGCTTAATCTTATATATCCATTTGAATATAAAGATTTAAGCCGATAAATTTTAACTATCGAGAGTGCTTATAGCAGGTGCTTATCTAAAAAGCCTTTCAGCATCGTATTCACAAACTCTGGTTGTTCTAGCGAACTAATATGGCCTGCGCCAGGAATCACCACTAGCTCACTCCCTGTAATGCAATCGTGCATTAAGTAAGATTCTAGTACTGGGCGAGGCTTATCTTCTTGCCCTACCGCAATCAACACAGGCAATGCAAAGTTCTCTACTGATTCGATCATGTCACGACGGCCAAAGACCATTCGGCCGATGCGAGCCACTTGTTCTGCTTTATCACTCTTAAGTTCAGATAACTGCTGAGTAAAACCTTCAACCAAATCTGGTGTGTTGGTTTGAGCATCGTTTGCGAAGAACAATGGAACCACCGCTTCAACAATCGGTTGAGGGACCATCTTAGTCTGGGTGATGGTGTCTAACATGTTGAAGTATTTAGCGTGCGCAACTTCTGGCTCCAGACCCACAAAGGTATCCATTAATACCAGAGATTGAATTCGCGCAGGTGCTAACTCGGCAAGCTCTGTGCCCCACATGCCGCCAACCGATAAACCAACAACTGAAAACTTATCGATGTTTAGGTGATCAAGCAGTGCCAAAACATGTTGAGCGTAATCTTTCAGGTTACGCATTGCACTCGGTGCCGCTTCAGATTCACCATGAGACCAAAGCTCAGGCACAATACAACGGTACTGAGTTTTCAATACCTCAATCTGTGGCTTCCACATCGCGCTATCCCAAAGGTAGCTGTGACCCAATACAACAACCGGGCCCTCACCTTCATCTAGGTACGCCATCGATTGATTATCTACAGTGAACTTGTTCATCTTCTTCCCTAATCTCTATCAGCAATTATTTATCGACATATAGTCGGTAAGCTAGGATATAAAAACGGCCGCACTAGGCGACCGTTTATAGAAACATCTTGATGTATTAAGCAATTGGCTCTAATTGGTCAATCGGCCAACGCGGTGTTGCTTGAACTGAAAGGTCAGCAGTCTCACCATTTTTTAGGCGCTGCATACCCGCATAAGCGATCATTGCACCGTTATCAGTACAGAACTCAGTGCGCGGGTAGTACACCTCACCACCAATTTTCTTAGCAAGCGCTTCAAGCTCAACACGCAGTTGCTTGTTTGCGCTTACACCACCAGCAATCACTATACGTTTCATGCCAGTCTGTTCCAAGGCACGCTTACACTTGATTACCAAGGTGCCACAAACCGCTTCTTGGAATGCGTAAGCAATGTCCGCGCGAGTTTGATCATCGTTGTCATTGTCACGAATCGTATTCGCTGCAAATGTTTTTAGACCAGAGAAGCTCATGTCTAGGCCTGGGCGATCGGTCATAGGACGAGGGAACTTAAAGCGACCTGGCGTGCCTTTCTCTGCTAATCGAGAAAGCAACGGGCCACCTGGGTAATCTAAGCCCATCAGCTTAGCCGTTTTATCAAAGGCTTCGCCCGCCGCATCATCAATCGATTCGCCAAGGATCTTGTATTCACCAATCCCCTTCACTTCAACCATCATAGTGTGACCGCCAGAAACCAGCAGCGCCACAAATGGGAACGGCGGTGGGTTATCTTCTAGCATTGGTGCAAGAAGGTGACCTTCCATATGGTGAACCGGTACTGCTGGTACACCCCAAGCGTAAGCAATACTGCGACCAATGGTTGCGCCCACAAGCAGTGCGCCAACCAAACCTGGGCCAGCTGTGTAAGCCACACCATCAATATCTTTCGACGTTAGGTTAGCTTCCGCTAAAGCTGCTTTAATCAGTGGAATGGTCTTTTTCACGTGGTCACGTGAAGCAAGCTCAGGTACCACACCACCGTAATCGGCGTGCAGTTTTACTTGGCTATATAATTGATGAGAAAGCAGCCCCTGCTCATCATCATAAATTGCGATTCCTGTTTCATCACAAGAGGTTTCAATACCAATAATGCGCATAATTTTCTCGGCACGCTTTCGTCTAAAATGGGAAATTAGCGCAATATTACCCTGCCTAAGCTCTTCAAACAAATATTGTACAGACTATAATCGACAAAATGCTTTACAAAGCTACTGTGATCGGATTAAAATTCCGCACCATTTTTGATCAAGCTGGTTAATGGCCAAACGCGAATAGAGAGTTAGCTCGATGGGTAACTTCTCTGATTTGGTACTGAGTAGCCAGCGATAATGAATAACCCCTGAGGTGAAAGGCATATGCCAATAGTTAAAGTACGTGAAAACGAACCGTTCGACGTTGCACTACGTCGTTTCAAGCGCTCTTGTGAAAAAGCAGGTATCCTTTCTGAAGTTCGCCGTCGCGAGCATTACGAAAAGCCAACTACAGTTCGCAAACGCGCTAAAGCAGCAGCTCAAAAGCGTCACGCTAAGAAGCTAGCTCGCGAAAACGCACGTCGCGTTCGCCTGTACTAATAACTTAATCCATAAGGACTGAGTTATGGCTCTTATTGAACAACTCAAAGAAGAGCAAAAATTAGCGATGAAAGCCAAGGACAAACCGCGCCTTGGCACTATCCGCTTAGCTCTTTCAGCAATTAAGCAACGTGAAGTTGACGAACGGATCACTCTGAACGACGACGACATTCTTGCTGTATTAGTTAAAATGGTTAAGCAACGTCGCGATTCTGTTGCTCAATATGAATCGGCAAATCGTCAAGATCTTGCTGACGTGGAAAAAGCAGAAATTGCTGTACTTGAAGGCTTTATGCCTCAACCGCTAACTGATGAAGAAGTTATTGCACTACTTGATAGCGCAATTGCAGAATC
Organism: Vibrio sp. ED004; assembly: GCF_023206395.1. Classification (NCBI taxonomy): domain Bacteria; kingdom Pseudomonadati; phylum Pseudomonadota; class Gammaproteobacteria; order Vibrionales; family Vibrionaceae; genus Vibrio; species Vibrio sp. ED004. The sequence goes on along the minus strand of NZ_CP066149.1, from coordinate 2,257,001 downwards.
TCAACCTGCGGGCATGCAAGACATGGGTAAAGTAATGGCTATCTTGAAACCACAAATTCAAGGGCGTGCAGATATGGGTAAAGTTAGTGGTTTAGTTCGTTCTAAACTCGCTTAATCCCAAATCAAATTGCAACAAGCCGTGCAATCCTTCGGAACGCACGGCTTGTTTGTATCTGTAACCTATTCAAACTATTATTATCCACACTCTCAGTTAGTGCATTTTTCTAAGGTTTTATGGCAGGACACATCCCGCGTAGTTTCATCGATGATCTCCTAGCGCGTCTCGACATTGTCGACATTGTGGACGCACGCGTGAAACTTAAGAAAAAAGGCAAAAACTATGGTGCTTGTTGCCCATTCCACAACGAAAAGACCCCTTCTTTTAGCGTAAGCCAAGAAAAACAGTTTTATCACTGCTTTGGTTGTGGCGTACACGGTAATGCTATCGACTTCATTATGGAGTTCGAACGTCTCGATTTTGTTGAAGCTATTGAAGAACTGGCTTCTTACTTAGGGCTCGATGTTCCTAGAGAACAGCGCAGCGGCGAGATATCAACAACACCTAGAGCCAACAGCGAACAAAAACGTAACCTCTATGATTTGATGGGTGGCATCAGCCAGTTCTATCGCTCACAGCTAAAAATAGCAGCCAATAAACCGGCGATTGAATACCTAAAGAATCGTGGTCTGTCTGGCGAAATCGTCCAGAAGTTTGGCATTGGTTATGTGGCGGATGAGTGGGACTTAGTTCGTAAGAACTTTGGCCAACAGAAAGAAGCCCAAGACATGCTCGTGACTGGCGGCATGTTAATAGAGAACGATAAAGGCAACCGATACGACCGATTCCGTGGACGCGTGATGTTCCCGATTCGCGATCGTCGCGGCCGTGTGATTGGTTTTGGTGGCCGTGTCTTAGAAGACGGCACACCAAAATATCTGAACTCACCAGAAACGCCTATCTTCCATAAAGGTAAAGAACTTTACGGCCTTTATGAAGTGTTGCAAGCCTACCGTGAACCGCCACAAGTACTTGTGGTTGAAGGTTACATGGATGTCGTAGCACTCGCGCAATACGGTGTCGATTATTCAGTGGCATCACTGGGCACCTCAACAACTGGCGACCACATTCAAATGTTGTTCCGCCAAACCAGCACTGTGGTTTGTTGTTACGATGGTGACCGTGCAGGTAAAGAAGCTGCGTGGCGTGCATTAGAAAATGCCCTTGAGTACCTGAAAACAGGGAACACGCTCAAGTTTCTATTCTTGCCAGACGGTGAAGACCCAGATAGCTATATAAGAGAACACGGCAAAGACGCTTTCGAACAACTTGTTCATAATGCGACGCCGCTTTCGACTTATTTGTTCGATAACCTGATTGAAATACACAAGTTGAACTTGGGAACAACGGAAGGAAAATCGGCACTGCGTGCACACGCTAGCGCCTTGATTAACAAAATTCCTGACAGTTACTTCCAAGAACTGCTCGAAAAACTGCTCGATGAGCGGACTGGATTTGATAACCAATTGCGACGTGCGCGTGTTCATACACAGAACCCGACACCTCAACCGCATAAAGAGCTGAAGCGCACTCCAATGCGTGAAGTTATCGCTTTGCTTATCCAAAATCCGAGCTATGCTGATATGGTACCGGATTTATCAAGTGTCAAAGGCTTACAGTTGCCTGGACTAAGTTTATTCGTCGAAGTACTTGATAAATGCCACGAGCATCCCCATATCAACACAGGCCAATTATTAGAGCATTGGCGACACAATAAACATGAGGCTCTTCTGTCTCGTCTCGCGAGCTGGGAAATCCCCCTCGACGAAGACAATCAAGAAGACATATTTTTAGACTCATTGGACAATATACTTGCCCAGTGCGTTGAAAAACAAATTGAAAACCTGCAGGCCAAAGCAAGAAGCGTCGGTTTATCAGCCGAAGAAAAAAGGGAGCTACTAGCTTTAATGCTAGATCTAAAAGCGTAACCCTGTTTGATTAGTCAGCATTTAATAAATTTGTTAACATAATTGGTTTGCATTTGAGAATGCAACGTCCTTCACCAGACCTGAAGTTGGATATCATCTATGGATCAAAATCCGCAGTCACAGCTTAAATTACTTGTTATTAAAGGCAAGGAACAAGGCTATCTGACCTACGCCGAAGTAAACGACCACCTACCTGCAGAAATCGTGGATTCTGAACAGGTAGAAGACATCATTCAAATGATTAACGACATGGGTATCAAGGTAGTTGAAACTGCACCTGATGCTGATGATCTAGCGCTTAATGATGACGATGCCAATATAGATGAAGATGCAGCCGAAGCTGCAGCTGCTGCGCTTTCAAGCGTAGAAAGCGAGATTGGCCGTACTACTGACCCAGTTCGTATGTACATGCGTGAAATGGGTACGGTTGAACTACTGACTCGTGAAGGCGAAATCGACATTGCGAAACGTATTGAAGATGGTATCAATACGGTTCAACTTTCTGTTGCTGAGTACCCAGGCACTATTCCATACATCTTGGAACAGTTTGACCGCGTACAAGCGGAAGAGATTCGCTTAACAGACCTAATCAATGGCTTTGTTGACCCAGATGACGATGGCACTGCTGCGCCAACGGCAACTCACATCGGTTCAGAACTTGCTGAAACTGATCTGGAAGACGAAGACAAAGAAGACGCTGAAGACGACGAGGAAGAGGAAGAAGAAGATACAGGTATTGATCCTGAGCTTGCTCTTGAGAAGTTCACAGCACTTCGTACTAGCTACCAGAATCGTCAACTAGCGATCAACGAGTACGGCCATGAAAGCCCGAAAGCTATGCTTGCAACGACAATGATGCAAGACGTATTCAAAGAGTTCCGTCTAACACCAAAACAGTTTGATTACCTAGTAAACGAACTGCGTAACTCTATGGATCGCGTACGTACTCAAGAACGCCTAATCATGCGTCAAACGGTTGAGTACGGCAAAATGCCGAAGAAATCTTTCATTGCTCTATTTACTGGCAACGAATCTAGCGAAGCATGGTTGGATGAAGTTCTTGCTTCTGACAAGCCATACGCAGAAAAGATCAAACGTAACGAGAACGATATCCGTCGCTCAATCCAAAAACTGGATATGATCGAGAAAGAGACGTCTCTTACTGTTCAAAGCATTAAAGACATCAGCCGTCGTATGTCTATCGGTGAAGCAAAAGCTCGTCGTGCGAAGAAAGAGATGGTTGAAGCGAACTTACGTCTAGTAATCTCGATTGCTAAGAAGTACACAAACCGTGGTCTACAATTCCTGGATCTAATCCAAGAAGGTAACATCGGTCTGATGAAAGCCGTAGATAAGTTTGAATACCGTCGTGGTTACAAATTCTCTACTTACGCTACATGGTGGATCCGTCAAGCAATCACTCGTTCGATTGCCGACCAAGCTCGTACTATCCGTATTCCGGTTCACATGATCGAAACGATCAACAAACTAAACCGTATCTCTCGTCAAATGCTACAAGAGATGGGTCGTGAACCACTTCCGGAAGAATTGGCTGAGCGCATGCAAATGCCTGAAGACAAGATCCGTAAAGTACTGAAAATCGCTAAAGAGCCAATCTCAATGGAGACACCAATTGGTGACGACGAAGATTCGCACCTAGGTGATTTCATCGAGGATACAACGCTAGAACTACCTCTAGACTCTGCAACGGCAACAAGCCTACGCGGTGCAACGAAAGACGTTCTTGCTGGCCTAACACCTCGTGAAGCTAAAGTACTGCGTATGCGTTTCGGTATCGACATGAACACAGACCACACTCTTGAAGAGGTTGGTAAGCAGTTCGACGTAACTCGTGAACGTATCCGTCAGATCGAAGCAAAAGCACTGCGTAAACTTCGTCACCCAAGCCGCTCAGAAACTCTGCGTAGCTTCCTAGACGAGTAATCACACACTCAAGTGTGGTTAGCTTTTAAGCATAAATAAGAAAAGGTGAGCCTTGGCTCACCTTTTTTTTATCCGTGTGATTTAAGTGGCTAAGATGTAAGCGGAATTGCCCCTTATAGTGTCTAGACACCACTGAATGCTTCCCCTATAATCTATGCCTACGGCCCCTTAGCTCAGTGGTTAGAGCGCACGACTCATAATCGTTCGGTCCCCAGTTCAAATCTGGGAGGGGCCACCAAATTAGAAAAGTCAGAACAGTTCATGCTGCTCTGGCTTTTTGCTTTTCTGAAACCGCACAAATCACGCCCTACACTTACTAACGATTACGAATCATCTCGCACACAATTCCAATTGCCTCTCTGTGACTAAGCTTACTTTTCTTTTATGGAAAAATCGGCAATATGAATGTACACAAATTACTCAATTGTTCAGGGAAGACACATGAAAGACGAAACGCTCTCGATTCACTTCGGCTACGAAACCGATCCAACTACCAAATCGGTAGCAACACCTATCTATCAAACCGTCGCGTATGAATTCGATGATGCACAACACGGCGCCGACCTCTTTAACCTTGCAGTGCCAGGTAATATCTATACTCGCATAATGAACCCGACCAATGATGTGTTAGAAAAACGCATGGCCGCTTTAGAAGGTGGTATTGCAGGCTTAGTGGTAAGTGCGGGCAGTGCCGCAATCAACTATGCGATCCAAACCTTGGCACAGATCGGTGACAACATCGTTTCAACCCCTCAGCTTTACGGTGGCACGTACACCCTATTTGCTCACATGCTGCCAAACCAAGGGATTGAGGTTCGCTTTGCTAAAGACGACAAACCAGAAAGCTTAGCGGCGCTGATCGATGAAAAAACCAAGGCGGTTTACTGTGAAAGTATCGGTAACCCGGCAGGTAATATCATCGACCTAGAGCGTGTCGCAGAGCTTGCTCACGCACAAGGTGTGCCTGTGATTGTCGATAATACCGTCGCGACACCTGTGCTATGTAAGCCCATCGATTTTGGTGCTGACATCGTCGTTCATTCACTAACGAAGTACGTTGGTGGTCACGGTACAACCTTAGGTGGCGTGATTGTCGACTCAGGTAAATTCCCATGGGCAGAACACAAAGACCGCTTCCCTGTGTTTAATCAGCCTGAGCCTTCTTACCATGGTGTGGTTTATACCGAAGCATTTGGTGAGGCTGCGTTTATCGGTCGTGCTAGAACGGTTCCCCTGCGTAATACAGGCGCCGCACTGTCACCAATGAATGCTTTCATGTTGATGCAAGGTTTGGAGACGCTGTCGCTACGCATGGAGCGACACACAGAGAACGCATTGAAAGTAGCAGAATATCTCAAACAACACGAGAAGGTCAGTTGGGTAAGCTACGCAGGCTTGCCTAGTTCAGAATTCTACCCGCTTGCTGAAAAGTACATGCAGGGTAAGCCATCGGCTATTTTGTCTTTTGGCTTGAAGGACGGATATGAAGCAGGTGTTCGCTTCTATGATACGCTGCAAATCTTCAAGCGCTTGGTGAACATTGGTGATGCCAAGTCTCTTGCTTGTCACCCTGCATCAACAACACACCGTCAATTAAGCGAAGCGGAACAAAAACAGGCTGGCGTGTCACCAGAGATGATTCGCCTTTCAGTAGGCATCGAGCACATCGAAGATATCTTGGCTGATCTGGAGCAAGCTCTTAACGCTTAATCAAGGTAACGACACCGAGATATTAAAGTGCCATGTAGCATGAAAAAAGTAACAGGTACAAAGAAGCCCATCACTGGATGGGCTTCTTATTATCTATTGCTTAGATAATCTGTCGATTACTCAACGGTTACCGCTTTCGCTAGGTTACGAGGTTGGTCAACATCGGTACCTTTGATTAACGCTACATGGTAAGACAGCAGTTGCATCGGTACTGTGTAGTAGATAGGTGCTGTAACTTCGCTTACGTGAGGCATCTTGATGATCTTCATGTTCTCATCGCTTTCAAAGCCAGCGTCTTGGTCAGCGAATACGTAAAGTAGACCGCCTCGAGCACGTACTTCTTCAACGTTTGATTTTAGCTTCTCTAGTAGGTCATTGCTTGGTGCAATTACCACTACTGGCATATCTGCATCAATAAGCGCTAGAGGACCGTGCTTAAGCTCACCCGCTGCGTATGCTTCAGCGTGAATGTAAGAGATCTCTTTCAGCTTCAGAGACGCTTCCATTGCGATTGGGTAGAACTCGCCACGACCTAGGAACAATGTGTGGTGCTTATCAGCAAAGTCAGGTGCTAGTGCTTCGATCTCTTTATCGAATGCTAGAGCTTGTTCAATAGCCGTTGGTAGCTCATGCAGCGCTTTAACGATTTCAGCTTCTTTTTCTTCATTGATACGACCTTGTAGACGACCAATTGAAGTAACCATCATCAGCATTGCTGCTAGTTGAGTTGTGAAAGCCTTAGTTGAAGCTACACCGATCTCTGTTCCTGCGCGAGTCATGAAAGCAAAGTCAGATTCACGAACCAGCGAAGAACCCGCAACGTTACAGATAGTCATTGCTGACATGTAGCCTTTCTCTTTTGCAAGACGAAGGGCTGCAAGCGTATCAGCCGTTTCACCAGACTGAGACAGAGTAACGAGTAGGCTGTTCGGGCGAACAACGAAATCACGGTAACGGAATTCAGAAGCAATCTCTACGTCACAGCTTACGCCCGCTAGAGACTCAAACCAGTAACGAGCAGCCATACCTGAGTTGTAAGAAGTACCACATGCGATGATCTGCACGTGTTCAACCTTGCTCAAGATCTCTTCAGCTTTAACACCGATTGCGTTAGTGATAACCGAAGTTTCAGAGATACGACCTTCCATTGTGTTGATCAACGCGGTTGGCTGTTCGAAGATCTCTTTCTGCATGAAGTGACGGTATTTACCTTTGTCACCTGCATCGTGTTCTGCGTTTGATTCTACGATTTCACGCTCAACACGCTCACCTGCAACGTCAAATATCGTTACATCACGACGAGTAACCTCAGCAACATCACCCTCTTCTAGGTACATGAAACGACGAGTTACGCTTAGTAGTGCAAGTTGGTCTGATGCTAGGAAGTTCTCACCGACACCAAAACCAATAACGATTGGGCTACCAGAACGAGCAACAACAATGCGGCTAGGATCTTTGCGATCAACCACAACCGTGCCGTACGCGCCGTCTAGCTGTTTAGCGGTTTTTTGCAGTGCTTCAACCAATGAATCAGAAGTACGAAGTTCCCACTCAACTAGGTGAGCGATAACTTCTGTATCCGTTTGTGAAGTAAACACGTAGCCACGCTCTTGCAGCAGAGCACGCAGTGCTTCGTGGTTTTCGATAATGCCGTTGTGTACAACTGCAATATCACCAGACATGTGTGGGTGTGCGTTCGCTTCAGACGGCTCACCGTGTGTTGCCCAACGTGTGTGAGCGATACCTGTACCACCAATAACTTGTTGCTCTTCTACCGCGTCTGCTAGCTCTTGTACTTTACCTAAGCGACGAACACGAGTTAGGTTAGATTCGCTATCCACCACAGCGACACCTGCAGAGTCGTAGCCACGGTATTCTAGGCGGCGAAGGCCTTCTACTAAGATTTCGGCTACATCACGTTGTGCTACTGCACCAACAATTCCACACATAGTTTTACTCCATCAATTTTGTTTATTCCTATTGGCAGCAAGCAAAGGCCATATCTTTAATCAGATCAATTATAGGAAGTTAAATGCATAATATTTAAAATTAGTTTTAAGCTGGATCAGTCAGGATCACTCGAACGTCATGTGATTCGATACTTGCTTGAGATTCTTTGCTCAAATCTGTATCGGTAATCAAAATATCGATGTGGTTCCAAGCCAGCTCTAAATTGGGGATCTTTCGTCCCACTTTTTCAGACTCAACCATCACGATCACTTCTCGTGACACTTCAGCCATAACTTTACTCAGGCCAACCAACTCATTGAATGTGGTTGTGCCTCTGTCGAGGTCGATACCATCAGCCCCGATAAACAGTTGGTCAAAATCGTAAGCACGCAAAACTGACTCTGCGACTTTGCCTTGGAAAGAATCCGAATGGGTATCCCAAGTGCCGCCAGTCATGAGTAGCGTCGGTTCACTTTCAAGCTCATTAAGCGCGTTAGCCACGTGCAATGAGTTGGTCATAACCACCAAACCACGCTTAGTATTAAGTTGCTGGATTAGGGCACCAGTCGTGCTACCACTATCAATCACAATACGATTATGGTCACGAATCAAATCTGCAGCGGCTTTTGCTAGTGAAATCTTTCGAGTCGAAACTTGTTGACCCAGTTCTTCGCTCACAACCTCTTTCGGTAATGAAATCGCACCACCATAACGGCGCAAAAGCTGACCGTTTTTCTCCAAAGACGCCAAGTCCTTTCTAATAGTGACTTCTGAGGTTTCAAACTTAGCGGATAATTCATCAACACTAACCTCCCCCTTTTCATTCACTAGGTTAGAAATTGCATGTCTTCTGAGCTGAGCGTTTCGTTTCGACATTTAAAAAAGGCCAGTAAGTTTCGATATGAAACATATTATAGTTACAACGAAACTATTTAGTCCATTTATTTTGATCCAAAAAATTAATAAATAGCGATGAAACCTTGTCCTAAGACAATTGTTAAGCAGTGATATTGAAGTCATTAGGTGGTAGAATCCGCACCCGAAAAGAAAAAAAATTACAGAACTGACCGTTATTTTTCTGCAACTTTCACCTGATATGTTGGTATAAGTCACAGAAACACAGCGTTGAATCAAAATCTTTTAGTCATAAAATGACTAAAATTGATGAAAGACTTACAACTCTGAAGGACATATTGGAAGTCCCGCGCTTTTACACAACAGGCACAAAATGTTGATGTAGCGGACCAATCTTCAGAACTTAAATAAATTTCAAATTGTAACAATACTTACCGGAGAGTACCTTCCATGAAAAAGACCAAAATCGTATGTACGATTGGCCCTAAAACTGAATCTGTAGAGAAGCTAACTGAACTAGTAGATGCTGGCATGAACGTTATGCGTCTTAACTTCTCTCACGGTGATTTCGCAGAACACGGCACTCGTATCGCGAACTTCCGTAAAGTAATGGAAAACAAAGGTGAGCAACTTGCTATCCTTCTAGATACTAAAGGTCCTGAAATCCGTACTATCAAACTTGAAGATGGTAACGACGTAGATCTAGTAGCTGGTCAAGAGTTCACTTTCACAACTGACGCAACAGTTGTTGGTAACAAAGACGTAGTAGCAGTAACTTACCTAGGTTTCGCTAAAGACCTAACTGCAGGTAACACTATCCTTGTTGATGACGGCCTAATCGAAATGGAAGTTATCGCAACAACAGAAACTGAAGTTAAGTGTAAAGTTCTTAACAACGGTGCTCTAGGCGAAAACAAAGGTGTTAACCTTCCTGGCGTTTCTGTTCAACTTCCAGCTCTTTCTGAGAAAGACAAAGCTGACCTTAAGTTTGGTTGTGAGCAAGGCGTTGATTTCGTAGCTGCTTCTTTCATCCGTAAAGAAGACGACGTTAAAGAAATCCGTGAGCTTCTAAACGCTAACGGTGGCGAAAACATCCACATCATTTCTAAGATTGAAAACCAAGAAGGTGTAGATAACTTCGATTCAATCCTTGAAGCTTCTGATGGCATCATGGTTGCTCGTGGTGACCTAGGTGTTGAAATCCCAGCAGAAGAAGTAATCTTCGCTCAAAAAATGATGATCGAGAAGTGTAACCGTGCACGTAAGATGGTTATCACTGCAACTCAAATGCTTGACTCTATGATCAGCAACCCACGTCCAACTCGTGCTGAAGCGGGTGACGTTGCGAACGCAATCATGGATGGTACTGATGCAGTAATGCTTTCTGGCGAAACTGCTAAAGGTAAGTACCCAGTTGAAGCTGTAACTATCATGGCTCAAATCGCGAACCGCACTGATTCAGCTCTTAAAGCTGAGCTAGGTTCTCGTCTAGACAGCCCACGTCTACGCATCACTGAAGCAGTATGTAAAGGCGCTGTAGACACAGCAGAGAAGCTAGCTGCTCCTCTAATCGTTGTTGCAACTGAAGGCGGTAAGTCTGCACGTTCAGTACGTAAGTACTTCCCAACTGCAAACATCCTTGCTCTAACAACTAACGAAAAGACAGCTGCACAGCTAGTTCTTACTAAAGGTGTTAAGCCAGTTCTTGTTGACTCTATCGAGAACACAGACGCGTTCTACATCAACGGTAAAGAAATCGCTCTACAATCTGGCCTAGGTAACAAAGGCGACATCGTAGTTATGGTTTCTGGTGCTCTAGTAGCTTCTGGTACTACAAACACGGCATCTGTTCACGTTCTATAAGAATGAACCGATTCGCATAAAATATAAAAGAGGGCTTCGGCCCTCTTTTTTTATGAAACTAAATCTTGCCTAACTTTTCAGTACGCTGTATTATCAATCACAATAGAACTACGTACTGTTAACTTCCAATTGGCTCTTTCTAAGAGACGGATTAGCAGACTAGAAATCAATATACATGAGGTTTGTAATGTCTAGTCCTACGCTCACTGACAAAGTATCAAAGATGATTCGCCAAGATATTCTTAATGGTGAGTTAACCCCAGGTCAAAAGCTTGTTGTTGCTGATCTAAAAGCACGCTACAACGTCGGCGCATCCCCTATTCGCGAAGCCTTGGTACAGTTATCTTGGAGCAAATACGTAAAGCTAGAGCCACAAAAAGGCTGCTGGGTATCTCCTGTATCAAAGAAAGAACTGAATGACCTATACGAAAGCCTTCGTGTTGTATCATCTGTTCTGCTTAAAAAAGCGATTTCAGCGGGTGATGAGAGTTGGGAACTGGATGTACTAACGTCTTACCACAAACTGTCGCGAGTGCAGTACGTATCTGAAGAGTTTGATTGTGTTGAGTGGGAAGAACGCCACCAGCAATTCCATGTAGCATTACTTGAAGGTGCAGATTCAGAGAACATGTTTAAGTTCTTTGATGACCTAATTAACCAAGTAAAACGTTACCGCTTCCTAGCTATGTCTGCAGAAAGCGCGTCTGATGATCTGTTCAATATTGATGAGCACGAAATGATCATGAAGCTAGTACTATCTAAAAATGTAGAACAAGCGACAGAACTGCTTGATCAACACTTACTAGGTTCAATGAAACGAATTGAAGAAGTTATCGAAGCGACATAACGCTAAAGTAGTTTCTAACCAAATAAAAACGGAGCCCAATGGCTCCGTTTTTTTGTTTCCAGTACCACGACTGAACTACCACCCAAAAAACTCTTTGTGATGAGTATTGAGCAGCACAACCATAGGTAAAAAATACAAAGCACTCAATTGAAAGCCAAGAATGGCTAATGTGCCTATGGTTAACCTCACTAAAAAATCGACAAACATACCACGCCTCTTTTAACCAGACTGTATGATCCCCAAACTCTTGCTCCAGCTAACCTAGTTCTACTGCTGCCTTTCAAATCATTGAAAAAGCTAGCTAATCAGTTGAATTAAGTTAACGGCGTCATCCTTCTACATCTGGTAAACACTCTATTTATTACACCGTTAAGCACGGTGTAATCTGAAGCAAGGTAGTTTACTTATTGTTCAGTTTAGCTCAAATTATCACCAACATTAGACTTTAGTCTAACTGTATAGATTTTGTGACATAAGTCGCTCAAAAGTGAGATTCCTAATAAAAAGAAGGGAAGGAAGAATCAATCGGAAAGCAGTTTAAAGAAATGGAGCAGGCAGAAGAAAAGAAGTTAAGTAGGCAGAAACCTAAGCAACATCAGCATGGCTAGGACACATAGAAACAGTATTGCGACCAGAGGATTTTGATTCATAAAGCCCGACATCGGCGCATTTGTATGAGCGAGTGCTGTTACTGGTTAAATCCGTAAAGCCAACACTCACCGTCACCTTAGTACCGGCGGCTAGCTCTATCTCAATTCGTAATCGGTCCAATACTCGCTTCGCTTCCGGCAGAGACGTGTGTGGCATCAGCAACGCGAACTCTTCTCCTCCAACACGAGCAACAAAATCAGTACTACGAAGGCTATCTTGCAGAAGACCAGCAACACGCGCAATCACACGGTCACCCTCATCGTGGCCAAGCTCATCATTGATTCGCTTAAAGTTATCGATATCGACTAAGGCTAAACAAGTGGTGGCTTCATTAGGATAACGCTCAACCAAGCGAGAATAGTAAGCTAGCTGTTCTTCGAACTTACGTCGGTTCCAGAGGTTACTCAAAGCGTCTCTCTCACTCAGAAAACGTAGACGCACTTCGAGCTCTTTCCTTACCGAGATATCAACCAACGAGGTAATGTAATAGCTCACTTTACCCGAATTGTTTTTGACCGCATGGACTCGCATGATGGCGGTAAAAGGAATGCGAAGCTTGTTCTTACACAACACCTCACCTTCCCATACTTCCTCTTGCTCTAGATGCTGCCAGATGGACTCACTAGAGAGCACCTGCTCGGTATTTTCCAGCAGCAACTGTAAGGCATTGTGACCGATGACTTGGTTTTTACTGTAACCCGTCATATTTTCAAATTCGTTATTGATCATCATGGCACGATGTTGCTTGTCAGAGATCATCACCGCCGACATGCCGTTCAATGCCGCACGTGCTAATTTACTTTCTAAGCTGCGACGTCGATAGTGCGTCACCAGATAAGCAAATGGAAAGGCGAAAATCAGCACCGTAAATAGAACAATGATCTCTTCGTGGGCAAGATCATTCAAATCACGCTCAGCGCGATCAAGAAGCTGTTTCTCGTTCAGATGGATCAACAGGTGCATTTCTTGATTATTCGCGAGCTTGACGGTGTTAAACGCGAACAGGTTACCGTCTTCAAATACAGTGCCCATTTGTTCACGAGAAATCGCTTCCCATGTCTTGGGTGCGATATTTTTTAGGTTGAAGCTCTTTCTCTCTAGAACGGAATCACCGAAAAGCTTACTGCTGTTGTTACTCGCAATGTAGTAGCCCGACTCGTTGACAACCTCTGATCGAAAATCATAATCCGGTGAGAAATTAAGACGCGAAGACAGCCCCCAAACATCCAAATTAATCACAAGATAACCAACACGCTTTTCTGGTGTTTCAACGGGAGTAAAGACTCGCAGAACTGGTTTATAAGGATAGGTTAACTCGCCGTGTTCGGTTTCAAGCTCTATTCCCCAACCGCCAATCTCTTCGCGTTCCAAGCCTTGTGCGAATTGGTAGTAACTCGATTCCGATCTATCTTGTAGGTGTTGAGGCAACGTCACCTCACCTGTTGCAGACGAATAGTTCACACGCACCAGCTCTTTACCCGTAATATCAAGCAGATGAATTTGTGTGTACCATTTTTGGTTCACTAGAACAGACTGCCACACCTCTTCAAGCAGGTTTTTAGTTTGGTCTGATGGAGAAGAGGCGAAATTAACCAAGCTCTGGCTATGGCTGAGTAACTCCATAACAGAGACTAATTGAGATTTTAGAAGGTTGTAGTCTCGCTCAGCGTAGACCAATTGATGAAGGGCTTGTTTTGCAGACTCATTGAAACTCTGAGTTTTAACGTCTTGGTAGCGTTGTAAATAATACAACCCTACAGCAGAAGACAGTGTGATAGAGATCATCAGCAATGTAATTATTGATTTTTTAGTTCTCATTGCTAACTCAGGTGAATGGAAGTCGAGCGCGGGATTATAGCACTCTAAAAAATTAACAAAATAAAAGCCGCTTAAAAAAGCGGCTTTAAAGCTATTTTATAAAGACTTATTGTCTAGGCTTTCAGCGCTCGTTCACCACGTGCGATACCAACCACGCCACTTCGCGCTACCTCAAGCACTTCCGTAACTTCAGACAAAGCCTGAATGAAAGCATCAAGCTTCTCGCTCGTACCCGCCATTTGCACCGTGTATTGAGAAGCCGTTACATCAACGATCTGACCACGGAAAATATCCGCTGTGCGCTTCACTTCTGCACGAGCAAAACCGCTCGCACGTACTTTTACCATCAGAAGTTCACGTTCGATGTGTTCAAGCTCAGAGACCTCTTGTACCTTAAGTACATCGATCAGCTTATGCAGCTGCTTCTGTATCTGCTCTAGCTGCATTTCGCTTGAGTTAGTCGTCACGTTCAAACGAGAAAGTGTTGGATCATCAGTTGGAGATACGTTCAATGACTCGATGTTGTAGCCACGTTGAGAAAACAAGCCAACCACACGAGAAAGCGCACCCGGTTGGTTTTCCATTAGTAGTGAAATAATGTGTCTCATATTATGTTCTCTCCGTTTTGCTTAGCCACATGTTATCCATACCCTCGCCTTTGATCTGCATTGGGTATACGTGCTCGGTATCATCAACACTGATATCGACAAATACCAAACGGTCTTTCATCGCCAGTGCTTTTTCCAAACCTGATTCCAATTCATCCGGAGATGAAATGCGCATACCTACGTGGCCATAAGCCTCCGCGATTGCAGCAAAATCAGGAACAGAGTCCATATATGAGTTAGAGTGACGACCTTGATAAACAATGTCTTGCCACTGTTTTACCATTCCTAAGAAACGGTTGTTCAGGTTAATAATCTTAACTGGGATGTTGTATTGAAGTGCTGTCGACAACTCTTGAATATTCATTTGAATACTGCCATCACCGGTTACAACAACCACCTCTTCGTCTGGCTTAGCAAACTTAACGCCCATACCCGCAGGTAGACCAAAGCCCATCGTGCCTAGGCCACCCGAGTTAATCCAACGGCGTGGTTTGTTGAATGGGTAGTACAATGCAGCAAACATCTGGTGCTGACCAACATCCGAGGCAACATACGCATCGCCATTGGTTACTTTGTGCAGTGTTTCAATAACTTGTTGTGGCTTAATGCGCTCAGAAGATTTCTCATAAGCTAAGCAATCACGCTCTTGCCATTGTTTAATCTCACTCCACCAGCTTTCCATCGCTTCAGCATCGTTAGTGCCACCTTGCTCAATCAGCAGGTTCACCATGCTCTCTAGTACTTTTTCTGCAGAACCTACAATCGGTAGATCCACTTTAACATTCTTAGAGATCGATGATGGGTCGATATCAATATGCATGATCTTCGCGTTCGGGCAGTACTTGTCTAGGTTGTTAGTCGTACGGTCATCGAAACGTACCCCAACACCAAAGATAAGATCGGCATTGTGCATTGCCATATTGGCTTCATACAAACCGTGCATGCCCAACATACCCAAAGAGTTCTTGTGAGTGCCAGGGAAGGCACCAAGACCCATTAGGGTACTTACAACGGGTAAATTAAGTGCTTCAGCCAATTTAATCAGCTGTTGATCTGCCTCAGAGATAACCGCACCACCACCGACATAAAGTACCGGCTTCTTCGCTTCAAGAAGTGCTTTCAGTGCCTTCTTGATTTGACCTTTATGACCCGTAACCGTTGGGTTGTACGAACGCATTTTGATCGTTTCAGGGTATTCATAAGGAAGCTTGATTTGTGGATTTAGGATATCTTTTGGTAGATCGATAACCACAGGACCAGGACGTCCTGTCGTTGAAATATAGAAGGCTTTTTTAACGACTTCAGGGATATCTTCCGCTTTCTTAACTAGGAAACTGTGCTTAACGATCGGGCGAGATACACCGACGATGTCACACTCTTGGAAGGCGTCGTTACCAATCAGGTTATTTGGTACGTTACCAGAAATAACAATCATTGGGATTGAGTCCATGTACGCTGTCGCAATACCTGTAACGGTATTGGTAGCGCCAGGACCAGAACACACAAGTACTACACCCGGTTTACCGGTAGAACGAGTATAGCCATCTGCCATATGGGTAGCGGCTTGTTCGTGTCGTACTAATACGTGCTTAATTTCAGCAGTTTTAGCATGCAGCGCATCGTAGATATCAAGTACAGAACCACCTGGATAACCAAAGATTTGTTCTACACCCTCTTCAATTAGAGACTGCACCACCATCTCAGCGCCGGATAACATTGCTGTTTCAGGTTTTGTTGTCATATTGCTCTCCTCACCAGTTTCCAATCATATTTGGTGAACATGTTGGGCTGGTTTTTCATAGTCTAGGGCTTATTCGTAGCCTAATTCGAAATACTTCCACTTTTTCGGCTATGGCTGTCTGTCGTGATAACAACAAACAGTAATACGAAACAACTTTAACGCTTTATTATCATCTGGTCTAACACCTGTTATCCGACAATCATGCCAAAAAACCAACTATTAGCTTAAAGCATCAAATAAAACCCAAACCAAGATTGATAACTAGATATTAAAACTAGAAAGGAAACAAAAAAAAGCACTTAATATTTAAACGAATCGCTAATTATCGATAAATAACAAGCTTATCTGTGTGCGCTTTCGCACATTGTGCTTGGTCATTAGATACAAAAAATCCCCCTAAAAATGCAATCACATTCGTAGGGGGATTTTTAAACAACTGAAAATTTATCTCAGTAGAAAACTACTTATCTTTCGACTTTTCAGTGTACATTTCTTCGATTTCGTCTTGATACTTATCGTTGATAACCTTACGACGCAGTTTCTGGGTCGGCGTCAGTTCGCCATCATCCATAGAAAACGCTTTTGGTAATAGCTTGAACTTCTTCACTTGCTCAAACTTCGCGAGCTCTTGCTGCAGGTCATTCACACGCTTCTCTAGCATCTCAACGATTTGGTGGTGCTTGATAAGCTCAACACGGTCGTGATACTTGATGTTCAGTTCTTTTGCGTACTCTTCTAGCGAGTCGTAACAAGGAACAATCAGTGCAGAGACGAATTTACGAGTGTCAGCGATAACCGCAATCTGTTCGATAAAGTGATCTTTACCAATCGCGCCTTCCACCACTTGCGGTGCAATGTATTTACCACCAGAAGTTTTCATCAGCTCTTTAATACGATCAGTAATGAACAGGTTACCATTTTCATCAAAATGACCCGCATCACCGGTTTTCAAGAAACCGTGTTCATCGAATGTTTTCGCGGTTTCTTCAGGCATCTTGTAGTAGCCACGCATTACCATTGGACCACGCACAAGAATCTCGTTCTTAGCACCGATCTTAACTTCCACGCCCGGCATCGACATACCGATAGAATCAGGGTTAAAGCAGCGGTCATCCCAGCAAGACACGGTTGCGGTGGTTTCTGTCATACCGTAACCAAGTTTTACATTGATACCGATAGCATGGAAGAAACGACCGATAGTTTCATCTAGCTTCGCACCACCACATGGCATGAAGTTGATGTTGCCGCCTAACAGTGCTCGCAGCTTAGATAACACAAGCTTGTCTGCTAGCGCATGGCTCTTCTTCAGCATTAGCGAAGGAGTGCGACCTTCTTGGTGACAAACAGAGAGTTTCGCTCCCATGTTCACCGCCCAAGTAAATAGCACCTTACGGATAAACGGCGCTTTCGAAACCTTCTCGTGAATCGCAGAGAAGATCTTCTCGTAGAAACGCGGAACCGCACACATTACGGTTGGCTTCACGTCGCTCAACGCATCACGCACCTGCATAGTATCTTGCAGGTAACAGTTGGTTGCGCCTTTATAGAGAACGTAGAAAGTCCACGCTCGCTCAAATACGTGAGATAGAGGTAAGAAACATAATGAAATGTCGTCTTTGCTTAAGCTAAGACGCTCATCGTGACCTTCTAATTGATAGCCAATATTGGTGTAATCAAGCATTACGCCTTTCGGCTGGCCAGTAGTACCAGAGGTATAGATAAGAGTCAGTAAATCGTCCATGCTTGCATCTGCAAGACGAGTATCAAGTTCAGCTTGCTGAGCCTCAATACCGCGCGCCATGAAGTCAGCCCAAGATACCGCAAAGCTATGGCCTTGAAGATCGATATCATCAGACATCGCGACAACCACTTCTAGCTGTTCGCACTCTTCAAATAGGCTCACCGCCGCGTCAAATTGAACTTGCTCACCAACGAATAAGATCTTCACATCCGCATTTTGGATGATGTAAGACGACTGCGCTGCTGTGTTGGTTGGATAAATCGGCACAGTCACAAGGCGAGCTTGTAAAGATGCAAAATCTGCCACGGTCCATTGAGGCATATTGTTTGAATAGATACCGATCTTATCTTGAACTCTCAGTCCCTGAGCCAATAGTGCTAATGAAAGCGTATCGATTTGTTGTCCAAACTGCTCCCAGCTAATACCTTGCCATACATTGTCTACTTTGTGCTTCAAAGCTGTACGGTTGCCGCCTTGGGCAATTTGGTCACGAAGTCTTTTTACGATATGAAAATCTAAATTGGCCATCTCTTTACCTTTGGCTTACACCTGTAAGCTTTTTTGAGCGCACAAGTGTACCTCTGATCATGGAAAAGGCAACTGATGAAGCTCAAAGTTATAAGTAATAGTACGTCTCACGCTAAGTTTTCTATCAACAAAAATAGCAGGTACAAAAATGTATGGTCCGCCCCGTTATTGCAACTACAATTAAGTAATAACGGAGTTGGTTTGCGCTAATGTATTCGGAGTCCTTGTTGGGAGCACTAGCTTCCCAGCTCCACGATGATATCCGCGCCAGATTATCCTTAAAAAGCCCAAAGCATTGATTGCTATTTTTGTGTCAGGTTCTTAATCTGGCCGATTGACCGTTTTTGTCATCACGTTCATTGGCGTTGCAAACTTGGTTATAGCTAAACAGCCTTAAAAGCTTGGCGGTGGTATAACACCGCCCAAGCTATCCTCACTAGCTTGTTGGCTAATGCAACTACCACTACATTAAATGGTTTGGTGGCTCGTAGGTTCACAAGCCACTCTCCAACACTTTCCCTGTCGTCTCTAGCCTAGAGAGTACAGCTCTTGCGCCATGGATAAACAGAGTTCTGAGGTGCTTATTTCCTCGTTTACTCATACCAAGTAGCTTGGTATTTCCTCCCGTTGAGAATTGCCTTGGTACAAGTCCCAACCAAGCCGCCATCTCGCGGCCATTGGTGAAGTTACTCGGAGAGCTTACATCAGCAATACACAATGTGGAGGTAAGATCGCCAATTCCAGGGATAGTTTTTAATAATTGAGCACTTTCGTTATTATCAACAATAGTTTGAAGCTTGATATCTTGGGTTTTGATTTGTTCATTGAGGTACTTGTAGTGTTCATGGATAGATATCAATTCACATAGCAAGCTTTTGGTAGTGATACTGTTTGTTCTGCTAACCATTGAAACAGAGACTTCATCTTTGCATGCCCTTTGGGAAAGCTAAGGCCAAACTCAAGTAAGATCGCGCCGATCCGCGACATAGTGGCGGTTCTCTCCTTGATATAACTATCTCTGACTCGATGAATCGCTGCGATGACTTGAGCCTCTTCACTTTTACAGCCACAAATCTCATGGTCGGTCGACTCGCAGCCTCTGCGATCGCTGAAGCATCGATGAAATCGTTTTTATTGCCTTTGACATAAGGCTTTACATACTGAGGAGGAATAAGTCGGGGTTGATGACCAAGCTCACCACACTTTCGAGCAAGCCAATGAGCACCGCCACAAGCTTCGAAAGCAATAGTTGTTGGTTCTATTTTACTAAGAAAGATTAAGAGTTGATTGCGATTAAATTTACGACGAAGCACCTCCACCCCACAACGGTTATGTGCGATAGCATGGAAGCAGTGTTTACCTAGGTCGATACCTAAAATATGAATAGAAGACATATGGTTCACCTCATTCTGAGAGCCTACTCTAAGCTTAAGGGCTTGAGAGTGAGGCGGACCATATAATTAAGCCCCAAGCCAGACTCCTAGCTTAGGGCTTATAAAACATAGGGATTAGTGTCTAGTTAAGTGCCACTACTTCGCCACAGATCATCATTAACTGATCTCGTAACCAAATGTGTCCTTTATCCTTTTCACTTGATTCGTGCCAGCTTAGGAAGCCAGAAATCGCCGCATTATCGAATGGGAAATCTAGAATCTGAAGTTGCTCTTTGTTTGCTGCATGTTCAACCATCCAACGAGGAGCAATTGTTACTAGTTCAGATTGGCCTACAACGTAAAGAACGTTGCTTAAGCTCGTACCTTCGTAGAAAGGCGTGCAATCTAGGTCACGGTAAGCTTGCTCAGAGAAGCTACGTTGACCGTGGATGCGAGACAGTTTTGCGTGCTTTTCGTTAAGCAGCTCTGCCGCTGTTACTTCACCGTTAATACGTGGGTGAGAAGCAGAAGCTACAACAACCAACTCATCTTGGAAGATTTCAGTGCTTGAGAAGCCTTGCTCATCAAAACGAGCGTAATCAATAACGAAGTCGATTTCTTGGTAACGCATACGCTCAGAAAGTTGACGATCGAATTCAGCATCCATGTGCAGTTTAACGCTAGGTGCTTGGTCGTTGATTGTCGACATAATCTTAGGAGCAAAACGCATGTCACAAGGGCTGCAAATCGCAAGTTTGAACAGGCGAGAAGACGACTCTGGAGAGAACACAGAACTTGGTAGTTCGTTGCGTACTAATTGTAGTGCTTGGCGGATTGGACCAAACAACTGACGAGCACGTTGAGTCGGTTGAATACCACGACCTTGACGCATGAATAGTTCGTCATTAAACATCACTTTTAGACGAGCAACAGCGTTACTTACAGCAGGCTGAGACATACCCAGATTGTGAGCTGCACGTGTAATGTTTTGCTCTTGCATAACTGCATCAAATACAGTCAAAAGGTTTAAGTCGACTCCACGAAGTGTGCTTTCCATTCTGTAGCTTGCAATAGCACTCATTGCGTCTTTTTTATCTAACATTCAAGTTGCCTCTTGTCGGTTCGACAGCGTTAAATTGGTAATGGTATGAGAATAGATAACCACTAATTCTTATATTTATCAGACCGATGTTTTTCGGATTACCATTACTATTAACCAATACATCTCGAGCTACCAACAAGATTGATAAAGAATAATTTTATTTTACCTTAATGATTAATTAACACCTTAAAATCAGTAATTTATAGAGTTATAAAAAAACATAAAATGCGTCACTTATGAGTTTCATTTCGACTTATTTAGCTGTTCTATCGTTTGGTTACATTTGTTACAATTTATTGAACGCGTGAATTGTTCAGCTAGTCGATTCAGAAATAACACTTATGAGTTAGGTGAGTGATGCATAACTAGGAAAGTCTACCTTGTCCCAAAGCTGCTTTCTTAAGTCATCTTGGTTGGACCAATTTCCTGCCAATACCCACTCAACAAGTGCGCTCGCGACGTCTGGATAAGTGACCACTTCCGCTTGTTTTTCGTTGAGCCAACCACGCAAGATAGCAGGGTCTAAAAAGCTCATTGTTTGAGCCAATCCAAGCGCCTCTAGCGTCGCCACATTGCTCTGTTGTTCAAATTGCCCATCAAGCGGTTTAAGGAGCAACTTCTTACCCAAAGTTAGGGCTTCAGAGGGTAATTCAAATCCACCATTTGCCACCACACCTGAGCACTGGCTGAGGTCGAATTGAAAGCCTGCATGACTGAGCGGTTTGAACTCAATATTTTCAACTCGGCTTTGCTCAATCACATTCGGGTGATAGCAGACAAAGTTATGAGAAATGAACTTCATCAACAGCTCTGAAATCGCCTCGAGATCCTCAAACGGCAAGTAGACCAGAGTGAAGTCTTGCGGCGCTTTGGTTTGTTGTTCGCCAGTAAGCGTGTGAACGATCGGTGGCAATATTGGCTGTTCAAAGTGATACCAGTGCAGCCCAATTGAGTGCTCGGTTGGGGCAAAGTGTTGAATCACAGAATGCTCAATCCAGTTGCCGCCTTCTTTAGGCACATCATAACGGAACGCATTTTGGTGGCTTATACCTATGCAAGGTACGCCCTGTCTTTTAGCTGCCCAAGCGGTCACGGGCTCAAAATCGTTAAGCACTAAATCATACGGTGTCAGATCGATCTGGTTAATCTCACTCAGAAGTCGCCAGATGTTGTTGTTAATGAATGTCTTGCCGTATTTCACCTGTCCCTGCTCACTATAAAAAGTTAAGCCACTGCGGGTTTGATAGTTTCCAAATTCTTCCATTGAGAAGTACTTGCTCTCTTCTCGCCCAGAGAATAGAAAGTCGACATCGATGTTTTGCTGACGAAAGGCGACGGCCATTGCTCTCGCACGCGCGATGTGACCATTTCCAGTTCCCTGTACGCCATATAAGATTTTCATGCTTTTTCCTTTAGAGTTGCTTAAACACAGCAGAGGCTGCCAACAAAAATATTTACAAAATGAAGCTGATAGCTAGGCTCGTACAAGCAATGCCCAAAGCGGCACCTATCAGTACGTCTGTTAAAAAGTGCACACCAAGTAAGATTCGAGAGCCAGCGATCGCTATCGCCCAAAACAAACTAAAGAGGTATAAGCTCGGATAGAAATGTCCGATTAGCGTCGCCATGACAAAAGCCGCCGCAGAGTGCCCAGATGGCAGGCTGTATTTATCGGATGGCACAATGTGGGAATAAAGCAGTGAAGAGAACTCTGCTGGCCTACGGCGTTTGAGGGTATTTTTCGCGAACCAGTAGATAGGCAGTTCGATAGCAAAGGCGGTTAAACCGACCAAGAGAAAATCTCGGCCTGTACTGCTATCAGCCAGCAAAGCAATCAACGCAATTAACACGTAAAGGTGTCCATCTCCAGTATGAGACACCGCTTTACTGAGTGTTGCATGTTGCCCGCTATAACGGTTTTTTAAACAAAAAACAGAAAATGCCACATCCCAGCGGACAATAGGTTCGATAGTACGCATACGATCTCCTTAACAATCCTTATTCAGTTAAGGGTCAAGTTATGCCCAACAAATGACAGTTAAGTGACGTTTTGAATGAACTAAAATGAAATTTCTTTGGGATGCGCAGTGAAGCCGCTCAGCCCAAGGTGATGAAACAAACACCCGATAAAGATAAAGCGGCACTAGGCCGCTTTATTGTTTATTGCTTCAAAACTCTATAGCGAAAGAGGCTCGTGCTTTTTCACTAAACCAAAATCAGCCAAGATCGCGTAGGCCGCAGGGATCATAAACAGCACCAACAAGGTTGAGGCAAATATCCCGAACACAATCGAAATAACCAGAGGCTGAATAACCTGAGCTTGTAAGCTGGTTTCCGTTAACAGCGGCAATAAACCTGCAGCTGTAGTCATAGACGTTAAAAATACCGCACGGAAACGCTCGCGACTGGCCTTAACAACAGAATCATGAACGCTATCCCCTTCATCGACATGGTGACGTATGTATTGCACCAACAAGATCGAATCATTGACCACGATCCCAGCGAGCGACACAAAACCCATCATGCTTGGCATACTCAGTGCGTGACCTAACAACCAGTGACCAACAACGCCCCCAATGAACGCCAGTGGAATCGCCAACATCACGACCACAGGCTCCAAGTAGCTTCTGAACTGATAACTCAGAATCGCAAACACACCGAATAAGCCCAATAAAAAACCTTTGCCCATCGAGGCGCCGGTCTTAGCCGCATCTTTGGCTTCGCCTTCGAAATCAAAACGTAAGCCCGGGTATTTTTGAATCAGCTTAGCCGCTTCTTCTTTTTGGAATTGAGCCAAAATCGCGGAAGAGCTCGCCTTCTTATTATCTATGTCACCAAAGATACTGATGGTTCTCAGCCCATCGATACGTTGGATTCGCACGTAGTTACGCTGAAAGTCTAACGTTGCCAATGTGGCTAATGGAATCTGACTGCCGTCTGCAGTGATAATTGGGAAGTTAGCCAGTTGCTGTAAATCACCCGCTTGTTCTTTATCAAGACGAACTTCAATAGAGATATTCTCAACACCGATTTGAATCTCATCCGCTGTCTGACCAAAGAAAGCCGCGCGCAATTGGGAAGCGATCATCTGCCCATTCACGTTGTAGGTCTCAGCGCCCGGACGCAGCTTCACCAAGATCTCTTCTTTACCCATACGCATGTCATCAAGCACGCCGTGCACGCCATCAAACTGATTTAGGTATTCTTGAATATCCAAAGAAGCCGATTTCAATGCACTTAAGTCATCATGTTTAGCACGAATCTCAATCGCACGACCGCCCGGCCCCATGGTCGGTTGCTTGAAGACTAACGAGATAGGATCGGCCAAGTCACCGATGTCTTCTCGCCATGCATCAATAAAGTCATCAATAACCGTGTTACGGCTCTCAGCTCCACGTAAATCTAAGCGAACGGTAGCTAAGTGGGGACCAGATTCGTTGGCATCTGCGTTGGCATTAAATTGGCTAGTAATGTGCTCAACCAAGGTGTTGCCTTCTTCAACCTCTTCGCTCCACTGCGCATTCAAACGCTCAGCAGAAGCAACAATCTTATCGACCACTTTCTCAGTTTGAGACAATGACGCCCCCGGAGGAAGAATGATACGCGCCTCGGCAATATCGCCATCCAATTCTGGAAACGGTTGGAATTTAACAACTCCACCAGCAATCAACGAAATAGATAAAAGTAACAAGGTGATCACCCCGCCCATAAAGGCGTAGCGGAAAGTCACTACCTTCTCGACCATGCTCCTCAAGGTGGTATTACGGAAGTTCTCAAATTTCTCTAACAGCACGACTTTGAAACGCAGCGCTGGCTTGTCATTTTTTTCTTTGTGTAATGAATGAGATAAGTGATTTGGCAGAATCAAGAAGGCTTCAATCAAACTCAAAGAAAGCACCAATATTAATACTTGAGGTACCGCTTTAAGCACCGCACCCATTTCACCATCAAGGAACAGCAAACTACCAAAGATACACACGGTGGTTAGGAAAGAAGACAAAACTCCGGGGAGCACCTTCTTAACACCGTTGTACACCGCATCGTCAACGTTTTGCCCCCGATCCAGATGGGAGGCGATCGATTCAGCGATCACAATGGCATCATCCATCATGATACCGATCGCCATCAACAAGCCGACTAGAGACATGATGTTGATCGACAAGCCAAGATTGGCCATCAAAAACAAACCACCAAGGAAGGCTACAGGCAGACCTGCCGCCACCCAAAACGAGTAGCGTAAACTGAAGAACAACCACATAGTTGCGAACACCAGCACAATACCTTGCCAGCCATTGCGTACCATCATGGTTAAGCGATCCCACAGTACAGATGAGAGATCATTGGTCATTTGCAGTGTCACGCCATCAGGGGCAATCGCGCTTTGAACTTCAACGAATCGAGTCACGTTTTCTTTGATTCGCAGCGCATCATCTTCTTTGTTCTTGCTAATCTTTAACAGAGCCGATGGCTTGCCATCAAACAATACCTTTTGCTCATCAAGTTCAAAGCGATCGGTCACCTTCGCAATATCTCGTAAACGGATCACTGAACCATTAGGCGCCGATCCAACCACAATGCTTTCGAGTTCAACAGGTGTGATACGTCTTTCATCAAAACGAATTAGGAAATTTTTGTCTGGCGTCTCTACGTTACCACTCGGCAGTTTTACGTTTTGATGACCAATCTGATCAGCAATATCTCCAACACTCAGACCGAGCTGGCGAATCGCTTGGGTATCCAACTCAACGCGATATTGATGATCGGAGAAGCCGCTGACCTCAACCAATGAAACGTCGTAATCAAGCTTCATAGTACGCTTTAGATCTTCCGCGTATGCCTTAAGTTCTGGCCATGAAGTTTCTGCGGTAATCGCAATATCAACAACAGGTTCGTTCCAATCCAACTCTTGTACGACTGGTGATTCAATCTCAGTTGGGAAATCATTGATCGAGTTGATCTGAGTTTGTACGTCCACCAGCATTCGACCGATATCTGCTTTCTCATTCAATTTGAGGATTAAGCGAGCACTGCCTTCTATCGCCTCACATTGAGTTTCTTCAATGTTAGCTAAACCATCGACCGCGTCTTCCATTCGCACACACAAGCTCTCTTCCACCTCTTGTGGTGAAGCGCCTGGGTAGACAATCGCAGCCATGATGTAAGGGGGATCGTAGGCTGGAAAGGTTTCACGCTTGATGGTGGATAAAGAAGCCAAACCCATGATCAACAACCCAAGCATCAACAAATTGGCTGCGGTTGGGTGCCTAGAGAAGAACTTGATCATGAGGCGTTCTCCTCAAGATCAGTGGAAAGCTCATCATCATTTGAGCGAGACTCTTTCAATAACATGCCTTCAATCGCAGGAAGAACATCGTTAAGAATCAGCTTG
The DNA here is from genome assembly GCF_023206395.1 of Vibrio sp. ED004. Classification (NCBI taxonomy): domain Bacteria; kingdom Pseudomonadati; phylum Pseudomonadota; class Gammaproteobacteria; order Vibrionales; family Vibrionaceae; genus Vibrio; species Vibrio sp. ED004. The sequence goes on along the minus strand of NZ_CP066149.1, from coordinate 2,230,895 downwards.
TCTCCGGCTTGCAGTTCACCGTTAACCACCACCTGGTTGTCTCGGCGATAAAGCACTTCAACATTAACCACTTGCAAGCGCTGGCTGTCATCCATCAGATAAACCTTATCGCCATGCAAAGCACGCTCAGGTACAACCCAACTTAGGTTCGCCAAGCCTTCAATCTCCGCTTTGACGAACATGCCATTCACCAAGGGAGTGGCACTGCTTGGCTGTAGGGCTGAATAATCTTGATTAATTTCGAGAATGATCCCCGCTGTGGCTTGGTTTTCATCAACGGTTTCACTGATTCTTGCAACCTTCGCAGGCCAACTCAGATTCAAGCTGCCACTGTTCATCTGGATCGTCGCTTTAATCGGCGCTTGATAAGGATTAGGTATGCCTGCGGCATCACGAGGGAATTGAGTAAAGCTTGAGGCTAAAGTTTGCATATCGTGAATAGAGAGTTGCGCCTCCACTTCCATAACGTTAATCCCGTGAGCAACAAACATCTCTTGCTGAAGATTAACCACTTGGTTTTGTTCAATATCTACCTGAGCGATTCGCATAGCTCGAGGCAAAGTGATGGTCGTTTTGTCCAAAGAACGCTGCGCCTCTTTGACCTTAGAAACATTGACCTTAATCACCGCTTGCGCGACGCGCTTTTCATCCGGCATTAAAGCGATTTGATTCTGTATATCTAACACCAACTTCTGTTGAGAGAGTGCGCTTTGTTGTTGCAGATCGACATCCGATTGCGAGGTGAGCCCTTTCTTACGCAGATCTTGTTTACGTTGCAGCTCTTTATTGCTGATCACTAAACGATTTTTTTCGATCTTTAATGTTTGTTGTAGGTTATCTTCTTCTTGATTCAGCTTAGCGAGAGAAGTCTGGCTTGATTTAAGATCCGCTTCCGCTTGCACCAACTTCAGTTCGTAATCCAAAGGATCGATCTTTAGTACCTCAGTACCCGCTGCAATAATTTGACCCTTTTCTAGATCAGGATGGCGATACACGATCTGTCCTGTCACTTCAGCAATCGCTTTCCATTCAACCTTTGGTACTACTTTGCCAAAACCTACCGCTAATGGCGCGATCATCTGTTTTTCTAGACTCACGGTTTCAACCAAACGCGCTCTATCACCGGCAGGCTTAGTCGGTAAGTCCGGCTTTAGATTAATCGCCGCCACTAGGCCAATAACACCAACGGCCAGAGCCGGAAAGAAGAGGAGCTTTTTACTTATTTTCATTATTTTGGTTCCTGCAAAGGTGAAGGGCTCGGGGCGTTTACAAACCCTTCCGTCATCAGTTGGATGTTGTGTTCGATAAGTCGGTTAAGAAATTCTTCATTGAGTTCAATACCATGAATAGCAAGCAAAGGTAGCGGCGCAATGAAGGGGAACACCATCAAGCTTATATACGACACGCGGCAGAGTCTGGGATCCATATCTTTTCTTAAAACGCCTTGTTCAACTAACTTTTCAAAAATGACATCTTGGGCAGGTTTGGCGACATCAAGAAAGACTTTCTCGAGCAACTCTCTCTGCACTTCTGAAGGCGGCATGTTCATCACTTGAGCTATCAAGCGAGGAAACTTCGGTACCTTCACCATCTCTTTGTAATAGGTTCTCATGAGATCGAGAAAGTTCTCATGGCTGCTTTCATCGACAAGTCTCTGCATTTGTAATTGCATAGGGCGTAATGTTTCACGCAGCATCGCCTCAAACAATCCGGCTTTACTGCCAAAGTAATAGCGAATCATCGCAATATTCACACCCGCTCGCTCAGCAACTAAACGAGTCGATACCTTGTCATACGGTTGAACCACGAACAGATCTCGAGCGTGCTCAATGAGTAACTGCCGTACATCTAGATTCTGTTGAGGTCGCCCTGCTTTGCGCGCTGCCATCACTGAGACCTATCCCTATAATTAATCACACGATTAATTATAGGGATAAATCAACATGGTTGTAGAAGAGTTAATTACTCACTATTTAATCAAATGATTAATTAATTTAGCCGCCCTTTTAATTTTATTGGTGAATCGTTCCATCAAAAAGATTTACTACAAAGCTTTAACCTGCACATAAGCCAAACGATAAACTAACCGCCCAGTACAAAACACTCAATCAGCCGATAACACCAACAAACAACACACAAGCAGCACAAACCAAACAAAAACACCGCCAAAGCACGCTGATATTGGATTTTCTTGTTTGACGCTCAGAATAAATTGCGGTAAATATGGTGTTAACAGTTTATTTACGGATATTTGTGTAATGATTTTTTCTTCTTCTCGACTGCTGAAACTTCTCCTTATCGTGAACCAATCGCGCGGGTAAGTTGTGGGTCAAGAACTACACAAATATTAAAACCCGCGCTGAGCGGGTTTTTTTGTAACTGGCACTTTTAAAAGAACATCATTCTTAATAATAATTTGGATAGCAATCGATTCATTATCGATATAAGGAAGCACCCATGAACGATCAAGTGATAATTTTTGACACGACCTTACGTGATGGCGAGCAAGCGTTGGCTGCAAGCTTAACGGTAAAAGAGAAATTACAGATCGCTTATGCACTTGAACGACTGGGTGTAGATGTTATTGAAGCGGGTTTTCCGGTGTCATCACCAGGCGATTTCGAATCAGTACAAACCATCGCTAAGAATATTAAAGACAGCCGAATCTGTGCACTTTCTCGTGCGGTAGCAAAAGATATCGATGCCGCTGCAGAAGCGTTAAAAGTCGCTGAGCAGTTCCGTATCCACACCTTCATTTCTACATCGACGGTTCACGTTCAAGATAAATTGCGCCGTAGCTACGACGACGTAGTTGAGATGGCAGTAAAAGCCGTTAAACACGCTCGCAACTACACAGACGATGTTGAATTCTCTTGTGAAGATGCAGGTCGTACCCCTATCGACAACCTATGTCGTATGGTTGAAGCGGCAATCAACGCTGGCGCAAAAACCATCAACATTCCAGATACAGTGGGCTACACAGTACCTAACGAGTTTGGTGGCATTATCAAAACGCTATTTGACCGCGTGCCAAACATCGATCAAGCAATCATCTCCGTTCACTGTCACGATGACTTGGGCATGTCGGTTGCTAACTCTATCGCTGCAGTACAAGCCGGTGCTCGTCAAGTTGAAGGTACTATTAACGGTATCGGTGAGCGCGCTGGTAACTGTTCTTTAGAAGAAATCGCAATGATCATCAAAACTCGCCAAGAGTTACTAGGTGTCCATACTGATTTGAATCATCAAGAGATTCATCGTACCAGTAAGTTGGTGAGCCAGCTTTGCCACATGCCAATTCAAGACAACAAAGCTATCGTCGGTGCAAACGCGTTCAGCCACTCTTCAGGTATTCACCAAGATGGCATGCTAAAGAACAAGAACACTTACGAGATCATGACTCCTGAGTCTATTGGCTTGAAAAACAAGGCATTGAACCTAACAAGTCGTAGTGGCCGTGCTGCTGTTAAGAGCCACATGGACGCGATGGGTTACAAAGATAATGAGTACAACCTAGATTCATTGTACGAAGACTTCTTGAAGCTTGCTGACCGTAAAGGCCAAGTGTTCGATTACGACCTAGAAGCATTAATGCACTTCGCGAATCTACGTGATGAAGATGACTTCTATAAACTTAACTACCTAAGCGTACAATCTGGTAGTGTTATGTCTACGACCAGCATCAAACTGCAATGTGGCGATGAAGAGAAGTGCGAAGCCGCTGTCGGTAACGGCCCTGTTGATGCGCTATACCAATGTATCTACCGCTTAACTGGCTACGAAATCGTACTAGATAAGTTCGACTTAACCGCGAAAGGTGAAGGCGAAGATGGCTTAGGCCAAGCGGACATTATTGCCAACTACAAAGGTCGCAAGTACCACGGTACAGGTGTTTCAACCGATATCGTTGAAGCTTCTGGTCAAGCGCTACTGCACGTTATCAATAGCATTCAACGCGCAGACACCATTGCTGAAATGAAACAGCAAAAAATCGCGACAGTTTAAGTACCCAATAACAGAGCCCTAGAGCCGATGTTATTGGCTTTAGGGACAAAATTTAAAACGAGCCAAATGGCTCAGTAACAAAGAATTAAAGGATTAACATGACTGATAAATCATACAAAATTGCCGTACTACCTGGTGATGGCATTGGCCCAGAAGTAATGCAACAAGCACATAAAGTGCTAGACGCGATCGAAAAGAAGCACGCGATTAGCTTTTCTCGCGAAGAGTATGATGTTGGTGGTATTGCGATTGATAACCACGGCTGTCCACTTCCAGAAGCAACAGTAACTGGCTGTGAAGAATCTGACGCAGTGCTTTTTGGTTCTGTCGGCGGCCCTAAATGGGAACACCTTCCACCGAACGACCAACCAGAGCGTGGTGCCCTACTTCCTCTACGTAAACACTTCCAACTGTTCTGTAACCTACGTCCTGCACAAATCCATAAAGGTTTAGAGTCTTTCTCTCCTTTACGTGCTGACATCTCAGGTAACGGTTTCGACATCGTAGTAGTACGTGAGCTAACAGGCGGCATCTACTTCGGTCAACCTAAAGGTCGTGAAGGCGAAGGCGCAACTGAAAAGGCTTTTGATACTGAGGTTTACCACCGCTACGAAATCGAGCGCATTGCAAAGATTGCTTTCGAATCTGCACGTCTACGTAACAAAAACGTTTACTCAATCGATAAAGCGAACGTTCTACAAAGCTCTATCTTATGGCGTGAAGTCGTTGAAGAAATCGCAAAAGATTACCCAGATGTAACGCTAAACCACATGTACATCGACAACGCGACCATGCAGCTAATCAAAGATCCTTCTCAGTTTGACGTAATGCTGTGTTCAAACATCTTCGGCGACATCATCTCTGATGAGTGCGCAATGATCACAGGCTCTATGGGTATGCTTCCTTCTGCAAGCTTGAACGAAAGCAACTTCGGCCTATACGAACCAGCGGGCGGCAGCGCACCAGATATCGCAGGCAAGAACATCGCAAACCCAGTTGCACAAATTCTTTCTGCTGCACTAATGCTTCGTTACAGCCTAGGCGAAGAAGCGGCAGCACAAGACATTGAAACGGCGGTATCTAAAGCGCTTTCAGCAGGCGAGCTAACAGCAGACCTTGCAGGCGACAATCAAGCGCTTACTACCTCTGAAATGGGTGACAAGATCGCAGAGTACATCTTAGCTTCATAAGCTAATTGCTCGAAAGTAGAAGCAAGTACATAAGAATAATATCAAGCCAAGTCAGCGAAAGTTGCATGACTTGACTCGAAACAAACACTGGGACTGATGCTCCCAAGGAAGAAAAGCTATGTCGACAAACCAGCAAGCCAAAACCTTATACGAAAAAGTTTACGACGCACACGTTGCAGTAGCAGCGGAAGGCGAAAACCCGATTCTTTATATCGACCGTCACCTAGTCCACGAAGTAACGTCACCTCAAGCCTTTGATGGTTTACGTGAAAAAGGCCGTAAAGTTCGCCAAGTTGGCAAGACATTCGCGACCATGGATCACAACGTATCAACCCAAACCAAAGACATTAACGCTTCTGGTGAGATGGCTCGTATCCAAATGGAAACGCTATCGAAGAACTGTGAAGAGTTTGGTGTAACGCTTTACGACCTAAACCACAAATACCAAGGTATTGTTCACGTAATGGGCCCTGAGCTAGGTATTACCCTGCCAGGCATGACCATCGTATGTGGTGACTCACACACTGCGACACACGGTGCATTTGGTTCTCTTGCATTCGGTATCGGTACTTCAGAAGTTGAGCACGTTCTAGCAACTCAAACGCTAAAACAAGCTCGCGCTAAAACGATGAAGATCGAAGTAAAAGGCAAAGTTGCTCCAGGCATCACTGCAAAAGATATCGTGCTAGCGATCATTGGTAAAACAACAGCTGCAGGCGGTACTGGCTACGTGGTTGAATTCTGTGGTGAGGCGATTACTGACCTTACGATGGAAGGTCGTATGACGGTATGTAACATGGCTATCGAACTTGGCGCTAAAGCCGGCCTAATTGCTCCAGATACGACAACCTACGAGTACATCAAAGGTCGTAAGTTCTCTCCACAAGGCGAAGACTTAGAAGCAGCAATCCAATACTGGGATACGTTAAAAACCGATGCTGACGCAGAGTTCGATGCGGTTGTGACGCTAGAAGCAGCAGACATCAAACCACAAGTGACTTGGGGCACAAACCCAGGTCAGGTTATCTCGGTAGACACGCCAATCCCAGCACCCGAAAGCTTCGCTGATCCTGTTGAAAAAGCATCGGCGGAAAAAGCACTGGCTTACATGGGTCTTGAAGCTGGTAAATCCCTATCTGAATACAATGTCGATAAAGTGTTTGTGGGTTCTTGTACTAACTCTCGTATCGAAGACATGCGTGCAGCAGCAGCGGTAGCTAAAGGTCGCCAAGTTGCAAAACATGTACAAGCGCTTATTGTTCCGGGTTCTGAGCAAGTAAAAGCTCAAGCTGAAGCTGAAGGCTTGGATGTTATCTTCAAAGAAGCAGGCTTTGAGTGGCGCCTACCGGGTTGTTCTATGTGTCTTGCAATGAACAACGACCGTCTTGGTCCACAAGAACGCTGTGCTTCTACATCAAACCGTAACTTTGAAGGTCGCCAAGGCCGTGATGGTCGTACGCACCTAGTTAGCCCTGCAATGGCTGCAGCAGCAGCGATCGCTGGTCACTTTGTCGATATTCGTGAACTTTAATTAGAGGATTTAACATGTCAGGTTTTCAACAACACACCGGATTAGTCGTTCCTCTAGACACGGCCAACATCGATACTGATGCGATCATTCCAAAGCAGTTTCTACAGAAAGTAAACCGCATCGGTTTTGGTAAGCACTTGTTCCACGATTGGCGCTTCCTAGACGACGCTGGCCAACAACCAAACCCTGAGTTTGTGATGAATGAAGCTCGCTACCAAGGCGCTTCAATTCTACTGGCTCGTGAGAACTTTGGTTGTGGTTCATCTCGTGAACACGCACCTTGGGCTCTGGCCGATTACGGTATCCAAGTGATGATTGCGCCAAGCTTTGCAGACATCTTCTACGGTAACTCGATCAATAACCAAATGGTTCCTGTTCGATTAACTGAGCAAGAAGTGGATGAGATCTTCCAATTCGTAGAAGCGAATGAAGGCGCTGAAGTTACTGTTGATCTAGAAGCGATGAAAGTAAGCGCGAATGGCAAACAGTACTCATTTGAAATTGATGAGTTCCGTCGTCATTGCCTACTGAACGGTTTAGACAACATCGGCCTAACACTTCAACACGCCGATAAGATTTCTGCGTATGAAGAGAAGATTCCAAGCTTCCTAAAATAAAGAAGCCTAGAAATAGAAAAAAAGTTTCAAAAATCGAAAAGGTTGGCTCAGTGCCAACCTTTTTTATTTGGCTGAGCTTTAGCTTAATGGCTCTGCTCTGTTATTTAACTGAAGAGTCATGAAAGAAAATCGCAAAGCATAAGGTCTTAGTAGTCAGTCATCAGGAGAATGCCATGAAACAACTACTCGTTATTATCAGCCTACTTTTTTCAACCTTAGCTTGGTCGGCGCCTAAATCTGAGCTTTGGCCTTACTGGAATCAAAGTAATGAGACCAACTCAGCACAAGTTTCTCATCAAAGCTGGCAGCAATTTCTCGATAGCTACTTGGTTAAACAGGGACAAAATACGTTAGTTCGTTATCAGGCAGTGACCGCGACTGACAAGTCAAAACTGAAGCAATACATCAAGCAGTTAGAACAGGTTAACCCACTCGACTATTCAAAAGCAGAGCAGTATGCCTATTGGGTTAACTTATATAACGCCGTGACTGTCGATTTGATTCTTGATGCCTACCCAATCAAATCAATTACCAAGCTCGGTGGGTTGTTCAGTTTTGGACCGTGGGGAGATGATGTCGTATCAGTCAATGGCAAGTCACTGACACTCAACGATATTGAGCACCGTATCCTAAGACCGATATGGCAAGAACCGCGTACGCATTACGCCGTAAACTGTGCCAGCCTCGGCTGCCCAAATCTCCAACCTCAAGCCTTTACGACTGACAATACCGAGACTCTACTGGAACAAGCAGCGTCTGAATTTGTTAATAGTGATAAAGGGGTGTTGGTTAAAAGCAATAAGCTCCAACTATCATCGATTTATGAATGGTTTGCAGTGGATTTTGGTAACAAGCAACAGCTTATTCAACACCTAGACCAATATCGAGCTAAGCCAGTACCGAGTACTAACAAAATCAGCTATGAGTACGATTGGTCACTCAACCAATCAAACTAATTTCAGTCGCTAAGGATGTAACTAAAACGAAAAAAGAGGCGAGTGGTTTATTAACCACTCGCCTCTTTTTTTATTTATTAGACCGTATTTCTACAATTAAAAGCTTGAATCCGGTTGTTGCAAGAACTCAAACTCTTCAGGCGTAGAGGTTCGCCCTAAGACTTCATTACGATGTGGATAGCGACCAAAACGCTCAATGATAACCTTGTGCTTAAACTCAAAATCCAAATTGTTCTCTAGTCCGGTTTGAGAAAAAAGCTCAACGGCTTGCTCATGAATCACCAGAGATTCACTGTGCATATAAGGCATGTACAAAAAGCTTTTCTGTTGTTGGCTAAGCTGATGGTCAAAACCACCTGCGACCGCTTCTTGAGCTAATGCTAACGCCATAGGGTCAGCCGAAAATGCGACTGAGCTGTTTCTGCCAATATTTCTCGAAAACTGGTCCAGTACAATAATCTCAGCTAAACGCCCTTGTGCATTTTGACGCCATTCAAACAGCTCTCCTTGAATCGCAATTTGGTGTAAGTCTGAGAATCGATCATTAATCAAAGCATCAATTTTTTCACCGCCAGTAAACCAATCCTTTGGTGTCAATTCATCAAACCAAAAATCCAGAACATCTTGATAATCCATTGTCATATTTATTCCTTTAAACAAAAAGAGTCGCTCCAATGAAGCGACTCTAGTAATGTTATTTAAAACCTTTAACCTTCTTGATTAGGTCGTAAGCATTTTGAATTTCTTGCGATTTTTCTTTCGCAACGTTCATCATCTCTGGTGGTAAACCTTTCGCTATCAACTTATCTGGGTGATGTTCATTCATCAGCTTTCGGTAGGCTTTCTTCACTTCTTTACCGTCGGCACTTTCGCTCACATCAAGAACCTTAAAGGCATCCGCCAATTGGTTTTGTTGTGAAGCTTGTTGCCAGCCAGATGACTGACCTTGGTGATGACCGCCACCGAAGCTTCCGCCCTGTTGCTGGAAACGGAATGCCGCTTCTTGCATTTGCAAACGACGCTCGAGTTGCTCTGCAGAGAAGCCAAGGCCTTGAGCAATCTTATGCAAAACCTGACGCTCACTTGGGTGCAGGCTTCCATCTGCAAATGCTGCTGAAACTTGAAGCTCTAGGAAGAACTGCAAAAGATCAAAACGCCCACCTGACGAGATCTTTACGCGTTCAAGTACATCACTTAACGGGAAGTCGCTCTCTTTACCATCACGGAATGCATCTTGTGCCGCTTTACGTTGCTCACCATGTAGATTCATACGCTCCATCATCGTAGAAGCGAGCTGAATCTCTTCTGGCGTAACCTGGCCTTTGGCTTTAGCAACGTGTCCCATAACTGCAAAAGCAGATTTGAAAAACTCATTTTGCCTTTCGGCTTGGCTCGGCCCTCGTCCAAAACCAGATGTATTAAAACCCGATTGGGTCAATTGACGAGCTTTATCGAATTGGTGCCCTAAAAATAGGCCAAAAATTAGACCAAGCGGACCTCCAAATAAAAAGCCAAAAAAAGCGCCCAAAATTTTGCCAAATATTTGCATTATGTGTTCTCTATCTATGAATTTTATCTGAGTACTGCTGTCTTATGGTGCTGAATGCTAATATTTCCTTTATCATAAGGAAAATGCTTTATTAATTGGATTGATACTAGATCAACCCTTCATCTAGTGACACAGGATAGTTCAACTTCATGCAATGTTTTTCCCGCACCTTGTTAGCCGCGTCTATAAGCACCGCCTTATACGTGTCGACAACTCAAGCTGAAACAATAACCGATAGTAGTGTGCAGGAAATGCCCTCTATAGATCAATGCTTGATCGAACCCGCTGCCGAAAACGAGACACAACTGCCCGCTCATGTGGAATCAGATCGCTTAGAGGCTATCAATGGTGATAAGGCAATATATTCAGGTGATGTAAGAGTTACGCAAGGAAATAAGACTATCCTTGCCGATAATGTAACCCTTCACCAACAAGAAAACATCGTTGTAGCTGAAGGCAACGTAAATTTTAGTGATGGTCAAATCAAATCGGTGTCAGACAGAGCGACTAACAATCTGACTACAGATGAAATGACGCTAGAAAATACCGATTACGAGTTTCTTTGCGAACCAGGCCGTGGTGATGCGGTATACATATCCAAAACAGGCAAAGCTGTTTATGAAATTGAAGATGGCTCAATCACCTCTTGCCCTATTGGTGATAACGCTTGGCGTCTAAGAGCTTCAAGTATCGACGTCGACCAAAATGAAGAACAAGCAACGTTTTATAACCCGCGTTTTGAAATCCAGAGCGTGCCGGTTTTCTACTTACCTTATTTAACTGTTCCTATTGGTGATACGCGTAAGACCGGCTTCTTGTACCCAACTGTTTCGTACGGTTCAAGCGATGGCTTTGAAGCTGAGATCCCAGTGTATTGGAACTTGGCACCAAACTACGACTTGGAAACAACGTTCAAGTATATGCAAGAGCGTGGAACGCAGCTTAACAGTAAATTCCGTTACTTGAGCGATTTCGGCTCGGGTAGTATTAAGTCCGAGTACCTCCCCGATGATAAAAAGTTCGAAGAGAAAGGTGATCGCTGGGGTGCTCAACTAGAACACTCGGGAATATTCCAGCAATCTTGGTTATTTGAGATTGATTACTCAAAAGTCAGTGATATCGATTACTTCACCGACGTTAGTTCAAGCAGTATCGGTAACCGTGAAGATGGTCAACTGTTACAAGAAGGCCAAGCTACCTACCGTTCTCAAAATTGGGATGCGTCTGTACTTGTTCGAGATTTCCAAGTCCTTACAACCAGCAATAACCTGCCTTACCGTCTCATGCCACAAATCGAGTATAACTATTATGCTCCAGAGGTAATGGATTACCTAGATTTCGACCTCATCAGTCATGTTTCGCTGTTCGACACTGACGCATCAGGTAAACCATCAGCGACTCGTGTTCACGTTGAACCTGGGATTACAATTCCTGTAGGGAATACTTGGGGTACTTGGACAACCGAAGCTCGACTACTTGGTACATACTACCAGCAAGATCTTGATGGCGTTAATACCGGGGCAGGATCAGATTATGAAGGTTTGGAAGAATCCGCTAGCCGTGTTATTCCTGAGTTTAGAAGCCATGCCGGCATCGTTCTTGAGCGAGATACCACCATTGTTGGCAACTATACCCAAACGCTAGAGCCTCAGATACAGTACCTGTATGTTCCAGAAGAGGATCAAAGCGAAATTGGTCTTTACGATACAACGCTATTACAGACTGATTACTACGGTTTATTTAGAAGCCGCAAATACAGTGGTGTAGACCGTATTGCGTCAGCAAATCAAATTAGCTATGGCGCATCATCGCGCTTTTTTGATGATGAGTACCGAGAGCGCTTAAACATCTCCTTTGGTCAAATTTTCTATTTTGATAAAGATACAAAGCAAACTTTAAGCAGTGAAGACTCAAGTGATAAGACTAATTATTCATCTTGGGCTATTGAAATGGATTTCAATTATGATGATTACCTTTTCTACCATGGCGGTGTGCAATACGACATTGACTCATCTTCGATGCAACTTGCTAACAGTACCTTAGAGTACCGTTTTACTGGTGGTTATATACAGACCAACTACCGCTACGTTACAGAAGAATACATAAATGAAACTGTAGATTTTGACGTCTCATCAATCACAAGAGATGGTATATCACAAGCAGGCTTACTTGGTGCCTACCAAATTTCACCGAAGTGGAGCACAAGTGCTCAATATTTCTATGACTTAACTACACAAGAAGATCTAGAGTGGTTAGCCCGTTTAAACTACAGATCGGATTGTTGGTACATCGGCTTTACCTATAGTAACCGTTTGACGAACAACATTAGTGATCCAAATACCACACCTGAATATGAAAACAACTTCAGTGTGAACTTCGGTATTGTTGGTTTCGGTACCAATATCGGTTCTGACTCTGGCGCTGTTGGAGATAGCAGCTCTGACAACTCATTGAGCTACGGTCGCCCATTCTTCTTAAACAACTAATTTTCTTTATTGATAAAAAATCAGTAAATTTAAAGGATTACACATGACATTGTGGAAACGCAAATTAATAGCTGTCGCAGCGGCTTGTACTTTATCGACAAGCTACGCAGCGCCTGTTGAACTCGACAGCGTAAAAGTGATCGTGAACGAAGGCGTGATTTTACAAAGCGACATCGATGCTTCAATGAAAACGCTACGCGCAAACGCTAAGAAAAGTGGTCAAACACTGCCATCGCAAGATGTGCTTAATGAGCAAGTGCTAGAAAAACTGATCATCGATACGATTCAAACTCAAGAAGCGGAACGTATCGGTGTTCGTATTGATGATGCACGACTTGATCAAGCAATCGAAGGCATCGCGAAAGACAACAACCAAACCGTAGAACAACTTACCGCATCGGTTGCTGAAGAAGGCTTGAGCTACAACGCTTTTCGTGAGCAAGTAAGAAAAGAAATCGCAGCAAGCGAAGCTCGTAACGCTCTCGTGCGTCGTCGTATCAACATTCTTCCAGCAGAAGTCGATAACCTTGCGGACATCTTGGCGCAAGAGACTAACGCGACGGTTCAATACAAAATTGGTCACATTCAACTTCGCTTTAATGATGATCAAACAAAAGAAGAGCTAGAAGCTCAAGCTAAAGATCTAGTTGAAGAACTAAACTCAGGCAAAGACTTCAGCACCATGGCTTATACTTACTCTAAGGGCCCTAAAGCCCTACAAGGTGGTAATTGGGGTTGGATGCGTAAAGAAGAGATGCCAACCATCTTTGCTGACCAAATCAAAATGCAGAATAAAGGCAGCATTATCGGCCCATTCCGCAGCGGTGTAGGTTTCCACATTCTAAAAATTGAAGATGTGAAAGGCCTAGAAACGGTTGCGGTAACTGAAGTGAATGCACGCCATATTTTGATTAAGCCTACGGTGATCCTAAGTGATGACGGTGCGAAAGAGCAACTTGAAGAGATCACGCGTCGCGTAAATGCTGGTGAGGCGAGCTTTGGTGACCTTGCTCAGCAATACAGCCAAGACCCAGGTTCAGCTGTTCAAGACGGTGAGCTAGGCTACCAAACACCTGACTTGTACGTACCAGAATTCAAGCACCAAGTAGAGACACTACCTGAAGGTAAAATCAGCGCGCCATTTAAAACTGTTCATGGCTGGCACATCGTTGAAGTTCTCGACCGTCGTGAAGTCGACCGTACAGATTCAGCATTAAAGAACAAAGCTTACCAAATTCTATTTAACCGTAAGTTCAACGAAGAAGCTGGTGCTTGGCTACAAGAAGTAAGAGCAAGTGCCTTTGTTGAAATGGTTGAGGACGACCAAGATGACAACTAAACGTATTGTCATTACCGCGGGTGAACCAGCAGGGATAGGACCAGACTTAACTCTGGCGTTATCTCAAGAGAGTTGGCCTCATCAACTCGTGGTTTGTGCCGATAAAACACTGCTAGCCGAACGCGCGAAAATCCTAGGTATAGACGTAGAACTACTGGACTACGACGCAGATGCAGCTAAACAACCACAACGCTCAGGCACACTGGTTGTGAAACATGTTCCACTCGCTGAAACGGCTATTGCTGGCCAACTCAACGAGGCTAACGGTCATTACGTATTAAATACTTTAGAAACCGCAGCAATTGGCTGTATGAATGATGAATTTGATGCTATTGTCACCGGCCCCGTTCACAAGGGTGTAATTAACCGAGCTGGCGTTGCTTTTAGCGGCCATACCGAGTTCTTTGCAGAGAAGTCCAATACACCGCTCGTGGTGATGATGTTGGCAACTGAAGGGCTGCGTGTTGCGCTAGTAACAACACATATCCCACTAGCTTATGTATCTCAAGCCGTAACCGAAGACAGATTAGAGCAAATTATTGCGATTCTGAATAAAGACTTGGTTGAAAAGTTTGCTATTGAGAAACCAACTATCTACGTATGTGGCTTGAACCCACATGCAGGTGAAGATGGTTGTTTGGGTCGTGAAGAGATTGAAACTATCACCCCTACGCTAGAAAAAATTCGCCAAAAAGATGGCATCAATTTAGTTGGTCCATTGCCAGCAGATACCATCTTTAATGAAAAATATTTGCAAGATGCAGATGCTGTTTTAGGTATGTATCACGACCAAGTACTCCCGGTATTGAAATACAAAGGGTTTGGTCGCTCAGTGAACATCACGCTTGGCTTGCCGTTTATTCGCACATCAGTCGACCACGGTACCGCCTTAGACTTGGCAGGGAAAGGCCAAGCCGATACAGGGAGCTTTAGAACAGCGCTCACGCACGCCATTGAATTAGTAGAGAAAAAGCAATGAGAAATGATGTCCACTTAGGACACAAAGCGCGTAAACGTTTTGGTCAAAACTTCCTTAACGATCCATACATTATTGATGGCATCGTATCGAGCATTAACCCACTACCAGGTCAAAACCTAGTAGAGATCGGCCCTGGTCTAGGCGCTATTACTGAGCCTGTGGGTAAGCTTGTCGATAAATTTACCGTTATCGAATTGGATAGAGACCTTGCAGAACGTCTTCGCAACCATCCGGATTTAGCAGACAAGCTAACAATCCGCGAAGGCGATGCGATGAAGTTCGACTTCCAAGAACTGGTTAAGCCAAACAATAAGCTACGCATCTTTGGTAACTTGCCATATAACATATCTACACCTTTGATGTTCCACCTTTTTGAGTTCCATAAAGACGTGCAAGACATGCACTTTATGCTTCAAAAAGAAGTGGTTAACCGTTTGGCGGCAGGTCCTGGCAGCAAAGCTTACGGTCGTCTTACTGTAATGGCTCAATACTACTGCAAAGTAACACCAGTACTGGAAGTGCCACCAACGGCCTTCGTTCCGCCACCGAAAGTAGACTCTGCAGTTGTACGTCTACAGCCTTACGAGGTGTTACCTTACCCAGCAAAAGATCTAAAATGGTTAGATCGTGTTTGTCGTGAAGGCTTTAATCAACGTCGTAAAACGGTTCGTAACTGCTACAAGAGCTTAATTGATAAGGAAGTGCTTGAAGAACTTGGTATCAACCCAAGTATGCGTCCTGAAAACTTAACGCTCGAGCAGTTTGTCGACATGGCAAACTGGCTGCACGACAGTCACAACGCTGATAAATAAATAAAAAAGGCTCCTACACTTCGGTTAGGAGCCTTTTTTATGTAATACTTTAATTACATTAAGTATACCAACAACAAAAGGTGCGAATATGGATATATCTACGCCTTGTATCAAATGCCAGGTTCACTCTAAATACATAGAGGAGCAATCTGAGCCAACGAAGAACCGTTACGTCTTCGCCTACATCATAACCATCAAAAACCTAAGCAAAACAACGGTACAGCTGATGTCTCGCCGCTGGTTAATTACCGACTCTAACGGCAAGCAACTCACCATTGAAGGTGATGGTGTGGTTGGACAACAACCCGTGATTGAAGCCAACGACGAATACACTTACACAAGTGGTACCGTCATCGAAACCCCTGTGGGTGTTATGCAGGGCCACTATGTGATGACCGATAACAAAGGCATTGATTTCATCACAGAAGTCGATCCATTCAGACTCGCAATCCCGAACATTCTTAACTAGTCATACTTCAGCATCTACAGGAAAATACTGTGTCGAATTATATTGTCGGAGACATCCAAGGGTGCTTCGACGAACTTCAACTCTTACTTGAAACCGTCAAATTTGATAAACAAATAGACACTTTGTGGGTCGCAGGTGACTTGGTCGCAAGAGGCCCTAAATCACTTGATACACTCAGGTTTATCAAGTCTTTAGGAGAATCGGCAAAGGTGGTGTTAGGCAATCATGACCTACACCTGCTCGCCGTTTCGCTTGGCCTTTTTCCAGCAAAGAAGAAAGATCAAACTCAGCAAATCCTAGATGCTAATGACAAAGACGAGTTGCTTGAATGGCTTAGAGAACAGCCATTGATGCAAGAACATGATCAATTTGTCATGACCCATGCGGGCATTTCTCCGCAATGGACAGTAAAGCGAGCGCGTAAAGAGAACAAAAAGATCATAGGTCTATTACGCTCAAAAAAATGGAAGTGGCTGATTGAGAACATGTACAGCAACACTCCTGACTTATGGTCGAAAGAACTGAGTGATATAGAACGTTACCGATACGCGATCAATAGCTTTACACGTATGCGCTTCTGCTTTCCTGATGGGCGATTAGACATGGGATGCAAACTTCCTCCAAAAGAGGTCACTGACAACGATTACATTCCTTGGTTCGACCTTCCTCAAAGAGTTCTGTTAGATAAAACAGTGTTATTTGGGCACTGGGCGGCACTTGAAGGCTATAACGGAAAAGATGTGATTGGGCTTGATACTGGGTGTGTTTGGGGTGGAGAGCTAACGGCACTTCGCTGGGAAGACAAACAGCTTTTTACTCAAAAAGCGTTATAGATATACAGAACACTTGCGCTACTCGTGCAGCAGCGCAAGTGATTTTAAATTAGGACTTAGCGCTCAAGAATCACAAATTCCATGTTGTGTTTGTTTTTCTCATCCGCTTGATAAGTATCATTAAAGCTCTGTTTCCAACCTTCTCCCCAGTCTGGGAATTGAGTGTCTCCATCAACATCAAAATCGATATAGGTCAGGTACAGCTTGTCTGCTTTTGGGAGGCAGCTTTCATAGATTGAACCACCACCGATAATCATCACCTCTTCAACATCGCTGACTAACTCAAGAGCATTTTCAATCGAAGTAACTGTCGTTACCCCTTCTATCTCTAAGCTCTCATCGCGGCTGATCACAACGTTCAATCGACCTGGCAGAGGGCGCCCAATTGAGTCATAGGTCTTACGCCCCATTACGACAGGTTTACCCATAGTTGAGCGCTTGAACCATGCGAAGTCCGCAGGTAAATGCCAAGGCATCTGATTGTCTTTACCTATTACACGGTTATTTGCCATTGCTGCAATCATGCTGATGATCATAAATCGAAAGTCCTGTCCTTAACTGGAGAAAATTGATGCTAGACGATAGGTCTACGACGGTAGAATAACAGCCCAGGCACAGCTAAGCCAACCGCCAGTCCGGCGATAATGAACATCGATTTCAAAAAGTTCTCCATCAACATTGCCAGTAATTCAGGGCTGTACCCTGCTCTGTTTATCTCAACCATGGCAATCATCGCTTTAAAGGCAAATACGCCCGGCACCATTGGAATCAAAGCTGCGACGGTAAATACCTTAGGATGCGCTAACAATTGGTGTGACCAATGCACTCCGATCATGCCTACTATTGTCGCGGCAAAAAAGGTGGCCCACTCAATAGGAATACCAAAGTGCATCATCAAATAACGACTGCCGTGGCCGATAGAGCCGCCCAGTGCACAATAAATTAAGGCGCGTTGTGGAACATTAAAAACCAATGCGAATCCTACAGCAGGAATCGCGGCAAAAAACATATCGTTGAGCAAACCCAGAAACAATTCAAAAAGACTCATTAGCTCGCCCACCCCCAAACATTAGACAAACTCATCGCAGCGACAATACCTAAGCTTGTCGCAAGTGTTAGCAAACTGGCCATGGTAAAACGCGCTAAGCCCATGTTTATGTGACCTTTAAGCATATCTGCAACGGAGTTAATCAGAGGGAAGCCTGGCACAAGCATCAACACAGATGAAGCCATCACAATCGTGGGTTGACCGCCAATATTGTAAAGTACAGCCTGAGCCGAGATGGTAGTAGTCACGAATGCGGTGACAGCAAAGTTTAATAGCGGATTGAAATGGCGATGACCAATTTCTTGTCTGACGATCATGCCACAAGCAGAGGCAATGAAGGTCATCATGAATACCTGCCAATCACCGCCGGCAAGACGACTAAAAGAGGCACACGACAACCCGATCATTACAACCACTATCCAGCGGTTATAACGTTCAGGGCTTATGCTTTGGATCTTTTTATACGCTAACCCATAATCGAGAATTCCCTTCTCCATCATGATACAAACTCGTTGAATGTCGGTGATCACTTGCATGTTAATGCCGCGATCAGCACAGCTTCGAGTGGTGGTGATACAGTGATCATTCATCACAGTCGTGACCACAAGCGCATTAGCTGACAGAGCGACTTCAACTTCGTCCACTCCACAAGCGATGCCAATGCGGCGCATAATATCGCCAACTAAAGTACTTTCAGCGCCGTGCGCTAATAACATTTGCCCTGACTGAGCGACCAGTCTTGAGATCGCTCTTTGCTTTGATGCCATGATTTCCTTCCCATAGGCGTTAACTAGTTAGAATAAATTCTGCATTAAAATCCGACAGTACATAATGATTTAGATACAAAAAAACCGCAATTTTCATTGCGGTTTAATAAAACTATCGGCGCTCTTTAGAAGAAACGACCTAAGTGTTGATAAGAAATGCGGGGGTTAGTCACGAACGTAGATAACATGACCGTCATCTTCTTCGTCGTCCCAATCATCCCAGTCGTCATCATCTTCAGTAACGACATTCTTACCACTCATCGCATCTTTATGGTAGTCGTCCCACATAAAGTCTACTTTTTCTTCTTCTTCAACTTCTTCAATTTCACGAGGTAGGTTCTCCATGAACTCACCTAGTTTGAAACAAAGATCTTTTGTGCCCATTTTGTTCACAGCAGAGATCTTGAAGTATTCACCTTCCCAACCTAGAGCATCGATGATTTCTTGAATCTTTTCGTCTGCTTCTTCTTCAGGCATTAGGTCAACTTTGTTGAATACTAACCAGCGAGGTTTTTGTGCAACTTTTTCGCTGTATTGCTCAAGCTCATCGATGATCGTCAGTGCGTTCTGAATAGGATCAGATTCATCGATCGGCATAATATCGATCATATGAAGCAGAACACGACAACGCTCAAGGTGCTTTAAGAAACGAATACCAAGGCCAGCGCCATCAGCAGCACCTTCGATTAGACCTGGGATATCAGCTACTACGAAGCTCTTCTCTGGAACCACACTCACCACACCCAAGCTTGGGATCAAAGTTGTGAACGGGTAATCCGCTACTTTTGGTTTCGCTGCAGATACAGAACGAATAAAGGTAGATTTACCTGCGTTTGGTAGGCCAAGCATACCAACATCAGCTAATAGAAGAAGCTCTAAACGTAGTTCACGAACTTCACCTTTAGTACCCATTGTCTTTTGACGAGGAGCGCGGTTAACAGACGATTTAAAACGCGTGTTACCAAGACCGTGCCAACCGCCTTTACCAACCATTACTTTCTTGCCGTGTTCAGCAACTTCAGCAACGATTTCATTAGTGTGGATATCAACCGCACGCGTACCAACAGGTACTTTCAGCGTAATATCTTTACCACGTTTACCAGTACAGTTACCGCCGCGACCGTTCTCGCCACGCTCAGCATTGTAAAAACGTTGGAAACGGTAATCGATCAGTGTGTTTAAGTTCTCATCCGCTTGGATGTAAACATCACCACCGTCACCGCCGTCGCCGCCATCAGGACCACCTTTAGCGACGAATTTTTCGCGCCAAAAGCTTACTGTACCATTACCGCCATCACCGGCTTCTATTTTTACTACCGCTTCATCAACGAATTTCATTTTTTAACTCCGCACTTACGTTGCGTTACCACTCATCATGGAGTGATATAAATTCTAGCAGATCCGTGTTTAGATCGATCACCTAAGATCTAGGCCGACCTGCAACCAAGGAACAAAGAAGGAGAGGTTCTTTGCTTTAAGCTTATTAAAGCTAAGACAAGAGCGTCTGCTTTTTTATTCTCGCTATAAATAAAAAACCCTGCCGAATCGGCAGGGCTTTTGAATTCAGCTTGAAAGCTATTAAAATAATCTAGTTAAAGATTAAATTACTCAGCTTCGATGCTTACAAACTTACGGTTTTTAGGACCTTTAACAGCAAATTTCACTTTACCTTCAGTAAGAGCGAAAAGAGTGTGGTCTTTACCGATACCAACGTTTGTGCCAGCGTGGAACTTAGTACCACGTTGACGAACGATGATGTTACCTGCAAGAACAGATTCACCACCAAAACGCTTAACACCAAGACGTTTGCTTTCTGAATCGCGGCCGTTATTAGTAGAACCGCCAGCTTTTTTATGTGCCATTGTTAAACTCTCCTAATACTTAAGCGTTAATGCCAGTGATTTTCACTTCAGTGAACCACTGACGGTGACCAGCTTGCTTACGCGAGTGCTTACGACGACGGAACTTAACGATTTTTACTTTATCGCCACGACCGTGTTGTACTACTTCTGCAGTAACCTTGCCACCTTCAACAAGAGGTGCACCAACAGCGATTTCTTCGCCGTTAGCAACAAGAAGAACTTTGTCAAATTCAACAGTTGCACCAGTTTCAACGTCTAATTTCTCTAAACGAAGTGTTTGACCTTCGCTTACTCGGTGTTGTTTGCCACCAGATTGGAAAACAGCGTACATATTTTACTCCGCTTTTTCCGCACAGCCTATGGTTGTTATTTGTACAACTCGGGTGTGCGCTAAACTAATCAATAGGGCGCAGATTCTACGGGAATCATGGCGCTATGACAAGCCATATTTTTAAAAAATTGGCGAAAACCTGTTCGCCAAAGAAAAGTACGGCAATCATGCCCTTTAGCGATGTATTAATCAACGTTTTTTAGTGTATTATTCAACAATTAAATACAACGTATAAGCCTTACAGGGTCTAACTTCAGCCGGATGAACAATGGATTTTAAAGCTATCCAAACGCTTACTGCCAATGATATGGCAAAAGTGAATGAAACAATTCAAGCCCAACTTAATTCTGACGTAAGTTTAATCAACCAGCTTGGTTTTTATATCGTTAGCGGCGGTGGTAAACGCCTACGCCCTTTGCTTGCTCTTTTATCTGCTCGCGCACTTGGTTACCAAGGTGAAGCTCATATCACCTCTGCAGCCTTTATCGAGTTTATTCATACAGCAACTCTACTTCATGATGATGTCGTCGATGAATCGGACATGAGACGCGGTAAAGCGACAGCCAACGCAGCTTTTGGTAATGCCGCTAGCGTTTTGGTGGGTGACTTTATTTACACTCGCTCGTTCCAAATGATGACAACGCTAGGATCTTTAAAGATCCTTGAGCTAATGAGTGAAGCGGTAAACGTGATTGCCGAGGGTGAAGTTCAACAATTAATGAACTGTAATAACCCAGACACTACAGAAGAAAGCTACATGCAGGTTATCTACTCTAAGACAGCCCGCTTGTTTGAAGCTGCTACTCAAATTGGCGCGATTCTTACTGAGTCGTCACCTGAAATCGAAACGGCTATGCAAAACTACGGTAAATACCTAGGCACCGCATTCCAACTGATTGACGATGTGATGGACTACACTGCTGATGGCAAAGAGATGGGTAAGAACGTTGGTGACGACCTTGCTGAAGGCAAACCAACACTGCCTCTACTTTATGCAATGCACAATGGTTCTGCTGAACAAGCAAGCATGATTCGTGAAGCTATTGAAAAAGCCAACGGGATGGAGCGTCTCGACGAAATTATGGCTGTAATGAAAGAGACAGGCTCATTAGAGTACACGACTAATAAGGCCTATGAAGAAGCCGATAAAGCGATTGCTGAGCTTTCTGTACTGCCTGACTCTGAATATAAGCAAGCACTAACCACGCTTGCGCACTTGGCTGTTAAACGCAGCAAGTAACTTTGTAGACTGTCTTCTATATAACGACATTACATAGATAGTAAATTACCACCTTCTAAAGAAGGTGGCTTTATGTGAGCCCCCTAAAAGGGGGCCTTTGTTTAGTCCAACGCCAATTGCTGCTGCTCCACGCGCTCTTTTTTCTCTTGATGTCTTACATAGCGTCGAATGATTTCTTCATTAAACCCTACGCTATCGACAAAATAGCCCCTTTGCCAAAAGTGGTTACCCCAGAGTTTGTTTCTCCTTAAATATGGAAATTTACTAAAGAGTTTTAAAGCTATTTTGCCTTTCAATACGCCCATCAACTTGGATATCGATAACTTAGGCGGAACTTTTACTACCAAGTGCATGTGGTCAACTTGAACGTTTAATTCAACGACTTCACATCCAAGTTGATTACAGTAAACGTTTATACATCGATAAACTTCTTTACCTACATTGTTTTTCAAAATCCTAAATCGATACTTTGGTGTCCACACTATGTGATATTGACATCTCCAAAATACGTGGGAAGCTTGATTATATCTGCTCATGTTATTTGCCCTCTTTGACTTCGCTAAAAATCAAGGGAGCATTTAACATGGGTAGAACTACAGGCAAAGCCAAACTGAATGATAACCACCTACTGAAGTAGGTGGTTTAGGGCTGAAAATAAAAAAGAGCCTTTGGGCTCTTTTTTTGATCCTCACGAAAATCTTTCCAAATCCGCTTTCAGTAACGACTCGACTCTAACGACAATGGAAGTTGAGCTTCGACCTCTTCTATCTCTTCCAGCGGCACTGCGTACTGCTCGTGGCTGTTGTATGACTCAACCAGCGCAAATTGCTCTTGTTCATCTATAACGAGAATCTTTCCCAATCGACCTAAATGGAAATGGACGCTCATTCCTTTCTGAATACGGCTCATAATTACTGCTCCACTCGCATCTTTAAAACATTGTTTACGAATGAGGCAAATCCAAGGATCAAAAAAGCCGATCATAATGACCGGCTCTTATTAGCAATTTTAACCTGAGTTAAATGCTGTATCGCTTATTTAGCGAATTCAACACCAATCTCGATATCGCCATTTAGCGTTTCTAGCATGCTGTCTAAAGCGTTACGTTCGAAGTCGCTCAGTTCGCCGTAGCTAAGGATCGCTTCTGCGCCCTCTTTACCTAGCTTAACTGGTTGAGCAAAGAATGGTGCGTGCTCGCCTTCACCTTCAACGTATGCACACTCAATCACGTTCTCTTCGCCTTGAAGAGCTTTCACTAGTGCAAGACCGAAACGACAAGCCGCTTGACCCATAGACAGTGTCGCACTGCCGCCGCCAGCTTTAGCTTCTACTACTTCAGTACCTGCGTTTTGGATACGAGTCGTTAGTGCTGCAATTTCTTCGTCAGTGAACTCTACGCCTTCAACTTGAGAAAGTAGAGGAAGTATAGTTACACCTGAGTGACCACCGATAACAGGAACACGGATGTCGCCTGGATCTTTATCTTTCAGCTCAGCGACAAACGTTTCTGAACGAATTACATCAAGAGTAGTAATACCGAATAGGCGACGCTTGTCGTAAACGCCTGCTTTCTTAAGTACTTCAGCAGCGATTGGCACTGTTGTGTTTACTGGGTTAGTGATGATACCAACACAGGCAGTAGGACAAGTAACTGCGATTTTCTCTGCAAGAGACTTAACAATGCCAGCATTCACATTGAAAAGATCTGCACGATCCATACCAGGCTTACGAGCAACACCTGCAGAAATTAGCACAACATCCGCACCTTCTAGTGCTGGAGTTGGATCTTCACCCGCATAACCTTTGATCGAAACAGGCGTTGGGATATGGCTAAGATCGGCAGCGACACCCGGAGTTACCGGTGCAATGTCGTAAAGTGCAAGATCTGAACCAGCAGGCAGGCGGTTCTTAAGTAGTAGGGCTAGGGCTTGACCGATGCCACCAGCGGCACCAATAACAGCTACTTTCATTGTTATTCTCCTTGAGAGCTTTCTCTTATAGATTCTTTGTAGGGTAATTCTTGAGCTAAATCTAAGTTAAAAAACTATATTAATCACAAAGTGATTACAATCAATTAACGCTAGCTTTGCGACTTCGCGCAAGTCAATAAAACCGTGCTACACAGCAAGTTCGCATTATGGCGATAATCGTCTGAAATAACAAAATAAGTCGTCGCAAATAACACATTATTCTATTAAATATTTACAGTGATATGACTAACAAATTACAGGGATGTTTTGGCTAAAATTGAATATGTATGCGAGAATATGCAAACATCTTTGTTAATGAATAAGAATGACATATGCGCAATACAGAAAAGCAAGACAACTTAGTTCGTGCATTTAAAGCCTTACTAAAAGAAGAACGTTTTGGCTCACAAGGCGAAATTGTGGATGCCCTCAAACACGAAGGTTTTGAAAGCATCAACCAATCTAAAGTCTCGCGTATGTTAACCAAGTTTGGTGCTGTTCGAACTCGTAACGCGAAAATGGAGATGGTTTACTGTCTTCCTGCTGAACTGGGTGTTCCAACCGTTTCTAGCTCGCTAAGAGAATTAGTATTAGATATTGACCACAACAATGCATTGGTTGTGATACACACCGGCCCTGGTGCAGCACAGCTGATTGCGCGTTTGTTAGACTCACTAGGTAAGTCGGAAGGCATACTGGGCGTAGTCGCAGGCGATGATACTATCTTTATTACACCAACCTTATCAGTAACCACTAAGCAACTGTTCGATTCAGTATGCGAACTGTTTGAATACGCTGGCTAATTGCTCATAGTTTCATAACTATCCATCGTATTAATGGATCACGAATATCTATTTTCTTCGTGATCCAAATCACATCCTAGAATATCTACCTCCCCTTCCTCCGAACAACACTAAACCATTGATTTTAAAAAACTCAGTAGCAAATTAAACACGAGATCTACGCATCATTTGTTAGATTTTTTAGCTATATCTTTTAACATTCGAGTAATTTTCTGCCAATTTTTGATATTATTCAGACACTTTTTCATCACATGGATTGAAAAAGGTGCCGTTTCCAAATAGGAAACTCCAGAAACAACTACACTTGTTTCAGGGTTAATAATGAATAAAGGAAGGGAAATTCATGGCATTTACCAAACTTATTAAAGTTGGTGCTATTGCAGCTGCTGTAATGGGCGCTGGCGCAGTTAACGCTCAAGAGTTCATCACAATTGGTACTGGTTCAGTTACGGGTGTTTACTACCCAACTGGTGGTGCGATTTGTAAGCTAGTGAACAAGGGCCGCAAAGACCACAACATTCGTTGTTCTGTAGAGTCTACTGGTGGTTCAATCTACAACGTTAACACCATCCGTGCTGGTGAACTAGATTTCGGTGTTGTTCAATCGGACTGGCAATACCACGGCTATAACGGTACAAGTAAGTTCAAAGATCAGGGCGAATACAAGAAACTTCGCGCTATGTTCTCTCTACATACAGAACCGTTCAACATCATCGCTCGTACCGATGCTGGCATCAACAATGTTTCTGACCTAGCTGGTAAGCGTGTAAACATTGGTAACCCAGGCTCTGGTGACCGTGCAACGATGGGTGTTGTAATGGACGCTATGGGTTGGACAAACGACAGCTTCAAGCTTGCTTCTGAACTTAAAGGTTCTGAGCGTTCACAAGCACTTTGTGACAACAAGATTGATGCATTCATCTACATGGTTGGTCACCCGAACGGATCAATCAAAGAAGCAACAACATCTTGTGATGCAAAACTGGTTTCAGCAACAGGTCCACAGATCGACAAGATCGTAGCTGAAAACCCATACTACGCTTACAGCACAGTTCCTGCTGGCATGTACCGTGGTACAGACGCTGACGTAAACAGCTTTGGTGTTGCAGCAACTATGGTAACTACTTCAGACGTTTCTGAAGAAGTTGCATACAACGTTGCTAAGGCAGTATTTGAAAACTTTGACACTTTCAAACGCCTACACCCAGCATTTGCGAACCTGAAGAAAGAAGACATGGTTAAAGCGGGTATCTCTATCCCTCTTCACCCAGGTGCAGAAAAATACTACAAAGAAGTGGGCCTTCTAAAGTAACTCTACTTTAAGCCTACTACACCAATAAGGAGGCTAGCCCTCCTTATTGGCTTTTCACGTTTTATAAAAATAACTTAAGTGAAAAGAGCAAACCTTTAAGTTTCTCCAATTTGGCGAACTTACCTTCGTATCAAGCCTAAGACAAAGACGAACAAACAAACGCATTTCCCTATCCATTCACTACACTAGATAGGAAATAAATAACGTCTCGTTGTTCGTAAGAAAGGCAGACCATCAATAATAAGGATAAAGTACATGACGCAGACAACATCACCGTCTCCAGATGTGCAAGAAATGGTGGCACAATCAGACACTGGTGCGCGTAGCCCTCGCGGTATCCAAGGCCGTATTTTATGGTTTGTGCCTCTATGTTGGTCACTGTTCCAACTTTGGTATGCATCTCCGCTGCCGTTCATTTTTAACTTCGCAATTTTAAACGACACTGAAGCTCGAGCAATTCACCTTACGTTCGCTATTTTCCTAGCCTTTACCGCTTATCCAGCTATGAAGAACTCGCCTCGGGATCGCATCCCTGCAGTCGACTGGATATTGGCGCTAGTAGGTAGTTTTTCAGCTTCTTATATCTATATTTTCTACACTGAACTTGCCGGTCGTTCGGGCGCACCAACAACATTCGATATTGTTGCAGCCGTATTCGGTATGGTTCTACTGCTTGAAGCAACACGACGCGCTTTAGGTCCACCTCTTATGGTTGTGGCGGCAGTATTCCTACTTTACACCTTTGGCGGTCCACACATGCCAGACGTTATCGCCCATAAAGGTGCGAGCCTGAACAAGGCAATGTCTCACCTGTGGCTAACAACTGAAGGTGTATTCGGTGTAGCTCTTGGCGTATCAACGTCATTTGTATTCTTGTTTGTACTGTTTGGTGCAATGCTAGAACGTGCGGGTGCTGGTGCTTACTTCATCAAGGTTGCATTCTCTCTGCTTGGTCACATGAAAGGTGGTCCAGCAAAAGCAGCCGTTGTAGCCTCTGGTTTATCTGGCCTAGTATCAGGTTCATCTATTGCAAACGTGGTAACCACGGGTACCTTTACTATCCCGCTAATGAAGCGTGTTGGTTTCCCGGGCACAAAAGCAGGTGCAGTAGAAGTAGCGGCTTCAACCAACGGTCAATTAACGCCACCTATCATGGGTGCTGCGGCATTCTTGATGGTTGAATATGTGGGCATCTCGTATGTGGAAGTTATCAAAGCAGCGTTACTGCCAGCTCTGATCTCTTACATCGCACTGATTTATATTGTTCACCTAGAAGCATGTAAAGCAGGCATGACCGGCCTACCTCGTCGTCACACACCAACTATCGTACAAAGCCTACTCTCTTTCACTGGCACCATTTTAGGTCTATGTGTTATCAGTGCCGCGGTTTACTACGGTGTGGGTTGGACGAAAAATGTGTTTGGCGATGCGGCAACACCAATCGTAACGGTGGCGCTATTAATCGCTTACGTTGCTTTGGTTCACGTATCAGCAAAATACGCAGCTGAAGGTGGCATGGAAATCGATGCGGATCTAAAAGAAGTTCCAGATCCAGGTCCAACGATTAAATCTGGCCTGCACTTCCTACTGCCTATCGTAGTACTAGTTTGGTGTTTAACGGTTGAACGTTTCTCTCCAGGTCTATCTGCATTCTGGGCAACGGTATTCATGATTTTCATTTTGATCACTCAGCGTCCTTTAATGACTCTGATGAACAAATCTGACGATCTTGCAGAGCAAACTAAAGCCGGTTTCGTTGACCTAGCAGAAAGCTTGGTTTCAGGTGCACGTAACATGATCGGTATCGGTGTAGCGACAGCTGCTGCAGGTACGGTTGTAGGCGTGGTGACTCTGACGGGTATCGGCCTTGTAATGACAGATTTCGTTGAGTTTATCTCAGGCGGTAGCATCATTCTTATGCTGCTATTTACTGCGGTAATCAGCTTGATCCTAGGTATGGGCTTACCAACCACAGCAAACTACATCGTTGTATCAACGCTGATGGCTCCGGTAATCGTTACTCTGGGCGCTGCACACGGTCTTATCATCCCACTGATTGCGGTGCACTTATTCGTGTTCTATTTCGGTATTCTTGCCGATGATACACCTCCCGTAGGTCTCGCAGCGTTTGCTGCAGCCGCGATTGCGAAATCAGACCCGATTCGTACTGGTATTCAAGGCTTTACCTACGATATTCGTACCGCGATTCTGCCATTCATGTTCATCTTCAACACCCAACTTCTGTTGATGGGTATTGATTCTTGGTGGCACTTAGCGTTGACGATTTTCTCCTCTGTGACTGCGGTACTTATCTTTGCAGCAGCGACACAAGGTTGGTGGTTCACGAAGAACAAGTGGTGGGAAACGATTCTTCTTATCGTTCTGACCTTCTCTTTCTTCCGCCCAGGTTTCTGGTGGGACATGATCTATCCAGAGAAAGTTCTTTCACCTGGAGTTGAGATCGCTCAAATCACAGAAAATCTATCTGTGGGACAATCACTTGAATTGAGAGTAGGTGGCGAAAACTTAGAAGGTAACTATTCTGAGAAGACGGTTCGCCTTCCATTTGAAGATTCTGCGAAAACAAGTGAAGACCGTATTGCTTCAATGGGTCTAATGCTGACACAAACCGACGACAAGATGATTGTTGATATGGTTGAGTTTGGCAGCCCGGCAGAAGCAGCCGGCATTGACTTTGATTGGGAAATTAAATCCGTTATCCAAGATGCAGATCGACCGATGAAAGAGTGGGTATTCTTGCCTGCCCTACTGATTTTGATTGGTTTAGCGATGAACCAAAGAAGACGTGCTCGTAAGGATGAGATTAGCGCGTAATGGATAGAGCCAAGTAGTGCTCAACCCTATTTGGCTTTTTTATTACATGGAAAAGATAATGACAGCGCTTGGTAAGCACTAGGCGCTGCTTAAAATGAGACGAATACATGTATAGACAAATCCTTGTTCCCGTTGATCTTAACGACAAAGGCTTTTCTGACAAAGCTGTCGAGCTAGCGGTATGGCACGCAAAACACAGCAATGCTGAGATTCACATTCTGAACGTACTACCGGGCATTCACATGTCAATGGTGGCGTCTTACTTCCCGAAAGATGCAGCAAACCAAATGAAGCTTGATGTTAAAAATCAGCTGAAAGAGTTTGCCGACAAACACATCGACGATGAAGTGGTATATAAGGTTCACGTTGCTGAAGGTAAAACTTACGCGACTATTCTTGATTACGCAGAAAAGCTTGGTGCCGATCTTATTGTGATGCCTAGCCACAAGCGTTCGAAAATCGACAAAGTGGTACTTGGTTCTGTTGCGAGCAAAGTGGTACAGAACTCACCAATCAATGTATTGGTTGTTAAGCCGCAAGGCTAAGTCATTTAATCGACACACAATCTAAAAAGGTTGGCCTACAAACCAACCTTTTTTGTTTTGAGGTCTACTCGCTGAATACCAATCGTAGTAAAGATCTCAAGAATCAACTCACTAAGTTTTGCGGGTTACCTGAGACAAAGCCATCTATGTTGTCCATTAATATATCCGACAGCTTTTGAATGGAACTGTCACTGCCCCACGCCACATGTGGTGTCAGTAGTAAGTTAGGTAAGTGGCTGTTGGCCAATAGTGGATTTGACTTATCTGCAGGCTCTTGTGTGAACACATCCATGCCCGCTCCGGCAATCTCATGATTTTTCAAAGCCTCAACTAGGGCTTGCTCATCGACCAATCCACCACGCCCTGCATTGATCAGCACCGCGCTTGGTTTCATCATAGATAACTCGCGCTCCGAAATCAGATTTCGCGTCGCTTCAGTCAATGGACAATGTAGACTTATCGCATCCGCTTGCTGTAATACCGTTTCAAAGGGCAGGTAACCTTCTCGACAAGAGTCAGCCCCTTTACGTTCAGCAAAGATGACGTTCATACCAATCGCTTTAGCTAATATCGCAGTTGCTTGCCCTAAGCTGCCACTGCCCATTAAGCCCAATGTACTGCCCGCAATATCCTGAATCGGATGTGTAAAGAAACAGAACTGCTTATCCTTCTGCCACTCTCCCGCTTCAATATCTTGGTGATAACCGACGAGGTTTCTCTTTAACGTAAATAGCATTGCAATTACATGCTCAGGCACTGATTGAGTCGCGTAGCCCTGTACGTTAGCCACCGCGATATTGTTGCTCTTGCAGTATTCCACATCGACATTGTTTACACCTGTCGCAGAAACCGCGATCAGTTTCAATTGATGTGCATGAGCCAAATTCGATTCATTGAGCACCACTTTATTGGTGATCACGACATCGGCACCTTCAACTCGCTCTGAGACTTGCTCGGGAGTTGTGAAATCGTACTCAATCCATTCATGTTCAAAGCTAAGAGGTTTTAAGTTGATTTGAGATGGGATGGTGGCTCGGTCGAGAAAGACCACTTTCAGCTTCGGCATTGTACTTCCTGGGATAAGTCGATTGATTACTTTTATTCTAAGCTTTTAGCTTACTGTAGTCTGGAAGCTCTGGCGCAATTTCAAAGTGTTGTTCAATTTGTGGTGACGCTTGAGGATAAAACTCACAAGGGACAAAGGCTTTGAACAGTTGATTGTTTGCTGGATGATAGAAGCTCAGTTCGCACGCATGCAAAGCCAGCCGATCGCTATGCTCAAAAGCTTCAGGCGTTGCATAAAACTCATCGCCCACAATTGGGTTCCCTATTTCCATACAATGCACACGCAACTGATGAGAACGGCCGGTAATCGGCAGTAACTTCAATAAGGTGGTTTGAGCCTCTTCTTGCTCTACCACATAACAAGTCTGTGATGGCTTGCCGTCATCAAAACACACTTTCTCTCTAGGGCGGTTCGGCCAATCACAGGTGAGTGGCAGATCAATGAGACCTTCTTTTTCTTCTACTGAACCCCACACTCGTGCGTAATAGAGCTTATGTGTCAGTCGATATTGGAACTGCTTCTTCAAATGCCGCTCAGCTTGTTTATGTTTAGCCAACAACATCAAGCCAGATGTAGACATATCCAAACGATGCACGACCTAAATATCAGTAAACTCTTCAACCAACCGGCTCCACATACTGTCGTAATGCTCTGGCAATCTTCCCGGTACTGAAAGCAGGCCTGCAGGCTTGTTCAACACAAGAATATCGTCATCTTGATAGACAATGTCGATCCACGGTTCACGTGGTGGTGTGTACTGTTCTAACGCCATTGAAGCCTCTTAATTACTAGTGAGTAAATAATTTACGGTTGATTTGTTTATTATTAAATACAATTTCCAACATTTTCGTACATAAAAGTTGACGACTTTACAAAACATGGTATTGATAGGGTAACGGAAAATAAGAAGTCAGCATCAAAGGAAAAATGATGGAAAGTACGGTTAAAACAACCACCGAAAAAACACAAACCTCTGCTCCCCTATCAAGTTTAATCAAATCTCTTGGCCCAGGCATTATGATGGCCGCAGCAGCTGTAGGTGGCTCACATTTAGTTGCCTCGACCAAGGCTGGTGCGATTTATGGCTGGCAGCTCGCAGCTCTTATTATCCTAGTTAACGTATTTAAATACCCATTCTTTAGAGCCGGTATCCAATATACATTGGGAACAGGTCAAAGCTTAGTTGAGGGTTACTCTAATCTAGGTCGCCCATACCTTGTGATCTTTTCAATATTGAGCGCGATTTCCGCCGTCGTGAACACGGCTGCTTTGTTACTGTTCAGTGCAAGTTTACTTAGCTACTTTATTCCTTTCGAACTCGCCACCAGCACATTGTGCATGATCGTTTTAGCAACCTGCTTGATCATTCTATTTGCAGGTCACTATCGTGCTCTTGATACGTTATCTAAGGCGATCATGGCGATCCTGACCATCACAACCTTAGCTGCCGTTGCGATTGCTATTGGCTCTCCTGTTGAACCTGATGCAGCTTTTGTTCCGCCATCTCCTTGGTCGTTGGCCGCTATCGGCTTTATCGTCGTGACCATGGGTTGGATGCCAGCCCCTATCGAGATATCCAGCATCACCTCTATGTGGCTAAAAAGCCAAAAAGAGAAGCAAGAAGTCACAGCTCAATCTGCCTTATTCGATTTCAACGTCGGCTACATTGGTACGGCGCTGCTTGCTTTAGTATTCGTGGCTTTAGGTGCTCTAGTGCTTCACGGTTCAGGTGTTGAACTGTCTCGCTCTGGTGTTGGTTTTACTCATCAATTGGTGGGTATCTACGCCTCAACGATTGGTGAATGGTCTCGTCCGCTCATCGCCATCATTGCTTTCTTCTGCATCTTTGGCAGCACAATTACGGTTATCGACGGCTACTCACGTGTACTTGCTGAATCGCAACGTCTGTTATTCAAAAAAGAGTCGAGCCCACGCATGCTGCAAGGCTGGATCATCATTGTCTCTATCGCGGCATTAGCGATTGTGATGTTCTTTAGCGCGGCATTGATGCCAATGTTGGATTTTGCAATGGTACTCGCCTTCGCAACAACGCCATTCTTCGCGCTGCTTAACTTCATTTTGGTGAACAAAGCCAAGCTTCCTGAAGCACTAGCGATTGGCAGCAAGTTAAAATGGCTGTCTGTAGCAGGTCTTGTGTACCTATTTGGTTTCCTAGCAGTATTTGTTTGGTGGAAATGGTTAATGTAATTCCTCTGCTATTACATCTTTCAACAATCAAAATATCTTTCAACCGCTAGATAAAAATAAGGCCTTCATGATGAAGGCCTTATTTCGTTGAAGCATTTCGCTAATTCAAAACTAGTTGTGAGAAACCACAATCAAGCGTAATGAATCCAGCTGAACCTGAGCTTTGCTGATGTAACTTGTCAGCTCATTGATTTGAGCTTCGATAACCTCAAGCTCTTCATCACGAATGTTCGGGTTAACCGCTTTAAGCGCTTGTAGACGCTCTAACTCACCATTCAAGTTAGTTTGCATATCTTTCTGAGCTTGCTGACGCACTTCTTCAACCTTCGGCAGTACATGTGTCTCACCCGCTTCGATTAGCTTGTGAATCTCGCCTTGTACCGAGTTCACCAACTTGCTCGCTAAGTGACGGTTTACAGGGCTTAGCTGGCGGTTAAAGCTATCAAACTCAACCTGATCAGATAGATCGTTACCACGGCCATCCATCATCAAACGAATCGGTGTCTTAGGCAGGAACTGGCTGATACCGCTGCGTTTCGGTGCTTGTGCATCCACAAGGTAAACCAGCTCAAGCAGGATAGTACCTACAGGCAACGCTTTGTTTTTCAGCAGTGATACCGCTGACGCACCGACACCTTCACTCAATAGCAGATCAATACCGCCTTGAATCATTGGGTGCTCCCAGCTAATGAAGTTCATGTCTTCACGAGAAAGGGCTGTATCACGATCGAACGTGATGGTCGCACCTTCATAAGGTAAACCTGGGTAGCTTGGTACCATCATGTGCTCAGATGGTGTCACTACTAGTGCATTTTCACCCTTGTCGTCTTGGTTCAAACCAATCGTGTCGAACAGGCTCAGTGCAAACGTTACTAAGTTAGTATCGCCATCAGTTGATGCAATCTTCTCTGCGATTTCGTGCGCTTTGTCGCCACCGTTTGAGTGCATCTCAAGTAGGCGATCTCGGCCTTTTTCTAGGTCCGCTTTTAGGCTTTGATTTAGCTTGGCAGACTCTTCAATCACTTCATCAAGCTGATCGGTATTACCAGAAGCCAGCATTTCGATAAGAACATCTGAATACTTGTCGTAAACCGTGCGACCCGTTGGGCACGTTTCTGCGAATGCATTTAAGCCCTCATCAAACCAACGCGCTAGAATCGCCTGTGACGTGCCTTTTAGGTAAGGAATATGGATATCGATGTCACGCAGTTGACCGATACGGTCCAAACGGCCAATACGTTGTTCAAGTAAGTCTGGGTTGAACGGCAGATCGAACATCACTAGCTGGTTCGCGAACTGGAAGTTACGACCTTCAGAGCCAATTTCACTACAGATCAGAACCTGAGCACCGCCCTCTTCTTGAGCAAAGTAAGCCGCGGCTTTATCACGCTCTAGAATCGACATGCCTTCGTGGAATACGGTTGCACGTACACCTTCACGTTCACGCAGTGCTTGCTCTAATTGAAGAGCTGTACTTGCACGTGATGCGATCACTAGGATTTTTTCGCTACGCTTGTCTTGGATCTTTTCAATCAGCCAGTTAACACGTGAGTCGAACTGCCACCAGCTTGAGTCTTCACCTTCAAACTCTTGGAAGATCTCTTCTGGGTACAACATCTTCATCGCACGAGCTTCTGGTGCCATCTTGCCACCGATCATGCCCGATACACGCATCGAGGTTGTGTACTGCGTTGGAATGTCCATCGGCAGTAGATTTACGTTACGCTTAGGAAAACCTTTGATCGCAGCACGTGTGTTTCTAAATAGAACACGGCCAGTACCATGGCGATCCATAAGGTTATCAATCAGTTCTTGGCGAGCCAGTGCTTGCTCTTCTTCGCTGCTATCACCTTCGATAACGCGGAATAGAGGCTCTACATCTTGCTCCGAAAGCAGTTCAGTAATCTGATTCTTCGCACTGTTTTCAAGCTTCACGCCAGAGAATAGCGCTGTTACTGCATCAGCAACCGGTGCGTATTGATCTTCTTCTTCAACAAATGCTTCGTAATCGTAGAAACGATCAGGATCCAGCAAGCGCAGACGTGCAAAGTGGCTCTCACGACCCAATTGCTCTGGAGTTGCTGTTAGCAGTAGTACGCCAGAGGTATTTTCAGCTAAGCCTTCCACCACTTGGTATTCGCGGCTTGGTTTATCTTGGCTCCACTCAAGGTGGTGCGCTTCATCGACAACCAACAAATCCCACTCGCCTTCAAGGGCTTGCTCGTAGCGCTTGCGGCTCTTACGTAGGAAATCCAGAGAACACAGAACGTATTGCTGAGTATCAAATGGGTTATCTGATTCAGCGAAAGATTCGATACAACGCTCTTCATCAAAGATCGAGAAGTGCAGATTGAAACGGCGCATCATCTCTACTAACCATTGGTGTTGTAGAGTTTCAGGTACCACAATCAGAATACGTTCAGCACGGCCAGACAGCACCTGTTGGTGGATGATCATGCCGGCTTCGATGGTTTTACCTAGGCCAACTTCATCGGCAAGTAAAACACGTGGAGCGTGACGACGACCCACTTCATGAGCAATGTACAATTGGTGAGGAATCAAGCCAGCACGCATACCACACAGGCCGCGCATTGGGCTCTTGTGTTGTTGGTATTGATTGCTTAGCGCGCGGTAACGCAACACAAAGTTATCCATACGGTCGATTTGACCTGCGTACAGTTTATCTTGTGGCTTGTTAAAGCGGATCTGATTGCTTAAGAAGATTTCACGCAGAGTGACTTCTGTTTCTTGGGTATCTTCGCGAGTACCTAAGTAGGTTAGCAGTCCTTTGTCTTCGATAACTTCTTCGACAGACAGAGACCAACCTTCTTGGCATTCGATGACATCGCCTACATTAAACGTTACTCGGGTTACGGGAGCATCAGTACGTGCATAGACACGGTTTTCTTCTGATGCTGCAAACATTAGTGTCACTGTGCGAGCATCCATTGCTACAACGGTACCTAAACCTAAATCGCTCTCCGTATCGCTTATCCAGCGTTGCCCCAAAGCAAATGTCATGAATCGACTACCTCAATCTTATAGTTGGAATTTGGTCTTTTTTAACTGCAATTTTGAACAAGAGCATTATCGCTCCCGAACTAAAAATATAGCCAAAAATGCCTAGTTTGCAGCCACTTTTTAAGTGCGCTCTAGATAATAAATATCTCGAGAAAATGGTGCAGAAAAAGGTCGCTAATCTTACTCGATGCTGTGATTTAGGTCACGCCTAAAGGAGATGATTTCGTGCTTTTTTTCTGTTTTCGCCAGTGCAATCAAACTGTCAAAAAATCATGGTTAATCTATAGGTAGCAGATTGCTGCTCTCAAACGAATACGCCATATTCATCGACGACGATATGGCGATATTCCTCTAGATGAAGTTTAGGTGAGTAGTTGACTATCACCAGAATCAGATACTAATCTTTATATGAGCTTTATCTACGTTCAATGAATGCAAAGCAAGCCGCACGTCGGCAAGGAGATGCTATGGGCGAGACCAACCGGAAGCTATTTGTTTTAGACACCAATATCCTACTTCACGAACCCTTCGCTATATTTTCTTTCCAAGAGCACGATGTCGTTATCCCCATGACAGTGCTAGAAGAACTCGACAGAATCAAAGACAGTAAAAGAGACGTTGCTCGAGATGCGAGAATTGCGATTCGAACGCTCGAGGATCTATTCAGGGAAGCCACACCAGATCAAATCTCGGAAGGCATTCCATTTTCTAAAGAGATTAACGCCTCTGGCAGTATTTCAATACTCGCAGATTACGAACTTCAAGAAAGCATCAAGGCCTTCGCCGACGACAAAGCTGGCGATAACCGAATCCTCAACGCAGTCCTCTATCTTCAAAACAAACGCGCGCCACGCGAAGTGGTTCTCATCACCAAAGACATCAACATGCGCTTACGGGCAAAAGGCGCAGGCGTTCGCTTTGTTGAAGATTACCAAACAGACCAACTGATCGATGACATCCAATACCTCACCAAAGGCTTTCAACAACTGGAAGGTTCCTTTTGGGATGGTATCGACAATGTCGAGAGCAGAAGCTTAGGTGGTAAGACGCTGCACACTTTAGCAAGAGAACCATTCGAACCTACGTTCCTCAACCAATATGTGATTGACGAAGAGAGTGACTTTGCCGCTCGAGTCGAAGAGATTGAACCAGAAAGCATTACACTGAGAGACCTCAGTCGCGAAAGACTGATGAATCGCAGAGCATGGGACATCACACCCAAAAACGTCTATCAAGGTATGGCGATCGATGCCCTGCTCGACCCCGATATTGACCTCGTAATCCTCACTGGTGCGGCAGGTAGTGGTAAGACACTGTTAGCTATGGCCGCTGCACTTGAACAAACAATTGAACGTAAACAGTTCGATAAGATCATCGTAACCCGAAACACGCCCGACATTGGTGAGTCGATTGGTTTCCTTCCGGGTACCGAAGAAGAGAAGATGTTGCCTTGGTTGGCCGCAGTAACCGATACGCTCGAAGCGCTGCACAAGAATGACCACTGTACTGAAGGTTCAATGAAGTACATCTGTGACAAAGCCAACATCCAGTTCAAATCGATCAACTTCATGCGTGGCCGTTCAATTCAGAATGCGTTTGTGCTTCTCGATGAGTGTCAGAACCTCACTGCATCACAAATCAAAACCATCATCACCCGTTGTGGTGAAGGGACCAAGATTGTCTGCTCAGGCAACCTAGCGCAGATAGACTCTTCTTACTTAACCCCTGTAACTTCAGGCTTAACCTACATGGTTGAGCGTTTTAAAAACTTCGAAGGCAGTGCCAATATCCACCTCAATGGCGTGGTACGTAGCCGACTGGCAGAGTTTGCTGAAGAGAACATGTAGTGACTCTATACGCTCACTGAATCAGTAATCTAAAAACAAAAAGCGCCTCACATTGGAGGCGCTTTTCAATTTAATCTTTTGAAGTAAGTTGGCAGAGATTCGTCGGAGTTACTCAGTACCACCAACGGTTAGCGAGTCTAGCTTCAATGTTGGCTGACCAACACCGACTGGCACACTTTGACCAGCCTTACCACACACACCTACACCACGGTCGATGCTTAGGTCGTTACCGACCATAGACACTTGCTGCATCGCTTCAATACCAGAACCGATCAACGTTGCACCCTTCACTGGGTGAGTGATCTTACCGTTTTCAATCATGTAAGCTTCAGAAGCCGAGAATACAAACTTACCAGAAGTAATATCAACCTGACCGCCGCCGAAGTTTGGTGCGTAGATACCTTTATCAACCGTTGCAATGATCTCTTCAGGTGTGTGCTCACCCGGTAGCATGTAGGTGTTCGTCATACGTGGCATTGGAAGATGCGCGTAGGACTCACGACGACCGTTACCTGTAGGAGCAACACCCATTAGACGAGCATTCAGCTTGTCTTGCATGTAACCTTTTAGGATGCCGTTTTCGATTAACGTATTGTACTGACCGTTGACACCTTCATCATCGACGTTCAATGAGCCACGAAGATCAGTCAATGTACCGTCATCAACAATCGTACATAGGCTTGAAGTAACTTGCTCGCCAACTTTACCCGAGAATACTGAAGATTCTTTACGGTTGAAGTCACCTTCTAAACCGTGACCTACCGCTTCGTGCAGTAGAACGCCCGGCCAACCAGAACCAAGAACCACAGGCATTGCACCAGCAGGCGCAGCAACCGCTTCAAGGTTAACTAATGCTTGACGAATCGCTTCATCAGCAAACTGATAAGCAACTTGAGTACCTTTGTCATCGCTTAGGAAGAAGTCGTAACCAAAACGGCCACCACCACCAGCACTACCACGCTCACGGCGATCGCCTTTCTGCGCAAGTACACTGATTGATAGACGAACAAGCGGACGAATATCGCCTGCGTAAGTTCCATCAGTCGCAGCAACCAGCATCTGCTCATGCACACCGCTTAGGCTTACCGATACTTCAGTCACCATAGGCTCTTTAGTACGAATGTAAGCATCTAATGATTTTAGTAATTCTGTTTTCTGCTGTTTTTCCCAGCTTGCTAGCGGGTTAACTGCATCATAGTAAGTTTGATTAGAGTTGCGTTTAAACGCTTGTACCTTGCCGTTTTGACCTTGCTTCGCGATACCACGAGCCGCAATTGCGCTCTGTTTAAGGCCATCCAGTTGAATTTGGTCAGAGTAAGCAAAGCCGGTCTTTTCGCCAGATACCGCGCGAACACCAACACCGCAATCGATATTGAAAGAACCGTCTTTGATGATGCTGTCTTCTAGCACCAAAGATTCGTGCCAGCTTGACTGAAAGTAGATATCAGCATAATCAATTTGGCGGGTAGCAATGCTCGCCAATGTATCTGCGATATTTTGCTCCGTAAGCCCTGTTGGGTTCAGTAGCGCTTCTTCAATTTGATTAATGCTCATAGATGGCTCTTGTTTGTAATTAAAATTGATTGGTAAATCGAGAGTGTTGCGCGATGGGCATATTTTGCCTGATTGATTCGCAACTGGACGTGTCTATCTCAACCACCATACTTTTAGGATCTTGGTCTAACTGTGCGACCACTCTTCCCCAGGGATCAACCACCATAGAGTGTCCCCATGTTTCTCTTTGGCAAGGGTGTTTGCCCCCTTGCCCTACCGCAACGATCCACGATTGTGTTTCGATCGCACGGCATCTTAATAGTGCTTCCCAATGCGCCTGTCCGGTTACTGCGGTAAACGCTGCCGGAACCACTATGATTTGCGCACCTTGCTTACGTAACTCGGAATACAAGTGTGGAAAGCGCACATCATAACAAATACTCAAACCTAAGCGACCAAAAGGCGTTTCCGCTGTCACAACTCGGTCACCCGGTGTGAAAATATCGGACTCTCGATAGCACTTATGGGCATCTGCGACATCTACATCAAACATGTGTAGCTTGTCGTAGTGAGCAACCAAGCAACCAAAATCATCAATCACCAAGGTGGTAGTAGTCACGCCTTTAGTTGACCTTATCGGCATACTGCCAACAATAATCCAAATACGATGAAGCTTGGCTAGATCAGACAATTGCTTTTGCAATGGGCCGTCATTTAAAGGCTCTGCATATTGGTGATAGTCCGCTTTACTGCCAAAAACCAATGCATTTTCAGGGCAAACTACCCACTTAGCCCCTAACTCTTTGCACTTCACTATCTCTTGAGCGAGATAATCGAGATTGCTTTCAGGGTTAGGGCCTGAAGTCATTTGAATCAATCCAACACAATCCATGTGTACCGCTTCTCCATTCATTATGATTCAGAAATCTGTATTTAGCCGCATATAAACTCACTAGCATCTAACGGTTATTCGGCTAATTTCCTCAGTTTCTCTGGTAGCTGGAACTCTCCAGAGCTACGAGAAAGCTCGCTCACCGTTGGTGAATCAAGCGGTCCTTTCACTGAGTAGTTAACCTGAGTAAAGACCTCAACAACAGGTGAAATCACCGTGGTCACCGCCAACACGTACAACGCGGTTTGAGGCGTTACCGCAAACGCCGTTAATACTGGAATACCAGAGGTAATATCTGGGGTGAAGTTTACCTCAGCATCGACCTGACGCGTATTAAGGTTAGCGATACCTTTGATCTTCATTTCACCGGCCACCGCATCCATGTTCAGGTCGTTGGTTAGGAAGATACCGTTTTGGATCTCGCCCGTACCAGTTATGCTGTTAAATGCCATGCCTTTGTCAAACACATCAGAAAAGTCGAGCTGCATTTTACGGATGATCGAATCCAAGCTAAACAGACCTAGCAATCGAGCTGCACCACTCACATCTGAGATAATGCCTTTGCCAAACTTGGTTTTGACGTTGCCATCAAGGGTATCCATTTTGATTCCCCAAGGCGAACCATCCCAGTTCAGTTGGCCTTCCAATGCAAATGGCGCTTTTTGAATGCCGGAAGTAATACCGAAGCGTTCCATTAGCTCACTGTTATTTTCACCCTCAACATCAACCGTTAGCGCGGAATGACTCTTGTCACCGTCCAGTTCCCACCAGCCACTAACATCAGCTTTGTTGCCGCCGCTACGAACCTGAATCTTCTTCCAATCAATACGGTTATCCTGTCTAGCCATCTCAACATCGACTTTACCGACCTTATAGCCTTGCAGCCAAAAATCGTTAAGAGTCAGCGTCAAATTCGGCATCGCATCATGGATCTTTCTATCTAACTCAGAGATCAATGGCGCTTCTTGCGGTTTGCGTTGCAGTAATTGCTCTTGCTTGTCTTTGTCGCTCCATTCAGGAACAAACAAGTGCAGACGATCCAGTGAAACCGTTAAATCGTAAGGAGGTAGATAATTAATGTCGCCTTCTAACTCTTGGCTAGACACTTCCATCTGCCACGCTTGCTTGTTCTTACGAGCGCTAAAATCAACATCGTTCCAAGAAATACCACCTAAGATCAGCTCTTTACTCTCAAAAGTAATACGGCTTGGCGCTGGAATGGTTGGCGTGTTCATTTGGCTCAGCACAGCGGTTGACGGTTGTACGGGCTCCATTACAACCGATAACCAATCATCGGCATTAAATTTGTCAGTACGAATCAGTGCATGATGGCCAACAACTGGGCTAATTTTATAACCACCACGACCCAATACTAAGTTAGTCGCCGTTAACTCAGGCACATCGCCTGTAATATCGATTTCAGCTTGGTACTTGGTATTCGGCAGTTGCAGGCGCGCTGTAATCGCTTCTTGGTTGCCCGACGCTTGTAGCCTTGCAGAGCCACTTTCCAATGACTTTTTCGCCAATGGGTATGGGTAATCACTCGCCAGATACTTAAGATCAGACTGTAAATCCAGTTGGTATGTAAAACCGATGTCATTGAGTTGGATATCAATCTGACTTTGCCATTGTGCATGACCAGACAGACGGCTTAGCCATTGTTCACCAATGTAAGGTTCGAGAGGCTTAACATCCCAATCGCCCAACACATCGATATCAACCGCATAGCCGGGGCCATCATTCAGGCCTTTAAAATCAATCGAAATACCTTGCTTCAGCAAATCCGCAGCAAGGCCATTTGCCGTAACCACATCATTATCAAATTCGATACGACCCGTGGTGTTTTCTAGCACCATCGGTGGCGCTTCAATCTCAACATGGTTTTCGTTTAGGTCAGCGTAGCCCCACGCTCTTGCTTCTTTATCCGAATCAAACGGGATATTAAGCTGGAACTCCGAAGAGACATCACCACTGACTTGAAGTGCAGTTAACGCAGCGCCGACCGAACCCACCAATGGCGAAGATGTCATGTAATCACGCACCGCATTGCCAGACGCCGTAGCCTTGGCTTCAATCTCAATATGACCGCCTTCCCCTAAGTAAGGAATGCGCCCTGTGATTCGGTCTGCCGTTACATCCATCAGTTGTGCTGAACGGGAATCCAGGTGCATCGCATCATTTTCAAATAATAGATCAAGCTGAAGGTCGGTAATCAATGGCCACGCGGTATCGAAGCTAAATTTAGCGTCTTCTAGTCCTACCCAAACTTGGAAAATACCATCATGATTGGTGTATGGATATTGAGCTAGCTCACCATGCCACAACAGTTTTACGGTATCCGCTTTACCTGCTTGAATCGCAGTTGAAAGGTAATCTGTAAGATCTTGTCCAAGTGCTAACGTTGGTAGGTAGCGCCATGTTTCGCCAACATTGTAAGCGTCCGCTTCACCGTAGAACGATAAGAATGGGCTAGCATCTTTTGGAAAGTCTAAGCGAAATGCACCTAATACTTGTAGATCTGGCGTGGCTGCCGTGACTTTGTCAGACCAAAGCTTCCACCCGTTTTCATCTTGCTGCCAAACAATATCAACCTGACCTTGTTTGATATTCAACGGCGCTTGGAAAACATCACCATAAGGGAATACATCGTCGATAACATGTAGGCTAGCTTTCGCTTCTGATGCAGAGCCAAACACGCTACCGGACACTTGGCTAAAGCCAGGGACGAGTTCCCATTGCTCGATAGCAAGATCAGAGAAGCTCGCTGAGTAACGTAGACTCTCGATGCCTGAACCCATGGATACGCGAATATCAGAAACAGAACCGCCCGGAGCCAATACGTTAATCATTTTGGTGGATTGCTCTGAATCCGGCAGAAGCTTAATCAGCGGCGTAATTGTCTCAATATTGAGTTCAGAGACATTCAGCTCCCAAGGCCCTTTGTTCCACTTAAATGCCACATCCAGTTCTGGCCAAGGCGTATCGTCAGTTCTCAAATTAAGTGAGTGACCATTTACTTGCCAAGCATCATCAATCGGAGACAACTTAAAGACGCCAGATTCAAGCATCAAGTCATGCTTGCCATCTTCGTTCCACGTCAATTCTGAAGGCAGAACTTCAACATAAGCGCTCACAGGTTTGCTATTATGCAGTGTTAGCCAGCTATTTAGGCTCACTGTACCCGTTTCAATGCCGGATTCCGCCTGCATATAACGCGTTAGCCAAGGTTTTACTGAGATACTGTCTGCACTGACATAAAACTCGCCCGTCACATCCGTCAGCGATCCGCCATCAATAAAGTTAGCGCTCACTGACAAAGAGTTAAGGTTGGCGTCTTTGATGCTCACCACACCTTCCGCAAGGTGGTGTTTACCCGAGTTCTGCCATTTCAGAGTTTCGATATCTAACTGACGTTCTTCATCAGAAACAGCTCGATATAAAATCGTGGAATCTTTGGCGGTCACATCCACTAAAGTCTTAAGTAATAGATTATCTAGCTCTTGCATCACACGCTTGGAGGAACCCGAATCTTTAGGTTTCTCGGTGCCGTTTTGCGCAGCAAACAGATCAATAGTGCGGATATCGAGGTACATTTGATTCATGACCAGATCGGCCACGACAGGACGCATCTGAACGACCGATTGAATCAAGTCAAACTCGACTTCAACACGCTCAACAGAGAAGGTCACATCTTCTGCATTAGGAAGGCTGGCTTTTACGCCTTGCAGAGCAATAGAGGGGTGAGTGTTACGCCAAAAACCGCCCACGTCTTGAATTGAAAAATCAAAACCGGAATGTTGGTTTACCCAAAGCTCAATTTCAGATTGATACTTGTTTAAATTGGGTAAGGCTACACGAAGTGTAGTAACGGCAATGGCTAGCGTTACTAAGAGAGTAACCACTAACCATAAACATGCACGTAAAATCAGAGTAACGCTTGAGCTCACAAAATTTCCATTACATCATAACAACGTCAAACTGCTCTTGTATGTACAGAGGCTCAGCCTGGATTTTAACTTGTTTACCAATAAACACTTCAAGCTCAGCAAGCGCATGTGATTCATCGCCCTCTAACGCCTCGGCAACAGCCGCTGCCGCATAGACAACAAACTTATCGGCGTCGTACGCACGGTTCACACGCGTGATTTCTCGAAGTATTTCATAACAAACGGTTTCGACTGTCTTCACGCTGCCACGACCTTCACAAGCTGGACAACTAGAACACAGGATATGCTCAATACTTTCGCGGGTACGCTTACGCGTCATCTCAACCAAACCAAGCTGCGTGAAGCCATTAATATTGGTTTTAACGCGATCTTTGTCGAGCGCAGCCTCTAAAGAAGTTAGTACTCGCTTACGATGCTCCTCAGACAACATATCGATGAAGTCGATAATGATGATACCGCCTAAGTTACGCAAGCGCAGCTGACGAGCAATCGCTTGGGTCGCTTCAACGTTAGTATTAAAAATAGTCTCTTCTAGATTACGACGACCAACAAACGCGCCGGTGTTAATATCAACCGTGGTCATCGCTTCAGTTTGGTCGATAATCAGATACCCACCAGACTTTAATTCGACTTTACGATCCAATGAACGTTGAATTTCGTTCTCGGTATCGTACATGTCAAAGATCGGCTTATCACCTTCATACAGCTCAAGTTTGTCAGTCAACTCAGGCACGTATTCAGAAGTAAACTCTTTAAGGTTTTCATATTCTAGACGAGAGTCGACCTGAATCTTGCTCAGCTCAGTCCCCACGAAATCACGCAAGATACGTTGGCTTAAGCAAAGCTCACCGTATAAACGAGTGCGCGCTTTGTGCTTGCCACGACGCTCTAGAACTTTGAGCCAAAGTCGCTTCAAGAATGCCGCATCTTGTGCAAGCTCATTCGAATCAGCGCCTTCGGCTGCAGTA
This sequence comes from Vibrio sp. ED004, assembly GCF_023206395.1. Lineage (NCBI taxonomy): Bacteria > Pseudomonadati > Pseudomonadota > Gammaproteobacteria > Vibrionales > Vibrionaceae > Vibrio > Vibrio sp. ED004. The sequence goes on along the minus strand of NZ_CP066149.1, from coordinate 2,185,973 downwards.
CGGATGATGAAGCCACCGTGTTCATCACAGTAACGCGACACGACTTTCTTAAGACGGTTACGTTCAGATTCGCTATCGATACGCTGAGAAACACCAACATGGCTAGCGCCCGGCATAAAGACTAGGTAACGAGATGGTAGAGTTATATCTGTAGTTAAGCGGGCACCTTTAGTACCAAGTGGATCTTTAACCACTTGAACCACAATGTCTTGTCCTTGACGAACAAGCTCTGAAATATCGCGAACCTGAAACTGCTTCTTTTCGTTTTCAGCCACACATTCAGTGTGCGGAACAATATCAGAGGCATGTAAAAAAGCTGCTTTCTCTAGGCCTATATCCACAAAAGCCGCCTGCATTCCTGGAAGAACACGGCTTACACGTCCTTTATAGATATTTCCTACGATACCGCGTCGAGCATCTCGTTCGACATGGATCTCTTGAAGAGCTCCCCCTTCAATCATGGCCACGCGAGTTTCACTCGGGGTCACGTTCAGCAACAATTCAGCACTCATGGTGCACCTCAGATTAGTAATTATAAGAATTCTTGCAGTAGCTGATCCGTTTCAAATAAAGGTAAGCCGACAACGGCGTAATAACTACCTTCGATTCGGGTAACAAAGCGTCCACCCAAACCTTGGATCCCATAGCTACCGGCTTTATCGCATGGCTCCCCTGTTTGCCAGTATTGTTCTATTTCTTTTTCACTGAGGGGTTTAAACCATACGTCGGTAATAACGATTTCTGTTTTTTGTTTTTCTTCTGAAACCACAGAGACTGCCGTCATCACTTGATGACGTTCATTCGCTAACTGAGTAAGCATACGCTTAGAGTCAGAAAAATCAGCTGGCTTCTCGAGTACTTGCCCTTGGCTTACTACTACGGTGTCAGAGCCCAAAACCACTATTTCAGAATCAAGAGAAATAGCATCAGAACTAACAACTACACTATCAGAACCAGAAGCGACATGCTGCTTTTCAGAAGGATTCGTCGCTAATAAAGACAGCGCCGCTAAAGCTTTATCTAAAGATAGTCGCTTAACGTACTCTTCGGCGGTTTCTTGGGCGTGTTTACACTCTTCAACATCGGTTACGAGAACAGAAAACTCATAACCAAGTTGAGATAGCAATTCTTTGCGGCGTGGTGAACCGGATGCCAAAACTAAATGTTTCTTTTCCATCGTCACATTACCTCACATGCCAATGGCGACGCACGCGTCTCATTAATAAAAACATCCAAGGCCAAAGTATACAGTTTATCAATGCGCTCCATAGCGATAATGGATTGAAAACGACATCTTGGATCAAATATTCACCAAAGAATATCAATACCTCAAACAACACAGTCAAAGCAGCAATGATCATGGCTTGTTGCCATAACGCCATGTTGCGGATCACAAGGAAGTTCAGCGCAATAATGTACATCACTATTGCCATCATCATGCCTCGAATACCTAACGTCGAGCCGATCAACAGGTCCCAAAGTAAGCCCAGAATCAGAGCACTACCTACGTTAACACGGTGAGGCAATGCTAGAACCCAATAACAAGTAACCAGTAGTAACCAAGAAGGTCTGAATAGGTCTAAACTACCAGGCCAAGGGATCGTCTGCAGAATAAGCGCGATCAAAAATGAGCAGCCAATTACGACCTTGCTTCTTAAAACGCTATTGGCCATTTTCGCCCTCTAACATTGCTTGTTCTATGCTGGATTGATCCGCTTGTTTTTGTTTGTTTTCGTCTGGCCATACAAGCAACAGGTATCTGAGCTTATCAAACTCAACCACAGGCTCTGCTTTAATAACCGCGAACTCACGTTTAGGATCCGATTCAACCGCAGACACATAAGCGACTGGGTATCCCTCTGGATATACCCCGCCTAACCCTGAAGTCACCAACAGATCTTCTTCTTGAATATCAGTGCTGGTTGGAATGTGCTCTAGTTGAATTTCATCAATCATGCCATTGCCAGATGCAATCACACGGATGTCATTACGAATAACTTGAACAGGAATCGCATTGTTTGCATCAGTCAGCAGCAAGACGCGGCTATTATGAGCTGCAACAAAGGTGACTTGACCAACAATACCTTTCTCGTTGATCACCGGTTGCCCTTCATACACCCCATCAATCAAGCCTTTATCGATAACCACTTGATGACGGTATGGAGAAGTATCAACAGCCATAACCTCAGTAACGACTTTCTTTTCGTCACGGATAAACGGAGAGCCCAATAGCTTACGAAGGCGTTTGTTTTCTTCTTGGTATTGTTCAAGCAGAATCAACTCGCTCTTCAGTCGCAAGACTTCACGTTTAATATTATGGTTGGATTCGATCAGCCCTTTACGAGTGCTAAAGCGGTCGTAAACACCGTCGAACATAGTGCGAGGTAAGTTAGCTGCATATTGAATAGGTGCAACCATGCTGTTCAATAGATAGCGGACATTTGAGAAAGCATCTAAACGACTATCAGCCAGCATAAGGCTGGCTGATAAAATTACAGCAAAAAACAGGCGCAATTGTAGAGAGGGACCTCTACCAAAAATTGGCTTCATTCTATATTTGGTCCTAGAGCTACATTTGATCCTATAGACAAGGTCCTAGGCTCTTTACATAAAACTAGATAAGAAAAGAGCCTAACACTAGATATTATTCTTCGCTGAACAGATCGCCACCGTGCATGTCGATCATCTCTAGGGCTTTGCCGCCACCTAGAGCAACACACGTTAATGGCTCTTCTGCAACAACAACAGGGATACCTGTTTCTTCTGTTAGCAGACGATCAAGGTCTTTAAGCAGTGCACCACCACCTGTTAGTACCATACCGTTTTCTGAGATATCGGAAGCTAGCTCTGGTGGACACTGTTCAAGTGCAACCATCACTGCAGATACGATGCCAGATAGAGGCTCTTGAAGTGCTTCAAGGATTTCGTTTGAGTTTAGGCTAAAGCTACGAGGCACACCTTCAGCAAGGTTACGACCACGCACTTCGATCTCTTCTACTTCATCGCCAGGGTAAGCTGAACCGATTTCGTGTTTGATCTTCTCTGCTGTCGCTTCACCGATCAAGCTGCCGTAGTTACGACGCACATAGTTGATGATCGCTTCATCAAAACGGTCACCACCGATGCGAACAGAAGACGAGTAAACCACACCATTCAGTGAGATAACCGCAACTTCAGTAGTACCACCACCGATATCAACAACCATTGAACCTGTTGGTTCAGATACACGTAGACCTGCACCAATCGCTGCAGCCATAGGCTCATCGATTAGGTAAACCTCACGAGCACCAGCACCTAGCGCAGATTCACGGATAGCACGACGCTCAACTTGCGTTGAACCACAAGGTACACAAACCAAAACGCGAGGGCTTGGTTTAAGCACACTGTTGTCATGCACTTGTTTGATGAAGTGCTGAAGCATTTTTTCCGTTACGTAAAAGTCGGCAATGACACCGTCTTTCATTGGACGGATCGCTGAGATGTTACCAGGCGTACGACCAAGCATTTGCTTAGCAGCGTGACCAACAGCAGCGACACTCTTTGCAGAACCCGCACGATCTTGGCGAATAGCTACAACTGAAGGCTCATCAAGAACAATGCCTTGGCCTTTTACATAAATAAGGGTATTGGCTGTACCTAAATCAATCGATAGGTCGTTTGAAAACATGCCACGAAGTTTTTTAAACATATTCTTCGCTCATCCTGCAAGAATTAGAAGACAAAAATTGCACTAAATGTACCAATGCCTTGCTGTCTCGGCAAGGCATTGAAGTATAAACATGGACTGAAACCCGCAATTTCTTACAGATTCCTAACTTAAGGGGCAAAAATTATATTATTACTGACCTGTTAAGCCACTTTCTCCTCGGTAGATCACTCGATCGTTACCGCGGTAGATGCCAAATGTGACGACGGTGGAGGGATCTTCATCGCCTAATTGACGCCAGTTGTAGCGCAACCATGGTTGATCTTGATCACTGCCACTACATGAGATGTTATTTCCGCCATCACTATCAGGCTCAGAATCATCCATTCTTAACCACAGACGGACTTGCTCACGTGGCACGTCTGTTCCTGCTGGCGTATTTTGACTTGCTGTTACCGCTTCCTCGCCATCATTAACATCCCCACTACCATTAAGTGAAGCTAATGTAGTGTTCACTGTATTGCTGGTCCAAATGACTTGTTTGCAAATATTTGAGCCATTGAAGGTACTGCGGTCATCATCCTCGTTAACAATGAACTCGCTGCCATCCCAAAACTCAGCTCGAAGTGGGATAGTTAAGGTAGTACCGGAATTGCCACCAATGTCGTCAAGCGCCATTCGACCATAACGAGCTGGAGGTTGAATAGGGAAAGCTGCCGAATCAGTCACAGGATCTGAATCAGTAAATGAAACAGGGTCCGTTCCAGTTATCGTTAAACCAAAATTTGTAATCGTCGAGTTAGCATCTGGCGTATTAAACGGTGTATCTCTGCGGCTAACATCATCAGAATCCGTAACTCGCTGAAGAACAGCGGCACTATCATTCAACAACCAATGCTTACGATCATTAGACCAAGTGCCTGCCTCAGTATCTAACAAGAAGCCGTTATCAGTATTGCTATCATCTAAAACAATAAACTTTGCTTGCAGGTCTGAGTTGAAGAATCGATAGTTATTGAGAACATTATCCGTATCACTTTCACCAGAAGCCATTGGGTATACTTGATGAACTGCAGAATCATAAGGTTGGTCTAGGTATGCGATATCATTTTGATTAGCTACATTCCATTCAGGAGTACCTTGCACAAAATATTTAGGGTAAAAACGGCCAATAGATTTACTACCAGTTAAACCACCTAATATTGAGCTATAGAAGCTTCCGGTTTCAGTTGCAATAAAGTTAAAACTACCCACCTCTGAATATCTTAAACCTTCGAATTTATAGCCTTTATTAGCCTGGTCATTCGGTGAAATCTGTTGGGTTAATCGATCCTCAGGAGTTAAATCTCCTAGCTGAGCATCAGGATAATCCGTAATTGAAGGGGTATCTAAAGTTGTTGTAACTTTCACGCTTGCTGTCGAGTCAAAGTAATTATTCGTCAACAAACTATCATCAGTACAAACAGAAGATGAGTTGGTATATTTGATTGGACGAGCATACACATCAAATGACTCTCCGGCAGCAGCGAAGCTGTCTGAGTCTTTCTCTTTGCTGTTTCCATCTGAGCTCTTGTTGGTGCAAATCACAAATTTCCAAGGGCGAGAGTAAACAGAGAAACTTCCCTCTACATCGTAACTCCCATCTTCGGGGCAACCAGCGAAACCAGTACAATCAAAACTACTATCTTTTAAAGTAACGTTGAAAAGCCCTGATTCAGAGATCATTAAATCAGTTGAGGCGCTACCTTCTTCGAACTCAGGTAAATAAATCAAAGAGCCATCGGATCCACTCCAAGAGCTATCAAGCTCGTGAGCAATGGTAACTTCATCTCCAGCTTCACCTACATAGTTTTCAGCAACTATGATTGAATCACCAGAATCACACGCTAAAACTTTGGTTACTGTCGGTGTAGCCTGCCCCGCAATAACGTCAAGGCGACTTGTTGGAGTATTACCATCCACTAAAGAGAATTTAAATGGTACGAACTTAAATTGACTTTCAACTTCTTTACCAGAATCATCCACTAATGTCGCCATTAGCTTATAACCTGTATCAAAATCAATATTGGCAGTATCTTTAGCGACAATTTTTAAAGTTAATTCACCATCGTCATTTGAAACATAATTAGGGTAAGCACCTGAACCTTGCAGTACAGAAACATCGAATTCATTAGCATCTGGCGTAATATCGACGGTAACACCTAGACTTTCCGCCGCACCGTTATTAGAGGTATTAATGGTAAATTGAGGGGAGTCGTCGCCACACATTAAGGCTAAGTCTGTCGCAGGAGATATCTCTATCTCGTAATCATCAACAGGCACAATACAGCTTGTTTCTGCATGAATAAGAGCACTTGATGACATATTTATATCTTGTGCAGATACGGCACCATACAGCCTAGCGGTACCACTCATATCCACTTTTTGTTCACTGTACAACAGACCAGTAAAAGTCGTCTGATTGCTGGTACCGCTGCTATTTAAGCTTACTTGTTTAGTACCATTTTCTAATACGTTAACTCTAAAATGTGTATCGCTTGCAAGTACAGGCTTTTCACCAGTCCAACTAACAATTGGTATACCCGCATAACTACCATTATTAACGGATAGATTTTTAGTAAAGATTGTGACTGTATCTCCGCTCTTTACTCGTAATTGACCGTTGCCGTTAATATCTAACTTACCAATTTTGTATTTACCAGCTTCAATTTCGACCACACCACCAGTACCAATCGAAATACTGTCATACTCGTAGATTTTTACCCCACCAACGGTGATAGGTAAGGTAGTAACGTTATGTGTGTAGGGTATGTCCAGTGAATTGCCAAGATTGTCCGGTACGTCTTCCAATGCTTCTTTATCAATGAGTAGATCATCCAAGCCATAACACTGCTGCCCCTCACAAGCGACACCGGTTCCATCATTGGTATTGGAATCTAAAAAGCCAACATAACGTTGCCCGTTATCTCTAAGCGCACCTACTATTTTGGGAGAACCATTTATTTCTAGACTCCCGTTAGAGCCTTTCCAAGTTTGGGCTGGGCTTTTATCATTAAACCCTTCACAGATGCCTATTTCATTCGGTCGGTCAAACATAAAGAAGCCTACATCCTCAGCAATGTGAGATCTTTCACTGTCCTTATCCATATCCTCTTCAACGATAAAATAAACTTTATCTTTTGTGATATCACAACGGCGAATCCAACCACCATTATTACCACTGCGAGAGTTTTTATTTGCAACTAATATAGGAGGAGCATCAAAGCCAGCATCTGCTATTGAAGTAAATTCTTCACAACCAATTTCTATGGGAGAAATAACCTTTTCATTTAGCGTAGTAGTCACCCTTGTTTCACCATTGCCAAGGAAAAAACGGGCACCTTGAATAAACCCTGAACCTTCACCAGCCACAAAAGCTACATTCTCTTTAAATGGTATTGAGTTATTTTTGATGACTTCAGATTTCTCTAATGCCAAGGAAAAACGATCAACCCCTACACCGCGAGCCATACCGGTAAACCACGCCGATGTGTTGTTTTTTGTTTGAGGTTGAACTAAAACGCCAGGCTTAGAATTAAAAGAGTCTAAACCATAATCCTCATAGCGAATAATATCTGCGTTGTTTCTTTCTCCGGAGATTTGAGACGCGGCGGTATTTGTATTTACAAGACCGGCAACAATTTGACTTTCACCATTATTTAAAGAGATGACACCTTCTTCGATAACAAAATAATCAATATAATTACTATTTTTTAAAGGGTCCCCCTGTCCACTCATAGGGGCATTTAGATAAGCAATGTTGTTTGTCTTTTTCTTAGCATTAGGAGCTATTTCTTGGACTATTGTCGCGGATTGCCAAGTTGTATTGATTACAGATGCTGTAGAAGGAAGTTCTGTAGTCCCATTACTTCTAACGGATAAGCTTGCGTCAATTGTTGGCATAACAAACACGAGCGGTTTAGGTTTCGCTATGTCATAGGTATTATTAAAATTCAACGTACAAGTCACGACTTGTTTGTTATCAGGTCCTGGAGATGAGATCGTACAATTGTTATCCGTCAGAGTACCAAATTCAAATTGTGGATTTTGGTTGATTGGCGGTTCTGGAGGAGTATATGTACATAATTCAGATATGTTTGCAGGGCAATTCGACGAAGCATAGTTACAATTGGGATCATCAACACCACAATAAAGATTTTCATTATTAAAATCAGTTGATGATGCCTTTATTTCACCACATACAGATGAATTTTTTATCGTTGCCTTTCCATGAGCATCAATCGCTTTTGTTTGCGCATAAATGCTATTTTGTGTTTCAGCTTTAAACTCTCCACCAGTTGATGTTACAACACCACATACTTGTGTATTCTTTAAAACAACATCGCTTAGCGCGTGAATATCTCCAAAAACTTCATTCGGATTAGTTTCAAATTTAATTTGGCCACCGGTACTCGTAACATCACCATAAACTTTAGTTTTCTTAAGGACGACATCACTTAGAGCTTTAACATCGCCATAGAATACGTTAGTACCTGACTCAGATTTAACCTGCCCACCTGAACTTTCAATATTGCCATATACAGTAGATCCCTTAAAAATAGCATCAGAGTGAGATTCAATATCTATTGGTGTCGTTGCAGTCCCTGATTGGTTGTTATTTTCAAATTTTATACTGCCTGAAGTTAATTTCAGTAACGGTCGGCTATTTGGTGGGATAAGCCCCGTTCTACTAAAAACAACTGTATCTTGATTTCCCAAAATAATATCTTGAGGGCACGTATAGGTGATTCCATTAAGTTGACCGTTGCTACAAATATTCGTATTTGGATCGGATATGTCATAAACCGTCGCTGCAAACGAGGTAGGGACTAAAAATGCTAACATCAAACTTAATAATAGTAGCTTCATAATTATTCCTTCACCCAAACTTCTTGAATTCTTTGCACTTGGTTAACACCTGAACCACAAATAGCTGTTGATTCAATTTTGAAAAAGCCAACGCCATCTAAAACGCCGATTTGACTACAGGTTAATTGGTCGACAGTACAGATGCTCGACATACCACTACTCACTTGATTTGAGTTCAAGTTACTACACACGGTGCTCACACTGGTTGAGACCGCAGGCGAAACAGTTAATGGATAAACTTGAGTAAGTGCCCACTCATTTGCAGAATGCGTTAAAAGCCAAGCCTGAGTTCCCAGTTGTTTACGTGTCAAGGTATCGTGATTTGACCACTGAACTTGCACTAAAGAAGTCGCTAAGAAGCCCATCACCACAATAACAAAGACTGCGACGACCAAAACACTACCTTGTTGAGATGATTTTCTATGGCGCATTGAGTACCTGCACATCTTGTTGATAAACGCTTACTTCACTGTTTTGCTCAAGCACGAGGTCGATGTGAATCACACCACCTCTCTGTAAGCTTGGCTCTTCATAACGAAAATTACTTTCCGCATAATTGATACTATCCGCCACAGTGACTCCATTGCGCTGGATTAGGCCTTGATTTTGAATGGTGTCATTAACAAGACAATAGCTCACATGACTATTCTGATCATAAACGTAGTGTCGTTTAGCGGGAGATTCGCTAGCTAGGCTAACTACAGGCACACTAAAAGCATTGTTATTTTGTGTCGCACCTGACACATCGATACGTTTACTTGATATTGCAGCAAGATCATTGAAGCTAGTTGGATTGATAATAATGTAATCATCATTATCTAGAGTCGGAGAATCTTGTCCAACGATGAAATCAAGCTTATTGTTAGCTTCATCAAAGTAATAAAAGCCGGAGTATTTGATCGGATAGAATGAAAGGCACTTTCTATCAAAAGCAGGTGTAGGTAAAAAAGTCTGGTCTTCAGTAAAACTATTAGGAACAGCGTGACTAATTTCTCGCGACATTTTCTCTACAACAAACTGCCCTTTTACTTGCACCTTTTGTCTATCGATAGTGTCGACATAACCTTTAATGCCGTATTCAACAAAGCCTGCAATCGCTAGTCCGATAACACCAACGACCACAATCGTTACAATCATCTCAATTAAGGTAAAACCACGTTGTTTCATTAGTAGTTCCCCTTGTAAGCAACCAGGTTATAGCGGTTATTACCACCAAAGATCTGTACTTCAACGCGCTTCATCGTACCAATAGTATTATCGTCAGTTCCGTCCATGTTTTGATCATACACCACCGAAATCTCAACACGAAAATTGGCATAACTGTCTTCAATATTTTCGTCTAGGATATTCGCGAGCGGGTACTTCGTTGATGAGACACACGCTGACTCTGTTGTATCGGTGTACCAACAACCGATATAGTCATCAACATCATTGAAAGCAGCAGGCGCTGTTTCTGTTCCATCTACTCCGAGTTTAGTAGAACAAGCGGTCGCACCCGCATCGCCACAACGAATCAAACCACCATCAAAATCACTGTGCTCATCAAAGCCGCGAGCTAAAATTTGATTCATCAAACTCTGACTTAAGGCTACGGAGCGGTTTTGATATTGTGGGTCTGCAGAACTAGCAACTTGTGGTGTTAAAAAACTGGTAATTGTAACCATTGCGATACCTAATACGATAATCACCACAATACTTTCAACCAGAGTAAATCCACGTGAGCGAATCATAGACAGGCCCCTTCACGCACATAGCCCTGAGAATTAATACAGACTTGGGCGCTATTACTCGAAGTGGTTGAGTTAATAGTAATATTCACCCCAGCACTCACCGAAGGGTTACCCAATAAGTCAAAGTCGATAATTGTATTGGCGGGAGAAAACTTTATATCTGGTATGCGCACATAGTCACTACGAGTATCGGCTTGTGATTTTTGCGTACTATTCGATAAATTTAAACTGCAAGCGGTTACTGAGCCTAAACAGTCATCATTAATAGCAAGGCGAAAGCTATCATTAGCAGCGGAAACATTCGATTGCATTCGATTGACTTGGATTTGGCGAATTACGGAGATGGCTTGCTCTTGCGCAGTAAAAGTGGAATAGCTAGAGGTGCCAACGAAGAGACTCGCGGCAAACGTTGAAATAATACCAAGGATAATGATAACGATGATCAGCTCTACCAGAGTAAAGCCGTTGGGTGTGGGGCTGTTATCCATAATAAGCCTCTAACTGCCTAACGAATACTGATTATACAAGATAACGAAGATAACGATCTTATGTATATGAATCGTTTTGATATTTGTGCGCTTTGGATAGAAAAAAGGCCAGCTGAAGCTGGCCTCTAAACCTATAAGCTACACCAACAACTAACCGCAGATTTTGTCACTACCAGTATCAAATACACCTACAGAAGACTCTGCAGATGAAGTGGCTTCAGTATATTTAACACATTTATCTGTGTAATTTTTAATACCAAATGTCACTGCTGTTGGAGTTGCACCAGACACCGTGCCGATTACTTGAAAATCATCATCAGCACCAATGCCCTGAACGATCTTAGCAATATTATCACCATCAGCTTTAGGGTAACCATATTCTGTGAGGATAGTGTCTGTACCAACCGCTACACTTTGACCAGATAAAGCCTCTTTACCTTCAATTGCAGATTTACCATACACGATACTCGACGCACCTTGAATTGCACCAGTTAAACCTTGAAGTGTTGCATCTTTCGCATCATCTTGTATGTTTAGGAAACGTGGTGCCGCAGTTACAGCAAGAATACCTAGAATAACAATTACAACCACTAGTTCGATTAGGGTGAAACCGCCTTGTCTTTTCATAGTTAAGCTCTCTCTATGTTTAATTTTACGCAGACTTACTGCAAAGTTACGGTCACACGACCAGTTTTAATTTCGTAAACAAATTCATGCTCAGTACTACCTTCTAATTGAACGTAAGTACACGTTGCATCACCTGAATTCGCTTGCGCTGAATATTTGTAATTGGAGTCACTAGCAACAACTGAAACCTCACCAACTTTAGGTGGATTTTGCAGCAAGTTTTCCATCAATTCAGAACATGTTTTATCTGAAATATCTTGTGGCGCGGTACTAGAATCATTATTCAGAGTCCATGGGTAACCATCTCGAAAGTCGGTATCCTCATTTTTACTGTTCTTTGATCTTGTTAACCAAAAATCAACACCATCATAATTTACGGTATTGTATGTTTCAACACCTATCTTTTCTGACGGTCTAGCTTCTGCTTCCCACTGTGCTCTAGCCGACAAAACTGCGGTTGCAAAACCACCAGCAACACCTTCAATGCTTGATTTCTTGGCTTCATCTGTCACATCAAGAAAGCGAGGTAACGCAGCTACCGCCAATAAACCAACGACCACAATCACTATGACTAATTCGACAAGGGAGAAACCCTTTTGATTTTTAAGCATTTTCTACCCACTCATCTAATTATTAACGCGCATTATACATTCGCGCTCGTATAAAACCATAAAAAACCTGTCAATATTTTCACAAAGCCAAAATATTGGCTTTCACACTAAACCTTTCTCTTTCAAGTAATATATCTATCTGATATTTATAAGTATAATGATAAGTACAGTGAAAGTGTATGCTATCACTTTTATCTTCAACTCTTGGAGAGCTTAGCCCTAAAATGCGCCCTTGGGGATATAATTGACCCAGCCAATAATTGCAGTCTCGTTCAGAGCCTTGAATTGGCATTATCCACCCTGTTCGGCTGTAAACTTTTGGTGGTTCCGAGTCATCCTCTCGCTGAGCCCCCTTTAACAAATACTGTTGTTTGAACAGGTTTGCTTGCTCAAGAATTCGTTTGCTCGCTACGATAAATGCCGTATTAGTCGCTTCTTCTTCTACCGTTTCCCATGCAGAAAGTAATCCAATGACAAGAAAAAGGATAACCACACTCCAAATAACAAAACGTGAGCGCTGTAGGTTATTTAGCATTCCTCAGCCTTTGATTGCATCGAGCATTCCCCACATCGGTAAGAAAATACCCAGAGCTAAAATCAGCACCATACCCGCAACTATGGTCAACAAGATTGGTTCAATTCTGGCGGTTAAAGTCTTCAAATCGTAATCGACTTCTCGATCATAAAAATCAGCGACTTCAAGCAGCAACTCATCAATACGACCGGTCTCTTCACCGACGGAAATCATTTGTATCACTAGTGGCGTGAAAATTTCGCTGTTGATCGCTGTTGATGACACCGTACTACCCGCCTCTATCGCCGATTTCATGGCTTGAACTCGAAGCTCTAGAAAACGGTTATCCAAAGCCTCAGCCGATAATGCTAACGATTGGTTTAGTGGTACGCCCGCCTTTAGCATCAAAGCAAAGGTACGAGAAAAACGTGACAATAGCGCTCGATTTACAACGCCACCGATCACTGGCATCTTCAAACGTAATCTGTCCCACTTCTCTAATCCTTTGTCTGTCTTAACCCAGGCTTTAAAAGCAAAGATAAGACCAAAGATCACTCCAAGCATTAAGCCCCAGTAATTAACAAAGAACTCCGACATACCAATCAAGATACGAGTAGGCAGCGGCAGGTCGACACCGAAACGTGCGAACATGCTCGAGAACTGTGGAATAACCTTGATGTTAAGAATGAACATCGCAATCAAAATAAAGCTGATCACGAAGGTTGGGTAACGCATCGCGGTCTTGATTCGCTTACGAGTCTCAACTTCCTGCTCATAGTATCCAGCCAACTGAAGCAGAGCCTGATCTAAACGACCCGTATTTTCACCAACACCGATCATCGATACAAACAATGGACTGAATACCTTAGGGTGCATCTGCATTGATGCCGCTAACCCTCGACCATTAGTAAGCTCAGCAACCACTTCTTCGAGAGCAGCCTTCAATTGCTTATTTTCACAGTTTTGAGTGAGGCCTTTCATCGACCTTAATAGTGGCACGCCCGCTTTAGTTAGACTGTATAACTGTCGACAAAACAGAACCAACACCTCAAGAGGAACATTAGGTGTAAACAGACTAGATACGTCCATATCCAATACAGAGCCGCCACTTTTCCCCAGCTTGATCGAGGTTGGGATGATCCCTTTACTCATCAAGCTTTCAGCAGCGAGATCTTCGTTATTCGCATCCACTTGGCCAGTAACTTGACTGCCATCCGAACTGCGACCTACATAACGATAAGTTGGCATATCACTCTACCCCTACAGATAAATTGGGTCGGTTGCACCGGACGCATCGCCTTCACCAAGGTGCATTATCTCGTCGAGACTCACGACACCTTGTAAAGCCAATTCCATCGCAGAAGCTAAGAGCGGTTTGTAGTTTTCAGACTGTCTCGCCGTTTGAGCAAAACCAACGGCATCATTGGCTCTAAGCGCATCCATCATGTTTTGCTCTAGCTCCAACATCTCGAAGACACCAATACGCCCACGATAACCCGTTAGGTTACAGTTCTGGCAGCCACGCCCTTTCATAAATGGCACGCCTACCTGATTTGGGAAGCGAACGCTCAACCATTGCTTGCGAGGTTCATCTAGCTCATCTTCAACCTTACAGTCGTTACACACTTTACGAACCAATCGCTGAGCAACTACAGCTCGAACGGCACTTGCCACCAGATAGCCCGGAGCACCCATATCCATCATACGTAATGCACTGTCTACAGCATCATTGGTATGCAACGTACTTAACACTAAGTGACCCGTCAGTGCCGCTCTGAGGCCTATTTCTACGGTTTCGTGGTCACGCATCTCACCAATAAGAATGATATCGGGATCCTGACGTAGGAAGGTTCTTAAGATCGTAGAGAAATCAAGATTAATCTTAGGGTTCACCTGAACTTGGTTCACACGAGGAAGACGGTATTCCACCGGATCTTCCGCAGTAATGATCTTTTTACCCGGTTCGTTCAATTCACTTAACGCACCGTATAAGGTGGTCGTTTTACCCGAACCAGTAGGGCCAGTAACCAAGATCATTCCGTGCGGACGACGTAACTGCTGACGAAGACGAACCAGAAGATCGCTCGGGATACCCGACGACTCCAATTTACGTAAGCCAGCAGATTGGTTAAGCAGACGCATCACCACAGACTCGCCGTGCTGTACCGGCATAGTCGACATACGGATATCGACCGATTGGCCTTTCGCTCGGATATTGAAACGACCATCTTGAGGAAGACGTTTCTCTGAGATATCTAGGTTTGCCATCAGCTTTAAGCGCAGTACCAGAGCAGACGCGATATTGACTTCATTTAACAAGGTTTCATGCAACACACCATCAATACGTTGACGAAGGCGCAGTACATTTGAGTCTGGCTCGATGTGAATATCAGAAGCGCCAACTTGAATCGCATCTTCAAACAGTGAGTTAATCAGCTTCACAACCGTAACTTCGTCGCTGTCTTCTTCGGCAATATCAAAATCGAAAGCTTCATTAACTTGGTGTTCGGCGTGAAGCTGCTCTGCAAATGAGGCGATCTCTTTGGTTCTGCGGTAATAACGGTCAAAACCATCAACCAATTGTCTTTCTGGAGCCACAACGAATTCGAGAGCGTAATCGCCTAACTGGCCAAGCAAAGATTCTTGTGCAAACAGATCGGCCGGATCACTCATAGCAACACGCAAAGTATCGCCTTGGCGCCCGATAACCAAAGCACGAAGACGACGAGCGTGTACTTCAGGCAAAAGCTGAACCGCTTCGACATCGACAACAGCGCGGCTTAAATCGATAAGAGGAATCGCTAACTGCTGAGATAAGAAGCTCAGCATCTGTTGTTCCGACAGGAAGCCAAGTTCAATCAGTGCATCACCTAGCTTACGACCAGTGCTCTTTTGAGAGGCAAGTGCTTGTTCAACTTGAGCCTCGGTAATAATGCCCTCTTCAACGAGCAAATCACCAAGCCTTTTTCTTAATCTAATTTGCATCGCTACTCTCCTCTAACGCATTGATTATTTTTAATCGGTCTCGTACAAAGCTTTGCGATTGAGATGAGATGCCAACTCTGACTAGCGCACCTTGGTAAGATTGTTTTGCTGCCGTAAAATCGAGCTGTCGCTCTTGTTGGATAGCCAAACCTAGCCACCAGCGAGCATTATCCGAATCAATCTCAACCAGTTTTTGATAACTCTCTAACGCTATCTCTTCTTGTTGAGACTTTTGGCTCAGCGCGGCACGCATCGCTAAATAGTCCTGAGTTGGGTTCGGTGGTAAATGTATTAAGGGACTCAAAGCTGCTTCAGATTGATCCGCTTTAACCAGTAGCTTTGATAAACCTAAACGCAGCTTTTCGCTGTTGTTGTTGAGTTTGATGCCAGACTGATAAAGCTCGTAAGCTTTACGCGTATCACCTTTACCAAAATAGAGAATCGCGAGCTTCTGACGAACATCTTCATTCCTCGGGGCATAGCGAAGCGCTTCGTTATATCCTTTCAACGCACCAGCAAGATCGTTCGCATCAAGAGCCTTCTGAGCTCGACCTTGGGCATTAATAGAGAGTTGTTCAGACGTTAACTCCACCTGCTCGATCATTATTCCACTATTTTCTGAATCACCAGACGCTTTGGAATCATTAGGGAGTGGCTTAGAATCTTCTTTAGCCACACTAGCAACATAGATTGGTTGTTCGACTTCAGCTTTAGGCACGTTTTGAGATTTAGAGGTTGCTTGAGGCTTTGTCACTACCTGAGTCGATGCAACAACTGAATCGGACTTAGCAGACTGAGTTTGAGTGCTTTTAACGATCGTCGCGTTGTCAGCTGAAAGGTTCGCAGAATCTATCGTCACTAACTTCTTAGTTGGTGACGATACAAGTCGAGTAACTATTGTTTTGGGCTCATCTTCAGCGTTATCAACCACAGCAACCTGAACGTCACGAGTTGATATTGAGCTATCGACAGCAGGGCCTTGTGAAATCGCCCAACCGCCCATAGCTAAACTGAGAGTAAAACCCGCAGCAACCCAAACGAAAGGAGAGCGTGTTTTTACTTTCGGCACAACGGCAGCTTCTATTGAAGTCGCTGATTTTTTCTTTGCCAATTCAGACAAGGCGTTATTAATGACACTCATAATTAATTCCAACCCCACAGTATTGGCGTTTTAAATTTAGGCTTACACACATCGTAAGTTTCGTGCATGGCGGAGAACAGATGCTGATTGTCGATACTTTTCTTATCTTCACTGAACGAGAGCAAAAGAGCCTTATGACACAACTGGTTTATCAACCTTGGAATACCCACTGAAGAACGAAAAATCGCCTTTTTTTGATTCAAACTGAACAATTCAGGATTGCCACCAGACTTAGTAATTCGATTATCAATGTAAGCTACCGTCTCATCGAGCGTCAGCGACCTCAGTGTCGAACTGAATGTGATTCTTTGACGAAATTGTCTTAAGTGGTAAGCCTCTAATCGAGCGTCCAATTCAGGCTGCCCAAATAATACTATTTGAAGCAATTTCTTATCTTCTGTTTCAAGGTTGCCGAACAGCCTTAAGGTTTCAAGAGCCTCATCGGATAGAGCTTGCGCCTCATCTAGTATAGCGACCACTCTCAAGCCTGAGTTGTGTAAATCAATCAACTTATGCTGAATGTTATCGACTAAAGTGGCTTCATTATAGATGGTCAAATCAAGTTCTTTAGCGACAGCGTGACGTAAGTCAGTTCCAGACAATACTGGATTGGGCAAATAAATTAACGCCGTACAATCCTTTAAGTGATTAACCAGCATTCGACAAACCATGGTTTTTCCCGTGCCCACCTCACCAGTAACTTTGATTACACCCTCTCCCATCTCTAACGCGGAGATGACCGTTTGAATCGCCTCAAAATGAGGCGCCAAACCATAAAAGAAATCAGTATTCGGCGTTAACGTAAATGGCAGTTGTTCAAAACCAAAGTGAGCTTGATACATACGACGACCTAGCTTAGTGAGACACTGCCACTCTATATTGAGAAAGTAAGCATTTACTCTTCATCAGGGAACCACTCTTGAAGAAGATCACGAGAACGCTCCAACTCATTTTGCCAAGTATTCACACCCACGATCGTTGGTTTAAGCAAGATCACGAGCTCAGTTTTTTGAGTCAACTGATTGGTATTACGGAATAAATGACCTAATGCAGGGATGTCACCGAGGAACGGAACTTTAGACGTCACGTCACTGGTGTTGGATTTCATCAAACCACCAATAACAACCACGTCACCGTCTCGAGCTCGAATCACTGAGTCCGATTCACGAATAGAGCTTTTCGCCAAAGGAAGTTGTACTAACCCCGTTGTTGAACCTAGGTTGAGCTCTTTCACTTCTTCCTCTACCTCAATAACGGCAGGATGAACATGTAAGAATACGCTGCCTTTATCGTCTATTTGAGGTGTTACATCTAACGAGATACCAGAGAAGAACGGCGTCAACTCAACCTCAGGAGCAACATTAGCATTGTCACCGCTGCCGACCGAGCTTGATAAATCCGTCACGTAGTATTCGTCTGTACCCACTTTAATAACCGCTTTCTGGTTGTTTGCAGCCGTTACGCGTGGGCTAGAGAGAACATTGAGATCACCTTGAGTATCCATAAAGCTTAATACCGCTTCAAAGCTACCGTCTGAAATCGTTACGTTGGTTTGTCCACCTAACAAAGAGCTGATTGCATCTAATGGAGGCAATGTTCCACCTGGTCGGTCAATAACAACGCCACCACTACCAATCGACTTAGATAAATTCGACCAGCTAATACCTTGCTGGTAACCATCACTCAGGGTGACTTCCATGATTTTGGCTTCCAAGATAACTTGGCGTTGCAGACGTTTCTGAGAAATACCTAGGAACTCACGAACCTCGCGGATTTCATCAGGGTAAGCGCGTACGGTAATCACACTCGCTTGCGGGGTAACCACGACACTTTGCCCATCACCAGAACCAATCAAGTGAGCAACCGCCGCTTCAAGCTGTGGCCAAAAATCACTTTCAGATGTGGTTTCAATCTCTGTACCACCATTCGATGTCGAGTTTGATGTGTTAGAAGAGTTTGATGAATTCGACGAGTTAGAGTCGGAACTTGAAGAGCTCGACGAGTTGTTGTCCGAATTGGAGATCGTTCCTGTTGTGATCGTCGTCAATGAGCGGCCAGAACGCTTAACTTGTAGGTAATCGACAGGGATTGTCACTGTGCGAAGGCCTGCTGGGTAAACTTGAATCACCTTGCCACGCTTTTCGATATCGTAACCATACATATCTTGAGCAACAGCCAGCACTTCATCTAGTGTTACATCGGTTAGGTTAAGCGTAAGGTTTCCAGACACGCTAGGGTGAATAGCGGCGCTGTACTCTGTGCCTTTCACTAAGCTTGCAAAGAAGGTTCTCGCTTCAACACCTTTAGCCTGAATTCGAAAACGCTTAACCGTTTCCATTCCTGGCGATACAGAGTCCGAATCAAGTTGAGGCATAAGATCATCCTGTACGGATGAAGGAAGCTCATGAAGCGCTTTACTGTTAGCTTCATTGATTGATTCATTTAAAGACTCTTTTATCTCAACGGGATCGCGATGCCCCATCGAACAGCCGACTAAAGATGACACTAGGATTGCGACTACAAGTTTACGCATGTCTTCACTCTAACCTTAATTATTCTTAACATCTAAAGAGAACATCTCTAATTTCCACTGCTTAGAGCTTCTCTGCAGAGTGACGTATTCTGGATCTATGTTCTTAACTCGGTACCCTCTGATCGTTTCCCCTTGACCGAGAATCTGACCATTCATAATCGCATAACAAGGTGTATCCCCCTTGCAAACAATGCTCTCTAGAGACGGTAAGCGATATTGAACTGGCGCCTTTTTAGCTGGCGCTATTTTTTGTTGAGGTGAAAGCCAACCTAATGGCGCCGTTGGATCTTGCTCAGCCCACACTAGAGAACTACTAAACAGCAAGGACAACAATAGAGTTCTAGCCACCGATAAACTCCTGTCTGGTACCAAGTGTATAAACCTCGAACACAAGTCGAGCTTTAGGATATTCTTCTACTGAATACTCAAATGTGCGCCAGTAATAACTCACAGGAAGAGACTCAAGGGCCTGAAGATAAGCTGAAATATCAAAATAGCTGCCTGTGAGTTCCATTCTCACAGGGTGAAGAAAATAGCCTGAGTACTCGCTAGTCTCTTTGTTATTTGAAATTGCTTCTGGTTTTAGTGATTCCAAAGATTCCAGCTTAAGTCCATGGCCAGCATTGAGAACACTTTCCAATAACTGTGACATTTGAGAAGGCGTAATCAGTCCATCGACAATCTCTGACAGCTGAAGCGAAAGATCTTGGCTTTCTACTAATAGCTTTTTGTACTCAAGATTAATTTCTTTGTCTGGGTCTTTGTTCAGCTTTGCTTGAAGAACAAGTAGCTCACCTTGTTGTCTTTGATTTGACTGGGTCAGGCTCATCGACTTAGCGTTTTTCGCTTGTAAGTCGAGGTATGCAGGTTCAACTAATAAGGTGAATACAAGCATCGATAAACCGACAAAGCCACACACGAAAAGTAGCCATTTTTCTCTTTGGCTTAATGCAAGAAACTTATCACTCAGCTGGTTCCACTGCTGCATTATTTACTCTCCCTGCGAGTACTTAACTCGAACGTCACCACATCTTGATCATTGCGACCTATTTTGAGTTTTTCAAAAGTACGGCCAACCAAATTAAGTTCATTTTTAAACTGACCAATCCAGTTTGGAACGACATTAGCGTTACGAGCTAAACCACTAAGATCTAAAGTATCGTGAGTCATATAGATGTGCGAAAGAGAGATGTCATTTCGGCCTAATGTAGCTAGGGAATTCATGACGCCAGAATACCCGACTTGCTGGGATTCGTCGTATTGCCCAACGGCCTTCAATGCCTCTTTTTTTGCTTGAGTCTCACGTTTGAGACGAGCAACAGCGGCGACTTTCTCCGGAGACGGTTTATGCTCAGTTAACTTACTCTTCAACTGGTTAACTTGCTTGTTAACTTGATTGGAGTCATGTTGCAAAGCTGTTAATTCTTCGTCCAAATTCGATATTTGGTATTGCATCACAAAGTAACCACCAAGAAGCAAGGCACAGGCAAGTCCCCAACTCGCGACCACATTAGTTAATGTGAAATATTCTTTTTTCGGCTTGAGGTGTTCTGGGTAAAGATTGACGTTAAACGCATCTTTTTCAGCACAGAGCTTAACTAACAAGCTTTCAGAGTTTTCGCGCTCACCTTCAACCAGTAAAGAAACCGTTGAGCTCAGTGTATTATTTAACGCACTTTGTAGTTCTGCCTCATCCTCTTCATCACAACAGATTTTTAGCTGATGAAGTTGAGTGCCTTTAATTTGAGAAGAAAGGTAGTCAATCGAACGCTGGAGTTCTAAAGCAAGACCATCTAGCTGCAGTGCGCTGGATGCAACACCCGTTAAAGGTGGAACCACACTGCGAATCGTTCTTTGGAAGCAGACGGTATTCTCAACAAACGCCCCCAACTTAAAGTGTGAATTTGAGCTGCGTTGTAAAAGTATGAAATTAGAGAGTTCGCCGGCACTATAGCCCCAGATTTCATCTTCAGGAGCAACACCTTTAAGCTCTACTTGCGCTGAGTTAGTAATGTTTAAAAGCTTATCTAACAGCTTTTTAGGTAAAACATACACTTGCAGTTTGTTTGATGTCGGCAGTGCTACCGCACTTGCTGTAATCTCAGTCACTCTTTCAGCGACAAGATCTTTCAATAAAAAAGGCAAGGCAACCGACCACTCACTCTCTGGAATGTCCGGTTTATCAATTTGGTAAGTTTGGTAATAGTTAGCGTAGACTATCAATTGGAGACTACTGCTGGTAAAAGCCTCACTGTTAAGCGATTTTTTTAGTGCACTTTCCCAGTCTCCGTTTACTACAGGGATATGAGTGACTTGAGATTCTTGCTCTGTCGATGAAATATAAACAGCATCATTGCCCAACATGACAACTTGCGAGCTGCCTTTATTATTCGTTGGCTTTATCTTGTCTAAAATCGCTTTAAAATTCATGCTTAACTACTACTCTTACGCCATCGATTTCTTCGACCAACTTTAACAACAGATTCAGTTTTCACTGTCTTTTCACCTTGTTGAGGCAAAGGAATAATTTGTTGCTCTTCGTCGAAATATCTCCCTTGATAGCCGTTAATGCCTAACTCTATCAAGGTATTCTTTTCTTGTTTTGTCTCAACCCCAACCGCGATAACTTGAGTTGGAGAGTCACCACATGCCCCAATTAAACTTCGGACAAACAGCTGGTTCTCATGCCTTTGATCGATTTTCTTAATTAAGCTCCGATGAAGCTTAATGTAATTAACCTTCAAATCCTTTATATAGTGTGTGCTAACAATGGTTCGCCCAGCTTGGCCAACAATGACTTTACACCCTAATCCTCGCAGCATCTTTGCCACCGGTCTCATATAATCAAGATGAGCAATAAGGTGGCCTTCAGGAAATTCAAAAGCAAGCTGAGAGCGATGCTGAGCTGAGAGCTGTAATAACTCACTCCTAAACCACTTAAAATGCTGTTTACTCGCAAACGGAGTGACATTCAGGTTCACCGAGTAGTTAATCGATTGAGTTGATTCTTTCAAAGATTTCAACAAAACCTTCAACACGGATTGATCCATTTGAGCTTGATAACCCACTTGCTCTACCGCAGGCATAAATCGAGACGATTTCAATAAACCCTTGTCAGGATCCTGAATCCTAGTGAATATTTCTCTATGTAATTCATTAGCTTGACCAGATTCCGGCATAAGGTAACACCGCTGAGCAAAGATTACCAAATTTTCAGGAAGCAGGGCTTTATCGAGTAATGTTCTCCAACGAACGCTGCCTCTATCAAGCTCATTTTTATTCTGTTTAGGGTAACGGCTCCAGTTGTTAATGCGTTCCAACTGAGCACTCTTTAGTGCGGTTTCCGTTTCATCCATAATCTGACTATGACGCTCACCCTCGGTATACATGGTCACGCCGATATGACACCAATTATCCGACTCTAATGGCTCCGGAGGAGTTAGCTTATCTAACTGCCTTAAACATTGAGCCGCCAACGTCGCAATATCTTTTGCTCCCTGATGCGGGATAAATACCGCAAAGTCCGCTTCGTAATAACGAGAGAAAATAACATCAGGGTAGCGCTGAACAATATTCGATAAGACTTCACCAACCTCAATAATAAAGCCGTCGGTCACTTGCTTGTCATTTGTATCACGAACTTGTTCCCACTCATCGATACGTATTAACAACACACCACCACGAGCACCACTTTCATGCAGTGCCGATTCAAGCTTGTTATCGAATAGCACTCGGTTGGCAGTGCCAGTAAGTTTATCTAAGAAAGTATGAGTACGAATGAAGGTATCGAAACGGCTACGCTCTTGGCGTGCATCTTTCAACTCTTCAATTAACACATCAAGAGCTTCACTTGCCGTAAAGGGCCACTCTCGCTCATCGCCTTTGGCATGTGCTTCAACTTGCCCAGCAAGGATCATCCTTCCGCGCTCTTCCAACATTTCAGAGCCCATTAACTGCTCTTTCAACCATCGAACCCCACGAGCCAAACAGAAAATGATCAAAGCAACCGCTAAAGTAATCGACCACATCGCTTCTATTGAGTAGTTGTAACCAATATAAGGAGGCAATGCTTTGAATTCGATTTGGTAACCTTCATTACGCTCTAGCGTGAAGCTTTTCTCATAGAGGCGATTAGGATCAATTTGTGGAGAAGTATCTTTGAAGCGGTAAACAATACCCGTCTTATTTGAGAGTTTCATCTCAACGATATTGCTAGCCTGCAACATCTTAGGCATCCAACGCTGCATTGAGTACGCAGCATCTGGATCTTCCATCTCTTTATCTACAACGTCGACTATTCCCACCAAATAATGGTCTAAATATTCCTGTCCGATACGCTTAAACGAAAGGGTGCCACCTATAAAAAGAATGAACATCGCACTGATAACTATCACCGTGACAAATGCGACCAGTCGGGTGCTCAATTTTAGCGTGGGGGTATATCTCATGAATAACGAAATCCTTTTCAACTCACATTATACCGTATTGCTACTTATACTATAAATTGACGTTGTAAATAAAGCGTTAAGAATTCTAGGTAACAAAAAGCCGCGATGAACGCGGCTTTTTCCAATTTATTACTGTCTTTATAATATATTAAAAACAGGGACTAGAATGGGATGTCATCATCAAAATCCATCGGTGGCTCATTATATTGAGGTTGAGCCTGCTGAGGAGCTTGTTGTTGAGGTGCTTTCTGTTGTTGAGCAGGAGCACTGTATTGTTGCTGCTGTTGTGGCTGTTGCGGTTGACCCCAACCACCTTGCTGTTGGTTGTTACCCATGCCACCTTGAGCAGGAGCACCGCCTTGAGCACGGCCGCCAAGCATTTGCATTACACCGTTGAAGCCTTGAACAACCACTTCAGTTGTGTAGCGATCTTGACCGCTTTGATCTTGCCATTTACGAGTTTGAAGTTGGCCTTCAATGTAAACTTGAGAACCTTTACGTAGGTACTCACCAGCAACTTCAGCTAGCTTGCCAAACAGAGCAACACGATGCCATTCTGTTTTTTCACGCTGTTCGCCAGTTGCTTTATCACGCCATGACTCTGACGTTGCAATGGTAATGTTCGCTACCGCGCCGCCATTAGGCATGTAACGAATTTCTGGGTCATTACCTAGGTTACCCACTAATATAACTTTGTTAACTCCACGGCTAGCCATGATTTGCTCCGTCTAAATTCATAGTCTCAGAAAATTTTAGCGCACAAGAATAGCATGCTTTTCTACAGTGATAAATCGCATTCCTATTCTCTCCTCACTACAAAGAATAAAAACGTAACAAATCATGATATTCAGAGCGATGTTGCTTTTTTCTCCACTTACAAACCACTCATTTACTTTGGGGATTGATATTCAACGCAAGTCACTACTATTGCACTAGAGAAGCCAAAGCGTGCATGACAACGTGAAATCTAATTCAACTTAGACAGGACGTTTTAATGAGAAAATCTCGATACGCTCGCACTTTGCATTTTCTGTGCATCGATCCGAGTAACACTTACCTACATGTAAAAGAGATAGAAAAACACTTATCCATCATTCTCTACAAAATGACTCCGGACGACTTAATGTTAGTCGACAGAAAGCAGAGTAACCGCATCCTGCTTGTCGACTATAAGGAGGTACCACAACTATTTATTACCTGTCCCAACCTGACCGTGATGTGGAAAAACCATGAGATCATCTTATTCAATGTTCCACAGCAACTGCCAACTTCGGAGCTTCTTACTTATGGTGTGCTGAAAGGTCTCTTTTATAATACAGATAATAAGGACAAGATTGCTCATGGCCTTCAAGAAGTGATTGATGGTGATAACTGGCTGCCAAGAAAAGTAACCAATCAACTGCTGTTTTACTACCGTAATATGGTCAATACCAACACAACACCAACCAATGTCGACTTAACCATTCGAGAGATTCAGGTTATTCGTTGCCTTCAATCCGGCTCATCTAACACACAAATTGCCGATGACTTGTTTATTAGTGAGTTCACGGTCAAATCCCATCTCTATCAAATATTCCGTAAGTTAGCAGTTAAAAATAGAGTTCAAGCCATCGCCTGGGCTAACCAGAACCTACTTGCATAATTGATCCGCCTCTTAAACTGGCGATAATTTTGAGGGAAGCTCTAATAAACCATAGGTATTGTTGCTGAATTTTCGACATAACTTATGCTAGAGTTGCCCTCAGAAATATCAACCACTCGGGTTGAATCAATAATTATTATAGATAAAGGGTCTTACCATGATCAAAAAGTGCCTTTTCCCGGCAGCTGGCTACGGTACACGTTTTTTACCAGCAACTAAGTCAATGCCGAAAGAAATGATGCCAGTTGTGAACAAGCCGCTGATCGAATACGGCGTAGAAGAAGCAATCGAAGCTGGTATGGACGGAATGTGTATTGTTACTGGCCGCGGTAAGCACTCAATCATGGATCACTTCGATAAGAACTACGAGCTTGAGCACCAGATCAGCGGTACCAATAAAGAAGACCTTCTCGTTAATATCCGTGAAACGATTGAAGCAGCAAACTTCACTTACATTCGCCAACGCGAGATGAAAGGTTTAGGTCACGCGATCTTGACAGGCCGTGAGCTTGTAGGTGATGAACCATTCGCAGTTGTGCTTGCCGATGACCTTTGTGTGAACGAGCAGCAAGGCGTGCTGGCTCAAATGGTTGCACTATACAAGCAGTTCCGCTGCTCTATCGTTGCAGTACAAGAAGTACCAGAAGAAGAGACACATAAATACGGTGTTATCTCTGGCGAGATGATCAAAGACGATCTTTTCCGTGTCGATGACATGGTAGAGAAACCAGAACAAGGTACAGCACCAAGCAACCTAGCGATTATTGGCCGCTATATTCTGACTCCAGATATCTTCGAGCTGATCGAACAGACTGAACCGGGTAAAGGTGGCGAGATCCAAATTACCGATGCATTGCTTAAACAAGCAAAAGCGGGCTGTGTATTGGCTTACAAATTTAAAGGCCAACGTTTTGACTGTGGTAGTGTTGAAGGCTACATCGAAGCAACAAACTACTGCTTTGAAAACCTATACAAGAAAGACCAAAAACAAGTTGAGCTAGGCAAACATTCAACGCAAAAAGAAGCATAACGGTTCTATAAGAAGTAACGTTTCGAGTTTTAAAAGGGTGGCTCTTTGAGTCGCCCTTTTTTATTTACTGTTTTTTTATCCAGTAAAACTTTGCACAAATCTCACTCTATGTAATACTTTAGCCACTTAAAATTACATGGTCTGTTGAGATGGATAAAATAGAAATTAGAGGCGCTCGTACGCATAACCTCAAAGACGTTAACCTAACGATTCCCCGTGATAAGCTCACGGTTATCACTGGGCTATCCGGTTCAGGGAAGTCGTCACTTGCGTTTGATACTCTCTACGCAGAAGGACAACGTCGCTATGTTGAGTCTTTGTCTGCCTACGCTCGCCAATTTCTATCTCTTATGGAAAAACCCGATGTAGACCACATCGAAGGTTTATCTCCGGCTATCTCGATAGAGCAAAAATCGACGTCTCATAACCCTCGCTCAACCGTAGGTACCATTACCGAAGTCTATGATTACCTGAGACTACTTTACGCTCGAGTGGGTGAACCTCGCTGTCCAGATCACAACATCCCCCTAGCTGCGCAAACAATCAGCCAAATGGTGGACAAGGTACTTGAGTTACCTGCAGGCTCAAAAATGATGCTACTTGCGCCGATCGTTAAAGAGCGTAAAGGCGAACACGTAAAGACACTCGAAAACTTAGCGGCTCAAGGCTTTATTCGAGCGCGTATTGATGGTGAAACCTGCGATTTATCCGATCCACCAACACTTGAACTGCACAAGAAACACACCATTGAAGTAGTAGTTGACCGATTTAAAGTTCGCCCTGATCTACAGCAACGACTCGCTGAATCGTTTGAAACAACACTGGAGCTATCTGGCGGTATTGCAGTCGTCGGTTGGATGGACGAAACAGACCAAGAAGAGATCGTATTCTCAGCAAATTTCGCTTGTCCAAAGTGCGGTTACAGCATGCAAGAGCTTGAGCCTCGCTTGTTCTCATTCAATAACCCAGCAGGCGCATGTGGCACGTGTGATGGACTTGGTGTTCAGCAATACTTTGACCCGAGTAGAGTAATCTTGGATGAAAACCTAAGCATCGCTGAAGGTGCGATTAAAGGCTGGGATCAAAAGAACTACTACTATTTCCAGATGCTAACATCACTGTCAGAGCATTATGGTTTCGATCTGTTTGCGCCGTTTAATTCTCTGCCGAAGAAGACTCAAGAGATCATTCTCAAAGGTTCTGGCCGTACTGAGGTTGAATTCAAATACATCAATGATCGTGGCGATATCCGCGTAAAACGTCACCCGTTTGAAGGTATTTTAAATACGCTCGAGCGTCGCTACCGTGATACTGAATCAAGCTCAGTTCGAGAAGATCTTGCCAAATACATCTCAACGAAATCATGTTCTAGTTGTGACGGTACTCGCCTGAGATTAGAGGCTCGCAATGTCTTCATTGGTGATACAACACTGCCTGAAATCGTTGAACTCAGCATTGCTGACGCACTGCAATTTTTCCAAGAGTTGAAGCTAGACGGTCAACGTGGGCAGATCGCTGATAAAGTGATGAAAGAGATCAATGACCGCCTACATTTCTTGGTTAACGTTGGTTTGAACTACCTTAACCTATCACGCAGTGCTGAAACTCTGTCTGGTGGTGAGGCACAACGAATTCGTCTAGCAAGTCAGATCGGTGCTGGCTTAGTGGGTGTTATGTATGTATTGGATGAGCCGTCAATTGGCCTCCACCAGCGTGATAATGAGCGCCTACTACAAACCTTAATCCACTTAAGAGACTTGGGTAATACTGTACTTGTAGTAGAGCATGATGAAGATGCCATTCGCTGTGCAGACCATGTCATCGATATTGGCCCTGGCGCTGGTGTTCACGGTGGTCACGTAGTCGCAGAAGGCACCATGCAAGACATCATCGACACCCCGAACTCTTTGACAGGCCAATATCTGAGTGGTGTGAAAGAAATTGAAGTACCAAAACAACGAACACCAATCGACAAGAAGAAAGTCGTAGAGATCGTTGGAGCGACAGGCAACAACCTAAAGAATGTGACGGCAACTATTCCAGTGGGATTATTTAGCTGTATTACGGGCGTATCGGGTTCAGGTAAATCGACGTTAATTAACGATACCTTCTTCAAAGTTGCTCACACTCAACTTAATGGTGCAACCACGGCTGTACCGGCAAAACATAAAAAGATTAAAGGACTAGAGCATTTCGACAAAGTGATCGACATTGATCAAAGCCCAATAGGTCGCACACCAAGATCAAACCCTGCGACCTATACTGGTATCTTCACTCCTATTCGAGAGCTGTTTGCTGGCACACAAGAGTCACGTTCACGCGGTTACAAAGCGGGAAGATTCAGCTTTAACGTACGTGGCGGGCGCTGTGAAGCGTGTCAGGGCGATGGTGTTATCAAGGTAGAGATGCACTTCTTACCGGATGTGTATGTACCGTGTGATGTATGTAAAGGTAAGCGCTACAACCGTGAAACACTAGAAGTTCGCTACAAGGGTAAAACCATCGACGAAGTTCTTGAGATGACTGTTGAAGATGCGCGTGAGTTCTTTAATCCAGTTCCAGTGATTGCACGTAAACTGCAAACGCTTATGGATGTGGGTCTTTCTTACATTCGCTTAGGCCAAGCGGCAACTACCTTATCTGGCGGCGAAGCACAACGTGTTAAATTGGCTCGCGAGCTGTCTAAACGAGATACAGGTAAAACCTTATACATTCTCGATGAGCCAACAACAGGTCTTCATTTCCACGATATCCAGCAGCTATTAACGGTACTGCATCGACTGCGTGATCACGGCAATACGGTTGTCGTGATTGAACACAATCTAGATGTCGTAAAAACAGCCGACTGGATCTTAGATTTAGGCCCAGAAGGTGGTCAAGGCGGTGGTGAGATTGTTGCAGAGGGTACACCTGAAGATGTGGCATTGGTCGAAGGTTCGCATACCGCTCGCTTCCTTAAGCCTATGTTAAATTTGAACTAGGTGTAAAATAGCGCCCTGCTAACAGACAGAAAAATGTTAAAGTAACAGAGCTTGTTTCAAAAGGAACAAGCTCTGTTTTTATAAGGTTAGGGATTTATGGCAACAATACATACTAGCGGTACCCAGCTAGAAAATCAGATCACTCAGTTACCACTCAACAAAGCATTCCTCGCTTCATTAGCTGTTGTGTTCTTACTCGCCATGCATTTCTTCATGCCCAACCTAGGAGGCTCTGGCCTTGCTCTATCCTTTAACCCTACTACTTGGTTAGCACTGAGCTTCACCTTAGCGATTGGCTTTTACCAACTCGCGACCAATCGAGTACTCAAGTATTCCAAGTTAACCATAGGCTTGCTGATCAGCTGCGTGATACTCACATTGCCGATTCTATACAGCAATGCTTCGCCGGAAGGGGCTTCAGGTCGATTACTTGGGTTATGGGCAGGTTTTGCTTTATTCGTAGTCCTTCAGCAGTTCAAATTCAGTAATAAACACAAACAACGTATGCTGTGGTTCATCGTATTAGCTGTCGTCATACAAGCGCTATTTGGTTATGTACAATATTTCTTATTAGAACCAGGTAATCTATTTGGTTACAACACCGCGGCTAATCGCCCTTACGGAATATTCCAGCAACCCAATGTGATGGCTAGCTTCCTAGCAACTGGTTTTGTACTTTCTGCTTACCTTTTAGCAAGACAGCCCGCTAAGTATAATCACAAGATCAGCGAATCTTTCTTATTGTATCTGACTCCAACGTTAACCGTGCCACTACTGATCATCATCGCATCACGCACAGGGTGGTTGGCAGCGCTCATCGGGTTTGTATGTATTCTGCCTTACCTTTACAAATTCTCGACCAAGAAACGCTTCTACGGCTGGTGTGCATCCGTTGCTGTCGGTATCGTGGTTGCGTTTACCGTAATAAACCTTAGCGCTACAGATAGTATCGCTAGCAAGAAAGCGAACTTAGAAAGCCCGCGCGCTTACACCTTTCCACAAGCATTAGACATGATGATCGAAAAGCCATTTACCGGTTATGGCTACGGAAAATTCGAATCTGAATACACACTATATACCGCTCGTCAGCATCAACTGAACTCAAATTATCATCCGGGGCTTCCTTCTATGGATCACCCGCACAATGAGTTTCTGTTTTGGGGGGTTGAAGGTGGCATAGTACCAATCATAGGTATCTTGATTGCCGCGGTGTTAGTGATGTCTCGTATAGCAAGTTCAGCAAATGGCACGCGTCTAGCATTACTTGCTCTGTTTATACCGATACTCTTGCACTCTCAGCTAGAGTACCCGTTTTATCATTCGGCGATTCATTGGATAACCTTCATCATTCTGATTTACTGGGTGGATCAGCGTGCCTCACGTCACTATCAGCAGCCGTTCAGCATAATCAGTAAAACCTTGTTTAGAGTGAGCAGCTTGGTGTTACCGATCTTAGTGAGCTTCTATATGTTGAGCGCGCTACACACTAACTATGTACTGACTAAATTCGAGCTATCTAAACCTAAAAACCCAGATATTCTCAAACAAGTGACTAACCCAGTCGTCTGGATAGATCGCTACGATTGGGACATATACAGCACTTACCTTAATATTGGTTTGTACAAAGTCGACCCTAGCCTTATTCAACCCTATATCGATTGGTCGCTAGAAATCATAAAGAGTAAACCAAGACCAGCGTTCTACAGTAATTTGATTCTTGCTTATCAAGGGCTCGGAGAGGAAAGCAAAGCGGAACAAATCCGCAGCGAAGCGAAATTTTTATTCCCTAATAGAGACTTTTCAAAGGTTCAGTATAAGAAAATATCTCAAGCTGAGAACAACGTCTCGTCGGCAGAGTAGTTAGCAACTAACGAGGTATGACTTCCGCGTCTTATCTTTAGAAAAAGTAAATTACCACCTTCTAAAGAAGGTGGCTTTATGTGAGCCCCCTAAAAGGGGGCCTTTGTTTAGTCCAACGCCAATTGCTGCTGCTCCACGCGCTCTTTTTTCTCTTGATGTCTTACATAGCGTCGAATGATTTCTTCATTAACCCCTACGCTATCGACAAAATAGCCCCTTTGCCAAAAGTGGTTACCCCAGAGTTTGTTTCTCCTTAAATATGGAAATTTACTAAAGAGTTTTAAAGCTATTTTGCCTTTCAATACGCCCATCAACTTGGATATCGATAACTTAGGCGGAACTTTTACTACCAAGTGCACGTGGTCAACTTGAACGTTTAATTCAACGACTTCACATCCAAGTTGATTACAGTAAACGTTTATACATCGATAAACTTCTTTACCTACATTGTTTTTCAAAATCCTAAATCGATACTTTGGTGTCCACACTATGTGATATTGACATCTCAAAATACGTGGGAAGCTTGATTATATCTGCTCATGTTATTTGTCCTCTTTGACTTCGCTAAAAATCAAGGGAGCATTTAACATGGGTAGAACTACAGGCAAAGCCAAACTGAATGATAACCACCTACTGAAGTAGGTGGTTTAGGGCTGAAAACAAAAAAAAGCGCACGATCTCTCGTGCGCTTTTTTTTTAATTTCAGTTTATTGCAGCTATTTCAAAACATCTTTTAGCGCTTTTAGGCACAACGCGACATTCTCTTTTCGCGCACCATAGCCCATTAGGCCGATACGCCACGCTTTGCCCGCTAGAGAACCAAGTCCTGCACCAATCTCAAGGTTATACTCTTCTAAAAGCTGAGTTCTGATTTTTGCTTCATCAATCCCTTCAGGGAAATAAAGCGCATTAAGTTGTGGTAAGCGGCTCTCCTCATCAACTACAAACTTCAATCCTAGTGCTTCAACACCTTCTTTCAACTCTTGGTGCATAGCGTGATGGCGAGACCAAGCATTATCTAAGCCTTCATTTTTCAGCAGCACAAGAGACTCATGTAGCGCATAAAGACTGTTTACAGGTGCAGTATGGTGATAGCTACGCTTACCTTCGCCACTCCAATAACCTAATACCAAGCTCTGATCTAAGAACCAACTTTGTACTGGTGATTGACGCGCCTTCATTTTCTCGACAGCACGCTGAGAGAAAGTCACTGGAGACAAACCCGGCACACAAGATAGACATTTCTGGCTTCCCGAATAAACCGCATCAAGCTGCCATTCATCGACCAACAACGGAACACCACCTAACGAAGTTACTGCATCAACAATCGTTAAGGCATCAAACTGACGAGCAATAGCCGAGATAGCTTGAGCATCCGATAGCGCTCCAGTTGATGTCTCGGCATGCACAAACGCGACAGCAACAGCATCGGGGTTTTCTGCCAATGCTTTTTCTACTTTCTCGACAGAAACAGGCTTGCCCCACTCGTCATCGACAAGAATCGCTTCACCACCGCAGCGAACAACATTCTCGCGCATACGTTCACCGAAAACACCGTTACGGCAAACGATCACCTTCTCTCCAGGTTCAATCAAGTTAACAAAACAGGTTTCCATACCTGCACTACCCGGTGCAGAAACGGCAATCGTAAATTCATTTTCCGTTTGGAAAGCGTATTTAAGAAGCTGTTTTAGCTCATCCATCATCGCAATAAACAGTGGATCTAGATGACCGATGGTTGGACGACTCAAAGCTTGCAGTACTTGAGGTGAGATATCAGAAGGACCTGGTCCCATTAACGTTCGGTGTGGTGGATAAAAGCTATCGATAGCAGCAGTGAGTGTTAAATTAGACATGTACATCCCTTACGTTAATGTTGTGAACAATCCACCCTAAAGCAAATTGATTACCTCAGCAATTAGCCATAAGTATTGAGGTCAAACCACTGTCACATAATTGTTAAAATTATTTTTCAATTATCTCAAGTTACGGATTGACATTGTTACCGCAAACACGTTCAATGAAATGGCTATCTAGCAGAAGAGGAGCACTGCCCAGGCAGATGTTTTGTGGAACCGCATTTCCAATACAAAACATTTATGGGGAGCAGTGCCGAGATAATAAAAGGATGCAGGACCTTTATTGTCGGTTGAGCGGGCTGAATCCCTTCAACTGTCGCCATTTCTATATGGTGAAGAGCTTCTGAGGTTACTATTCTAATAATTCCTCTCTTTTTGCTCTAAAACTCTCTTCGAAAAACATCGGACGTTGGATTACCCAACCGTAATTTTATTTTAGGAAGTCGTGGGAGATATATCGTGAGTGCATCTAATGTAGCTGGTTCTTTTAATGTCGCTAAGTTTGGTGGAACAAGTGTCGCCAACTTTGAAGCAATGAGCCGTTGTGCTGCCATTATTGAAAACAACTCAAATACGAAACTGGTCGTAAGTAGCGCGTGTTCTGGCGTGACCAACTTGCTTGTGGAACTCGCAAATGGAATTCAGGACAAAGCTCGCCGCCAAGAATTGATGACGCAGTTAGCTGACATCCACAATGCTATTCTTGACCAACTTGCGGATCCAATCAGCATCGAAAAAGAAGTTCATAACATTCTTGATGACATTGCGAGCGCAGCAGAAGCAGCATCATTTCAAGCAAGTACTAAGCTGACTGATCACCTTGTAGCATGTGGTGAGTTGATGTCGACACACATCCTAGCTCAAATAATTCGCGAGCGCGGAACACCCGCAGTTCGCTTTGATATTCGAGAAGTGATGCGCACCAATGATGATTTCGGAAAAGCAGAACCACAGCTAGAAGATATTGCCACTTTAGCAAAAGATAAACTGATTCCACTGTGCCAACAACAAGTTGTCGTTACTCAAGGTTTTATCGGTGCTGATAGCGAAAGCAACACCACTACATTAGGCCGTGGTGGCAGCGATTACTCAGCAGCACTTATTGCAGAATCTGTACAAGCGATTGGCTTAGAGATCTGGACTGATGTTCCGGGTATCTATACTACCGATCCACGTATTGCACCTAAAGCTTCTCCTATCCCAGAAATCAGCTTCAGTGAAGCATCGGAAATGGCAAACTTCGGCGCGAAGATCTTGCACCCATCAACACTAGTGCCTGCACTACGCCACCAAATCCCTGTTTTTGTTGGTTCATCGAAAGCACCAGAGCTAGGTGGAACTTGGATTCGCCAGCAAGTAGAAAGCTCTCCTCTGTTCAGAGCACTTGCCCTGCGCTGCAACCAAACTATGGTTACGCTGCGCAGTGCTAATATGTTCCATGCTTATGGCTTCTTAGCGAAAGTGTTCGAGATCCTTGCTAAACATAAGATCTCCGTCGATCTGATCACCACATCAGAGATCAGCGTTTCACTTACGCTGGATCAAACAGATACATCAGGTGGTGCTCCTGAATTACCAGAAGCAGCGCGTATTGAGCTTGAAGAACTGTGTTCTGTCGATATTGAGCATGACCTGTGCCTTGTTGCTCTTATTGGTAATAACATGAGTGAAAGCAAAGGCTATGCAAAGCAAGTATTCGGAACTCTAGAAGATTTTAATCTGCGTATGATTTGTTACGGCGCAAGCCCTCATAACCTGTGCTTCCTGCTAAATGAGTCTGTTTCTAAGTTAGCGATTCAGAAACTTCACCAAGAGTTATTTGAGTAGAAAGTCCATTTATCACCGACTGATAGATAACTAAATCACAAATACAAAAAGGGTTGCTAATAAGCAACCCTTTCTCTTTTTACTTTACGAATCAAAGTTCTCTATAGAACCAAACTAATTGATGTTTGGACCTAACCACTTCTCAGCTTCCAACATACCCCAGCCTTTACGATCGGCATAGCTATCCACTTGATCCTGTTGAATCTGTGCAATAGCAAAGTATCGAGCATCTGGGTGTGAAAAATACATACCAGACACAGAAGCACCAGGCCACATCGCATAGCTCGACGTTAAGGACATATCAATCGCTTTCTCAACGTCCATTAACTCCCACAACGTACCTTTCTCGGTATGCTCTGGGCAAGCAGGGTAACCTGGAGCAGGACGAATTCCTTGGTATTTCTCGCGAATCAAATCATCGTTCGATAAGTCTTCATCTGGCGAGTAACCCCAAATATCCTTTCTCACTTCTTTATGCAGGTACTCCGCGAATGCTTCAGCCAATCGATCAGCAACCGCTTGAATCATGATGGCATTGTAATCATCGCCATTCGCTTTATATTCATCTGCGAGTTCACGCTCTCCAATACCGCCAGTTACCGCAAAACCACCAATCCAATCCGCTTTACCGCTTTCTTTTGGAGCTATGTAATCAGACAAACAGTAGTTAAAGCCCTTTGGTTTCTCTGTTTGTTGACGGAGGTTATGCAGAACCTTCAATACCTCAGTACGAGATTCATCGGTATACACTTCAATGTCATCACCGACACTGTTGGCAGGGAACATGGCACACATACCGCGAGCTTCAAGTAGTTTCTCTTTCTCCACACGGTCTAACAGATCGTTAGCGTCTTTGAATAAACGTTGCGCTTCTTCGCCCACTTCTTCATGCTCAAGAATCGCAGGGTACTTACCAACTAAAGACCACGTCATGAAGAATGGCGTCCAATCGATATAATTACGCAACGTAGCCACATCGAAGTCATTGAATATGTGCACTCCCGGCTTAGCTGGTGCCGGTGGTGTATAAGCATCCCAATCGATCGCCACTTTATTAGCACGAGCTTTTTCAAGTGTCACAGGCTTAGTGCGAGGCTTCTTACGGTTATGTTGATCACGAACACGATCATAATCGATATCCAACTTCTCGACAAAAGCAGGTTTCAATTCGTCAGAGAGAAGTGAGGTACACACACCCACAGCACGAGAGGCGTTGTTTACATAAACAACTGGCTCAGAGTAATTTTGCTCAATCTTCACCGCGGTGTGCGCTTTAGAGGTAGTTGCGCCACCAATCAATAGAGGGAGCTTAAAGCCTTGTCTTTCCATCTCTTTGGCCACGTGTACCATTTCATCAAGAGATGGCGTGATCAAACCAGATAAGCCGATAATGTCGACGTTCTCTTCTTTAGCGACCTTAAGAATCTTTTCACAAGAAACCATTACACCTAAGTCGATAATTTCGTAGTTATTACACTGCAAAACCACGCCAACGATATTCTTACCGATATCGTGCACATCGCCTTTAACGGTAGCTAACAGAATCTTACCGTTAGTCGCACCCACTTCTTTAGACGCGTTGATGAACGGTTCTAAGTGCGCAACAGCCTGCTTCATTACACGTGCAGACTTAACTACCTGTGGTAAGAACATCTTACCTTCACCAAATAGGTCACCTACAACGTTCATGCCGTCCATTAGAGGACCTTCAATCACTTCAATAGGACGAGAGGCATTAACACGAGCTTCTTCAGTGTCTTCAACGATAAAGTCGGTAATACCTTTAACCAAAGAGTGCTCTAAGCGCTTCT
The DNA here is from genome assembly GCF_023206395.1 of Vibrio sp. ED004. NCBI lineage: Bacteria > Pseudomonadati > Pseudomonadota > Gammaproteobacteria > Vibrionales > Vibrionaceae > Vibrio > Vibrio sp. ED004. The sequence continues at coordinate 2,149,332 of NZ_CP066149.1, read as the reverse complement.
CCACAGGCCAAGTTCGCCATTCTAAAGCGGACTTATCTTCTACTTTTCCTACTGCTCGTTCTAGGTACTCAGTTGCCATATCAAGCAAACGCTCCGTCGAATCATCACGACGGTTTAGTACAACATCTTCAACAGCATCACGCAGGTCTTCTGGAACGTTATCGTAGATTTCCAACTGACCGGCGTTTACGATGCCCATATCCATACCATTTTTAAAACAGTGATATAGGAATACTGCGTGGATTGCCTCACGAACGTAGTTATTGCCACGGAATGAGAACGACACGTTCGACACGCCACCAGAGATCATCGCATGAGGGAGCTCACGCTTGATATCTCCTACTGCTTCGATGAAATCGACCGCATAGTTGTTATGCTCATCAATGCCAGTCGCAACCGCGAAAATGTTAGGGTCAAAAATAATGTCTTCAGGTGGGAAGCCAACTTCATCAACAAGAATGTTGTAGGCATTAGTACAGATCTCTACTTTGCGTTCTCGAGTATCAGCCTGACCAACTTCATCAAAAGCCATCACGATGACGGCTGCACCATAACGACGAACCAACTTAGCTTGTTCGACAAATTTCTCTTTGCCTTCTTTCAGAGAGATAGAGTTAACGATACCTTTACCCTGAATACACTTAAGGCCAGCTTCGATAACTTCCCATTTTGAAGAGTCGACCATTACTGGTACTTTTGAAATCTCTGGTTCAGAAGCACATAGATTAAGGAATTTAACCATGCACGCTTCAGCGTCTAGCATCCCTTCATCCATATTGATATCGATGATCTGAGCGCCATTTTCAACTTGCTCACGAGCAACACTCAAGGCTTCATCGTAAAGCTCTTCTTTGATCAAGCGTTTAAAGCGGGCAGAGCCCGTCACGTTCGTACGTTCACCAACGTTAACAAACAAAGAGTCCTTTGCAATGGTCAGAGGTTCTAAACCGGATAGACGACACGATACTGGTAGGTCTGGCAATTGACGAGGGGTAACACCTTCAACCGCTTCAGACATTTGGCGAATATGCTCTGGCGTGGTACCACAACAACCACCAATCAAGTTCAAGAAACCACTTTCAGCCCACTCTTTAACATGCTCAGCCATGTCTTCGGGTGAAAGGTCATACTCACCAAATGCGTTAGGCAAACCTGCATTAGGGTGAGCAGAAACAAAGCTCTCAGAGATACGAGACATCTCACCGACATACTCACGCAGCTCGTCAGGGCCTAATGCACAGTTCAAACCAAACGAGATAGGCTTAACATGACGAAGGGCGTTGTAGAAGGCTTCTGTTGTTTGGCCTGAAAGTGTACGACCTGATGCATCAGTAATGGTACCGGAGATCATTACAGGTAAAGTTATGCCCACTTCTTCAAAAACAGATTCAACCGCAAAAGCACACGCTTTAGCGTTTAGTGTATCGAAGATAGTTTCAATAAGAATTAGGTCTGAACCGCCTTTAATAAGCGCGCGAGTCGATTCAGAGTAAGCTTCAACCAACTCATCAAAGCTCACATTACGATAACCCGGATCATTAACATCTGGAGAGATAGAACAAGTACGGTTAGTCGGACCTAATACACCCGCCACAAATCGAGGTTTTTCTGGGGTCTTTGCCGTCCACTCATCAGCCGCTTCACGGGCAAGCTTAGCGGCAGCAAAGTTAATTTCTTCACTAAGGCTTTCCATATCATAGTCGGCCATAGCAATGGTTGTAGCGTTAAAGGTATTGGTTTCGAGGATGTCAGCCCCAGCTTCCAAATATTGTGAATGGATGTCTTTGATAAGCTGAGGTTGTGTCAGCACTAAAAGGTCATTGTTACCTTTTAGGTCACTATGCCAATCAGCAAAGCGTTCACCACGATAGTCTTGCTCTTCCAATTTATAGTCCTGAATCATGGTGCCCATGCCACCATCAATCAGTAAAATTCGTTGCTTCAACAGAGCGTCAATCTTTTGCCTTACATTACTTCCCACGGTACAACCTCATTCCTTTAATTATTCCTCCATCCTATCACACATTAAAAAGGAGTCTAGACGTCTAAAAAAGGAAATTGATTACCGACTCATGACAAAAAAATGTTTGCTATTTGAGCATGAGACAACGAAAATTCATATTCATACTTTGTTACATGTTGGAATTCCAATGTCGGTCTATTACACCTTATGCTTTTTATCCGCAGCGGCAATGCTCATTGCTTTCGTGAATACCAAAATTGGTAAAATGCAGACAACCATCGCCATCACTGCTGGCTCAATGATGCTGTCTCTATTGATTATCATTGCAGGACAAAACAATTGGTTCCAACTGGCTGACATCGCCTCAGAAACCGTTGCCAGTATCAACTTTGAAGACTTCCTACTAAAAGGAATACTTGGATTCCTGCTTTTTGCTGGCGGTTTGGGAATTAAATTACCTAACCTAAAAGACCAGAAGTGGGAAATAACAGTACTCGCACTTGGTGCTACGCTGTTTTCAACATTCTTTATCGGCTTTGTGCTCTATGGATTCTGTCAATTCATCGGTATTCAATTTGATCCGATTTATTGCTTACTCTTTGGATCTTTAATCTCTCCAACCGATCCAATTGCAGTGTTAGCGATAGTAAAGAAGCTCGACGCTCCAAGACGAATCTCGACTCAAATCGAGGGAGAGTCTCTATTTAATGATGGTTTTGGTCTAGTCATCTTCGTAACTTTATTCACCATTGCGTTTGGCACAGAAGCACCGACGGTAGGCAGCGTGACCATGTTGTTCGTCCAAGAAGCTATTGGCGGCATCGTTTACGGATTTGCTTTAGGTTTGATATTCCATTATCTGATCAGCAACACCGATGACCACTCGATGGAATTACTGCTAACCATCGGTATCCCGACAGCTGGTTATGCTTTCGCAGAAGTGCTTCATGTATCAGGCCCATTAGCAATGGTGGTATCAGGCATTATGATTGGTAACTGGACGCGCTTTATCGGATTCTCTAAAGAGAGTGAAGATCACCTAGACCACTTCTGGGAATTGATAGATGAGTTCTTAAATGGCGTACTATTCTTATTAATCGGTATGTCGATGCTACTGTTCAAGTTCCACCAAGAAGACTGGATCTTAATGGCATTCGCAGTTCCTCTCGTATTGAGTGCGCGCTACCTAAGTGTTTTCTTGTCGTACATTGGCTTTAAGCGCTTTAGAACTTACAACCCATGGTCAATTAAGATTCTAACTTGGGGTGGCTTACGCGGCGGCTTAGCATTGGCAATGGCCCTTTCAATACCATCAGGTATCTGGGTGATTGAAGATAAGCTCATCGATGTAAAAGAGATCATCCTAGTAATGACCTATGCTGTTGTGGTGTTCTCTATTCTGGTTCAAGGCTCAACGATTACTCCTATGATAGAGAAAGCGAAACAAGCCGAGAAAGAGTTAGATTAACACGCCCCATTTGTGAACATAGGCCGCTTACGTAAGCGGCTTTTTTTACATCCATTCATCGCCTTCGTCTCAAATCACCATACCCGTCTTATCTTGCTTCAAAATTCTCACAGTGCTCTATTTTCTGTTTGCTAAGAAGAGATAACTCGATTCATCATGACGTCTCTGTATTCCTAAATCATCGACTGCGCGAGAGTACTAACTAAACAAGCTGTAAAGCAGCTAAGCTCAATGCCTATAAGTCGCTTTGATAGAACCCAAAACTATAAAAATATAGATATGAGGGTTAACAGGCTAAATGACAATTAGCAATCTAAACCAGTAATTTCAAATTAAGTGAAAGTGGTGAGAAATGAGAGAGGAGTAAATCATTTTAGAGTCAGGGGTGAGAGTAACGACGACTTAAGCTAGCTAATACAGGTGATACATCAAAAAAGAAGAGCTAAAACAGGATAAAGCCTAATTATCCGGTTATCGACTACTCAAAGGATGAGAGTCGCATGGTGTTAATTAGATTTACTCCATTAGATCAACGCCAAGAAACTAAGATATTAGCTGTAGAAGCATATATAAGAGTTTTGCCAACTCAAACGCTGTAGATTCTGCATATAGCTTAAGAGGATTAAGGCTTAACTCGTGCCACTTTGAAAAAGCGACAGATACAAAAAAACCTCAGCATTTCTGCTGAGGTTTTATATCTGGTTGGGGTAGAGAGAATTGAGCTCCTAGCACGTGCTATTTTGATGTTGGCGGAATCTGCTGCTCTGTCAATTGCATGTTTAACGCCAAAAAGCAAAAAGGCTCTAGCATTTCTGTTAGAGCCTTAAATATGGCAGGGGTGGAGAGATTCGAACTCCCAACACGCGGATTTGGAATCCGCTGCTCTGCCAATTGGAGCTACACCCCTAAAAATTTATCTTACTTCAGATTCGAAAAAGCCTCGCACTAGGCGAGGTTATCGAATAAGTGGCGGAGTGGACGGGACTCGAACCCGCGACCCCCGGCGTGACAGGCCGGTATTCTAACCAACTGAACTACCACTCCGCAGTGGACTACTTGTCGTCGCTGACAAGTCGTTCATAACACTTTTGTCTTCACTTTTGAAAAGTGAAAATAAATTTGGAGCCTGGCGATGTCCTACTCTCACATGGGGAAGCCCCACACTACCATCGGCGCTATTGTGTTTCACTTCTGAGTTCGGCATGGAATCAGGTGGGTCCACAATGCTATGGTCGCCAAGCAAATTTTAAAATTCGGAAAACTGTTTTTAAAAGTAACTCTTCAAACTCATTCAAGGTCTGTCTTTGAGTCCACAAAACCCCTTGGGTGTTGTATGGTTAAGCCTCACGGGCAATTAGTACAGGTTAGCTCAATGCCTCGCAGCACTTACACACCCTGCCTATCAACGTTCTAGTCTTGAACAACCCTTAAGGACGCTTATAGCGTCAGGGAAAACTCATCTCAGGGCTCGCTTCCCGCTTAGATGCTTTCAGCGGTTATCGATTCCGAACTTAGCTACCGGGCAATGCCATTGGCATGACAACCCGAACACCAGAGGTTCGTCCACTCCGGTCCTCTCGTACTAGGAGCAGCCCCCTTCAATTTTCCAACGCCCACGGCAGATAGGGACCGAACTGTCTCACGACGTTCTAAACCCAGCTCGCGTACCACTTTAAATGGCGAACAGCCATACCCTTGGGACCGACTTCAGCCCCAGGATGTGATGAGCCGACATCGAGGTGCCAAACACCGCCGTCGATATGAACTCTTGGGCGGTATCAGCCTGTTATCCCCGGGTACCTTTTATCCGTTGAGCGATGGCCCTTCCATTCAGAACCACCGGATCACTATGACCTGCTTTCGCACCTGCTCGAATTGTCATTCTCGCAGTCAAGCGGGCTTATGCCATTGCACTAACCACACGATGTCCAACCGTGTTTAGCCCACCTTCGTGCTCCTCCGTTACTCTTTGGGAGGAGACCGCCCCAGTCAAACTACCCACCAGGCACTGTCCGTAATCCCGATTCAGGGACCAACGTTAGAACATCAAAACTACAAGGGTGGTATTTCAAGGACGACTCCACCACATCTAGCGACGCGGTTTCAAAGTCTCCCACCTATCCTACACATGTAGGTTCAATGTTCAGTGCCAAGCTGTAGTAAAGGTTCACGGGGTCTTTCCGTCTAGCCGCGGGTACACTGCATCTTCACAGCGATTTCAATTTCACTGAGTCTCGGGTGGAGACAGCGTGGCCATCATTACGCCATTCGTGCAGGTCGGAACTTACCCGACAAGGAATTTCGCTACCTTAGGACCGTTATAGTTACGGCCGCCGTTTACCGGGGCTTCGATCAAGAGCTTCGACCGAAGTCTAACCCCATCAATTAACCTTCCGGCACCGGGCAGGCGTCACACCGTATACGTCATCTTACGATTTTGCACAGTGCTGTGTTTTAATAAACAGTTGCAGCCACCTGGTATCTGCGACTCTCGTCTGCTCCATCCGCAAGGGACTTCACTGATAAGAGCGTACCTTCTCCCGAAGTTACGGTACCATTTTGCCTAGTTCCTTCACCCGAGTTCTCTCAAGCGCCTTGGTATTCTCTACCCGACCACCTGTGTCGGTTTGGGGTACGATTCCTTACAATCTGAAGCTTAGAGGCTTTTCCTGGAAGCATGGCATCAATGACTTCACTACCGTAGTAGCTCGACATCGTATCTCAGCGTTAATAGCGGTCCGGATTTACCTAAACCACCCGCCTACATACTTGAACCTGGACAACCGTCGCCAGGCCCACCTAGCCTTCTCCGTCCCCCCATCGCAATTGTAAGAAGTACGGGAATATTAACCCGTTTCCCATCGACTACGCCTTTCGGCCTCGCCTTAGAGTCGACTTACCCTGCCCCGATTAACGTTGGACAGGAACCCTTGGTCTTCCGGCGAGGGAGTTTTTCACTCCCTTTATCGTTACTCATGTCAGCATTCGCACTTCTGATACCTCCAGCAGCCCTTACAGACCACCTTCAACGGCTTACAGAACGCTCCCCTACCCCACATACCCTAAGGTATGTAGCCGCAGCTTCGGTGTATAGCTTAGCCCCGTTACATCTTCCGCGCAGGCCGACTCGACCAGTGAGCTATTACGCTTTCTTTAAATGATGGCTGCTTCTAAGCCAACATCCTGGCTGTCTGAGCCTTCCCACATCGTTTCCCACTTAGCTATACTTTGGGACCTTAGCTGGCGGTCTGGGTTGTTTCCCTCTCCACGACGGACGTTAGCACCCGCCGTGTGTCTCCCGGATAGTACTTACTGGTATTCGGAGTTTGCAAAGGGTTGGTAAGTCGGGATGACCCCTAGCCTTAACAGTGCTCTACCCCCAGTAGTATTCGTCCGAGGCGCTACCTAAATAGCTTTCGGGGAGAACCAGCTATCTCCAGGTTTGATTGGCCTTTCACCCCTAGCCACAAGTCATCCGCTAATTTTTCAACATTAGTCGGTTCGGTCCTCCAGTTGATGTTACTCAACCTTCAACCTGCCCATGGCTAGATCACCTGGTTTCGGGTCTAATCCTAGCAACTGTACGCCCAGTTAAGACTCGGTTTCCCTACGGCTCCCCAAACGGTTAACCTTGCTACTAAAATTAAGTCGCTGACCCATTATACAAAGGTACGCAGTCACACCACGAAGGTGCTCCTACTGCTTGTACGTACACGGTTTCAGGTTCTATTTCACTCCCCTCACAGGGGTTCTTTTCGCCTTTCCCTCACGGTACTGGTTCACTATCGGTCAGTCAGTAGTATTTAGCCTTGGAGGATGGTCCCCCCATATTCAGACAGGATATCACGTGTCCCGCCCTACTCGTTTTCACTGATGATGAGATGTCGATTACGGGGCTATCACCGCTTTATTGCGGCACTTTCCAGAGCCTTCATCTGTCTCATTAAAAGCTTAAGGGCTAATCCAATTTCGCTCGCCGCTACTTTCGGAATCTCGGTTGATTTCTCTTCCTCGGGGTACTTAGATGTTTCAGTTCCCCGGTTTGCCTCCTGTTGCTATGTATTCACAACAGGATACTTACTTATGTAAGTGGGTTTCCCCATTCAGGAATCCCAGACTTAAAGGTTATTACTACCTAATCTGGGCTTATCGCAAGTTATTACGCCTTTCATCGCCTCTGACTGCCAAGGCATCCACCGTGTACGCTTAGTCACTTAACCATACAACCCGAAAGGGTCTTAATGTATGGCAACTAACCAAGGTTTTTGGTTGTCATTAAGAAGGGTTAATTCTCAATGACTGTTTGCCGGACTCAATGTGAATCAAACTATGTTTGATTCGAATACAAGACACTTGAATGTGTTTGTTGTGTTTATACTGTTCTTATTAAATAAGAGCAGATAAACATTGAGAACTTTTAAATTTGATTGAATTACTCGTAAGTAATCAATCAGTCAGCTTTCCAAATTGTTAAAGAGCTTGATTTCTTTCGAAACCATTTTTAAAGATTCTTAGGGAAAAACCCTTAAAGATGGTGGAGCTATGCGGGATCGAACCGCAGACCTCCTGCGTGCAAGGCAGGCGCTCTCCCAGCTGAGCTATAGCCCCATCTAGGTCGATATTGGTGGGTCTGAGTGGACTTGAACCACCGACCTCCCGCTTATCAGGCGAGCGCTCTAACCAGCTGAGCTACAGACCCAATATCGTCTCTTAACTTTTCTAAACCTAATCAATCTGTGTGGACACTTATCGTGAGTATCTTCGTATAAGGAGGTGATCCAGCCCCAGGTTCCCCTAGGGCTACCTTGTTACGACTTCACCCCAGTCATGAACCACAAAGTGGTGAGCGTCCTCCCCGAAAGGTTAAACTACCCACTTCTTTTGCAGCCCACTCCCATGGTGTGACGGGCGGTGTGTACAAGGCCCGGGAACGTATTCACCGTAGCATTCTGATCTACGATTACTAGCGATTCCGACTTCATGGAGTCGAGTTGCAGACTCCAATCCGGACTACGACGCACTTTTTGGGATTCGCTCACTATCGCTAGCTTGCTGCCCTCTGTATACGCCATTGTAGCACGTGTGTAGCCCTACTCGTAAGGGCCATGATGACTTGACGTCGTCCCCACCTTCCTCCGGTTTATCACCGGCAGTCTCCCTGGGTTCCCGACATTACTCGCTGGCAAACAAGGATAAGGGTTGCGCTCGTTGCGGGACTTAACCCAACATTTCACAACACGAGCTGACGACAGCCATGCAGCACCTGTCTCAGAGCTCCCGAAGGCACACCTGCGTCTCCGCTGGCTTCTCTGGATGTCAAGAGTAGGTAAGGTTCTTCGCGTTGCATCGAATTAAACCACATGCTCCACCGCTTGTGCGGGCCCCCGTCAATTCATTTGAGTTTTAATCTTGCGACCGTACTCCCCAGGCGGTCTACTTAACGCGTTAGCTCCGAAAGCCACGGCTCAAGGCCACAACCTCCAAGTAGACATCGTTTACGGCGTGGACTACCAGGGTATCTAATCCTGTTTGCTCCCCACGCTTTCGCATCTGAGTGTCAGTATCTGTCCAGGGGCCGCCTTCGCCACTGGTATTCCTTCAGATCTCTACGCATTTCACCGCTACACCTGAAATTCTACCCCCCTCTACAGTACTCTAGTTCACCAGTTTCAAATGCAGTTCCGAGGTTGAGCCCCGGGCTTTCACATCTGACTTAATGAACCACCTGCATGCGCTTTACGCCCAGTAATTCCGATTAACGCTCGCACCCTCCGTATTACCGCGGCTGCTGGCACGGAGTTAGCCGGTGCTTCTTCTGTTGCTAACGTCAAGAGATAACGCTATTAACGTTACCCCCTTCCTCACAACTGAAAGTACTTTACAACCCGAAGGCCTTCTTCATACACGCGGCATGGCTGCATCAGGCTTTCGCCCATTGTGCAATATTCCCCACTGCTGCCTCCCGTAGGAGTCTGGACCGTGTCTCAGTTCCAGTGTGGCTGATCATCCTCTCAGACCAGCTAGGGATCGTCGCCTTGGTGAGCCATTACCTCACCAACTAGCTAATCCCACCTAGGCATATCTTGACGCGAGAGGCCCGAAGGTCCCCCTCTTTGGCCCGTAGGCATTATGCGGTATTAGCCATCGTTTCCAATGGTTATCCCCCACATCAAGGCAATTTCCTAGGCATTACTCACCCGTCCGCCGCTCGACGCCCATTAACGCACCCGAAGGATTGTTAGTGTCGTTTCCGCTCGACTTGCATGTGTTAGGCCTGCCGCCAGCGTTCAATCTGAGCCATGATCAAACTCTTCAATTTAAGATTTTGTGACTCAACGAATACTGACTTCAAAACTAATATTTACCGAAGTAAACATGTAATTCTAAAGCTATTACCATTCCAACAGAATGATAATGAATTGACTGTGCCAAATAACCGAGGTTATTTGTATTGGTCACTCAGTTCATTGAAATCATTGTGTTACCGAAGTAACTGCTTTACCTAAGTAAAACGTTTTGATATTCATCAACGAGTGCCCACACAGATTGATAGGTTTAAATTGTTAAAGAGCTTTGCTTTCAGTGCCTTAGCACTTAAGCAGGACGCGTATAATACGCTTTCTACTTTGAAAGTCAACATAAAATACTAAGAAAACTTAGAACTCTATGGTGACTTGTCTACTTAGTAGACAAAGTCGAAATTAAAGCCTGGCGATGTCCTACTCTCACATGGGGAAGCCCCACACTACCATCGGCGCTATTGTGTTTCACTTCTGAGTTCGGCATGGAATCAGGTGGGTCCACAATGCTATGGTCGCCAAGCAAATTTTAAAATTCGGAAAACTGTTTTTAAAAGTAACTCTTCAAACTCATTCAAGGTCTGTCTTTGAGTCCACAAAACCCCTTGGGTGTTGTATGGTTAAGCCTCACGGGCAATTAGTACAGGTTAGCTCAATGCCTCGCAGCACTTACACACCCTGCCTATCAACGTTCTAGTCTTGAACAACCCTTAAGGACGCTTATAGCGTCAGGGAAAACTCATCTCAGGGCTCGCTTCCCGCTTAGATGCTTTCAGCGGTTATCGATTCCGAACTTAGCTACCGGGCAATGCCATTGGCATGACAACCCGAACACCAGAGGTTCGTCCACTCCGGTCCTCTCGTACTAGGAGCAGCCCCTTCAATTTTCCAACGCCCACGGCAGATAGGGACCGAACTGTCTCACGACGTTCTAAACCCAGCTCGCGTACCACTTTAAATGGCGAACAGCCATACCCTTGGGACCGACTTCAGCCCCAGGATGTGATGAGCCGACATCGAGGTGCCAAACACCGCCGTCGATATGAACTCTTGGGCGGTATCAGCCTGTTATCCCCGGAGTACCTTTTATCCGTTGAGCGATGGCCCTTCCATTCAGAACCACCGGATCACTATGACCTGCTTTCGCACCTGCTCGAATTGTCATTCTCGCAGTCAAGCGGGCTTATGCCATTGCACTAACCACACGATGTCCAACCGTGTTTAGCCCACCTTCGTGCTCCTCCGTTACTCTTTGGGAGGAGACCGCCCCAGTCAAACTACCCACCAGGCACTGTCCGTAATCCCGATTCAGGGACCAACGTTAGAACATCAAAACTACAAGGGTGGTATTTCAAGGACGACTCCACCACATCTAGCGACGCGGTTTCAAAGTCTCCCACCTATCCTACACATGTAGGTTCAATGTTCAGTGCCAAGCTGTAGTAAAGGTTCACGGGGTCTTTCCGTCTAGCCGCGGGTACACTGCATCTTCACAGCGATTTCAATTTCACTGAGTCTCGGGTGGAGACAGCGTGGCCATCATTACGCCATTCGTGCAGGTCGGAACTTACCCGACAAGGAATTTCGCTACCTTAGGACCGTTATAGTTACGGCCGCCGTTTACCGGGGCTTCGATCAAGAGCTTCGACCGAAGTCTAACCCCATCAATTAACCTTCCGGCACCGGGCAGGCGTCACACCGTATACGTCATCTTACGATTTTGCACAGTGCTGTGTTTTTAATAAACAGTTGCAGCCACCTGGTATCTGCGACTCTCGTCTGCTCCATCCGCAAGGGACTTCACTGATAAGAGCGTACCTTCTCCCGAAGTTACGGTACCATTTTGCCTAGTTCCTTCACCCGAGTTCTCTCAAGCGCCTTGGTATTCTCTACCCGACCACCTGTGTCGGTTTGGGGTACGATTCCTTACAATCTGAAGCTTAGAGGCTTTTCCTGGAAGCATGGCATCAATGACTTCACTACCGTAGTAGCTCGACATCGTATCTCAGCGTTAGTAGCGGTCCGGATTTACCTAAACCACCCGCCTACGTACTTGAACCTGGACAACCGTCGCCAGGCCCACCTAGCCTTCTCCGTCCCCCATCGCAATTGTAAGAAGTACGGGAATATTAACCCGTTTCCCATCGACTACGCCTTTCGGCCTCGCCTTAGGAGTCGACTTACCCTGCCCCGATTAACGTTGGACAGGAACCCTTGGTCTTCCGGCGAGGGAGTTTTTCACTCCCTTTATCGTTACTCATGTCAGCATTCGCACTTCTGATACCTCCAGCAGCCCTTACAGACCACCTTCAACGGCTTACAGAACGCTCCCCTACCCCACATACCCTAAGGTATGTAGCCGCAGCTTCGGTGTATAGCTTAGCCCCGTTACATCTTCCGCGCAGGCCGACTCGACCAGTGAGCTATTACGCTTTCTTTAAATGATGGCTGCTTCTAAGCCAACATCCTGGCTGTCTGAGCCTTCCCACATCGTTTCCCACTTAGCTATACTTTGGGACCTTAGCTGGCGGTCTGGGTTGTTTCCCTCTCCACGACGGACGTTAGCACCCGCCGTGTGTCTCCCGGATAGTACTTACTGGTATTCGGAGTTTGCAAAGGGTTGGTAAGTCGGGATGACCCCCTAGCCTTAACAGTGCTCTACCCCCAGTAGTATTCGTCCGAGGCGCTACCTAAATAGCTTTCGGGGAGAACCAGCTATCTCCAGGTTTGATTGGCCTTTCACCCCTAGCCACAAGTCATCCGCTAATTTTTCAACATTAGTCGGTTCGGTCCTCCAGTTGATGTTACTCAACCTTCAACCTGCCCATGGCTAGATCACCTGGTTTCGGGTCTAATCCTAGCAACTGTACGCCCAGTTAAGACTCGGTTTCCCTACGGCTCCCCTAAACGGTTAACCTTGCTACTAAAATTAAGTCGCTGACCCATTATACAAAGGTACGCAGTCACACCACGAAGGTGCTCCTACTGCTTGTACGTACACGGTTTCAGGTTCTATTTCACTCCCCTCACAGGGGTTCTTTTCGCCTTTCCCTCACGGTACTGGTTCACTATCGGTCAGTCAGTAGTATTTAGCCTTGGAGGATGGTCCCCATATTCAGACAGGATATCACGTGTCCCGCCCTACTCGTTTTCACTGATGATGAGATGTCGATTACGGGGCTATCACCGCTTTATTGCGGCACTTTCCAGAGCCTTCATCTGTCTCATTAAAAGCTTAAGGGCTAATCCAATTTCGCTCGCCGCTACTTTCGGAATCTCGGTTGATTTCTCTTCCTCGGGGTACTTAGATGTTTCAGTTCCCCCGGTTTGCCTCCTGTTGCTATGTATTCACAACAGGATACTTACTTATGTAAGTGGGTTTCCCCATTCAGGAATCCCAGACTTAAAGGTTATTACTACCTAATCTGGGCTTATCGCAAGTTATTACGCCTTTCATCGCCTCTGACTGCCAAGGCATCCACCGTGTACGCTTAGTCACTTAACCATACAACCCGAAAGGGTCTTAATGTATGGCAACTAACCAAGGTTTTTGGTTGTCATTAAGAAGGGTTAATTCTCAATGACTGTTTGCCGGACTCAATGTGAATCAAACTATGTTTGATTCGAATACAAGACACTTGAATGTGTTTGTTGTGTTTATACTGTTCTTATTAAATAAGAGCAGATAAACATTGAGAACTTTTAAATTTGATTGAATTACTCGTAAGTAATCAATCAGTCAGCTTTCCAAATTGTTAAAGAGCTTGATTCAATAAATGAACCATTTTTAAAAGCACTTAAATAAATGCGCTTAAAGATGGTATCCCGTAGGGGAGTCGAACCCCTGTTACCGCCGTGAAAGGGCGGTGTCCTAGGCCTCTAGACGAACGGGACATAGGTTACTCTTAACTGTTTAAACATATCAATCTGTGTGGACACTTATCGTGAGTATCTTCGTATAAGGAGGTGATCCAGCCCCAGGTTCCCCTAGGGCTACCTTGTTACGACTTCACCCCAGTCATGAACCACAAAGTGGTGAGCGTCCTCCCGAAAGGTTAAACTACCCACTTCTTTTGCAGCCCACTCCCATGGTGTGACGGGCGGTGTGTACAAGGCCCGGGAACGTATTCACCGTAGCATTCTGATCTCACGATTACTAGCGATTCCGACTTCATGGAGTCGAGTTGCAGACTCAATCCGGACTACGACGCACTTTTTGGGATTCGCTCACCATCGCTGGCTTGCTGCCCTCTGTATGCGCCATTGTAGCACGTGTGTAGCCCTACTCGTAAGGGCCATGATGACTTGACGTCGTCCCCACCTTCCTCCGGTTTATCACCGGCAGTCTCCCTGGGTTCCCGACATTACTCGCTGGCAAACAAGGATAAGGGTTGCGCTCGTTGCGGGACTTAACCCAACATTTCACAACACGAGCTGACGACAGCCATGCAGCACCTGTCTCAGAGCTCCCGAAGGCACACCTGCGTCTCCGCTGGCTTCTCTGGATGTCAAGAGTAGGTAAGGTTCTTCGCGTTGCATCGAATTAAACCACATGCTCCACCGCTTGTGCGGGCCCCCGTCAATTCATTTGAGTTTTAATCTTGCGACCGTACTCCCCAGGCGGTCTACTTAACGCGTTAGCTCCGAAAGCCACGGCTCAAGGCCACAACCTCCAAGTAGACATCGTTTACGGCGTGGACTACCAGGGTATCTAATCCTGTTTGCTCCCCACGCTTTCGCATCTGAGTGTCAGTATCTGTCCAGGGGCCGCCTTCGCCACTGGTATTCCTTCAGATCTCTACGCATTTCACCGCTACACCTGAAATTCTACCCCCCTCTACAGTACTCTAGTTCATCAGTTTCAAATGCAGTTCCGAGGTTGAGCCCCGGGCTTTCACATCTGACTTAATGAACCACCTGCATGCGCTTTACGCCCAGTAATTCCGATTAACGCTCGCACCCTCCGTATTACCGCGGCTGCTGGCACGGAGTTAGCCGGTGCTTCTTCTGTTGCTAACGTCAAGAGATAGCGCTATTAACACTACCCCCTTCCTCACAACTGAAAGTACTTTACAACCCGAAGGCCTTCTTCATACACGCGGCATGGCTGCATCAGGCTTTCGCCCATTGTGCAATATTCCCCACTGCTGCCTCCCGTAGGAGTCTGGACCGTGTCTCAGTTCCAGTGTGGCTGATCATCCTCTCAGACCAGCTAGGGATCGTCGCCTTGGTGAGCCATTACCTCACCAACTAGCTAATCCCACCTAGGCATATCTTGACGCGAGAGGCCCGAAGGTCCCCTCTTTGGCCCGTAGGCATTATGCGGTATTAGCCATCGTTTCCAATGGTTATCCCCACATCAAGGCAATTTCCTAGGCATTACTCACCCGTCCGCCGCTCGACGCCCATTAACGCACCCGAAGGATTGTTAGTGTCGTTTCCGCTCGACTTGCATGTGTTAGGCCTGCCGCCAGCGTTCAATCTGAGCCATGATCAAACTCTTCAATTTAAGATTTTGTGACTCAACGAATACTGACTTCAAAACTAATATTTACCGAAGTAAACATGTAATTCTAAAGCTATTACCATTCCAACAGAATGATAATGAATTGACTGTGCCAAATAACCGAAGTTATTTGTATTGGTCACTCAGTTCATTGAAATCATTGTGTTACCGAAGTAACTGCTATTACCTAAGTAATAACGTTTTGATATTCATCAACGAGTGCCCACACAGATTGATAGGTTTAAATTGTTAAAGAGCTTTGCTTTCAGTGCCTTAGCACTTAAGCAGGACGCGTATAATACGCTTTCTACTTTGAAAGTCAACATAAAATACTAAGAAAACTTAGAACTCTATGGTGACTTGTCTACTTAGTAGACAAAGTCGAAATTAAAGCCTGGCGATGTCCTACTCTCACATGGGGAAGCCCCACACTACCATCGGCGCTATTGTGTTTCACTTCTGAGTTCGGCATGGAATCAGGTGGGTCCACAATGCTATGGTCGCCAAGCAAATTTTAAAATTCGGAAAACTGTATTTAAAAGTAACTCTTCAAACTCATTCAAGGTCTGTCTTTGAGTCCACAAAACCCCTTGGGTGTTGTATGGTTAAGCCTCACGGGCAATTAGTACAGGTTAGCTCAATGCCTCGCAGCACTTACACACCCTGCCTATCAACGTTCTAGTCTTGAACAACCCTTAAGGACGCTTATAGCGTCAGGGAAAACTCATCTCAGGGCTCGCTTCCCGCTTAGATGCTTTCAGCGGTTATCGATTCCGAACTTAGCTACCGGGCAATGCCATTGGCATGACAACCCGAACACCAGAGGTTCGTCCACTCCGGTCCTCTCGTACTAGGAGCAGCCCCTTCAATTTTCCAACGCCCACGGCAGATAGGGACCGAACTGTCTCACGACGTTCTAAACCCAGCTCGCGTACCACTTTAAATGGCGAACAGCCATACCCTTGGGACCGACTTCAGCCCCAGGATGTGATGAGCCGACATCGAGGTGCCAAACACCGCCGTCGATATGAACTCTTGGGCGGTATCAGCCTGTTATCCCCGGGTACCTTTTATCCGTTGAGCGATGGCCCTTCCATTCAGAACCACCGGATCACTATGACCTGCTTTCGCACCTGCTCGAATTGTCATTCTCGCAGTCAAGCGGGCTTATGCCATTGCACTAACCACACGATGTCCAACCGTGTTTAGCCCACCTTCGTGCTCCTCCGTTACTCTTTGGGAGGAGACCGCCCCAGTCAAACTACCCACCAGGCACTGTCCGTAATCCCGATTCAGGGACCAACGTTAGAACATCAAAACTACAAGGGTGGTATTTCAAGGACGACTCCACCACATCTAGCGACGCGGTTTCAAAGTCTCCCACCTATCCTACACATGTAGGTTCAATGTTCAGTGCCAAGCTGTAGTAAAGGTTCACGGGGTCTTTCCGTCTAGCCGCGGGTACACTGCATCTTCACAGCGATTTCAATTTCACTGAGTCTCGGGTGGAGACAGCGTGGCCATCATTACGCCATTCGTGCAGGTCGGAACTTACCCGACAAGGAATTTCGCTACCTTAGGACCGTTATAGTTACGGCCGCCGTTTACCGGGGCTTCGATCAAGAGCTTCGACCGAAGTCTAACCCCATCAATTAACCTTCCGGCACCGGGCAGGCGTCACACCGTATACGTCATCTTACGATTTTGCACAGTGCTGTGTTTTTAATAAACAGTTGCAGCCACCTGGTATCTGCGACTCTCGTCTGCTCCATCCGCAAGGGACTTCACTGATAAGAGCGTACCTTCTCCCGAAGTTACGGTACCATTTTGCCTAGTTCCTTCACCCGAGTTCTCTCAAGCGCCTTGGTATTCTCTACCCGACCACCTGTGTCGGTTTGGGGTACGATTCCTTACAATCTGAAGCTTAGAGGCTTTTCCTGGAAGCATGGCATCAATGACTTCACTACCGTAGTAGCTCGACATCGTATCTCAGCGTTAGTAGCGGTCCGGATTTACCTAAACCACCCGCCTACGTACTTGAACCTGGACAACCGTCGCCAGGCCCACCTAGCCTTCTCCGTCCCCCATCGCAATTGTAAGAAGTACGGGAATATTAACCCGTTTCCCATCGACTACGCCTTTCGGCCTCGCCTTAGGAGTCGACTTACCCTGCCCCGATTAACGTTGGACAGGAACCCTTGGTCTTCCGGCGAGGGAGTTTTTCACTCCCTTTATCGTTACTCATGTCAGCATTCGCACTTCTGATACCTCCAGCAGCCCTTACAGACCACCTTCAACGGCTTACAGAACGCTCCCCTACCCCACATACCCTAAGGTATGTAGCCGCAGCTTCGGTGTATAGCTTAGCCCCGTTACATCTTCCGCGCAGGCCGACTCGACCAGTGAGCTATTACGCTTTCTTTAAATGATGGCTGCTTCTAAGCCAACATCCTGGCTGTCTGAGCCTTCCCACATCGTTTCCCACTTAGCTATACTTTGGGACCTTAGCTGGCGGTCTGGGTTGTTTCCCTCTCCACGACGGACGTTAGCACCCGCCGTGTGTCTCCCGGATAGTACTTACTGGTATTCGGGTTTGCAAAGGGTTGGTAAGTCGGGATGACCCCTAGCCTTAACAGTGCTCTACCCCCAGTAGTATTCGTCCGAGGCGCTACCTAAATAGCTTTCGGGGAGAACCAGCTATCTCCAGGTTTGATTGGCCTTTCACCCCTAGCCACAAGTCATCCGCTAATTTTTCAACATTAGTCGGTTCGGTCCTCCAGTTGATGTTATTCAACCTTCAACCTGCCCATGGCTAGATCACCTGGTTTCGGGTCTAATCCTAGCAACTGTACGCCCAGTTAAGACTCGGTTTCCCTACGGCTCCCCTAAACGGTTAACCTTGCTACTAAAATTAAGTCGCTGACCCATTATACAAAGGTACGCAGTCACACCACGAAGGTGCTCCTACTGCTTGTACGTACACGGTTTCAGGTTCTATTTCACTCCCCTCACAGGGGTTCTTTTCGCCTTTCCCTCACGGTACTGGTTCACTATCGGTCAGTCAGTAGTATTTAGCCTTGGAGGATGGTCCCCCCATATTCAGACAGGATATCACGTGTCCCGCCCTACTCGTTTTCACTGATGATGAGATGTCGATTACGGGGCTATCACCGCTTTATTGCGGCACTTTCCAGAGCCTTCATCTGTCTCATTAAAAGCTTAAGGGCTAATCAATTTCGCTCGCCGCTACTTTCGGAATCTCGGTTGATTTCTCTTCCTCGGGGTACTTAGATGTTTCGGTTCCCCGGTTTGCCTCCTGTTGCTATGTATTCACAACAGGATACTTACTATGTAAGTGGGTTTCCCCATTCAGGAATCCCAGACTTAAAGGTTATTACTACCTAATCTGGGCTTATCGCAAGTTATTACGCCTTTCATCGCCTCTGACTGCCAAGGCATCCACCGTGTACGCTTAGTCACTTAACCATACAACCCGAAAGGGTCTTAGTGTATGGCAACTAACCAAGGTTTTTGGTTGTCATTAAGAAGGGTTAATTCTCAATGACTGTTTGCCGGACTCAATTTCGATTCAAACTAAGTTTGAATCACTCTTTATTTCCACTTTTAAAAAGTGAAGACAAAAAGCCAAGACACTTGAATGTGTTTGTTGTGTTTATACTGTTCTTATTAAATAAGAGCAGATAAACATTGAGAACTTTTAAATTTGATTGAATTACTCGTAAGTAAATCAATCAGTCAGCTTTCCAAATTGTTAAAGAGCATAAAGCAAAAAGCTTTAATCAATAACTTGCGTTATTAATTAAAGCTCTGGCTTTAACTAAATCTAAACCATCAATCTGTGTGGACACTTATCGTGAATATCTTCGTATAAGGAGGTGATCCAGCCCCAGGTTCCCCTAGGGCTACCTTGTTACGACTTCACCCCAGTCATGAACCACAAAGTGGTGAGCGTCCTCCCCGAAAGGTTAAACTACCCACTTCTTTTGCAGCCCCCATGGTGTGACGGGCGGTGTGTACAAGGCCCGGAACGTATTCACCGTAGCATTCTGATCTACGATTACTAGCGATTCCGACTTCATGGAGTCGAGTTGCAGACTCAATCCGGACTACGACGCACTTTTTGGGATTCGCTTACCATCGCTGGCTTGCTGCCCTCTGTATGCGCCATTGTAGCACGTGTGTAGCCCTACTCGTAAGGGCCATGATGACTTGACGTCGTCCCCACCTTCCTCCGGTTTATCACCGGCAGTCTCCCTGGAGTTCCCGACATTACTCGCTGGCAAACAAGGATAAGGGTTGCGCTCGTTGCGGGACTTAACCCAACATTTCACAACACGAGCTGACGACAGCCATGCAGCACCTGTCTCAGAGCTCCCGAAGGCACACCTGCGTCTCCGCTGGCTTCTCTGGATGTCAAGAGTAGGTAAGGTTCTTCGCGTTGCATCGAATTAAACCACATGCTCCACCGCTTGTGCGGGCCCCCGTCAATTCATTTGAGTTTTAATCTTGCGACCGTACTCCCCAGGCGGTCTACTTAACGCGTTAGCTCCGAAAGCCACGGCTCAAGGCCACAACCTCCAAGTAGACATCGTTTACGGCGTGGACTACCAGGGTATCTAATCCTGTTTGCTCCCCACGCTTTCGCATCTGAGTGTCAGTATCTGTCCAGGGGCCGCCTTCGCCACTGGTATTCCTTCAGATCTCTACGCATTTCACCGCTACACCTGAAATTCTACCCCCCTCTACAGTACTCTAGTTCACCAGTTTCAAATGCAGTTCCGAGGTTGAGCCCCGGGCTTTCACATCTGACTTAATGAACCACCTGCATGCGCTTTACGCCCAGTAATTCCGATTAACGCTCGCACCCTCCGTATTACCGCGGCTGCTGGCACGGAGTTAGCCGGTGCTTCTTCTGTTGCTAACGTCAAGAGATAGCGCTATTAACGCTACCCCCTTCCTCACAACTGAAAGTACTTTACAACCCGAAGGCCTTCTTCATACACGCGGCATGGCTGCATCAGGCTTTCGCCCATTGTGCAATATTCCCCACTGCTGCCTCCCGTAGGAGTCTGGACCGTGTCTCAGTTCCAGTGTGGCTGATCATCCTCTCAGACCAGCTAGGGATCGTCGCCTTGGTGAGCCATTACCTCACCAACTAGCTAATCCCACCTAGGCATATCTTGACGCGAGAGGCCCGAAGGTCCCCCTCTTTGGCCCGTAGGCATTATGCGGTATTAGCCATCGTTTCCAATGGTTATCCCCCACATCAAGGCAATTTCCTAGGCATTACTCACCCGTCCGCCGCTCGACGCCCATTAAAGCACCCGAAGGATTGTTAGTGTCGTTTCCGCTCGACTTGCATGTGTTAGGCCTGCCGCCAGCGTTCAATCTGAGCCATGATCAAACTCTTCAATTTAAGGTTTTGTGACTCAACGAATACTGACTTCAAAACTACTGTGTAATTTTAAAGCTATTACCATTCCAACAGAATGGTAATGAATTGACTGTGCCAAATAACCCCTCTCTATTAAGAATAGTAATTATTTGTATTGGTCACTCAGTTCATTGAAATCATTTTGATTCCGGAGAATCTGTTTTATCTAACGATAAAACGCTTTGATATTCATCAACGAGTGCCCACACAGATTGATAGGTTTAAATTGTTAAAGAACTTCTCTTCGTTGTGACTTACATCACTTCGGAAGAGGCGGCCATTCTAGCGATTTAATTCTCAGTGTCAAACACTTTTGAAAATTAATTTCTACTTTCTAAAAGTAGAAGCGAATAATCGCTTAAAGCTAGTTGCCTCACTAACATTCTTCGCTGAAGCCTTGTGGCGTCTGCCGTGTCAGTGAGGCGGCATTATAGAGATATTCATCACATTGGCAAGTATTTATTAAAGAAAAATGCAAAAATAACGACTACATGACGAATAAACACCCAAAGCCTTATTTATGCAACTTTAACTACAAAGTACCTACAAAATAACCACAGACTTATCCACATTTGCTTTAATTTTATCCCCTAGAAACAAAAAAGCTGCCTTATGGCAGCCTTTTAAATAGAAAGGAATCTAAATCCCAGAACCATATTGCTCTCCATCATCCTCATGAAGCCCACACTCTCGTTTTAATCCATTAAAGCGGGTTTCTTCTTCCGTCATACCCGGTTCCCATTTCTTAGTCGTATGTGTATCTCCAACAGAAAGGTAACCCTGCTCTCGAAGCGGGTGATAACTTAAGCCGTGTTCTTCTAGGTAGTAGTGAACATCTTTATTCGTCCAATCGATTACCGGCAAGAATTTAAACACACCATTTTGGATAGATAGGATTGGCAGATTCGCACGCGATTGAGATTGCTCCCTTCTTAAACCGGAAAACCATGTCCCAGCCTCCAGTTCATCTAGCGCACGCCTCATCGGTTCTACTTTATTAAGCTTGTTGTACTTCTCTATCCCTTCTATACCTTGGTTCCAAAGTTTGCCATATTGCGCTTCTTGCCAATTAGGGCTCTGCTGCGCTCGAAAGACTTGAAGGTTTAGAGTCAACTTCTGACTTAACTCATCTATAAAGCGATACGTTTCAGGGAATAGATAACCTGTATCCGTCAAGATAACGGGAATATCAGGTTTTGCTTGTGTGACCAAGTGAAGCATTAACGCGGCTTGAATGCCGAAACTTGAAGACACCACATGTGTTCCTTCCAAGTTTTCTAATGCCCACTTAACTCTTTCTAATGCTGTTAGCTGTTCTAACTCAGCATTAATTTGTCCAAGACGAAGTATTTGCTTCGTCTTAGTCAATGCGAGTAGTTCTGCTAACTTCAGCTTTGAAGCGACAGAATTATGCATGCAGATCCCTCTTTGAAATGATCACCTCTTCGATGATGCCGGTTCGGATAGTGAAATCGCCAAAGCCTTCATTGTCTTGTCGTTCTGTAGCCCAGCGTCCCACCAGCGAATCAATCTCTTCTAAGATCTGAGCTGATGTGATGTTCTCTTTATACATTTTAGGAATACGAGTACCTGCCTTGTTCCCACCTAAGTGCATATTGTAACGACCTGGTGCTTTACCCACTAAACCAAGCTCAGCCAACATCGCGCGACCACAACCGTTTGGACAACCAGTGATTCGAAGGATGATGTTATCTTCTTCTGGTAATCCATGCTTCTTGAGAATGTCTTCAACATCTGTCACGAACTCGGGAAGAAAACGTTCGGCTTCTGCCATTGCTAGAGGACATGTTGGGAATGCCACACACGCCATTGAATTTTTGCGTTGCTCACTTACCGTGTCATCCATCAGACCATATTGACGTGCCAGTTTCTCAATCTTGGCTTTTTGGCTCGTCGACACGCCCGCAACAATTAAGTTTTGGTTTGCAGTCATGCGGAAATCGCCTTTGTGGATCTTCGCAATTTCAGCCACACCCGTTTTCAAAGCCTTACCTGGGAAATCAAGTAAACGACCATTTTCAATAAACAGTGCTAAGTGGTGTTTTCCGTCGATACCTTCCGCCCAACCGATACGGTCACCACGGCCAGTAAACTCATAAGGACGACTTTCAGAGAACTCGACACCGGCACGCTTTTCAACTTCCGCTTTGAAGACATCAATGCCAACACGGTCTAATGTGTATTTGGTTTTTGCGTTCTTACGGTTTGAACGGTTACCCCAATCACGCTGTGTAGTCACAACAGCTGCTGCTACATCTAATGTCTTCTCTAATGGTACAAAACCAAAGTCGTCAGCTTTACGTGCATAAGTAGAAGTATCGCCGTGCGTCATTGCTAAGCCGCCACCCACTAACACGTTAAAGCCCACCAGCTTTCCGTCTTTTGCAATCGCTACAAAGTTAAGGTCATTGGCATGAACGTCTACGTCATTCTGTGGAGGAATTACAACCGTCGTCTTGAACTTACGCGGTAGGTAATTACTACCTAGAATCGGTTCTTCGTCTGTTGTTTCTAATTTCTCACCATCTAACCAGATTTCCGCATAAGCGCGAGTCTTAGGTAATAGATGTTCACTGATCTTTTTCGCCCACTCATACGCTTCTTGGTGAAGCTCAGATTCAACCGGGTTTGTTGTACACAGAACATTTCGGTTTACGTCACCTGCTGTCGCAATTGAATCAATGCCAATACTGTTTAGCGTTTGGTGCATCAATTTAATGTTCGGCTTCAACACACCATGGAACTGGAAGGTTTGACGTGTTGTTAGACGAATAGACCCATAAGAGGTGCTTTCATCTGCGAACTTATCAATCGCTAACCATTGTTTAGGAGTGATGATGCCACCAGGCATACGCGCACGAAGCATGACATTATGTAAAGGTTCTAACTTTTGTTTTGCACGCTCGTTGCGAATGTCACGGTCATCTTGTTGATACATACCGTGGAAGCGGATCAGCTGAAAGTTGTCAGCGGTAAAACCACCAGTGATACGGTCTTGAAGATCTTGTTCAATCGTACCGCGTAGATTCTTACTTTCACGCTTCAAACGCTCATTGTCAGCCAAAGGTCCAAGCACTTGACCTAGCACTTCTTGCTCTATTACTTGCTTGCTCATTAGTACACATCCCTTTGGTAACGTTTCGCTTTACGTAAATCATTAATATATTGTTCAGCTTGCTCACGGCTTTGGTTGCCATGTTTTTCCGCTATCGTCACTAACGCTTCATGAACATCTTTCGCCATTCGAGTCGCATCACCACAAACATAGAGGTATGCGCCCTCTTGCAGCCATTGCCAAACCAGCTCTGCTTGTTCGATTAAACGGTCTTGAACATAAACTTTTTCTTTTTGGTCACGGCTAAAGGCAACATCCAATTTGGTTAGCGCACCAGATTTGAGGTATTTCTGCCATTCAACTTGGTATAAGAAATCTTGAGTAAAGGTACGGTCACCGAAGAATAACCAGCTCTTACCTTGAGCATCATTGTTTTCACGCTCTTGAACAAAACTGCGGAAAGGAGCAATACCTGTACCAGGACCGACCATAATGATTGGCGTGTTGTCGTCTTGTGGTAACTTGAAGTTATTGTTGTTCTCTACAAACACCTTAACTTCGCCACCTTCTTCAAGGCGCTGAGCCAAGAAGCTTGATGCTCCACCTAAACGAGACTCTTCACCTTTTTGGTACTCAACTAAGCCAACCGTTAAGTGGACTTCTTCATCCACTTCTGCTTGGCTCGATGCAATAGAGTAGAGACGTGGAGTCAGCTTGCGTAATAGGCCTAATAACTCATCAGCCGATAATTTGGTTTTCTTCTCTGCTAATACGTCAACGATCTGAGTATTGCCTGCGTATTCACGAAGCTTGTCTTTATCTTCCACCAGCTTGATTAACTTCTTGCTGCCAGATAACTCAGCAAACTTAGTTACAAGTTGAGGGTTTGACGTGGTGATCTCGAACTTGCTCACTAGAGCGCTATGGATAGATAAGTTTTCACCATCTACATCGACACTCTCGATACCAGACAGCCCAACCTTCGCGAGAATCTGATTCGCCAATTCTGAACTGTTTTCATACCACACACCCAACGCATCACCCGGTTGGTAAGTGATACCAGACTCATCAAGATCAATCTCGATGTGACGAACATCTTTACCCGAATCACGACCAGTGATCTTCTGGCTTGTTAGCAATGTCGCTGTGTATGGGTTTTGTTTGGTGTATTGCGAATGACCAGCAGCCGCTTGACCTACTGGTAGCTGAACCACTTCCGCTTCAGCGCCCGTCGACAATGCTTCTTGAACTTGTGACAGCGCTTTCGC
Source organism: Vibrio sp. ED004 (assembly GCF_023206395.1). Taxonomy (NCBI): domain Bacteria; kingdom Pseudomonadati; phylum Pseudomonadota; class Gammaproteobacteria; order Vibrionales; family Vibrionaceae; genus Vibrio; species Vibrio sp. ED004. The sequence goes on along the minus strand of NZ_CP066149.1, from coordinate 2,124,297 downwards.
ACGCCACTCTGTTGCCGATGCTTCATAATCAACATCGCAGTCAAGACGGTCAACAAACGATTTAGCACCAAGCTTAGAAAGGAAGTTATCGAAGTCTTTAGCGGTTTGGCAGAAGAACTCGTAGCTTGAGTCACCTAAACCAATCACACCATATTGTAGGTTTGCTAGCTTTGGCGCTTTCTTAGACTGAAGGAATTCGTGCAACTCAATAGCGTTATCAGGTGCTTCACCTTCACCATTGGTTGATGCTACAAAAATGACGTGTGTCTCTTTCGCTAGATTCTTACCTTTGTAGTCACTGGCATCGAAAAGCTCGACGGCAATCCCTAAGGCTTTAGCTTCTGCTTCAAGCGATTCAGCAACACCTTTCGCGTTACCCGTTTGAGAAGCAAAGATAATACTTAGCTTACCCGCTGGTTTAGCGGCTACAGCAGCGGCTGCTTGAGCGATTGGTGCAGTTGCGCCTACAGGCTGAGCTTGGCTCACACCCCAAAGATAGCCGCTGACCCATGCCAGTTGCTGAGAAGATAGTTCAGAAACAGTTTGCTGAAGATGACCTAATTGTTGGTCATTAAGTGGTGCTGCTAGCCCAGGTAACTCATTAGCCCCAGACTGTGCATTATTATTTTGTGAAGACTCTTTCTTATTTAAAGACATGGTCACGACATCCCTAATCATTGCGTGACGATAGATTAACCACTCCTTTTAATAACAAGAAAGAATAGAAAAGTATGTTTTATAACTTTTTGGAAGTAAAAACCGATTGAAACGCAATTTGACTTACTGGTTTTCGATCCGTACTTGCTGAAAGCCAACCGCCATTGCCGACTTAGAAGCTAAGTCTAGATCCGCATAATGGCACTCCTCACCATGAACATCAGTGAGCAGAACAAAGCCGCCTCCCATATGGCGAAACTCTACAACCCAAGACCCTTCTTGTATTGAGGGCTCTATGACCGCTTCCACTAGCAGGTTTTCTCGATACAAATTTCGTAATTCATTGAGTGTCATATTCCATCCCTTGCTTTGACCTCACAACATAGACTCTATAAGAATAGACGCTAATCAGCTCTCTGTATAAGGATGGTCGAAAGTGATGAATGTGCTAACTAATTCCAGAAAGATATATACCCAAGTAACCAATAGATATAAAAAACGCCACTTAATAAAGTTAATGCCGTTCGGATAAGCATTACTGCTTGAACCTAAATGGATATTTGGCTGGAACAAAGAGGACTGAACGTGGAAACGTTCGGTCCTTTCTTTTATCCGGAAGAATGAAGTGACTCAGACTTTCTCTCATCCTTTTAAGTTTGACTGGTAGGGTTCCGTCTGGACTTAAAGCTAACCAACGTAACTGAGCATCTATAAGGTTAATTGCAGCAGTAAAGCTTACCCTAGTTGCTCGAACCCCGGCTTCTGAAGCTATATTAACCATCTCTAATCGCACTAAGTTATAGGCGAGTAATACGCCCCAAAGCTCTTGCTTCACACCGGCAGAAAAACGACTTCGTAAAGTGACGTGGCTTTGCAGTTGAGTCTGTTTAATTTCACCATAACCCTCTTCAATCTCCCAGCGTTGCCAATAAATACGCAGCAAGCTTTCTAGCGAGTATTTATTAGGGTCTGTAAGTGAAGTAATAAAACCTTTTATCTCACCTTTTGGCTCTTGATATAAGACTAATCTGGCTTCCCAACGTGCGGGTAAATTTGGGTTCTGCCGTTGAGCTTGAGGAGAGATAGGCATTGAAATGAGCATGTCGTTCTCAGCATATTTCTCCAACACTTCATAGCGTAGCTTACGTTTTGCAGGCATTAACCAGTGAGCATTTTCCGCACTCTCTTGCCACGACAACAAAAGGTCTGCCGAGAAATAACAACGATCAAATAAGGTCAATGAATGTGCGGGGACATCATTGAATAGACGCTTAGCTAAGGTCGTTTCACCGACATGACAACCATCAAAAGCTGCCCCCATAATCATTCGAGTTTCTGTTGACATCAAAGCGACTAAACGAAGTTGAGGATAAGGTTTTAATTTTTTAGAGATGAACCCAAATTCTTCAGCGTTCTCTGTGGAATCTTGACACCTAAATGTTGTCCCATCGACAGCAAGAACATTAAGCCCTAAGTCTTTGTCTTGTTGAAGGATATCTTCGCGCCAAGCCTTTACCGTTGTGTGAAATAGAGCTGCTAACGGACTCTCATCTAGACGTCGGCGTGAATCAGTTAGGACACTGGGTGCAACACGAGACCAGCTATCTTCAGGTTTAGGCTGAAGTGCGATGTCTAATGAACTGCATACCTCTTTGATAGACATGTTGCGTTGCAGCCCCATCCAAATAACTAACCAGACAGCTTGCTGAGCGGGAAGTCGGCGTCGTCTTATGCTCGCTTTATTGGTTTCAAGAAGAGCTTGTTCTATCCACTCAATCTGAATGGCGTCGACGACAGATTCATAATTGTCGGCATCTTCAATGGTCTCGTGTGCCATTGCTAATTCTTGTTCAAGCATAAAAAATCCCCATCAACGTTGTTGATGGGGATTATCTGCTAACTGCAAGATCGTTCAAGTCTTCTCAAACGATCGGCATTAGACTTTAATAGTCGGCTTTTAAAATTTGTTCTAAATGCTTTTCAAAATAAGCTTTAATCGCTTAGAAGCGTACTTCCGCACCAGCAAACCAGCCATCTACCATAACAAAGCTTTTACCTAGATCAGATTTAAAGAACTCATCTGAGTCTAGGTCGATAACACGGTAGCCACCACGCAGAGCAATTTCAGATTCTGACACAGGGATTCGGTACTGAACACCTGCCATTAGGTCCGTGCTCTTAATGCCGCTGCTATCACCGAATTCCATCGTACCAATGATATCGAAGTTGGTATCAGGAACGTTGATCTCTGCGTTACCGTAGAAGCTCCACGTAAATTCATCAAAAGTTGATGTTTTCGCGCCTGTCACTGTTGGTTCGATGTAATTCGAGTTTGAATACTGAGTAAACGTTACACCCGCATCGAAGTTCATCAGCTTGTGTTCTAACAGCGTGTAATAAAACGTGTAGTCGTACTTATCAAAAGCCAAAGCATCCGTATCAATAGACGTATAACGGAAGCTAGCATTTGGCAGCATTGGGGCATTATGCTCAAATGCGAAATACACAGAAGGAGAGTTAGAATCTTCGTCTTGTCTCACTTCGTTTAGCTTGGTACTTCCCCACCACATATCGGCACCGACTTTAGCCGTGTAAGAAAACTCTTCTTCAGCAGCGACTGCCGAACTTAAAGATAGCATTCCTACTAAAGCAATTAATGGCATTTTATTCATTTGAGATAGCTCCAATTCCATATCGTTGTGCTAAGTGTATGCACATTCATAGATTATTGGGGAAAATTCTATCACACATCTTAAAGACTAGAACGATAAACCGCTGGTGAATAAAGATTTGACGGCATCATGACGTTAGTAACGTCTTTGGTTAGAACTGTGTACATAGTTTTTGAAAAACCACACACCGATTGCAATCACAATCAACCAAGGCAACAGCTTAAAGACGACACTCATCATACCCAAGACCAGCATGACTAACAGTGCTACACCAGTTGCGGCCAATACCGTCATAAACGTAATACCAGTGACAAGCAGAGTTGCTACGAAAATAAGAACAAAGATTAATTCAAACATAATGGTCTCCCTAATGAGTTCATGACCTATCTTTCCTACTTTCAACATTGCAGCTTCTGTACCAAGTTACAAAAACCAACAAAACCCTTATTTATCAAGCAAATAAAAAGCCACGTATTTTCACACGTGGCTTTCCAACAAATCAAAGTGGTAAATTTAGCCTCTAATGGCGAATTTAACCTTAACGTAGACTCTTCACCTTGAGAGAGGCTATACGTTCAGCTCTTTAGGAATCTTAGCTAATGCCGTCTGCATTACTTCGATACCTGCGCCTTTCTTATGTGCATTTTCGCTGATGTAGCGACGCCATTGTCTCGCACCCGGCATGCTTTGGAAAAGACCAAGCATATGACGAGAGATATGTCCTAAGCTCGCACCATTTGAAAGTTCACGCTCAATGTACGGGTACATCTCTTCAACAACTTGTGAGCGTTTCTTAATTGGCGTATCTAAGCCAAAGATCTGTTGGTCAACTTCCGCAAGAATAAATGGACTATGGTAAGCCTCACGACCGATCATCACACCATCAAGGTGTTGCAAGTGCTCTTTAGTTTGCTCAAGAGTAGTAATACCACCATTCACGGCAATCACTAGATCAGAGAAGTCTTTCTTGATTTGGTATGCACGATCGTAGTCTAGAGGTGGGATCTCTCGGTTCTCTTTCGGGCTTAGACCACTCAACCATGCTTTACGTGCATGGATAGTAAATTGCTCACAGCCGCCTTTTTCAGAAACTGTCGAAACAAACTTAGTTAGAAACTCATAAGAGTCTTGATCATCGATACCAATTCGCATTTTCACTGTGATTGGAATATCGGTCACTTCTTTCATTGCTGATACACAATCTGCCACCAGCTCAGGCTCAGCCATTAGGCAAGCACCAAAGCGACCGTTTTGAACTCGGTCTGAAGGGCAACCTACGTTAAGGTTTACTTCATCATAGCCACGCTCACCAGCAAGCTTGGCACAAGCAGCTAAGTCAACTGGGTTTGAACCACCAAGTTGAAGTGCAAGAGGGTGTTCTTGCTCGTTATATTCTAGGAAGTCGCCCTTACCATGTAAGATCGCGCCCGTTGTTACCATTTCCGTGTACAGAAGAGTCTGCTGAGAAAGCAAACGGTGAAAGTAACGACAGTGGCGGTCAGTCCAATCGAGCATTGGAGCGACGGACAACCTACATGAATGTGTCATGGTAAAGTACCCTAGTAGCGAGTCAAAAAAATATGCTGGAATACCCAGCAAAAGCAAGGTCGGCTATTGTAAATGCTATACCCTGTTTGTGCTATATGAACTTTGCCTCACACTTTTTTTATAAACCTATTCACCAGATCTCTAATTCAACCTCACTAATCAGTTATGCCTTGAGTCACACTGTCATTTTGAGTTACCTTGTCTTATTCAAAGTCGTGGGTCACAATACGCTCTGTACCTGACTTTAATAGAAATCATTGGCCCCCAAAACGTAGTAACCTAGAAATAGAGTTTGGATAGGGATGGCCGATTGAATGGTGAAAAATTTGGACCACACATTAATAGAGCAAGTTGAAGGGATATGCGCATCGCGAGGCGTTCGATTAACGCCTCAAAGAAAGCGAGTGTTTGAGCTCATTCTCTCTAATAAAAAAGCCTCCAGTGCTTATGAATTGTTAGAGCAGTTGAAAGTCAGTGAACCACAAGCCAAACCACCTACGGTTTATCGCGCTTTAGATTTCTTGTTAGAACAAGGTTTCATTCACCGAGTTGAGTCAACCAATAGCTTTATATGCTGCTGTTCTTGCAATGCCGACAAACATTTCTCTCAACTACTGATCTGCGATAAATGTGGCACTGTGATAGAACTGCAAGACGATGCGCTTGTCACTCTACTCGCGAGTAACGCTGAGAAGCATGGCTTTCAATTGACCAATCATGTCATTGAATCACATGGCATTTGCCAAAGCTGCTCCTCTGAGATGAAAGAATAAGATTATAGAAGAACATTATGCGCGCTGAATTTGTAAACCCGTTTTTAGCTTCTTTGATGAACGTATTAAAAACGATGGCTTCTCTAGAATTGAAGCCACAAAAACCAAGAGTGAAGAAAGATGAAATCGCTCGTGGTGATGTATCTGGCCTGATTGGTATGGTGGGTACACAGTCTCGTGGTTCGATGTCGATCACCTTCGATGAAGGTCTCGCTCTCGAAATCATGGAAAACATGCTAGGTGAACGACCAAACGGCCTGAACGAAGAAGTGACCGATATGGTGGGTGAAATCACTAACATGGTAACGGGCGGTGCAAAACGTATTCTTGCAGAAAGCGGCTTTGACTTCGACATGGCAACGCCAATCGTGGTTTCCGGTAAAGGCCACACGATTCGTCACAAGTGTGATGGGGCGATCATCATCATGCCTTTCTCATCTCAATGGGGTAATGCCTTCATCGAGATCTGCTTCGAATAGAAGTAGCGCCACTATGAATATTTAAGAGGCTGACAGATATGTCAGCCTTTTTTATTATCTGCGATTTAACCATTGCTTACTCTACAGATACAAAAATGCCAACCCGAAGGTTGGCGTTTCTTTTTAGGCTATCAACTCAATTAAGCTTTAAGTGCTTTAAATGCGTTGATCAGACCGTTAGTTGAGCTGTCGTGAGACGTTACTTGTGCGTCGTCAGCAAGCTCTGGAAGAATTTGGTTTGCTAGTTGCTTACCAAGTTCTACACCCCATTGGTCAAAGCTGAAGATGTTCCAGATAACGCCTTGAACAAAGATCTTGTGCTCGTACATCGCGATTAGGTTACCTAAAGAGCGAGGGTTGATTTGCTTAACAAGAATTGAGTTCGTTGGGCGGTTACCTTCAAATACTTTGAAAGGCACTAGTTCAGCTACTTCTTCAGCTGTTTTGCCAGCCGCTAGGAATTCAGCTTCTACTGTCTCTTTTGTCTTACCGAATGCTAGAGCTTCAGTTTGAGCAAAGAAGTTAGACATCAGCTTCTGGTGGTGATCAGATGCTGGGTTGTGGCTGATAGCAGGCGCGATGAAGTCTGATGGGATCAGCTTAGTGCCTTGGTGGATCAGTTGGTAGAAAGCGTGCTGGCCATTTGTACCCGGTTCACCCCAGATGATAGGACCTGTTTGGTACTCTACTGGGTTGCCTTCACGGTCTACAAATTTACCATTCGATTCCATGTTACCTTGCTGGAAGTACGCAGCGAAACGGTGCATGTATTGATCGTAAGGTAGAATCGCTTCTGACTCAGCGCCGTGGAAGTTGTTGTACCAAATACCGATAAGCGCAAGGATTACTGGAATGTTGCTTTCAAACTCAGTTGAAGCAAAGTGGTTATCCATCTCGTGAGCGCCTTCTAGTAGCTCAACGAAGTTATCGAAGCCTACAGAAAGAGAAATAGAAAGACCGATCGCAGACCATAGTGAATAACGACCACCAACCCAGTCCCAGAATTCGAACATGTTGTCAGTATCAATACCAAACTCAGCTACCGCAGTTGCGTTAGTTGATAGTGCTGCGAAGTGTTTAGCAACGTGTGCGTTGTCACCCGCTTCAGCCAAGAACCAATCACGTGCAGAGTGCGCGTTCGTCATTGTTTCTTGAGTAGTGAATGTTTTAGATGCAACTAGGAATAACGTTGTTTCTGGGTTTAGAGGCTTAAGTGTCTCAACAATGTGAGTACCATCTACGTTAGAAACGAAGTGCATGTTTAGGCGAGTTTTGTATGGTGTTAGCGCTTCAGTCACCATGTATGGACCAAGGTCCGAACCGCCGATACCGATGTTTACTACATCAGTGATCTCTTTACCTGTGTAACCTTTCCACTCACCAGAAACGATGCGGTGCGTGAACAGTTCCATTTTTGCTAGTACAGCGTTAACAGCAGGCATTACGTCTTTGCCATCAACCATTACTGGGTTGTCGCTACGGTTACGCAGAGCTGTGTGAAGTACTGAACGGCCTTCAGTCTTGTTGATTGCATCACCGCCAAACATCGCTTCAATTGCAGACTTAACTTCAGTCTCGTTTGCAAGAGCAAATAGGTGCTGCATAGTCTCAGCGTCGATTAGGTTCTTAGAGTAATCCACTAAGATGTCTGAACCGAAGCGAGTAGAAAAGCTCTCGAAACGCTTTGCATCTTGAGCAAATAGCTCTTTCATATCCATATCTTGAGCAGACTCAAAATGTGCAGTTAGAGCTTTCCACGCTTGTGTTTGCGTTGGGTTGATATTTTTCAACATGGTATCTATCCCGATGTTACTGTAGGTTTTATTCTAAACGTCACCTGGGTGATGAATAGAACCCCCGATTAGGCGAAAGTTTATATTTTTCTGTGATGACCAAATCGCATCACCACTGAAAGATTCTTTGTAATTTTTTTTCACGACGTATTATGCCGTATATGAAGAGCTGCACCTTGAGATAAATCAGGATTCGAATTCCTGACAGAAAGATCGGAGCAGACTCTAGCTCTAACATAATTAAATGTGAGCGAGACCTGATAAATTCAAGTTCAAAAGATAGCGTTAAACCACTTTTTTTCCAAATACATTATAAAGGATGGCGTATGTGGATTCAGAAGACTATACACCTAAATGCACGAAAGCGTGGATTCCATCTCATTACTGATGAAATTGAACAACAGATACACGATATCAATTCTCTATCTGTTGGTTTATTACATCTATTCATTCAGCATACCTCTGCCAGCCTAACGCTGAATGAGAACGCCGATCCGACGGTTCGCCGCGACATGGAATCACACTTCAATAAGTTCGTACCCGAGCGAGCCGCTTATTACAGACACACCTATGAAGGTGATGATGACATGCCTGCTCATATTAAAGCATCGACACTTGGCACCAGTGTGACAATTCCGATAACCAACGGTCGTTTAGCTTTGGGAACATGGCAGGGCATATACTTGGGTGAACACCGTGATTGTGGTGGCAGCCGCACAGTGATTGCGACTATTCAAGGTGAGTAGACTATTTGAAAGCAAGATTTTATTAATAAAAACAATGCTTTTTTAATACAAAAAGAGTGGTGTGTTTCCACGACCACTCTTATCAAGATAGTATTTGGCCTATTGTAGGCCGAAAGCTTTAGAAGGGCTGGTTTATCATAACCCTAAAGGTCCCTTCATCACCGCCTCGCGCTAATTCGGCACGAACAACAATGCCTTCCACTTGAAAACGAACCGCGCCGCCTAAGCTCCATTTCATGTCTGTGTGCAGTGTTTTGATATCGTACTCGTCCGCAACGCGCCCTATTTCAGCAAACGCCACCCATTGCCACCAAGGCAAATCGTAGTAGTTGATCAGCGGAATGTTGCCGAGTGGCTGCCAATCTGGGAGCACTCGATACTCTGCAGAATAGTGAACCGCAGATCGCCCATGATATCGACCTCCAGTATAGCCACGTAAACGATACAAACCACCGAGCCGAGCTTGTTCTGTTTCCGGTGGACGAGCGCAATCCTGCCCAGAGCAGTTATCCCAGGTTGGTGTATCAGCGGTATAGAAATCGAGTGCCACAACTTGTTGGTCGAACAAGTCCCCTAGAGGACCTAAAGCGAAGTACTGACTGTTTTGAAAAGTCCATTTCAGCCACAAATCGTCGTTAGACCAACTATCGGCACCGGTGGTGAACTCAAGGTTAGTATGAGAGCCTTTGGTTGGGTTACGAGTACTATCACGATTATCCCAATCGAACGCCAAACTAAAACCGGTCGCCTCCTCGGTATTATTTAAACCTTCCAGCTCACGAGCGGTATAAAACGGCGTAAAGACAATCGAACTGACACCCGATTCAACTGGCGAAGCAAAACTGACATCTTTGATTGGCTGAAACGCGCCGAGTAAGCCATGCTCTGCAACATTGCCCCAAGGCAGCAGATACTTAAATTCAAACTGATAATTCTGCTCTAAGCCATCGGCAATGGTTTTGTCATCGATAGATGAATCGTTATCGCCTTGAGAGCCAATATAATAAGGATTGTCGTTGAAGCGCGCTTGGTACATCTGAGTACTAAACAAGACATTCTCAGACAAGGCATAATTAAAGGCCGAGAGAAAACCGACGTAACTGTCTTTGTCTGAATAAAGCGCCATACCAAACAGAGCGGCTTGAGGTTGCCAAACGCCCTTTGCGACACCAGCAACCCCAAAGGTATTACCCATGGTTTCGGTGCTGAAATAGAAAGGAACAAAAGCGGAGTCTTTTTCTTCACTTAGAACAGAAGAAGAAAAGCTGACACCAGTTACTGCCATTGCAGACATTAACCAGTATCGAGAAGTTCGCTTGAACATATCTATTTTACGTATTCCATCGCCACGCGAGACGTCAGTTTAGTCACGAGTTCGTAAGCGATAGTGCCGATATGTTCCGCGACTTCTTCTGAAGGTAAGTCTTTACCCCAAAGCGTCGCTTCGTCACTCACTTTATCCGTAGCATCAGGACCAAGGTCAACCGTTAGCATGTCCATGGAGACACGCCCTGCGATTGGTACTTTTCTACCGTTAACGAATACTGGGGTGCCGTTAGGTGCAGTGCGAGGATAACCATCGCCGTAACCAATTGCGATAACACCAACCTTGGTATCACGCTCACTGGTCCAGTTACCACCATAACCCACACTTTCACCAGCCTTCACATCACGAACCGCAATTAAGTGTGAAGTCAGAGTCATCACCGGCAAAAAGCCCAGCTCTTGCGCTGATTTATCAACAAACGGAGAAACACCATAAGAGATGATTCCGGGGCGAACCCAATCAAGATGGCTATCAGGCCAAGCTAATAGACCCGCAGAAGCAGCAAGTGAACGCTCCCCTTCACAACCATCGGTAAGAGATAAGAAAAGCTCAGTCTGCTCAACGGTCGTGCTTCTATCCAACTCATCAGCGCAACCAAAGTGGCTCATGTAACGAAGAGGTTTAGCTACATTCGCACATTGATGCAAACGCTCAACAAAGTTTTGGTATTGCTCAGGACGAACACCTAAACGATGCATACCACTGTCGACTTTTAACCATACCACAACGGGTGTTTCCAAATCGGCATTCTCTAGCGCGCTTAATTGCTCTTCACAATGCACCACGGTTTGAATGTTATTGGTCACTAGAATTGGTAAGTCACCCGAAGAGTAAAAACCTTCCAGCAACAAAATAGGTTTAACTATGCCACCAGCACGAAGCTGTAATGCTTCTTCAATACGCGCCACACCAAAAGCATCAGAACTTTTTGAATGTTTGGCGATATGCAGTAAGCCGTGTCCGTAGCCATTGGCTTTCACAACAGACATTACCTTGCACTGAGGCGCTTTCGACTTTATCTGGTTCAGGTTATGTTCGAGCGCGTTTAAGTCAATGCTCGCCGTCGCCGCTTTCATGTAAGTCATTAGCGATTACTCATCATCAAATGCAGGGCCTGCATAGTTATCAAATCGGGAGTGTTGCCCTTGGAATGTCAGACGAACCGAGCCGATAGGACCGTTACGCTGCTTACCAAGGATAATTTCAGCGATGCCTTTCAGTGAACTGTCTGGGTTATAAACCTCATCACGATAGATGAACATGATCAAATCGGCATCTTGCTCAATCGAACCTGATTCACGCAAATCCGAGTTAACTGGGCGCTTATCAGCACGTTGCTCTAGGGAACGGTTAAGCTGAGAAAGTGCAACAACCGGAACGTTGAGCTCTTTTGCTAGCGCTTTCAACGAGCGAGAAATCTCGGCGATTTCAAGAGTACGGTTATCTGATAATGAAGGAACACGCATTAATTGAAGGTAATCTATCATGATCATAGAGATACCATCGTGTTCACGAGCAATACGTCGAGCACGAGAGCGTACTTCGGTTGGTGTTAGACCCGAACTGTCATCGATATACATATTCTTCTTATCCATCAGAATACCCATACTCGACGAGATACGAGCCCAATCTTCATCGTCCAATTGACCGGTACGAATCTTGGTTTGGTCTACGCGAGAAAGTGACGCAAGCATACGCATCATCAGCTGTTCAGCTGGCATCTCTAGCGAGAAGATTAATACTGGCTTGTCTTGCTTCATCGCCGCGTTTTCACACAGGTTCATCGCGAAGGTCGTTTTACCCATCGATGGACGCGCAGCGACAATGATTAAGTCAGAACCTTGTAGGCCAGCTGTTTTCTTATTGAGGTCGTTGAAACCCGTATCGACACCTGTCACACCATCTTGTGGCGTTTTGTATAGAATTTCGATACGTTCTAGCGTCTTCTCTAGAATGCTATCAACGTTTTGCGGACCTTCGTTTTCACTTGCTCGGCCTTCTGCAATCGCGAAGACTTTGCTTTCAGCAAGATCAACCAGTTCTTCCGATGTACGACCTTGTGGATCGTAACCAGAATCCGCAATCTCATTTGCTACACCAATTAGGCTACGAACGAGTGCACGCTGTGCCACGATATCCGCATAAGCATTGATGTTTGCTGCACTTGGTGTGTTCTTAGCTAAGTCAGCAAGGTAGGCAAAGCCACCCACTTCTTCAAGTTGCTCACGTAGCTCTAAGTGTTCAGAGAGTGTAATAAGATCCAGAGGAGAGCTCTCTTCAAGGATATCTTTTACCGCTTCAAAGATCAGACGGTGAGGACGACTATAAAAGTCTTTGGCCACAACCTTTTCGGCAACCGTATCCCAGCGTTCGTTATCCAATAACAAACCGCCAATCACAGATTGCTCAGCTTCTAATGAATGTGGCGGGACCTTGATGGCGTCCACCTGATCGTTGGCTGATTTCTGACTTTTGGTATCCACTATGACTACACTCAATAACTAATAATGATCGTTCATTATACCCAAGAACACTCATTTGTAATCCGATCCTATGAGTTTGTTTTATTCTTCAGGAAGAATTTACTTATTGCTGACGGAATTAACCAAGGGTAGCATTACGATCCTTCCATTCATTCACTGTATAACTGAGGTATGCGTGTCCAAATTATTGGCTCTGAGCACTAGTCTTCTAAGCACTGGTCTCCTGAGCACTCCGATGGCTTTAGCTGATGATGCTAAAACCGATGTTGATGCAATCCTCGACTCTATAGTAGTACCAGAACCTACTGCTGAGCCGATCGTCGTTGCACCGACACCTGAAGAAAAAGATATGGATATCGCACCAAGTGATACGAGTGACACTGAACTGCCAAGCCCACTAAAAACTGAAGTCGAATTTGGATATCAGTCGCATACTGGTAATTCTGATTCACGTTCGTTGAATGCACGCCTAAACGGCGAGTACACGGCTGGCCGTCACAGAACCAGTGGCGAATGGAAATACTACAACCTCTACAAAGATGGCGAAGAAGATAAAAGGCAATCGACTTACTCAGCTCAGAGTGACTACAAGTTAAGCCCTAAAACCTATCTTTACGGCAGCTTTAAAGGTGTCGATTCTCGATACAGTGCTTACTTTAAGGACTACACAGTATCTAGTGGTCTTGGTTACCAGTTTTCGAATACCGAAGAGTTTGTGTTGGAAGTCGAAGTGGGTCCGGGTTTTCGTTACCAAGAGCCGAATCTCGATGAGCTAGACGACGATGACATCATCTTCCCCGAGATTGTTGAAGAAGCAATTTTCCGTGGTAACGTGAATACGTCTTGGCAGATGTTAAAGAATTTGCAGCTCAAAGCGGATGTAACGCTAGTGTCTGGCCACAGTAACCTAAAATTTGATACCGAACTTGAGGCCATCAACGATATTACTGACAATATCGCGCTTAAGATCGCTCACTCTCGCCAGTACCACGATAAGGTGCCTGAAGGGTTAAGCAAAGAAGACTCTGTGCTGTCTATTAACCTGCTCTTCCAATTCTAACGTTAAGACTAACTCTAAGCTTAAGAGAAACTCCATTCTTAACGGCAGCGTCTAATCAATAATAAGAGCTTATGGGACACCGTAAGCTTTTTGCTTACTTCAACCTTCCCTTATGTTTCCTATATTACAGGCATAAAAAAACACCAGCCAAAGCTGGTGTTTAAAACTTTCATAAAGAAAGAATTCGTCTTGGTACTGAAATTACTCAGCTGCAACGATAGCGATTTTCGCAGTAGCAAAAACTTCAGAGTGAAGTTGGATGCTTACTTCGAATTCGCCGATGTTACGTAGAGCGCCTTCAGGTAGGCGTACTTCGCTCTTAGCTACTGCAACACCTGCCGCTGTAATAGCGTCAGCGATGTCACGAGTACCGATAGAACCGAATAGTTTACCTTCGTCACCAGCTTTAGAAGCGATTGAAACGCCTTCTAGAGTGTTAACGCTCTCTGCACGAGCTTCAGCAGCAGCTAGTTGCTCAGCAACTTTAGCTTCTAGTTCAGCACGACGAGTTTCGAACATAGCAACGTTGTCTTTAGTTGCCATAACTGCTTTACCCTGTGGGATAAGGAAGTTACGAGCGTAACCAGATTTAACGTTTACTTGGTCGCCAAGGCCACCTAGGTTACCGATCTTATCAAGTAGAATAACTTGCATTATCTTAGTCCTCTTAAACTATTATTAACTATTACCGATTACTGATGCTTGTCAGTGTACGGTAGTAGAGCTAGGTAACGAGAACGCTTGATAGCGCGAGCTAGTTGACGCTGGTACTTAGCGCTTGTACCAGTGATACGGCTAGGTACGATTTTACCAGCTTCAGTGATGTAGTTTTTAAGAGTTGCTACGTCTTTGTAGTCAATCTCTTGTACGCCTTCTGCAGTGAAACGGCAGAATTTACGACGACGGAAGAAACGAGCCATGGGCTATCTCCTGATCTTAAATTTAGTAAAGCGGTCTTTCACAATTATCGAAATAACTATCAACGACCTAAAACAAGTTGAGAATGTTTTAAGGCATTAAGCCAAAAAAGAATTACTCAGCAGCTGCTTCTGGTTTAGCTTCTGTACGCTCTTCACGACGAGGAGCACGCTCTGCACGCTCTTCTTTTTGCTTAAGCATAATAGATTGCTCAGTCACAGCGCCTTTAGTGCGCATGATCATGTTACGTAGAACTGCATCGTTGAAACGGAAAGCAGTTTCTAGCTCGTCAATCACTTCTTGACCAGCTTCAACGTTCATAAGAACGTAGTGAGCTTTGTGAAGCTTGTTGATTGGGTAAGCCATTTGACGACGACCCCAGTCTTCTAGACGGTGGATAGTACCGCCAGCTTCAGTGATAGAACCAGTGTAACGCTCGATCATGCCAGCAACTTGCTCGCTTTGATCAGGGTGAACCATGAATACGATTTCGTAATGACGCATTTGGTTGCTCCTTACGGATTATTAGCTTCCACGAGTGGCCCGGTCGTCCAGAGGAAGCAAGGAACTAAAGATAAATGACCGAGTTTTAAGGACGGCAAATATTATAGAAAGAACCCTGTATTGGCAAGCGGTATTTGGCGAATAATGAAACAGTTTTTCTTTCGCCATTTAGGGGCTGTTAATCTTTCGAGCTAGCTTTTACAGCTCTTTGTGGGAAATTTATACAAGACAGAGGCTTTGACGTGTAGCTAGCCTACATAAAAAGCCGATAACGCAGTAGAAATGAACCACAAAGGCTGCCCGAGGGTTCGGCTAAAATCGCTTTACGCTTTGTTGAAGAGTATTTGCTTAGAATGACTAGGCTACATACTCTTCGCGCGCCTAAAACGATTTTATCTCGAACAAAATTCAACCACGAAAGAGCAACAGCCCCTTGCCATCTGACAAACCAATCCGTTCTTTCATAACAGCCTAAAAAGAAACGCCCACCAGCAAGTGGTGAGCGCTAATAAATTCAGACACTTAAGTCGCTAGACTTGTGTTCCATCGAAGGTTATTGAGCTAAGCGCTGACGTACCGCTTCAAACAAACAAATACCAGATGCCACAGATACGTTCAGGCTTGATACGCTGCCAGCCATCGGGATCTTGATCAGGTCATCACAGGTTTCACGCGTCAGACGACGCATACCATCACCTTCTGCACCCATCACAACCGCAAGTGGGCCAGTTAGTTTCGCTTGGTAGATGTCATGCGTTGCTTCACCTGCCGTGCCCACAAACCATACGCCTTGTTCTTGCAGTGCACGCATTGTGCGAGCTAGGTTAGTTACACGTACTAGAGGAACCGTTTCAGCCGCACCACATGCAACCTTGCTAACCGTTGCCGTTAATGGCGAAGAGCGATCTTTCGGTACGATAACAGCTGCAACACCAGCAGCATCAGCGTTACGCAGACAAGCACCTAGGTTGTGAGGGTCTGTTACGCCATCTAGAACTAACAATAGCGGTTGTTCGTGCTGCGCTAGGATGTCATCTAGGTGAGTTTCATTAAGCTGCTTAGCAGGCTTCACCTTAGCGATAATACCTTGGTGATTTGCACCTTGTGCTTTTTCATCAAGCGGCTTACGACCCATCTGTTGGATCGACACGCCGAACTGTTGCAGTTGGTTCAGTAATGGAAGAAGACGCTCGTCTTGGCGACCTTTCAGTACATACGCTTCGATAAAACGTGCAGGATCTTTTTCTAGTACGGCTTTCACCGCGTGAATACCGTAAATAAATTCGTTACTCATTGTCTCAAATTACTCTTATTGCCCAAAGAAGAATGACGTCAAACCGACGTATTCATCTCTGTATTGTTTATTTCGAGAGTATGCATCTTCCGCCTGACACTCTCGCATTTAGATACGCTCATATTAACTGAGTGAGGCGCTATAGCTAAATTCGCACAGCGCCTTATGACCTTAAGATTTATCAGTCTTAAGACTTATCAGCTTTTGGCTTACGGGTTGCAGCACGCTTTTTCTTAGCACGCGCTTTAGCAGCACCGGTTTTGTTCGGTGACTTTTTCTTCTTAGCTGGGCCTTCACTGCTTCCATCAGGTCGCTTAGTTGGCTCGACTAAAGGCTTCGCTGAAACGCCCGGCTTATTGCTTTTCACCGCTGAACGCTTCTTACTTTTCGCCTTTTTCATCGCTTCAGCGGCACGCTTCTTGGCTGTTTTGCCTTTACCACGCGGCTGACGATCGGTGTCTTCTAAATCAAAATCGATTTGGCGAGTTTCTAAGTTAACTGCAGAAACCTTCACTTTAACCGAATCACCCAATCGGTAGATGTTGCCTGAGCTTTCACCTACCAGACGCTGGCCAACAGCATCAAATTGGTAGTAATCGTTCGCTAGCGCAGAGATATGTACCAAACCATCAATGTGCAGTTCAGTTAGACGTACAAAGAAACCAAAGCCAGTCACGTTGGCAATCACGCCATCCATCACTTCACCGACATGGTCTTGCATGTATTCACATTTCAGCCAGTCGTTCACTTCACGCGTCGCATCATCGGCACGACGCTCAGTCATAGAACACTGCTCACCGTAGAAATCCATATCATCGAAAGTGTAGTGGTAACCACCCGTTGGCGTCCAACGTTCGCTGTTACGACCACCTTCTTTCGCAATTAGGTACTTAATCGCACGGTGCAATAGCAAGTCAGGGTAACGACGAATCGGCGAGGTAAAGTGAGCATAGCGCTTAAGAGCTAAACCAAAGTGGCCTGCGTTATCCGCGTTGTAGACCGCTTGCTTCATTGAACGCAATAGCATGGTTTGGATTAACTCACGATCTTCACGCTCGTTAATCTGTTGCATCAGTTGTGCGTAGTCTACCGGAGATGGCGACAGACCACCTTCCAGTGTTAAACCTAATTCACTTAAGAAGCTCTTGAAGCCCATTAAGCGCTCTTCACCTGGAGTTTCGTGAACACGGTACAGAGCTGGCTCTTTCGCTTTTTCTACGTAAGACGCCGATGCGATGTTCGCAAGAATCATACACTCTTCGATGATCTTGTGTGCGTCGTTACGAACAACAGGTTCAATGCGGTCAATCTTACGATCCGCATTAAAGATAAATTTGGTTTCTACCGTTTCAAACTCAATCGCGCCGCGCTCATCACGAGTCTTCTTCAGCACTTTGTACATCTTGTGCAACTCTTCTAGATGCGGCACTTCTTGAACGTAACGCTCACGAAGTTCTTCGTTGCCATCTAGAATCGCGCCTACTTTGTTGTAAGTAAGACGAGCATGAGAGTTCATTACCGCTTCGTAATGCTTATAGCCCGATAGTTTACCTTTGTCTGAGATAGTCATCTCACACACCATACACAGACGGTCTACTTGCGGGTTCAATGAACACAGGCCATTAGAAAGTACTTCTGGCAGCATAGGCACAACTTGCGATGGGAAATATACCGAGTTACCACGGTTAATCGCTTCTTTGTCTAGCGCTGTATCAGGGCGAACGTAGTAACTTACGTCAGCAATCGCCACCCAAAGGCGCCAGCCTCCGCCTTTCTTCGCTTCACAGAACACTGCATCATCGAAATCGCGCGCATCTTCGCCATCAATAGTAACTAGTGGCAGCTTGCGCAGATCAACACGGCCTTCTTTTGCTTCTTCAGGAACATGTTCACCGAGGTTTTCGATTTGCTTATCAACCGCTTCAGGCCACTCTTGTGGGATCTGGTGAGTACGGATCGCGATCTGCGTTTCCATACCCGGAGCCATGTTCTCACCAAGAACTTCAGTCACTTTACCCATCATGTTACGAGAACGACCACCACGATCCGTAATTTCAATCACAACCACATTACCCATTCGAGCTCCGCCTTTATGCTCGGTTGGGATTAGGATGTCATGACTGATACGTGAATCATCAGCAACTACGTAAGAGTGACCGTACTCAAGGAAGAAACGACCCACTAACGGAGTGGTACGCTCTTCAAGCACGCGAACCAAACGACCTTCACGACGACCACGCTTGCTGTTGTCTGTAGGCTGAGCCAGTACATAATCACCATGCATGATGGTTTTCATCTGGTGGTGTGGCAGCAAGATATCGTTATCCTTACCCACACTGCCATCTGGGCGAACCCAGCCATGACCATCTTTATGACCAATCACATAGCCTTTAATCAGCTCTAACTTTTCAGGTAGTGCGTAGCATTGGCGACGAGTAAAGACCAGTTGTCCATCACGTTCCATAGCACGTAAACGACGACGTAGCCCTTCGTATTGCTCCTCGCCAGCAAGGCCAAGAGCTTCGAATAGATCGTTGCGGTTCATTGGGATATTCGCTTCTGTTAGAAACGATAGAATGAACTCTCGGCTTGGTACTGGGTTGTCGTAATTTTTCGACTCTCGGTCGGCAAAAGGGTCAACATTGGTTGTAGCCGTCGTGTTTTCTGACATCGGTGTGTTTTTTGACATAGGCGGGCCTGCTTAAGCAAGGAAGGTATATACCCCTAGTATATCTGATGCTAGAGGTAAGCTACAGATATGCTTTAGAAAACCCTCAAATAACCTCAGATTGATACATATCTTCATTTTGTGAAACATCACTTCATAGCTGCGGACTATCATCAGATTTTTAAGCAAACGATAAAACAAACGTTTGCGCCATGAATGAAATACACTATTATCCACGCACTTTACCAACTCCTGTTCTGAGTATTGATATGAAATTAAAACGCACCCTATTGGCTTCAGCTATGGCTAGCCTAGCGCTGTTCCCATTCGCAAGTTCTGCAATGGAAAAAGCTGACCTAATGATTACCGATGCGATGGTTCTCACCATGAATCAAGACAAAACGGTTTATGAGAGCGGTACAGTTGTCGTCAAAGACAACAAAATCATTGCCGTTGGTGATGCTTCATTAGAAAAGCAGTACCAAGCGAAGCAAGTGTTAGACGTTGATGGTGATATCGTGATGCCGGGTCTCATCAATACTCATACTCATGTATCAATGACAGTTTTCCGCTCACTGGCCGATGATGTGCCAGACCGCCTACACCGATACATCTTCCCATTAGAGAAGAAGCTGGTCTCGCGCGATATGGTGCGTATTGGTGCCAACCTAGGTAACGTTGAAATGGTAAAAGGCGGCGTGACCACTTATGCCGATATGTACTACTTCGAGGATGAAGTGGCAAAAACCGTCGATAAAATCGGTATGCGTGCCATCCTTGGTGAAACGGTAATTAAGTTCCCAGTTGCCGATGCTGCCAATGCGGAAGAAGGCATCAAATACGCGTTGAACTTCATTGAAGAATACAAAGATCACCCACGTATCACGCCAGCATTTGCGCCGCATGCCCCTTACACCAACACCACAGAGATCCTGCAGAAGATTTCTAAGTTGTCACTAGAGCTTGATGTACCAGTAATGATTCACCTTGCCGAGTCGCACCGTGAAGAAGAGAAAATAGCAGAACGCTCAGATGGTTTGTCTCCAGTTCAATACATGGACAGCATCGGTGCGCTAAACAAAAACTTAGTTGGTGCACACATGATCCTTGTTGATGACCATGACATCGAACTTGTGAAGAAATCAGATATGGGTGTGGCTCATAACATGAGTGCCAACATCAAATCGGCAAAAGGCGTATCGCCAGCACTTAAGATGTATGACGAGAACGTGCGTATCGGTTTAGGTACTGATGGTCCAATGTCAGGTAACACACTGAGCACGATTGATGAGTTCAACCAAGTGGCTAAGGTTCACAAGCTAGTAAACAAAGATCGTGCAGCGATGCCGCCGATCAAAGTGATCGACATGGCAACCATGGGCGCAGCAAAAGCACTACATATGGAAGATAAGATCGGTTCTCTTGAAACAGGTAAGCTAGCGGACATCATAGTGATCGATACCAAGGCTCCGAACATGGTGCCAGTGTACAACCCATATTCAGCGTTAGTGTATTCAGCGAACTCAGGTAATGTTCGTCACACGATCGTTGATGGTAAGATCATCATGCAAGATCGCGACATGCTAACGGTAGACGAAGATAAGATCCGCCAAGAAGCGCTCGATTTCACTAAAGTCGTTCGTGATACCGTGATTGAGTCGGGTGAAGTGGTTCAATAACACCAATAGTTAATGAGCGGCTTTCCGTTGAAATCAAAAAGGCCTCGCAGGTATTCACCAACGAGGCCTTTCTATTTCTAACTATCTTAATATTGATGATTAACGAGTGCAGGAGTTAATCATCAACCTTCAATAGTCTTCTCAATTACCAGAACACGTCTCGACGTTTCGCTCGAGCAATAATATTGTCTGGCATTCTTTGTTCTAAACCACTTCTAAGCACAGTAATACGCTTGTGCTGTCTTTGGTCTGCGGTTACCGAGTTATATAACCAACGGTAAGCATCCTCATAATCCAGCGGGCTGCCATAGTCGCGCAACAGCAGTTCAGCTAAGTGAATACTCGCACTTAAGTTGCCCATAGACGCCGCTTCACGTAGATACGGAATCGCGCGCTCTTTGTCTTGTTGCACCAAGGTGCCACGAGAATAATAACGTCCTAACTGCTCAAGCGCCGCTGGTAAACCTTGATGTGCTGCGTTTTCCATATAGTAAAGACCAAGCTCTACATCTTGTGGAACACACACGCCCCAAGCCAGCATATCACCGTATAAAAACTCATAAGAAGGCAAGCTAATACGCGTTGCACGAGCAACGATATCTTCGACTAACTGGCACTTATCAGCTTTCACTCGCTCTAGGTGTTGATTATTTTCGATTAATTTTATCAGTTCAGCTTCTGTATAGATTGGAACAGGCTCTCCCACATCAGCCAAATTAGCATGACTCAAGGGTGAGCTCAGCGCCATTATCAATGAAGCTGCTACAATTCGTAGCTTCATACCTGCACTCTATTATCTGTCGCTAAAGTTATCTATTGAGGACGAGAGACGATGTCTACACGTACCAAAACAGGGTGAACTTCACTTTCCATGATATCTGTATCGGCAATAACCTTGACGGCTTTAGACAAAACTTGCCGCTAATGGGCAATATTTTGCCAGATGGCGTTCAAAAGATCATCACCTAACGTTTAGACGCTAAATTGCAGGTATTAAAAAGCCGACTTATAAAGTCGGCTTTTAGAAACGATTTAATTATCAAAGCACTTTACGTGCTGTGGTAATCACTCAACAGGCATTATGCGCCGTATGGGTGAACCTTGATGATAGTTTCGTTACGATCTGGGCCAGTTGATACGATATCAATTGGAACGCCAGTTAGGTCTTCGATACGCTTGATGTAATCTAGAGCAGCTTGTGGAAGCGCGTCGATAGATTTAGCACCAAATGTGTTTTCAGACCAACCAGGCATTGTTTCGTAGATTGGCGTCGCTTCTTCGAATGACTCTGCTGCCATTGGAGAAACTTCTAGGATAGAACCGTCTTTCATCTTGTAACCAGTACAGATTTTCAGTTCTTCTAGGCCATCTAGAACGTCTAGTTTAGTTAGACACATACCAGATAGAGAGTTGATTTGGATTGCACGACGCATAGCAACAGCATCGAACCAACCAGTACGACGTAGACGACCAGTTGTTGCGCCAAACTCGTGACCAACATCGCCTAGGTGCTTACCAACTGGATCTTGCTTCTCAAGGCCATCGTATAGCTCAGTTGGGAATGGACCTGAACCAACACGAGTACAGTAAGCCTTAGTGATACCAAGGATGTAACCGATGTGACGAGGACCGAAACCAGAACCTGCAGCAACACCACCAGCAGTCGTGTTAGAAGACGTTACGTATGGGTAAGTACCGTGGTCGATATCTAGTAGCGTACCTTGAGCACCTTCGAACATGATCTTGTCGCCGCGCTTACGTGCTGCGTCTAGTTCGTCAGTTACGTCGATAACCATCGCAGTTAACATGTCTGCGTAGCTCATCGCTTGCTCAAGAACTTCTTCGTAGCTTACTGTTTCAGCTTTGTAGAAGTGCTCTAGTTGGAAGTTGTGGAATTCCATAACTTCTTTTAGCTTCTCAGCGAATGCTTCTTTATCGAAAAGGTCGCCAACGCGTAGGCCGCGACGAGCAACTTTATCTTCGTAAGCTGGACCGATACCACGACCCGTTGTACCGATAGCTTTAGCGCCACGAGCGATTTCACGCGCGTTGTCGATAGCAATGTGGTACGGAAGAATTAGAGGACAAGCTTCAGAGATGAAAAGACGTTCACGTACTGGAATACCGCGATCTTCAAGAGGCTTCATTTCTTTAAGAAGTGCGTCAGGCGATAATACTACACCGTTACCAATAACACATTTAACGTTATTACGTAGGATGCCTGATGGAATTAAGTGAAGAACGGTTTTTTCACCGTCAATTACAAGTGTGTGACCTGCATTGTGACCGCCTTGGTAGCGAACCACGTATTTTGCATCTTCAGTTAAAAGGTCAACGATTTTACCTTTACCTTCATCACCCCATTGGGTGCCTAGAACGACTACGTTATTTCCCATCTTTCCAATTTCTGTTGCTAATTAAAAATGGATTCTAGCACTGAATCACACTTCTTGCAGTCACTTTTTGTTCATAAACGTTAACGCTGTACAAAAATAAACCAGCGATATTCGAACGAAGATGTGTAAAGATACTGATATCATTGTGTTTTTACAGACAAAAGGCAGAAGCATGTCTCAATCAATTTGGCTCGCTATTGGGCTTGTTCTTATCGTCGAAGGGCTTGGTCCCTTAATTGCGCCCAATGGTTGGAGAAACATGGTCGCTCAACTCAGTGAGCAGCCAGACACTCAACTGCGCCGTATCGGTGGCTGCCTTGTTGTTGCGGGAGTGGTTATCGCGTTCATGACTTACCGTTAGGCTTTCTCAAAGCACAACCCTGTTGAGCGACTCCCCTGAGATTCCAAAACAGTGAATGATCAGCTGCCAGAAAACAAAAAGGCTCCCATGATGGGAGCCTTTTTAATTTTAGTGTATTTCGTTACTTGAACTAAGCATTCGCTTTTCAACTAACGAATCAGCTTATTTTGCTTGAACACCGCTTGCTTGATTCATGTATTGGAAGAAGTCTGTCTTCGGATCCAGTACTAGAATGTCGCTCTTATCGCTAAATGATGTCTCATAAGCTTGCAGTGAACGCATGAAGCCAAAGAACTCAGGGTCTTTGTTGTACGCGTCAGAGTAGATCTTCGCAGCTTCTGCGTCAGCATCACCACGAGTCACTCGAGCAGTACGGTCAGCTTCAGCAAGAACAGTCGCTACTTCTAGCTCAGCTTGAGCACGGATAACTTCTGCTTTCTCACGACCTTGAGAACGGTGTCTACGAGCAACCGATTCACGTTCTGCACGCATACGGCGGTAGATAGATTCACTGATTTCGTCAGGAAGGTTAATCTTCTTCATTCGGAAATCAACAACTTCAACACCTAAATCAGCCATCGCACTTTCTGACGTTCCAGATAGAACGTTTTCCATGATCTTATCGCGTTCGCCATCAACTTCTAGAGCTTCTGCAGCCGCTACCGTTGTAACAACTTCGCTATCAGCAGAATCTGGCAGGATGTCCTTATTACGAGGGCCTGATACGATCTGCTTAATTTCACGAGAACCAATCTCAGAACGAAGAACATCTGTCACTTTACGCTCAAGAAGTGCTTCTGCCGTCATGATATTACCGCCACCGGTACTCAGATAAAAACGTCCAAAATCAGCAATACGCCATTTTGCGTAGGTATCAATTAGAACGTCTTTTTTCTCTGATGTTACGAAACGGTCAGAGCGACCATCCATCGTTTGAATACGAGCATCAAGTACTTTTACGCGATCAAACATTGGCAGTTTAAAGTGCAGGCCTGGTTCATAGATTCGTGATACGCCGTTGTCATCGAGAACTCGACCAAAACGAATTACCATGCCACGCTCACCTTCTTGAATCACAAACAGTGACATCAACAGAAGGGCAATTGTCACAACTAATACAGGGATCATTAATTTACGCATTATTAGTATCTCCCTTGGCGTGAACTGTCTGAACGAGTTTGAGTGCTAGGCTTAGGATCCGCTTGAGTTTCTAACTCAATTTGATCGTAAGTTGATGATGCTTTTGCAGGGCGAGTGCCCGACTGAGAACCACCTTGTGCGCCTAGCTTATCAATTGGTAGGTATAGCAAGTTACCGCTTGATTCAGAATCAATCAGGACTTTCGATGTGCTTGAGTACACTTTTTCCATTGTATCAAGGTACATACGGTTACGTGTTACTTCAGGAGCTGCTTGGTATTCAGGTAGCAGTTTCTCGAATTGAGCAACTTGACCTAGAGCACCATTAACTGTGCGCTCTGAGTAACCCACCGCTTCTTTCTTCAAACGCTCAGCACGACCTGTTGCTTTTGGAAGAATGTCATTTCGGTATGCTTCAGCTTCACGTTCGAAACGCTCTTCATCCTCACGAGCCGCGATTGCATCATCAAATGCATCTTTAACTTGCTCAGGTGGACGTGCTGACTGGAAATTCACGTCAACAATAAGAATACCCATATCGTAGCTATCGATAATACGGTTTAGCGTTTCTTGAGTGCTTTGACGAATCTGTTGACGACCACTTGTCAGGATACTATCCATTAGTGAGTCACCAATTACTGCACGAAGCGCAGAATCTGTCGCTTGGCGTAAACTGTCGTCCGCATTCGTTACACGATACAAGTACTTGTATGGGTCAGAAACACGGTATTGAACACCCATTTCAACGGTCACAACGTTTTCGTCTTTAGTCAGCATGGTGCCTGACGCACGTAGAGAACGAATCGCTTGAACGTTTACTAGCTGCTCATCACTGATTTCATCGATGAAGCGTGGGTGCCAGTTAAGACCAGGTTCTTCGATACGGTCGAACTGACCCAGTCGAAGTACTACTGCTCTTTCTGCTTCGCCAACGGTGTAGAAACCCGCGAAGAACCAGACAGCAATCGCGATAACGGCAATGACACCAAAGCCAATTGCACCGCCACCACCGATAGATGGTCCGTTACCGTTGCCACCTTTTTTACCAAACTTGCCACCTAACTTTTGACTTAGTTTGCTAAAAACTTCGTCTAGATCTGGCGGTCCTTGATCTCGGCCGCCGCGATTATTTTTATTACCCCAAGGGTCATTATCGCGGCCGTTATTATCGCCGTTGTTGTTATTTCCAGGCTCATTCCACGCCATTAGAAAGCTCCATCATTTGATATGACGTTATACTGTAGCAGTCTCTTTGGTAACGATAAAGTCACCTAAGAGCGCCCCTTCTCTTTTTTCAAGTTTAGACCAATCTATTTGTTGCATTCGGATATCTATCAACAAGTTACCATTTTCATCATACTCTTCCTGTTGAATACATTTCATCTCGAAGAATAAGCTGCGAATACGGCCCTGATGTTGATGTGGAATACACAACCGGAATTGAACCATCTGGCTAGCTAAACGCTCAGTTAAAGCTTCGAACAGCAGTTCAATACCTTCTCCTTCCATTGCAGAAACCCAAACAGCGCGAGGTGCGCCCTCTTCGTCTCTTTCAATTCGAGGTTTTTGGTCTTCCATGCAGTCAATCTTGTTCATGACTACAAGGGTTGGCACTTCATGAGCATCGATTTCTTCTAATACTTCATGAACCGCCTGAATGTTCTCACGAAAGCGGTCGTCACTGGCATCAACAACATGTAACAAAATGTCAGCTTCCTGCGTCTCTTGTAACGTAGCCTTGAACGCAGCGACCAAGTCGTGTGGTAGATGACGGATAAAACCTACGGTATCTGCGAGAATTGCAGGCCCGACATCTGCCAAATCAATCTTACGTAGTGTTGGGTCTAGGGTTGCAAACAGTTGGTCTGCAGCATAAACACCTGCACTAGTGATTCGATTGAAAAGTGTTGATTTCCCTGCGTTGGTATAACCAACCAAAGAAATTGTTGGGATTTCAGCTCGATTACGAGCACGTCGTCCTTGTTCACGCTGTTTAGCCACTTTCGCTAAACGGCGTAATATTGCCTTTATACGGTCACGCAACAAACGTCGATCGGTTTCCAGTTGAGTTTCACCTGGACCACGAAGACCAATACCACCTTTCTGCCTTTCAAGGTGAGTCCAACCACGAATCAGTCGAGTAGAGATATGACGAAGCTGAGCGAGCTCAACTTGTAGCTTACCTTCGTGAGTTCGTGCACGTTGTGCAAAGATATCTAAGATCAAACCCGTGCGATCAATCACACGACATTTACACAATTGCTCGAGGTTTCGCTCTTGGGCAGGAGAGAGGGAGTGGTTAAAAATCACAATTTCAGCACCGGTTAGCTGAACAGCTTGTGCGATTTCTAGGGCTTTACCTTCTCCAACGTAGTATTTAGGGAGTGGGGATTGTCGGCTACCAGTAATCACTTGTAGCGTTTCTACCCCCGCTGAGGAGACCAGCATTTCACATTCGCTCAGGTCTTCCCATTCTCCCTCTTGCGTGAAGTTGATATGAACAAGTACGGCTCGCTCGCCGGATTCATAACGGTCAAACAAGCAACCAACTCCTTATTACAGCGCAAGCTGTATCAATTGAACGATTAATCTTCAGTCTTCTCTGGACGATCAGATGGCGTGCGTTGCTCGCCGCTGTGGTGACTTACTGCACGTGCAGGTACCACAGTAGAAATCGCATGCTTATAAACCATTTGGTTTACAGTGTTCTTCAATAAGATCACGAATTGATCGAAAGACTCGATCTGACCTTGCAGCTTAATGCCGTTAACAAGATAGATAGAGACTGGAATGCGCTCACGACGGAGTGCATTTAGGAATGGGTCTTGTAGCGATTGCCCCTTAGCCATTTTATTTTCCTTATTTGTATTTTGTTGTAATTATTTAGCTAGTGGTGCACAAAAAGGTGCGGCCTTTGCATCTGAGCTAAATGAATAAAAAAACTCCGTTGTTATTGAAAGGCTGTGATTTTTTAAAAGCCTCAATAACGGATCCTTTCCAGAGTATATTCACGCAAAAGCGATCACATTATACACAGCAATACTAATCAGATGCTATTGCATCTGAAAGAGTTTCTAACGCTTGTTCAATGTTTTCGCTATCTAACCAAGTTAAATCATCCCAGCTGCGCAACCAGGTGATCTGTCGCTTGGCCAACTGACGGGTTGCACAGACACCACGGAAAACCGCTTCGTCTAAATCACAATTCCCGTCTAAATAATCCCACATCTGCCTATAACCAACGCATCGGATCGATGGTAGCTCAGGGTGAAGATCTTCTCTGGCGTATAACGCCTTCATTTCGTCTTCAAAACCCGCTTCTATCATCTTCTCGAAACGCAGCTCAATGCGGCGATGGAGTTCAGTCCTTTCCTTGGGAGCTATAGCAAATTGTTTTACACGAAATGGCAGGCTATCGCCTTTCGTTTGAGTAAGCTCAGTTAATGTTTTACCCGAAATTCGATAAACTTCCAATGCCCTTGAAAGCCTTTGTGGATCATTTGGGTGTATTCTTTCGGCGGATACGGGATCTATCTCTCTTAATTGATCATGCAGAGCCTGCCAACCTTGCTCGATAGATTCCGCTTCAATCTGCTTACGAATCTCTTGATCCGCTGCGGGTAATGGCGATAAACCTTCCAACAATGCTTTGTAGTAAAGCATTGTTCCGCCAACAAGCAGCGGAATTTTGCCTTCCGCTACAATTGCATTCATTTCATTGATCGCATCACGACGAAAATCTGCCGCAGAGTACGCTTCGCTTGGATCAAGAATATCAATCAAGCGATGAGGCGCGAGCGCAAGCTCTTCCGCATCCGGTTTAGCGGTGCCGATATCCATGTCTTTGTAGATCAATGCCGAATCGACACTGATGATCTCTACTGGGTATTTCTGACGTAAGCGGATAGCTAAATCTGTTTTTCCTGATGCCGTTGGGCCCATTAAAAACAACGCTAAAGGTAATTTTTCAGTCATGATATTTAGTATTTGTTTCTCTGTTATAGCGCTTTATAGCAAAGGGCTTTATGTCGCGAGACATTCTGTTAAGAAGGAATGTCGTCGCCAAAAGTTGAATCACAAACAGCTTAAGCCGTAAATAAGCTTAATGTACTCGTAAACTAAGCCATAAATGCCGCAATAGTCGCTGAAAAGTCGATAGGATTAACAAACTCTGGATCATCTAATGGAAGTAGACCATGCCAAAGTTGTTCAAGTTCCCCAACTAATTGAACCGCTTCAGATAAAGTGTAGTCGCTTTTTACTTGTGCGGTTTGAATCCCGATCCAGTTAACCAAGGATGGCAACAGGTCGTTAGACTGCTTCACTGCACTTTGGGCATTTATTGAAGCCGCGTACGATAACAGATCTGGGATCAGAATTTGTAAGTTTTGCTGCCTCAAAGGAGACGGCACACCCATCACCATCACAGCTTCACTGTTTCGAGCTTTAAGCTCAATCCCCAGCAATGCCAATGTTGGACTCAGCGCCTTCGCCACCTCAACCAGCTCGCTACCAAGCTTGATAGATAACGGAACCAATAACGGTTGGCTTTTTAACGCGCCACCTCGAGTATCAAGCTGACCAACAACACGCAATAATTCAGCCTTGGCTAAGGAAACCAAAACACAGCCGTTCTTGTTGCCCATCACGAGATATTTACGCTCAACAATCGAGACCGCTTTCCCTAAGTCTGTCACTGGTGTTCTTGGCTTCGAGTTAATTGGTTTCTGTTGAACAGTCTCAGCTTCTGTTGGTGCGGCTTGTACCACCTGCTCTTGAGGAGGGCTGAGAGCCACAGTGTGCTCATCAAAGTCTGGCGTTTTTAAAAGCTCTTTATAGGCTTTAACCTCGCGCTTTGAGGGCGCTGACTCAGCATGATGTTGGTGTGGTTCTTTTTCTTTCTTCGGTGCAGGTCGAGACTCAATCCACTCTTGGCGAGGAGAGCCTGTAAAACTGCTTTCACTAGCAGACGAGCCTCGGCCAATTGATGAACTTGGACTGGTTGATGAGCTTGGGTTGGTTGATGAAGCATAGTGTCGCCCGCCATCATTAACGCTGTGTTGAGGCTTGTCATGAACCTGCTCAGATTCGGCTTTTCTCGGGTAGGCTGGCGTTTGCTCAATGGCGTGTCGCACCCTATCAGAGACCTGTAAATCATCCGAGTTAGTTGGTGTTCTATTTACTGGCTCAGAGAAGCCCGCACTATCACCTAAGCCAGACATCGAACCATCTTGTTGATAATTCGACGCTTCCGATTGGTGGAAAGCAGACTGATTGATAGGTGCAGCATCGATTTGCTTGCTCTGTGCTAAGCCATCACTCAATGCTTGATAAATAAAGTCATGCACAAGGCGCGCTTGATGGAAACGCACTTCATGTTTAGCAGGGTGAACATTCACATCGACTTGATGTGGGTCCAACTCAATAAACAACACATACGTTGCAAATTGGTCTGGACGCAGGCTGGTCTCGTAACTTTGACGAATCGCGTGATTGATCAATTTGTCACGCATCATACGGCCATTCACATAGCAGTATTGCAGATCACTTTGCTGCCTTGCCCCTTCAGGCGTGGTGATCCAGCCATGAAGTTTTAACCCTTGATGTTCAAGTTCAATCTTGAGCATGTGACGAACAAACGCATTACCACACACTGCAGCGATGCGCTTCTCGGCCTGAACATCGGTTTTTGCCGAACGATACTGACGAATCATTTTGCCGTTATGACGAAGGTTGATCGTCACATCAAAACGGCTCAGTGCGATACGTTTCAACAGCTCATCAATATGCGTGAATTCGGTTTTCTCGGTGCGTAAGAACTTACGACGAGCGGGAGTGTTGAAGAACAAGTCCAACACCTCAACAGAGGTACCAATGGGATGCGCCGCTGGCTGCAGTTTCACCTGCATATCTCGGCCTTCACTGTGTGCAGCCCACGCTTGATCTTGAGTCGCAGGGCGTGAAGTCATAGTTAAGCGCGCAACAGAGCTGATACTCGCCAGCGCTTCACCACGGAAGCCAAGGCTGACGATTGCCTCTAGGTCATCAAGCGTATGGATTTTGGAGGTAGCATGACGACTCAGTGCCAACGCAAGCTCATCTTTAACGATGCCCTTACCGTTGTCACGAACGCGGATCATCTTGGCGCCCCCCTTCTCGATATCAATATCGATACGTGTCGCACCAGAATCCAAACTGTTCTCAACCAGCTCTTTTACAACAGAGGCTGGCCTTTCTACCACTTCACCCGCTGCGATTTGGTTCGCTAAGCGAGCTGGCAGTATTTTGATCGTCATATTAATTGCTACCTTACTGCCATTGATGAAACGCTTTTACGTTTATGTTCGCACTTCTAAGTTAGTATTCTCACACTTGAAGTCACTGAGTTGTTGCCAAAATTATTTATGCGGAATAATCAAAACTTGACCTATCGCCAGTTCATCAGAGCGTAGCTTGTTCGCTTGGCGAATACTGTTAACGCTCACGCCATATTTCGACGCAATCTTGCCAAGGTAATCGCCTCTTGCGACTTTATGTTTGCGCAGAGGGACATCCTTCACTTCAACCGTAATACGTAACTTTTGACCCACTCTCACCGTCTCTGATTTCAAGCGGTTCTCACGCTTGATATCTGCCACCGATACTTTGTAGCGGCTGGCTATCTTGCCTAGGTACTCTCCAGACTTAACCGTGTGAGTGATGGTCTTAGTTTTAACCGCACTGCTCGATGATGAGCTTGAAGCGCTGTCCGGAATCTTAAGTACTTGGCCGATCGCTAGGCTGCTTGATTTCAGATTGTTCAGTTTCATCAAGGCTTGTGTTGATGTGCCATATTTGCTCGCAATCACCGATAAAGATTCGCCGCGAGACACTTTATGCTGGCTTACACTACCCGCTGATGATGTCGCATTCGACAAGATAATCCCTTCAGGTGGGTTAGCTTTCAAATACTTCACCACGGCTTTGGTTACGGCACGCGCTAATTTGTCTTGGTGCGAACGTTGGAAAAGCAGCTTCTCTTCCGTCGGATTCGAAATAAAGCCAGTTTCGACTAGTACTGACGGAATCTGTGGTGAACGTAATACTGCCAAGCTGGTATTAATCGGCTTGCTATTGTGTAGCTTAGCAACCTTACCCATCTCAGAAAGAATTGCCGTTGCCAGCTTATAACCTTCTTTTTGTGAGTGGCTGAACTGCAAATCCAACAAGGTTTGGTTCACGTTCTTATCATCAATATTGCCTGTGAACGCAGCTCCACTACCACCAAGCAGTTCAGACTGCTTCTCTTTGTTCTCAATCCAGCGAGAGATCTCTGTATTTGCACGTCGAGTATTCAATACAAACACAGAACCACCTCTTGGTTGAGGCGTCGTGAAAGCATCGGCGTGAATAGAGATCATCAAGTGAGCTTCATTCTCACGAGCAATCGCAACACGTCGGTTCAGGTTTACAAAGTAATCGGCATTACGTGTTAAGCGTGTCTTTATTCCCGGCACTGCATTGAGATGTGCCGCGAGCTTTTTAGAAATGCTTAGAGTCGCGTCTTTTTCATATTTACGCGTAGGACCAATCGAACCCGGGTCTTCACCACCGTGGCCTGGATCAATCACGATCAAAATGTCTTTCTGACGCTTAACCTGATTAATGTCTTTGCTTACGGTCGGCTTGCTCGGCGTTGTAGCTGGTTTGCTTTTACTTTTCGCACCGTGAGGGAGATCGATGACCAAGCGGTGACCATATTGACCTCCCGGTGTTGGGCTCAATTTAAAGAGCTCAGCATTAGAGGATTTCTTTAATTCAAAAACTAAGCGATACGTCCCTTTCTGTGGTGGAGAGCTCTTACGAACTTTCGATAACACAGGGCTATCTTTCACCACGACAGGTAGCTTGGTTGCTAACTCAGTATTTTTTAGATCGACAACTAAGCGACTTGGGCTACTCAGAGTGAAATAGCTAAAGTCGACTTCTGACTTAAGATCGATAACCACACGAGTTTCTTCAGGTGAGGGCCAAACCCTCAAACCTTTCAGTGAATTCGCAGAAACAAGTGATGAAAACAATAAAGAGAAAACAGCAGCCATCATGGCTACCGTTGAAAAAAGGCGTTTAGAAATCAACATAACTCCAACTGACTAAGTAAGCGCTGTCCGTATTCACTATTAGCGGTTAAAGAAACAATACGGTGATCGTCTTGGTAACGAATATCAATATCCATGTCCGCTTCTGGCAGCATGCCATAGCCTTTTTCAGGCCATTCAACCAAACAGATCGCGTCAGGGGTAAAGTAATCACGAATTCCCATAAACTCGAGTTCTTCAGGATCGGCTAGGCGATATAGATCGAAGTGATACACCTGCCAATCTGCAAGTTGATAAGGTTCAACTAGAGTATACGTTGGGCTCTTTACATTTCCTTGATGGCCAAGTGCTTTTACAAAGCCACGACTGAATGTCGTTTTACCTGCGCCAAGATCACCATGCAGATAAATAGTCGTCTGCTGTGAGCAAAGATTAGAAAGCTCCGTTCCTAGTTGAATCGTTGCTTGTTCATCTTTCAAAGTAAATTGTTTAGTGCTCATGAATACGTTCTCTAAAAATCGATCGTTGACTATATAAAAATCAAAAGAACAAGAATAGTAAACCGTGATGCTTTTGGGAGACAAGCACTCAAGTGTAAGTTCTATGAAAAATACTGATCAAAACACGTCAGTTCTGGTCAATACCACTAAGATCCGTTAAGATCCGCCCCCATTTTTGCCGAACCTAATTTTAATCGATAAGAATCAAGCCATGAACCTAGACCATCTTGCTGAAAAAATTAAAATTTGGGGAAAAGAGTTAGGCTTTCAAAAAGTTGGCATCTGCGATGTTGATTTAAGTGAACACGAAGCTCCTCTTCAAGCATGGCTAGATGCGGGTAATCACGGCGAAATGGATTGGATGGCTCGACATGGAATGATGCGAGCACGTCCTGATGAGCTTCACCCTGGCACCATTCGAGTGATCAGCGCGCGAATGAACTACCTACCACCAGAAGCTCAATTTGCCTCTAACCTAAGCGATACCACTCAAGGCTATATCAGCCGCTACTCTTTAGGCCGCGATTATCACAAATTGTTCCGTAACCAGTTGAAAAAGCTGGGACAAAGAATAGAGAAAGAGGTCGAAGGTTTAGACTCACGCCCTTTCGTGGATTCAGCGCCTATCTTGGAAAGACCACTTGCTCAAAAAGCAGGACTGGGTTGGACAGGTAAACACTCGCTTATTCTCGATAAAGAAGCTGGGTCTTGGTTCTTCTTAGGAGAACTACTGGTTAACATCCCTCTTCCGGTCGATCAGCCTAGTGTTGACCAGTGTGGTAAATGCACCGCCTGTATCACTTCTTGTCCTACAGGCGCCATTATTGCCGATGGCGTCGTGGATGCGCGCAAATGTATCTCGTACTTAACCATCGAATATGATGGCGTGATCCCTGAAGAATTTAGAGACGCAATAGGAAACCGTATCTACGGTTGCGATGATTGCCAATTAGTTTGCCCGTGGAACCGTGAAGCGGATATCACAGAGCAAACTGACTTTCACCGCAGAGAAGATTTCCATGAAGCTGATCTCGTCTCACTTTCAAGTTGGGACGAAGCAACTTTCCTGAAGAAAATGGAAGGTTCAGCAATAAGACGCATTGGCCATACTCAATGGTTGCGCAATATTTTCGTCGCGATGGGCAATGCACCGTTTCAACAACGTATTGTTGAAACGCTTGAGTCTCATCGAGGGGAAAGTGACTTATTGGATGTGCACATTGAGTGGGCTTTGAAAAAACAACTACAGCAGTTACCGAACTCAAATAACGTGCAAGAAGGCAACAGCAAAGTCGCCACGAAAAAGCACAGATTGATACGTATTGTTGAGAAAGGCCTTCCAAGAGATGCCTAGCCCTTTAAGTATCAAGGATTGTCTCGTTACACCACATCAGCAGTCCAATATTTAAGACAACCCGTTGCACATAATTTTAGAACAATGTTTGACCTTGTTCTCAATTTTAACAATGTGGAAAAAATTCAGATCTCTCGTAAACTTCCGACACCCGCACAAAGTTAAACACAGTGCTGATAAATGATTAAGATCAAAAAACAACAAGTTAACGATCTTTTATCAAATTGAAGACGCACAGCTAACCTTATAAAAAACAGCAAGTTACCGACACTGCAATTCAGCTAATATATTGAAAACAAGAAAGATCTTTTTGAGGCATATAAAGAATTAAGCCTGAAATAACTTTATCAACCAAGTTATCCACATCGAACTATTTGTGGATAAGTCTGTTTATAGATGTGAAAAACCTCAAGTATCTGCTTCAGAGACCTGATGTTTACTAGCATTCCAGTTGCTAAGAAAAATTTAAGACAAAAAAATATCCACCATGATGGAGGATTATTTGCTTTTTTGGGGGATTATGCTTCGCAGCATTAAAGAAAGAGCGTGACCTTTAAGGTCGCCTTTAAACTCTGTGATCTAAAGAAAAACACGGTGGTTTAAAGTATCTTATTAGCTTTTTTAGAAGAAAGCTGGAGCGATACATCGGGTTCGAACCGATGACCTCAACCTTGGCAAGGTTGCGCTCTACCAACTGAGCTAGTATCGCATAAGTTAATCGCTGTCGCGTTTAACTGTAATGTGGTTGCGGGAGCCGGATTTGAACCGACGACCTTCGGGTTATGAGCCCGACGAGCTACCAAGCTGCTCCATCCCGCGTCCGGATGCATTGTTTAAGTCAATGAGTCTTGTCTCTAGGAGACTAATTTGGAGCGATACATCGGGTTCGAACCGATGACCTCAACCTTGGCAAGGTTGCGCTCTACCAACTGAGCTAGTATCGCATAAGTTAACCGCTGTCGCGTTTAACTGTAATGTGGTTGCGGGAGCCGGATTTGAACCGACGACCTTCGGGTTATGAGCCCGACGAGCTACCAAGCTGCTCCATCCCGCGTCCGGATGCATTGTTTAAGTCAATGACACTTTAAATTGGAGCGATACATCGGGTTCGAACCGATGACCTCAACCTTGGCAAGGTTGCGCTCTACCAACTGAGCTAGTATCGCATAAGTTAACCGCTATCGCGTTTAACTGTAATGTGGTTGCGGGAGCCGGATTTGAACCGACGACCTTCGGGTTATGAGCCCGACGAGCTACCAAGCTGCTCCATCCCGCGTCCGGATGCATTGTTTAAGACAATGAGGCTTTAAATTGGAGCGATACATCGGGTTCGAACCGATGACCTCAACCTTGGCAAGGTTGCGCTCTACCAACTGAGCTAGTATCGCATAAGTTAACCGCTGTCGCGTTTAACTGTAATGTGGTTGCGGGAGCCGGATTTGAACCGACGACCTTCGGGTTATGAGCCCGACGAGCTACCAAGCTGCTCCATCCCGCGTCCGGATGCATTGTTTAAGTCAATGAGTCTTGCCTCTAGGAGACGAATTTGGAGCGATACATCGGGTTCGAACCGATGACCTCAACCTTGCAACCAACTGAGCTAGTATCGCATAAGTTAACCGCTGTCGCGTTTAACTGTAATGTGGTTGCGGGAGCCGGATTTGAACCGACGACCTTCGGGTTATGAGCCCGACGAGCTACCAAGCTGCTCCATCCCGCGTCCGGATGCATCATTTAAGTTGATGATTCTTTAATTTGGAGCGATACATCGGGTTCGAACCGATGACCTCAACCTTGGCAAGGTTGCGCTCTACCAACTGAGCTAGTATCGCATGAGTTAACCGCTGTCGCGTTTAACTGTAATGTGGTTGCGGGAGCCGGATTTGAACCGACGACCTTCGGGTTATGAGCCCGACGAGCTACCAAGCTGCTCCATCCCGCGTCCGGATGCATTGTTTAAGACAATGAGACTAAACCATTTTCATTCTGAGTACTTTCTCTAGGAGATGACTTCTAAGAATTGAATTTGGAGCGATACATCGGGTTCGAACCGATGACCTCAACCTTGGCAAGGTTGCGCTCTACCAACTGAGCTAGTATCGCATAAGTTAATCGCTATCACGTTTAACTGTAATGTGGTTGCGGGAGCCGGATTTGAACCGACGACCTTCGGGTTATGAGCCCGACGAGCTACCAAGCTGCTCCATCCCGCGTCCGGATGCATTGTTTAAGTCAATGAATCTTGTCTCTAAGAGACTCTTCTAGGAATTTACTTCCTAAACGAATAAAGCTGGAGCGATACATCGGGTTCGAACCGATGACCTCAACCTTGGCAAGGTTGCGCTCTACCAACTGAGCTAGTATCGCATTATAAAAGGTCTTTCACCTTTCGATTACCGCTTTCGCTATAACCTACAAATTGGAGCGATACATCGGGTTCGAACCGATGACCTCAACCTTGGCAAGGTTGCGCTCTACCAACTGAGCTAGTATCGCAATCTGAAAACGTCTTTCGCCGTTCAGGGCTGCGAATTATAAGAGCATTTTTTTGTGATGCAAGTCCTTAATGCAAAATTACGAAACTTTTTACTCAACTGCTGTAAAAGCACACAGATTTGCAAAAAAATTAGCTCTTATGTCCCTGAAAAGTTAGATAAACGTGATCATTTTATCCGACTAGATGTTAATAATCGTTTTTCGGTAGTACTGCAGCTCTGCGATCGACTCTCGAATATCATCAAGTGCAAGGTGACTTCCTGACTTTGAAAAACCGTCTAGCACTTCAGGCTTCCAACGACGAGTCAGCTCTTTCAGCGTGCTTACGTCGACATAACGGTAGTGGAAGTACTCTTCCAATTCTGGCATGTGTTTGTATAGGAAGCGGCGATCTTGACCGATGCTATTGCCACAGATTGGAGACTTACCTTTTGGTACCCACTTTTCAAGAAACTCAATCGTTTGTTGAATGGCATCTTGCTCTGAAACCGTGCTTTCTTGGATTCGTTTCACTAGGCCACTGCCGGTGTGAGTCGTTGTGCACCACTCGTCCATCTTGTCTAATTCACTCTGTGGTTGGTGAATAGCCAAAACAGGTCCTTCAGCAAGGATGTTAAGCTCACTATCGGTAACGATAGTCGCAATTTCAATGATTTTATGAGTTTCAGGATTCAGTCCTGTCATCTCTAGATCAACCCAAATTAGGTTCTGATCGCTAAAGGACATAAGGCGTCGCCTATTTGTTTAAGTGTAAAAGAGGTACTATACCCAAATAACTATACTCAAACTAGCTTTAGGGCCATCGAAATCACG
The DNA here is from genome assembly GCF_023206395.1 of Vibrio sp. ED004. NCBI lineage: Bacteria > Pseudomonadati > Pseudomonadota > Gammaproteobacteria > Vibrionales > Vibrionaceae > Vibrio > Vibrio sp. ED004. The sequence continues at coordinate 2,086,559 of NZ_CP066149.1, read as the reverse complement.
TGGTACTAGCAACAGCCAGTTTGAGTTCCCAATCATCAAGTTAGATGTGTTAAGTGAAAAATTGTGGCTAAAAAAAAGAAGTTAACCAAAGGTCAGGTACGTCGAGTACGTAGCAACCAGAACAAGCGACTCAAGAAAGAAGATTCTATCCAATGGGATGAGAACATGCTGGGCGGAACCAAAAGCGGACTCGTGATTACACGCTTTGGCCAACATGCTGATATCGAAGATCTTGAAACAAACGAAGTTCATCGTTGTAACTTACGCCGTAGTATCGAGACTTTGGTTTCTGGTGACCGAGTGACTTGGCGCGCTGGCTTAGAATCCATGGCTGGTATTTCTGGCGTTGTAGAAGCCGTTGAACCAAGAACTTCAATGCTGACTCGCCCTGATTACTACGACGGCCTAAAACCGGTTGCGGCTAACGTTGACCAAATGGTTATCGTATCGGCTGTGCTACCAGAGCTATCACTTAATATTATCGACCGCTACTTGATCGCTTCTGAGACGGTCAACATCGCCCCTCTTGTTGTTCTGAACAAGGTAGATTTGCTGACTGAAGAGCAGATTGCGGAATACCGTGAAACGCTTAAAGAGTACGAGAAGATCGGCTACAAAGTGATGTTCGTGAGTAAAGAATCTGGCTACGGTATCAAAGAGCTGGAAGCTGAACTTAAAGATCGCATCAACATCTTTGTTGGTCAGTCTGGTGTGGGTAAATCAAGCCTAGTGAATGCGTTAATGCCAACGCTAGACATCGAAGAGGGTGAAGTCTCTGAGAACTCAGGTCTTGGCCAACATACAACCACGGCAGCTCGTTTGTACCACTTCCCTTCTGGCGGCGACCTTATTGATTCTCCAGGGGTTCGTGAGTTCGGCCTATGGCACCTTGAAGCGGACGAAATCACTGAAGCCTTCATCGAATTCAAGCCTTACCTTGGCGGCTGTAAGTTCCGCGACTGTAAGCACAATGATGACCCGGGTTGCATCCTGCGAGAAGCTGTTGAAAATGGAAAGATCAGTCGACTGCGTTTCGACAACTACCATCGCATCATTGAAAGCATGGCAAATAACAAAGATAACCGTCAGTATTCACGTAACAAGAAAGCGGATCTCTAATCGCTTTTTTGTGAACAAATGTGTGCATTTACTGACAATTGGCGCGAACTTAAGTAACATCTCGCGCCCTAAAGCGTCATCGACAGATTTAATTGAACAACAAATAGCATTGGAAAATTAATACAATGGATAAGATTAAAGTTGGATTGCAGTACTGGATTCCACAACATGGACTGACTCGTCTAGTCGGCAAACTTGCGTCTGCTAAAGCGGGCGGCTTAACGACAGCGATCATCAACTGGTTCATCAAGCAATACAAAGTGAACATGGATGAAGCGCTACATAGCGATCCAAAGCACTTTAAAACATTCAATGAATTCTTCGTACGTGAATTGAAAGAAGGCATGCGCCCTATCGCTGAAGGCGAGTCTGTTATCGTTCACCCTGCCGATGCTCGCGTAAGCCAATTTGGCCCAATAACTGACGGCCAGCTGATTCAAGCGAAAGGCCACGACTACTCTGCTCGTGAGCTGTTAGGTGGTGATGCTGCATTAGCGGATGAGTTTAAAGACGGTGAATTCGCTACGCTTTACTTGTCTCCAAGTGATTACCACCGCGTGCACATGCCATGCGACGGCACACTGCGCCAGATGATCTACGTTCCGGGTGATCTTTTCTCTGTTAACCCATTAACAGCTGAGAACGTTCCAAACCTATTCGCACGTAACGAGCGCGTAGTGTGTATCTTTGATACGGAATTTGGCCCAATGGCACAAGTGCTGGTTGGCGCAACTATCGTAGGCAGCATCGAGCAAGTATGGGCTGGCACCATCACGCCACCACGCGGTAACTCTGTGTACAAATGGGATTACCCAGCACAAGGTGATAAAGCAATCATCTTGAAGAAAGGCGAAGAGATGGGTCGCTTTAAGCTTGGTTCAACGGTTATCAACCTGTTTGCGAAAGATGCAATCAAGTTTGACAACACTATGCAAAATGGCGAGAAGACTGTTCTAGGTACACCTTTCGCGCACATTGCTGGCAAAGACGTTGAGACTGAAGCTGTGGATTCAGCAGAGAACACAGACCAAGCTTAACGATTGAGTTAACTCATTCAGTTTTAAAGGCGCGTTATTTTTCTATATTTAGAGAAGAACGCGCCTTTTTCTTACCTAGTTCGAGACACTTCCCTCCAAGGTTTCAACCTATCTTACTACCGACAAGCTTGCTCTCAACGCTCAGTACGTTGAATTACCCAGAAAAAAGATTGACCAAAAACAAAACAACTGTCGAAACCTTAAACAACGTTTCGATTTTATAACCCGTCTCCAAGTACCAAAAATCCAGATAACTTATTCTATTTGAAGATATTTTATTCATAGGGTCTTTGTACATGCCTAAACTCAATGTTGGCGTTCTGGTCAAGCTGTTGATTTGTTTTGCGATTCCCTTAGGCGTGTTATTCATGCCGATAGATTCAATACCTATCGATGACCTAACGTTAATTCAACACCGCCTACTGGCGATATTCCTGCTTGCAGCGCTGCTTTGGGTGCTTGAGCCCGTTCCAGTTTTCGCCACCTCGATACTGATCATTGCACTTGAACTGGTGATGATCTCCGACAAAGGCCTGCACCTATTTCGAAATCCACCAGCAGGTCACGATCTCGGTGAGTTAATCAAATATACCGACATCTTCGGTGCGTTTTCATCGCCAATCATCATTCTATTCATGGGTGGTTTCGCACTCGCGATCTCGGCATCTAAGTACGAACTCGATAACAACCTCGCTCGAGTACTGCTGAAACCATTTGGTACAGAGCCGCGCTTCATCATGCTCGGTTTAATGCTGATCACTGCTGTGTTCTCGATGTTCATGTCGAATACCGCAACCACAGTTATGATGCTGGCACTGCTCGGCCCTATCGTGGCATCTGCACCAAAAGGCGATATGGGTATCAAAGCACTCGTGTTGTGTATTCCAATCGCGGCTAATACTGGCGGTATAGCGACCCCAATCGGTACTCCACCCAACGCCATCGCACTGCAATACCTAACCGGTGAGAACACCATCGATTTCTTGAGCTGGATGATGATGGGGTTACCTTTTGTGATCATCCAACTCTCTATAGCTTGGTTCCTTCTTCAGAAGATCTTTCCTTCCAAGCAGAAAAACATGGTACTCAAGCTCAATGGGCAATTCAGAAAGAGCTGGCGTGCGATCGTGGTTTATATCACCTTCTCGGCGACCATCTTGTTGTGGATGACCACCAAGCTGCACGGCATGAACACCTATGTAGTCTCTATCATTCCACTGGCTGTGTTTACTCTGACTGGCATCATGGGCAAAGAAGAACTCAAGCTGATTAATTGGGATGTGTTGTGGCTGGTTGCAGGTGGTATTGCGATTGGTATCGGCCTGGATAAAACAGGCTTGGCTGCGGCGTTAGCACACGCGATTGACTATGAGTCGCTCTCACCAGCAGCCGTCGTGCTCACGCTATCTATCGTGTGTTGGTTAATGGCGAACTTCATGTCGAACACCGCGACTGCCAACTTACTGATGCCAATAGCCGCTGCGATTGGTGCATCGATGGAAAGCCTAGTTGCGATTGGTGGCTTACAAGGCTTGCTGGTTGTGGTTGCCTTCTCAGCATCACTCGGCATGATTCTTCCAGTATCGACACCACCAAACTCACTGGCTTACTCGACTGGGCTTATCGAAAGCAAAGACATGGCTAAGATGGGTATCATCTTGGGGATTGTCGGCTTGTTGATGGTTTACCTCGCGTTGTTCATCATCACCTAATAGACGTTCAACGATCACTTTTATTCCGACTAAGGCGCTAAATGTAAATTTAGCGCCTATTCGTGCTGAAATACGGACAATTACTAGAACAAGTAATTGATTTTTAAATCAATTAATAACTTTGATTTTACTTCACTGTTTTACAAAAAGCAGAGTAAATATATTTAGAATTTATGATTTCAAACACATTCATTCTGCCTAAGACAACGGCACTATACGCCTATCAGAGACACATTAATTCACCATCAAGTACGTCACTGTAGTTAGGTTTTTGTCTAATAAAAGAGGAATGGACCTTGAGACATACTATTAAATTTAAAATTCAGATCGCCATTGCGATCATTATCGCCGTCGTAAGTGGTACCCAAGCTTGGATATCGGTTACCCAGCTCACTCAAGAGACTGAAGTTGCGATCAACCAAGAAATGAAGAATGTCAGTGTTGGCACAACTAATTACATTGCCGATTGGCTCTCGACTCGCAGTGATATGATGCTGGCCAATGAGCCGACCATTTCAAGCAACAGTACCTCTGACCGCGAATTACTAATCACCAAACAAGCCGGGCAATTCCTATCGGTTTACGCCGGGTTCAGCGATGGCACGATCGCTTATGGTGATAAAACGGAAAGCTGGCCAGCAGACTACGACCCTCGCACGCGCCCATGGTACAAAGATGCGAATACCGCATCAGACCTTATCATTACTGAACCTTATCAAGACTTCGATGGCAGCATCGTCATCAGCTTTGCTAAAGCCTTCAGTGGCCAAAAACAGGGCGTGCTTGCTGCAGACTTAACCGTCACCAGCATTATAGATACCGTGCTCAACGTAAAACTGGATAACGATGGCTTCGCCTTCTTGGTCGATGGCAACAACAACATTGTTGCGTACAGTGATGAAGCGTTAAGTCAGAAACCACTGACCAGTTTGAACCCAGAGTTAACGACCAATAAAGTATCGCAACTGCTCCAAGATCAAATGATCACTACCCTAACTTGGCCTGGCCAAGGGGATAAACTGGTCTACATTGCCAATGTCCCGAATACCGATTGGTCACTGGGTATTGTTATCGATAAGAAAATGGCCTTCTCTGCGGTATCTGACGCGATTCAATTCATCTCTCTAACTTCTTTGATTTTGTACATCGTGATTTCGATTGCGAGCACGATGGTCATCAACCGCCTGCTTTCTCCATTGCAAACCTTATCAGAAGCGCTGACTCAACTCGCTCAAGGCAGAGGTGATCTCACTCAGCGCATTGATATCACACGCATGGATGAAATTGGTAAACTAGCCGAGCTTGTAAACCAATTCTTGAGCCAGATGCAAAGCATGCTGAAAGGCGTAATTGAGCACAGCCACGATCTCAACAATCATGCAGAGAAAGCCAACCAATTGGCCACTCAATCCTCCATTCGAGTTGAGAATCAGCAAAATGATATCAACCAAATTGCGACCGCGATTCATGAGATGTCCGCCACAGCAGCAGAGGTAGCGAGCCATGCCGAACTCACAGCTTCCGCTTCTCAAGCTTCGGCGACCGCTTGTAACGATGGCCAAGAGGTCATTCAACAGAACCGCGATGCCATTACTAGCCTTGCGAGCCAAGTTGAAGACGCTGCTAATGTAATCCGTGAATTGGAAAACAACGCGCAAAGCATCAACCAGATCCTGTCCACCATTCAAGGGATTGCCGAGCAAACTAACCTGTTGGCATTAAATGCCGCGATTGAAGCGGCGCGTGCGGGTGAGCAAGGACGTGGATTTGCAGTTGTCGCCGATGAAGTGCGAGTACTCAGCCAAAGAACGCATGGTTCAACGGAAGAGATCCGCGTGATGATTGATACCCTGCAGAAGAATACTGAACATGCCGTAGAAAGCATGACCACCAGCACTCAACTGGCAGAGAACAGCGTTGGTTTTGCAGAGCAAGCCCATGGCAGCCTGACTAAAATCACGCAAGCCATCACCGAAATTAACGACATGGCCTTGCAGATAGCGAGTGCAGCCGAAGAGCAACGCGCGGTTAGCGAAGACATCAGCCGCAATACACAAGGAATCAAAGATGCCTCTGATGATCTTGCACAACAAGCGGAAAGCCGCCGCAACAGCTCAAATGAGATGAGTAGTGCTGCTGAGTCGATGCGTCGAGATGTGGAGCGTTTTAAAGTGTAACGTGTAATTAATCACATCAAGCTAGGCCGAGCTGTAAACGTTCATGGTTCTTTTATTAAGAATCACTTTGTTCTCAGTTCGGTTTAATGCATATTGATGAGCTAATTTATCCCAGACACAAGGATGTTATTCAGATGGGATTCGAATGGTTAGCTCTTGCTGCCGCTTTTCTTTGGGCGATTGCGAGCTTAATGTCAGTAAAGCCTGCTCAACACTTAGGTTCTTTCGCCTATAGTCGTTGGCGCATGGGTTGTACCGCTATTATCTTATCGAGCATGGCTTGGTTTACTGGTGGCTGGTCAACTGTCGAAGCAGATTTAGTCACACCGATGATGCTGTCTGGCCTGATTGGTATCTTCATTGGTGATACTGCCCTATTTGCCTGTTTGAACCGCATGGGGCCACGCCAAGCGGGCTTACTGTTCTCCTGTCATGCAGTGTTCTCTGCAATTCTCGGTTACTTCCTGTTTAGCGAAAGCATGACTTCTGGCGAGCTGATTGGATCTGCATTGGTATTCAGTGGTGTGTTAACCGCGATCTTCTTTGGTCGTCGCGGCCAAGCCAACAACCAACTTGAAACCATCAAGGGTACCGTGTGGATTGGTGTTGCTTTGGGCATCACGGCGGCTATCTGCCAAGCATTGGGCGGTATTATTGCCAAGCCCGTGATGCAAACTAGCATCGACCCAGTAGCCGCTTCTGCTATTCGAATGATCACCGCCTTTGTCGCCCATTCCGCATTTCGTTTAACGGGTGCCAAGCTTTCACGCGCACTGAATCCGATGAATGGTCAGATATTCGCAATTACTGCAGTGAACGGTTTTCTCGCGATGGCAGTGGGAATGACGCTGATCTTGTATGCACTACAGGAAGGCAATGTCGGCATGGTTGCTCTACTATCTTCAACCACACCTATCATGTTGCTGCCAATTCTATGGCTGTACACCAAGCAGAGGCCAAATGCCTACGCTTGGATCGGCGCCATTGTTGCCGTAGTGGGAACCGGTATCTTGGTGAGCTAGTGAACCGGATTGAAAGCTGAGAGTTAACAGCTATTAGCTCTCAGTAAAAACAGAAAACTAAGAACGTGGGAACGGGAAAGCGGTTACGTCATCGATATGGTCGTAACCCAAAGCCAGCATGATTAGCCTGTCGATACCTAAAGCAACACCCGCACAGTCTGGTAAGCCCGCTTTTAATGCCTCAATCAAATGATGGTCAATCGGTTGAGATGATAAGCCCATCTCAATACGTTTAGCATTGTCATCTTCAAAGCGCTTAAGCTGCTCTTGTGGCTTATCTAATTCATGGAAGCCATTTGCCAGCTCGATGCCTTTGAAATACACCTCAAAGCGGTCGGCTACTCGCGAATCCTCAGGGTTAATCTTAGCTAATGCCGCCTGTGAAGCTGGGAAGTCATAAACAAATGCAGGCACGGTTTGACCAATCTTTTCCTCAACACCCACGCTGAACAGTAGTTGCAGTAAGGTATCGCGGTCTTCTTCAGGGTCGGCAATGTCACTCAACCCCAATTTCGCTGCCGCTTGTTTTAGGGTATCCATCGAATCCTCAAGTGGACAGACACCCAACACATCAATAAAGGCTTGTTGGTAAGTCATGCGTTCTGCCTCACCTGACTTTAAGATTTGCTGCAATAGCAGATCCATTTCATCCATCAAGTCATGATGATCAAAACCGACACGGTACCACTCCAGCATAGTGAACTCAGGATTGTGGTAACGGCCGTTTTCTTCATTACGAAACGACTTACAAATTTGGTAAATACAGCCACTTCCTGCTGCCAACAAGCGCTTCATATGAAATTCAGGACTTGTCATAAAGAACAGTGGTTGACCTTGCGCATAACCTGGACCGACGAATTCAGTTTTGAAGGTATGCAAATGCACATCCGTCACCGTGGCATGACTCATGGCTGGCGTATCGACCTCCATCACGTCTCGCTCTGCAAAAAACTGGCGGATTTGATTAAGGATATCAGCACGTTGCTTTAACTGCTTAATGGTTGCGGCAGGTTGCCATGTTGAGTGCATTACTAAGTTCCATATCACTGAATTCTAGGCGAAGAAAATTATCACTTTTCGTCGCTTTTGTAAGCTTCTATCTTTGTATTAATGAGGTCATCATACGGTTTTCATGAAGCCATAAAATCACGTTCTACAATACATTTATACATATTTGACCTCTCCCAGCATTGATAACAAAAATCATACTCAACAAGCCGTTAACACGAGCCTTGTGGGGGAATCGTTATCAACAATTGATTGCCGTGATTGCAGTCACATAACCTATAAATTCTATGCCTCTATATGCATTACCGAAGCAAAAACCTAAATACATCAATTTTTCAAACACCCTCCTCTCTTACACTGAACCTACCACTTAAGGCTTAGGGGTGATGATCGGTTGATGCCGTTTACTGCTCTCTAAATAGGCTTTTTATAATAACAAGCGGAATACTCCGCATCACACTGGAGAATAACTGTGAAGACAATTACCACAGATATCGCAGTCATCGGCGCAGGCGGCGCTGGTCTTCGTACAGCTATTGCTGCGGCTGAAGCTAATCCTGAACTGGAAGTAGCACTGATTTCTAAAGTTTACCCAATGCGTTCGCACACGGTAGCAGCAGAAGGCGGTTCAGCAGCGGTAATTAAAGACGAAGATAGCTTAGATAACCACTTCAACGATACTGTTGGCGGTGGCGACTGGCTATGTGAACAGGATGTTGTTGAATACTTTGTTGAAAACGCGACTCGCGAAATGATCCAAATGGAACAATGGGGCTGCCCATGGAGTCGTAAAGAAAACGGTGAAGTAAACGTACGCCGATTCGGCGGTATGAAGGTAGAGAGAACGTGGTTCGCAGCGGATAAAACCGGCTTCCACATGCTTCATACTCTGTTCCAGACTTCGATGAAGTACGACACAATCAAACGATTTGATGAATACTTTGTGGTGGATTTGATCGTTGAAGAGGGCGAAGTACAAGGCCTTATCGCGATTCATATGTCTGAAGGTGAGCTTGTTACCATTAAAGCGAAATCTGTTGTTCTAGCAACGGGTGGCGCAGGTCGTGTTTACCACTGTAATACTAACGGCGGCATCGTAACGGGCGACGGTATGGCAATGGCTTATCGCCACGGTGTACCACTGCGTGATATGGAGTTCGTTCAATACCACCCAACAGGCCTTCCAGGCACTGGCATCTTGATGACCGAAGGTTGTCGTGGTGAAGGCGGTATCATCGTCAACAAGAACGGCTACCGTTACCTGCAAGATTACGGCATGGGCCCTGAAACTCCAGTGGGCGAGCCGAAAAACAAATACATGGAACTGGGTCCTCGTGACAAAGTTTCTCAAGCATTCTGGCACGAGCAGCAAAAAGGCAACACCATCAAGCACCCGCTTGGTGATGTAGTACACCTTGACCTTCGCCACCTTGGTGAAGAGTACCTGCAAGAGCGTCTACCGTTTATCTGTGAGCTTGCAAAAGCTTACGTAAACGTCGACCCAGCAAAAGAGCCAATCCCAATTCGTCCAACTGTTCACTACACCATGGGTGGTATTGAAACTAACGGTACTTGTGAAACTCGCATTAAAGGCCTATTCGCGGTAGGTGAATGTGCCTCTGTTGGCCTACACGGTGCAAACCGCCTAGGTTCTAACTCTCTGGCTGAGTTCGTGGTATTTGGTCGCGTAGCGGGTGAACAAGCGGTGAAACGCGCTGCTGAATTCAAAGGCTGGAATGAAGAGTCTATCGCTAAGCAAGTGAAAGCAGTTGAAGATCGCATCGCTGGTCTACTAAACCAAGAAGGCGATGAGAACTGGGCTGATATCCGTACTGAAATGGGTCACACCATGGAAGCGGGTTGTGGTATCTATCGTCAAGAAGACTTGATGCAAGAAACCATCGACAAAATCACTGAACTGAAAGCACGCTACAAGAAAATCAGCATTAAAGACAAAGGCAAAGTGTTCAACACTGACCTACTTTACGCTATCGAAGTGGGCTACGGCCTAGAAGTGGCGGAAGCGATGGTTCACTCAGCAATTCTACGTAAAGAGTCTCGTGGTGCACACCAACGTCTAGACGACAACTGCACAGAGCGTGATGACGTGAACTTCCTGAAACACTCTCTATCGTTCTACAACGAAGATGCAGCACCAACTATCGACTACAGCGGCGTGAAGATTACTAAATCTCAACCTAAAGCTCGTCTATACGGTGAAGCAGCAGAGAAAGCCGCTGCCGCCGAAAAAGCTGCAGAAGCGAATGCTAAGAAAGATGAGAAGAGCGAAGAGGAGCAAGCATAATGTCAGCGAACCGTATCCAAAAAGTAGACATTCTGCGCTACGACCCAGAGAAAGATGCAGAACCTTACATGCAGACTTTCGAAGTCCCATTCGATGAAACCATGTCAGTACTTGATGCGATTGGTTACATCAAAGATCACCAAGACAAAGACCTTTCATACCGTTGGTCTTGTCGTATGGCGATCTGTGGCTCTTGCGGCATCATGGTTGATGGTGTGCCAAAGCTAGCGTGTAAGAGCTTCTTACGTGACTACCCGAACGGCCTAACGATTGAACCGCTTGCTAACTTCCCAATCGAGAAAGATTTGATTGTCGACATGACGCCGTTCATCGAGCGCCTTGAAGCGATTAAGCCTTACATCATTGGTAACGACCGTAAGCCTGAAGACGGCACTAACATTCAAACTCCTGAGCAAATGGCGAAGTACAAACAGTTCGCTGGCTGCATCAACTGTGGTCTTTGTTACGCAGCGTGTCCTCAATTCGGTTTGAACCCTGAGTTCATCGGCCCTGCAGCATTGACTCTTGCTCACCGTTACAACCTAGATAGCCGTGACAACGGTAAAGCTGAACGTATGAAGCTTATCAACGGTGAAAACGGCGCTTGGGGCTGTACGTTCGTTGGTTACTGTTCTGAAGTATGTCCGAAGAAAGTAGACCCAGCTGCTGCAGTGAACCAAGGTAAAGTTGAGTCTTCAATGGACTTCGTTATCTCGATGTTCAAGCCAGACGGGTCGCAAGTAAAAACAGCAGAGGAGGCATAATATGAGCAATCGTAAGCCTTATGTTCGTGAGATGAAGAGAACATGGTGGAGCAACCATCCGTTCTACCGCTTCTACATGCTACGTGAAGCAACTGTACTGCCTTTGATTCTGTTCACTGTGTTCCTAACTTTTGGTTTAGGTGCGCTAGTGAAAGGCCCTGAAGCGTGGGCGGGTTGGTTGAGCTTTATGGCGAACCCTATCATTGTCGGTATTAATATCGTGGCACTGCTAGGTAGCTTAATGCACGCTCAAACCTTCTTCAGCATGATGCCTCAAGTGATGCCAATCCGCCTTAAAGGCAAATTGGTTGATAAGAGAATCATCGTACTGACTCAGTGGGCAGCGGTGGCTTTTATTTCTTTAATCGTTCTTGTTGTGGTGTAAGGAGCTTTCGTTATGAACACAAACTACAAAGTTAAGCCTGTTAACCACAATCCTCAACGCTCTGATGAGCCAATCTGGTGGGGTCTATTTGGCGCTGGCGGTACTTGGTTCGCGATGATCACACCAATCACAGTTCTAGTGTTAGGTATCTTAGTGCCAATGGGCATCATCGATGCGGATGCAATGAGCTACGAGCGTGTGTCTGAGTTCGCGACCAGTATCATCGGTGCACTATTCATCATCGGTACGCTAGCCCTGCCAATGTGGCACGCAATGCACCGTCTTCACCACGGCATGCACGACCTTAAGTTCCACGTCGGCGTTGCGGGTAAAGTGGGTTGCTACTTCTTTGCAGGCCTAATTAGCGCATTGTCTGTTATCTTCATCTTTATGATTTAACAACTAAGAGCAGATTCGAGATTCGAGTAATCGAGATGCGAAAAGCTTAAGAGCGAAAAGACTAAAAGCAGAGCTAGGTTATCCAGCTCTGCTTTTTTTTTGCTTGTCGAATCTCACACACCTAGCTTACTCGCTCTTGATCTTCCCGATCTTCGTATCCCGCATCCCGTTTACTCGCATCTGCCCTTCTAGCTCTTCGCATCCCGCATCTCGTTTACGCGTATCTTCCTCTTCCGCTCTTCCCCGATCTCCAGATACAAAAAAGGCCGCCTAAGCGACCTTTTTCAGATACTTGAAGTAAATTACTTCACACGACCAACGTATTCGCCAGTACGAGTATCAACTTTAACAACTTCACCGATTGCGATGAATAGAGGTACGCGAACTACCGCGCCAGTTGCTAGAGTTGCAGGCTTACCGCCAGTACCTTGTGTGTCGCCTTTAAGGCCAGGATCGGTTTCTGTTACTGCGATCTCAACAAAGTTTGGTGGAGTTACTGTGATAGGGTTATCATTCCACAACGTTAGAGTACATACGTCGTTTTCAACTAACCATTTAGAAGTCTCGCCTACTGCTTTTGCATCAGCAGCGATTTGCTCGAATGTTTCGTTGTTCATGAAGTGGTAGAATTCGCCATCGCTGTATAGGTAGCCTAGTTCAACGTCTACAACGTCCGCTAGTTCTACTGTATCGCCTGACTTAAATGTTTTCTCTAACACTTTGCCTGACAGCAGTTTACGAAGTTTAACACGGTTAAACGCTTGGCCTTTACCTGGCTTAACGTATTCATTTTCGATAATTGAGCAAGGCTCGTTATCCATCATGAATTTTAAACCGCCTTTGAATTCATTGGTGCTTACTGACGCCATGATTTTCTCTTCCACATCTTTGAGTTAATTTCAATGCCGCATATCATAACCCGAAAAGTCGAATCTGTTGAGCAAAACTGGCTCAAACAACTATCGAATGCGATCTCTGACCCGACAAAACTGCTTGAGACATTGGAAATAGACCCAACACCGTGGCAAGCAGGCTTTGCTGCACGTGAGTTATTTGCACTTCGGGTTCCTCTTAGCTTTGTCGAACGAATGGAAAAAGGCAACCCACACGACCCTTTGCTGCGACAGGTTTTGCCTCTAAGTGAAGAGTTTGAGGTTCATCAGGGCTATTCTGCTGATCCATTGGAAGAACAAGACAACGCTATTCCTGGACTACTGCACAAATACAAAAATCGCGCATTGATGATAGTGAAAGGTGGCTGTGCGATTAACTGTCGCTACTGCTTCCGTCGTCATTTTCCGTATCAAGATAACAAGGGCTCAAAAACGGTTTGGCAAACCAGCCTCGACTATGTGACTCAGCACCCGGAGATCAACGAGGTTATCTTATCCGGTGGCGATCCTTTGATGGCCAAAGACAGCGAACTAGATTGGCTTATCCATGCCATCGAACAGATCCCGCATGTAAAAACCGTTCGAATTCATAGCCGATTACCGGTTGTGATCCCTGCTCGAGTGACTGATGAACTATGCCAATTGTTAGCTCAAACTCGCCTCAATGTGGTCATGGTCAGCCATATCAATCACGCCAATGAAATCAACGTGGAGCTCAAACAAGCTTTCCATAAGTTGAAACTCAGTGGTGCGACTCTGCTTAATCAGGGCGTGATGCTAAAAGGCGTCAATGACAGCGCTAACTCATTGAAAGAATTAAGCGAAAAGCTATTCGATGCCGGTGTTTTACCTTACTATATGCATGTTCTTGATAAGGTTCAGGGCGCCGCTCACTTCTATATTTCAGATGAAGAAGCGAAGCATCACTTTAAGGGTTTAATCTCTGAGGTTTCTGGTTACCTAGTGCCTAAGTTAACTCGCGAGATCGGCGGCCGCAGCAGTAAGACACCACTCGATCTGCACATTGAATAACTCTATCTCGAGCAATGGTCGCTTCTTATCGTCTTGAATACAAAGAAGCGACAGAGACAGAAGCCCCTACTTTCTCATTGACCACCACTGGCTGTTAAACCTCAAGCAGACAATCCAATCGTTAAGACAAAAAGGTTTTGTTCGATCGTCCGGTCTATTATTAGCATACTCGGCTCTATTCAAAATTTTTAGGAGGGGTGATATGCCACAATTTATAGAACAAACTCTCAACCTTGCCCCCTTTAGCTGGGCAGGCCTCGCGGTATGTATGCTGTGTGGGTCGTTAATCGGCATCGAAAGGCAAACCCGCGGTAAACCCGTTGGAATACGAACCTCAATTTTGATTATCAGCGGTACTTATTTCTTTCTCACCATGGCGATTAGCTTATCTCCTAACACGCTCGATCAAGCCCGTGTACTTGGTCAGATAATAACGGGGGTCGGGTTTCTTGGTGCAGGAGTCATGATGACATTGGATGGTAAGATTCATGGCGTCACGTCTGCCGCGATCATCTGGGTGCTGGCGGCTTTGGGGATGATGATAGCCTTAGGGTACCTATCTCAATCTGTTATCATCACTCTAATGGCGCTGGTTATCTTACTGGGAGTCGATAAGGTAGAAAACAGCTTCCAGAGCCTGCGTCGTGGCGTGCATCAGAAATGGAAGAGAAAAGGTCGTATGAAGTCGTAAATACAACAACGCCCAAACATAGGTTTAGGCGTTGAATAAAACTTAACTTACCAAGAAAAGGAGCAAACCATTTAGCTGCCGGTTTACCGATTTATAAAGCGACAAAGCTCTCAAGCTTACTTAGCAAAGTTCACAATCGGGAAGCACGGGAAGAAACCGTTGTCAGCACAGTTGATCAGACCAACTTGTACGCCTTCGATTTTTTTAGTTTTGTTGAAGATACCAACCTGAACCGTAGACACTTCAGAAAGGTTTGCGGCACCAACATCAACCAGAGTGTCGCCTTCCGAGTAGTTTACAAAACTCACGTTCGCGCCTTTCACATCGTTAGTGATGTTAACGGCACCCAAGTTCAAACCTGTGGTTTTTCCTGGGTTCCAGTTGAATATACCCAGTGAAGCACCGGTCATTTCTTGGTTTACTTTATGCGCACCAAAAAACCCCAAATTTACACCTGTCGTCGTTTGCGTCTCTGACATGCCAATAATGGCAAGGTCGACACCTTTAAGGTCGTTTACTTGTCCGTGAAGTAAAGCCAAGCGCACACCACCAACCGCGTCGGAATCTGGTGCGTTAAAGCCGTTGATCGTTGAAAACATAACAGGCGAAGAAGCAAATGCTGCTGGCGCCATGACCGCTGCAGAAACAGCAAGTACCGAAAGTAGTTTTTTCATTGGGAAGTCTCCACTGACTTATTGTTAACTTGATTAATCCATTTTCAATCAAGCATTTATTATCCTTTACTCAACAGCTATTCATGTTAAATCAATGTCATAACTGTACTATTGAATATAGGCCTAAAAAACAACAAAGGGCAATGAAAGTTCACACAGTCTACTTAAGTATCGCATACAGCAATTTTCTCAGTTACGCTTTCTAGATCCTAAGTTACCTTCTTTAGAGCCTAAGTTACGCTCTTTAGATTCTCAGTTAACTTCTCTAGACCTTAAAAAACTCCAGCTCTTTTTTCTGCTCTACCGCCAGTTGAGATAACTCTTTGGCCGCTTGTTGAGTTTGATGAATACCTGATACATTTTGGTTCACTAGGTCAAAGGCATTGTTTGTATTCAATGCTATACGCTCAGTTAAACTAAACTGCTCTTGAGAAGTGCTTGTCACTAGCGTATTAATTTCAGAAATAGATTGCACAGACTGTTCAATATGACTGAATGATTGTTGGACATTTTCTGACAATGTCACCGACTCTTGGATCTGCTCAACATTGCTGATCATGTTGTCATTGGCTTTTTCTGATTGAGCTTGAAGCTTGGTAATAATATCTTGAATGCTCTTCGTTGAATCTTGCGTCTTAGATGCAAGGTTACGAACTTCGTCAGCAACAACGGCAAAACCACGTCCGTATTCACCCGCTCGTGCCGCTTCAATGGCTGCATTCAAGGCCAGCAAATTCGTTTGATCAGAAATGGTACTGATCACGGCCGTCACTTCACCAATATCCATCGCATTTGTTTTAAGATCGACAATCATACTGGCGGTTTGTTTTACAGAGTCATTAATCTTATGGGTAAGCTCAATAGACTCCTCTAAGGTTTGGTTACCTTTAAAGACATTATCAATCGCTTTTTTAGCCTCTTGCTCGGCATGAACAGCGTTTGATGTTACTTCTTTTGATGTGCTTGATAACTCGCTAATCGCATTAGAGATTTCCTTAACTTGCGTCAATTCATGTTGAGCATTGTTCGCGGTATCAACCATCACCCCAGTCAACTGCTCAGCTGACGTGGCAACTTGTGTTGAAATCCCTCGGCTGCTTTTAATGACAGTACTCACCTTATCATTAAGGATAATTAACGAACGATAGATGCCAACGGCCTCTTCTGGTTTGATGAAACGTTGGGACAAATTACCTTCAGAGATTTTCTTGATCATTTCAGAAATCTCCCATGGTTCACCACCCAAAGAAGCTCTGAAACTGCGTTCAATAATAAAGCCGACGAATAACGACATCGTCAATGCAATCGCAGTCAGCAATAGCATCAACTGTTGAAAGTCACCCGCAACAATTCTAGCCTCAGAGGTTAACTTTTGGCTTTGTTCTTCTTGATAATCAATAAATTCGTTGATGGCAGCAAGCCATTGAATAAAAGCAGGTCGAGCTGAATCGAGGATAGAGTCGGTCATTACAGTACCCGACTTCTTATCCCTAATAATCTCATCAACCAAGGGTAAAGTGTATTGTTGTACCTTATCGATTTTCGCAAGAATACGTTGTTCATCGGCCGTAAACACCTCACCTTGCGAACGCATTTGGTTCATTTGAGCTTCAGATTCACGATAAAAAGCTTCGAGCTGCTTAACTTCTTGCTCTAGAAGAGAAATCTCTTGAGAGGTTCTGGCTATCGCAATATCACGAATAGTAATCGCGCGATCATGAACACTGCCACGGTAGTTAATGGCATAACGCTGCTTAAGTGAGTTTACACCGGTAATTTCCGTAAGGGTCTCATCGATGAAGTTAACTTTTTGAATACCTAATACTGTTAAAAGCATCATAAGAAAAAGCGTCGTGCCAAACCCAATAGCCAGCCTCGATTTAATGGTAAGTTTTGATAGATTGTCCAACATATGATCTCTTTTTATATTAATTCAACGTTAAGATACGAATACCGCACTTAAGCATCACCCGTACTGATAAATATCAGCAAGTATCTGGCTCCAGGCCATAATATAAAGAAATTGTAAGGACTAATACATAGTAAAAACTCACTGACTTAAAACTCTCTGGATTCCCACAATTTAACCCAACAGCATAAGCTAAAAATAACAGGCTTTTATGCTGATTCATGGACAGCACTGAGGAATCCCCTAATGATTTTGATAAAAATCATCAAGTTAAGGTAGATATGCACCTTGTCGTGTGATCAAATGGTTTCGCCAAAAATCAATAACCAGACAACAAGATGTGCGAACTCGATATTTTACACGACTCCCTTTACCAATTCTGTCCTGAATTACACTTAAAACGACTAAACAGTTTAACGTTGGCTTGCCACGCATTACTTGAGAGTAAAACGCTCACTCTTACCGAGCTTGGTCGTAACCTACCAACCAAAGCGAGAACAAAACATAACATCAAACGAATCGACCGATTGTTAGGTAATCGTCACTTACACAAAGAGCGACTTGCTGTATACCGTTGGCATGCTAGCTTTATCTGTTCGAGTAATTCGATGCCCATTGTTCTTGTAGAATGGTCTGATATTCGTGAGCAAAAGCGGCTAATGGTATTACGAGCTTCAGTGGCACTACAAGGTCGTTCAAAGACTTTAGGCTATAAGAGGTTGACTAAGAGCAACCCAATCTCATGTCAAATTGCACTGTATAAATCACGTCCTAAAGGCCGGAAAAATCAGCGTTCGACACGGACTAATTGTCACCATCCATCACCTAAAATCTACTCCGCTTCGACAAAAGAACCATGGGCTTTAGCGACTAACTTGCCCGTTGAAACTCGAACACCCAAGCAACTTGTTAGGATCTACTCAAAGCGTATGCAGATTGAAGAAACCTTCCGAGACTTGAAAAGCCCTGCATACGGTTTAGGACTCCGCCATAGCCGAACTAGCAGTCCAGAGCGCTTTGATATCATGCTACTAATAGCCCTAATGCTTCAACTGACATTTTGGCTTGTTGGCGTACATGCACAGAAACAAGGTTGGGATAAACACTTCCAAGCGAACACTGTCAGAAATCGAAATGTACTCTCAACAGTGTGTTTAGGTATGGAAGTTTACGGCATTCTGGCTACGTAATAACGAGGGGATACTTGCTCGTAGCTGCAACCATGCTGGCTCAAAATCTATTCAAACACGGTTGCGCTTTGGGGAAATGATGAGGGGATCCCTCAGCACTTTGTTTGGGTCATCCATTTTCTAAAAATTCCTTATTAAGGATCGACTAAATTAATTAAGTCACAGTGAAAGCCAACAATATAAAACAGGTGGCACACCAGAGTAGATACTGTTTTATCACGCCGCAAGAGGTTTTGGGAGCTCAAAACAAAGCAACAACAAAAGTGGGACGCAGGCAGAAGATATTAATAAAAAAGGCTACCAAGCGATTAAGCCTAGTAGCCTCTCAGAGTGCTTATAATGAGCGTTGTAACGTCTTATCTAGGCAATGCGATACCCCAAATGGGGCTATAAACGTCTCTACACACCCATAAAAAACCCTTAAAAAAACAATGGCAAGTCATGGCATGGGTTGTTACATCATGCCACCCATACCACCCATACCGCCCATACCGCCCATATCAGGCATTGCAGGAGCTGAATCTTGAGGCTTGTCAGTGATCATCGCTTCTGTTGTGATCATAAGACCAGCAACTGATGCTGCGAACTGAAGTGCAGAGCGAGTTACCTTAGTTGGATCTAGGATACCCATTGCAATCATGTCGCCGTATTCGCCAGTCGCCGCGTTGTAACCGTAGTTACCTTCGCCAGCACGAACGTTGTTAGCAACAACAGATTCTTCATCACCTGCGTTCTTCGTGATTTGACGGATAGGCGATTCCATTGCACGTAGTGCCACGCGGATACCGACGTTTTGCTCTTCGTTGTCGCCTTCAAGGCCAGCAACTTTAGATGCAGCGCGGATAAGTGCAACACCACCACCAGCAACCACACCTTCTTCAACGGCAGCGCGAGTTGCGTGAAGTGCATCTTCAACGCGGTCTTTCTTCTCTTTCATCTCAACTTCAGTTGCAGCGCCTACTTTGATTACTGCAACACCGCCAGCTAGCTTAGCTACGCGCTCTTGAAGTTTCTCTTTGTCGTAGTCAGACGTTGCATCTTCGATTTGTTGACGGATTTGAGAAACACGACCTTGGATCATTGCTTCTTCGCCCGCGCCATCGATGATGGTTGAGTTTTCTTTAGTGATAGTTACACGCTTAGCTTGACCTAGGTCTTCTAGCGTTACTTTCTCTAGGTCTAGGCCGATCTCTTCAGAGATAACCGTACCGCCCGTTAGGATAGCGATATCTTGTAGCATAGACTTACGACGGTCACCGAAACCAGGCGCTTTAACAGCCGCTACTTTCACGATGCCACGCATGTTGTTCACAACAAGCGTGGCTAGCGCTTCGCCTTCTACATCTTCAGCGATGATAAGAAGTGGACGAGATGCTTTTGCTACAGCTTCTAGAGTCGGAAGAAGCTCACGAATGTTCGAAATTTTCTTGTCGATAAGAAGAATGAATGGGCTTTCTAGATCAACAGAACCCGCTTCTTGGTTGTTGATGAAGTAAGGAGATAGGTAACCGCGGTCGAACTGCATACCTTCAACTACGTCTAGCTCGTCTTGTAGAGCCTGACCTTCTTCAACAGTGATAACGCCATCACGGCCTACTTTTTCCATCGCTTCAGCAATAATGTTGCCCACTGTTGCGTCAGAGTTTGCAGAGATAGTACCTACTTGCGCGATAGCTTTCGTATCTGCACATGGAACAGAAAGGTTCTTCAGTTCTTCAACAGCCGCGATAACCGCTTTGTCGATACCGCGCTTAAGATCCATTGGGTTCATACCCGCAGCAACCGCTTTTAGGCCTTCAGCGATAATCGACTGAGCCAATACTGTTGCTGTTGTTGTTCCGTCGCCCGCCGCGTCATTCGCTTGCGAAGCCACTTCTTTAACCATTTGTGCGCCCATGTTTTGGAACTTGTCTTCAAGTTCGATTTCACGTGCAACTGAAACACCATCTTTAGTGATAGTCGGTGCGCCAAATGATTTGTCTAGAACAACGTTACGGCCTTTAGGACCTAGTGTTACTTTTACTGCGTCAGCCAGAACGTTTACACCTTCTAGCATTTTAATACGTGCGTCATTACCAAATTTAACATCTTTAGCAGCCATCTTAATTTCCTTTCAAATTCTTTATTATGGTTAGCGCTTCATTTTTTCATACCGAATCGGCCTTCAGTGAAGCTCTCCGGTCACCAATCGGCTTGATCTATATTCCCTTCCAGGAATGACAGAATCACGATATATAGCCAAGCACCATGGTGTTAAAACGAAGCCGTCTGATTGGATCGGAGTACGAGTTACTCGACGATCGCCATGATGTCGTTTTCAGACATGATCAGAACTTCTTTGCCGTCGATTTTTTCAGTTTTCGTGCCGTAACCTTCAGCAAAGATAACGGTATCGCCAACTTTTACGTCCAACGGTTGCACTGAACCGTTTTCTAGAATGCGGCCTTTGCCAACAGCTAGAATGATACCGCGAGTCGATTTTTCTGCGGCAGAACCAGTTAGAACGATGCCACCAGCAGATTTAGATTCAACTTCTTGGCGCTCAACGATAACTCGGTCATGTAGAGGACGGATATTCATCGGTCTTATCTCCTGATAATTTCCATTTAAATTTTGATAGTTGCCACGATTAGCGTGGGTCAAACAATATGTTGGGGACAATATGATGAATCCCAAGGGGGGAACGAAAAAATTGTGAGCTAAAGTGCAGATTCTCACCCCTCATCTTTCCCTGCTTTTCGTTTACTCGTATCCCGCATCTGTTTATCCTACGGTTTTAGTTTCAATCGGCGTTTACATGCAAGATAAGCACGGGCTATTAACCGCCCCTATTGAGAGTACATTGCGTACCATGACCATACCGACCATATTCGGTATGGTGGCGGTCTTGATGTTTAACCTCGTCGATACTTTCTTCATCTCATTGCTTGGCACCCAAGCCTTAGCAGCAGTGAGCTTTACCTTTCCAGTCACCTTTGCCATCAACTGCATCACCATGGGGATTGGCATTGGCTTATCGACATGTATCGGTCGGTTGCTTGGCCAGGGCAGCGCACAAAATGCAGCACGCTTTACCTGTCATGGCTTATTGCTTGCCGTGCTTCTTGTCGGTTTTGCGTCTACGCTGGGCCTACTAACGCTAGAACCCATGTTTACTCTGTTAGGTGCTGAACCTGAGTTACTGCCACTGATATCCGAATACATGTCGGTCTGGTATTTAGCTATACCACTGCTTGTCATTCCTATGGCAGGCAACAGCGCAATACGTGCGAGTGGCGATACCAAAACACCCGCTAAGGTCATGATGTTGGCAGGCCTGCTTAACGGTATTCTCGACCCGCTGCTGATCTTCGGTTACGGGCCTTTTCCTGAGCTAGGGATTCAAGGCGCAGCCATTGCTAGCGGATTCAGTTGGTTTGGTGCATTGTGTGGCTCACTGTATGTATTAACCATACGAGAAAAGCTGCTTGCTCCACCCAAACTAAAAACCATCATCAGTGATTGGAAACAGATCTTAACCATCGGCACACCCGCCGCCCTTTCCAATGCCCTGAATCCACTTACTGGCGCTATCATCATGATGATGTTGGCCAAACAAGGGACTGAAGCGGTTGCGGCTTATGGTGCTGCCCAGCGTATTGAATCTATTCTTATCATTGTGCTGATGTCTCTTACTTCGGCTCTTACACCTTTCATGGCTCAGAACTTTGGTGCAAACAACCCTCAACGCAGCTTTAAGGCTCTGTTTCTAAGCATGCGCTTTGCCATCTTATTCCAAGGGTTGGTCTTCTTAATGATGGTGCCACTGAGCATTCCTTTGGCCGCCCTGTTCTCTCAAGAAGAATCCGTGCGAGGCATTTTGTGGCATTACCTGTTAGTCGTCCCCTTTAGTTATGGGTTCCAAGGTATTGTGATGATGCTGATCAGCGGCATGAACGCGATGCATCAGCCACTTAAAGCCTTCCAATGGAGCTTCATGCGTTTGTTTGTGTTTACCTTGCCCTTCGCATGGATAGGCAGCCAAATCGACGGAATCGAAGGGTTGTTTGTTGGTTTAGCACTAGGAAACATCATGGGCGGTATATCCGGGTATTGCTTTGCGCTTCGTGTAAGAGCTAAAGCATAGGAGATGCGAGTAATCGGGATGCGAAGAGATTTTAGAGCGGATGCGAGGTGCGGGAAATCGAGATTCGAAAAGATACAAGAGCGGCTTCGGGTATCGAGATTCGAAGAACTTGAGAACAGGAAGAGACTAGAAGAAGGAAGATGACATGGAAGACACCATTTACAAAATGCTTTATGACGCACCGATTGGCAAGATGATCATTGTGAGTAACGGTGTGTCGATTATTGAAATTGACCATATAAATCACGAAGAGCTAATGACTAGCAATCCAGATGACCTTTGCCAACTGGCGACGAAACAATTAGATGAGTACTTCGCAGGTCAACGAACAGAATTCGATTTACCATTAAGAGCGATAAAAGGCACTGACTTTCAAAAAGCAGCTTGGCAGGCGCTCACCTCTATCCCATATGGCGAAACCATCAGTTACAGTGAGCAAGCGAAAAGAATGGATAACCCAAAAGCCGTAAGAGCCGTCGGTGGTGCAAATGGCAAGAATCCATTTAGTCTTGTTGTTCCTTGTCATAGAGTCATCGGTGCGAATGGAACATTAACCGGCTACACCGGCGGCATGAACCGCAAAGAATGGTTACTGGATTTTGAGCGTTCGGTTGTAGATAGAACGCAATAAGCCTTAACTCGCTAGATCAACAATATAAAGCCTCGCCATCAGAAAGCGCCATTATCATCAGACAACATATTAGTAGTGGTAACGACACGAAATTATCGTTATCGCTTGATCATCGACTGCGTAGACAAGCCTATTGGTATCGTCAATGCGACGAGACCAAAACCCAGACAAATTCTCTTTTAACGGCTCTGGCTTACCAATGCCATCAAATGAAGAACGCTTCACATCATTAATAAGTTTGTTGACACGCTTTAACGTCTTCTTGTCTTGAGTCTGCCAATACAAGTAGTCGTCCCAAGCGTCATCTGTCCACGATAGTAAACGTTGACGACTACTCATCAATCAGCTCTCGGGCTGTTGTTTTTCCAGCACGATACTGTGCTATGGAGCGATTTAAATGTTCAACGTTTTGAGGTGAACGAAGTAAGTGAACGGTCTCCATTAAGCTGTTGTAGTAATCTAAAGACATAACCACAGCATCTTCAGAATCACGACGTGTAATGACTGTTGTATCAGCATCATTAACAACACCGTCCAAAACAGCTTTGAGACCATTTCTAGCTTCAGTAAAAGATACGATTCTCATAAGACCCCCACATGTACAGTTTATGGAACAAGTATAGTCCCTTTGCGCCCACTTGTACAACTAAACGAACATGTAGTACTAACTAGGGCAACGAAAAATACATAGTTGTCTTGTATTTTTCTCCTCGGTTACTTTAGTTTAATTCCATAGGTGTCAATATGGGCAAGTAGCTCATTCGATGTAATTCTATGCTTAACGAGCAAGTCAACCTTGAATGGAAGCGACGACTGTTCTAAACGATCTTGCAAGCCTGCGACGACACTTAACGAAATACCGTCCCCCTCATCACAATATCAATGTCGGAGTTATCTTTATAAGTTCCAAGGACTCTAGAACCGAATACCCAGGCATGAGTGACTAAGGCATAATTCAAAACAATATCCTCAATCAGCTGATACTGATGAGGCTTAAGGCCGACCGAGTCTGGTTTAACCAAATAACTCTCGTTCACATTTAACCTTTTGTTCGCATTGACCTTCTTGATCACATTTACTCTCTTGATCACATTTAAGCTTTAAATAGAGTGTGACTTGCCCTATCACTGGTGAAAATGACTCTAAGATCAGTGACTGAGCTTCAAGGACATTTTCCTCATCATAGGTGTGAGACAATAAATTTCGTTTTATGAGTGCTTCAAGCATGATCTCACACTGCTCCGGAGATAGGTGCTTAGCTTCTAAGGCGGTACGAAAAACGCTCCTCGGCGAAGCCACATCAAACCCTTCAAACTCAAGTAAGTCTTTAAGAGTCTTCCATGTCAGCTCAAAAGAAAACTTAAAAGTGTGTACTAACCCAGCGAGCTCTAACTCATTGTAGCTATCTTGTGAGCACGCTCTCTCAAGCCTTTGCTGCACTTTCATTAAGTTTTGCAATCGTTGCTTCCAACGGTCTGGGTTTGAGTTCATATAAACAGCCTAGAGATAGGGCAAAAGATAAGTATAGTATGATCCTTAAGCTACCTAATCATTTAAACAATGTCACTCTTTCGATATTCATCAAGGCCGTTTGTAGTCTTTTGTTTAAGGTCGTGCCTTTCTGTTCTTTCCTGCATGTTTTTCTTACCCAATACCGGCCCTTAAAGCTCTTCGTATCCCGTTTACTCGTATCTCGCATTTATAAAAAAGCCCGCACTTTGAAGTGTGGGCTTTCAGAATCGTTAAAGCTCAACGTGAACCGCTGAGCCAAACAGTTACTTAACTATTTACTACTTAACGATCACGTCACCTGACATTTCTGCTGGGATATCAATACCAGACAGAGAAAGCATCGTTGGTGCTAAGTCAGACAGCTTGCCGCCTTCTTTGAACTCAACTTCTTTGCTACCTACATAGATAAGTGGAACTGGTAGGTTAGTGTGCGCCGTGTGGATGCCGCCCGTTTCTGGGTTTACCATCATTTCCGCGTTACCGTGGTCAGCAGTGATAAGCAGTTGGCCATCGGCTTCTTTGATTGCTTCAACGACTTTACCCAGACATTCGTCTAGCGACTCTACCGCTTTAACCGCTGCATCGTAAACGCCAGTGTGGCCAACCATGTCACAGTTAGGGAAGTTACAAACGATAGCGTCGTATTTGCCGCCTTTGATTGCTGCAACAAGCTTCTCAGTGAGCTCTGGTGCGCTCATTTCTGGCTGCAGGTCGTACGTTGCTACTTTTGGAGAAGCAACAAGCTGACGCTCTTCGCCTTCAAACTCGTCTTCTTTGCCGCCATTGAAGAAGAACGTCACGTGCGCGTATTTCTCTGTTTCAGAGATACGTAGCTGCGTTTTGCCTTCTTTCGATAGCCATTCACCGTAGGTGTTCTCTAGAGAAGCCGGTGGGAATGCACATAAAAGTGGGATGTCTGCTGCGTATTGAGTCAGCATCACGAAATCGATCGCTGGGAATACGTTACGAGCAAAGCCGTCGAAATCAGGAACGAATGCACGTGTAATTTCACGAGCACGGTCAGCACGGTAGTTCATGAAGATAACCGCATCGCCATCAACGATAGCAGCAGACTCTTCGCCTTCCGCTTTGATTTCAGTCGCTTTTACAAACTCATCGTTTTCGTCACGAGCGTAAGCCGCTTCTAGGCCAGCTACTGCTGTGTCGAATGTGAACTCTGCTTTTGCTTGAGTCAGCAGGTCGTAAGATTCTTGAACGCGATCCCAGTTGTTATCACGGTCCATTGCGTAGTAGCGACCAATAAGAGAAGCCACACGACCTTTGCCTAGCTTAGCGAACAACGCTTGGAAGCGTGCTAGTGTGTTTTCTGCGCTACGTGGCGGTGTATCACGGCCGTCTAGGAATGCGTGTAGGTAGATTTTCTCTGCGCCACGCTCTGCTGCCATTTCAACAGCTGCATAGATGTGATCTTCATGAGAGTGAACGCCACCTGGAGACATAAGACCCATGATGTGAACCGCTTTCTCAGCTTTAACCGCTTTATCAATAGCGTTAACTAGAGTTTCAGTTTGGCCGAACTCGCCGTCTGCGATTGATTTAGTAATACGCGTTAAATCTTGGTATACCACGCGACCCGCACCGATGTTGGTGTGCCCCACTTCAGAGTTACCCATTTGGCCCTCTGGTAGGCCTACATCTAAGCCAGAAGCCGAGATTAGCGTATTAGGTTGGTTAGCAATAAGACCGTCTAATACAGGTGTATTAGCGTTCGCGATAGCGTTGTCTTGGTTGTCTTCACGGTAACCGTAACCGTCAAGGATCACTAGAGCCATTGGCTTCTTAGCTGACATAGGACTGACCTCGTTCAATTCAAAATAAATCGGTATAAAAACAAATTAGCGTAATTTTACTACAGTTTACAGTCAAAACTGTAGCGGAAGATCAAGAAAGGGCTCAGGTAGGCGGATCGGATATGAAAAAAAGTGTCATTTGATGAACAACTTTTCGCAGGCATTATTCAACGACCTCTCAAGCAAACCGCCATCCTCTTGATGAATAATGGCGCGCAGCGATGTCGTTGAGGTGTGGCTCTCCAAAGGACAACCCGCTTCGGACCCACTCAGATACAGGCGATACATACCATAGAGACTCCATGCGAACCTTTTATGGCATCACTCACTTTGGATACGGCTCTAGACCACTTCGCGTCATCGTGAAAAGTATTGGTGGTTTTTCTGCCTGTGTCGCGGCGTCAGTCTTCTCACTGAGATGCTCTTAGCCCAAGGCTCATAGCGCCTTAGGGCCGTTTTCACTCAGCCCGAAAACCCAAAGAAAATAAGAGACTTGCGAACATGAGCGTTTCACCCTGAGACACAATCGTGGCCATTGAAGGCCCTTTGAGACAGTGTGCATCGCAGTGACCATGGCGACCGACTTGTACCGACGCCATGAAAAAGACGCTCAATGAGCGCCCCAAGTACGCCCTACGCCCCTTGCATCGTTCCTTTTTCGTTTGATATTCGATATGAAGTGACACCCAATATGGGCTAAAACAGGGGGCATTTTGATATCTCGCCCAGTACAATGCACGTGCGCATACTGCCAAAACCCCGTCGAATACCTCATCAGTGCTCTTAATCGTGACAAGATGATGTGAAGATCACTATCATAAAGTGAACTGATCACCGTTTTTTCTGCTGGCGCTGTACCAGACAGAGGGGGGATGTTGTTGGTGTTAAGGGCAATAGCGATGATAACAAGATTATGGCTTGTACTCGCTTTACACTGGTAGCATGTTCAGTTTAGAAGGCGTTTTTGTTGACAGTGCAGTCATTTCGTTGAGTCATAGCGTTGCTTCGCCACCTCACACGACGTTATGTTTTTTGGGTGGGTTGATAGTATAATGTCTTTTAAATGGTTACTTTAGAGGTGAAGGTCGATGAATAAGAAAATTGAATCTTATGGTGTGGGTGCGGTTGAAAGACCTAGAGTTAAAGCTACAAAAAAACTCGATTTGTCAGGAACTTACGGACAACAAATTGTTAAATCAGAGTCCAAATTAGCATTGAGAACCCACAGAAAAACGTTTGAAAAACTGGCTCATATGTAATGGACATTATTTGTTTTCCATTCGAGCGAGTCATAGAAATCAATACATTCATACTCGATACTGAGCCTGGTATGAACGGGGCCGTCGATATTCCTAAATTGCAAGGTGCTTTAGGTAGGATTGATAATGCCATTGTCTATGATGGTTTAGACGATATTTTTGAGATTGCTGCAAAATATACGGCTAGCATTGCGGTAGCCCATGCGCTTCCGGATGCAAATAAACGAACTGGATTAATGGTGGCTCTTGAGTACTTATCTCTAAACGACTATGAGTTGACCAGCGATAACGAGTTGTTGGCTGATGCCGTTCGAGACCTAGTGCTCGCTGATATCTCGGAAACCGATTTCGCAGATATTTTGTATGCTCAATATGCGCAAGAAAACAACCTCGTTGATTGAACAGAATTAAGGTGTTGCGCAACCTGATCTGCATCATCAATACTGAATGACAAGTAAAATGATTTTCTGTACTTGGATAAGTATCAGAATCGGTTAGCAGTCAACAATATAATAAGAACCATCTACAACAATGATAAAAACTTAGAATCAGCATGCTGTACATCCATTTATTGAAGCTCGGTTGATGACCACTGGTACAATACCCAAACAAGTCTATCCCCTTTAATGACCTAGCACTCACCGTTCTGACATCGTTACAAAACCAGGAGTGAAAATCAAAATGTTTTTTCCGCCCGCAATGAGTAATGACCAACACAGCTATTCCTACTGTTGAGTGCTTAAACCTTCCACTTTTTCAATGGTCGTATTCATGTTTTTCCTCCTCTGTAAACCAAAACTTAAGCTCGTTGATGTCCCCTTCCCCCATCAACAGGGGCACTTTAGAATACTCTCAGTAATGTCGATAGCTTACGAACTACCTGCTTTAATTCGCTGACACGACTGCTGTTTCATTCCAATCCGCAAGTACATATCTTTTTGCTCAATGCCCTGATTTTTACCAACTTCAACCAAAAGCATAACTATTTCATCGACACTTTTCATCGCCGCCACAAAAAAAAGCCACTGTAAAATAAACAAAAAACCACTTTAAAGCAGTATAGAAGCCAACAATAAAGCGCCAGATAAGACACCGACAATTTCATAACTGTCTCATTTTAAAATCATCACCAAAATGACCTTTATATTCAATAGTTTAATAAAAACCTCCCCAATAGGTCTGATCCCGCCGCCTATTGGAGCTGATCCTTTCTGTCTCAAAAAAGGATCATTTGAAAGAAAACTGTCTCACCCAATATTTTGATCTCTCGCATATCCACCATAAGCCTTTGTATTTAAAAGAAATGAAAATAGGATCAAAAAATACCCCTAAGGAAGCCTACCATTAGGGCTTTTTATTAGAAAAACAAAAAATAACTTTAAAATCAAATACTTAAAACAAATATTCATAGCACCTTAGGGCCGTTTTCACTCAGCCCGAAAACCCAAAGAAAATAAGAGACTTGCGAACATGAGCGTTTCACCCTGAGACACAATCGTGGCCATTGAAGGCCCTTTGAGACAGTGTGCATCGCAGTGACCATGGCGACCGACTTAAAAGACGCTCAATGAGCGCCCCAAGTACGCCCTTACGCCGTCCCTGCCCCCAATCCATCTTCAAGTGGCCCACCGAAGCATATTCACCGCTTAAACGATGCCGCAGGCAAATATCGTCTCTTTTAGGACACAAGGTTATCGTTTAAACAGATTGGATGCTTAGAGATTGCTATGCCGAAGAGAGATGCATGGCTTGGCCTTTCATTTTGTTTGTACTTTTTTGATAACAAGCAACATAAAACACCTCACATTCATATCCAATATGGTCGTTATGAGCCAATCGTCGCCATTGAAACAGGTGAAAACTGAGAAGGTTATTGGCCAAACAAGCAACGAAAACGAGCAGAATCACACATTGAAAACAATCGAGAAAAACGGATGACCATGTGGAAAAAAGCCGTTGCTGGTATTAACCCAGGTAAATTATAGGTGACGTATGTTAAAAGTAATTGATGTTGATTTGGTCGCTGATTTTACGCTTGAGCTTACTTTTAGTGACGGCTATATCGGTGAAGTAAACTTAACTGAGTATTTTCAAAAAGAAGCATTTCGCCATGTACCTGATTTTAAAAAGTTTGCATGAAAGGCTGACGGCTCCCTTGATTAGAGTGGTGTTGAACTATCAGCGGCAACGTTAAAGGAAATCGCGGTTGGCCGTTATACTGAATCGGATTTAACGCCTTTTGACGTTAAAGAAATGGAAAGAGTAATCAAGCAGGCATCATGGGATTCAATGCAAGAAGGTCGAGCTGACATTTTGCAAGCGGCCATCCGCTCTTATGTCGAGCAATTTGGTCACAATGCTGGCATTGAGCGCGCAGGTATTAGAGGTAGAACGAGTGCTTATCGTTCATTAAAACCTGAAACAACACCCAGTTTTGGCACTTGGGTTCAATTAGGCCATGCCGTTATTGAATTAGCTAAAGATAGAGTGCCTACTTATTTGTAGGCCTTTTTACTTTGTCTGTCTAAATATTGATAAGTGTTGCGATCCAAAAAGGCAACAAAACTCAAGCTCTTCTACCTCGCCCCCCTCGTCCGAGCGGGTGGTGACTGTCTTTTCTATCCGTGTAATTGGTGCCACTTTTCGAGCTGAGACGGTCTTAGGCCATATCGTACCAAGACCCCTTCGTGAATTCGTCTTATCTCTTCTAATGCAAGGGCGCTAATGTTTTGCCTATCCGTTTCTTGCTCGTTGCTTATCAGTAATTCTATGATATCCAGGGGCTGTGACTCTGGTGTCAGTATGACTTGTTTAACTATCTCCTTTATCTTCGCTCGATATTGCAGGCGTTGCTGATCCGGTTTTACTAACTCTTGTTTCACCGCTAGGTATTCTTTTGTTGAACGCTCGTACGCCCATAAATACAGATCACGAAGAAGCTCGATTCTATTCATTTCATACACACCATACACCGCTTTGCTGTAGGCTTTTTCGGGGACATCTAGGAACGTAAGAGGACATACGTTAGCTTTAAGCAACGGGATATTCGCAGCCAAACGAGAGGTGCGCTGATTAATGTCAGCGAAGGGTTGTAAGTAAGGCAAATGCACCATGATAAAAAATGATTGCTCAAATGGATCGAGAATTTGATTCGCTTTATTAAGAATCGACTCCAGTTGGATAAAAAGTACCTCTTCGGATGACATTGGCTTATAAACGCTGCCCCCTATCTCTACCACATGACTACGCACTCGCCCTTCATCAGACGGGTTGGCTAATAAGTTTTCTGAAAGCGCACTGTGCAAATTCAATATAGTGAAACGATTGAACTCAATGGAATCGACATTATCAATCAACAATTCAATCGCTGATTTATGATTTAAAATCATCTGTGTATCGATGATGTCTTTTCCTTGTGCAAACTGACCATGCTCAATTAACTCTACCGTGTCTAGTCGACTATAAGTATTCCCTTCAAGGTGGCTGGATGCCCAAGATAAGTCGATTAATAAACGATTGTAAATATCTCTTCCATACGTGCCCGCAGGCTGTGTCGCATAGATGGTTTTTCCCATACGGTGTAACTGACGACGAATAGGTTCAGAAAGGTAGTAAGTTTTATTTGGGGAGTACTCATCTAAAAAATCACGTGAATAACCAACAGGATCACGCTCAAAAATAGGCTTACTTAGATAATTAAGAATGTCATAACTGTCAGGTGAAAGTGGGATCGATTTAGGAAAGTCATTGTGATCGTTATGGCTAGAATTGGATATAGCTTCTCTAACGAGGCTCGCAATGTATTGACGAGAACGACCGTCACCAATGGCTTCTATCTGTTTATCTTCAATCAGCTTGTTAAGCCAGCGCTGAAGCGTACGACGAATTAATTCAGGATGATCCATAATAATGTCTGAAATGGACACAGGGCGACACTGTTGCTCGATATAACGTTGGATTTCAAACCTATTCATGACAAACACCCTTTTAATTGTGACACTTTCGTTGACTTAAGTGTCACAATTATGGCGTGATTATCATTTAGTGACAACTATAGTGTCACAGTAAAGATGGACTTATCCAGATCGTATGCCCAAACAAAGATGGATCTGTTGTCTCAATACTGGACACCAAGTTAAGTGACTTCCCATACTTTTGGTTATTCATAAATGGCTAATTTAGGGGAAGCAGTAATACGGCCTTATCACTGCTCACTTATCACCAACTTGTCATTCTCACCTGCCCTTACTTTCGACCTATTCGACACTCATCTTCTTTAAAACCAACATCGAACCACAAATGCATTCGACGAAAGGACGGCGCCAAACACCATCAGGCAAACAACTCAGACTGTAGTGGATTAGCAGATTTGGTCACATAAGTAGAGCTCTAGAGATAAGAACAAGTAAGTCTAAATTGGCGGCTGCATTCTGTGATAGCTACCTGCCGAATAGGATGGGGCAGATCGGAGCTAAATGGCCCTTTTAGAGAAATATGCCTGAGTAAACGTCAAGTCTATCAAGCCTTAGGACAGAATGCGCTTTAGAAATTCTGCCTAAATTTTTCAGCAATCAAACCCAAGTTATGCATGATAGTTCTATTACGAGCTTGCTCATGAGCATCAGGTACTAAGATCGCAATGAACAGGAAACAGCTCGGTTCATTCCAGCCTTGGCAATACACTAAGTGCTTATCACTTGTTTGCTAAAACTGGATAGAACTTAAGAATGGAGCATCAGTAACAGCTAAGTGAATGTGCTTCACTTCTTCTGACTTCAGGATTAGTAATGTATTGGGATGATCATAAGCTTCATCACGACCAAAGAATTCTGGTTTTTGACCCGTCTCCTTATAGTACCTAAAATCTTTAGTCAAAGAATGAAGCTCACTTTCAGTAAGTGCATCAATTCAGATGTTATGCCTAAAAACTCGAATATTTAATGAATTACTCACTCTTGAAACTCACCCAAAGTATTCTCATCAAGTTCTGTTAATGCTTGAGCATTCAGGTGGGCAATGACTTCTAAGCGAGCACTCATTGGTCTAAATAATGAAGCAGAGTCAGCATTCTGGCCTTCTAGAGCTTTCATAAGTCCTTCAAAAAAAGTTGCGCTCATCATATAACCAGCAGGCTCATTGTTCGATAAAACGACGACAGGCTCCCCTGATAAGCAATCTTTGAAGTGCTTTCTAGCTTCGCTTGATGACACTGCTTTTTCTGCATAAATTGTACTTGTTTTCATAGCACCCTCACGTACTCAACCATGTACTTAAAATCGTACTCGCGTGTTGATTATTTGTACAAATCTTAGTTGCTTTTGAATCTATCTTGTCACGAAATAGGACATAATGTTTTAAAATGGCAGCGTACCTATGCAATCGCTGCCATTTTAGTGTGACACTTTAATACTCAGTAACGAGCTTTATTAATCTCCCACCGCTTCATCACCGATAACTTTGCGCCACTACCGACTTCCATCCGCAGATACTGCAGTTTCATTCCAATCCGCAAGTACATATCTTTTTGCTCAATGCCCTGATTTTTAACAACTTCAACCAAAAGCATAACTATTTCATCGACACTTTTCATCGCCGCCACAAACAACAAGCCACTGTAAAATAGCCCAAAAACCTCTTTAAAGCGGGACATGTGCCGACGTCCTAAAAAAGACGTGCCCCCCTCCAAATACCCCCGAGCTTCGCCTCTTCCCCGTTAGGTGACCTTTCTGCGTCCACCTCATTGACCGCCTCTAGACGTTAGTAGTTAGGACGTTAGATATCGCCTTATGAGTTTGAGTCAGAATTTGATAGCGGCAGATTTGACCTAAGCAATAATGGGGGGAATTTCAGAGGGAGAACGTGCCACGAGGAGGAGTTCAGTCTGTGACGTTATTGTTGAGTCGACGACATTTACGCACTCGTGGTTAGTTTTACTCATCCACGACACATCGAAGTACTATGATTAAAGATAGTTAAGCATGCATTGATAGACATTAAACTAAGCCGAATACGAACACTAAGTCCAACGATAATGTGACATTCTCTTGCTTTTGAATAATCGCATGATATGCAGATTTGTATACCATGACATCAGAAACTAAAAACGAGAGGATACACAATGAATATTGCTACAAAATTGCCAAGCGCTGAAGAAATGGCACTGGCTAAGCTTGGTAGCCAAGAGTTGTCAGCCGTTATAGAAATTAATGGTGAGGCTCAAAGGATTAATGTTGTCGATAAGTCTGGTAAGACTCACGAAATCACTATTCCAGTAAGCGCATTGAATATGATGATCGAGGTGCTGACTCAATTAGGTCAAGGCAACTCTGTTAGCATCACACCTATTCATGCGGAACTCACAACGCAAGAAGGTGCTGATATGCTAAGCATGTCTCGTCCTACTTTCATTAAGCTTCTGGATTCTGGTGATATTCCGTTTAGTCGTACTGGCAACCGTAGAAAGGTAGCTTATGCTGATCTTATGGAGTACAAGCACCGCCTAGAAGAGAACAAACTAACTGCTCTTGCTGAACTATCAGCATTAGACCAAGAAATGGATATGGGATATTAATGGCGTCATATACGGTAATTCTAGACGCATGTGTCATGTATCCAGCTCCACTTCGAAGCTAACTAATGCACTTGGCCAACACTGGCCTGTTTAGAGCGCGATGGACAGAACAAATACATGATGAATGGACTCGAAATCTACTGAAAAATAGGCCAGAGCTGAATACAGAGCAACTGCAAAGAACTCGACAGTTAATGAACGCGAATGTTCCAGACTGTTTGATTGAAGGGTATGAGCCTTTAATTGATGGCCTTACTTTACCCGATGTTAATGATAGACATGTTGTCGCTGCCGCTATTAAAGGTCAGGCTGAGTCTATTATTACGTTTAACCTAAAAGACTTTCCTTCTAGCGAACTCGAACCTTTAGGTCTATCGGCAATACATCCAGACGAGTTCCTGTACGACATGTTCGAATTGGACAATAGCGCATGCGTTAAGGCAGCTCAGCAACAAAGAGCTTCATTAAAAAGACCACCAATGAGCCAAGACGAGTTCTTAGCTTACTTACAAAAACAGAGACTCCCAAGCTTCGTCTCACACTTAAAGAGCTTCAAGCTTCAAGTTGATGCTTTAGATCTGATTTGTAGTAACAAGTGTCGTCGACTCGACAAAAATCAGCCAGCATAGATTTTGTTCGATTATAATTTAGCGACACTTGCCCCGTTTAACTTAATTGCATATAGTTGGTAGTGATTAACTTACCTATTGTTATTTAGCCTATTTATGTTTAACCACTTTTCTGACTCTTGGAAAGTGGTTTTTTTTACTTTTCCATACCGATAGGGGTAGGGCTCTTCATTAGTTGCTAATTTAGCAAAAGCACTGACAAATAAATGCCCGAAGACGAGTTAGTGAGGAGTACGGCTAACAAAGTTTTGCCACATCAGTTTCACCAAAAAGCTAATGTTCTCGGTCGAGTGAATTTTGGCCCAACATAAGTATTTATAAATTATGTTATCTGACATGAGCAAATCGGAAACATGATCAACCCCAACAATCAGAGAGCCACGGTTGATTAAAGCTTAGGCCACATCAATATATGCACATTGCTTCGCATCACAATTTCACTTAGTAACCACAATACTAAGACAACCGCGTCTTGACAGTATTCAACTTAGAGCATAGCTTTTGTTGTACGGTTCAATATGTAAGGGTAGAAAACTTGATCTTATCGTTAAACTTAAGAGTTTTAATTGTAGACGACTCAAGAGGTTGCACTATTCTTATCAGGCAGCAGCTAATTAAACTCGGGGTTTCGTATGAAAATATAATCATCACAACCAGCTACCAGCAAGCTATCAAAGCAATTGAAACCCATCATTTTCAAATACTTCTCATCGATTACCATCTAGAACAATCTCTAACGGGTTTTGAATTATTAGGCATCCTCTATCGTAACCGACTCATTGATCAAACAGTTGCAACGATACTGCTCTCTGGTGATAGGCGTCAAGAAACAGTATTAACGGCTTTATCTGGTAGGGCGCAACACTTTATTTCCAAACCCATTAACACTGTTGTTCTTGGAAATAAAATCCAAACAGCCTTATATGAAGCCAAACAAATCACCCAATTAACCCAGCTTTACCCAATCAGTCAACAGGCTACGCTCAATTTAGCATTAAACATTCCGAATGCAGACACAAAAGTGATGTTTGAAGCCACGTTAATAGATCATTTGCTCGCTGGCAAGGAGTGGGAGCTGCTCTCGTATTTACTCAAAAAATCTAAGACGAAGATGCACCCAACCAAATTGGTAGCGGAAGCATTGACTTTGTATGAATTCGGCAAACCAAAATCAGCGATAGATAAACTCCACAACTATCTTGTGAAGCAACCTCTCTCTTTGAATGTGATGGATTGTTTGAGCTCTATTTACGAAAAACATCAGATGTTGGTACCAGCCTTAAAATTGGCAATACGCACCTTTGAATTAACACCGAGTATCAATCATCGTGCACTCCGTGCCATCGACTTAGCAGAGAACGTCGGCAACACTGCAATGCTACTCAAGTTAGGGAAGACTTACGCTGACAGCATTTCATCTGCAGACACCGATGTAATAAATTCTATATCAACCTACTTCAAATCGTTAAAGGCGATATACGAACGCGAGGCAAACATGGTCAGTAAGAAAGTGCTGATAAAACATGCCGATCAATTTACAGCGCAAGTTCGTTTAAAATTCCCCAGTAAACTTCAAAATCAATTACTTTCGAACTTGGCGATCTTTCATTGCCACATCTTGATATTTGAAGAAAATGAAAAATCGGCTCATCAAAAATTAATGAGAGCGACGACCTTACTTTCTGACTCTTTTAACGATGAGCCCAGCGATTTATTCAACCAATTATTACCATTGTTTATTCATTTTGGTGAGTATTCTTTATATCGCACAGTAAAGGAAGGTCGCCAAACTCAAGACGCTCCTCTGTTAAAACAAGCTCAAAAACAAACGCTGTCACCTTCAGCGTTAACCCTTACTGAAAACTCGAAGTCGATAGAATATATTAAGGGATACGTTCACAACTTCCCATATTCGGTGTCGGCTAAGCTGGACTACTTATACGCAACCAATAGCAAAACAATTCAAAAAAAATGTAGTGATAATATGGTACAAGAAATAACGCAACTAGAACTGCCAGAAAGGTGGAAAAAATGGATTAATGACTCACTTGGCAATGGTTTCACCATCAAGCCACCTAGCCCATTTTAAACAATCAGATGATAGGGACCTTGAGACTGATTTGAATACTTTGAAGGCTTTATTTGCGGACCTTAGAGATAGGTCTACCCCGTATCGTGTATTCTTAGTCAATACGATACGTTTCAGGCATACCTGCCCCAGTAAGCTTGTTTAACGTTTTTATTATCCCGTAAGTATCCCTCATCTGTGCATTGTAATTTCTTAAGCTCAAAAGTCCTTCTAGCATAAGTGCTCACCAAACCCTATTGACATAAAAAATGTGACCTGCGCACTTGCTCCGTAAGCGCTCCATAAACCCCGCATTCTAATCGCCTAGCGCGAAGAATAAGATCAAGTCTCCAACCATGAGGAGATTTGAAATGGGAAAACGACACACTAATCAAGAATGGCAAACACTCATCGAGCAGTCTGAATCGAGTTCATTGTCAACGCTTGCATTTTGTAAGATTAATGAACTCAATCCCTCGACGTTTTATGCTAAGCGCCAGCAACTCAAAAAAGCAGATGTCTCTCAAGGCTTTTTACGGGCAGAGGTCGTCGAAAAGACAACGAAGTATCAAGCTCAAATAGCCACCGCTAACATGACACTCCTCATCAATGATGTGGAGTTGAGCATTCCTCAAGGCACGCCCGCTGCCTACCTGGCAGAACTCATTGGAGCCTTGTCATGAAACATATGCTCAGCGCACCAGAGATTTATCTGTATCGTGAGAGTGTCGATTTTAGAAAGTCCATCAATGGCCTCGCGGCGATTATCGAAAGTGACACCGATTTACCCTTGGGAAGCGGCGCACTGTTCCTGTTCACCAATAAACAGCGCGACAAAATCAAAGTGCTGTACTGGGATGAAACTGGCTTTGCGCTTTGGTATAAACGCCTTGAAAAAGCCAAGTATAAATGGCCTACAAAAGAGCAAAATGAAGTGTTTACCCTGACTCAATTCGAACTTGATAGACTGCTTTCTGGCTTCACGATTATCGGCCATAAACCCGTTCAAATAAACGATTTTACAATGACTTAATCGATAATAAAGCCTTATCTGCCAAGCGTTAACAGCATGATTTTAGTATAATCAATGCCATGAAAAAGACGCCAGATATCAACCCAGAAAGCCAAGATATTGCCGAGCTACAAGCGATGGTGAAAGCGCTGATGGCGTCAGAAAACCAATGGAAACAAGAGCGTCAATCTCTGCTTGAGCAACTCAAACTTGCTTTCGACCGCCAGTTCGCAAAACGCTCGGAGGCGTTAAAGCCTTACGATGAATCTCAAGGTGACCTCTTCAACGAAGTGGAATGTGAAGCCGCTAAGGGAGAGGTGGTTGAGGTAACAACGACCACAACGAAGAAGCGTGGTAAACGCAAGCCACTTCCAAAGACTTTGCCTCGTGAGGTTATCGAACTCGATTTAGACGACCATGAAAAACAGTGTGCATGCTGCCAATATAGTCTGCATAAAATCGGTGAAGACCGCAGTGAGAAACTTGAGTTCTCACCAGCCGTGCTCAAAGTGCTGGAATATGTTCGTCCTAAGTATGCTTGTCGTCAGTGCGAGCAAACTGAAGACAAAAGCTACATCGTTCAAAAGCCAGCGCCCCAGAGCATCATCCCTAAAAGCTTCGCGACAGAAAGCTTGCTAGCCAACATCATCCTTGGCAAATATCAATACGCAATGCCACTGTACCGCCAAGAGTCGCTGTTTACTCAGTCGGGTATTGAGCTATCGCGAACTACTATGGCAAGGTGGGTTATCCAAGTCAGTGAGAAGTTCAAACCGCTGTATGCGGCCTTGAAAGAGCATCTACTCCAACAAGTGGTGGTTCAGGCAGATGAAACGCCGCTCAATGTCCTCAAAGAAGATAAACAGTATTATATGTGGCTCTACTGCTCGGGCGCAGACTCGCCCGACGCTGCACTGCCGAATGTAAAGAATATCGCCTTGTACGACTATCAAAACAGTCGCGCGAGGGCATGCCCTGTTGCCTTCTTGGGGGATTACAGTGGTTATCTGCAAACCGATGGCTATGGTGCCTATGATGGTCTTCATCACGTAACCAATGTTGGTTGCTTGGCGCATGCACGGCGTAAGTTCATGGATGCTAAGAAGCTTCAAGGTAAAGGTAAGTCAGGCAAAGCAGATAAAGCGCTAGCCAAAATCCAGAAGCT
The DNA here is from genome assembly GCF_023206395.1 of Vibrio sp. ED004. Taxonomy (NCBI): domain Bacteria; kingdom Pseudomonadati; phylum Pseudomonadota; class Gammaproteobacteria; order Vibrionales; family Vibrionaceae; genus Vibrio; species Vibrio sp. ED004. The sequence goes on along the minus strand of NZ_CP066149.1, from coordinate 2,047,458 downwards.
CTATGGGATAGAATCGCGCTTAAAAGGTGCGACTGTCGAAACACGAAAAGCAGAACGTCAACAGTATGCCAAGCCGATATTGGATGAGCTGTGCGACTGGATGACGTCTCAACAAGTAATAAGCTCTAGTCCATTAGGAAAAGCGATTAAGTATACGCTCGGCCAATGGCCGAAACTTATCCGCTATATCGATGACGGTCATTTATCTATCAATAATAATCGTGCTGAACGCGCCATTAAACCGCTGGTCATTGGTAGAAAAAATTGGCTCTTCTCGAACACACCAAATGGTGCTGATGCGAGCGCGATGCTTTACAGCATCGTCGAGACGGCGAAAGCCAACGGCCTTATCCTTTACGACTACATGGTCAAGTGCATGAAAGAGCTAGCGAAAGTTGAGCCTGATATCGATGCGCTCCTACCTTGGAACTTCAAACATTAACAACATCGCCCCGTGGGTTCATGGAGCGTTTACCCTACGGAGCTCAGGAAGGTTAAATCTTTTACCTTATTTGCCTGCGCCCACTGAATGGCAAATACAGGCGCAATTGAGCCCGAAATAATCACCTCTTCGATAATCTCGGTCACGTGGTTTTTACTAATAAATGACCGCTGGTACATACTATTTCAATTACTAAATCAGCTGCGAAATGACGGAAGTTCAATCAGTCTGTGCGGTGAACAAATATCAGAAGTGTTTGTCGAGGTGATGGGAGTTGATATGGATTTTGAGCAAGTGGTATAAGCATTAAATTCATTGTGGGTTATGTACTTACTACTTGGTGTAAGAAGTAGAAGGTAATTCTGTGCTCAATTAAGTTCAAAGTAGCTATGTAGTTACGGATTTGGTGCTATAGAGAACAAATTTGTTAATAAAGCGTGAGCCAGCCCTATTAAAAGCTCGATTTTAAAGTTAACTTTATCAGCTTGAATGTGGTATTAATTTCCCTCCATCATCTAATAAAGCAAGGAATAAATAATGGAGCAATGGTTACCTAGTTTAATCACAGAAACGCCTAGTGAGGGTTTTGAACTGGCGATTAAGTTGAGCAGAATGGGAGTAAAGAAAACTCAACCAGACATGGAGGTTTTACATAAGTTAAGACCCGAATACTCAGAAAGTGCATCGCTGCTTATTGAATCATCAAAGACAATTGCAATGCATTTTCAGACAGTATCTCAGGCTAATAACTATTGGAGAGATAATTAAATTCACATAAGGCCTTGTGATTGTAGAGGCCATTTAACGTTACAGTCGTTGTGCGTAGGTAAAATGACATGGTCGATTTACCATAATCACTTGGTGTGCACCTCAACCAAGCCTATTAACTAGTGCGATTATACTCATCGCACTAGCTCTTCAAGCATGTGTGGAACAAACTTTTGTCGGATAAGCGACACCTATTACCGAGGTAAACACCCCGGCTTTGTTGCGTAATTCAATGGAACTAAATCCAGAGCCTACGAGCTGATCAGCTACGTCCACTATCTCTCGTAGTCTCATGTCTAAACCTCGTTACAAAACAACCAACTGGAAGCAATGCAACCAATCACTCATTAACCGTGGCTCTCTGACCTTTTGGATTGATGAAGAGGCGATAAGCGGGTGGGCGCAAAGCAAACAGAATAAGCGCAGGAGGCCTCGTCGGTTTAGTGATCTAGATATCACGACAGCGCTCATGGTGAAGCGAGTTTTTTCTATATTGCTGAGAGCGCTGTAAGGGTTTATCGACTCGATCTTTAGACTTGCCCATATTCCATTAAGCTGTCCACATTACACCTGCATCAGTCGTAGAGCCAAGCAAGTTGAGGTCTCATTTAAGACTAAAAAGAGAGGAGCAATACAGCACTTAGTTATTGATGCTACAGGCCTTAAGGTTTATGGCGAAGGTGAATGGAAAGTCAAAAAACACGGGACGGATGGCAAACGTAGAGTCTGGCGAAAGCTTCATATTGCCGTCGAGCTAAGTTTATCAACGGTTACAGTTGGAGAAGTACTCCCGAATTTACTGAAACAAACACGGCGAAGTATCTTTGAGTTGTCTCGTGATGGCGCTTACGACACGAGAGCGTGCCACGCTGCTATTAAGATTAAACGAGCCGTTGCGCTTATTCCTCCAAGAGAAGGGGCAGCCTTATGGGAGCGTGGTCACCCTCGAAATCTCGCCGTGGGTTGTCAGAAGTTAAACGGCTTGAATAAGTATTGGAAAGAGCGGTTTGGATATCACAAACGTCCACTCTCTGAAACAGCGATGTAACGAGTTAAACAGTTGCTAGGAGGGCAACTGAACTTAAGAAATTACAATGCATAGGTAGGTGAAAATTACGCGACGATAAAAGCGTTGAACAAGCTTACAGGGTTAGATATGCCTGAAACTTATCTTATTGACTAAGAAACACACGAAACGGGTTAGCTCTGTCTCTCAACTTAATTACGCAACAAAGCCTCGACGATATGTCCTACACCAAGATAAACAGGACATAGAGTATGAACAACAACTTCAGTTATTGAAGAACTGATAGCGTGGACGCCCCCTTCTAGGGGGCTATAAAGCAAAACCGTCTTCTAAGAAGGCGGATATTTTTTGTTAATTTACAGACTCATTTAAGCGGAGAAGAACCCATTCCCTAATGTCATACGAGATCAGGGTCGTGCACACTATTGGACAAAACTTTACAAAAAGTCATATCTACCCTCCTAATTATTGAACAATGTGTCAGGATCGTAGCTCTTAACGAGTTGTGCACCAACCGAAAGGAAGTCAGCAAGAGCAGTGTTTTGTCCCTCTTGTGCGGTAATTTCAATTATACTTGATCTTGTATGCGTGTGTTCTGTGGTTGTAGCGTTACTGCGAAAATCAAAAGAGCGGGGCATGCGCGAGTGATAATGTTGAGTGACTTTGAGATTTGGTATACCTCTTCAGTTGGGTGGATTTGTTCTACTTGAAGCAAAGTATACTTGTTGGTATTTTTAGATAAATGTGGCTATATTTATAATCTCAATATATAGAACAATAAGGATATCAAAATCCAACTGTACGATTTTTATTGAGGACTAGGTTTTTGTGACTCAAATAAGTGGCTGTGGCTTATCAAAAAGATAGCCTTGTGCTAGATCGATGTTCAGTTGCTCCGCCATATCGAGCTGTACGTGCTCCTCAATCCCTTCAGCTAAAACAGCGCCACCGTAGTCATGAACCGCTTTGACGACCGCTTTTATTTCATCAACTAGAGTAGGATCAAACGTAAGTCTGCTGATGATTTTGATGCAAAGTTTGACTACCTCTGGTTTGACTTCATCGATCAGCGCCAAATCAAAAAATCCGCAGCCAACATCGTCAAGCCAGAACTGATAGCCTTGCTTTCTCAATTGAGCCATTCGCTGTTTTATTGGTTGCCAGTCACGTATCGGTAAGTGTTCAGTGAGCTCAATCTTAATTCTTTCAGCCAGTGCGTAGCGGTTTAGTATCTGAAATACGGTTTTATCTAACAACAGGTTAGGAGCAAGATTAACGGTGTAACATCCTATAGATGTATGGGCGGCAATGTTTTCAAGATGAACTTCGAGGATGACAATTTCCAATTGCCTGCTGAGTTGTTGTGATTGAGCAGCGATAAACAACTGATCGGGTCGATGCCACAAGGAGTCTGAAGGACCACGAACTAAAACCTCATGTCCATAAGTGGTCTGGCGTTTAAGATCTCTAATAGACTGAACATATGAATATAGTGAACGCTCACTTAAGATATCACTCAGTGAAACAGCAGTCCCTGTTTCAAGTGGTGTTTGGCTTTGGTTCATGTCGCAATTTTCCTTGTTTGCTTACACGCTATCGGAGTTAAGCATTTCTTTTCTGGTCCGTTTTATCATTCAGTTGCAGATAAGATAAAGAGTTGAGGATCTGTTCCGCGAGTTCATGGTTGTTGCCCGAGAGGCTTATTGATAGCTTGGTGCCTTCAACTAGGGCTTCCATGTTTTGCTTAACCGTGTTGGAGTCGGACAGTTGAGCCTCAATGGCGTCCATGATGGTTTTAGAAGCTGTTTTACTATCAAGCGACATGTTCATCAAGTTCTTCATGTTATGCATGGTGTTTTTGGTTACTTCTGAGCTAAGAATAATGACGTCCTCAACCTCTTTTTGTTTGTTGAAAATGCTGTCTGATATCTTTGAAATCGACGCCATTTCAGTGTCGATGTTCTCAGCAGACTGATTCGCCGTGTTCGCAAGTTGACGGACTTCGTCTGCGACTACTGCAAAACCGCGGCCGTGCTCCCCAGCTCGAGCGGCTTCAATCGCGGCATTAAGCGCCAACAGGTTTGTTTGTGCAGCGATACCTTTAATAGAATCCACCAATTGGGTGACGTTCTTGTTAATCTCATTCAGTGATTCGAGCAGTTCGCTAAACTGGCAGATCTTTTCTTTGGAAACTAATACTTGCTCTTCCAAAGCCTCCAGCTTGTCGATGGTATTAGCCGCAGTTTCTGCCGTTTGACTGGAGTATTGATGGCTCTCACAAGACAGCTTGTTAATACTTTCTGACTGCTCGATAAAGTGATTCACTAACTCATAGCTCTGTTTAATCGACTCAGCACGACTTCGTGACGCTTTATGGACATTGGCTGCATTGACGTAAATTTTCTTCGCATAGTCGGTGGGATCATTCTGTTTGAATAGAGAGTACTTTTCAGAGACTTTCTTCAGTTCTGCAAGATGGCTAGTATGAACTTCGACAATATCCGATGACGGTTTTTTAAACGAAAATATCATTATTAGACGGCCTTCTTTCGGGATTGAAGAGTTGCAGAAACGCTGGCTTGGGTAGACACACAAAAGGGTACGCAGTAAGTCATCAAGATCTTAATGATCAGCGTTATGTCAATGTTGCTGGAGAGCAATTTGTCACCGTGATTAATGAACATAAGAATGGTGCCAACTATGAGAGAAACCTTGAGTGAGCGTTTCAGTATCGTAGGTTCGCCTGCGGTTTTAATAAACTGAGCTAAAGGCATCTGCAACCTCTGTTTAGATGAGTATTGTTTTGGTGAATCATATATATTATTGAACGTTTGTTCAAATTAATAGTGGTGTTCAACTGTAACTTACGTAAGGTTAATTGAGTATATTCAATCGCTAAAAGTTCTATGTGCCTTAGCAGTGTTCTTTCGCATTGAGGCTTTGTTGTGTAATTCGATGTAAGTAAATGTCAATGGCGTTGTTGACTAAATCAGTTGAACCTTTCCTCAATACTGCGATCTGATCCCATGTAGTCAAAACATGGTGATGTTTTGGGTAAATCTAAGAAGAAGATAACGAACTGGAGTGAATATAATGAAGCCTTGTGCAAAAGAGGCTCAGTAACGTTTTTGGATTGACGACTCTGCCGTTGAAGCATGGCAATGCAAAAGCCACCATGGCAAACGTGGTAGAGGCTTTCAATTTCCTGATACTGCTATTGAAACAGCTTTGATGATTAAAGTGTATTAATTCAGACTAGATCTGACACTTCAATTTGAAAAGAAGAGAGTTACCACTTTGATTAAAGGTGCTTAGTCATCAATCAAAGACAATAAGAGGTAACTCTCATGCTTCATACTAGCAATCCAATCATCAAACACAAAGCTGGGCTTCTCAATCTTGCAGAAGAGCTTGGTAATGTATCTCGAGCCTGTAAGGTTATGGGTGTCTCTCGAGACACGTTTTATCGCTATCAAGAGTTGGTTGAAACTGGCGGTATTGATGCTCTGATTAATCAGAGCAGAAGAACACCAAACTTAAAGAATCGAGTCGATAGTGAAACTGAACAAGCCGTCCTAAAATACGCCATCGACTTTCCTGCTCATGGGCAAGTTAGAACAAGCAATGAACTACGTAAACTGGGTGTCTTTATCTCTCCAAGTGTCGTGCGTTCAATCTGGCTCCGCAACGACCTAGAAAACTTCAAAAAACGCCTCATTGCCTTAGAAAAACAAGTTGCTGAGAACGGTATCATTCTAACGGAAGAGCAAGTCGCAGCTCTCGAGCGCAAAAAGCATGATGATGAAGTTTGTGGTGAGATAGAGACCGCACACCCAGGCTATCTAGGCTCTCAAGACACATTCTATGTTGGCAATCTTAAAGGGGTTGGGCGTATCTATCAGCAGACGTTCGTTGATACCTACAGCAAAATAGCTTTCGCAAAACTCTACACGACAAAAACACCAATCACCGCAACAGATATGTTGAATGACAAGGTTCTGCCGTTCTTCGAGAATCATGAGCTGCCAATGTTGAGAATCTTGACAGACCGAGGTACTGAATACTGTGGCCGTGTTGATCAACATGACTATCAACTCTATCTGGCCATCAATGATATCGACCACACAAAAACGAAAGCAATGTCACCGCAGACAAATGGTATCTGCGAACGCTTCCACAAGACCATATTGAATGAGTTACCAAGTAACATTCAGAAAAAAACTGTATGGCTCGATGGAAGAGTTGCAGAAAGATCTGGACGAATGGATGGACTACTACAGCAATCATCGTACCCATCAAGGAAAAATGTGCTGCGGCAGAACGCCAATAGAAACATTAGAGGATGGGAAATCAATCTGGGCTGAAAAGAATTTAGCCCAGATATAATCTGACAGTCACCGAGTCTAAAAGTGGGTAACTGTCAGATCAGGTCTGAATTAGTACAAAACCATAGAACGAGTTAATAACTGACGACTGGTTTCAAGAAAATGGAGTCCTTGCTGGTCAATTGTTTTGGGCTTACTGCATTTAAGATCAATTTGTAATGCGGCATTCGCTACAGCTAACGCATCATTCGCGTCAGTTTTGTGGACCTTCAAGATTGCCTTTAGCTTTCTTTGGGTTAATGATTCGTACATCGTGACTAAACCGTTCAGCGAAACGTCCCCAATAATGGCAGCTAGCACACCCTTCAACAGCCACAATAGAAGGTGTAGTCGTAGAAGACAGCAAACGTATAAAAGTGAAACTAAAAGGCCTGACTCCGATAGAATATCGAACTCAGGCCTTGAAAGCCGCTTAACAAAAATGTCCAACTTTATGGGGTCACTTCAATGTCACTGGCTTAGGCTATTTATCTACATAGCTGCTACCTAAACGAACAGTAATTAAATTATTGCTTTTTACCACCGACTTGAATGTATTCGATACCGATAATACGATTGATGATCCCCATAGCAGAGCTTGTATCAGAGTTTGTTGAGCGAATTGTCTCAACCGTTGCTCCTTCTGGCACTAACTCCATTGCACGATCTTGAGTGTTACCAGGTACTTGGAAACCGATAATATTGAAGCTTTCAGCATGCGCTGTGTAAACCTCATCGTTATGGCTAATACCTGAACAACCTGCTAGAGAGATAACGCCTAAAACACACAATAACTTTTTCATAAAATACCTTAAGAATAATTGGGAATTTAGATAGTAAGCCTATGGCTTCAACTGCTAACAAAGTACGAATTAATAAGTAACGGTTTACTTTGCTTCTAATTAGCAGTGCTGTAATGACAAGCCATAAACGACCGTGTCATGATTATCTAGACTCAATAAGTTCATTGGGAGACAGCATCTCCCGACCGATGTTGGACATTATTCCAGAGATGTTTTGTAGTTACTGTATGGGTTTGTCAGTTGAGTCATTACATATCTGAATGGTAATAGTAAATACCGCACCTTTTAAGGTTGGGCTCTGACCAACCTCCACGGTTGCGTTGTGTTGAGCACAGATCTTATCGACGATTGAAAGCCCCAAGCCATGGCCACTCTTAGCTTTATTACGCGCTTTATCGCCCACGTAAAGGGTTCAAACAGACGAGCCTGGTGTTCTTGTGCTACGCCATCACCATCGTCATGTACCGCAATCTGTAGCTGATCTTGATGCACGCTGGCTTCAATCGACATCTGTGAACGTGCGAACTTCATTGCGTTACGTACTAGGTTATCTAAGGCTCGGATAAGCAGAGTTTCATCCGCTAGTATTGAGCTAGGTTGTTCTGGCAGTGATAAGTCGATGTTGAGCTCTGTGTCTTTGTTCCAGCGTGTCATCGCGTGCTCGAGAACGTCTCTTATCTCTAATGACTGGGGTTGCTTTTCGAGGTCAATGCTATCAAATTTGGCGTAGCACAACAGTTCTTCGACCATCTTTTCCATCTCTTCTGTATCTTCGATAATACTTTCAACGGTGTGTTGTTGCGATTCATTAAGCGGCGTGTCTTTGAGTATTTCAGTTTGCCATTGAATACGAAATATTGGCGTGCGTAATTCATGAGCAACGGCTTTGGTGAGTGAGCGGTTACTTTCAATTAAGTGATGAATTCGGTCGGCCATTAGGTTAAAGGATTTGTTCAGTGAACCAATCGCAATACCACTTGAAGTCTCGGCTCGTGTCGAGAGATCGCCTTCAGAAAAACGCAAAGTGGCAACCTCAAGCTTTCTAACACGGCGGAAAATAATTAACAGATGACTTACGCCGTAAACGATACAACTAGCCAAAAAGAATACCCAAATGAGGTTATCTTCCAATTCTATTTTTTCTCGAACAAATGCTTGATTATCGGGTAGGTAATGATAGGTGTTATCACTGCCTGCTAAACGAAACCAAAGATTTCGTTCATCATCGTGAAAGATAAAGCTATTCGGGTGAGTACTAAAAAACGCCGAAACTGGCCCCGGTATTTCATCATTTGAACTGAACGTGACGAGTATATTTTGAGAGGTCTCCACAAATTGATCTATCGCTTGATGAGCCGCTTTAAGGCTTTGATTTTTTGCAATGTTTGCTATGAGTTGCTGGTGGGCTGTCGCTTCGTAATCTTGCAGCACATAGTCGTAGTCGGTATTGAGTTGATAGACAGAAACTTCGTAGGCGACAATACCAATAAAAAAGCAAACTAACAGCCCCAATAAAGACTCCAAATAAATACGTCGCATAATCGTTCTCGTTTATTACGCTCGTAGTGAGCGAAGTTAATACCTAGCGGTTAAAAAAAATAAGTAGTCTTTATCGTGAATGATCTGAATTATTTTTGCTCGAGCATGGTCGTCACCGAGCATTTGTCTTAGGCGCACAACCTTGTTATTAATCGTCCGGTCGATCCTGTCATACTCAATGCTAACCAGTATCTTCGTCAAATAGTCAAGTGATTACGGCGTATCTGAATTGCTTGCTAATAAAGTCGATCAAACTCGCGATCTGTGAGTGATAAACTGCACCTGAAAGTTCATATTTATTATATGTTTTTTCAGAGCGAGTTAATCAAATTGAAGGTTATTTGAACCACCGTCTGAAGCAGTTTTGGCAGCGTAATAGTGAACGAACTCAGGCCAGCAGAAATCTTGGTTTCATTGGCTTGATGGCAGAGTCATCAGTCCTTTCTTACCCGCAATACGATCAAAGTCGTCATCACCAGTGGTGAGTATCAATACTTTACCTTTATAGAGTGTATGCGTCTGTCGGAACATTGTCAGTCTAGCGGTTACAGGAAGCATTAAATCCAGCAATACGATGTCAAGTTGTTCGATGAGGATGGTCTGCGCAACATTACAGCCATAGGCAGGACACATAATGTTGAACGACAAAGTAATCTTGAAATATTTCTGAAGTTACAGATCGCCTTCCACGGTGACCATTTTAGAGTTTGCCATTCGACCGCAAACCTAATCGAGTGTTAACTTAAATGAAATGTCGTGAATTACCTTCATCTTTAGCTTAATAAATATTGCATATTGAGTTTAATTACTTCGCAAAAAAATACCTAAACTGATTGGTTAAATATGTTCTACGCTAATTTTATGTGGTGTGGATGAATAAGAAACAAAAAATAACGTCCTAAAAAAGTATACATATCCATACATACTCATGACAGATAATTTGGCAGATAAACAATAAAGTCTCCCTATCGAAAACGATTTCATTAGAGCAAAAGACATTAACCCCAACGGGTTCGGTGTTTTCTGGCGGCACAGATCTGTTCGCAGCCGGTAGTCCACGGATTTTACAACGTGCAGACGCCACCAAAGCAATTGAATTGAATAAGCAAATAGGTGTACACAGCTGGGCTGAGGACGATAAAACGGTCAAATAATTCCCATACACTGACGAGAGTCATCGTAGGCAAGCGACCTACTTTAAAACTATGTTGGGAGAAAAAGGGATTGGTTTCTATATCTTTATCTTGGATTCTGTCCCGGCAGTTGGCGAATACTGGATAACGAAAGCAGACTCGGAAAAATACAATTTCATTACTCATCTTGAGTAAGCGGTCTATAATATAAATTCATTACGACACATCAAGTTAAAAGGATATTTACATGCTTAAATCTACATTTCTATTAGGCCTAGTTGGTTTGGTTTCATTTCCTACATTTGCTGCGAATATCGAAGGAGGCTCATACATTGGTGCCGGCTTTGGTGTCCATCAAGATTCAGATACCGATGGTGGTGGCAATCTAGATGCTGAAAGCATGGGATATAGCGTTTATGGTGGTTATCAATTTAACCGCATTATCGGTGTTGAACTTGGCTACACCGATTATGGTGACTACGATTCGAAAGTTGGTGACAAAGTGTTCTCTCCAACAGCATTGTCTGTTTCGGCTAATGTCGGTTACACATTTGATAATTCAATACGACCTTTCTTTGTTGCTGGACTTAGCTATGTTGACCTGAATTCTGGTAAGGGTAGTAATTACAAAATTGATGACGATTCTGGTGCCGGTTTCCATTTCGGAATTGGCGTTGAATATACTCCAATTGACAGGCTTACGTTACGTCTGATTTCACAGGCAGATGCCGTAAATATCGAATTCACTGATAATAACGGTAAAAGACTTAAAAGCAGAGACACAGCGTTTAGTACCGTTATGATAGGTGCTTCGTACGACTTCTAGAGGCTTTATATTTGAATTATAGAGATTCCCTAAACTCTAGTCATTAAGGCTTGGCGATGTATTGCTGTTCAGTTCGTTCTCAGCAATACATCGAAAGTGACAGACTATATCTATAAAAACGGCAAACAACGAGCTGAAATTCTGAAGCCATCTTTATTTATAATTGCTGTAATTGAAGGTGATGGAACTCTTATGCACTCTAAGACAAGACGGTTTTGTCACAAATTTAGTTAGAGGTGTGACAGATCCCCCTACAGGGGCTTTGTTGCTTAATTCAGAGAGAAGGCATGCCTGCCCCATTGTGCTTAATTCTTAACCGACATACTGTGTTTCAGGCATACCAAGCCCTGTAAGCTTATTCAGGGCTTTAATCATAGCGTAAGTCTCGCCAACTTGAGCGTTGTAGTTCCTCAGGCTTAATTTCCCACCTAGCAGCTGTTTTACTCGGTACATTGCGGTTTCTGATAGAGAGCGCTTATGATAGCCATACCGCTTTTTCCACTTCTTGTTGGAGCCATAGAGCTTCTGGCAACCTACCGCTAAATTACGAGGGTGTCCTTGCTCCCAGAAGGCTGCTCCTTCTCGTGGCGGGATGAGAGGAATCGCTCGCTTAATTCGTATAGCATCATGGCAATTCCTTGTGTCATAAGCTCCATCACCTGATATCTCAATGATTTTACGACGTGTCTGCTTAAGTAAGTTGGGGAGCACTTCGGCATCGGTTACGTTAGATAAACTCAGCTCTGCTGCAACTATTTCGTGGGTGATTGTATCTACTGCGATGTGCAGCTTACGCCAGACTCTGCGCTTCCCATCAGTACCATGCTTCTTGACCTTCCATTCACCTTCGCCATAAACCTTGAGAGCAGTGGCATCAATAGCCAGATGTTGTATTGCGCCTCTGGTTTTAGTTTTAAATGAAACCTCAACTTCCTTAGCTCGGCGGCTTATACAGGTGTAGTGGGGGCAAACAAGCGGGATGTTAGCCAGCTTAAATACGGAGTCTAGAAAACCTTGCAGCGCTCTCAATGGCATAGAGAAAACGCGTTTCACCATCAGTGCGGTAGTAATGGCTAAGTCGCTAAATCGGCGAGGTCTACCACGTTTTCCTTGTTTGTTTTGCTTCCACTCGGCTATCGCTTCCTCATCAATCCAAAAGGTCAGAGAGCCACGGTTGATTAAGGCTTGATTATACTGCTTCCAGTTAGTTGTTTTGTAACGAGGTTTCGGCATAAGGCTACGATGATTGATGGGTGTAGCCGATCAGATCGTAGCTTCTTGATTTAGTTCCATCGATTTAAGCAACAAAGCCCCCTACAGGTACAATTACGCTGTGAGTGCATAGAATCGTTCAAAGGCCGTCTGACCTTCTACATCTATCTGCTCTTGTTTCAACATCGTCCACACTTCTCGTCCATGCAAACTTGGATGTAAACACCCTATGAACCCACGGGGCGATGCTGTTAATGTTTGAAGTTCCAAGGTAAGAGTGCGTTAATATCAGGCTCAGCTTTCGCCTGGTCCTTCATGCACTTGACCATGTAGCCGTAGAGGATTAGGCCGTTGGCTTCCTCTGTCTCGACGATACTGTAAATCATCGCACTCGCATCAGCACCATTTGTTGTGTTCGAGAACAACCAGTTCTTCCTGCCAATGACCAGAGGTTTAATTGCACGTTCAGCGCTGTTATTTTCTATCGATAAGTGACCGTCATCGACGTAGCGGATGAGCTTCGGCCATTGGCCGAGCGTGTATTTTATCGCTTTACCTAATGGGCTTGAGCCTATCACCTTCTGGGTTGTCATCCATTGGTAAAGTTCATCCAGTATCGGCTTGGAATACGCTTGACGCTCTGCTTTCCGTTTTTCGACAGGCGCACCTTTTAAGCGTGATTCTATTCCGTAGAGTTTTTGGATTTTAGCCAGCGCCTTATCAACCTTCCCCGACTTACCTTTCCCTTGAAGCTTCTTAGCATCCATGAACTTACGACGAGCATGCGCTAAGCACCCCACATTAGTGACCTGATGTAGACCATCATAAGCCGCGTAGCTATCGGTTTGTAGATAACCGTTGTAGTCGCCTAAAAAGGCAACAGGGCACGCCCTCGCGCGACTGTTTTGATAGTCGTACAAGACGATATTTTTCACATTCGGTAATGCCGCTTCGGGCGAGTCAGCGCCTGAGCAGTAGAGCCACATATAACGCATCTTCTCTTCCTTGAGCACATTGAGTGGCGTTTCATCCACCTGCACCACCACTTGTTGGAGTAGGTGCTCTTTCAAGGCCGCATACAGCGGAGCGAACTTCTCGCTGACTTGGGTGACCCACCTTGCCATCGTGGTACGTGATAACTCGATATCTGACTGGGTAAACAGCGATTCTTGGCGGTAAAGTGGCATTGCGTATTGGTATTTGCCAAGAATGATATTGGCCAGCAAGCTTTCTGTGGCGAAGCTTTTAGGTATGAGGCTCTGAGGGGATGGCTTCTGAACGATACGGCTACTGTCGCCTGCTTTTTCGCACTGGCGGCAAGCGTACTTAGGGCGAACATATTCCAGCACCTTAATCTTATCGAGCTGTTTGTTGGTAAACAGGAACAGCGCCCCCGTTACCAAGAGGCAAGTCCGTATCATTTCCGATAATCGCCGCCAGGCCGTTGATGGACTTTCTAAAATCGACACTTTCACGATAAAGATAAATGTCTGGAGCGCTAAGCATACCTTTCATGACAACGCTCCAATGAGTTCAGCAAGATAGGTCGCTGGCGTGCCTTGAGGAATGCTCAACTCCACATCATTGACGAGCAGTGTCATGTTAGCCGTAGCTATCTGCGCCTGATACTTCGTTGTCTTTTCGACGATTTCGGCTCTAACAAACCCGACAGATTCCGATTGGTTTGCTGTTTGGAGTTGACGCCGCTTGGCGAAGAACGTGGATAAACTCAGTCTATGTTGTTCGCAAAAAGCACGCTATGTAATATTGCTGCTTTCATATTGTTCAAACAGTGTTTGCCATTCTAGATTGGTGCGTCGTTTTGCCATTTCAACTCTCCTTTGGGTTGGAGAGTTGATCTTATTCTTCGTGCTGAAAGATTAGAATGCGGGCTTCATGGTGCGCTTACGATTTTTCCGTGGAAAATCGGGGTGCTTCTGATCACGGGAGTAGAATAATTAGAAATTAGTTCTATTCTTAAAATTAATCGGAAGTTATCTATCGGAGAATTATATGAAAATAGCGCTAACACTTTCAGCAACTCTCTTTTTAGTTGCGTGTAATGATAGTTTTAAACAAGTAACGCCTACAACACCTACAACACCTACAACACCTACAACGCCTACAACGCCTACAACGCCTACAACGCCTACAACGCCTACAACGCCTACAACGCCTACAACGCCTACAACACCTACAACACCTACAACGCCTACAACGCCTACAACGCCTACAACACCTACAACAACACCACGTACATTTTTAACAAATCTAGGTATGAGTAATAAAGATATAACATCTTTAATAACTTATAACATGGCTGAAGTTACAACTATGATGAGCGAAAGCCAATTGATATTTGGCAATGCTGTACCATTGAAAGATGCTTTTTTTAAGAAGGCCTCTACGGGTACAGCTCCACCTGGTTATGCTCTTATTGATTGGACAGCTGCTGAAAAAGAAAAATTTAAGGAGTCATTCGCACGAATGGTATTTTTAATCAACTCATCAAAGTTTAAAAACTTGTACAACACACATGCTAAGATTACGGTTGAGCCTCAAAGCTCTCCATTAATAACGATTCCACAGAATTACACCGAATTTAAAAACTATGTAATTAAAAAAACAACAGATTATGGCAAAAACTATTCATTTTACACATCAAGTTCAACAACTGGCATTGCTTGGGGGCAGATTGGATTAACAATGTTTAGTGAATCAGAAATAGGAAGCCCACTTCTTACCCATGAGATGATGCATACTGTAGATTTTGGTCATGAACATAACTACGATGGAGCAATAAACAATATACCTTATTTTGTGCAAACTATTATTGCGTATAACGAGGATGCTACAAATGCTTGCCAAGATGGAACTTATAGTTGTAATTTGAGCGGTATCAAATTTGGGGTGTCTTACACATCACCACCACATAATAGTGCATATAAACTTTCTCATGCACTTAGAGGTTTCTATTTTAACTACTAAAGCGTAAACGCCCCATGACCTCGCTGGTCATGGGCAAAAAATTTGCTGTTCTTGACCACTACAAATGGCGCTAACGCGAGCGCGATGCTTTACAGTCTCGTCGAGACAGCGAAAACCATGTAGCCTGACCCTCTACGGCTACATGGTCAAATGCATGAAAGAGCAGGCGAAAGCTGAGCGAAGTACCGATTCACTCCTACCTTGGAACTTCTAACACTAGAGTGTCGCCCCGTGGGATTATGGGGCGCATACGCTTAAGTCTGTATCCAGGGTTGATAATACAGATTCCGTTAATTTCATAATCTAATGAGGGCTCTTAAAAAGTAATTATTCACACGCGAGCTATTGACGTTGGAACCCTATGATTATTGAGGCAAGGGGCGACTTCTGCCCAAGCTAGAAGGGAAGAAGCTGAAAGACATTACTCGAGGTACCAACCGTTCGCAAGTCTTTGACCTAAAAGTCCGTCTAGGTAAACAAGAATTTAGAGTCGTGCGACGTTGTGCTGAAGAAAAACGATTCTGCATTTGGATAACTAACTTACCTTCAGACACCTATACTGCCGATGACATCATGGCGTTCTACCGCTGTCGATGGCTGGTTGAGCTGCTTTTTAAAGAGTTAAAGTCTCACACCAACTGGCAACGATTTATCACCGCACAAAAGGCCATCATTGATGGGCTCATCTGGGTCAGTTTACTTGCGCTGATCATTAGGCGTAGTATTGCGCTTCAGATAATGCCATCGGTCTCACTGTTTAAAGCGGCCAAAAATGTGGATGTCTGGCTGTTACCAATATTTGAATGTATCAGTGTAAGCAATGGTATGGACACATCCTCACCCACTAACAATGCTACATTTTAAATGTTTAGCTTATTATCTGGATGAGAGGCACAAATGGCAGAGATTACTCGAGTTGGCATTGATTTAGCAAAAAACGTATTTCATATCCACGCGGTTGATGAAAATGAAAAGACGGTTTGGCAAGGCAAGTACAGTAGAAGCAATTGGATTAAAGCTGTTGTTAAACGGTAAGCGTCTTTAAATCGACTCATTCAATCCTTTCAATAAACGTCGTACTTCCGCCTAGAGATTGGTGCAGAGTGAGTAACGTAGATTCAAGCTCAGTCACTTTTGAACGTAAGAGCGCTAGCTCATCTTCTTTATTTTTATTTGTCATATAAGGAAGATAGCAGAGACCCGCGAAAGTTCCTTATACGCTATTATTTTTTTAATTTAATTAAGACTTTGGTAATTCAATGTTTGATGGGGTTTCATTTTTTCGATGTCGAGTCCATCGAGCAACCAATGCCACTGCTCTTCCGTTAATGAGAGTGTTTGCCCTGACATTTTTCTTGGCCAAGCGAACTTGTCTTTTTCGAGTCGCTTTTGCCAGAGGCAAAAGCCATTACGCTGCCAGTAGAGAACTTTGATCTTATCCCGCGTACGATTACAAAAGACGAATAGCGCTTCGGAGAAGGGATTAAGGTTCATATTCTGTTCAACGATAAAGCTCAAGCCGTTAATACCCTTTCTAAAATCGACGGGCGCCTTGTGGAGATAGACGACAGAGGTATCAGGGAACATTTTCATACAACAGCAAGCTCCTTCAGTAAAAGAGCCAGCCACCGAGGAGTGACATCACGGGGTATACGAAGAGAGCAGGCCCCCGCTTCCAGGCGTAATTCCGGGGGTAACGTAGAGGTTGGCTGTTGCTCGGTTTTGGTGTTTGGCTTGGCTTTTTTTTCAACGGCAACGAATTCAGAAGGTGAATCTTCTCGTTTTTTAGGCAGGTTGACTAAGTGGTGTAGTTTGCGACGGTTGTTGTCAAACGTTTTTGGATGAAGATTATGCTCTAAGTAAATTACCACCTTCTAAAGAAGGTGGCTTTATGTGAGCCCCCTAAAAGGGGGCCTTTGTTTAGTCCAACGCCAATTGCTGCTGCTCCACGCGCTCTTTTTCTCTTGATGTCTTACATAGCGTCGAATGATTTCTTCATTAACCCCTACGCTATCGACAAAATAGCCCCTTTGCCAAAAGTGGTTACCCCAGAGTTTGTTTCTCCTTAAATATGGAAATTTACTAAAGAGTTTTAAAGCTATTTTGCCTTTCAATACGCCCATCAACTTGGATATCGATAACTTAGGCGGAACTTTTACTACCAAGTGCACGTGGTCAACTTGAACGTTTAATTCAACGACTTCACATCCAAGTTGATTACAGTAAACGTTTATACATCGATAAACTTCTTTACCTACATTGTTTTTCAAAATCCTAAATCGATACTTTGGTGTCCACACTATGTGATATTGACATCTCCAAAATACGTGGAAAGCTTGATTATATCTGCTCATGTTATTTGTCCTCTTTGACTTCGCTAAAAATCAAGGGAGCATTTAACATGGGTAGAACTACAGGCAAAGCCAAACTGAATGATAACCACCTACTGAAGTAGGTGGTTTAGGGCTGAAAACAAAACTGAGCGGAAGACAGCTCACTATTGTAATACTTCTGCACAAGGCGTAGCCATTCTTGTTGAGATCTATGCTGGGACATTTTCGAGTACCTTTAACGATCAAAGTTAAAGGTTACGACGTTTATTGAAAGGATTGAATGAGTCGGTTCGCAGACGCTTACGTTATATATCAAGGAATGCTCAAAAGTCCGCGCATAGGAAGTCTAAAGAAAACATTACGTTAGACGGAGTTTACGCTGAGCTTAATGCTTAGGTTCTGTCTATGAGACCACTTAGGGTTAATCGCTGATTTCTGTCATGAAATCAATTTATCCGGTATTATTGAGCGCATCATTCCTAAACACTCAGATCATAACGTCTCACATGCATGGCGGCGCCGTCTTAGCAATGATTCTGAATGGCCTTGGCTTTCACAGCAGGGCACTGCATATGTTCTCTGACTTCTTCGAGACGAAGCCTGTTGCCAAGTTGTTCTGAAGCACATCATTTAACTGACAATGTACTCGGCCGTACGTTAGATGGTGTGTGCAGGCTTTGCACAACTGTTCTGTGTGGATGTAAACATTCAAGCTCACAGTCAATTACGGGTATAAAAACAATTAGGCAAACAACTCAAGCGGATCCACTTTAAAAATACGGATTGTCAAAGTAAGACAACTCCATCCGCTGCTTTAAACGCTGCTGTATTTGCTTAACCGTTTTGATCTCTTGGCATTGAGCGAGAAGATCTTGTGACTCTTTTTGCAAATGGGCGCGATACTCTCTTAAACCTTTCTGTCGTGCTGCTTTATTGCACCCACCAAATCGTTGCCAAATCAAACTTTTGAGATCATTACTATGCTGAAGTTCTTGGTATTCTCTGTTTAATTGCCCAATTTTTTCGGTCAGCGCCATCGTTAAGGGTTCAAGTATACCTTCATCCATCATCATCTCATGATCAGGAAGGTGCTGCTGAGCCAGTATAAATAAGGCAGCTACATCTTTGTCTTTCTTCGCTTGCGATAACTGCTGCATTAGCGCGCTTTTCTCAGACTTCTCGTCTTCGCCTGTTTCTTTATCTAGGTATAATTGTTTGGCCAGCTGAAAATACAACTTGATTATCTCTTTATCGCTGTAAAGCGTATCGTTAGCTTGATGATATGACGGCTCGAAGTAATTTTCGCCATTAGTTTGAGAGAAAAAGTTTTCAGCTCCCCAACCTATGTCATCTTCTGCAGTGTGTTCTTCTTGCTTTTGTTCAGCCATCACGCTTTGTAAATAATCGTGAAATTTCTGAGGTTCCTCCATCATCGCCATTAACTCGTCACAGCTGATATCAATTTCGTAGCCCAACATCATAAACATCTCTTCGCGAAGTGCCTCAATTTGGTCCTCCGTCATCACGTCTACATCGGCTTTATTTGATGGCAATGCCAAAAGCGATTGGTTGAACGCCTCACGTAACGCGGTCGATTCCACAGGGTTGAAGGGATTTGATTCTAAAATGGTTAACTCATCTTGTATCCAATCGTACAGAGCCTCACGCTGTGGCCCTTTAATTGTTTTACGTGGAATAAAAGAAAGCAAATGATGGATCCATTTCTCTGTAGCTCGGCACACTGCACATTCTTGCTTTTCAGTCGACGCTTTAAAGTCATGATAAAAATCATCCAACTTGGCTTGATAACGTTCGATGCACCTTTGTTTTTTCTCGACCTCCCCCCATAACTGGTTGAGCTTATTTTTCTGTTTTGACGAGGGTGAAGTCGTCGTTAAAAAAGAGAGGGAGGAGGCTGTCATAACATTCAAGGCATTGAGAGTGATGATCATAGTTTATCGCGTCTTCATGGCTCGAAAAATTAAGACGCTTCATTTAATGACATTGGTTCCTAAAATTTCATGGTAGTCAGAAGTGTTGATAAAGATTTCTTTTACACAACTACGATATTTTTGCAGTTTTTAGAGATCAGCTCTTAGAGAGAACAAAAACTAACGAAGGATGTTAAACCCAAACTTGAGCTATGAGGTGACATACACGCTTAAATCTGATCATCAAAGTAAGCCTTGAGAAAACTGCGTATTTCAAGGTTGCGCTAACCATATTGCTCTTTCCAATACTTATTTGAGCCGAATAACCTTAGACAAACCACAGCGAGGTTTCGAGGGTGACCACGATGCCTCTAATCTTGGGAAATAAACGCAACGGCTCCCTTAATCTTAATAGCAGCATGGCACGCTTTCCCTCGTGTCGTAAGGGCCATCACCAGACACCTCAAGGATACTTCGGCGTATGTTTTGACTTTCCATTCACCTTAGCCATAAACCTTAGGACTAGTAGCGTCACTGGCTAGGTGCTGTATAGCCCCTCTCGTTTTAGTCTTAAATGAGACCTCAACTTGCTTGGCTCTACGACTAATGCAGGTGTAATGCGGACAACTTATTGGTACATGGGCTAACCTAATTATCGAGTCTATAAATCCTTGCAGCGCTCTAAGTGGTATATAAAAGACTCGTTTCACCATAAGTGCTGTCGTGATGGCTAAATCCCTGAACCGGCACGGCCTCCCGAGCTTATTTTGTTTGCTTTGCACCCACCCACTTATTGCCTCTTCATCATGTCAAAGAAGCACGGTTAATGAGTGATTGAATGTATTGCTTCCAGTTGGTTGTTTTGTAACGAGGTTTAGGCATGAGGCTACGAGAGGGAGTAGACGTAGCTGATACGATCGTAGGTTTTTGATTTAATGCCACTGAATAACGCAACGAAGCCGAACTATAGACTATAGGGGTTCCAAGCGTCTTATCATGTCGCTCAAAAAGATTGACGAAAGGTTAATAAGTATCGATATTATGCGTATAGTTTCTTATTTGCTATGCTTTGAGATATCAATATATTTAACTGCTTGGGGTGCCACCATGATTCGAATCTTATTAATTTTACTCACTAGCTTGTTTTCGTTAGATCTTTTGGCTGGTTCTGGAATTAAAGGCTGGTTCTTAATCCAATCGAATACAAAAGTTTCTTATTACCACAGAGTTTCTGGTGTATTTAAATTTTACGCAGTTTCCCGAGAAAACATATCCTTAACAATGATAGGCCTCCCTAAAGAGCTATGCTCATTAACTGCATTTTCGTTTCAAGGACAATTAATCAGAGCTAATGGTGTACATGTAGGCTCAAAATGCATTCATACTATCATTTCTCAGAAAGGACGAAACTTTATTATTGATGCCATGGAAAATAATGATTTTGTCATGTGGGATGGTAGTCGTTTGACAACTTTTGGGTTTTCTGATGCTTTTGATAAAGTAGGCTCAGAAGTTGTCATACTTTAAGTTATCAGTTCATCCTCACGCCTATTGACGGATCTTACTATGCCTGAAACAGCCGCGTTGATTGAAAAAGCCCCCTCCACTGCAAGCCATTTCGTTTTCATGAGTGCCGTTCATCCAACCTACCAAGCTAAGCGATGTCTGGATTAGAAAAGGTCAGTCGTCAATGTGACGTACTAGGAGAAAAGAGCCTCGTGTTGATGGCACCGCCACCGCCAGCATCGATTATCCCGAAAAGCATCGCGACTCCCTCTTTGTTTGCGCAAATCATCACGAACAAATAACACTACGCCCTGCCTCTCTATCGTCAAGAATCGTTGTTCAGACAATATGGGCTAGCGCTCAGCCGAAAAACGATGAGTCAATGGATACTGCGTTGCGCTGATAAGGTAGAGCCGTTAATCGCCTTACTGAAAGAAACCCTTCTTACTCAAGATGTTCTGTTCGCGGACGAGACCACATTGACCGTGCTCGGTGACGAAAGAAAGAAAAGTTACATCTGGTTGTACGGGTGTGGTCCAGACCGGGGCGGTAATGCGCAATCTCCCGGTATCGTCTTGTTCGACTACCAGGAAGGGAGTCGGGGTCACCACTGCCCTCAATCGTACCTGTCAAACTACACTGGATACCTTCATGTTGATGGGTATAAAGCGTATGAAAAGACAGAGGCGAAGTGGGTGGGTTGCTGGGCACATGCAAGACGCAAGTTCATAGAGGCAGAGCAGAGCCAACCAAAAGGCAAGCAAGGTAAAGGGGGTAAAATCCAGTGGGCAGTCAGTTGGTTCCAAAAGCTCTATCGTGTTGAACAAGCACTCAAAGATAAGACGAGGGAAGAGCGATATGCTACCCGCCAATCAAAGACTCAGTCTCTGCTCAATGAGTTCAAGGCGTGGTTAGATAAATCAGTCACTCAGGTGCCCCCCAAAAGTAAACTGGGAGAGGCGATTAGCTACAGTCTCAATCAATGGTCGAAGCTAGTACGAGTTATCAATGATGGCCGGTTAAGCATGGATAATAACCGAGCGGAACGTTCAGTGCGTCCGTTCACGGTGGGTCGGAACAACTGGTTGTTCTCGAAGACTCATAATGGTGCCCGCGCCAGTGCCGTGCTGTACAGTCTTATCGAAACCGCGAAGGCTAACGACTGTGAGCCGTATGAGTACCTCGAATACGTGCTACGAGAAATCCCGAAACTGAAGAGTGAGGACGACCATGGTCATCTTCTTCCTTGGAACATGCCAAAAACGGACGAGTCCCTCGTCCCCGAATAGCGTTCAGAATGACAGATACCGCCTTAGTTGGCGGTATCTGTGTTGATATTAAAAAGTCAATGAGTCGGTTCGCAGACGCTTACGTTCAACTAAGCTTTCGGCATGCACTATATAGTGGCGTTGTCCTTCTGATAAATCAAAGCAAATCGGCAGACCACCACTACCTACGGCTAAGTGAATTTTGGTTGAGTTGCCCCCGCGACTTTTTCCTATTTGCTCTTTCTCTGAGCTTTCAGTAGCTGCACCTGTACTATGCTGATGCGCTCGAATTATAGAGCCATCAAGAAAGACCCATTCAAAATCAGCCATGCTAGATAATCTTTTGAAAAGTTTATCTAAAATCCCTTTCTTTGACCAAAGATTAAATCGTCTGTAAACGGTACTCCACTCTCCGAACTCAGAGGGTAGATCTCGCCAAGGAATACCTGTTCTCATTCGATAGAGTATTCCTTCAAATGTCATTCTATGTTCAGTTTTATCGTAAATACGACCTGTACTTTTCATAACTTGGAGTAGCAGTTCCCAGCGAGTATCAGTTAGCATTGTTCTTGGCATGGTATTGGTTATGGTTTTACTTTTGGCGAAGCAAATTATAACTCTTTACCATGCTGTTCAAAAAACACTCACGAAAGTTCAACATGCCCTAGTCACTGATATCTGGTAATTGTTTGGCCATAACCACGCCAGCAAGACTAATAAAAGAGAACACTAACACCACAGATGAAAGGCTCAAAAAGTTCGATATAAAACCAAGAGAACTCATTAGAAGCAGCATTATCCCAACCACAGTATTACTCACGGCTACATAGCTCGTCCGTTTGTCACCTTCAGCGATATCAACCAAATAGGTTTTTCGTCCGACTCGTATTCCGTCGTGGGCAATACACAAACAAAAGTAGAGCAGAGGAATCACAAATAGGAAGCTTTGGTTAGCGGTGACCCACGTATCGTAAACAAATAAAACAACGCCAAGTAGCCCGCCCATCATTGCGCCGATGACCATCACACTACGGCTGGAGCGATCGGACATTCTTCCCCAGAAAGGACCTGACACAAAGGAGGCCAAGCCACTAGAAAACATAAAAAGAGCTAGCACCCAGAGTTGTCCACCCAGGGATTGCTGTGCCAGCACAACGTAGTACGGTGCACTCAGCGCAGAACATAAAAATAGTGTCCGAGTTATAACGAATCGACGAAAGGTCACGTCTGTCTTAAGCAACGCGAGCTGTTTAAATGCTTTGAGGACGCCATTTCGACCACCGCCTACCTCACCAGCATACTCATTAATGCGTGCATAAACTAATGCAGCAATAAGCCATATGACGCCCGCTAACCCTAAACTCAGACTGTAAAAACGCTCTGTCGGCTCTACGTCCCATAACCAGGCTAGTGCAAGAAGGCTAGCGAAAATCAGCGTCACAAGGCCAGCAGCGCTTGAAGACCAGCCGTTGACTTGACCTCGTTGGTTTTTGGGGATGGTTTTTCCCAACACATCTTTTGATGCGACGGAATTTAAACCGCGTGAGAGGCTGAAGATCACAAGACATGTAATTACACCATAACCCGCAGCAGCTCCTGTCAGAGTTGATGCGACCAGTCCGATCGCTAATATGGAAAGAGCCTGCAAGATGCTACCAATTACCCAGACCCATTTTCTTACTGGGAGGCGACGGATATAGTGCGCAATACTAAGTTGTGGGATGAGTGAACCTGACTCACGAATAGGAACGAGCCAACCAATTAAGTAAACCGGTGCCCCGAGACTTTGTAGTACCCACGGCAACGTGACTTTAGGGCTGGTTAACGCATCGCCGACTTTCGTTAAAAACTGAGCGAGAATGATTTTAAGAAAGTTGCCGGGAACTTGATGACAAGCTGATTCAGGAATAGCCTTACAGGCGCGGGCATCTTCGTCATTAACGATTTTTTCGTAAATGCTGTTTTGTTTGTCCTTGTTCATCAACCTGCCTATGCTCAACTTATTCATTTCGCGACTTAACAACCACCGACTAAAGTAGATGGTTTAGTATTACGGGCTGAAAGACCCGTTGTTAGTCGCTTTCAGTTCGGAAGTTACCTTCGACCTTTGGCTCAAAATGATGCTCTAGGTGTAAACGTCTTTAAATCGACTCATTCAATCCTTTCAATAAACGTCGTAACCTTTAACTTTGATCGTTAAAGGTACTCGAAAGTGTCTCCGCATAGATCTCAACATGAATGGTTACGCTTTGTGCAGCAGTATTACAATGGTGAACAGCCCGCTGCTCAGTTTTGTTTAGATCATAATCTTCACCCAAAAACATTTGATAAAACCGTCATAAACTACATCACTTAGTCATATCTCGAATACGTGCTACGAGAAATCCCGAAACTGAAGAGTGAGGACGACCATGGCCATCTTCTTCCTTGGAACATGCCAAAAACGGACTAGTCTCCCGCCCCCGAATAGCGTTCAGAGTGACAGATGCCGCCTTAGTTGGCGGTATCTGTGTTGATATTAAAAAGTCAATGAGTCGGTTCGCAGGCGCTTACCTCTCAACGAATATCTCTCAGAATGATCACTCAATACCAAAAGTGGGATAAATTGAGTAAGGTCACACTTTTTATGTCAATAGGGCTTGGTGAACACTTACCTAGAAGTCATACGAGGCACCTAACATAACGGTACTAAACGCTGTGTCTCGGCTTTTAAGCTTCTTACCACTATTGTCGGTAAATTCGATATTTACGGCATCTGCCTGTGAAATCAGACGTAACGTAAGTCTGTCCATTGGAGTATATTCGACGCCAATTCCGAAGTGGAAACCAGCACCAGAATCGTCATCAATTTTGTAATTAGTGCCTTTACCAGAATTTAGGTCAACATAGCTAAGTCCAGCAACAAAGAAAGGTCGTATTGAATTATCAAATGTGTAACCGACATTAGCAGAAACAGACAATGCTGTTGGAGAGAACACTTTGTCACCAACTTTCGAATCGTAGTCACCATAATCGGTGTAGCCAAGTTCAACACCGATAATACGGTTAAATTTATAACCACCATAAACGCTATATCCCATGCTTTCAGCGTCTAGATTACCACCACCATCGGTATCTGAATCTTGATGTATACCCAAGCCGGCGCCAATGTATGAGCCCCCTTCGATATTAGCAGCAAATGTAGGGAATGAAACCAAGCCAACTAAGCCTAATAGAAATGTGGGTTTAAGCATAAAAATATCCTTTTAACTTGTTGTGTAGTAGTGAACTTTTATTATAGACTGATCTGTACCAGTAAGACTGGACACCGCATTAAGCGACATATTGTTTTTCAAAGTTAACTGGGCTTACATACCCAAGAGCACTGTGCCTTCTTGTTCGATTATAATCAACTTCGATGTATTCAAAGAGTGCTTGACGCATCTCTTCTCGCGTCATTATCGGCTCGTATTGGACTGCTTCCACTTTCATTGAGTGGAAAAAGCTTTCAACACAGGCGTTATCCCAGCAATTTCCCTTCCTACTCATGCTTTGTTTTAGATTATGGGCGGCGATTAAATCTCGGTAGTCTTTTGAGCAATATTGGCTACCTCTATCACTATGGATAATCACTTCTTCTGGCATGCCTCTACGGAACAATGCCATTGATAGTGCATCACAGACCTGAGTTGCGGTCATTCTCGTGCTCATTGACCAACCAACGACTTGCCGTGAGTACAAGTCGATAACAACCGCTAAATACATCCAACCTTCACTTGTCGCTAGATAGGTAATATCTCCAGCCCACTTTTGGTTCGGTGCTGTCGCATTAAAATCTTGCTCAAGCAAGTTCGGGGCAACAGGAAGCCTATGCTTACTGTCTGTCGTACATTTGAACTTACGGGCGGCCTTCGCGACTAAGCTCTGGCGTTTCATGCTCGCGGCAATGGTTTTTACATCGTGCTTATTACCATTTGCCTCAAGTTCTTTTTGAATACGCCTTGCACCGTCGCGTTCTTTTTTATCATCAAAGGCTTCTCGAACTTTGCTATCAAGCTGCTTTCGGTGCTCGTTTCGTTGAGTGACTTTATGGCGATTATCAATCCAATAATAAAACCCACTTCGAGAAATCCCAAACACCTTAGCCATACGGACAATCCTATACTGCATCAGGTGTTCGAGCATAAACTCATAGCAATCTACTTTAGATTTTTCGCGAAGTAGGTGGCGGCCTGTTTTACGATATCTAGCTCTTCAGCTTGCTCAGCCAATAATCGTTTGAGCTTGGCATTTTCAGTGGCGAGTTCTCTTTCTCTATCACTGATTTTCGCGTCTTTTTTGACGGCTTTTAGTGAAGCAAATTATAAACCTTAACCATGCTGTTCAAAAAACACTCACGAAAAGTCAACCCTGCCAGATAGGGCCGTCATGAAGCCATAAGTTCTTCCCAAAATGAACACTCAATACCAAAAGAGGGAGCAATTGAGTAAGATCACACTTTTTATGTCAAAAAGGTTCAACTAGTTTAGGTAACAACGCCTTTTAGATAAACTGAAGGCGTAAAAATTAGAGATTCATAAGGGTTTCAAGAGACTCTTCAACTGAGAAAAAAGTATACGATCGCTCCTGAAAGCCATCATAAGTCTTTATTTTTACTTTAGATATTGAATTGTTAACATGGGACTCTAAAAGGTAGAGAGAAGTCTCTACTGATTGACCAACTAGAATTTCTTTATTTGTGAAAGTGATGACACACGATTGTAAAGTCATAGACGACTCGCTTTTAAGTTTGGGAAAGTGTGAATCTTAATGCATTGACGATCTTCTGATGACCAGCGACCTCTCTACCGTTATCTAAATCAATAGTGCGTAACCCTTGTATGGTGTTAGCATTTCAATTGCCAGCATCCTAACCTCCTAAAAGCTCTTGGCTATCACTAATCGATAGCCGAGAATCAATAAACACCAGTAAATCAAAATGAAATTTTTCTAACTCTTCCCAATACGGATTCTTTATAATAGGTAGGGTTACAATTCTCATTTATGGGTAAGGAAGTGAAAGGTTCCATTAAGGTTTCATCTATTAATTCCGTATTGTCATCACAGTTAATTGACATCAGTTGTACATATTTAGGGCCGGCATTAACTAACTCTCCCCCTTCAACTGACAACTTATATTTCTCGAAAAATCTTGGTGTTATAATTACTTTAAGCTTGTTTGTTATTGATAGATAACCTGTATTATTATCATTAGGTGGGTTTTTAATCATTTCAGTTATATTAAGGTACAACAAGTGTTCTCGTTTCTCATCGAATTCACCTAATATTTTCAATTGTATTTTAGCAAAACTTTTTGCAGGAAGAATTAACGAATCAGTATTTGATATTAAATAAAAAAAACTATCATTTATATATTCGGGTTCAATGAAAACTGCCTTGTCCACATCAGCCCCGTTGGATAGTTTTAATTCAAAATGGTTGTTGTTATTTTTAAAGTTAATAACAGGCGGAGAGATTACAATACTAAAAGAATAAGAAGAATAAAATAAAAAAATTAGTGCGAGCATCTTCATAAAAAACCTCAATTTAAACAATTTAAAATTTTCAATTCATCAACATAAGGATTTACAACATTTATTTTACATTCGTCATCGCCGCTCTTTATAATTAAACTTAAAGATTCATCCTTGGATGTAAAATTAACAACACCTCTATTTTTAACACTTGATAAATACTTTCCATTTTTGTCGAATATTTTAGAACCAGATTCAATCGCATTTCCTAATTTAGATTTAACGATGAAAACATAGTCGAAATGTTTATCCAATTTATCTACTTTTATAAATTTCACACCACCACCTCTAAGTTTTATGCTTTCATAGACGTCAGATTGAGAAAATACACTTGTATCTCTTATTGGAATTGAGGCTTCTTTAAATGAAGATACCGAGCCTACATAATAACCATCGTCACCCATAGGGTTGCCATTTACCTCCAATTTTTTTGGACCACTTAAAACATAACCAGTATGAATTCTATCAGAGTTTAGATAGACACTTTCACCATCATACAAAGCAAAACCTTTAACTTCTGAAAAGTAATTATTACTATCATTAAAGTTATTGTATCTAGCGTTAAATTCTGCCTTATCACCATAATGAGATATGCTTATTCTTCCAGATTCATAAACATCACTACGTTTAGAAGACGCACCGAATGAGTATCTATTTTTTCCATCTCTAACTTGGTAATCATTATCAAATATATTTTCATTTGACTCTCTTCGATAACGGCTAGTTAAAATACCGGAACCAAGTGGAATTCTTATAGAAGCAAATATCTGGTCATCGTCTCCTAGCCTAGCGCCTAAAGATAAATTAGCTTGACCTGAAAGTAAGTATGTGTTGAATATTGCTCCGTAATTTTTTTTATTTTCATTTATTGCATAATTATAATCAAACTTAATAGAACTATTGCTATAAACCGACTTGATCATATAAATGTAAGCATTATCACTATAATTTGCATCAATGTTTCTTTCATAAGCTTTAAAGGAAACATTACCACCAAAAGCCATCCCTAAATCTGAATTATTATAATTCATATTATATCTAGATATTCCATAATAACCATCATCTTTAAAGACATTGTCAATCTTATAGTTAATTATAAAATTATCATAATTTAATGTTGGAGAAAACCCAAGTAAACCTATGTTTCTAGAAAGCAAGTACTTTGCCCCCAAAGTTAACGTATTAGTTAATCTTTTACTGTTATCAAAATACATGAAAGCCTGTTTGCTATCTTCAAAATTTCCTAAAGTTAGATTGTATTGATAGGGTACAGTACCTGAGTAACCAGAATTACTAACAAAAAATGAATCTTCACTTCCATCATCTCCCTCAATCAAAACCTTAAAATTTTCATTACTCGAAGTAAGGGGTTTTGATACACTAAACTCACCACTCAAGACTCGAATCTCTTTTATTATTTCATCACCAAGTATTATTTTTACTGTAGAATCTACTTTTGCATTACCATAAATATAATCAACCTGTGAACCAGATGCATTGTTTCTTAACTCATTATTACTCATCAAAGTGATGCCATAGAAATTGTCAGACGTAGCATCATTATATAAATAGTCATAACCTAATTTAAAATAGGATTGTAAGCTGTCGATGTCTTTCCTCATGTATGCGAAATTAACATTATTATTTCTTCCATTTGTATCACCTTTCATTCTTAACATAACCTTTTTTAGATTTACATCTAAATCTAATCTTGAACTAAGTTCGGCCTTTTTACTCTCCTTTTTATTTATTGATAACTTGTAGTTGAGTTTAGCGACAGAATCGCCATAAGAAAAGCTATCGATATTAAAGTTATTGTCATAAAAAACTTGGTCAGGAATATAAATTTTGAGCCTATTTCTTTTTGGATCAAAATCATGAGCCCAACGATGTTTCTTAGATTGTGATGGAAATGTAACACACTCTCCGTCGCTAATATCATCTATATTATCTATAAAACTGAAGAAATCATTGTCGACACAAAAATATCTTATGCCATTTTCTATTCCAAATCTCACCTCCGAGTAAGATTTTTTATTTATAGTATCCACTAGGAAATACCCGCTTCCAGCTTCTTTCAAATAATCATTGTAGAATAAAACCGAAGACATACCCTTTTTGGGATTTATAAAGATATGCTGCCCACCTTGAGATAGAGCAGAGAAGCTACTGAATATGATTAAAAACCACGCTGTAAGCAGCGTGGTTTTTTTTAAAATATAACTACAGATATGTAACAACAAAGTTAAAAACCTTAGCTGCACTACCTATAACTACGTCTTCATTATTCTCTACATTTCTCTCATAGTTGATAGAGAATTGCTTAACGCCAGTCGATGCGCCCGATATGAATAAGTTTGGAATGCTAGACGGGTCTTGTTTTACCGATGCATCAACCAAGACTAAATTTACCCCTTCAGCAGTACCCGTTTGCGCATCTTCTGAATAAGTCATACGGATACTTTCAGTATTTTCACAATTGCTAAATGCCAGTTGGAAAGGACTACCGAAATCGTCTGATGCTATCCCATTATTTGACAACTTGAAAACAGTAGATTCACTAATATCCGGCAGAGAGACAGATGAAAGAGCTGATCCAGTGGTATCTTGAAGCTCAAAGTCACAACTAGAAGCTACAAGGTTACCTGAAGAGCTTAAAGTCGCATTGCCACTTGTAGCTAGAGCTTGGCCAGTTAAGAGGCAACTAGATACCCCGACCAAAAATAGTATTTTTTTCATGTTAATTCCTTACAAGTTAATTTTCCATAAATAGCAAGCAATTGATTTCATTATCAATTAAATTTGATATACGCCCTCAGTTGCAGTGCTTTTTAAAGTTAGTCAAAATTTTCCTACGTGCAAACTATTTTATAAAAAAAATTTATTATCTCTGTAATTTATTAATCAGATCACTCACTTTGTTTGCCATCATTCCGGCTTTCTTGCCACGGCTAGAGCATTTTAATTCCAGCGTTTAAAAAGGGCGGGATCGCAATTTAATTGTTGAAATTAAAGAGTTTAATTTTTCATTTGAACTTTTTCTGATAGTCGCGATTAGACGATCATGAGGTGAAAAAATAAGGAACTAGCATGTTTATAATTATGCAGCTAAAAAAGTAAAAAATACTTCTCACATCAACCAAGTTTACCCTGTTATGGAAGCGGCTTTTGTCGTCATAACGCCCATCCTTAGTTGTCAAAACAAGTGTATGGATATCACTCAAACCTGCAACTATCGTTATATGAATCTCAAATTTATGGATGGCGTAAAGCCGTCAAAAAAGACGCGAAAATTAGCGATAGAGAAAGAGAGCTCGCCACTGAAAATGCCAAGCTCAAACGATTATTAGCAGAGCAAGCTGAAGAGCTAGATATCGTAAAAAGGCCGCCACCTACTTCGCGAAAAATCTAAAGTAGATTGCTATGAGTTTATGCTCGAACACCTGATGCAATATAGGCTTGTCCGTATGGCTAAGGTGTTAGGGGTTTCTCGAAGTGGGTTTTATTATTGGATTGATAATCGTCATAAAGTCACTCAACGCAACGAGCACCGAAAGCAGCTTGATAGCAAAGTTCGAGAAGCCTTTGATGATAAAAAAGAACGCGACGGTGCAAGGCGCATTCAAAAAGAACTTGAGGCAAATGGTAATAAAGCACGATGTAAAAACCATTGCCGCGAGCATGAAACGCCAGAGCTTAGTCGCGAAGGCTGCCCGTAAGTTCAAATGTACGACAGACAGTAAGCATAGGCTTCCTGTTGCCCCGAACTTGCTTGAGCAAGACTTTAATGCGACAGCACCGAACCAAAAATGGGCTGAAGACATCACCTATCTAGCGACAAGCGAAGGCTGGATGTATTTAGCCGTTATTATCGACTTGTTCTCATGACAAGTCGTTGGTTGGTCAATGAGCACCAGAATGACCGCAACTCTGGTCTGTGATGCACTATCAATGGCATTGTTCCGTAGAGGCATGCCAGAAGAAGTGATTATCCATAGTGATAGAGGTAGCCAATATTGCTCAAAAGACTACCGAGATTTAATCGCCGCCCATAATCTAAAACAAAGCATGAGTAGGAAGGGAAATTGTTGGGATAACGCCTGTGTTGAAAGCTTTTTTCACTCAATGAAAGTAGAAGCTGTCCAATACGAGCCGATAATGACCCGAGAAGAGATGCGCCAAGCGGTTTTTGAATACATTGAAGTTGATTATAATCGAACAAGAAGGCACAGTGCTCTTAGGTATCTAAGCCCAGTTAACTTTGAAAAACAACATGTCGCTTAATGCGGTGTCCAGTCTAACTGGAGCAGATCACTCAAGCCTGCACCTTCAAGTTGGACGGGTATAGTTCTAATCTTTATTGTCGAGGTAGCGAACTTTGCTGTCCACCGTCAGCAGCGTCTTTCATCGGTTCGGTAATAGGTGCCTTAATGGTGTTTTTCCGATGGCGTTCAAGTCAAATCATGCATGACATCAATCCATGAGTCGCAGACTTTGAGGCGAACTTGTGATAGTTTAGTCCCAATAATAAAATCGATTAATCACCTTAAATTTATATGAATGACCAACTAAGCCCAATCGACAAAGATCATTTTAAGAAGCTTATCCGACAAGAACTTGAACCCATATGGTTTGATACAAAGTCAGCGAACCCTGATATGTCTTGGGTTACTCCTGCGGTATTAGAAATATTGTTCACTGAGTTGATAACTCATACGCGCGGCAATCAATCAAAGGCCGCAAGGATTTTAAGTATCAACAGAGGTAACTTCAGTAAAAAATTAAACCAAATCACCAATAGTGAATCTAGATTGGTTTAGGCCCTATAGGCATTTACCAAGCCTGTTGACGCCTTATCGATAGCGGCACCTCTCATTGTCACTTCAAATATAACCCTTTATTAAAATTTAACGCGGGTAATCCATCGACGTGTTTTGAGTTAATGACGTTAGCGACAAGGCTACTAGCGGATGCTTTGGCAACGGATCCGTGATGACATATTGAGTCTCATCTTTATCATCAAAGACAGCTTTCTCTTGCATATATTCCAGGACACGGATTTTAGCAGGCACGATGTCTAGCTCTTCTTTCACTTGGCTTTGTTGCTTAATTCAGAGAGAAGGCATGCCTGCCCCATTGTGCTTAATTCTTAACCGACATACTGTGTTTCAGGCATACCAAGCCCTGTAAGCTTATTCAGGGCTTTAATCATAGCGTAAGTCTCGCCAACTTGAGCGTTGTGTTCCTCAGGCTTAATTTCCCACCTAGCAGCTGTTTTACTCGGTACATTGCGGTTTCTGATAGAGAGCGCTTATGATAGCCATACCGCTTTTTCCACTTCTTGTTGGAGCCATAGAGCTTCTGGCAACCTACCGCTAAATTACGAGGGTGTCCTTGCTCCCAGAAGGCTGCTCCTTCTCGTGGCGGGATGAGAGGAATCGCTCGCTTAATTCGTATAGCATCATGGCAATTCCTTGTGTCATAAGCTCCATCACCTGATATCTCAATGATTTTACGACATGTCTGCTTAAGTAAGTTGGGGAGCACTTCGGCATCGGTTACGTTAGATAAACTCAGCTCTGCTGCAACTATTTCGTGGGTGATTGTATCTACTGCGATGTGCAGCTTACGCCAGACTCTGCGCTTCCCATCAGTACCATGCTTCTTGACCTTCCATTCACCTTCGCCATAAACCTTGAGACCAGTGGCATCAATAGCCAGATGTTGTATTGCGCCTCTGGTTTTAGTTTTAAATGAAACCTCAACTTCCTTAGCTCGGCGGCTTATACAGGTGTAGTGGGGGCAAACAAGCGGGATGTTAGCCAGCTTAAATACGGAGTCTAGAAAACCTTGCAGCGCTCTCAATGGCATAGAGAAAACGCGTTTCACCATCAGTGCGGTAGTAATGGCTAAGTCGCTAAATCGGCGAGGTCTACCACGTTTTCCTTGTTTGTTTTGCTTCCACTCGGCTATCGCTTCCTCATCAATCCAAAAGGTCAGAGAGCCACGGTTGATTAAGGCTTGATTATACTGCTTCCAGTTAGTTGTTTTGTAACGAGGTTTCGGCATAAGGCTACGATGATTGATGAGTGTAGCCGATCAGATCGTAGCTTCTTGATTTAGTTCCATCGATTTAAGCAACAAAGCCACACAATCAGGAAAACAACTCAGAAGG
Source organism: Vibrio sp. ED004 (assembly GCF_023206395.1). Classification (NCBI taxonomy): domain Bacteria; kingdom Pseudomonadati; phylum Pseudomonadota; class Gammaproteobacteria; order Vibrionales; family Vibrionaceae; genus Vibrio; species Vibrio sp. ED004. The sequence continues at coordinate 2,013,591 of NZ_CP066149.1, read as the reverse complement.
ATCTATTTGAAAAAACGGATTGTTAAAGCGAGACGCCTCAATACGCAGCTTTAAACGCTGCTGTAATTGCTTAACCGTTTTGACCTCTTGGCATTGAGCGAGAAGATCTTGTGACTCTTTTTGCAAATGAGCGCGATACTCTCTTAATCCTTTCTGACGTGACGCTTTGTTCCCTCCACCAAACCGTTGCCAAAGGATACTTTTGATATCACCGCCATGCCGAAGCTCTTGATAATCCATATTTAATTGCTCAATTTTTTCAGTTAGCGTCATCTTTAAGCGTTCAAGCATCCCTTCATCCATCACCATCTCATGCTCAGGGAGGTGTTGCTGGGCCAGTATAAACAAAGCCACTACATCTTTGTCTTTCTTCGCTTGTGACAGTTGCTGCATGAGCGCACTTTTCTCTGACTTCTTCTTTTCGTCCGTTTCTTTATCTGGGTGCAATTGTTTGGCCAGTTGGCGATACAACTTGGTTATCTGCTTATCGCTGTAAAGCGCATCGCTCGCTTGATAATGTGACGGCTCGAAGTGATTTTCGTCATCGGCTTGAGAGAAAGAGTCTTCACCTCCCCACTCGATGCCATCCTCTTCAACATGTTCCTCTTCCATTTCTTCAGCCACCACGCTTTGCAGATAGTCGTGAAACTTCTGAGGGTCCTTGACCATGGCCATTAATTCGTCATCGCTGACATCAAGCTCGTAACCCAGCATCATGGATATCTCTTCGCGAAACGCCTCTATTTGACCTTCCGTTATCGAGATGTCTTCAGCTTGGTTCGATGGTAATGCCAAAAGCGCTTGATTGAATGCCTCACGTAACACTCTCGAGTCCACAGGATTAAAGGGGTTTGACTCTAAAATGCTCAACTCTTCTTGTATCCAATCGTAAAGAGCTTCGCGCTGCGGCCCTTTAATCGTTTTGCGCGGGACAAAAGTAAGCAGGTGATGAATCCATTTCTCAGCTGCTCGGCATACAGCGCGTTCTTGCTTTTCAGTCGATGCTTTGAAGTCATGATAAAAATCATCCAACTTGGCTTGATAACGTTCGATACGTCGTTGTTTTTTTCCTACCTCCTCCCATAACTGGTTAAGCTTATTCTTCTGCTTTGGGGAGGATGAGGTCGTTGTTAAAAAAGAAAGAGGAGCTGTTGTCATAATGCGAGAGTCATTGAGAGTGATGCCCACAGTCTATCGCGTATCCATGGTTCAAAAAAGTAAGATGCTTCATTTTGATAACAATCATGCTTCGATTCCCATTGACAATGACGATCTCGTTCCGCGTCAATAGGAATGAAGTGACGGGACGCACTAAATACACTTACATCTGCCACAACAATCACGAAAAAAATCGGTTTCGACAATACCTGACAAGTAGCAGCCCACCTATTGATACACCTCACATATAAATAGACCAAAAACAAACAATAATTTATATATCAAACACATAACAACAGGTATCTATACATGAAAAAGAAAAGTGAATTGGGCTTTGTTGCGTAATTAAATTTAGAGGTAGAACAACCCTGTTTCATGTGTTTCTTAGTCAATACAACAATTTTCATGCATACCGAACCCAGTAAGCTTGTTCAACGCTTTTATCATCGCGTAAGTGCCACCCACCTCAAGGTTACTTCGGCGTGTTTGGTTCAATAAGTAAGTGCTTCTCCATCTGTACCCGTTGATCAACTAAGCTCGGCGGCAATGATCTCATGAGTGCTTGTATCGACGGCAATATGCAGCTTTCGCCAGACTCTACGCTTGCCATCTGCCCCCTGCTTTTTGACTTTCCATTTACCTTCGCCATAAACCTTAAGATCAGTAGTATCAATGGCTCGGTGCTGTATCTATCCTCTCACTTTAGTCGTAAGCGAGCTCTCAATTTGCTGAGCTCTACGACTGATGTAGGTGTAATGCGGACAACTTAACAGTACATGGGCTAACCTAAATATCGAGTCTATAAATCCTTGCAGCGCTTTCAGTGGCATAGAAAAAACAAAAGTGTCGTGATAGCTAAATCACTGAACCGACGTGGCCTCCTGCGCTTATTTTGTTTGCTTTGCGCCCACCCGATTATTGCCTCCTCATCAATCGAAAAGGTCAGAGAACCACGGTTAATGAGTGATTGGTTGTATTGCTTCCAGTTGTTTTTTGTAACGAGGTTTAGGCATATGGCTACGAGAGAGTGGACATAGCTGATCAGATCGTAGGCTCTGGATTGAGTTTCATTGAATTACGCAACAAAGTCGTAGGTATTAATCAGGTTTATTCGAAATATAAAAACTTTGTATCATTAAAAACGTGACGTTAGTCACCTATGGTAAGGCGTCAATTATATATGGTGGCGTCATACCTTAAACCCTGTGTGAACATACCGATGAAAAGACATATATTATCAAGCGCAATCCTACTCTCTCTGACTTCTCCACTCTTTGCTGCTAATGGCGACATTCATGATGTCACTATACTTGGAACTTCAGATATCCACGGTCATTTTATGGCGTGGGATTACGCGTCAGATAAACTCAACACTCGTGGTAGCTTAAGTCAAATAGCGACTAAGGTGGGGGACATCCGCAAAGAGCAATCTAACATTATCCTCGTGGACGCTGGCGATACCATCCAAGGTAACTTCGTAGAAACATTCAAAGATGAGCCTGTTGACCCAATGATGCTTGGCTTTAATCACATGAAATATGATGTGTGGGTTTTAGGTAACCATGAGTTCGATTTTGGCCTCAAAACGCTCAACAGAGCCGTTACTCAATTTAAAGGTCAGCCTTTAGGCGGTAACATCAAGCACAAAAGTGGGAACCCATTCTTACCCGGCTACACCATTCTAGAACGCGGTGGAGTTAAGATCGGTGTGATAGGTATGGATACCCCAATGACAGAAGTCTTTGCACAAGGTACCAACCGTTTAGAGGGCGTCACTTTCACTAATCCAACCTTGGAAGTAAAGAAAATAATCAAAGAAATTGATGACAAGGTAGATGCTATCGTATTGGTTGCCCATATGGGTATTGAAAACGAGAATGATATTGCCAATACAGGTGTTACCGACATTGCCAATGCAAATCCAGAGCTTGATGCCATCGTTGCTGGCCACATGCACACTCGTATCGATAAGGCCGTTGTGAATGGTGTTATTATTACGGAACCTGACAAGTATGGCCGAGCTCTATCTCGTATCGACCTTCAATTTGAAGAGCGCGATGGCAAGTTTACCCTCGTCAATAAAGACAGCTTCACTTACAAGATTAAAGGCGTAGATTCTGATGAGGATATGGATGAACTGTATCAGCCATATCACAAACAACTCCGAGAAATAGCGAATCGACCTGTTGCTGAGCTAACTGGCGTTGATTTAGTCCCTGAAAATGAAATCCGCGGTATACCTCAGGTTCACATTCAAGATACCGGTATTAGTGCGTTGTACCAAGAAGCGAGCTTCTTCTATGCACCCAAAGCCAATGTCATCGCACTCCAAATTGATAATGACAATGCAGAGCTGGATGTTGGCCCAATCAAAGCGAAAGACATCGCTTACAACTACCAATATGCAGGTGGCGAAATCACTGTCTACGACATGACAGGTAAAGAGCTCAAAACCTACATGGAATGGTCTGCTGGTTACTTCAATTCCGTACAACCCGGTGATGTCACCTACAGCTTTGACCCAATTCGTAGAGCATCTAAATACTCGACCAATGATTTTTTTGCGGGCGTCACTTACACCATTGACCTAACTCAGCCTGCAGGTGAACGTATCACCAAACTTGAATTTGCTGACGGTACTCCTATTACCGATAAAACAGCCATTCGAATTGGGATGAATAGCTATCGAATGGGCCACCTCACTAAAAAAGGTGGCGTCCTAGAAGGCAAATCATTCCCTGTGTTATTTGATACAGAAGAAGCGTATGGAGAAGAAGCGGGTACAATCCGTAACATGACCATCAAATATCTAACAGAAGAAAAGAATGGCCAATATGAAGGTAAGCCTCAGCAACGTTGGACTCTTTCTGGCTTAGATAGTCGTTACAGCGCACAACGCGATATCGTAAAGTCATTGATTAATGATGAAACCATATCAATCCCAACAAGCGCTGATGGTCGTTACACGAATATTGCTTCTATCAATGTACAAGGCCTGATGTTCGAAACCGACGAAGCCAAACAAGCAGCCATAACCAAACGTGAAAACAAACTGGCGCAAGCTACAGAGCAAGAAAGTAAACAGATCAAACGTGAAATCACGCTCATTAAAGCTCTGAATTAACGTCTAATCGATACTATTCACACTCATAACTAGGATGTGTTGATCTTTGCTGTACATTTCGCGTTCAGCAATACATCGGTAGCCACATCAACATTAATGCCAGCGATAACATGCTGGCATAATTCCTTTTTAACTTGTCAAATCTAATTGAAATAGCTCGATAAAGCTTGGGCCTTATCGAGGGATGGCTGTCTATTTCAGGCATTGATGATGGTAGTGACTGGAACGTAAAGCCAGCTGTGGGCAACGACAGCATGATTCTGCTGGTTAATAAAACAGAAACCCCATACATCGCTCATGTAATGGTGAAAACGAAGATCTGGCTAACTCACTTTACCAAAAGTGGAGCAGCCGCCAGTAATACATCCGCCTCATCAACATCAGTAGAGGCTCCCTCTGCTAATCTATCGAGACAAAGCTAATTCCTCTCTAGATAAAGACTCCCCCTCATAGCAAGCTCGCTATTTCGTCTTATTCGGCCCTACTCCAATCCATATTCACGGTAGTCGAACTCAGCGCCAAGCGCCCTCGTTGTAGCCATCGATTCGGTGTAAACAATAGTTATTAGAATTGAAGTCGAACGCTCGGCATGTCACTTAGCTTTTAGGATACAGGCTAAGGACGTACACGATGACCTCCTGAGGCAGCCATCCAACAACAAACAAGCTTCCTACAAGACTATTATATTAAAATCTTTCAAATATCCCTCGATTAAACACCAAAAGAAACCTCGTCAAACTATTTTACGCCAAACATCAACAAAATGCGGGAAGTCACATTTTTGAGACACTGTTTCCAAACAATGATTGACCAAAGAGAGAACAATTTGATTATATAACCACCAAACACAATATAAGCGACACATAACCTCGGTCAAGCACAACATAAAGGGTACGCCTATTTCTCGTTCAAAATCACTCTTACTCAGGCTGTTCCACTACGATTATCACCCGTTGACACAATCGTTGATTGAACTCGACGCGTTTACGTTATGCTCTGATAGTGCTTTGTCGCTTTTATCTGATGAACAACTCGCTATTTTGCTGCGCAGCATCACGCTGCACGTCTCGCTCTCTTCGAACCCTGAACGTTATTGGTTGTTACAACCCAACCCTACCTTTGATGTTCTCAAACTTCACCCCAACGCTTCAAGACACCCCGTATCTCTGTGTATTCACGACGATCCGCTAGCCGCCATTGCAACTTTAATGTTTGTTCAGCCCGCACTCGATTACCAATACAGCAAAAAGCCTTTAACAGTCTTGGCAAATCGATTACAAGCGGCTAAGCAATGTCATCACAATGAACCTAGACTGGCGGCACTCATTCCCAAAAAAGGCACAGTAGCCAAGCTTGCAAACACCTCCAGTTCATCACTGCGCCGTGACAAATAACGGAAGGAAAACGCATGAATCTCGAGGCGATAAAACAGAAAAACCGACGACGTAACAGTGGCGGTGTTCCACCCAACGCTCAGCAATATGCCTTAAAATTAATTGCAGCGTTAAAGCGTTTACGTCAGCACTATAAACCGAAAAAAGAGCCCAAGAGTTCCAAAGTGTCCGATTACGACCGCGCGCTTATCTATTTCCTGTACCTGTGGCTCACCGGTCAATTGAAGGCGTGCCAAGACGCTCGTGATATTCCCGACCTCGACGTCGTCAGCGGCAGCCAACCTTGCCAAGCCCATCGCCTTAGAAAAATTCGAAAAAACACCCCCTCTTGGGTTGAGTATGCTCACCCTTACCCAACAAAAGCGGGCGTTGTTTGGCAATGGCAACCCATGCCAAACGGTTTAAACGACTGGTTTTATCACGCCCTTTCCCAGCGTTCGAATGGCTCCAAAACGTGGCGCATGGATCATCAAGAAAAGCAGCGGTTCTCCCGATTTCTTAATACTAAGTGGCGAACGCCCTCTTCCCTTGAGGGTTACCGTTTAATTCGTCGAGACGTTTTCTATGACTACTTTAAAAACATGATGCAAACGGATGCCCATTTGCCCACGCCAAGTAAGCATGTGGGACTGAAAGGGGAATCCTTGCATCACAAAAGCGCACTGGCGTATCAAGTTAGAAACAGTAAGAAAATTCGCAGCGATCTCTTTCATGCTCAAACCCGTTATCTCGCAAGACTTCGACAATCTCTTCCCCTAGCATTATCAGGCGAATTAAACGCGCCGAAAGCTTGCACCTTTGTCGAATATCCCCTACTTCATGCAAGTGTTTCGCTGCAAGCGTACTTAACTGTCCCCGGAGAAATTGACGCCTTCCATTATGACTACTTCGTATCAAAACGAGATTATGTACCGCTCCCATCGGTGGATATTGGTTCTCAGCGTTTGTTAATCATCGATGACGTGCGCCGTTTTTTTAAAGCGCTTGCCCAGCATGGAGACAGCCTTGAGCGCAAAGTCCATACGCTGACTAGCCTCAAAACACTGCACAACTTTAGGGCTTACGAGCTGGCGCTCTTATTGATTTCTTTAACCGGTACGCGCCCTACTCACGCCATCTCAATAGAAAAGCAATACTGCTTTGATCAGCGTCAGGCCTTAGTATTTGATAAAGGGCACTACCGTCCTATTTGGCTCAATGACTATTTCCGATCAGCACTGCAACGTTATCAAACATTGCACATTTCATTGCATCACCGAGTGCCTCATTTGAACGCGACCCCGTACCTTTGGTTTGAACTTAATGAGGATTTAACGTGTCAGCCTTTGAGTGCCAAGCGACTACGACAGTTTATGCACGATTGGTGGGGGCGTGTAAATCCGCATTCTCAAGCGGTTCCATATCAGCTACGCCATAACTTTGCTCAACATGCCTTAAATTCACCTTCAGCCAAATTGACCACCACTGATGTGGACAGGTTGATGGGTCATTCAAGCATTGGCGAGCGACTGGGCAGTGATGCATTATTTCCTGTTAAAGAGGCGAAGTTGATCCATTTTCTCAATGATATTCCAGGTTTCTTGCACTTACCTGCGATTAAAGGAGCACCTCTATGATTCATTCTTTGCTGAGTGCTAGCCACGTTATTGAGTACCACCAAGATTTAAGTCTCGATTGTGAGAGCCCTGATACTATTCATTGGATTTGTGAGCAATTGCATCGTCTATCAATTGAAGAGAGAATCTTCACCGATCGTCATCTCATTCAATTAAATCAAGCCATCAAGGAAATCCCGACCGGCAGGCAGCGCCAATTGATAAGCGCTCGCGATCAGGTTTTGTATTACCTCAGCACCGTCTGTGAGTGGCAGTTACCACCAGTGAAAGAAGCGCAGTTTGAAGATGCGCAAAATACATGGATGCTTACTATCCTTCAACGTAGTCAACCCGCGACCGTGTTGATGAACGGATACCAAACCCAACGTTCGACTTTTATGACAAAGCGTTGGGCAGACGTCGGGTGGTTAGTGATGGTATTGAATATGGAGGTGGCTCCCTTACCGATGCGTTACTGGGCAGATGTGCTAGCTAATCCCTCCTCCATTGAGTATTTTGAAGGGCAATTTACTTTGAAGGTGTTACACCCAAAACCGATCGCCGCCTATGACAGCAAAGAAACGCCCAGTTTCACTCGGTACGCGCTTCCACTGTTTGCTTATCGGCTCCTTGAGGACTTTTATGTACGAACGCCTTCTGAGCGCTATACCCCTCGTCAACTGACTCACCATCTCAATCAATGGGGCGCACAAACGCCGTATTACTTCGATGAGCTTCAGCCGGCTGAATGGTTTCGAACCTTTCAATGCGTTTGGCATGGACACCATCGACTCCCGGCGCCTTTTTTACGTGACTTTAGCGATCCGATGCGTCACGTCGCTACAGTATCAACCGTTCATACAAACACACCAAAAGGGGCGTTCATAAGCGCTGAGCTTTATCAACTGCCAATCACCGAGCTCAACGAAACACCTTCCACGTCCCATGGTTCACGTCGCTTTCAATGGCCACACAAGGCGCTCATCAAATACCATCAAGGGAAACACAAAACACGTCCGCCAACACCACCATGGCAAGAGCGCAACCTGTTGCCTTCGCTGTTTTATGGGTTTGTGAACGAGCTGTTTGAGCTCGGTGGTATTCAACGACATACCCTGCAGCCAGACAGTATTGATCGATACACCAATTTCTATCAGCACCTCTCCCCACTGAGTTTTGCTTGCGCCAGTGATCCGGAAACCCTTCATGCTTGGGCTCACGCGCAATTTACGGCACTACAAGAACAAAGCACTCCCTGGCACCTCTACAATTTTTTACGCTACCTTGCCCACCAAGAGCTTACCGATCATTTAGATTTATCCCAGTTTGAAAAACCCACCTTGCCTTCACTCGTTGATGCGTGTTGTCTGAGCGTCACACAGATTCATGACACAGTGGAAGCGCTGCTTTCGTCAGCGCATGGTGACGCATTACAACGCTTGTTCTCAGCTGTGGCTCTATTACTCGGGTATTATGGCACCTTGCGACGCGGAGAAGTGCTTCGCCTTCGCATGTGTGACATCACGATATGCCCAAAAGATCAGCAACGCTTTTATTTGACCATCACCACGACGGAAGAAGGCGCGCCAAAAGGGGGAAAAACTCGCACCACAGCGGCCTATCTACCAGAGCTCAGTGCCAAGCTTGTCCGCGCGTTACTCGCCATTAAAAAGAACGCGACAGCTCGCGAGCCATTGATAAGAGTCACTGGGGAAAGCTTATCTCAAAGAGAGCAGCGTTATCTCTATCCTGTGACCCAAGCACTTAAATCGTTATGGGGTCAGCACGTTCGTTTTCACCACCTTCGACACAGCGGTGCGGATCTGTTGTATTTACAAGGCTTACATCTGGCGTACCAACGCCCGCCCGAACACCTAGCATGCTTTCAGGAAGAAACGGAAAGTCAAACGATGTTGACAGAAGCAGCATGCCAAGCGCGCTTTGATTTTTGGCTCGAAGGGCAGCCTTTTTGCGACGTCAATGACGCGATATTACTGGATGTAATGGGAAAAGAGCTGGGGCATTTTTACTACGCGACCACACGCAAGCATTACTTACACGGCATGGAAAAAGTGGGCAACATCGTACAACCCAAGCAACACGCATACTCACGCGACGAGCTTCGGTACATACTGGGCATGTCGGCCCGGTCTAATGACATTTCTCGGGTACTCAACGAGATTCACCCCAATTACACGCTGCAAAGTGACGAGCAGAAGAAGCGTCATTCATTACAGTTTAGCGAAGGCGATCTCTTACCAAAGGTCATCGCGCGTCATCAAAGGCTTCATAACAACACTTCGTCTCCTATCGCCCCACTTCCTACGTGGTTACCGTCGACCGACAAAAAGCGATCCGATAAAGCATTCATCTCGATGTGGGTCAGCTCATTGCCACAGGATTTTATTGACGAAAGTCATGACGACTTTATCTTGTTTAATCGTCACACGTTAAGGCTCAATGACGGCTCAAAATTTGACTTTCGCACGCTCAGTCAGCAGTGGCTCGCATTGAAAAAGCTCAAGCATTTTGCTTTTGACAAGAAAGACCGAACGCAACTCAAGGCATTAGGCATACCCAAGGTTGTCAAACATTGGTGTGAAGATGGGCGTGAAGATCGGCCACAAGAACGTCGCCCTTATATCAGCTTAATCTTTTGCGTCAAATGCAATCAGAAAACCCAAAAAGCATTTGTTCAGTTATTCCATGAAGGGCCTTTCAAAGCGCACCCCGCCACGTTGAGCTTAGTGCAAAACCGCAAATCGCTGCGCAGTACACAACATCAAAGGGTAGAGAATCAATTTAAGCGAGCCAAAGATTCCTTGCAGACGTTCATTGTCCCAGAGGGCGATGGCGCGCTCATTATCGAGCTTCACACGAACATCTTCGCTCATCATTTAATGTCACCACTAACGCAACATATCGAGCGCCTGTTTACACCACACCCATCCCAACATCGACGAAGAGAGGCCCAGCATGGCTAAATTGCATTTTGAACCCAAACATCATGACGATATCAAACACTTGTTGTCGCCAATTAAGGCGTCTGACCAGCAAGCGTGTTTGACGTTTATTATCGACAAGACGCACTGCCTCATTATTGGTGGTGTCGATGATGCGTTACAAGTGCTCACGATTGATATCGAGCCAGAGTGGGCGTTAAAAACCGGCCAATGGATGCTTTATGCCAGCAGCTTTAAAGAGTATTGGAGCCAACAGACCGCCTTGATCGAGCAAAAAGTACCGGTGATGATTCACCTCAATTATCACGACAACCCAAAACTGCCGATGATGGACTCGCTTACTGAGCGCCAATCTCGTTTGTATATCCAATCTGAGCCTGCGCCTCCTGCACATCTTGAGTTTCTAGAATTCACTCGAAATGCCAGCCGTCAAACACTGGCGACGGATTCGGCTTGCGTCATGATGGAGGTTGCCGATACCTATCGCCCTTTTGACTCTTTTGAAATCACCGAAAATCAAGTGGTGATCGACCGCGACAATACCTTGCTCCCTTTTGATCTCCCTCAAGAGATGCAGCCTGATTGCCATTTACTGCTCAACAAAGACAGCGTAGACCAATTGAGCCACCTCTGTAGCACCACCGATTCCCCGACCATAGAGATCCACACTGATGACGATCGCGCCATGTTCAGTGATGGTAAGCGCACCTTCACAAGCTCACTGCTTTCTCTCCAAGGTTACGCACAAAAGAAAACCGATACCTATCAGCAAGAGCTGAAACTGATCGTAAACATTTTCACGTTTAAGAATGAAATTGAGAGTTACCGAAAAATCGCGCTGCTTAAAAAAGCCAATGAAGCGCTGCTGTATGTCGACGAAAGCAACGTCATGTTGGCCGGACTCATCCCGGAAACTGGAGAAAACTGTTTCATCTCAACCAAAGAAATTAAAATCAAACACCCTACCGTTTATCGCATCAATTTAAGTGAAATATCCAAAATCCAGATCAAAGGCATCACAGAGGCCAAAACGATAAAGCTTTGCATGCTGAAAAACAAAGAAGGGGATTATAAATTAGGGTTTTATAACGATCGCAACAACGACCATCCGTATAACAGCGTTTGTGATGTAGCACCCGCGCCAGAACAGATGAGTGCCGTACTCAAGGCCAAAGCAAAACTTGAACAGCAAATCAACGAAGACGGAGAGCAAGGTGACCTGTTTGGGTTTGATGACGTTTAGGCGACGCACCAAGGAAGCATCATTTTGGATGAAAAAACCACCAAAAACACTGGACATCGATCCAGTAAGCTACTAGAGTCAATATTGAACGTTTTATAGGCTATCGGAAAATGGACGTGGAGACACGTTTTAGGATTCGAAAGAAACTATGAAATAAGTAGGTGGATGATGACCTTGCGTCACCACGCCACATACAATATGCAGTTGGGATAGGAAGGCGGCAACCTTCCTACCCCGTACCGGCTGCGAGACCTTTAAGCACACCCAGCCGATGGCTCGATTCTAGCGAATTCCATTGGTGAGGGACAGATCTATTTAAGATCTGACATCGATGGAGGCCACTATGGCTCATATTCGCGTACGTCCTAACGGGCGCATTCAGTTCGATATTCATGTGTACGGCCAACGCTTTCGCGAAGGCACCAAACAAATGGCTAGCCCAAAAAACTTAAGGCTTGCTCAAGCAGCGCTCAAACAAATGAACGCCGAGATTGACCTTGGGACTTTTCAATACCGCGACTACTTTCCTGACAGTAAAAAAGTCGACCTATTTGAACGTTTACAGCGCGAGAAGTACCCCGACCGCCTGTATCCATTTTTTAATGACTTTGCGAACCAGTGGTATGAGCGTCAAAAAGGCAATTGGAAAAGCAGCTATCAAAGCGTGGTTAAAAACACGCTCGAACACTACCTCATTCCGCACTTTGGTAATACGCTCGTTTCAGAGGTGTCACTGTCCCAAGTGGAGTTTTTTCGTCAGACGCTGCAAGAAGGTCGAAAAGATGATGGCACGCGCAAGCTCACCAACAAACGCATTAATAATATTTTATGGCCATTGATTGCCATTATCAACCTTGCCGCTGAAGAGCATGACTTCAAGTACCCCTTTCGACGCTACAAATCCCTTAAAGAAGAAAAAGCAGATTCGAAACCGCTGACCATGGAGGAAGTGCGCACTTTTTTAGAATGCTGCGATGAGCAGTGGCATGATTACTTTTTACTGCGATTTTGGACGGGGATGCGAAGCTGTGAGGTACATGGACTGCACTGGGAACACATTAATTTTGACCATCGATTGATTCATATTAGACAAAATTATGTGAATGGGGAAATTTGCGATGTGAAGACGCCTAAATCACGTCGTGATTTACAGATGTGTGACACCTTATACGCCGCGCTCAAACGCCAGTGGGAAAAAAGAGATAACAACAGCCCGTTTGTGTTTCCCTCCAAAACCGGAGAGGGACTCAATACGCAATACATCAGCCAAAAGGTATGGCATCCAACCTTGAAAAAGGCCGGGCTCACACCTCGCCGCGCCTACGAGACGCGTCACACTGCGGCAGTACTTCACATTGCCGCGCATGAGAATCCGCTTTTTATCTCACATAAGTTAGGGCACAGCGATACCAAGCTCCTTTTTGAAGTATACGCCCCTTATGTCGCCAACGCTTCCAGACAAGACGGAAACGCGTTTAACGATATGATGTTAGGAGGCATAGCATGATGATACTGTCTTTTAACCGCGCCCAATACTTTCATCAAAACCTAACGGACAAGCATCAACTGTGTTCCTTTGCTTTAGGCATTGAGCTGCCTTCGGTTTATACTCTCATCGGTGATAAACGAGTCATGGCGTTGAGTTCATTGAACGAACAAAACTGTTTAGAAGCGATAGCAGAGCAATGTTATGAGCGTTTTATGGAAGAGCCGAGGCTGCGTTCGGTACTGAATGAGTATGCCGACAGCATACTGAACTCAGAGATTGTCATGCTACACGATGTTCGGTTACACGCCCAATACGCTGGGCTGCCTTTGGCCAAATACTACAGCGCACTGAAACAAACCGATGGGCATTGGGATAGAACGACGATCTGGGAAAAGCATCTTCAATGGTGCCAAGCGTTATCATTAGCTTTGTATGAACATTATCAAGACCCACGCAGTGATATTTGTTATGGCGAGAAAAGCATCATTGTCGATAAACCGCATGATAAGCAGTGTTACAGCTACACGGCCATCAACAAACCGGTGTCGTTTCAGCTCGACCGATATCAGTACCACCAACGACCTTGGCAGTGGGGAGAGTCACTAAATCTGTAGCTCTATGTATATCAAGGGCTAGACATCTCCCTAGCTCTTGATTCTTAATATGAGCCTCGCATCCGAGGACGATTAACGACGCCCCCCTCTTTACATAAATAAACAAAATAAATCATTAAACATTCATAAACAGATCAGACCATAGTCAACAGTATACATAGCTCATTCGTTAGCGTATTATTTACGCAAATAAATTACCTACAATAAAAACTGGCTAGGATTCATCATGTTATTAGAGCTATCATTTGTTGGCTTCTTCTCCTTTACCTCGCTCTTTTTGATGCGAAAGGTCGCGAAAGCAGTAGGTTTAATCGATAAACCCAATGAGAGAAAGTTACATAACGGCGCAATCCCACTTGTCGGAGGCATTTCGATCAGCTTATCGATCAGCCAGTACCTCGTTACCCACCCAAATCTCATCCCACATAGTCAGGTCTTTTTAACCTCTATCGCCGCGCTTATTGTTATCGGCGCCCTTGATGACAGATTCGATATCAGTTTCAAGATACGTCTTATTGTTCAAGCTATCCTCTCCATTTGCATGATGTACTTTGCCGATCTTCGACTGGAAAACATCGGTAACCTTTTCGGGCTTGGCGATTTGCATTTAGGCTTTCTTAGCCCAGTCATCACTATTCTAGCGGTGATAGGCGCAATCAATGCCTTTAATATGGTGGATGGTATTGATGGTTTGCTCGGTGGGCTTGCTATTGTGACTCTGGGTGCTATCGCAATATTACTGCAAGTCGACAGTCAGCATGGCTTAGCGTACCTGTGCGTGGTGTTTATTGTTGCGATTATTCCTTATATCTTAATGAATCTCGGCATTCTTGGGCGAGAACGGAAAGTCTTTATGGGCGATGCTGGTAGCATGATGATAGGCTTTACCGTCATTTGGCTACTGCTTGGGGCTAGCCAAGACTCCTCAGCATCACAAATGCGCCCCATTACCGCCTTATGGTTGATCGCTATTCCACTGATGGATATGGCCGCGATCATGTTCAGACGAGTACGACGTGGCGTATCGCCATTCAAACCCGACAGAGAACACTTACACCACATATTCCAACGCCTAGGTTGTACACCTCGTCAAACCCTCGCCATTATTTGTACTATTGCCAGCAGCTTTGCAGGGTTTGGTATCTACGGTGAATTCTTAAAGGTACCGGAATCAACCATGTTCATCCTATTTCTGGTTTGCTTTGCTGCTTATACCGTAGCGATGAGTTATGTTTGGCGCATTACCAGTTGGGTTAGACGCTGTCGTAACCTTCCCGAAAAAGTGTATTAATGGCCTAGGTTCTTAAGAAAAGAAGGTTCAAGAAAGAAGAGTCAATGAAGACTTTCAAGCTGAGAAGGTTATCAACCAAAAGATTAAACCTTAACTCACAAGATAAACGAAAAAGGGCCCAACCTCACAGTGAGGTTGGGCCCTTTCTAAATTTACCGTATTTTGCGCTACGCCATTTTATCGAACGACTTGCTTTTCTTGTTTCTAGCTTTCTAGCTTCTTCCACTTCCTTACGATTTTCGCCACCTTAAACGAGTGCGTCATTGCGTAAGTGTGGAACAAGAAACACACAACAATAGTGTAAAACATTATGTATTCTGGTACTTGAAAGTATTCACCTAATAAACCGAGCGTTGAATACACCAATTGAACGCAGCAAATCACGACGAGAGATTCACAAGGTGTAAAACCAATGCGTTGCATAATGTGGTGGAAATGCTCGCGATCTGGTTGGAACGGAGAATGCCCTTTTCGAATGCGACGGATCATAATAGCCATCATATCAATCAAAGGTACAGCGATTAACCATAGGGCCGCCACTGGTCGAATCACGTAATGACCGTGTTCAGGCTGCGTACCTCGAATTAAGATCCAGATAACAAGAAAACCGATCATCATGCTACCGGCATCGCCCATAAACACTTTCCGTAACTTGCCAAAACAGCCCAAATTAAACAGAACAAAAGGTAATAAAATAACTACCATCACAGCCATAAAAAAGGTGTAAAACTCAAGTCCATGGGTATAGAACACCACACCGAACGATGCAAAGACCACCATGCTTAAACCGCCCAACAGGCCATCAATACCATCTACCATGTTGAACGCATTAATAGCGCCAATTACAGCCAGTACAGTCACAACGCTATTGATGACGATAGGGAATTCCAACACACCTAGCCCAAACACATTACCGACATGAGAAAGCGTCAACCCTGTGTGATGCATAACAATGAGCGTTAAGACAGCTTGCACGCCCATACGAAGCTTAAAACTAATATCAAAACGGTCGTCAGCCACCCCAATCAACACTAGTATCGTTAAGCTCGTAGCGATTACCTCTATATTATTGATTTCTGAAGCATTCACGTAAAAGAAGTACAACAAGGTAATACAAAGAGAAATACCACCCACTAAAGGAACCACACCCTCATGATGTTTTCTGGCATTCGGTTTATCCACTAAGCCAATGGCATAGCCCACTTTACGCATGCAATACAACACCGCAAGGGCAAGAAAGAAGAACATAGAAAGTTCGACAAAGTATTCAAACAATGACATTGGTTTAAGCCCTGGGGATTGTTATTAAATAGTACTTTTATAGCGATTTTCACAAATAAACCAAGATCCCCACCTATTGGGGAGGATCAAGCGCGAAGTAAAACTGTCTCAATTCCGTCTCAGCACTGAGACGCTCATCAGACTAAGTTATGGTTTTTATTATGAAAAAGAGGATCACGAAAGATCCTCTCTAATAGAGGAGACTATTGGGACGCCTCAACAATGTAAGTAGCCTAATAGAAAACCTTAGAAAACTATAATCAACAGCCTTCTAAGGTTCTCATCGTAAACAAGGTCAAACTACATACTACTATTAAATTTCAGTACACCCCCATTCAGGGAAGTGCTTACGTACATACGCATTCAAGTCTTTTTCTGCTTGAGAATACACACGACCTTGCTCTTCATTTCCATCAATCACAGTTTCAACCATACCGGCACCAACTGTCACATTGGTGTGGCGGTCAATCACAATGAACGCACCGGTTTGCGGCAAAGCTTTATAAGTATCTACGGCAATCTTATCAGTCAATGAAATCTCTGATAGTGCGATTTCATTCAGTTCCAAAGAGTTACTGTTTTCTGCGTGTTGATTTAGCGTATTCACATCGATCTTATGTGGGATTGCCGTAACTTTGCCCGCACACGATTTGGTCGCAAACTTAAATGTATACTCTTTGTGCGTGCGCATTGGGTTTTCATCCATCCACACCACGTGCGCTTGCACTTTGTTAGTCACATTTGGCTCATGACCGTTGTGTACAATCATGTCGCCACGTGACACATCGATCTCATCTTCAAGCGTTATAGTAATCGCTTGACCAGGACGTGCGGTTTCAAGTTCACCGTCAAAGGTGTAGATAGACTTGATACGGGATTGTTTACCTGATGGTAGTGCCGTAACTTCATCACCAACTTGAACAAGACCAGAGGCTAGAGTGCCGCAGAAACCGCGGAAATTCAGGTTCGGGCGATTTACATACTGCACTGGAAAGCGCATGTGTTCCAAGTCTTTGTCTTGGTCGATTTTCACTGTCTCAAGCAACTTCATCAGCGTAGCACCCGGGTACCAGTCCATCGCTTCGCTTGGTGTGACCACATTGTCCCCCTTAAGAGCAGAGATAGGCACAAAACGAATGTCGTCGATGTTGAAGTTCTTCGCCATCTCACGGTAATCTGCTTTAATCTTCTGATACACCTCTTGGCTGTAGTTCATCAAGTCCATCTTATTGATAGCCACAATAATATGCTTAATGCCCAATAAACTGCAGATGTAGCTATGACGACGAGTTTGCGTTTGAATACCGTAACGTGCGTCTACCATAACAATCGCCAACTCACATGTTGACGCGCCTGTTACCATGTTACGAGTATACTGCTCGTGTCCAGGAGTATCTGCAATGATGAACTTGCGCTTGTCAGTTGAGAAGTAACGGTATGCCACATCGATAGTAATGCCTTGCTCACGCTCAGATTGCAGGCCATCAACTAGCAATGCTAGGTCAAACGCTTCGTCCGTGGTGTTGAACTTTTGAGAGTCTTTCTCAATCGCCGCCATTTGGTCTTCGTAAATCAGCTTTGAATCGTAAAGCAGACGTCCAATCAGAGTCGACTTACCATCATCTACGTTGCCACACGTTAAAAATCGCAGCAGATCTTTGTTTTCATGTACTTTCAGATACCCTTCAATATCCGATGCGATTAGCTCAGAGCTATGAGACATGCCATTCTCCTAATGTTCTTCTTGGGCATCACTGCCCTATAAATATGATTGAGAGTGAGAGGATCTTGTCCTCTCACGCTCTGGATGTTTATGCCCAGAGCAGTTCAATTCGTTATTGCGTATAGAAATTCGACAGGACGCCGATAAACTTCGCTTTATCTTCTGTCAATAGTGCGTTCACCCCTGCTGCGGCTTTACGACCGCCACCGGTAGGAAACGAGGCACAAATCTCATCGGCACCAACGCGATTATTCAGAGGCGCGCGTACACTCACCGTGTAATCTTGTTGATTAGCATTGAGCGTTAAGACTGCATGCGCAAGCTCAGGGTTTTGGTTTGCCAGTTCGTTACCAAACACGCCGCTAATGCGCCTTGCCCAAGCTTCACAAGGCAGCTCAAACACTTTGCATTGTGCATCACGGTGAGAGGCTTCAACAGCCAGAACTTTTGCATGGTCTTGGGCGTAACCTGCTTTTAATATATGGTACGCAGAATTGCTGCCATAACGAAGCGCCAATGGGTCTTCAAACTGAACCAGTTGCTGATAGAGCTCAGCAGGCGCTATGTGTAAATCATTCAGTGTTGCACCATAACCGTTATAGTTGATTAAGGTGCCGAGCTCTTTTAAGAACTCAGTGTCAATATCTGACAGGCCGATTTCAGCAGCCAGCTTTTCTGCGGCGGTAAACATATTGTCACCAAAAGCCGCCGCTATCGCCCATTTCGCAAAGCGTCCATTTAAGCGTTCATTGATAAGTAAGCTAGTACACGTTTCTGCATCGAGATTAATCAATGTGTCTAAGAATGCTGAATCTGGGATATCACCAGCGCGGTGATGGTCACAGTAAAATACCTCAATGCCTTTAGCTAATACCGCTTCTAGCTCAGTGGTGTTCTTCTCCATCGAAATATCAAGTGCAGTCACTGATGTCGCTATTGTCGTATCGACTTGCTTAAGCAGTTTGATATCACGCTTCACGCCGGTAATCAGAGTGGACACTTTAGGCTCAGCCAGTCTTAGTTGAATCAGCGCAATGATGCCATCCGCATCACCATTAAATACATCAAAGTGCATTAGTTATGCTCCTTTGCTGCTTTGTCTAATATTAGGTAGCCCAGTTTTTCCAATTCACTCACTACGAAGTCTGCACACGCTTCAACGCTTAGCTCTGCCGTGTGAATATGAATCTCTGGATTTAATGGGGCTTGATATTCAGAGTCAATACCCGTGAAGTGTTTAATCTCACCGGCACGTGCCTTTTTGTACAAACCTTTAGGGTCGCGCGCTTCGCACACCTCAAGTGGTGTATCAACAAACACTTCTAAAAACTCACCTTCATCCATTAATGCACGTACTTGCTCGCGGTCTGAAATGAATGGAGAAATAAAAGCGGTTAGCACGATATTACCGGCATCAACAAAAAGCTTTGCAACTTCACCAATTCGGCGAATGTTTTCAACTCGGTCGACGTCTGAAAAACCCAAGTCTTTATTCAGACCATGGCGTACGTTGTCACCATCAAGAAGATAGCTGTGTTTACCCATTTGCATCAGTTTGCTCTCCACCGCATTGGCCACGGTGGATTTACCTGAGCCACTGAGGCCTGTGAACCACAAGCATACAGACTGTTGCTTTTTAAGAGCTACACGGTCTGCGTGACTCACCGTCGAGTTGTGCCACACCACATCAGCTGATACTGAGTCGTGGTCTTTACGTTGATAAGGAGTCATCATAACGGCTTAGAAGTACCCTTCACGTTTCTTCTTCTCCATCGAGCCAGAAGAATCATGGTCAATGGCGCGACCTTGACGCTCAGAAGTGGTAGTGAGGAGCATCTCTTGAATAATCTCTGGAAGCGTGGCCGCTTCAGACTCTACGGCGCCCGTTAGCGGGTAGCAGCCAAGAGTACGGAAACGCACCATCTTCTCTTCAATCACTTCACCATCTTTCACTTCCATTCGCTCATCGTCTTTCATAATAAGCATACCGTCACGCTCAATCACAGGGCGCTTCGCGGCAAGGTACAAGCCTGGGATTTCGATGTTCTCTAGGTAGATATATTGCCAGATATCCAGTTCAGTCCAGTTTGACAAAGGGAAAACGCGGATGCTCTCACCTTTGTTGACTTTACCGTTGTACACGTTCCATAATTCAGGACGTTGGTTTTTCGGGTCCCAACGGTGGTGCTCATCACGGAAGGAGTACACTCGCTCTTTAGCCCGAGACTTCTCTTCGTCACGACGTGCGCCACCAAAGGCTGCATCAAAGCCGTGCTTATCTAGCGCTTGCTTTAAGCCTTGCGTTTTCATGATGTCGGTATGTAGTGAACTACCATGCACAAATGGGTTGATGTCCATCTCAACCCCTTCTGGGTTTTGATGTACAATCAGCTTCATGCCGACTTTTTCGGCCATGTAGTCACGGAACTCGATCATTTCTTTGAATTTCCACGTGGTGTCTACGTGCATAAGCGGAAAGGGTGGAATAGCGGGAGCAAACGCTTTTTGCGCTAGATGTAGCATCACAGAAGAGTCCTTACCCACCGAGTACAGCATCACAGGGTTATCAAACTCGGCCGCTACCT
This sequence comes from Vibrio sp. ED004, assembly GCF_023206395.1. Classification (NCBI taxonomy): domain Bacteria; kingdom Pseudomonadati; phylum Pseudomonadota; class Gammaproteobacteria; order Vibrionales; family Vibrionaceae; genus Vibrio; species Vibrio sp. ED004. The sequence goes on along the minus strand of NZ_CP066149.1, from coordinate 1,993,131 downwards.
CACGCATAATATGAATAGATTCCGCTTCTAATTGCTTTAGGTGAGTCATACGTTCTTGAGAAATCTTCACTTTTAAAAAATCCTTAATTTACAATCCAATAAAGGCAGGGATTGCGGTTAATACAATCACGCCATAAAGCAGGCACATTGGGACTCCTACCTTAACAAAATCTTGCAGCTTATATTGCCCTGCGTTAAACACCATCAAGTTGGTTTGATACCCATATGGGCTGATAAAGCTTGCGCTTGCACCAAACGCTATTGCGAGAATATACGCTTGTGGGTTCACCGACAAACTAGATGCTAGCTCAATACCAATAGGGAACACCAGTGCGGCCGCTGCATTGTTAGTAACAAGTTCAGTCATAATCCAAGACAACAAATAAACTACCACTAACCCAATAAATGGCGTAAACAAGTAATCATACGAGTGAACGAGGGCTTCTACGCCATTCAAAGCACCAGTATTAGTGAGCGCTTGAGATAGCAGCAATGCAGAAGAAATAATCAGCCAAACACCCTTTGGTATGCGCTGAAGAACCTCGTTCGCACTTAGGCAGCCAGTCAGTAGTAATAAACCAAGTAGGATCAACATCACCTTAAATAGCGATACGATACCTGTTGCGGCCAATAAAATCGCACCAAGAAAACCGCCAATGGCGAGCTTCTCTTTCCACCCATCGAGGCAATGCTCAGTTTTCACTTCGTTCAATAGAAAAAAGTTCTTCGCTATGTTGTTGCGAGAGGCGTAATCTTCACCTACAGCTAACACCAAGTAATCGCCTGTTTGCAGTTTCACTTCTCCCAGTTTGCCTGATAACGCTTCGCCATCTCGTTTAATTGCCACCACTGCAGCGTCAAATAATGCGCGAAAACCTGCATGTTTCAGCGTTTTACCAATCAAATGACTCTCGGGGCGAATAACCACTTCAGATAAGTTGTCTAGTGGCAAGCCACTGTCACTGGCAAATAACGACAGTCCGTCAAACTGAGTAAGTATCGTGACCTTTTTCACATCCCCACTGAACAGCAAGCGGTCGTTTGGTTGAATCACCTCGGCAGGCGTCACTGGGGATATCAAACGTCCATCACGCAGTATTTCTACCAAGAACAAAGACTCTAGATGCCTAAGTCCATTTTGTTCGACGGTTTTACCGACCAAATCAGATTCAGCCGACACTTCAGTATCAATAATGTAGTCACGAATTTGCACATGGCTCTTTCCGCGTTCAGGCAAAAATGGACTGAGTATGTAAAGCAATACGCCACAGCCCAACACTAAACAAATGCCAACGGCGGTAAAATCAAAAAACTTTAGGCTGGGTAGACCAAAGTCAATCACCAAACTGTTCACAATAAGATTGGTAGAGGTGCCAACTAGGGTCAATGTTCCACCGAGTATGGCGGCATAAGACAACGGAAGCAGCAGTTTACTGGCCTTGTGATGAGGGTTGTTGCGAATCGGCGCAAGCATCGTTGATACAACGGCTGTGTTATTCAATATTGCCGATGAAAATGTCGTCAATCCATAGAGCCGCAACCACGTTAAGCGGTAGTTAGGTCCGATGACGTAGTTAGTAATCATCCGTAAGAGTTTCGTTTTCTCTAATGCCACTGAACAAATCATCAATAACATCAGGGTAAGCAATCCTTTGTTTGAAAAACTTGAGATGACTTGCTCAGTGCTCACTAATGAGGTCGTGAACAACGCAAGTAAAAGAATGCCAAACACTTTTTCTGAGTGCGCTTGAAAACGGATTAACCCAAAGATAGTCGCAATGAATAAAACAAGCACCTGCATCGCCGGACTAACAACCCACTCTAACAAAACCCATTCCCCAAACAATTAAAAAACCTAAACAATTACCCTCTCAACTTTCTCCTTTCTCCTTTCTCCTTTCCACTTGAGGCTTTCATCTCCCCATGAAGTGTCACACCTATTATCTGAATTCAGGCCCAACATCAAAAATACACACGTTCAACACAAAAATATTTAGATTTCCAACATGGTAATCGACAGTTCACATTCTGAACTTCCCCAACCAAACTAGATAACTCGTTAACCAACGTTTTGCTTTAGAAAAATAGAGACCATATCTCCAGCCATTATGTCTCGGCTAAACTTTGGAGCAGATTCAATACTACATTGACGTATATTCTGATAAAGCTCTTTATCCGAATATAACTTAAGCACTGCATCAGTGATTTGTTCGGCATTTTCACTTTCTACAACTAAGCCCGAGTTGGTGCCACGTATAATTGCAGTAGCCTCACCCTCTGGCACGCTCATAACTGTTGGTATTCCCATACCCATACATTCAAATATCTTTGATGGAATCACTGTCCTAAACAAATCGCTATTCACCAAAGGGACCAATGAAACGTCGCAAAGAGACCATACTTTAGGCATCATTTCTTTAGGCTGTCGCTCAATAAGCACCACATTAGAAAGGTTCTTTTCCCTTACTAGGTCAACTACCTTTTGACGAGCAGCGCCTCCACCGGCGAATACAACTCTAATATCATCATGACCCTTCAAGCACTCTGCAACATCAACGATATGTTCAAGACCATGTGCCATGCCATGAGTGCCGACATAGCCAACAACAAATTTTCCTTCCAAATCGTATTGCTCAGCAAGCGAGTTGTCTTTAGTCTTGGACGGTTCATATTTGGACAAATCCACGCCATTTAGAACGACATCAATTTTTTCACCATCAATGCCACGTTCAATGAGTTCTTTCTTAAATGCGTTAGTCACTGAAACAATTGAGTCGGCTCTGCGATACAGAAACAATTCGATTTTCTCGAGTATACGAATAGCGAAGCTCTCCTTCATCGCACCGACTGCAGTTATAGAAGCTGGCCAAATATCACGGAGCTCAAACACAAATGGCTTTCCTCTGACCGCAGATAAAGCCCATCCTGCACACGCACAGAAAAACTGTGGTGACGTCGCTACGATTACATCTGCCTTTTTCTGAAACAATCCCGCAAAGAAACTCGTCACCATAAACGACATGTAATCTAGGATGCGTTTTACAAACCCTTCGTTCGCAGTAATGTATGTTTTAACTCGAACTACTTTGATCCCATCTAAGTAATGAGTTTGATACCAAGAGTTCTTAAAGCCCTCGAAGAGCTGTCCTTCAGGAAAATTAGGCGCACAGGTAATCACTGTGACTTTATGACCAGCGTTAACCCAACGAATTGCATGCTCGTATGTTCTTGTCGCTGGAGCATTTCCTTCTGGAGGGAAGTTATCTGTCAAAAATAGAATGTGCATTAGGTTATCCGTTCAAGAACAAAGGTCACTTCATTCTGCTTAAAATCTACTAGGAGCTTTTTATTGGCGACCGATAGGCCAAATTCTGGATGCCATGTGGAATCAAGTATAACGGTATCACCGCCCTCTACTTTAACGCCGTACTTTCTGTTATCCGGTAGTTGGATGATGAGTTCGTCATCATTCAAAACTTGTATATCTGGATGCAAGTGATAATGTGCCTGTGCATCATTAAACTTACCTGTTAGTGAGTCTGAGACCACTAAGCTTTCAGGAGTTAACTGCCAATTACGGGTATGTATCACCTTTCCGGGTAAGCGCATGTAACCGTCATGCGAACATTCGACACTAACGGTCTGTTCGTTAACCTTAATTTCAACGTTACTCGGATAAGCACGCCTCGCAACTCGGAAACCACTCCACACTTCTGAAGAGTCTTCACCATCAACCACTACTGTGTTGTGAGTTTCGGTTTTACGCTGCCTGAGTCTTTCTTCTCCCAGTCCGTAAATAGAAGTACCACTGTTCACAAAAACTCTCTGATTACCAATACTGAACTCAAATGAAAGTGTGTCTGCATGGGCATGGCCAGGGATATAATCTGGACCTACCTTGGCTACATCAGTGATAAGCTTTATCTCGTTCACTTTTGCAACTACGTAACCACTATCCTTTAACAAAGTAACCTGCTCACCAATGGGGGGAGCTAGTTCGATGTTCAATATTTCGGCATATTCTTTTAGGCTTTTCAGTCTCGGTGCGATGCCAAATGCAGAGTCATTAAAGAATGAAATATCGCCATCAGGATGTTCCATCTGCTCTGCCCATTTGAACATTTTCAAAATGTACTCATACCAGGCACTCTGAATTTCACTCGGAATTAAATCAGGATAAACAAGACTCAGGTGATACAAATCGAGTATATCAGCCAATATGGTGTTGTGATACATTGGAGTCAATTCAAAATTACCGCCATCAGCTAAGATTTGTTCAGGAACCTCCTTTTCTAAAATCGCCAGACCTCGCTTTAACCATGCTTTAGCATCCTTCCCTTTGAAAAAACAACCGGCAAACACTAATCCTTTTGCGTTAGCAAATAGATGGTTCCCAAGTAAATGGTATTCTAACTGTTGGTCAAGTGCCTGAACTTGAAGAGAGAGACTCGATACCCACTCTGATTTAGGCTCATTTCCTGATAAAAACCACTTTATCCAATTAACGGAACGAAGTGAGATTGTGTAAGGCTCCCAACCATTACCCATCATAGGAGGATTCTGTGCAATCCAAGTATCAATAAGGCCTGTATGAATATCAGTCCGGTCTTGCCACCCAAGTTGATTTAAATCGTCAAAATAATGAAGATTATAAAGCCAAAGTTTAGCTTTATTCTTATCATTCCAGTCACTAACAACATCTACCACGTTCAGGAACTTAAACTGTCTACTACCTTGATAGCATGATGGTAAAACTGCAAAGGGCTGCCAACAAGTTGTAGTGCTATTAAGTTCTATAAACAGATCCCTAAGACTTACTTTAGATAGCTTTCTTGAAACTCTATTTTTCAACTGAATAGGTTTAAGATATTTAATTGTGTGATAAAGATTTAATATTCTATTCATATTTAAATGTATGTAGTGTGCACTCTAAATACTTGTGCCTTTTGGCCTATAAACTTAATTCATGAAATACATATATAAAGTAAACAGACAATAAAGTAATCGTTAACTATTTAAGAACTAAAAATACTTTATAATCATTTTTACTAATAAAACGCTCTCAGAACACGATCGTAACATTATATAAACAATCGCTAATTATTAAATAAGCGTATAAAATATTAAAAAATCTCTCTTAACCCTAGATATTTCAATATAACAGCCTATATATTCAAAATTTAATTAATAATAAGGTTTTTTTGATCAATGTAACAATTCAAAATACCACAAGTAGAAGTCATTCATAACACCGAAATATTTCAAAGTCTTGAATAAACGCTAACCTCGAACAAATCTAAGCCAAGTTTTTAAACCTGTTAGTCTATAAACGTTAAACGCCATTATTAAATTCCAACAAATCAGGGACGTTGACACGGCGATTGCCGCTCCAATTGCATTGTATATCGGTATAAAAATCACTAAAAGGGTTATTGTCAAAAATAAAGTTACCAATTGCGTTCTTAATGTATAATTCTCGTTGCCCGTCATATTCAAAACTAAACCTACTGAACCCAACGCGCAATTGAATAACTGACCAATGCAAAGTATAGAAAGTAGAGTACCCGCCGATCTATATTGCTCGCCAAACAATAAGACAATAAAAAACTCTCCAAAAAATAGAAATAAAATCACAAAAGGAACGGTGCAAGCACAGCTAATTCTCACGCTCTTTAAAAGTATTTCTTGCGTGCCAACTAGATCTCCCTTCTTGTACATCCCTGCAATTTTAGGCCCTGAGACTGAATTTACTGAATTAAGTCCTAACGATAGTAGTGTTGTACCGACTAACGCCACTCTAAAATAAGCTATACCTTCTTCAGTTCCCAAAAATCCAAGTAGAACTGTTGCCAACTCATTATTTAAAGTGCTAATTATCATTAATAGACTAAACGGGAGCAAAGATTTCCTCCATCGACTAGAGTCAAAAACCGGAGTTAATTCATTAATTTCCTTTTTTACAATTAATCGCAACAAAAAAAAACTAAACACCACTGCACTTGTATGAGTAAATATTTGAATATAGATAAGAATATGTGGTGATAAAGTAGTACCAGAATTAAAATAAAGAAACAATACAATAAATAGAGACAAAACTGGGGCTATTACTTGTGTCGGTAATTGTGCTAACTCAGGCCGTTGGAAAGCATTGATTATTGCAGATTGATTTGATAGGTAACCTTTCAGTGGAATTAGAATCAAAGCAGAAATAATGATACTTCCAACAAAATCAGTCCAAATTTCGGCATAAACGAGGAGATAAGTGCAAACAATACTTAGAACAGACATAGATATCACATGCCTATTTGACCAAACAATCATTCCTTTAACTTCTGTAAGTTTATTATCGATTCGGTAACGCGCTATTTCTCTAACAATCAAAGAAGGCAGGCCGGCGATACTAGGTAAAACTGCAACTGTGATAACTGAAACGGCTAAACCATAGCGTCCAAAATCTTCTGGGCCTAAGGCTCGGGCAAATATAATACCTGCCACAAGACTGATTCCCTTCGCAAATATTTGCACTCCTGCCGTACCGACAAAAGCCTTTACAAAACTATTTTCTCTATTAAATTTAGTCATCTGCTTTTAATATCTAGTAATAATTTAAAAACAAAATATCATTATCATTTTAAATTAATATAATTATAAACAAAAACTATAAAACACTAAAATATAATTAGCGTTTGAAAGATTTTTGATAAGACATACGTGGTTCTAAAAAATATAAGTTCTCTTATGTAAGAGTGTCATACCGACATACTTTATTCTCGCCTATACTTAAAATTCGAAGAAAACTATCAATTTAAGCTAAACACAGTTCGTTTTAATAAACTGATGTTTTCCTCTTTTAGTTAGTGGGATATCTTTTACGATTTTAGGCTTAACTATAAGCTCGCTACCCGTTTTATTTTGGAATTCAGATGCTATTTTGAACTCTTCACCCGGTTTAAAACCATGACCGGGTTGTATTAAAAGAACGCACTCACCATAGTTCTCCTGAAAAAATTGGTACTTAACGACATTTTCTAATATGTTTGAATGAATATTCAATGCCGTCATTGATATATTAACACCACTTTTTCCTTTTAGCTGCTCCTTGCCCCAACGTCCGGTAACATTTGTAATTGACTCAACAAAACCATCTGAGGACTTAACTACCTCGGCTGTATCGCCTGTGCAATAGCGTATTAAACGAGTTGCTTTATTAATAAATCCTGTACCAACAAGTTGTCCATCAATTTCTTCAGTAACACCGTACAATGGATGTGGGATTAGAGATCCATTCTCCGAAGGAGCAAAAATCACACGCTCAGTCATTCCGTAAAACGTTGATATCTTACAATTTGGAAACTGTTTTTTTATTGATAATTCTTGTTGTGGCATCAATCTTTCTGAAACTAAAAGTATATTTGTAATTATTGACGTATCTATATCAATTTCAGATAGAGCATTCCCAAACTCGCTTACAGAAGACGGATATCCGTGAATCCATTTTGGTTTATATTCAATAATTTCATTTATATGATATTTTAGATTCTGTTGATTAAGTCTAAACGGCGAAATCATTATTTCTTTATATAAATGATTGTATCCAATTAATTTATCGCTACTTATCCCATCAGACCCTCTTAAACAAATTCTCCTAGAGTTGATGTCAACTCCCTCAGAAGATAAATAATCATTAACAAATGCCCATTCTTTAGAAAATGCACTATTTGACATTAAGAGTCTTGTTTGCTTCCCTGTCGTGCCTCCAGTACTAACGAAAAAACTTTTGTTACGATATCTATCATCAATAAACCAGTCCAAGTCACTTTCCAGTTGCTCTTTACCAATTATCGGGAATTCAAGCAACTGTTCTTTTGATGTTATTCTTTTTATACGATTTTTCTTTGCAAAGTCTCGATAAAAACGAGTGTGAATAATACTTTCGCTTAAGTAATCTATAGTTAAATCATCCTGTAACTTTTGTTTCAAGTTACTGCTGAGCTTTGGATAGGATTCGAGTAGTGAAATTTGTTTTCTGTATTCAGCACCGCAAAATACGGAAAACGGAATATTAGTTACTGGACTTAAGTATTTGCTTGGTATCGCCTTGTATATTTTCCTTAATGTCGATAATTTCACGGCGTATCACTCCCATTAACTAATAGATTAATTTGATCTTTAAACTTTTTGCTCAACATAGTCGAGTTAAATTCTTTATTAAAAAAAGAAATACAATGCCTGCTTATTTTGGATAAATTTTCAGGCGGAAGTTCTGATAAATTATCTATAGCGTCTCTTAATGATGCTATGTCTTTTGTGTTAATTAGAAATCCTGTTTTGCCATCCAGAACAATTTCAGGGATACATTGCCAGTTACTTGCTATAACCGGGAGTCCAATTGAATACGCTTCAATAATTACACCAGGGTATCCCTCACCAAAATGATATGTTGGTAACAATAGTGCTTTATAACTAGCTAATACTTTGATAATTTCATTAGGTTCAACTACCCCCTTGTAATTGCAGTTACTTATACATGATATAGAGTCTATAAAATCATCATCAAGAATTGGGCCGTAAAAGTCAAAAGTAACATTAGGGTAGAACTTTGAAGCTTCTATTATATCGAAAACACCTTTTGTTTTTTTTATCGCACCTAAATATACATAATTCTCGTTAATATTTACTCTAGCGTTAATTTTACTAGAAGGTCTGGAATTACTGTATTGTTGAATTTTTGAATGTGGGAAAATATCCCTAAAATATTTTGTCAGTTTATGAGTTTCGAAATATACCAAATCACTTTTATTTAGTATAAATCCAATGATTAGCCTAATAGGCTTATTTGAACTCATATAAAATTGGTCGTAAACCCCACCAAACATACGAAAAGAATATTTTCTATTTAATATTTTTGAGATAAATAAAAGTAGTGGAGCTATTGTAATAGATCCGCTAGAGCTAACATGAACAGAAGTTACGTCCGACTTTATTGTATAAATTATTGCGAGCAACAAAAATCTTAGTTTAAAAATTAACCCTTGATTCATTATTGAACAGGTGTCACTAATAAATAACTCTATAGAATCATCTTTCTGGAGATCCCGAACTAATTGATCAAATAAAACAGTTGTTCCCCCGAGTGGGCCAGGCAATCCACCTACTACGTGCAATTTCATCTTTTTACCCTAAATTTAACGGCCATGTTTATCGTGAAGTTTCTAAACTTTACAAAGTTTGAATTAAATAAATTACTTTTATCGTAGTCTTTAAAAATAGGAAGAAGTTTTGATTTAATTCTGTTCTTAGAAAACCAGTTCAGATAATTATCTGTTCCTACTTTTCGTGTTAGGTTGACGAGCGTTGTATTTTCAATGTCTTCAGTCTTATAGTATTCGATATAGTCATCGATATTTTTATACCAATGTATTTTAACTTTATTATTTAAATACTCAACGCTAATCCCTTCATAAGCTCTCTCAGGGTAGACAACATTATAGCCTCTAGTCACAACTTGGGGCATGAAAAAATTTCCCAAGCTATAGAATATATATTTCCCGTTATACGACTCATAAGGTCCTACAACATGCGAATGATGACCTATTATACCCTCGACTCCCATATCTATTAACTCATGAAATAATTTTCGATCTGCTGGCTGAGGATACTCTTCAAACTCATAGTTATAGTGCAAAAAACAGAAGATTTTAGCATTGTTATTTATTTTTAATATTTCACAGACAGACTGCTTCAACTCTTGACTAGAGTAAGGATTTATTCCTGCCCTTTTTTTATCAGCATACTGACATCCAATAACATCCCAACCAGCGCCGATCACATAATACTCTTCATCTTGTTCCTCTACTCTAATATAACGACTTGCTTCTGAAATGTTTGAACCCGCACCAAAGTTTCTAATATTATTTAAACCTAAAAACTTAATAGTTTCCGATATAGAGTCATCAAAATCACTAATATGATTATTTGCAAGACCGGCTATATTAAATCCGAGACTACAGAACTTCTCAACTGACTCTTGATTCGAGCTTAGCGCTATACCGCGAGTACTCGCTTTCTGTTCTTCTACACAAACACTTTCAAAATTAAATATATTGTTATTACTAAGTATATGCCTAGGAATATTAGTTTTTTCCTTGTTAAATGTAGGTAGATTAACGTCTCCAAAAAAATTCATAGCGTTCCTTATCGCAATAGAGTATTTCTGTTATTCATAATGTTTGAGATATCTATAATTTTATTTATTACTTAAACATAATCAGACTTTAATATTCCTGATTTGATTACTTTAGCTGGAATGCCAACCACAAGTGAATTGCTTTCTATATCATTTACGACAACAGAATTTGCACCTATAACAACGTTATCTCCGATCGTTACAGGCCCGATAACAACAGCACCAGCACCTATATAAACATCGTTGCCAATAATTGGTACTCCTTCTTTTTTACTCGTACCGCCAATTGTTACATTTTGCGATAAATGACAACCTGACCCCAACACCGCATTTTTATGGATAACAATTCCTAGACCTCCATAACCAAACACTATGTCTTTTCCAATTTTTGATCCACTCGGGATATACGCGGAGAAAATGAGCCTTATCATATAAGTCAATAATTTAGGTATTATAGGAATGGAGAGATTCTCTAATTTATGACTCAGTTGGTACAAAAAATTAGGGGTCATAATCTCTCCTGGTTAATAAAAGCTGCCCAAATTTTTGATTCGACATCTTTTGTAAACAATTTTGATAATTCCTGAGCCTTAATTTGCGCTCCTTTTAGATCTTCAAACATAGTTTTTATTGTTAAGCATTTTTCACTAAATTCGGCTTTATCACCTATAATACAACCGGCATTATTTTCATATATCAAATTGGAATAATCGCCTATTCCGTCAGTGCATATAACAGGAAGGCCTAAACATAGATATTCTCCTATCTTTATCGGTGATGCTACCTCATTAACTAAAGTTTTTTCTCTCATAACGATTGATGCATCAGCGACAGATAGCCATTTATTAACCATATAATGTTCAGAGAAAATTACATAATAACTACTCTCTGGCAAATCAATTTGTTTAAGCTTATCTAATATCACTTCGGTATCTCGAGTTATAATCAAAAACTTATAATTCGAATTTCTTTTATAGAGTTCGTTAAATAACCTGAGGATCTCATCTATACGTTGCCAAGCACTAGTTCCTCCACAATAAGCTATAACGTTACTTTCATTCCATTTCAACTGACTTCTTATTTTACTTCTGAAATCATTATCAAAAGAAAAATTTTCAGCATCACACGTACATGGTATAGTAAAATCACTTTCCCTAGACCAATTCCTCTTAATCCAATTACTCATTTTATTCGACACTGTAAATAAATAATCGGAATTTTGTATCGCTCTTTTTTCTAGTAGACTAATTATATAGCTAAAAGGGAGTCCTAACTTTCCCTTCATACGAACTTCAGAAAACAACAATGATCTTGAGTCGTATAAAGTTCTAATTCCTTCTTCTGATGCGGCTTTGCTATAAATTAAGTAGTCAAATATATTTCTAAAGTAAACAATATCAATATGATTTTCTTTTATAAATTCTCTAAAGTTACTTCTTAACCGAATGGAGTTCATAAATAACTTTAATACTCCCCCCTTCGGCAAAGTTTCAATCACACTTGAATTTTCAAAATTATACTTTTCCTTCAGAAATTTCGTCTCATCGTTATTATTTGGGTAATCACATCCAAAATAATGTATCGTTACACCTAGTTTGTTAATTTCTTTTGCCTTGGAAAATAACTGTGAGTGTAATAAATTAGATTTAGTAGTTGAAAATTGAGTGTTTACAAATAAAATACTTTTCATTTTAGAAAATCCATCGTACGTTTCTTATTAAAACGAATAAGGTCATCATTATCGATATAATTATAAAAAATTTATTGTTGTTTATTGTATATTTTTCTCCCAACATACTTAATACAAAGACTATCGCACCAACAAATGCAACCTTGATTCGATCTTGAAACCCATTAAGTAGAAAGTTATATATTAGTAGACTAATAACATAAAAGATAACGAAAGTATTTGTTATTACTCTTTCTTTGAAACTATATAAATCATAACTCCTACAAAATAAAATTATTGTGAATGTTTTAAAAATAAAGAAAGCCAAGGAGACTAGAACTGTCAAAAACAACATTACTAAATTTCCTTGATAATAATGCTCTCCTGCATAGTAATTAAATAAGTCATGAATTAAAGAAACACCGTTAAACGATAACGGTATATAAATAAAACTACCGACATCGAAGCTAGCTTTACCATTAAATAGAATTAGGAGTACGGTAAAAAACAGAGTAAAAACGGACAGCATAAGCATTCTAAGGTTAGTCATCGATATCAAGAGACTAGCTATAAATGCTATTGTTAATAACTGAATAAACTCAACTCTAAAAAATGCCAAAAGACCTATGCTCAAGATCAAACCTATCAACTTTCTATCATAAATAGACTTGAATATGAAAAAGATAAGAATAGATACAAAGCCATCCCTGTAGTTTAATGTGCACATATAGAGGAGTACTGGTAAAAGTATATAGCGTACATGTTCTATATATACTTCCCGCTTACTTATAATGTATCTGAGAAACAATAAATAGATTGAACTCAAGGATATTGCTATAGAGAGCTTATGTGCTTCTTCCGAAGCATGAGCACCATATATAGAAACATAATCAAATACAATAAATCCGTAATACTTATAGTTCCAAGTTGTAGCTAATAATGCCTCAATGAAATCATGGCCATTTTCAATATCATCCTTTAAACTTAAGCTAGTATTATAAAAATATGATTCATCGGCTGGATGAAATGCTGGCCAGTTTTCGTTGATAACACCAAAGTTATTTAATATAACAACTGTGAAGAAACAGATAACATATATTATCCATTCGAATCTATTAGAGTTATTTTTAAATATAAAGCCTACGACCAATACAAATAAAGATATGGAGAGGTATGATATGTAAAACAAGATAAGTCACCTTAGTATCTGAGATAATCAAACATCAGATAATATCGAAATCCACATAAGTCTAAAAATATCACAATTTAACTATTGCAATTTCTATAGTGCTTACCCAACAGATACGCCCCTATTAAGTGCCTAATATTTACGACTCTTTCCTGCTTAGTTAACATAGATTTAATTGTAACTACTATAACTTTTGCTATATATACCGAAGACTGAAATATCGGAAAGTAGTAACGTTGTTGCAGTCCAATACCGTAACTTCTTTCTTTACGCCTAAATTTATTTAATTCACTAGACTCTTTCTCTAAACGTGATAGAGAATGTTGAAAACCATCAATTACCTTTATGTTTCCTATTAATCCTACACTAGAAATTCTTAAACAAAAACTTGTGTCAACGCAGTATAAAAAAAATCGCTCATCAAAAGCTTTAAGATAATCAATTTTTAATCTATTTATCACTTCGTTACCTATAACCAAACCACTACCAATAGTCATTATATTACTAGATTCATGTATTACTGTATCTTTATTGTATGGCATACCATCAATAGTAGGTGCTCTAACTTTTCCTCGAGAATAGATGATCGGCATCGCTATTTGGTTATCATCACATAATAGAGATGCCCCTAAATATTTTTCATTCAAACTAGAATCATCATCTAGGAGTATGTATTTTTTTGAAGGAAAGTCATCGATAAAATTATTATATATGACTGCTAACGATTCGTTATAGATTGTCTCTTTGATTTCAGTATCAAAACCTTTCACACGAAAAGCATCAATCGTTCTATTACTTAAGTAATCAGAACCATTGTTCCATATCACTAATTTTGTATTGTTGTATTTCATATTAGTACTAAGTAACGACGTTAACGTCTTACTAATAGTAATTTCTTTATTATATAACACAACTAATATAGCAGTTTCGTACATGATTCCTCTTAATTACTTTAGAAACTTAACCGTAGATTTTATTTCTTTTCATAGTTAAACAATTCAAAGTCTTTCATATATAACAAATTGACTTTATCAAGCATTTCTCTACTATAAATATTACTTTCTTCACTATTTATTTTGGTAGAAGAAACATTTTTCTTTGAGAATGAGATCGTTCTATCAAGCTTATCAGAAAGTTTGTTTTCAACTTCACTTAGTGTTTCAAGCCTGCCTACATAATCACAAAGATTTAATCCTTGATAATAGACAAATTCATGTTGGGGAATAAAGTGCTCGGCCCCACAATTAATTGCATATTGTAATCCACCGTTAACAATGAAATCTTCAAAATTTTCATATTTAGAGATATACAAATCAAACCAAACTTTATCGATAACATTCATCCCACCAAGAACCAAATAATTATAAGCAGAGTGTAGCCTATCATATGGGTTTCTAACTATAGTAAATATAAATAATTGGTTAAAAAGAAGGTCATTCTTAAATAGATAATCTGAAGAGGTTGCATGACATGATTTCTTGACATTATACAATGTGTCGACGACAGACATTCCGGCAGCTTTTGGAATATGTACAAAAACCACTTCTTTATGATAGTTTTCGTATAGTTTTATTTTTTTAAATTTTTCATCATTTTCACTTCTAACTCGTTTAATAATTTGCCTTTTTAATTGGTAATATTGCCTAAATTCATCCAACCCTAAAAGTTGAATTATACTTTTAATATTTCTTTTCACTTAAACATCCAAAACTAGTATTAACGGTTACAAAGTCAATTAGAAGTTAACAACAATCGACATTTACCTAGCCCGATACCTTGCGCATCTTTTGAACTAACATTGGGTTTGCCTGTTAAAGGCCAAGCTATATTAAGCTCATCATCATCCCAAGATATCGTCATTTCCGCATCAGGCTTATAATAGTCGGTGCATTTATAGATAAAATCAGCTTCCTCACTTGTCACATAAAAGCCATGCGCAAAGCCTTCAGGAACCCACAGTTGACGTTTGTTTTCAGCAGACAAATAAACACCAACCCATTTACCAAATGTAGGTGAGTCTTTTCGAACATCAACAGCCACATCAAAGACTTCACCAGAAACAACTCGAACTAATTTTCCTTGTGTGTTTTCTGTTTGGTAGTGCAACCCTCGTAAAATCCCTTGCTTAGACTTAGAGTGGTTATCTTTCACAAATTGAGTCGGTTTGCCCGTCACTAACTCTTCAAATTTCTTTTGATTCCAAGTTTCCATAAAGAAACCGCGCTCATCACCAAATACGCTTGGCTCTATAATTTTCACATCAGGGATACGGGTATCTATTACTTTCATTTTACTATCCTGTATACGCTTGAATATTGTTTAATGCCGCCTTCCAGTCACTCGCTTCAACAGAGAAACCTTGAATGATTTTCTCGTTACTCAATCGAGAGTTACTTGGGCGCTTTGCAGGGGTTGGGTATTGGTCGGTGGTGATGCTTGTTAAGCTCGGCTTCTTCGCTAGCACTCCTTGCTCAGCCGCTACATCAAAAATAGCATCAGCAAAGTCAAACCAACTGACATGTGGCAAACCCGAGTAATGGTAAACACCATAATCCATCGCATCCCCCTGAGTGATGCATTTGGCTATTTGAATCAATGCCCCCGCAATATCACCCGCATACGTCGGCCCACCAAACTGGTCACCGACAATACTCAATGCGTCTCTGTTTGCACCTAAACGCAGCATGGTTTTCACGAAATTGTTGCCGCTCTCACCAAACACCCATGCAGTACGAAGAATAATGTGTTTATCACACGCTTGCGCCACGGCAATTTCACCGGCGAGCTTGCTTTTACCATAAATGCCTTGCGGGTTTGTCGTATCCGTTTCCCCATACTCACCGGCTTTATTGCCTTCAAAGACATAATCGGTCGAGATATGCAGTATTGCAGCACCAACACTTTGTGCCGCTTGCGCTAAGTATTTAGGGCCATCGCGATTTATCGCATAAGAAAGGTCGACTTCCTCTTCAGCCTTATCAACTGCCGTATGAGCTGCGGCATTGATAATGATAGTAGGCTTAAACTCAGTAACCGCAACATTGACAGCTTCTTGACTAGTAATATCCAGATGCTCTCTATCCAAACCGCGTACTGTGATATTTCCGTTATTGACCAACTGCTGAGTTAAGCAAGAGCCCACTTGACCATAACAACCTGTAATTAATACGCGCATTAAACTACTTCCTTTTTCTAAGCGCCAGTCACTAAACGAGTCAAGTATTGGCCGTATTCGTTTTTCATCATAGGCTCAGCTAGAGTCAACACTTGTTCATCACTCAACCAACCATTACGCCACGCAATTTCTTCTAAACACGCGACTTTTAAGCCTTGTACGTTCTCGATTGTTTGAACGAAAGAAGAGGCTTCATGCAGACTTTCGTGTGTGCCAGTATCTAACCATGCAAAACCACGACCGAGTAACTCTACGTTTAGCGAGCCGTCATTTAAGTACATTTCATTGAGAGTAGTAATTTCTAACTCGCCACGGTGTGATGGTTTCACTTGCTTCGCCATTTCTACCACGCGATTATCGTAGAAATACAGCCCTGTTACTGCATAGTTGGACTTTGGTGCTTGAGGCTTCTCTTCAATAGAGACGGCTTTCATCTCTTCATCAAACTCAACCACACCAAAACGCTCTGGGTCTTTCACTTGATAACCAAATACTGTAGATAAACCTTTTGATGTTAACTCTCTAGCTCTTGTCAACTGGCGGCTAAAGGACTACCCATAGAAAATGTTATCACCCAGCACTAAACAGACGCTGTCATCACCAATGAACTCTTCACCGATAATAAACGCTTGTGCTAGACCATCTGGGCTTGGCTGAATCGCGTACTCAAGATTAATACCGAAATCAGAACCATCACCAAGTAAGCGCTGGAATCCTGCGTTGTCTTCTTATGTTGTGATAATCAAAATATCTTTAATGCCCGCCAGCATTAACGTTGAAATCGGGTAAAACACCATCGGCTTATCGTAGATAGGCAATAGTTGCTTTGAAACACCACGGGTTAATGGGTATAAACGCGTACCTGAACCACCCGCTAGTACAATACCTTTCATTCGTTACCTTCCTTTGGTTCAACAATTTCTACACCTAGACGCTCACGTTGGTAGCTGCCATCTTGCACATTTTGACACCACGCTGAGTTGTCTAGATACCATTGCACTGTCTTGCGAAGGCCCGTTTCAAAGGTTTCCTCAGGCGTCCAACCTAGCTCACGCTGTATTTTAGATGAATCAATCGCGTAACGGCGATCATGCCCAGGGCGATCTTGCACATAGGTGATCTGCTCAGCATACGCTGACTCTTTCGGCACTAACGAGTCTAGGATTTCACAAATCGTGTTCACAACTTCAAGGTTTTTCTTCTCGTTATGACCACCAATATTGTAGGTCTCGCCCACTTTACCTTCGGTCACGACTTTGTAGAGCGCTCGCGCATGGTCTTCAACAAACAGCCAGTCACGGATTTGATCGCCTTTTCCGTAGATAGGAAGGTCTTTACCCTCTAGAGCATTAAGAATCACTAACGGGATCAATTTTTCAGGGAAGTGATAAGGACCGTAGTTGTTTGAGCAGTTGGTTACTATGGTTGGCAGTCCGTAAGTACGCAACCATGCACGAACTAAGTGGTCGCTCGAGGCTTTTGACGCCGAGTATGGGCTTGATGGCTCATACGAGGTTGTCTCCAAAAACATTGGCAGCACTGTACCTTCTGGAACTTCATCGGGATGTGGGAGATCGCCATACACTTCATCGGTAGAAATATGATGGAAACGGAACTCGGCTTTCACACCTTCTTCAAGCGTATTCCAGTACTCGCGAGTCGCTTCTAGCAGCGTATAGGTGCCAACAATATTGGTTTCGATGAATGCGGCAGGGCCTGTGATTGAGCGGTCAACATGTGATTCAGCCGCGAGGTGCATTACCGCATCGGGTTTGTGCTCAGCGAACACTCGGTCAAGCTCTGAACGATTGCAAATATCGATTTGCTCGAACGCATAACGTTTGCTTGAATCCACGTCAACAAGAGACTGTAAATTACCTGCGTAAGTGAGCTTATCAACGTTGATCACGCTGTCTGAAGTATTCATGATGATATGACGAATAACAGCTGAGCCGATAAAACCAGCACCGCCAGTAACGAGGATTTTCATTACCAGATGCCCTTCGTATCGATAACAAATGAATCAGTTAATCTAATCTTCTTAAACTGTTTATGATCCACAAGCATCACATGAATATCAGTCTTTGTTAGAGACTCATCAATTGTCACTAGTTTAATATTATCATGCTTAATTTCTTCAATATTAGGTTCAATGGCTAACACTTGGCCTGAATGAAAATCTGCGATAGATTTTGTAATATCTAACGCAGGACTTTCACGCAAGTCATCAATATCAGGTTTAAATGCTAAACCATAACAAGCAATAGTCACATCTTTTGCGGTTTTAGATGGGTTCGCTTGTAAAAATTCAGCCAATGCAATTTTAACTTTATCAATGACCCATTCAGGCTTTTTATCATTCACATCACGCGCAGTTTTAATTAACTTTGCTAGCTCTGGTGTTTTTGAAACAATAAACCAAGGATCAACAGCGATGCAATGCCCACCAACCCCTGGTCCAGGTTGTAGAATGTTAATTCGAGGGTGGCGGTTTGCTAAAGCAATCAACTCCCACACATCAATATCGAGATCATCACAAATCATCGATAGTTCGTTTGCAAAAGCAATTTGAACATCACGACAGCTGTTTTCAGTCAGCTTTGCCATTTCTGCTGTACGTGCATTAGTTATTACACAATCACCCATCACAAATGTTTTATAAAGCTCTACACTTCGCTCGGAACAACGCTTACTCATGCCGCCAATCACCCGGTCATTTTGTACAAGCTCGGTGACAACATGGCCCGGTAAAACTCGTTCAGGGCAATGCGCAACATTAACATCTGCACTTTCACCATGCGTTTGAGGAAATGTTAAATCAGAACGAGCCTCACTCAACCATTTAGCCATTTGCTCGGTAGCACCGACTGGTGATGTCGATTCTAAAATTACTAAGTCACCTTTTTTAAGTACTGGTGCAATTGCTTTTGATGCTGCTTCGATATAGCGCAAATCAGGCTTTGGAATATCACCATCATTTTCTATTGGAAGAAATGGTGTTGGGACTGCAATTAAAAAGGCATCAGCAACCTCTGGAGTCGTCACCGCTTTTAAGTAACCTTGTTGTACAGCGGCGCTGACTAACATATCTAGATCGGGTTCTACAATATGGATTTCACCGCGATTGATAGTATCGACAGCGTTCTGGTTTACATCGACACCAATTACTTTTTTCTTACGTGATGCAAACATCGCTGCTGTCGGCAAACCGATGTAACCGAGACCAACAACTGAAATTGTTTCAAAAGACATAGTTTATATTCCAATTTTTAATTTTCTAATTCGTTCAAGATTCTTTGGCAAGCTTTACCGTCACCGTATGGATTGTGAGCAAAACTCATCGCTTGATAAGCGCTTTCATCGGTTAGTAGCTGATTTAAATTATCAACAATCATATCAACATCGGTGCCAACTAACTTAACTGTGCCTGCTTCAACCGCTTCTGGGCGCTCTGTTGTATCTCGCATCACCAACACAGGTTTACCTAGTGAAGGCGCTTCTTCTTGAATGCCTCCCGAGTCGGTTAAAATGATGTGTGCGCGGCTCATTAAGTAGATAAATGGCAGGTATTGTTGAGGCTCAATAAGATGAATGTTCTCAATGTCAGCGAGAATGCGGTTCACGGGTTCACGTACATTTGGATTAAGGTGCATTGGGTACAAGATTTGCGTGTCCGGGTGCGCTTTAGCCGTAATAGCAAGCGACTCACAAATACGCTCAAAACCACCACCAAAACTTTCACGGCGATGGCCCGTCACTAGGATCAGCTTTTTGTTTTCATCCAAAAACGGGAACTGAGCAGAAAGCGTGGCGTTCAAATTTTTATCAGAATCGATCTTGTCTTTGACCATTAACAAGGCATCAATCACCGTGTTGCCAGTCACGCTAATGTCTTCTGGATTGAAGTTTTCTTTTAGAAGGTTCTCTTGTGAGGTTGGCGTTGGTGCAAAATGATATTTGGTTAACGCGCCAGTTAGACGACGGTTACCTTCTTCTGGCCAAGGCGAGTAAATATTGCCCGTACGAAGACCTGCTTCAACATGACCGACTGCGATTTGCTCATAGTAAGCCGCTAGGCTTGCAGCAAACGTGGTTGCCGTGTCACCGTGTACTAA
This sequence comes from Vibrio sp. ED004, assembly GCF_023206395.1. NCBI lineage: Bacteria > Pseudomonadati > Pseudomonadota > Gammaproteobacteria > Vibrionales > Vibrionaceae > Vibrio > Vibrio sp. ED004. The sequence goes on along the minus strand of NZ_CP066149.1, from coordinate 1,972,797 downwards.
AACCACATCGGGTTTGAATTCTTCTAGCACGGGTTTAAGCTCTAACAAAATACGGGCAGTCACTTCGTTAAGTGTTTGGCCTGCTTTCATCAGATTCAAATCGTAGTCTGGCGTTATTTCAAATAACTCTAAGACTTGGTCAAGCATTTCACGGTGCTGAGCAGTCACACAGCACTTTGCTTCAAAGCGAGCATCGGCTGCTAGAGCATGAACAAGAGGTGCCATTTTGATAGCTTCTGGACGTGTGCCAAAAACCGTAAGGATTTTTTTCTTAGTCATTTTATGAAGTTTCCAACCGACAGGTGAAATTAAAAGAAGTGATTTTTATTACTTTCAACCTCAGTACTTAAAACAGCCCTGAGACACTTTTTATTCATTTTGAGACAGTCTATTTTAAACAATCCCTTATAAAACCTAGATATTGCTGACTTTTTAAAAACCGCCCCAATAGGCCGCAAAAACATTCTTTTTGCGGCTCGAAGCCCAGGGCAAGATTACGAAGCCCCTTGCCCTGCAAGGACTTGCGAAAGGTAAGCGTTATTGCGGTTCGCTTTTTTCTGCTTTCTTTTTATCCCAGCTTTGAAGCTGGTTTCTTCCGCCAGCAGGTTTAAAGCTATATGTCTTATAACTGCTAAATTCTCACCGGCTTGCTCTCGACGTATCCGACATTCATCTTCTTTAAAACCAACGTCTAATCGCCAGTGCATCTGATGGTGAGTAGACCGCAGGAACTGCCCCTGCAGCCTCTCGCAAAACGGTACGTGAACCTCTCAGTTCATACCGCTTCCATTAGGCAAACGATCCTCTCATTCCATGCCTCCAATGGGCAAACAACCACGGATTCTGCTTAGCTATCCTTTCCAAGAACAGCGTTGCTCGAGTCTTATGGCGACGAAGTTTTTTGTATTTGCGTCTCGCCCACCTAATCAGAGCTTTGTTGATGTGTCTAAACACTGGGTATAGCGACGACCGATAGTACTTACCATAGTACCCAATCCAGCCATTTATCATTGGATTTAACCAACCTGATATCTGTGCGATGTTGAGATCTGTTCGGCTTCGTACCTTCAGCGTTTTAATTCTCCGCCTCATCGCTTTCAAAGCAACCTTACTCACCGCTGGCGTGAAACTTACAAACATACTGTTTCGCTTGGTGTTCTTCACTAATCGACGCCTGAATGTATATCCAAGAAAGTCGAAGCTTGTGTGTTCATGATTGCCTTTTCGGCTTCCGTCCTTGCAGTAAACTATTTTGGTCTTTTCTGGATGCAACTCTAGACCACACTCAGCAAAGCGCTCTCTCAGTACCTCTAGCATGTGTTCGGCTTCTTCTTTGCTTTTGCAATGAACCAGCCCATCATCCGCATATCGACACCAAGGTATACCGCGGTAATGCTTGTGTAACCATTTATCGAAGACATAATGTAAAAAGAGATTGGCGAGAACAGGACTGATTACCCCTCCTTGAGGTGTTCCCATATCCCTTGCTTTCAACTCTCCATCTGGCATTTTCATCGGTGCTGTTAACCAACGTTTGATATATAACCTTACCCACTTTTCTGTGCAGTGTTTATCGACTGCTTTCATCAATAGGTCGTGCGGTATTTTATCAAACAATGCCTTAATATCGAACTCAAGGCACCAGTCATAGTCCCAACACCGTCTTCGAGTTACACCTATAGCATCTAGAGCCGATTTCTTTGGTCTGTATCCATACGAATCTGGCAAGAAGTGCGATTCTACTTGGGGTTCAAACGTCAGTTTGACCACCATCTGTGCGATGCGGTCACTGACGGTTGGTATACCAAGTATCCTCTCGCCTCCGGCTTTCTTTGGAATGGCTACAGCCAGTACTGGCGGAGGGAAGTAGGTTCCCGATGCCAATCGGTTCCAAATTTTATAGAGATTTCCTTTTAAGTTCCTGTCAAAATCGGCCAGTGTTTCATTATCAACCCCTGCCGCGCCTGCATTTGCTTTCACCAACTTGTATGCGTTGACTACTTGCCATTTTGAAATGTTGAATTGTTTTGTCTTAACCTCTGCCTCCTCCTGATTTATTGTCAGTTGGGCAGAACTTAACGACGGCCTAACGCTACCCCTTCGCTCCACAACCATTACAGCTGTTTCCTCACTACTACAGATAGCTCCGTCCCAGTGCTGTGCGTCGGTACTCTAATACTCGCCAATTCAGTGGCTTGTATGTCTTCCTTAGGCATCACAACGACTGGTTCCCGCAGTTCCCAAAAAGAGCCTGATATAGATTCACGCCCACTATACGCCGGACACCGTCTATGCAGCATTCGGAGTTTACTCATAGACTTGTCCCAAGAGATAGAAACGCCCTTGGTTTTGATGTCAGTCTCTGGATTACGACGCGTCCACATGGGTTCGGGTTAACTCGTCTCTCTATATCGTACCTGCCGAACTTTCGTTCGCACTTTGACTCCAACGCTCATGACCATAGCTCTTAACTACAGCCACTTGGAGTGGTTTGAAGCCAGCTTCCGACAGCAGACTTCGGTGGGCCTGCCACCATCTCTTCCTGAGCTTATGCCTTAAGTCATAGCATCTCCTTATGCTGCTAACTTCAGTGCCTGCGGCACACTTTCAATGCTCCAATGTGCTCGCGTGCTCTCTAGTAAAGCTTTAGCCGTTAGTTTTGCTGAGCTTATGTAGTGCTTGATTTGCATTGTTTCTGCTGGCTTATCACCTTCTTGGCGAATTGAAACAACCATACCTATGGTGGAGAGTTCAGCCCAATCAAACGCTATATCGCCTAAGAAATCTGTATTGTGAACAACCATACTCAAACGCGTTTCTGTACGACCATGCCCTTTCTCTTGAGTGACGTATTTATCACCTTCAAAACTATTAATCATACTAGAATTAAACACTTGGCTAATCGCTTGCTCCAATCGTTTTTGATTACCTTTTACCGCTAAGAGGTAATCTGCATCTTGAGCGACTATCTTTTCAGCTATATCCTTCTGGCATCCCATAGCATCAATCGTCACTAAACAACCTCGCAAGGAAAGCATTTCAAGCAGTTCAGGGATCGCTTTTATTTCATTGCTTTTATCCGCAGTCTTAACTTGTCCTAGTACAACTTGGTTTGCCGCACTAAAGGCACTAACCATATGGATTGCACCACAACGCTTGTCTTTGTTGTATGTGCCTCTGAGAGTTTTGCCGTCGATAGCAATCACTTCACCCTCTGTCGCCTCATGGCAGTCTTTCATCCACGCAGTAAAGCATCGTTGCAGTTGCTTGGCGGAAATAAGATTAATAACTCGGGCAATGGTATCGTGTACTGGTATGCCTTGTTTGAAATCACCATACTGTCTAAGCCATTCCAAGTTATCTTCACCAAAATCTTCAATATCCTCCCAACCTTCAGCACCAGCAATCACTGCTGCAATTGTTAAGAAGATAATGTCGGTTAGCGTGTGCTCTATTTTCCAAGCTTGGCGAGGGTCTCGAATAACTGAAATATGGTCCAAAAGGCTTAATCCACTCATTAGGCTAAATATCTGCTGTTAAAAAACAGTATATGATCACACCTAAATCTGATCATCAAATCGATCTTGAATGTATTGAATTTATTGTGACTTCAGTGTACAAATTAGTGGAAACATCACTTCACGCTACCCCTTATTCCATATGGGTTTTTCATGATCTTGCCCTGTAATCTGGGATGACATCAAAATGCATAAATGGGTGTTGGTTACTCACTGTTGGACCTCCAATTTTTCTAGGGAGGTATTAGAAAACACTGAAAGTGATCTACAAATTGATCATCGGTTAATTATCAATTATGTGATGGCACTAGCTAACCATATTGAAAAATAGAGTGCCTAACAAGCCACGAAGCCTTTAAACATGGGCACGTTGATGATTTTTCCCTAGGTACGCTACCGCCCTTAGGTTTGGCTCCTACAGGCAATAATCACAATTTGTTCGCTTTATGCGGTTTTCATACGGTTTTAACTTGCTGCGCATTCTAGCAAAGTAAGTGCATATTAGCCAGTTTGAAATTTACCCTATTGGGGTAGGCCTCTGACCATGCGTTGATAGAGCGAAAGCATTGTACGCCTTGCAGAAACTGGATCCCGATGAAGTAACGATTTTCTATATCAATAAAAATATTGCCATTGCGATACAGCGAAACGAAGCTTTGATTGTTGTTCACCATTCCTTATGTAGTAATGGTGATTCTGGGCTGTATGCTCGGCTACGACTGGAAACCGTAGGGGGAAATGACAAATGAAGCGTTTGGCTATCCGGTGTTAGCGGTGATTGGCTTGTGTTTAACGGGTGGGGTGGTGAAGAAGTAGATGCGGGTGACCAAGAGCAGATACGAGTAACGGGTAAGCGAGATGCGAAGAGATGAAGAGCAGATTCGAGTGGCGCTTTTCGTATCCCGCCACTCGAATCTTGTATCTGCCTTTCTGCTCTTCGTTTACCCGGTTACTCGCATCTCGTTACTGCTTTCTTTATTTCTTGTCGCTCGAATATACGTAGTTGTAGTAGCCATAGCCATACGAGCTTGATGCTTTCTTCTCGATGGCATTGAAGATAACGCCTTTCACTTCGATACCCGATTGTTCGAAACGGTTGCGAGCCACATCGATCTCTTTAATGGTGTTTTGACCGTAGCGCGCCACCATTAGTGTGGTGCCAGCGAAGGCGCCGACGATGCTTGGGTCGGTTACCGCAAGAACTGGTGGGGTATCGACAATCACCAAATCATACTCTTTTGATGCCCATTCCATAAGCTCGGCAAAGCGTGGGTGCATCAGCAGTTCAGATGGGTTGGGTGGCACTTGGCCACGAGTAATGATATCGAGGTTTTCTACTGGTGTCGTTTTTACTGATTGAGCGAACTCTTGCTTGCTGCTTAATACATCAGAAAGGCCGTTGTCCCATTTCACACCAAAGCTTTGTTGTAGGTAACCTTTACGCATATCCGTATCAATCAATAGCACCTTCTGGCCTGTTTTTGCGGCTACTGCGGCAAAGTTGGTCGAGATAAAAGATTTACCAATACCTGGCGCAGGGCCAGAGATCATCAAGATATTGTTTTTCGCTTCGAGCATTGCAAAGTGCAAGCTGGTGCGAAGGCCACGCAGTGCTTCAACAGAAAGATCCGCAGGGTTCGATTCGGCAAGCAGTGCTTGAGTCCCCTTGGTTTGCATCTTCTTCGATTTAAAGCGGTTGGTCAGCTCGATTTGTAAATCAGATTTTGGTACCGCCGCATATACTGGCAAGCCAATTTGTTCAATTTGGTCTGGGTTTTCAACACCACGGTGGAACGCTGCTTTTACTAACACAAACGCGACACTTAGCATGCCACCTAATAGCGTTGCTAATACAACAATGAGAGGCTTCTTAGGTTTTACTGCACGAGCATACGCTTGTGCATCATCCAGAATACGAACGTTACCGACCGTGCCGGCTTTAATAATGCTTAGCTCTTGAACCTTGTTTAGTAACTGGATGTAGATTTGTTGGTTTACTTCAACATCACGTGTCATACGCAGTACTTCACGTTGTGTTTTTGGTAGCTTTTGTACTTGTTTGTTTAGGCGTTCTTTCTCACCTAATAGTGTTTTACGCTTATCAAGCAGAGCTTTGTATGCTGGGTGATCTTTAGTGAAGCGTTGACTGATTTCACTCTCTTTAAACGTCAGTTCATTCAATTGCGCTTCAAGCTCTACCATTACCTTCAAGGTTGATTGTGCTTCTAAACCCAAGTCGATCGATTCGTTCTTTTGGCGGTAATTGTTTAGTACGTCTTCATAGCCAGTTAGCTCAGATTTAATACCTGGAAGGTGGCTTTCTAGGAACTCTAGGCTCTTCTCTGCTTCTGCTGAGTTACGCTTCACGTTCTGTAAAAAGTAGATCTGACTAATGTGATTAAGAATTTCAGAGATCTGCTGCTTGTTTTCACCTTCAAAGCTCAGCTTCAAAATGCCAGTCTGCTTGCCTTGCTCAGACAAAGACAACGATTTTTTCAGCCATTCGATCGCTTCTAGTCGGCTTTGTTTCGCAATAGAGAACTCGAAACCATTGTGTGATTCAAAACCAGCCACAAACAAGCTGTAGTCGTCTGCTGTTGCTAGCTCACCCACTTTGCCTTGCAAGATAATGCGCTCATCATCACGAACTAATTGGTAAGTACCCTGCTCAGCATCGAGGATCTGGATCGTGTGTGCATAACCGCTCGCATAACTTGGCAAAATAAAGCGGCTCACGGCGATATGGTTGATGTCGCCAGTTAAGCGAGCAAAACCTTTACCCACGATCGGTGCGTAGTTTGGAGAGGTTACGGTGGTTAAATTGAATTTATCAACCGTTTCGCCCAAGATCATACGAGATTTGATGATCTCAACTTCCGTCGTCGCAGAAGATTCTTGAGAGAACAATTCGCCCATGTCACCGACCATCGATGAAATGCCGCCAGAGCTTTTCTCTTCAATTTGAATCAGTGCATCCGCTTTGTATATCGGCGTTGAAAGCAGAGCAAAAGCAATACCAAACACAGCAAAAGCAAATGTGGTCAGCATGATTAGCCATTTAGCGTCCAGTAGAATGCCAAGCAGTTTTCCTAAATCGATCTCATCAGAGTTATCTGTATGCGATTGCTGAGATGGTTGTGTTGTCATCAGATTGCTACTTCCTAAACTAGTATTTTGAAGAGAAGTTAAATACGGCTTGTATGCTTCTCTTTTATTTGATTCTATTAATAGCTATGCATCATAGCTATTAATAGCTATGCATCATAGCTTAACCGGACGTATCTAAAGCTTAACTAGATAGTTTATCTAAATTTTAATTACAGCTTTCTTGCCCAAGCTTGGGCTGCTTCATCAATCAACTGATAAGCATGTTCAAATGCTTCGCGGCTTTGACGATACGGATCGGGAATATCTTTTTGACCAATCCACTGGCCAAATAGCATGGTTTTTCCACGCGCTTCCGGTGAAATTTGAGTCAGCGCTTCTAAATGGCCCTTCTCCATCACCAATATCAAATCATACTGAGCACAAAGCTGCGGTGTGACTTGTTGAGATTGATGATTTTCAACATCGACACTATTTTCAGCTGCAATCAAAATCGCTGTTTCATCTGCAGGCTTACCGATTAAACGACTTTTTTCAGCAGCGATGCCAGCAGAGGCCACTTCTTTGTTAGGAAGCAGCTTTTGAAGAACACGTTCCCCAGTCGGTGAGCGACAAATATTGCCTACGCACACCACCAAAATTTTATTAAACATATCTAATTTCTAACTGTAATGGGCTTATAAGCTGAGCTTAATTATTAATTAAACGAGTTTGTAAGCCGAGTTTACTTTTAGATGTAAAAAATCAGGTTACACGCAACATGCAACCTGATTATTAAATCTGAATTTATTACCAATTACGAACGCGCAACATGCCTTCGGTTAGGTCGTTGAAGCCAGAGATGGTTGGTACAAGCTGACCGATAACACGGTTCCAACGGCTGATTGGTGCAGCGGTGACATAAACAATGTCGTAAGGTTTTAAATCAAACTCGGTACCAATCACTAACGCTGACGCATCTTCCATATTCAGTTGGTAGATATCTGCCATGCGTTCTGATTTGTCATCTGAAGTTCGAATAACAAACACACCCGTTGCATCGGCAGTGAGCTGGTTAATGCCACCAACGTTACTGAGTGCTTCGGTTAGGCTCATGCCAACACGGTCGATCTTCAGCAGTTGTGGGTCATTCACTTCACCCATCACGAATACTTTTTGGTTGTCGTTACGAGGTACGTGAACAATATCACCGGCTTGCAGTAAACGGTTTTGCGTTAAGTCACCACGCTGCATCAAACCATAAAGAGAAAGGTTCTCTTCCACGCCGTTACGGGTTAATGAAACATTGCGCCAATCGGCATCTTCAGATAAACCACCAGAACGGTTCACGGCATCCAATAATGTTAATGGGATATTAGTGATTGGCTGCTGACCAGGTTTAGACACCTCACCAGTAATATAAGTTTTCTTAGAGCGGAAAGCCGCTACGTTCACATCAACTTGAGGGCTTTCGATGTACTTAGCTAAGCGATTTGCAATATCAGCGCGAACTTCGCGTACCGTTTTGCCTGCCACTTCAACAGTACCAATATACGGATAGAATATGGTGCCGTCTGCATGAACCCAGTTACCTGCTTCGGTGCTACTGCGGTAGGAGCCCGCAGGAATCGTCAGTTCAGGGTGATCCCAAATGGTGATGTTTAAGATGTCACCGACACCCACCTGGTATTCATACTTTGCAATATCAATATCTAGCGTCGGGTTAGCTTGTGAAACCGATAAAGATTCATTTCGGTAGGTCGATACTGATTGCGCTGTCAGTGGGTAAAGGTTAACCACATCAGAGATATCAGATTCTCGCTGTTCCTCTGAAGGCTGAATCACATTCTTGTTGCCAGTAGAAAGGTGAGTTCCTGGAGTAGTACACCCTGCAAGCAATGCAGGAAGGAGCGCTAAAAGGAGACGATTTTTATTAATCTTCATGTTAACCAAGTCATAGAAACGGAATGTGTCGTGATATCCCAAAGGACACCCAAAGAAGTTAGAACAGGCAATTTTATCAGCTACGCAGTATTTAAGAGAGTTAAGGAGAGCCATTACCGTGACCTCACTTCCATTTTAACATCAAAGATAGGAACGCTACCGCCCCTTGATATTCCGCGACATCACACTGCGTAGTTAATCTGCCCCTATCAATATGGAATTTGAATAGGCGTATTTTGTCTAAAACGTAGCAAAAAGTGCACTTGCATACGGTTAGTTTAATCCGTAAGCATTATCCACAAATTGTGGTTATTATCAACCTAGTTGAATGGTTTTAAATGTAGGTAAGAGCAGATGTGAGATTCAGGTAAACGAGATGCGAAGAGCTAAAGAGCAGATGAGAGTAGCGAGATATGAGTAAACGAAGAGCCAAGAGCACGTAAAGCCGTGACGGGTGGCTGGGAGGGGTTAGTAACACATAGATTAACATCCCCCTTTGATGAATATCACCGCTCAAAAACGAACGGCGTTCAAGGGGGAGAACCAAAAGCTAAGCTCTTCGCAGGCTTAATTACTCTCACCTACTTTAAAGCTCTTCAAAACTCGGTTACCGAATCTCGATACTACTCTTCCCCGCTCCTCGCATCCCGCTTACTCGTATCTCGATACTGCACTTTCAGCTCTACTTAACGCTACTTGGTCTTTGGAACCAAGGTGAACGCGCGTCGGTTTGATCGAACAAGTTGTATTGTTTGTTCAGCACTTGTCCGCCATCACGTGTGATCGGTAACCAGGTGAAGCCAGCGCGGCTTGAGCTTGGTTTTACGGTGACTAAATCAAACGGAATCGACACGTAGAAGCCTTTGGTATAGCTGCCTTCACCGTACTCTTCAGTTGTCATGTCGGTTAAGCTGACAAACGCACCGGCAATAACGCCACTCTTGAACTGCTTAGAGAAGTCGACACGAGTACCGATATCACCCGCAAGGAATTTACCGACACCGACTTTCAATAAGGTATCGCTCAAGAAGTCCCATTGTGGGGTGTAGTAACCGGTGATAAAGCCCGTCGTGCCTTTATCGATCACTTTGTACGTTCGGCTGCTGTCGTCAGGGTTGACTTGGATCTCTTGATCAAACGTACCAAACCAGCTTTCAGGGTCTCGTTGGCTAATCGCGGTCATGTCTGCGCCAATAGCCCAGTTTTGGTTAAATGGACGGTACAGAATTTCTCCTCCCACACCCGCGAACATACTCTCTAGGTAACCACCGTAGGCTTGGGTGTAGATACCGCTGCCGTAGTCTTCAAACCACGTCAGTTGTAAACGGTCTAAACGAACCGGATCATCAACGTAAGAGCGGAATAAGGTTCTTACTCTTGGCGTTTGGTCAGTGCCATCTGATGGGATTTCGTAATTAAACTTGTCGTAGTTATCAATTAAGTTAACGTAAAGAGAGCCCGACAGTTCGACATTGTTTAACGCCCAAAACGAAGCATTGGTGTATAAACCCAAACTGTATAAGTAGAAGTTCTCAGCTGAACCGAATGATTGAGCTAGGTTTGGTGAAATCGACACGTCGAATCGTTCACGCCCATCATGATAAATCACGGGTTTCTTACGCTCTAATTCGTGAGTATAAGTTGCATCACTGGTTTGAGCATTGAGATAACTGTTGTTAGCCGCCGCTTTGAACGCTTGAGCATCTACCGTTGTCTCGGTGAGCTCCATCGATTTATCATTTTCGATTATTTTGTAAGTATCAATGTAACTTGGCACCGCGTTGGCAATCACGGTCGCACCGCGCTCAAGGGCGATATCTCTGTCTCGGTATTTAACCTGAGTGCCCTTTACCACAATACTATTATCGTCGACCAAGATTTGCGCTTGTTCGTAGCCAGCGATCGTTTCTAGCTCTTCCGCGAGGGCTACCATGTCAATATCGTCAACCGTGTTGACATCGCTTGGGCGTAATTCTGCTGTTTCAGTATCTCGCCACACAGAATACATTTCATTGAAGTTAGTCGAGAGATCAAAGCCAAGGGTTAAGGTATCGCCTCGCTCATAGCTCACTTTCGCTGAGCCCCAATCGGTGAAACGGTACACAGCACCCACGTTCCATGGCGTGTGTTGTGTCATGTCGACACCGCCACGTACTACTGGGAAATCTTGAGAGTAATCGTTGCCATCGTACTCAAGCTTCAAGGTTAGCGGCTTATAAGGGGTTTGATATTCAAAACCACCATAAATCGCAGCATCGCCTTTAAACCAACGCTCAAAATCGACACTGCCGCCATTGCCTTTAAAATCAGACGGGCGTTCACAATACTTGTCACTGGCTTTACACAATGGGTTAGTGAAGTTGCCACTGGTGCCCATGTATCCCCAAGCCATGCCCAAGGTAAAATCAATAGGGCCAAAACGCTTGGTTGCCGCGACAAATTCACCATCAAACAAGCCTGTACCACCGAAGTCACGCACACCTACCGACACTTCTGGTAAGTAGTACCCTTCTTCGATTAAGCGCAGTTTAAAGTCGATGCCTTTATCTGTGTATTTGGTACAGCCACTGAATGAGTTTTGAGAACAATCTTGGTCTGCGCCTCCGCTATAAAGCAGATCTTGTACTTGTGTATAACGAATGGTGGTTTCAAGCCAAGGCATCACCTGCAGGCTCACGTTATAAAAATAGTACTCATTGTTAAACGAAGCACTAAAGTTGAACTCACCTTCTGGTGCCATTCGTCCTGTCGGCATTTGCATTAAGCCAACACCACCAAAGTTCATTTGCGATGTTCTGTATTCTGTGTCGTCGAATGATGATTTTTCTGCTCGAATCGAAGAGGAATCAATGGTTATTTCTGCTCTTGTCGGAACACTATTAGTAATTAACAGAGCGCAGGTAACCGATGTACACACTGCCGATAGAGGGAATGATTTCTGTTTCAGCATTACAAGCCAACCTTATGACGTAGCAAATCGACAATATCTTGGTTCAACGTTGAGTATTCCGATGGCAAAGAGTAAAACGCCATAAATACGATGGCACCTGGTGCTAGGTAAACCGGTTGTTCGTTCCAGTAAGCGTATTGAATGGTTTGCACCACACCGTCTGGCTGAACAACATACGCCACGCTTTTATCCGCTGATTCACCAATAAAACCGTTCGGTAATGCATCGAGATAATCATTCAAGGTTCCATGCTCAATCAGATTCATTGTTACCGACTCTTTCATTGCACCCATTAACTGAATGGACGTTGGTCGTTGTGGTAAGTACAGAGAAAATGCTTGAGCTTGACTGGTCGACGCTCTTTTTATGGCAGCAGGCGACGGCTTATTAGTATTTGAACTTGAAACAAGTAACGGGTTCTTATCTGATTGCGAGATAACCGCATTACGGTCTAATTCAATAAAAACTCGATTGAGATACTGGAAAGAAGCTAATTGTTGCTTTACCAGTTTTGCTTCTGGCTCTTCTACCGAGAAAGCGTCAAGTTGATTAAATACATTGCGCTTTTTGGCTTCGATATCTTTATTAGATTTGTTAGCTTCAGTATTGGTTTTATCAAACAGTTGAGCTGAAAGGGGGAAGTAACCAATACTGCCGCTAGCATTCGCGTCGTCTAATACCTGAAGTAGTCGAACATTAGCTTTATACTCAAGCGTCACACCTTGAAGAGGAAGCTCGATTGTTGTTTTTACTAAAGAAGAGCCATCAGGTGTAACAAAATTAGAAGCCGCAGAAGCGGAGCTCAAAGCAAACAAAGCGCTCATAATTAACAGAGCTCTCACTACGGGCAACCGACGCCCCCTCATTTTTGATGCGTGACTAATATAATTCATCATTTTAGTTCATTACCCTGTTCGTTAATTGCTTTGATAATGCTTAAGGACGGTTAACTCAAGCCTTGTCATATCAGGGCCTAAATACTGTATGGTTTTGACCACTTTGCCTTTGCTGTCGACCCAATACTCGTTGGTGATCTCTTGCTCTAACATAGGGAAGTTAATCTTTTCTTGGAACTTCTTAGTATCGATAGACGCTAACGGTGTTTCGACCGTTTCATTTCCCGCATACGTTCGGGTGATATTTGCTTTATAGCCGAATCGATAGTTGGGTTGCCAATCGTAAACCGCTTGCCACTTTTGGGCACCGGGGTTCGCTGACACATCAAACGCATAAGAAGAATCTGGTGACGAGCTGTTTGCAGAAGAGAATGCATCCAACGGTTGGAATACCAAACCAGAGAGGTTTTCGTAAGGAAGCAATAGCGTTTGTACGATACGTCCATTTTCAGTGACGATCATCGCTTTGTCAGAAGACATCCACTTTAACTGCTCTGCGCCCGTTTGCGGGTTTTCATCGACATACGCTAAGACCATGAAGATTTTACCTTGGTCATTCACTTCCGCATAAATGCTGGAATAAGGTAAGGTTTGAATGTATTCCTTGGATAGCTCAACATCAGAGCTTCCAAAAAAGGCTTCATCAAAAGTAGAGTTAACGTCTTGAAACTGCTGAGAACAACCAGCAAGAAAAAGACCAAGAGATATGATTAGAGGTTTAAGCATGGCGAGTTCTGCTTCCTAGCATTCTTGTTGCTGCTGTCCAATATAGAAAATTAATCAATTAGATATAAAAAAACCACTTTATGCTTTCACATAAAATGGTTTTAAACGCCTACTCAAAAATTATCGAGTAGTTGTTGTAGTTGTTGCACCGCTTTCGTTAGAAGCAACCGCTACAGCTGCTGCTGCCGCTACTGCTGCTGTCGCTACTGCAACTGTTGTTGCTGTGCCAGCTGCTGCTGCAGATGCACCAGTGCCTGCAGCCGTACCAGTACTAGAACCAGCTGCTGCAGTTTCTTCAGCTGCAAATGCAGCACCTGAGAAGCTAACTGCTAATGCAGCTGCTAGAGCCATTTTTTTCATAATGATTTCCATTGATATAAACGTTTATATGTAGAGGATGATTTTCACACCCTCAATCAGTTGCTCAGCTTAAACAACTGATTGATCATGATAGATAATAACCACAATCAAGTAAATGAGTAAATCATAAGCAATACCTTATAAAGCATTATTTAGGAAATAGCGTCACATAAAAATGACCTTAGAGGTTATGGTGTAGGTCAACAAAGCTATGTTGGTATAACGCACAGGCCTGTACCTATGATTATAAGAGAGCGTAAACCACTGTTAATTAAACTCTATCGCCAGAGCCTTTGCCTAACACTGTTTGAATGATGTATTGGAAGTAAAGTTTAACATTCAGTGTATCGAGCATACGCTTATCCCACTCAGCAAGTAGCTTAGGTGTCGACATATCGATATCATTGATTTGAGCCAACCCCGTAACACCGGGGCTTACCGCCAGCACGCCTCTCGACTCTCTTTCATCGATGAGCTCTTGCTGGTTGAATAAGCATGGTCGCGGGCCAACGAGACTCATTTCGCCTTTCAGGACGTTGTATAACTGTGGTAGTTCATCCAGCTTAGTCTTGCGTAAGAACCCACCCAATTTAGTCACTGAGTTCGCCCCCACCAAGTGAGTTGCCACTGATTGTGTTTCTACCGGCATAGTGCGGAATTTCACTAAGGTAAATGGCTTTTTGTTACGCCCTACTCGAGTTTGAAAAAAGACTGGAGAGCCTGTGTCAAAGTAACCAAGAATACAAATGACAACAAAAACAGGCCAAAGGAACAGCAGGCCAAACAATGCAAGAAAGAAATCAATTAGTCTGATCATTTAAGACCTCTCTTTAGTTGCCCCATAGTGTACTGTGGGTGGTAAGGTGGAATCCAATTAAGGCTTTTTTTCGTATCCGAAATATCAACTTCAAGGTTAAGAACCAATTGTTCCATTAACTTGTGCTTTTTAAATAGCTGTGCCAGAAACTGATATACAAAAACAGGTATTGGAATTTGGATACACCTTTTTTCCAGACCATCAGCAATATACGAAATAAACTGGCGTAAACTCAATGTATAATCATCTGACGCGAGAAATGTTTGCCCTGCTGCATTAGGGTGTTGGCTACAGCAAGAAATTAAATCAACAAGATTATCAACGGATATGAAATCTCTTCGGTTGTCGATGCAACCAAATGGTAAAAGCGGTACTATACTCACCAATTTCTTGAGCTGAGAAAAACTACCAGGGGCATTTGGGCCGTAAACTAGCGGCGCACGAATAACAACCACTTCCATACCAGTATCTTTCTCTATATCTCTAAGTCTTTTTTCAGCTTCCAACTTTGATTTAGTATAAGTATTACCTGCTTGAACAGGGGATTTTTTTGAAAATTTATTCCCCTTCTCTGTATACCCTCCGAGAACACCAATAGAACTCAAAAAAATGAAACGCTTAACCCCTGCATGAGCAGCAGACTTTGCTAAGTTAACAGTTCCTTCAACATTTACATCATAAACAGATTGAATAGAACAACGTTTTGAGTGGGCAACAGCAGCCAAGTGAACAACTGTACTTATTCCTCGGAACGCACCAGACCAAGATGTTCCTTGATCTAAAGAGGTGATATAAAAAGTATCACTCGTTGAGTTTTTTTCTGCAGACCTCTTAACACTCACTATTGGTAGTGGGCAATTCTGCAAAAAATGAGAGCCTATAAACCCAGAAGAACCTGTTAACAATATTTTATTCACTTCATTAGTCTCTTAATTCCCAACAAAATCATAACAAAGAAAAAGAAAACCTTTTCCGAAGGTTTCCTTCGACATTTAGAAGCTAGTAGTGCAAGTCTAAAGTATGAAAAAACAGTGTTATTTTTCAGTAGTTTTACTGGTAGTTCTGCATTAATACCAAGTATGTCACTCTGTAACATAACTTTGTCTAAAGCCGAGCCGTTTAAGACCTCTCTTAAGCGCGAGAACTTAGCACCAAAATTAACATTCGCGCCAACAGAATTACTATCGTGTTGGCGGTAAAGCAGATAGCTAGATTGATCAATTACCCAACTATAATCATTGCTTCGAGCATAGGCATAACAAAACCAGTCATGCAACCAGATATCTTTGACTTTATCCCCGGCACTTTCTAAAAAAGACTGAATGTCATGTGCTAATTCATAAGTAAGCACAAAAGTGCAGCCGGGACCTGAAGATTCAAATATGTAATCAAAGTACACCTGAGCGTAACTCTTACGAATATCAACCTGTCGATCATTTTCCCAAAACGCAGTTACATTACTTGAATAACCATCAGCATTAGAGCTTCTAATCTTCTTTATAGCGTTATGTAGTTTACCATCCAACCAATAGTCATCTTGATCGGAAAAACAAATGTAGTCATAAGATGAAAAATCTACTGTTTTAAGCATATATAAAAAGTTTTGTCCTGCGCTACCAAACTTAATATCTTGTGAGTGCAAAATGATATTTTGATAACGAGTAGCATATTCAGATAATATGCTCTGTGACGAATCTTGAGAGCTATCTAAGCAGACATAAACATCAACACTTACTTCTTTCTGGTGCAAGATACTCTCAAGCTGCTCTCTTAAATATGTCTCACCATTACACACAGCTAACAGCACACAAACTTTCATACCTAGAATTCCTTAAGAAGCTCACAATCGGCTAGATACCAACTAGCAACAAATCAAAAATCCCAATATACTATACCCATAACCTTATGCTCCATAAGAAAAACAACCAGGATGGAGTTTACCTCCTAACAACACCACAATGCTAAGACCTATCTATACTCTCCTCAATGCAAAACGCTCTAACAAAAGACTAATTAGTGTGCTGTATGATATTTGTGCAATAACAATATCACTCTACCTGAGTATTGCGCTAAGGCTTGGCACTATTACCTTCTCTTCAGGTTTAGACGAAGTCATTACTCTAATCTGTACAGTTCTTATTACTATATTGAGTTTTATGAAGCTAGGTATGTATCGAGCTGTACTACGGTATATGATGCTCCCTGCCGTTGGGAATATTTTTCTTGGTGTATTTGTATCCACACTAACACTTGTCCTCTGTGGTTTTTTCTTTCAAACGTTCATACCTAGAAGTGTACCGTTTATATACGCTGGTTTAGCAACTCTTGCTTTAGGTGGACCTCGCATATTAATTCGAACAATATACTATCAACTGTATAAGCGAAAAAAGCCTAATGTTTTCATCTATGGTGCTGGTGCAACCGGAAGAGATCTGGCCTACGCTTTAATTCAAGGAGATGAATACAACCCAGTCATTATGTTAGATGATGACATAAGAAAATCCGGTCAAATATTATTTGGGCTTAAAGTCCACCACCCAAGTGAATTTGAACACCTCCAATCACTTTATCAACCGGTAAAGCTACTTTTAGCCATTAATGGAATCAATAAAGGTGAGCGCTTGAGATTAGTGGAGAAATTATCACACTGGCCTATAGCGCTGCAATCTGTGCCATCCGTGGAAGAAATAGCCGCAGGTAAAGCGACAGCAACGGAAGTGAAAGATCTTGACGTTGCCGATCTACTCGGTAGAGCAGCTGTTGATCCAGACCAAGCGCTTCTAGCACAAAACATAGCCAACAAAAATGTAATGGTGACTGGTGCTGGTGGTTCTATCGGCTCTGAATTATGTCGCCAAATCCTCTCTCAGAAGCCAAAAACTCTCGTTTTGTTTGAACTCAATGAATACAATCTTTATAAGATCGATCAAGAACTCAATTCTACAAAGGTAAACTTAAAAAGCGATACTCAAATTGTTGCGATTCTTGGCTCCGTTCAAAGGCAGAACCGCTTGGAAAAAGTGATGGCTGCGCATAACGTTGAAACAGTTTATCATGCGGCTGCCTATAAGCACGTTCCTTTAGTAGAAGATAATATCGTTGAGGGTGTTCGCAACAATGTTTTTGGTACGCTTGCTTGTGCTGAAGCAGCGATCCAAACAGGTGTGAAAAACTTTACGCTCATCTCGACAGATAAAGCAGTAAGACCAACGAACGTAATGGGTGCGACCAAACGCATGGCTGAATTGGTTCTTCAAGCCTTGGCCGATAAGCAAAATACCACCACTTTCACCATGGTGCGCTTTGGCAATGTATTGGGTTCCTCTGGCTCCGTTGTCCCACTATTCAAGAAGCAAATCAATAAAGGTGGACCAGTAACCGTAACCCACCCTGACATCATTCGTTACTTTATGCTGATACCAGAAGCCGCTCAGCTTGTTATCCAAGCCGGTGCCATGGGGCACAACGGGCAGGTCTTTGTTCTGGATATGGGGGAACCTGTAAAGATTTTAGACCTAGCTAAAAGAATGATTCACCTCATGGGTATGCAGGAACATATTGAAGGGGAGCAACAGGAAGGTGATATTTCTATAAAGTTCACTGGGTTACGCCCAGGAGAAAAGCTCTATGAAGAGCTTTTGATCGGAGATAATGTCGAAGGTAGTGGGCATCAGAAAATAATGATGGCAAAAGAGCAGATGCTCAGTTGGAATGAAATGCACCCTTTATTGACACAGCTTGATATCTGCTGCCATAACTTCGATGAAGAATGTATTATGCAAATTCTGTTAGATGCACCAACTGGTTATTCAAAAAATTAAAAAGTTAACTACGATATAAAGTATACTTTTTAAAATAAATCGAGGTAAGTAATTCCTACTTTTGAAATATTTCACACAAAAAAATATTCGTTGAACCCGATATTAAAAGTAGTTCATAGTATCATATGGGAAGTATTTACTTGATATAAAGTTTTATCTGAGCCATTAATTCGACATTAAGCATAAATATATGCACCTTACGGATTTCAAAAATATTTTAGAGAAAAGCACTGCACATTAAAATAAAAATATGCAGCACTATTTATCTTTAATTACAACATAAGCTTCATAGCAATTAACTTGCATTTAGAGAGAGGCGAAAGGTTTCGCTTACCATTATTATAAACTTTCAACCGTTCAGATACTCTAGTCCATAACTTATATTGACACTTTAAGCTTCTAACATTATTGTATAAGCGAATAGGGTTCCTTAGTATATTTAACAACACATTAGATTCCTTCTGCGCTCCTACGAGATTTGCACTGTGTTGCCTATAACGAATTAAAGGCTTATCAATAAAGGTCCAATTCCCCAAATACCTCGAGAGGATAGCTATCCACCAATCATGCATAGCAAGTTGGCTAGCACTCTCCCCATCTAAGGAATTTCTGAGTAAATCTAACATTTTGTTGTTCAAGCAAAGCGTCGCTCCTTGTACGCAGTTTCTGAACAAAATATCATCACTCTCTAGCACCTTATCTGACAAACCTTGATATCTAAAGAAGCTATCATCGATAACCTCACCAGCTTCATCAATCAATGAGGCATCAGAGAATATAATTTGAGGTAAGTCAGAATCTAAGTTACGGATGACATTCATGTACTCTTGTACTTTACTCATTTCCCAAACATCATCCTGATCTGATAGAAAGACCCATTTAGAATCGATAGCACTTAATCCATAAACAAAATTTTCGCATGCAGAACCGCGCTTCGCACCAGGAAAAACCCGTACATTAGATAAAGATGACTCTTTTATTAAGCTCAAAGTATCGTCTATTTGTTCACTATCATCGAATATAGTGACCGGAATACCAGGCATGCTAGAGTTAATTGAGTGAAGCTGTTCAATTAGGTAAGCATTAGGCCTGTAGGTACACACTACTACTGAAAAATCACTTTCTGGACTCATCAAACTCACATTCACAACACTAATTAAACTTTCTACTAGCCAAAGACATTATTGGTTTTTCAATAAAGGTATAACTTAATTTTCCGACAGCCAGAGCTATTAGCATCCACATAGAGAGCATTAAGACCAATAGTAATTTTGATTCTGGGATCAAAGAGAGCTGACTAAACCAATAAAACAAGCATGCAAAAATAAATTGATGCCACACATAAAGAGAGTAAGAACAATCGCCAAGAGACTGAATAAACTTAGGTAACACATATTTATCCTTTACCTCAAGACCGATAAAACCATATATCAAAAATGCCGAAGATATAGCAAAAAATATTCTCCACTCGATAGACCAGTATGTTTCAGCAAAATTAGCATGACTATAGATTGCTATAGAGAAAAGAATAAGACCTAGAATCAAAGATAACTTCGGTTTATATATATGGCCAGTTTTGAAAAGAAAAGCGATAATCCCACCTAAAGTAAACTCTATCAAAAATCCACTCGAGAATAATATACTTTCATACCCAGACAACCAATGCAATTTAGTAAAGATGAACACTGCCATTTGGATAA
Source organism: Vibrio sp. ED004 (assembly GCF_023206395.1). NCBI lineage: Bacteria > Pseudomonadati > Pseudomonadota > Gammaproteobacteria > Vibrionales > Vibrionaceae > Vibrio > Vibrio sp. ED004. Next base: position 1,952,981 of record NZ_CP066149.1, on the reverse strand, counting down.
CTGCAATAACTGCAATTGACTTCCAAAAATTAACCGGTGCTAAAATAAGAACAAACCCTAAAAGTAAATAAAAGTACAGTTCATAATGTAGAGTCCACGCGGCCATTACTTTATAGTTTGTTTCTTTTAAAAGAAAAAACAAATTTATTTCCGATTCTTTAGGAAGCCACTCAGGTGATAAATATAAATTAGCACCAAAAATAGAAGCAGCTATAAAAACCACCCAATAAAGAGGATAAACTCGAAGTAAGCGTTTCATTATAAAATTGAACGCGTTCTTAAAGTCTTTTCTTTCAGATGCTTTGTTTGCACACAACGTTACAACAAAGCCAGAAATAACAAAGAATATGTCTACGCCAACAGGGCCTACCCAACCAAACAGATGATGTAATTTCCCGATACTGACTGATGGATGTGTTGACATTAAGTGTATTAGAAGCACTAAAAATGCAGCAATCCCTCTCAGTGCTTGAATATTGTAAATCAAATTAAGACCTAGTAAGTTCTTTCGAGAGTTTCCCCTCGCTGTAAACAACAGGTTACATCCTAAAAAATAACCGATTAAGAAATAAAAGTATAGCTTCTATTTCTTTCCCCAGACTGCCATCGAGTCGTATGGCCTTGAAGGAAATACATTATATTCAGGTTTAATATCTAAGTTATTATCCTTTATAAAAGACTCAACAGCAGTACGCAAACTAGTTGGTACGCCACTTGAGCAATTTACAACCCCAGGTATACCCGACTCTATACTTTCTCGAATTTGTGCAGATAAACATTTAATATCGATAAAATCATAAAGCATTTCACCACTATTTAATGGGAATGTTTTCTTACCTTCTTCGACAGCATTCAAGATCTTACTAAAAATAGAATTACTATACTTGTCATCACCAGTGATGTAATAAAATCTCAACCACTGCAAGTTATATCCCTGTCGTCCAGCGTCACAAAGCAACGATTGACGGAGAAAGTTTTTCGCAATACCGTAAGGGTTTAAAGGGTTACACGGAGTATTCTCATCAATTGGACCAACGTGGTACCCCACTTCATGCATAGTTCCGGCTACCGTAATATTTTTCACACCAACCTTAGCAACACCGTCAACAAAATTAAAATGCTTTACAACGTTTTGGATATGCGAAGGGTCCTGGTGATTAAAGCCAGCCTGCCAAGCAAGATGACACAAAGCATCACAGTCCGAGAATTCTTTTTCAATCATTGAATCTGACATAGAAAAAATATCAGCATAGACAACAGAAGAGCCCCCTAAATACTCATGGGGGTTTTCCCCCTCAAATATTATTGAAACGACTTCATGACCGTAATTCAAAAGTTCTTTAACAACATTTCTACCGATGTAACCATTAGCACCAGTCACTGCAATTTTCATTTGAATATCCCACTTAACTTTAAATATAACTTTACGCAAATATGATATGGTTTTCTGAGCTTCGGAATCCAATTAGGATGGTTTTCCATAACGTCATACTTACAAACACGGATTAATTTTCGGAACAATGGTAAGTTTTTGTCTACAGACATTCCTGCACCTGATTCTAGTAGGTGGACTTGTTTATGTACATCACCATCGGGAAAGTTAGAAAGCAGCCTTTGAGCTTTATATTCTAACTTCGCATAGTTAAATTCAGCCATTTGAGATGACATTGCATTGTAACTAATGTATCCAGAGTCATGAACTAGGTAAACCATCAACCTTTCAATAACATGAGAAAGAGAGCCATCGTTGTGCCCAGGTTCTGCATTAAACTCTCCCCAACTCCATTCTTCTTCAAACAACCTTTTCATCGAATCTGGCTTAAACCAAAACATGGTTCCATAAGCAGCAAAAGGGGAAAAGTCATCAAAAGGAACTGACAATTTGAGTCGCCTAGCAATCTCCATCGCCTTAGGACGATTCGTAAACCAGCTATGACCAAGTGTAGGATAACCAACATGTACCATTGAAGGCGAAACAAAGCCAACGTTGTCATTACTAGTCATAAAGTTAATCAGCTTTGAAGTATAGGCACGATTAACAACCAAGTTATCATACATTTGTTTTTTAAAATGAAGTGACTGATTCACATCATTTTGAGGTGATTTTTTTGAATGTAACCTACAAATCAAATCATAATTTTTTTCAAGAACGACATCGCGACACTCAATAACTAATGCACTGATATCCCTTCCCCTATTCTCGTGCATTACTCGAACTTCAACATTTGTAGCACGGTGGCTCACCCCAGAAAGATAATCTAGAATTTGGCGCTTACTTTCGCTTTTAGCCGTTGTTATATATAAATCATATTCTGTAGGGATATTCTCTATATAACTAAGCATCTCTCCCATCATTTCTGGGTAATAGACATGAGCTAAAACAGCAATATTGACACTTGGATCAACTGATTCTTCAGAATGCGTATCAAATATTTTAGTAAGGGTTAGATTTGTTGCTAGATCCTTTGGCTTTACTGTTCGAAGTAAGTTTTTATCGATAAGACCCAAATCATAGTTTGTTTCTTGCTTTACTATCCTCAAAGTCTCTCTGAGATCGATAGCATTTCGATCAAGCCAAAGAGGATCATGGAAAAATGGCCTCCGCTTTAATATTGGGCACCTATTTTTCAACGTTTCAGTGATCTCTATAAAAGTCGGGTAATCAGAAGTGTAATTTTCCGAATTACAGTAGACATCAAAACTGTAACCTTTCCTATAAAAGTAGTCTGTGAACTTAGACTCGTGCTGCAGTATTGAGTCTTGATATGAATGGATCATTGGCATGCTAGACCAATAATGAGCAAACTCAGCAGAGTGTAACAAACGCTTTTTTACAGCAATAAAATGCGATTGTATATGTCGTGGCAAAGTACCTTTACCAGTAAAAGGGTTAGGATTTATCTCTTTATGATCTGAAATCCCCCAAAAATCAGAATTTAGGCACTCTGACCAGCTAAATAACTCTTCAAAAGGATAGATAGGACCAAAAAAAGTATAGTTTAAAAATATAGCTTCATCATAAGCATATTTTTTATCCCCTAGAAAATCTAGTCCTTCTTTATAGCCCCAAACGTCAAATCCGATATTCTCTCTTACAATTAGAGTATCAGAAACTGACTCTAAACTTAATTTCGATTTACTCGTTAGTTGAGAGTTTGAAATAACAATTATGTTTTCAGAAAACTGTCTCAATTGAGACAACTTATATATTACATAATCATCGACAATACCACTTTCATCATAAAAAAGATAGAAAATTACTCGTTTCATATTTTAATCTTATTAATAAAAAAAGACATAGCCAATTTTAGCTTTCTAATTGGCAAAGTTAACCGCCAAGATGATGACATCTTAATTTGACTAATTTGCTTTTCAAGAATTTCTTTTTCATTTAATAAGCAAGCGACTTTCTCTTCAAAATCATCCATATTTTTTAGCTTATTTACTTGATACAATAAGTCACCATTAGAAAGTGTAGACATAATATCTTGATATTTATGCTCAAGCTTCAAGTAGCTTTTTTCAATAGATCGGATTGTCGAAGTATTATATGCCAAGTACCCATCGTTGTGTGCGCAATAATGAATCAATCGTTCAATAGCATGAGACAAGGAACCATCGACATGAAAAGGTTCTTCATTGAAATCAGACCACTTCCATTCATAAGTAAAAAGGCGCTTTAACGCTTTAGGTTTAAACCAGTACATGGTTCCATAAGCAGCATGTGGTGTGTTTTCATCAAACGGAACTTTGATACCTAATAATTCAGCATATTTTTCACAAACACTCTTATTTTCAAACCATGAATGTCCCATAGTAGGGTATCCTATGTGTACTAAGCTTGGTGACATAATACCCACTTGTTCATTTCTAATCATGAAATTCAATAGGTTCTTAACGTAACCTTTTGAATGAAGCAGATTATCGTACATGTGATATTTAAAGTATTGTGAATTATTATAGCCATTCTGTGGACTTTTCTTCGAGTGAAGTCTACATATCAAATCATATTGACCATCTAGAACTATGTCTTTACATGAAATAAGAAGAGATGATATATCACGACCTCGATTAAATTCAACGACCCTTACTTCTACATTTTTAACGTAACTTTCAAAAACAGATTCTATTTCTATCTTATCTTTTTCAGAAGCCGTAGTAATAAATAAGTCGAAATCACTCGGTATATTATCCAAATAATCTTTGATTTCATCACACATATCTGAGTAATAAATGTGTGCAATTACTGCAATACGTTTTTTACAGTCTAGATCATCTGTGCTCTCAGATGGAAATACCTTCAACAGTTCCGCGTTTGTCAGTAACGTGCGAGGACTAGTGGTTCTAGAAACATTAGACCAGATATGATCCATATTAAAATCAGAGGTTTCATCAATAATACTAATCGCTTTGTTTAAATCAACACAATTGACATCTAACCAGTTAGGGTCATGGAAAAATAACCTACGCTTTAATATAGGGCACCGATCCTTTATTGTTTGATCAACATTTATAAACGTAGGGTAATCTGAAGGGTAATTTTCTGAGTTACAATAAACATTAAAAGAATAACCTTTTGAATGAAAATGCTCAGTAAACCTTGACTCATGCATTAGTACTGAATCGACATACGAATTAATCATAGGCATTTCATCCCAGTACTTAAAGAACTCTTGGGATGAAAATAATTTTCTTCGTATTGCTATGAAGTGAGATTGAATGTGTCTAGGTAGAACGCCTTCTCCAGTAAAAGGATTAGGCACCATTTGCTTATGATCACTAACACCCCAAAAATCGATGTCCTGTGATTCAGACCACTCAAACATTTCTTCGAATGGGAAAATAGGCCCAAAAAACGTGTAGTTCAACAAGATTATTTCATCGTATTCAAGCAAGGCTTCTTGACCAAAAACCTCTAAAGCCTCCTTATAAGCCCATACATCAAACCCAATATTTTCTCTGCAGTATACGACATCAGAGACTGTTTCGAGTTTATTTCGACTAGAAATAGAAAGGGCTGAGTTGGATACGACAAAAATAGAGTCAGTACTTTTTCTTAGTTCTGCTAACTTGTGAATAATGTAATCATCTACAATTCCATCCTTATCATAAAAAAGATAAAAAGCCGCTCTTTTCATTACATTTGATTCTTTACTGCATCTCATTTTTTATTCACTCTATTCAAAAGCTCAACCAAAAACCTTAGAGGCTTAGTGATTCTCATTGATTTTGAATTTAGAATCCGACTAATTTCATCATTACACTCTTGTAATCTTTGATTGTTGGCCTCGATCTCGCTTCTTTGAGTTTCAATTTTACTTATCTGAATCTCAATCTCAATCTCAATCTCACTTCTCTGACTCTTAATTTCAGAGTGGTTCAACTCAATTTTACTTTTTAACTCATCGATATAACGATTATTATCATAAATCAATTGTTGCTTTTCTGAGTTCTCGTCAGATAGACTTCTATTTTCACAAATTTCAGAAAACAAAGCCTCCCTGTAGTTATCAGTTAACGATAGAAAAGACGAAATATTATCGAAGTTATACTTAATTTTTTCTAAACTTTTTATTTGTTGCAGAGAACAAGAAGTCGTTGTATTTCTTGATACTTCCAACAACACATTATATAACTCGATAATAATTTCATTAAACTCACCACTAAGGTTATTTCCTCCTTGAGCGTGGTTTAATCCTTTACTTAAGAAGCTTTGGCTATACTCCACAAGTTCAGTTTCATTAACATCAATATTTAACTTACGCGATAAAGAAAAAACGATCCCTTGAGGATCATTCAGCAAATCATTATAGCTAACCACCATCACATCAGACTTGCTTAAGAAAAGCGGTATAGTTGAAACTAGGTAAGACAACCATATTAAATAGACATTTGAAGGTATAATATCTATGCTTCTTACCATAATATTCTCTTGACGGACAAAAGAATTTAATACGTCTGAAGGGTGGCGAAGAGCAACTACATAACTAACAGATATATCGCAAGACTCGAATATCATTTCCCAGAAAGGCAACAACTTTGTAATTCTTGGTTCTTTTAATGCTAAGATCCTGCCATTTCTTACTTTATCTTTAATTAGAGATTCAGCTTCAACCTTAAACTTCGTGAAGTCATCAGAGTCAAAGCAACCTTTTGTTATTGGCTTTAGGTTACTCCATGATGTATTCAGAGCCCTCAAGATGTCTTCATTTAAGTTAAGTACCGCTTTATCTTCCCAGAAGCCTTTATCATTTATATTCTGCTTCGCTTCAATCAAATCTTGACCAAAACTTGCTCCAAAAACTTTTAACGCTCTGGTTATAGCACTTGTGCCACTCCGAGGAACGCCCAAGACGACAAGTAATCTCGACTTTGCCACTTTATTTACCCCCTCGAGTCAGCTGACAACGACAGTTGAAGTCCATAATTCCTGTAGACAACAGACCTACTTCAGGTATAACTCTAAACATAGATACGTCGATCAATCGGTGTATATATGTCTCTATACCATTGACATTACCTAATACTCCAGAGTTTAGGAAATATACTCCAGGATTAAGCAGACATTGAAATGTAAACTCAATATCGATTTTATCGCCTAGGCTTCCTTTTATTTCTGAGTCACCTGACGAAGATACAGAGCCTCCAAGTTCAACACCAGAAAGTGATTTAATTAACATGCCAAATCGAACATTATCGAAATCTGAATTAAATTCTACTTGATAACTAAACTTGTAAGACCGACCTCTTACCAAGTTATTTACTTCGATGCCATCTTCAGTTAAAACCCTAGGCGATGAAATAATAGCACCATGACTTTCATATTCAATCGTGCTTTCTGGAATCAGGTTAGGGTCCAAGAATTCAATAGCCTTCTCATCTTTTTCTTGTGCATGTTGGGCTTTTGGAGTGTGGGTATCTGTTGATTGAGAATTTGAGCAGCGTATCACTTCCTCTCTAATCTCTTTCTGCTTATCTTCTGGCGCATAAAGCAATTTTTGGTAACTATTCACAATCTCTTTTGGGCTACCGATTGCTATTTTTTCGCCACTATCCATTAGAATAGCACGATCACAAAGTTCAATGATTGTGGAACCTGAATGAGATACGAACAGTATTGTAGCCCCCTGTTTTTTTATTTCCTCTATTCTTGAGAAACACTTCCTTTGAAATAGTTCATCGCCTACAGCTAAAGCTTCATCAACTATTAGTATCTCTGGTTCAACATTGATTGAAACAGCAAATGCGAGCCTAACAACCATGCCACTGGAATAAGTTTTTACTGGCTGGTCAATAAAATCACCGATATCCGCAAACTGTTCAATGGCAGGAAACTTCTTTTTGGTTTCTTCTCGAGATAACCCGAGAATTGCTGCATTCATATAAACATTTTCGCGCCCAGTAAATTCTGGATTAAACCCAGAGCCTAATTCAAGCAATGCGGCGATTCGCCCACAGGTCGAAACTACACCGTTGTTTGCCGATAAAGTTCCGCATATAATTTGTAAAATGGTAGACTTCCCTGAACCATTTCTACCAACAATACCAACAGTCTCACCTTTATTTATAGAGAAGCTAACACCGCTCAGTGCCGCGAAATCTCGATAGTAGGTTGTAGATTGCATACCAAAACAGTTCTTGATCCTTGGAATAAATAACTGCTTCAACCTATCTATTGGCCTTTCATAAACCTGAAAGCTCTTAGATACATCTTTGACTTCAATAGCAATATTAGAGGACATCTGCAAAGGCCTTTCTTGTCTTTTGGAAAAAATAAAATCCAACAAAATTAATCAATATTGCAATAACTAAGTATATAGAAATGGATATGAGATCAGGATTTTCCCCAAAGAAAGCTACCTTGCGAAACTCTTCAATCGGTAAAGTCAAAGGGTTAAGACTAACAATGAACTGATATTGCGTTGGTAAGGAACTTATCGGGTAAAATATCGGAGATAAAAACATTAACCCTGTACATATCAACCCAACTACTTGGTTTATGTCACGGACAAATACACCAAGAGCAGAAAGAATGAAGGAGAATCCTGATACAAGTAATACTATAGGTATTAAAGTAACAGGAGCAAGCAATAAGGTTTTATGAGGGAATCCAAATAATATCATATACACAACCACCCAAACCAAAAGGCTAACAACCGCATGAAACAGGGTAGAAAGAACCGTTACTACTGGTAGAATCTCAAGAGGAAATACTATTTTTTTTACATAGTTAACATTTGATAATATGGTAATTGGTGACCTATTAATACACTCAGAAAACATATTGAATATTATTAAACCAGCAAAAAGTAACATTGCAAATTGACCAGGAACCTCATTCCCCCCCGAATGCCACTTAACTTTTAAAATTTCTCCAAAAACTAGTGTGTATACTGATAACATGAACAACGGTGTTAAAAATGACCATAGCCAACCAAATAACGAGCCTTTGTACCTAATAATAACATCTCGCTTTACTAGCGAAATAATCAGTGTTTTATTTCTGATAAGACTCTTTAATGACTCTTTTGGAGAGCCGCTAAAAGTAGCCATTACTCAAAAACCTCTGCTTCTGCTAAAACTTTACCATTGCGATCCTTTTCTGAAAGTAACGGTTTAGAGTCGCTAGCAATAGGCCATTCTATCCCTATCTCTGAGTCATTCCAGATCAGTGAATGTTCGGCTGAAGCATTATAGTAATCGGTGCACTTATATACAAACTCGGCCTCTTCACTCATAACATAGAATCCATGAGCAAAACCTTCTGGGACCCAAAGCTGCCTGTTATTCGACGCAGATAGAACAACCCCAACCCATTGCCCAAATGTCTCAGAAGACTTTCTCAAATCGACCGCAACATCATACACCTCTCCAGAAATTACTCTTACTAATTTACCTTGAGTGTTTTCTGTTTGGTAATGGAGGCCTCGCAAAATCCCTTTTGATGATTTTGAATGATTGTCTTGGACAAAAGTACGCTGAGCAACAAGTTCTTCAAATTTCTTTTGTTGCCAAGTTTCCATAAAAAAGCCACGCTCATCCCCAAAAACTTGAGGCTCAATAATCTTTACATCAGCTATATTTGTGTCAATAACTTTCATTTTGTACCTTTTAATAATTTTTCGACGAGAAGTTCAACCTCACCTTCCCAACTCCTACTCTTTGAACCAAATGCTCTTAATATTTTATTACAATTCAGTTTTGAGTTTTTTGGACGGTCGGCAGGTGAACAATAATCACTTGAGGGTATCGGTATTATTTTTGATGTTGTACATTTATCCATCACCTTTTCAATTTTCTTCGAGAATTCGTACCAGTTTGTTGCTGGTGAATCAGAATAATTGTATACCCCCCAAATATCATCATTTGAATTTTCCTCGAGAGTTAATAATATTTCTTCGATGAAAGAAGCTAAGTTATAACAACTCGTTGGTGAACCAAATTGGTCATTAACAACTGAAACACTATTGCCTTTTTCTAGTAGCTTAAATATTGTTTTTAAGAAGTTATTACCATAATCACTAAATAACCAAGAAGTTCTGATAATCAGATATTTACTACAAGCCTTTTGAATATAGCTTTCGCCGAGAAGTTTGCTTTTCCCATAAACTGTTTTTGGGTTGGCTTCTTCGCTTTCACAGTGTAAACCTTCAATATCACCGTCATATACATAATCAGTTGACAAGTGTATCAACACGCAATCAAATCGGTTGCAAATACCAGACAGTTTTTTTACACCTTCTCCATTAACATCAAAAGCTAAGTCCGGCTCACTTTCAGCCTTATCAACCGCCGTATAGGCGGCGGTATTAATAACAACATCAGGCTTTATTAGCGACAGGCAACGAACTAATGACTCTTCACTCGTGATATCTAGTTCGCTTCTATCAAAGCAAGTCAAATGGTGCTTATGACCCAATTGCTTGACAAGAACTTTAGCAACTTGTCCACCACCGCCAGTAATAAGCACTTTCATTCCAATTACTTCCTATTTTCAAGCAATAAACGGGATAAATACTGACCATATTCATTTTTCATCATTGGCTTAGCCAATGCTTTGACCTGCTCATCACTCAACCAACCATTACGCCAAGCGATCTCTTCCAAACAAGCTACCTTTAATCCTTGTACGTGCTCAATAGTTTGCACGAAAGAGGATGCCTCGTGTAGGCTCTCATGTGTACCTGTGTCTAACCACGCAAAACCACGACCTAGTAATTCTACGTTTAATGAACCATCATTGAGATACATTTCATTGAGCGTGGTAATTTCCAACTCTCCTCGTTCAGACGGCTTCACTTGTTTGGCCATTTCAACGACTCGGTTATCATAAAAATACAGTCCCGTAACTGCGTAATTAGATTTTGGTTTTTCCGGCTTCTCTTCGATAGATATCGCTTTCATGTTTTCATCAAATTCCACGACACCAAAGCGCTCTGGGTCCTTAACTTGATAGCCAAAAACGGTTGCACCAGCCTCTCTTGAAGCTGCATTTTGTAGGGTTTGTGAAAATGACTGACCGTAAAAGATATTATCACCCAGAACCAAACACACACTGTCATCACCAATAAACTCTTCGCCAATAATGAAAGCTTGAGCTAAGCCATCAGGACTAGGCTGAATTGCATACTCAAGATTAATACCAAAATCAGAGCCATCCCCAAGCAAACGCTGAAAGCCAGCGTTATCTTCAGGTGTTGTGATGATCAAAATATCTTTAATACCAGCAAGCATTAATGTCGAGATTGGATAGAACACCATTGGTTTGTCATAAATTGGCAAGAGTTGTTTCGACACACCACGTGTAAGTGGGTATAGACGAGTACCAGAACCACCAGCTAATACGATACCTTTCATTACTTCATATCTCCTGCTACTACACCCAGGCGCTCACGTTGGTAGCTACCATCTTGCACATTTTGACACCACTTAGCGTTATCGAGGTACCATTGAACTGTTTTACGAAGACCCGTTTCGAAAGTCTCCTCCGGTGTCCAACCCAATTCACATTGCATTTTAGATGAGTCAATAGCATAACGACGGTCGTGACCTGGGCGGTCTTGAACGTAGGTGATTTGCTCTGCGTATTTGCTCTCTTTCGGTACTAGCGTATCAAGGATGTCACAAATAGTATTAACCACTTCAAGATTCTGCTTTTCGTTATGACCACCAATATTATAGGTCTCACCGACTTTACCCTCGGTCACGACTTTGTAGAGCGCTCGAGCATGATCTTCTACAAACAACCAGTCACGAATCTGGTCACCTTTACCGTAAATAGGAAGGTCTTTTCCTTCTAGAGCATTTAAGATGACAAGTGGTATCAATTTTTCAGGAAAATGGTACGGGCCATAGTTATTTGAACAATTAGTGACAATAGTTGGCAGGCCATAAGTACGAAGCCACGCACGAACCAAATGGTCACTTGATGCTTTTGAAGCAGAGTAAGGGCTAGACGGTTCATAAGATGTCGTCTCCAAGAACATTGGTAGCTCAGCACCTTCTGGAACCTCGTCTGGGTGAGGAAGGTCACCATAGACTTCGTCTGTAGAGATATGGTGGAAGCGAAACTCTGCTTTCGCTTGATCTTCCAGTGTATTCCAGTACTCACGAGTCGCTTCTAGTAGCGTATATGTTCCAACTACGTTCGTTTCAATAAATGCAGCTGGACCGGTGATAGAGCGGTCAACATGCGACTCAGCGGCTAAGTGCATTACCGCATCCGGTTTATGCTCTGCAAAAACACGGTCAAGCTCTGAACGATTACAAATATCTACTTGTTCGAATGCATAACGTTCATTTGAATCAACATCGACAAGTGACTCTAAGTTCCCCGCATAAGTGAGCTTATCAACGTTTATAACGCTGTTCGATGTATTGTTGATAATGTAGCGAACAACTGCAGAACCGATAAAACCAGCACCGCCAGTGACTAATATCTTCACTAGAAACCCCTAACCTAACTTATTTTGATTCATGGACTATGCACAGTGTAGGCCTCTCTACCAAACAAGCTACCGCCCGTTGGTAACAAAGCGAAAACCACACTACGCATTAAAATTTAAAAATGTAAATGAGGCCATTATCTATCTAACGGAAAATATAATCAAAAAAAATCGTTAAACTTTGCTGCTGATGCTGTTCAAAGGTTCAAATCTCTATGTACACCAAACTCCAAATCTCGCTATACTCCTACCCTATAATTTTTCGCCCAATAACGAATAAGAGTTCAAGATATGCAAGAGTTAGTGCCATTTGTTCAAGAGAATATGATTTTAGCCATCGTATGGATCGGCTTAGTTGTTGCCATCATTGCGAACGTAATCAAAACATCAAACGCAGTCTACAAAGAGATCACTGCAGCGCAAACCACACACATGATTAACCGTGAAAATGGCGTTGTGGTTGATATTCGTACTAAGGATGAGTTCAAAAAGGGCCATATTACTGACGCACTTCACATTTTACCGTCAGACATCAAATCAAATAACTTAGGTAGCCTTGAAAGCCGCAAAGCTGACCCAATCATCGTAGTATGCAAGACAGGTCAAACCGCTCAAGAAAGCGCTAATTTGTTAGTTAAAGCAGGCTTCGAAAACGTAAGCGTGCTGAAAAGTGGCCTAGTGGCTTGGAGCGAAGCTAACCTACCTTTGGTAAAAGGCAAAAAGTAAGCTGACCTAATCAACAAACTTTCGGGCTTTGTTCGACAAATATAGTGAATAAAGCCTAATTTAAATTTTTAAGGACAAGAAAATGGCTGAAGCAGCACAACAAGACGCACAACAGAACTTCGCAATCCAACGTATTTTCCTAAAAGACGTATCTTTCGAAGCGCCAAACTCTCCAGACATGTTTCAAAAAGAGTGGAATCCAGATGTAAAACTGGACCTAGATACTCAAAGTCGTGAACTTGGCCAGGGTGTTTACGAAGTAATCCTACGCCTAACAGTTACGGTGAAGAACGCAGATGATACAGCATTCCTTTGTGAAGTTCAGCAAGGTGGTATCTTCTCTGCAAGCGAAATGGAAGCAGGTCAATTAGCACATTGCCTAGGTGCATTCTGCCCGAACATCCTATTCCCATACGCTCGTGAAACAATCTCTAGCCTAGTGGTTAAAGGTACGTTCCCACAACTGAACCTAGCACCTGTCAACTTCGATGCTTTGTTCATGAACTACCTACAGAACCAAGCTCAACAAGCTGAAGGCGAGCAGGCTTAAATCTGAAAGTAGAACTTAATCCTAACGTTTCAAACACTAGTTAACTCTTAAATGCACATCGTAACTTCTGCGATGTGCATTTTTTCTTTACACTGTAATAAGATAGAAAGCCTTCTGATTGTTAGGAAGCTTTTCCAGAATTCTTCGATTTCCCTCATTATTTTTAGGAGGAAGCATGACAGACACAACTCGCCCGACTAACACAGCAAACGCTTACGGTAAAGACAGCGCGTACGGCAAAGAGATCGCCATGACAGTCATTGGCGCTGGTTCTTACGGAACCTCTTTAGCCATATCTCTAGCGCGTAACGGTGCAAACGTTGTTCTTTGGGGACACGATCCTATCCACATGGCACGTCTTGACTCAGAGCGCGCAAATAATGAGTTTCTTCCTAATATCGACTTTCCAGAAAGCCTGATCATTGAATCAGACCTTGAGAAGGCAGTAACTGCCAGTCGTGACCTCCTAGTTGTAGTTCCTAGCCACGTGTTTGGCATCGTCTTAAATAGTCTAAAGCCTCATTTATCTGATAGCTCTCGTATCTGCTGGGCTACAAAAGGATTGGAACCAGAGACTGGCCGACTACTTAAAGATGTCGCACGCGATGTGCTTGGTGACAGTTACTCTCTAGCGGTTCTATCTGGCCCTACTTTCGCCAAAGAACTAGCGATGGGTATGCCGACCGCTATTTCAGTAGCTTCACCGGATGAGAGCTTCTTAGAAGAGCTGCAAGAAAAAATTCACTGTGGCAAAACGTTCCGCGTATACGCAAACTCAGATTTCATTGGTATGCAGCTTGGTGGTGCCGTTAAAAACGTTATCGCGATTGGTGCTGGCATGTCGGATGGTATTGGCTTTGGTGCTAATGCACGTACAGCGTTAATTACCCGTGGTTTAGCAGAGATGAGCCGACTGGGTGCAGCTCTTGGTGCACAACCAGAAACTTTCATGGGTATGGCTGGATTAGGCGATTTAGTACTGACATGTACCGATAATCAATCGCGCAACCGTCGCTTTGGTTTAGCGCTAGGTTCAGGTAAAGACGTCGACACGGCGCAAGAAGAAATCGGCCAAGTGGTCGAAGGTTATCGCAACACCAAAGAAGTTTGGTTACTATCAGAACGCATGGGCGTTGAGATGCCAATTGTTGAACAAATTTACCAAGTGCTGTATCAAGGGAAAGATGCTCACTTAGCGGCGCAAGATTTACTTGCTCGAGACAAAAAGTCAGAGCGCTAACATCGCGCATCAAGTCATGGAATGAAATAGATAAGATGGATGGAAAAATGAAACACTGTGAACAACAAAAAGTTTGGCAATGCATTGTGAAGGAAGCTCGACAGCAGTCAGAGCAAGAGCCTATGCTTGCGAGTTTTTACCATGCCACGATCATCAACCACGAAAGCTTGGGCGCCGCGCTCAGTTATATTCTGGCAAACAAGTTAAAGACTGCCTCAATGCCTGCAATGGCAGTGCGTGAAGTGGTAGAACAAGCATTTAAGCAAGACCAATCGATTATTGATGCTGCAGCTTGTGATATTTGTGCAACAGTGACTCGAGATCCGGCGGTAGAGATGTATTCAATGCCTCTACTTTATCTTAAAGGCTACCATGCTCTGCAAGGTTACCGAGTCGCTAACTGGCTATGGAAGCAAGGCCGTATCGCACTTGCCACTTATCTGCAAAACCAAATTTCAGTCGCTTGCCAAGTAGATATCCACCCGGCCGCACGTATCGGCAAAGCAATCATGCTAGACCACGCAACAGGCATTGTTATTGGTGAGACGGCAGTAGTCGAAAATGACGTATCGATTCTTCAGGACGTGACCCTTGGTGGTACCGGTAAAGAAGGCGGTGATCGCCACCCTAAAATCCGTGAAGGCGTAATGATTGGTGCAGGCGCGAAAATCCTTGGCAATATTGAAGTGGGTGAAGGCGCTAAGATTGGCTCTTGCTCTGTAGTTCTACAGGCTGTACCACCTCATACTACCGTGGCGGGCGTGCCAGCAAAGATTGTCGGTAAACCAAAGACTGACAAGCCATCTTTAGACATGGATCAGGGGTTCAATGGCCGCTCTCAAAACTTCATCCATGGTGATGGGATTTAAGCAGCAGTAGCGGGAGACGAGTATCAAGATGCGATAGGAATTGCGAGCATCGATGAGATTCGAATAGAAAACAAACAACCTACAAGTAGATGAATAACAACTAAATGACGATAATGATGAAACAAATTCGAGCTATTAGTTCGACTCTCCTGATATCAGCGAACCTATGTGTTACTCTTTTATCTACATCGTCATTTGCTGCATCTCAAGGTGAATTGAAAGGTGTATCTAGCGAGATATCTCGCCAACAAAAAAACCTATCCTCACAACAGAAAAAACTCGATAGCCTACAAGCTAGTCTTAAAAAGCAAGAGCTCTCCATAGCCTCGCTTGAAAAAGCTATCCTAGACAGTAAGAAGCAGCTGAATACCGCTAATGCTAATATTGCGAACTTAGACACTAAGATCAAAGCACTCACAGCACAGAAAAAAGTCCATACCGATAAGCTAGAGCAACTGATTCAGACTTACTACATGACAAGCCGTGCTAAAGCCTCATCGCACATCCTAAATACTGGCGTTGAAGAAGATCGCATCAGCCATTATTACCAACATCTTGCTAAAGCCCGCTCTGCAACAATCAAAACGATTGAACAAACTCAACTTGAGTTAGAAGAAAGCCATAAGCAACGCCAACTTGAACAAGAACAAATAGCAACACTATTAAAACAACAAACCACCAAGCGCGATACTTTAGCCAAAACCCAAACACAACGTAAGAAAACCGTTGGTAGCATCAAGAAAAACATTTCGGGTGACAAAAACTATTTGGCAGAACTTCAGCGCAATGAAACGCGCCTGAAAGCTGAAATAGCGAAAGCTGAGAAGGCTGCTCGTGAAAGACGTAATGCTGTACCTATGGACGGTTTAGCTAAGCGTAAAGGAAAACTGCCTTGGCCAATCAAAGATAAAGTTCTGCACAGCTATGGTTCACGCCAAACGGGTCAAGTTAACTGGAAAGGCATGGTGATCAACGCCAAATACGGTCAGCAAGTAAAATCAGTTTATTCCGGAACGGTTGTGTTCGCCGAGTATCTACGTGGTTATGGCTTAGTGGTACTGCTTGACCATGGTAAAGGCGATATGACGCTCTATGGCTTTAACCAAGCACTACTAAAAAAAGAAGGTGACAAAGTTAAAGCAGGTGAAGCTATTGCTCTAGCCGGTGACACAGGCGGTCAAACACGTCCATCGCTGTACTTTGAGATTCGCAGAAACAGCCAAGCTCAGAACCCGAAGAGTTGGTTGATCAGATAAGAGCAGATACGAGATGCGAGTAACCGAGATACGAAGAGCTTAGGAGCAGACGCAAGGTTCGAGTCACCGAGATACAAAAAGCATGAAAGCCGATACAAGGTTAGAGTCAAACGTGACATAAAAAACTCTAGCCTAGTCGCCGCTATACCCTGCTTTTCGTTTACTCGTATCTCGTTACTCGAATCTGTTCTTTCCCGCTCTTCGTTACCCGTATCTTTCTACTTAGAGTTCAAAGCCCTCACACCATCTTCCAATAATGTCAGCTGCTCAAAACCTTGATCTGTCGCAATCGGTTTAACGGTGGCGATCATCTGCAACATTCCTTTATGAACAACTTGCTCTGTTATTTGCGCTTTTGGAGACATCGCAGACTGGTACGCTAGCCAACCCGATGCGATCAAGTGAAGAGAAGTCACCATCGACTTCATCTCCGCATCCGTTGCTTTGAGCAAGTTCAACTCAACAAAGGCTCTCATGATATCAACAAGGTTGGTTTGCAATCTTTCTTGAACAGCCATGTAATCGAGATGAAGTTGCTCATCACGAGACAAGATTTCAGGAAGATTTGCGTAAAAGAATCGGTATTTCCACATCAATGTGAAAATAGAGTCTAAATAGTGCTTTAGCAACGTCAGGCTTTCTTTCTGCCCTTGGATAGGAGTAAACCTTTCGAGTAACTCAGTAGAATAGAGGGTAAAAATATCACGGACAATTTCTTGTTTGTTACGGAAGTGGTAGTAGAGGTTACCAGGGCTGATCTCGATGTGTTCAGCAATATGATTGGTCGTAATACTACGCTCGCCGTGCTCATTAAAAAGCTCTAGAGCAGCGTAAACAATCTTGTCACGTGTTTTCATTAGTTATTAGTATCCCTATCCGTTTAGAGGTTCAGTATATCGCCACTAAACGGATAGATCGAGCTGTTAACATCTGGTCTAATTAGCATTAGCTAAAATAAAACCCGATCAATCACTGCCAAACAGATCTCGTGTGTAAACCTTATCTGCAACGTCTGCGATCTCTTCTACCATTCTGTTAGATACAATCACATCGGATACGGCTTTGAACTCTTCTAGGTCAGAATAAACCTTCGAGTTAAAGAAATGCTCTTCTTCCAACACAGGTTCGAATACGACCACTTCAATACCTTTAGCTTTCAAGCGCTTCATAATCCCCTGAATCGACGACGCACGGAAGTTGTCAGAGCCAGCCTTCATGATCAAACGATAAATACCTACAATTTTAGGCGAGCGCTTAATAATTGAATCCGCAATGAAGTCCTTACGAGTGCGGTTAGCATCGACAATGGCACCCACAATGTTGTTAGGTACATCTTGATAGTTAGCTAATAGCTGTTTGGTATCTTTTGGTAAGCAGTAACCACCATAACCAAATGAAGGGTTATTATAGTGATTGCCAATTCGAGGGTCTAAGCCCACACCTTCAATGATCTGACGAGAATCCAAACCATGCGCTTCCGCGTAAGAATCAAGCTCATTGAAATAAGAAACACGCATCGCTAGGTAGGTATTTGAGAACAGTTTTACCGCTTCGGCTTCCGTCGAATTAGTAAACAAAACATCGATGTTCTCTTTTTCAGCGCCTTCAACCAGCAGATTAGCAAACACTTTAGCTCGATCAGAACACTCACCAACAATGATTCGTGATGGGTGTAGGTTATCGTACAAGGCCTTGCCTTCGCGTAAAAACTCTGGTGAAAACATAACGTTTTCACAGTTCAGTTCTTGCTTAACGCGCTCAGTATAACCAACAGGTACCGTTGATTTGATCACCATGACGGCATTTGGATTGATATCCATGACGTCTTTAATGACCGACTCTACAGAGCTGGTATCAAAATAATTGTTTTTTGGATCATAATCGGTTGGAGTAGCAATAATGACAAATTCAGCGTTTTTGTAAGCGGCTTTATCCGTTGTTGCCATGAAGTTCAGCGCCTTATTTGATAGAAAGTGCTCAATCTCATTGTCTACAATCGGTGACTGCTTATTGTTTAGCATTGCCACTTTTTCATCGATGATATCTACCGCCATGACTTCATGATGTTGTGCCAAAAGCAGAGCGTTTGATAGACCCACATACCCTGTACCGGCTACTGCAATCTTCATGATAATACCTATAGTTTTGAGTAATTAACTCAACATAATTTATAACTTAGCTTGCCGTATCATACTCTGGTTGGGGAATTATTCCACTAGCCCGCTTTATCCATTCCTTGCTATACTCGTGACAGTTTTGTATTCAAAAGAGTTAGAAAATTATGATTATCGTAACGGGTGGTGCTGGCATGATTGGCAGCAATATTGTTAAGGCGCTTAATGAAGCGGGCCACAACGATATTCTAGTCGTCGACAACTTAAAAGATGGTAAGAAATTTAAGAACCTTGTAGACCTAGACATCACGGATTACATGGATCGTGATGACTTCCTAACTCAAGTCATGGCCGGTGATGATTTTGGTCATATTGAAGCTGTTTTCCATGAAGGAGCATGCTCTGCTACCACTGAGTGGGATGGCAAATACATGATGCTCAACAACTATGAATACTCAAAAGAGCTACTTCATTACTGTGTTGAGCGTGAAATTCCTTTCTTGTATGCCTCTTCAGCTGCAACTTACGGTGAGACCGACACTTTCATCGAAGAGCGAGAGTACGAAGGTGCATTGAATGTCTACGGCTATTCAAAACAACAATTTGATAACTACGTTCGTCGCTTAACCGCGGATGCAGCAGCACACAACGAAACGCTTTCGCAAATCGTAGGGTTCCGTTATTTCAATGTTTATGGTCCACGCGAGCAACACAAAGGAAGCATGGCCTCTGTCGCTTTCCACCTAAACAACCAAATGAATGCCGGTGAAAACCCGAAATTGTTCGCAGGTAGCGAAACCTTTAAGCGTGATTTTGTGTATGTGGGTGATGTCGCGGCTGTAAACTTGTGGTTCTTAGAGAATGGGGTATCTGGCCTCTTTAATCTAGGTACTGGCAATGCTGAGTCGTTTGAAGAAGTCGCCAAGGCAGTTATCAAGCACCATGGTAAAGGCGAAATCGAAACGATTCCTTTCCCTGAGCATTTAAAAGGCGCTTACCAAGAATTCACTCAAGCAGACCTAACGAAGCTTCGCGGTACAGGTTGCGATATCGAGTTTAAAGCAGTAGCCGATGGCGTTGCTGAGTACATGAAGATCGTAAACGCTTAACGGTATATTTCAGATTAGGACCAATAATACACCCTACTTTTAGCGTGTATTATTGGGAATGCCTAACGAATATAATCATTCCCAGAGTGACCGATATTAAGTTAACTCTCTGATTTAAATAATGTAGTGAATGAATGACCACACAACGCAATGATTTTGATCCAAAAGCTTACAACCCTGAGTTTGAATGGGGTTTTCTAGCACCTAAATACTGGGGAACTTGGATTGCTGTTTTGTTATCGTCTTTAGTCTGCTTCTTACCTAACAGCATTCGTTTAGCATTAGCTAAGTTTATGGCTAAGCAAGCTGTAAAAATTAAGAATAAGGCTAACCGCCGGGCTCGAGTTAACCTTGAGATGTGTTTCCCTGAGCAATCTATCGAAGAGCGCGAAGAAACTCTCTATCAGTCATACGTTACTTCCATCTCATTTTTGATGGGATTTGCTTCACTGACACTCAAGAGTAAAACTTGGCTAGAGAATAACACTTCGATAAACGGCCTGAGCAACCTAACCGATATTACAGACAGTGGCGAGAATGTGATCTTGCTGGTGCCACACACATGGGCTATCGATATCCCAGCGGTATTATTAGCTTCACGCAATTTACCTGTATCTGCGATGGCGAAAGCACAAAAAAACAAACTCAGTGACTGGCTAATGCACCGACAGCGCGTGCAATACGGCGGTCGTGTTTATGATCGCAGTGGTGGTATCAAACCTTTCATCAAATCGGTACGTGATGGGTACCTGGGTTACTACCTCCCTGATGAAGATCTTGGCCGTGAGCACAGTGTCTTCGTTGACTTTTTCGCGACTCAAAAAGCAACTATCTCAGGCCTTGGTCGCCTATCTAAACTGAGTAAGGCTAAAATTGTTCCTCTGTTTGCTCAATACGATAGCAACACTGGCCAATACACTCTAGACTTCTACCCCGCGCTGCCCTTTCCAACAGGAAGCGAGGAACAAGACGCGCGCATGATGAACCAATGTATTGAAAATTACGTGAGCAAAAACCCAGAGCAATATATGTGGATCTTAAGGCTGCTTAAGACTCGTCCTGATAGTAATATAAATCCTTATAAGAAGTAGTTTCCATACCATGTCTCCAACTCACCTATCTCACACAAAAGCAGTGCCATTTTTTGCTGCTTGCTTTCCTGTTATATGTGTCGCTTATGGCTCTGGCTACAACTACTCAAGTATCTTACTACTACTCACTTGTATTACCAGTTTATTTATTACCAAACATAAGCTTCGATTAAGCTCCAATGAAAAACTTTTTATATACGCACTTCTTTACTATTTCTGTACTTTTCTTTTTCTGAAGTTTTTTCATGGTGAAAAGTGGAGCTTTATTGATAAGCCAAGTAGAGCTCTATTAACCATACCAATTTTTATTGCCTTATTACGAAACCCACCATCGTGGAAAAATATCACTATTGGGATAAATATTGCCTCAATTTGTTCAGCTATCGTCGCTTTATTCTACCTAAAGCAATATCCAGAGCTTAGAGCATTCGATGGACGTATTCCCAACGCTTGGTTTGAAGGATATATGCAAATACAAACGGGAGGTATGGTAACCACATTTGCTATCTCGAGTCTTGCCATTACTCTATGTGAGCTAAAGAAAAAAAATTTGATACTTTCGCTCGTATCACTAGTTGCTTTTATTTTGGCATCTTGGGCAAGCTTACAATCCGAAAGTAGGGGATCATGGTTACTGGTTCCACTCGCTATCTTATTAATTGTTCACTATAAGTTCAGTCTCTTACGTATTAAAGTAGTTATATCCTCTATTGTTTTGATAACTCTAGTATCTTTCGGTCTCAGTACAAACCATACGGTTACGTCTCGAATTAATGAAGCTATCAGCGATTACAGCCAGTACAATTCAAATGCCAATGCCTTTACATCAGTAGGTATTCGACTCAACTTATGGAAAAGTGCATCAATCATTTTTTTTGAAAACCCACTGGCGGGTGCTGGAATAGACGGAAGGCTTGAAAAGAGAAAATCAATAGGTGATTTGGGTATTATAGACAAGCAAGTATCTAGAATGACTTACCATGAGCACAATCAATTTCTTGAAGCCGCCTCTGTTAGTGGACTTATAGGATTAAGCGCTTTAGCTACTATATTTTTAATACCGCTTTTCCTCTTCTTTAAGATACTTCTGAATTCATCATATTCTGAGGGTTCCAAAAATTTCAGCCTACTCGGAATTATCTGTATCGTCCTCATGATTGGTTACTGTCTAACACAGGCTTTTTTCAATCACAACTCTGGAACTATTTTTTATCTCGTATGGACCACTATCCTACTTAGTTCTTCATTTGCTAGTTATAAAAAGGGAAATAATAATGAAAGCACGACATAAAGATATATATATCTGCTCCACTGTAAGGCATTTATTATTTAGTCTATATAAAGCTCAAGAGAATAAAAAGCAAGCTGTTATAGTGTTTTTCTATGATTTTCAAAATATAGATCCACTACAAATAGACACAACACAAACCCCTAAAAACATAAATTTGATATTAGTCAACAGGAAGTCATTAGTTAAACACATAAAGAAAAGTGGTTTAATTGGAAGGTTTATCTTGTTTTGCTCACTACGTGGCCTTTCGATATCAAAGTCTACACAATGTAATTTAGTTGATTTATTTAAAACGTATGATGATAACCTAGATTTTGATTTTACTATCAATACTCTATTTCTTTTTAACGATAACAATAAAATGTCTCGACTATTTAGATTGTTAAGTAAATCTTACTCTATGCTTGAAGATGGAATGGGTAATTATATTGAACATAAAATTGAGTCAAAACCTAAGCAAGTGCTGAGGTATATCCAAGGAAAACAGCCTAAATATTATGTTTTTGGTGAAAAAGACCAATGTAAAGAAGTCTATGCTATTCATCCTAACAACCTACCCAAAAGCATCATGCACAAAGGCAAGAGGTTAATGTTATCTAAAGATAAAGCTATCGTCGATTCCATTAAAACCTGTTTTAGATTCAAAGAAGAACCTAGTTTCTCTGATAACGGACTAATTATTGCCACACAACCAGTGTTCACCGAGATCAAAGATAAACTAATAAGCGATAACTTCTTTCTAGATATCTATAAAATTATTATTTTACTTAGCAGAGAGAAAGGGCTAACACCGGTTTTAAAGCTCCACCCTCTAGAGAAAAGAAGTGATTACCTAAGCATAGAAAATGAAGGTGCGATCTTTTTATCGAATAAACTTCCTTTAGAACTATATTTGTTATCAAGCACCGAGAAAACTAATATTATTACAATAAATTCATCTGTGGGTATTGGAATGGAAGAGTATTGTAATGTCTATAATCTAATACCGGATGATAAGGTATCAAATTATATGGAAGTGCTTTCAGACTATGAAAAAAATAGAGAAAGCCTTCAAGAGATAATCTCTATCCAGCTATCCAAAATAAAGCAGTTATCTACTCAATGATTTGAAAAGACACCGGGGTACCGGCAGTGATCTCAATTGTTGCTTT
The DNA here is from genome assembly GCF_023206395.1 of Vibrio sp. ED004. Lineage (NCBI taxonomy): Bacteria > Pseudomonadati > Pseudomonadota > Gammaproteobacteria > Vibrionales > Vibrionaceae > Vibrio > Vibrio sp. ED004. The sequence continues at coordinate 1,929,639 of NZ_CP066149.1, read as the reverse complement.
TTTCCCCATAACTTCATCGTAAAACTTAGGAGCTAAACCAAAACCAGGTCGAATACTCCGTACATTATCAGGACTAAGTACCTCACCAACTTGAATGTCTTTTACTACATATAAAGAACGGCGGAACTTAACATTCCCTTTTTCAGCTTCCGTTCTTTCGTAATTGACTTTACCTATTGCTTGCCACGCTGTTTTTGTATCTTTACATAATGCTGTAAGTTCATGGGGTTCAAGAGAAAAACTATCATCAGCACCACCACCGTTACGATCCATAGTGACATGTTTCTCTATCAAGCATGCACCTAACGTAACTGATGCTATTGCAGTAGCGTTATCAATCGTGTGGTCTGAAAGACCGGATAAAACATCAAACCGCTCTGCAATATCGGCAATGGTTTTTAAATTGTACTGCTCAGCCGGTGCTGGATAACCACTCACGCAATGCAGTACAACTAACTCTTTGCAGCCATTATCTCTTGCGGTTTTTATAGCTTCTGCAATTTCTTCTTTATTAGCCATTCCTGTTGAAATGATCATCGGTTTACCTGTTTGAGCAACACGCTTAATAAGAGGCAAATCAATGACTTCAAATGAGGCTATTTTATACGCAGGAGCATCTAATGATTCTAATAAATCGATGGCTGTAAAATCAAATGGAGAACTGAAAATAGTAATCCCAAGTTCTTTTGCCTTTTCAAATAACGGCTTATGCCACTCCCATGGCATATGAGCACCCTTATAAAGATTATAAAGCGTCTGCCCATCCCATAACCCCCCATGAATTTGAAACTCTTCACTATCGCAATCCATAGTGATCGTTTCATGAGTATAGGTTTGCAGCTTAATCGCATCAGCACCTGATTTCTTCGCTTCTTCCATTATCTGGAAAGCGCGATTAATGTCACCATTATGATTTGCTGATAATTCAGCAATAATATAAGGAGCGTAGTCAGGGCCTATGTTTCGACCGTCAATTGAAATGTATGGTTTCATCAGAATCTCATTAAATTGGGTTACGAATAAACGTCTCAGAATTTTTCTGTGTATAGTTCGCTTTTTTGAACAGCTTCTGAGAAGCTTTATTACATTCTAATACAGTGGCATGTAATGTCAGATCTGGGTGGATGACATCAGCCATTTTTAATGCCGCAGTTGCGACGCCTAAACCGTAAGCTTCAGGGGCAACAAAAATTGATACTAGATAATTCTTAGGTTCCGTTTTATCTAATCGTAATACACCTAACCTTTTTCCTGTTATTTTATCTTCAACAAGATAAAAAAAGTCAGTGGTTGTGGCTAGCTTTCGCTTCATCCAGCTTTGGTGATCTTCCCATGTAGGAATATCAGTATTCAATGCAAATTCACGAGTTTTAGGGTGGCATTGCCAATCATAAACGGTTTTGATGTCCTCATAAGTTGCAAATGCAAGCTGTAGATTTGAATGATCACTTGGTTCAATAAGCTGCTGAATTTCTAGGACTAACCTTCGAGTCCCTAAGCCATCACACAGTTTTAGATTCGACATAAACAGCTCATGCCATTGACCCATTGCCTGTTGATAGGTCACTAATAGCTGGGATTCAATATCTTCCAAAGAGACTTTCAAAATAGCTTTATGCTGAAGCAGTTGAGTACAGATCGTTTTTTGATTATCAGCCAATGGTATCAAAATGCTAGGTAGACCAAGACAAGCCCGCTCCCAACTTGTTGTTCCAGGCGCCCCAATCGCTATATCATACTTAAGCATTAAACTAGCCATATCAGCCTCAAAATCTTGATGTTGGACATTACTGTGTAAGTCACACCATGACTTAACCTGCTGGTAGTGTGGTGCTCTCGGGCTTAGCAACACCGTAAAATCAGCACAGACTTTACCAACAAGGCTTTTTAATGACTTTAAAGTTGCATTGGGGTTGTCTATTCCCCCCATAGATATGAGAACTTTAGGTCTAGTTTCAGGGAGTACCCGCATGTAAGCGAGCTCTCTCAATGAAGCAAACCTTGGGGCTAATATCGCATACTCACTTCCCACTAAAGCTCGGGCAGAACCTGAGTATTCAACAGGCTTACGCCCAAGAGTTTGATCGACAATTAAATCAGCATCATGCTCTCGAACCAAGTCATCAATAGCGACTAAAAAGCAGCTCATTGATTGCCTAACAAGCTGTTGCCACTGGTTGCTAATAGCATAATGATCCGTTACCACTAAATCAGCACTGCCTACCATTTGGATAAAGTCTAGCGCATCCTCAGAACTTGGTCTTTGCAGCCAAGCCTCATAATCGGCATCATGCTTAGGCTCACTAGGTTCCTTAGGCGGATTTAACTTTATTACCTGAAAGCCACGCTCTTCAATGTATGAGATCATGTCGCCTGGCTGTGGTAAACATGCAAAAGAGATTGAATGACCGAGGTTTTTCAATGCATCTGCAAGTACTAAACAGCGCATGATATGACCGCTACCAACCCAAACTGAAGCATCCGCTCTAAAGATAACTATCATAAAACCCTAATTATTTTAAAGCTGAGTATAATGCCTCAGCCAGATCCCAATCTTCATTAGTGTCAATATCTTGAACTCTACTTCTAGGTAACAGAACGACACTAGAATGATCCGCGAATATTGCTTTTTTCTCTAAAAACGCATCGGCCTTTCCCCAATAGAATTGACCAGCATCATGATAGGCTTCTTCTAGATCTTGAGAGCGGGCTTGTTCATTTTCAGGAGAAAACATTGACACAGCTCCTCCTGATGAAATTTTGATCGCTCTTTGAATCGGAAATGGAAAAGTCGCAGCACTAAAAACAAACTCAAATAAGCCTTTATTTAACTTATCGAAACCTTGTTTAAGATATTCCGGCGTTACAAAAGGAGCGGTCGCGTACAAACAACAAACCGCATCTACAGTCCAGCCATTATCCATGCACCAAGTAATAGCGTGATGCATCACATCCATCGTCGTCGCATAATCATCAGATATGTTAGCCGGGCGTAAAAAAGGTACCTCTGCACCATACTGCTCAGCCACCTCAGCGATCTCAGTATCATCCGTAGAAACAATGACCTTATCAAAGCACCCCGAAGCAACCGCCGCTTCAATAGAGTAAGCAATCATAGGTTTACCATGAAAAGGTTTAATGTTTTTACGAGGAATGCGTTTACTGCCACCACGTGCAGGGATAATTGCAATTTTCATTATTAATTCCTAACACTGATCCCTTGCTGAGCAAGATAGCTCTTCGCCTCATTGGGAGTTTGTTCTGTAAAATGGAATATCGCAGCGGCAGCTAAGGCATCGACACCAGAATGATCAAAGGCATGATGCATATCTTGATAGTCTTTTGCTCCTCCTCCCCCTATAACAGGGATACTGACACTGTCTACAGCCAGTTTAAGAAGTTCATTATCATAGCCCGCCATTGTGCCATCAATTTCAATACGAGTTACTAAAAGCTCACCAGCACCATAAGACTCAACCATTTTCGCTGCGTCTACAAACGTGTATGCCGTCTTTTTTTTACCCGAATGAGAAAATACCTTGTATTCACCATCCACTTTTTTTACATCTAGAGAGACAACTATGCACTGATTACCAAATGTTTCGGAAGCCTCTCTGATCAGCTCTGGAGTTTCCAAAGCTGCCGTATTGAGAACCACTTTATCAGCTCCAGCTAGCAATACCTTGCGAATCTGTTCAACTGTTTTAATTCCACCACCAACCGAAAAAGGCATAAAGCATTCATCTGCGACGTCATGGATAAGCTTATAATCAGGCTCACGACTTTCATTGGTGGCATTAATGTCAAGCAGCACAAGTTCATCTACATTACGCATATTATAGATTTTAACTGTTTGTATTACAGAACCCGTTCTTCTCCAGGCATTAAAGCCCTCTCCTTTTACCAACCCAAAATCTGCATACAGCATGGTTGGAATAATTCGCCGCTTCAACATACTTAAAGATCCAAAAAGTTCTGCAATAATTTAAGCCCTAGTTTCTGACTTTTTTCTGGGTGAAACTGCATTCCAAAAACATTACCCTTCTGTACTGCACAAGTAAACTTCCCACCATGCTCAGTACTCGCTAAAACATTTGATGCATCATCGGCTTGATAGTGGTAACTATGCACAAAATAGAAATCACTCCCAGAAGGTATACCATCAAACAAAGGCGATTGTGATAATACTTCAACCGAATTCCAGCCTACGTGAGGGACTCGAGCTAATGCATCTTGTGGCGTTAACTGGATTACTTCTCCCGGAATTAGCCCTAAACCTTTAGTTTCACCATGTTCATGACCTAATGTGGATAAAATTTGCATACCTAGGCAGATGCCTAAGACGGGTATTTCATCCTCCACGGCCGACTCGATAATAGCTTCTTCCAGCCCACGAGCTCTCAGTTCAGACATAGCTTTAGTATAAGAACCGACACCGGGTAAAATGATTTTATCCGCTTGTAATATGTCTTCCGCCGTTGATGCTATGGTAGATTTAAATCCACAAGCAGATATGGCTCGAGTTACCGAGCCAATATTCCCCATACCATAATCAACTATTGAAATAGTCATAGTTATAACCGTAAGTTAATTATCGTAATTCAGTTTAGTCAAATTGCCCTTAGCATCTCTCACTAAGTTACCTTTACGATCAGTTTTGAATAATTTTTTGTTCGTAAATCGGTCACAAATTTCATCGAATTCATCTTTAGACATGTCAATTTCTTCTAAGACACTATCAAGTGAACGACCTAAATAAACATCTGGATAGTTACCATCGTTATCTTTTAGGAAATCAACAATATCTCTACGATCTAATCGACCACGTCGGATATGGTTATTCGCTTGATCGGTAGCACGCCCAAAACCATACTTAATGTATTTGAAATAATCGTGTACTCGGTGATAATAATTATCTAAATTCTCATAATTAACAAAGCTACCCTCTGTTGGAGTTGGGTAACTTTCAAAACCATACGCTTGAGCAACCAATGTGTTGTTGTAGCCATCCCAAGGAAAGTAATAACCAAGGAAAATACCAGTTACACCGACCCGCTTCAATTCTTCATCAGAAGGGTAGAAGTAAGGAATAAGATCGCGTCGAGTAATATCGTCTTGCCCAATTAAGTCCGTAATACGCATGCCTAACATACCACCAAACTCTTCCAACCAACGACGATCTAACACATTGTTCTCAGCAGCTGCTGCTGGACCGCCATATTCATGCTGAGAGTTTTCACCCCAAATAATTAGAGGGATATTTTTTTCGACTGCAACTTGGATAGGAATCGTAAAAATTGTAACGTGTTCTGCCCATTGAATATCGCCAACTTCGCGCAATGCTAAACGAGATAGCTTACGACGAATCTTGGGGTTAGTAGTCACGTTAACATGATCAACACCTAACCTTTTTAGATTCTCAAGGTTACGGCGACCAATGTCTGACAATGAATCAGTCTCAGCAGTAACACATAGTGGGTTAAGACCAGCTTGTAAAACTCGGATTACTTGATAAGTACTGTCTTTGCCACCACTAACCGGAATAATACAATCGTAGTTAGAACCATCAATAGATTTATACTTATTTGTAATATTTTCAAATTCGTTTTTACGTTGTTCCCAATCAATCTCAGTGCGCTCTTCAAAGTTGATACAAGCGCTGCACTTACCTTGTTCGTTGAACCATAAATCAGGCTTCGTTTCTGGGTACATACAACTCGTACAATATTTGATTTTTTTCATTTTCTAACCTGTTTAGTATCTATTCAAAATGTTAGTAATTACATGAACAACCATATTCTGTTGCTTTTCCGTCATACCGTGGAACATTGGAAGCGAGATTGCTTCTTGATAGTAACGCTCTGACGCAGGAAAATCGCCATCAGAAAACCCCATAGCCTGGTAATATGGCTGAGTATGAACCGGTATGTAATGCAAATTAACGCCGATACCATTTTCACGCAGAGCCTCAAACACTTGCTTATGAGTTAATGATATCTCATCTAACTTCAATCGGATTACAAATAAATGTAGACCTGAATAAGTTTTTTCCAGTTGATAAGGAAGAACTAAAGGTAATTCAGATAACATTTGATTATAACGCTTAGACAACACATGGCGCGCCGCAACAAATTCATCAAGACGTTGCATTTGCGTGACACCCAATGCCGCTTGAAGTTCTGTCATGCGGTAGTTAAAACCTAAATCAACCTGTTGGTAATACCAGCCACCGTGAGAAGCTTCCGTCATCATTTCAGGATCTCGTGTAATACCATGACTGCGCAAGAGAGCCATTTTATCCGCTAGCTCTTTCTGGTTCGTTAATGCAGCACCACCTTCAGCCGTTGTGACAATTTTTACAGGGTGAAAACTGAACACTGTAATATCAGAATACTTACAATTACCGATTGGTTGTTCATGATATTGACCACCAATAGCATGAGAAGCATCTTCAATGACTTTAAAGCCGTATTCTTTGGCTAGCTTAGCAATGGATTCCATATCACAAGGCTGACCACATAAGTGAACAGGAACAACGACTTTAGGTAGAGTTCCAGTAGCTTTAGCAGTAATTAGCTTTTGCTCTAGCTTTTTAGGGCACATGTTATAAGTTGCTGAATCAATATCAACAAAGTCCACTTTAGCTCCGCAATAAAGACCACAGTTTGCAGACGCAACAAAAGTAACAGGCGTTGTCCACAACCAGTCACCTTCCCCCAAACCTAAAGCCAAACAAGCGATATGCAGAGCCGAGGTTGCACTATTCACTGCTAACGCATACTGAGCACCAGTATGTTCTGTTAACGCTTTTTCAAACGCAGGAACTTGTGGTCCCTGAGTTAGGAAATCAGATTTAAGAACATCAACTACACTATCAATGTCTTGTTGACTGATATCTTGCTTGCCGTATGGAATCACTGTTTTACTCACACTGTAAATTTAGGGTCAACATGTTCTTTGATTAAGTCGCGTAGACCTTCAATCGTTTCCCACTCAGTATTGGTGCCTGAGTTGTATTTAAAGCCAAACGGTACTTTTTCAGCTTTATGATGATTCATGTACTCATCTTCTGTGTATGTAAAAGAGACAGAAGGAAGGATCGCGTAATAACGACCTAAATCAATTGTATTGAGAGAATCAGTATCAGTAATCATTTCTTCATGAAGTTTTTCACCAGGGCGAATACCTACAACCTTAGTTGCCATGCCAGGCGCAATAGCTTCAGCGATGTCTAGAATTTTGTATGAAGGGATCTTAGGAATAAAGATCTCACCACCCAAATGGTTTTCAAGTGCATACATGACCATATTCACGCCATCTTGAAGAGAGATATTAAAACGCGTCATCTCTTCATGTGTAATTGGCAGTACACCTTCTTCTTTTTTCTGCATAAAGAATGGAATAACCGAACCACGAGAGCCCATCACATTGCCGTAACGTACGACACTAAAACGAATGTCTTTTGAACCTTTAATATTATTTGCAGCAGCAAAGAGCTTATCTGAAGCAAGCTTTGTCGCACCATACAAGTTAATTGGTGCACATGCCTTATCGGTCGATAGAGCAACGACATCTTTCACACCACACGCAAGAGCTGCACTAATCACATTCTCTGCGCCATCAATATTGGTGCGAATACATTCAGTTGGATTGTACTCAGCAGTATCTACTTGTTTGATCGCAGCTGCGTGGATAATAACATCAACATCTTCACACGCTTGAATCATACGGTTACGATCACGAACATCACCAATAAAGAAGCGTAATTGTGGAAAATCCTTGTGAGGATATTGCTGCTTGATTTCAAACTGCTTCAGTTCATCACGAGAAAAGATAATGATCTTCTTTACGTCTTGGTATCGTTCCAGAATTGTTTTGATAAATTGCTTACCAAACGACCCTGTGCCACCTGTAATTAATACTGTCTTGTTATTTAGCATACTCAACTACTCTAATATATCTCTTTTGATCCTATGTCCTCTGACTTAGAACCTTAAATTCATAATTAATATCTAGCTACTTTATCTGACTAGTAACTTCTCAAAAAATTCCAGGTGCTTCTTCACTGTTACTCGTGAACTAAAGCTTTCATCTAAGCGCTTCTTCGCCGCTTCACTCATTGTTGTACACTTGGCCTTATCTTGTGCGAGCTTGTCCATAGCCTCACCCAACGCTTTGGCGTCACCAGTCGGGACAATATAACCTGTCTCGCCATCTACAACGAGTTCAGGGGCACCGCCAGTGGTAGTAACAACAGAAGTTGTGCCATTTGCCATTGCTTCAACAATCGTACGCGGTAGCCCTTCTCCGCTGATCGATGGCTGAACTTGAAAGTCTGCCATACACATAATTGAAGGGATGTCAGTACGATGGCCAATGTAGTGAATTCGCTCACTCATAGGGCTCGCTTTCATCTCATCAAAATGAGGCTCATAGCCACTACCCGCTAAGATTAAGTGGAAGTTCGGTGCTGTAATGTATTTGGTCGCCTCAAGTAAAACAGAAATACCCTTACTTGGCCTTACATGCGCTGCAGTAATCGCGACTACATCATCTTCATTCAAACCAAACTCAGAACGCTCAGTTGGTGGCACTTTATACCAATCCAATTCATGCCCTTTGTAGATGGTAACTACGTTATCTTTGTTCTTCCAAACTCGTTTTACCACATCTTGTCGCACTGCTTCAGACACGCACACAATGCCATTCACACGAGGATGAAGCTGAGTTAAGTAAGCACTTGGGTCATGTCGATACAGCCCGCCAGTAGTGCCTCGATAAACGACTAATTTAACGTTGAAACCAATACACGCAAACGCCGCATTAGGTATCGTCTTTGAGTTAAAAGCATAGCAGATGTCGTAATCATGCGTTTTTAGCTCGTGGCGAATCTTTTTAATGGTATCAAAACAAATTTTACGCTTTGGATAACCATCAACGACTCGAATACCGCACTCTTCTAGCTTTGATACATGCTCAGACTCACCTTGAGTCATGATAGTGACTTGGTGACCTTGACGCGCAAGCTCTATAAAAATCGCGGCTTCAGGGCGTAAACTGTTCCATGCATGTAAGTAAGATGCACAAACTAAAATTTTCATCTATCGCTTCCTATTTGGCTTGGTCTGTTGAACGGTCTTCTGGGCGATTTTCAAGAATCCACAAACCGACATATTTATTGAAATTCACTTGAGCGTAAGTCATCGCCATAATGAAACCGACACTGCCATCCATAAAGCCACGGCGAATAATATAGACTAAGAAGAACGTCCATGCCGCCCGTAGTAGAGCGAGGAATAAGCCGTGTGATCTCTTGCCTTTACGGTGGTATTTTTGAGAACCAAGCCAAGCGTACTGCGCTGCTTTGTCTAAACCATGACCATAATCGCGATGGGTGTAATGAAGAAGAAACCCCTTCAATATTCCTGTAGAGCCTTGCTCCGGAACGACAGTCTCATGAACCTCATCCAACGTATATCGAGAGCCTTCTCTCTTGAAGAGTCTTAACACTGCACGAGCACTGCGGCCATGTTTTAGAGTCGTACCATACAGAGTCACTCCCCAAGGAAGTTTATACGCTGTGTGTTTGATTTGATCTTGTTTTAATAGTTCAACAAGAGCCTTGCTCATCTCTTCATCTAATGCTTCATCCGCATCGATTGATAACACCCAATCACATGTCGCTTTATCTAGCGCTCGTTGCTTTTGCTTACCAAAGCCAGGCCAATCTGTGATGGTCACGTTATCTGTGTATTTTTGGCATATCTCAACAGTTGCGTCCGTTGAGCCACTGTCTAACACGATTAGCTCATCGGCAATATCAACCACTGATTTAAGGCAAGTTTCAATTCGGTCTTCTTCATTCTTGGTAATAACAATGACAGACAGGGTATGTTTTCTCATTATTCAGCCCTAGAATTTCCAATAGTTTAATGATTTACGGATCTTAAAGTTACGAATCCAATTTTTGGGTTTCTTATCTTGCCAACCACTTTCTAGCACTTCAGTAATCGCACTCAGAACTCTCGCTGAGGATTGGCCATCTAAATATGGGGTTATCGATGGGCCATAATTAGCGATAGCGTTATCTCTTGCTTCATCAGGTCGCATTGCTTGTTGAATTGCTGACTCTAACTGCTCTGCTTGAGTAATATTGATGAAGCTCGCTTGAGGGTCTCGGTTGTTTACCGTAACAACATGCTTATTGAGTAACAAAAACTCTTGAAATATCGATGAGTTGTCACACACCATAACATCAGCACGATGTTGCATTTCAATCACTCGGTCATTGTCGAAGAACAGAAGGTTATCCCCTTCCAACGCCTGGTATTTTTCTCGTGTCTCTTGCTTCATTTTAGGATGCAGTGTGACTAACCATTGCCACTGGCTCATTTGGCTTAGGCGTTTAAGCTCTTCATAAACCAATTCAGCACAGGATAAGCTTGGCGAAAAAGTGGAAGCAAATAGAATTTGCGGTCTTTCAAAATGCTTGTCACTGACTTGGTAATTAAACAAGCTATCTAGCTTCAACCAACCGGTCTCTTTGACTTGAAAATAGCCACGCTGCTTAGCTAATGGTTCCAATGAGTTGGTCCTTTCATGGCCTTCTGTGCAATACAAATCAAATAGACCACGCTCAGGATATAAGTTCCCTCGTTTACTCTCATTCAAACCGTGAAATACTTGTACCTTCAACCCAGGGATAAAAGCAGGAACGCGATCCCCGGGTACTAAAACAGCAGAAGGGTTATAAGCGACAGCTTCTTTCAAAGACACGCGCAGCTCTTGCTCTAATAAAAGATGTTCAGAAGCATCCTCACCTACGAGCAACCACTTTACGTCATGGCCAAGTTGCTTCGCGTAGTTATAAAATGGACGAAGGATAGCAAATGAGTAGTTTTGCTCGACATAGAGCAAAAAACGATAGGATTGATCGGTTTGAATAAGCGATGAGATAGAGTTCACCATTTCCGTTTGAAAGTGTAACTAAGCATTTAATTATAACGCTCTTTACTTTCGAGATTGAAGAAAATACTCTTCTGATTACTGATTTTACCCTCTGGTGTCACTGTTCTTATGCTTATACGAATTATATACACTCTTATATTGTCATTGGCCTCTCCACTGCTCCTTTATGGGCTTTATAAGAGCAAACCCGGCAAACCAAGTTTCGGTAAGCGTTGGAAAGAGCATTTCGGCATTACGCCGCAAACTCAGGGTAAAAGCCCGATCTGGATTCATGCCGTATCCGTGGGTGAATCGATTGCTGCGATACCTATCATTAAGCAACTGAAGCAGCGAGATCGAAATCAAGCCATTATCGTGACCACGACAACCAGCACAGGTGCAGAGCAAATAGACAAGCTTGGTAGTTTGGTCGAGCATCGCTACATGCCGATTGATTTTTCTTGGTGTGTACGAGGCTTCCTTAAATCAGTAAAACCAAAACAAATGTTGATTATGGAAACAGAGCTGTGGCCAAACACGTTGCATTGTGTCGCAAACGCTGGGATTCCGATTTCAGTACTCAACGCTCGCCTTTCCGAACGCTCGTGCCAGCGTTATGCTAAATTCCAAGCCGTTTTTGACCTCTTAGCCAAAAACCTTTCTCAAGTACTTTGCCAATACCCTAATGATGCGGAACGTTTTGTAAGGCTGGGGTTAAATAAGTCATCTGTGCATGTGACGGGCTCAATCAAGTTTGATATTGAAGTCTCTTCTGAACAAGTTGAAAAAGGTAAAGCATTAAGGGAGCAGGTAGGTTTTGATCGCGATGTCTGGATTGCTGCAAGCACTCATCAAGGTGAAGACGATATTGTTTTAGATGCTCATAAGCAACTTCTTAAAGACAATCCAAATGCGTTGCTGGTGATCGTGCCTCGCCACCCAGAGCGATTCAACCAAGTGACAGAACTCGCTAGGCAGCATGGCTTCAACACCGTAACTCGAACGAGCCAACAACCATTAACATCTGATATTGAAATGTATATAGCTGATACGATGGGAGAAATGTTGGTACTACTCGGCGGCGCTGATGTCTGTTTTATGGGTGGAAGCCTTGTTGGAGATAAAGTAGGAGGGCATAACTTGCTAGAGCCAGCAGCCCTGAAGTTGCCTCTGCTAAATGGCCCTAGCTACTTTAATTTTAGCGAGATCACCGACAAACTGCTTGAAGCTCAAGCTGTCACTATTTGTCAAAACAGCAATGAAATTGCAGGCCAGCTAAAAGAGCTGTTCACACAACCTAACTTACGTAAAGATAAAGGCTTAGCGGCTTATCAAGTGGTTGAGCAGAATCGAGGGGCGTTGGATAACACCTTACAACACATTATTGGCTAACAACCATTCGATTTTATTAGCCTTGGTAGCCTTTTAACATCTAACCTTTATAACCTTTTAATATCGGCTCCCAATCCGACTCCTGCCATTGAATCTGGCGCTTGTTTACTTCTTTTAGGAATGAGCGCTTTAAGCGATTCAAGTTACCTTCTTTCCAGTCATCACCCGCTTGCTGACCACACTTGTCAAAGTCAATAATCCACACCTTTTTTGAATCATCAAGCAGGATATTATGAATGTTGAGATCAGTGTGATTAACCCCAGCATCGTGCATTTTACGTATCTCTTGGCCAATCCTTTGATAGATCTCCGCACCTATCGGATTAGCCATCAATACATCGACCAGATCTTTCGCATTGGGAATTCGTTCCGACATCAGATCTGCACGATAAAATAGTCCGCTTTTCGTCGCTCGAGCGGCAATCGGCTTGGGTACATTCACACCTACGCTAGCTAACACATGAAGAACATTAAGCTCCATCGCGCAACGCGTACTTTCCCAATCTGAAAATCGGTACTGGTCTTCAATGAAATTGCCAAATAGCCCACCACGGCGATAGTGACGCAACGCGGCTTGCATTCCATCAAGTTGAATAAACCAGGTGGTACCACGCCCCTGGGCACTCCCTGAAATAGCCTCACGTTGCTGCCAGTATTCTGCCTCAAAGATCTGAACCATATCATCCTCCGGTACTTGAGCCAGAAGTTCAGGGTCATACCAAATTGTTTGGTTCTTAGTGTTAATCGTTTCCATCTATGAGGCCTTTGGGTCGCTTTTCGTCATTGCTATTTTACAACTAATGCGAGTATCTGCATAATTCTGATGTTATTCACTTTTTCGGACTCTTTATGTCACTGTTCTCAACTGCACCTCAATCTCTTTGCATACTCCGCCTATCCGCGATTGGCGATGTTTGTCATGCTGTTTCTGTGGTTCAAGCCATCCAGAAGCAGTGGCCTGAAACGAAAATTACTTGGATAACCGGCAAAATAGAAGCCATGCTGATCGGCGACCTGCCGGGTATTGAGGTAATTGTTTTCGATAAGAGACAAGGCTTCAAAGGAATGCGTGAACTATGGCGCCAATTGTCAGGTCGAAAATTTGATGCGCTGCTACACATGCAAGCCGCACTCAGAGCCAGCGTACTTTCCTGGGGAATAAAGGCGAAGTGTAAGGTGGGGTTTGGCAAAAACCGTACTCGTGAAATGCAATCACTCTTTACTAATCGCCACTTGCCTATTTCAGACAGGTTTCATGTATTAGATAACTTTGCCGAATTTGCTCGCTACATTGGTGTGCCCTTCGATAAACCCCAATGGGACATTCCTTTAACGCCGGAAGACGAACAGCTAGCCATCGACACCATGGCTGGGAAACAAACCTTGGTTATATCTCCTGCCGCAAGCAAAGATTCACGTAACTGGCTAACTGAACGATATGCCGCTATTGCCGATTATGCAGTAGAAAAAGGGATGCAAGTAGTACTGTGTGGCTCTCCTGCTCCACGAGAAGTAAACCTTGGTAAAGACATCGAAGCTCTATGCCAATCTCCTGTCATCAACTTAATTGGCAAAACTAACCTAAAGCAACTCACCGCTGTACTCAAGCACGCGACCGTGGTAATCGCACCAGATACCGGCCCTGCACATCTGGCGACGACACAATCAACACCTGTCATCGGGTTATACGCACACAGCGATCCTCGAAGAACAGGGCCCTACAATGACCTTGATATCGTAGTCAGTGTTTATCAACAGCACGTAGAGGCACAACAAGGGAAACCGGTTAAAGACCTTCCATGGGGAACTCGAGCAAAAGGCGATGATTTAATGAAAGACATCACACTCGACATGGTGCAGCAAAAACTAGATAAAGCTTTAAACTCTATTAAAACACCAAGCAAGGACAGCTAATATGACCACACACGTTATCTACCCAGGCACTTTCGATCCGGTAACCAACGGTCACCTCGATATTATCGTCCGTGCTGCAAGCATGTTTGATCATATCACCGTTGGAGTAGCAGCGAGCCCGAGTAAAAAAACCATGTTTGAGTTAGATAAACGAGTAGAGTTGTTACGTGATGCCGTGTCTTACTTAACGAACGTGTCTGTTGAAGGATTTTCGGGATTGCTGGTCGACTTTGCTAAGCAGCAGCAAGCAAACGTGTTGGTGCGCGGTCTGAGAACAACAATGGATTTCGAGTACGAGTTTGGTCTCACCAGTATGTATCGCAAACTCCTACCAGGCCTTGAAAGCGTGTTTCTGACCCCTTCAGAAGAGTATGCATTCCTTTCTTCGACAATAGTTCGAGAAGTGGCTATACATGGTGGGGACATTAGTCAGTTTGTACCACAAAAAGTGGCAGACGAAATAAAACTCAAAACGACAAACTAATCCTCCCAGCTCCAAAAATAATTCTAGCACTCCTAGAGCGCTAGAATTTAGTTGAAAAATTTATAACATCAGCGAGTACTATGTTTAGTAAGAATAAAATTAGTATTATCACGCACCTAGTTAATCATATTTCAGAGATGTTTCTTAGCAGGCACAATCGAGCTAACACTGTAGAAGTAATAATAATGCTCTTTCAACATTTTGACGCCCATCACAACCAAAATGAACGTCCATTACAAAAAGTCATGCGAGTGGTAACATAATAAACTAAAAACAAATACATCAATATAGTTTATGAAATCATACTGTATCACTTTAAGCGGTAGTAATAGCAGACAAGAGTTAACATCGGAAATACTGAAAAATGTTCAAATTGATTTTGAGTTTTTTATTGGTGTAGATGCAAGAGTTGATGAGCACCCTTTACTAACCAGAATTCAAGAAAGAAATTTTTTGTACAACATGGGGAGGCCCCATATTATCGGTGAAGTTGGGTGCTATGCAAGTCATTACCTTATATGGCAAAAGTGTATAGAGCTCAATGAACCAGTTTTAGTCTTCGAAGATCATGTCAACATTGACGAAACCACATTTCGCAATACGCTAGCTATCGCAGAGCAGCATATTGAGCAATGTGGTTTTATTCGCTTACAAGACAGTAAAAACAAACTGCATTACTCTGTTGATAAGTACAAAAACCAAAACCTTGTAAAGTACTTGAAAGTTCCTCAAGGAACTGCCTGCTACGCTATATCTCCAAAAGCTGCACGATCTTTTATCGAACATAGTTCAACTTTCAATTATCCGGTCGATGTCTTCTTACGGAATACTTGGGTTCATAAACACCCCATGTTTGGTGTTGCACCTGCGGGATTACAGCGTAGTAAGCAGCCGTCAATCATTCGTCAAGGCAAAGGCAAAGGCAAAAAAAACTATTCAGTAGCCTTACTGAAAGCCGCTAATAAAATAAAGAGCATGACGCTCAACCTAGCAACTAACTTTTATCACCTGTCTATTTTAGGAAAAGAATACAGGCCCAAATTATAGATGCTCAGCATTTACTATCTTCAAAAAAAAAAGGTTCATCGCGGCTTTCCGGGGAAAGCCGCTTTTATCTTCAAGAAGAAGTAGTCTGTATCTCGATATCCATACCCCATTCGCTTGATTAACTTTATTTTGTTGTTTATCCCTTCCAATGTGCAGGTGTTGAGCGGATAAGTTGCCGATGCAATAATACCGTGAAGATAAGGCCTCAGTTTTCGTGCAAACTCTTTCAATGGCTTAATTCCACTCTCTTGCACTTGTGCCCACCATACCTCCCAGAGCCCCTTAGCATGTGCTTCTGATTTACAGTACCAAAGCTCTTTGAGTTGTGAGCCGAGTATATAAGTGGCCATCAAGTCCTTATTGATATTCAATATTTCAGTAAGATAGCTATCTTGTCGTGCATTTAAATTACCTCTGTTTTTCAGCAGTACCCAGCGTGAGCGCTTCACCCATTGCCTCGCTTTTTTATCCTGCTTGAGTTTGTTAGCTTGGTCGACTCTGACTCTATCCATCACCTCACGACCGAACTTAGCAACAACATGGAATAAGTCGTAAACGATTTTTGCATTCGGGCAGTGCGCTTGAACTTCAAGGTCAAAAGCCGTATTCATGTCCATTGCGACCGCTTCGATATTGTTACCATGCTTGCCTAACTGCTCGAAAAACGGTCGTATGTCCTTGCGGCTACGACCTAACCCTATCCAAATGACTTGGTGAGTCTTAGCATCAGCGATGACTGTGGCATATCGGTGCCCTTTAAAGATGGCGAACTCGTCCATGACGAGTTGCCTTAGCCCTTCCCATTTCACTGACGGTACCACTTGGCGAAGTCGACGTTTATCTATCTCTTTAATGGTGTGCCAATGAACGCTCGTTAACTGGGAGATATGCTTAATGGGAAGAAGAGGCAGTAGTTGTTCTATATAGCTTTTTAGACGCGTCGTTATACGAGCATAAGGCTCTAACCAAGATAGAAACTCTGTTTTTATGCCGCAGTCACGACACTTGATCCTTCGAGTTTGAACGGAAAGCTCAACAGGAACATTGAACAACATGGCCTCTTTCACATGACGCCATTGATACTCATGGATAGCCTCAGCTTCAAGACCGCAAAGGCATTTAGCCTCAGAATTAGGTTTAAGAGTTAGTGTAACAAGTGATGCTGTCTGGTGAGACTTTACTATTTTAAAGCCTTCCCAGAATGAAGATAGGAAAGTATGATTCGGCATGAAAACGGTAGTTTGTGTATGATTTTTGTTTGGCGACTAAACCATATCACTTACTACCGTTTTTTTGTTTTTAGTTCCCGCTAATCCGCGATGAACCAAAAAATAGCGCTCATTGAGCGCTATTTTTGTTCGAGAGACTAGCTCTTACAGAGAATAGTAAGCCTTATACCAATCCGCGAATGCTTTTGCGCCTTCTTGGATCTTCACTTGAGGCTTATAGCCAACTGCTTCAAACAGATCCTCAGTATCGGCGTAAGTTGCGTATACATCACCAGGTTGCATTGGCATGAAGTTCTTCTTCGCTTCAACACCAATTGCACTTTCAAGCGCTTCGATGTAATCCATCAATTTAACTGGGCTACCATGACCGATGTTGAACACTCGGTATGGTGCTGAGCTAGTCGCTGGTGACCCTTGCTCTACTGTCCAATCTGGTTGTTTTGCCGGAACTCGGTCTTGTACACGAATAATGCCTTCAACGATATCATCGATGTAAGTGAAGTCACGCATCATGTCGCCGTTGTTATAAATATCGATCTCTTTGCCCGCTACGATTAAATTCGCAAACTTGAACATCGCCATATCAGGGCGACTCCAAGGGCCGTAAACCGTAAAGAAGCGTAAGCCTGTCGTCGGTACATCGTATAGGTGAGAATAGGTATGTGCCATCAGCTCATTCGACTTCTTAGTCGCAGCGTACAATGAAATTGGGTGGTCAACGCTGTCTGCCGTGTGGAATGGCATTTTGTGGTTCAAACCATAGACAGAGCTCGAAGACGCATAAACTAGGTGTTCAACTTTATTATGACGACAACCTTCTAAAATAGCTAAGTGGCCAACAAGATTACTGTCGGCATACGCCATTGGATTATCGATTGAGTAACGAACGCCAGCCTGCGCCGCTAAGTGAATAACACGGTCAAACTTTTGCTGTGCGAAAAGCTCAGCGATGCCTTCTCTATCCGCAAGATCAAGCTCGATAAAGGTAAGGTTTTCATGTTCGATACGTTTAAGGCGATCATGTTTCAGAGAGACTTCATAGTAGTCATTTAGGTTATCGATACCAACAACCTCATGCCCTGCCGCACATAGTCGCTCTGATACTGCAGAGCCAATAAAACCAGCAACGCCAGTTACTAAATATTTCATTCTACTATTCTCAATTCATATAATTAGTACAATTGTAGCCACTCGCTAGCCTATCGACTAGCAATAAAAAGTGAACACGAGTTCAGGTTTTCTATACTTGGCACTCTTTGCAATAAAACGTATTGCGTTGTCCGATTTTTTGCTCTTCAAGTTTCTCACCACAACTCGGGCACTTTTCACCGGCTTTACCATACACTTGCAGCTCTTGCGCGAAGTATCCGGGCTTACCATCTGCTTGTGCGAAGTCTTTGAGGGTAGTGCCACCTTGTTTGATGGCGGTAGCGAGCACTTGCTTGATCTCTTGGGTTAACAAGATCCATTCTTCTTTTGTTACTTTGCTTGCGGGGCGTAAAGGGTGGATTCGTGAAGAAAATAGCGCTTCATTGGCGTAGATATTCCCGACACCCACTACTACTTTGTTGTCCATAATGAACTGTTTAATAGCCACTTTACGCTTTTCGGCCTTCTCGGCGATGTACTCAGCGTTAAAGTCGTCAGTCAGTGGCTCTGGGCCAGAACCAAGCAACACAGGATGAGTTTCATCAGGCGCCGACCATAACCACGCTCCAAAGCGACGAGGGTCGTTATAACGCAGCACCTTACCATTAGTCAGCTTGAGATCCACGTGATCGTGCTTTGCCGCGGGGAAATCGGCATCTAATACACGCAGTGAGCCAGACATACCAAGATGCACAATGGCAGTGCCCGTATCAGTTTCAATCAACAGGTACTTGGCGCGACGTGAGATCGCACGAATCACCTGCCCTTCTAACTTTTTAAGATCTTGTGGGATATCCCAACGCAGCTTAGGCGTACGGAAGGTAAGGGTCTTGATGGTCTCACCGACTAAATGAGGTGAGATCCCCATACGGCTTACTTCGACTTCGGGTAATTCAGGCATAGTTTAGTCGTCCGGTTTTGAGGAATGCTCTGAGTTAAGACTTGGAAACAAGTAACTCTCTTCAATAGACACCGCCAACCACTGATCATTCCAGTTTTTTAATAACCAAAAATCAGGCAGCTGATAATATGTAATACGCTGGGGCTCTTCCTGAGCGTGATACCAAACTTCAACAGTGTGTGGTGTATTGAGCTGAGGAGAAAGGTCGTTATAGGTTTGTGAGTCGACCTCGGTACCTACAAGCTGTTGCCAACGTTGTGACAGCTCTTGTGCACTCGTCGCTTGTTTTGGCACGGACTCTTTCATTTGATAAACCCACTGACCATCCTCTTGTACGATTGACCACTTCACAAAGTGCAACGCTTGAAGTTCTGATTCAGGATTTAATAGATAGGGGTAAGGACTACTTACCTTAAGTTCAGATTCTGGCTCAGGTTCGATGAGATAAGCTTTGATCAATGTTGGAAGGTTTAACACGCCAATAAAAGCAATCACGCTCAACATGAGTATGTTGTTCCACCTACGTCCACGATATCTCATCTGATTCTGCTCATCTAACCTATTGAGCAATCAGTATATCGTGAAAGTGGCAATACTTTCCATGCTGCACGATTTTCTATCGATTAGGCGTTATATCAAGTAAGAGCAGTTAAGTTACTCAAACTTTGGGTATAAAAAAACCCAGCGATTAAGCTGGGTTTTTCAATTCTTTCTTCTACTGAAGAAGAGCAAAAAAAGCATCAATTACTTGATTTTCGCTTCTTTGTACATAACGTGTTGGCGAACTACTGGATCAAACTTTTTGATCTCAAATTTGCCTGGCATGTTACGCTTGTTCTTATCAGTTGTGTAGAAGTGACCAGTACCTGCAGAAGATACTAGACGAATTTTCTCACGAATGCCTTTAGCCATTGCTTAATTCCTCTTAAACGTTTTCGCCACGTGCACGGATATCAACAAGAACAGCATCGATGCCTTTCTTATCAATGATACGCATGCCTTTAGCAGTTAGACGTAGTTTAACAAAACGTTTTTCGCTCTCTACCCAGAAACGATGAGTTTGTAGGTTCGGCAGAAAACGGCGCTTAGTAGCATTGCGTGCGTGTGAACGGTTGTTACCCGTTACTGGACGCTTACCAGTTACTTGGCATACTCGGGACATGAATGTCTTCTCCAATCGTTTCAGCTCGATATCAACCTTGGTGGCCGAACCTCTCTATCAATTAAAATAGAAGGTAAAAACCGTTATGGAAAATCCATACAAGGCTATCAAAGGTCGCGCATTATACTAACTTGACACGCATTGCTCAAGACCCGAACAGATCCTTTTTACGGGTTTCGTGATCTTTTTTTGTGCAGCGCAGCTTGCTTGAGTAATCAGAGCTGATTTTAGGTCTAAAAATGTGGGCGGAATAATAGCAGATTTAACGTAACTAACAACCTAAAATGTGATTCAAATCCATCCACGCTCTGCAAAAGAGACAACTTCACCATCTCCGACGACAAAATGGTCGAGAATTCGGATGTCCACCAGCGCTAATGCATCGGTTAAACGGCGTGTGATTCGTCTATCTGCTTGGCTTGGCTCTGCGACACCCGAAGGATGGTTATGCGCTAAAATTAATGCCGCTGCATTATGATGAAGAGCGCGTTTTACCACTTCCCGCGGGTAAACCGATGCGGCATCGATGGTTCCTTCAAACATCACCTCGTCTTTTATGACCCTATTCTGGTTATCTAGGAACAATATATAGAAGGCTTCTCGCTGGCGATCGCGCAATATGCTCGAGAGATAAAGCTTGGTATGACTGGGGCTGGTTAAGGCGTCACCTCGAGATAAAGTCTCCGCGAGATAGCGCTGCGTCATCTCTAACACAGCCTGCAGTTGAACGTATTTAGCCTGCCCCATCCCTTTATGAGCGCAGAACTCTGCCTCCGTTGCTGAAAAAAGATGCCTTAGCGAACCAAAATCTTTAATTAACTTGTCCGCCAACTCTAAAACGTTCATTCCTTGCGTACCCGTTCTAAGAAATATTGCTAAAAGTTC
Source organism: Vibrio sp. ED004 (assembly GCF_023206395.1). Classification (NCBI taxonomy): domain Bacteria; kingdom Pseudomonadati; phylum Pseudomonadota; class Gammaproteobacteria; order Vibrionales; family Vibrionaceae; genus Vibrio; species Vibrio sp. ED004. The sequence continues at coordinate 1,908,529 of NZ_CP066149.1, read as the reverse complement.
GGCATCACTTAACGAATCTGGTCCTCTATTCAATAACTTTTCTCTTGGCATCGATTCGGCGGGCATTTTATTTATCGGCATATAAAAGCTAATCATTGGTCATGAACACGATCCATCAGCTTAATGAGCTTGCACTCAGAGATCCTTTGATAGAGATAAAAGGCAGCGAGTCACTTACAAAATCGTGTAATTGATAAGTTTGATAACACCAACTTGATGAGCGTCAACTCTGTTCGAGTTCTGCTTCTAGGCACTCATCCTTTGTTCTGATATCGTAAGTCGCAGAAAAATTAAGGAACAGAATCATGCAAACACAGGTTAATCCACTGAGTAACGCTGACCAACAAGGCCTAGCAGGGAAAAAAATTCTTCTTGGTATTAGTGGTGGTATCGCTGCTTATAAATGTGCCGAGCTGACTCGCCGCCTAATTGAGCGTGGGGCGCAGGTACAAGTCGTCATGACCAATGCAGCCAAGGAGTTCATCACTCCCCTTACCATGCAGGCAGTCTCGGGAAGGCCTGTGTCTGATAGTTTGCTTGATCCTGCTGCAGAAGCTTCTATGGGGCACATCGAGCTAGCAAAGTGGGCTGACTTAGTATTACTAGCACCTGCAACCGCTGACTTGATTGCACGCATGACTGCTGGCATGGGCAACGACCTACTGACCACTCTGGTGTTAGCAACCGATGCGCCAGTTGCGGTATCTCCAGCAATGAACCAGCAAATGTACAGCCACCCAGCCACTCAAGAGAACATCGCGACACTAAAACGTCGTGGTTGTGAAATCTGGGGACCTGCTGCAGGCGAGCAAGCTTGTGGTGATGTTGGTATGGGACGCATGTTAGAGCCAATGCAGCTCGTGCATCGCTGTGAAGACTTCTTCCAACCTAAGCCACTTGCTGGCCGTTCTGTGCTTATTACTGCAGGCCCGACTCGTGAAGCGATCGACCCTGTACGCTACATTACTAATCACAGCTCAGGAAAAATGGGCTATGCACTAGCTGAAGCAGCCGCGAAACAAGGTGCAACAGTCACCCTAGTCAGCGGTCCAGTATCACTCGCGACACCAAACAAGGTAACTCGCGTTGATGTAGATAGCGCACAACAGATGTTTGATGCCGTTACTGCTAACGCCGCTCGACACGATATTTTCATCAGCTGCGCCGCGGTTGCCGATTATCGCCCTGAGACCATCGCAGACCAAAAGCTCAAAAAGGTCGATGGCAAAGATGACATGTCTATTCACATGGTTAAGAACCCAGACATTGTCGCTTCTGTCGCCTCAATGACTGAAGGTCGCCCATTTACTGTCGGCTTTGCTGCTGAAACTCAAGATGTAGAGAAATACGCTCGCGGAAAGCTCGAAAGAAAGAACCTTGATATGATTTGTGCCAATGACGTTTCTGTCGAAGGCCAAGGTTTCAATAGCAGTAGCAATGAATTGCACCTTTACTGGAAAGGCGGCGATAAATCTCTACCACTAGAGAGCAAAGACACGCTAGGTTTCCAGATCCTCGATCAGATCCAACAGCTTATTGATGCATAAACGCACAGATTTGCTCTGACAATCTGCTGACACCTCTCGATTCTGTTGACCTAGGGCTCACAAAACTAGGAAACAGAATTGAATGGTGTTTATAATCTTTCTTCACTCAATCCTCATCTTTAGGAAAGGAAGTAAATAGATGGCTGGTACTCGAAAATCAAACCGTCGTGAAGAAATCCTACAAGCTCTCGCACAAATGTTGGAATCGACCGAAGGTGCTTCTCGTATCACAACGGTAAAGTTGGCTAAGCAAGTCGGCGTATCTGAAGCTGCGTTATACCGCCACTTCCCAAGCAAAGCCCGCATGTTTGAAGGCTTGATCGAGTTTATAGAAGAAGCGTTGATGTCTCGAATCAACCGCATTCTCGATGAAGAGAAAGACACTCTTGAGCGTATCCGCTTAGTGATGCAACTGATCTTAGTCTTCTCTGAGCGCAACCCAGGCTTAACTCGTATTTTATCGGGTCATGCCCTAATGTTTGAGAATGAGCGTCTTCGTGAACGAATTAATCAGCTTTTCGAACGTATTGAGACTCAACTTCGCCAAATTCTTCGCGAAAGAAAGCTTCGTGAAGGAAAATCGTTCCCAGTTGATGAGAAAATCTTAGCGGCTCAGTTGCTAGGTCAAGTTGAAGGCAGCCTGAATCGATTTGTACGTTCTGACTTCAAATATCAACCGACAGAAAACTTTGATGCTTATTGGGCACTGCTAAGCGCTCAGATTAAGTAGCAATCAAATTAAGTAGCAATCAAATCTTAAGTGATGGTTATGACGACGAAAACTTCTTCAGCAAACGGCACGGCACAACACGTGATTACTAAGCCGCCTTTTACTCTAGCTCTACTTCACCCTAAATATTGGGGTGTTTGGTTCGGCTTTGGGCTATTGGCGCTTATCGTTAACGTTCTCCCTTACCGTATCTTGTTACTGCTAGGTCGCTCGTTAGGCTCTCTTGGTGCTCGCTATGGTAAAAAGCGCGTTGCAGTCGCAGCACGTAACCTAGAACTGGCCTTCCCAGACAAGCCAGCAGACGAAGTCGCTGCTATGGTGAGTGAGAACTTTAAGAACACCGGTATGGCACTGATCGAAACTGGCATTACTTGGTTTTGGCCTACATGGCGCTTCAAGCGCATCCTAGTGGACAAAGACACTCAAATGCTGCGTACACACAAAGCCAACGGCAAAGGCGTTCTTTTGTGCTGTGTGCATGCCTTGAACCTAGAGATCACGGCACGAGCAATGGCTGTTCTTGGTATTTCAGGTTTAGGTGTTTATCGCCCGCACAACAATCCGGCTTATGAATTTATTCAATACCGTGGTCGTACTCAAAACGGCAACCGTCTGATTCACCGAAAAGACGTGAAACGTATGATTCGAATTCTGCGTCAGGGAGAGATCCTTTTCTATCTGCCGGATCATGATTACGGTCGTAACAAGTCTGTGTTTGTACCTTTCTTCGCAGTAGAAGATGCGTGTACTACCACAGGCACCAGCATTCTGGCGTACACCAGCCGATGTGCACTTGTTCCGGGTTCAGGTTTTAGAAATGCCGATGGCAAGTATGAAATCATGGCTGACGAGTCGATCGAAGATAACTATCCGCAAAAAGATGAGAAAGCGGCGGCGGCTTACATGAACAGCTACCTAGAGAAGATTATCTTACGTGCTCCTGAGCAATGGATGTGGCTACACAAGCGCTTCAAGACAATGGAAGATCCAGAAGCTGAACGCGGCATTCGTTATAAATAGAGCGCCTATCGTTAGATAGGAAAACAGCTCACTTCAATAGAAAAGTAAAAGGCCCGAAAGAGTTATCTCTCGGGCCTTTTTAATTTTTCGATTCTAAACTTAGAACGTTAAACCGTTAGGTTCGACGCTTCAGGTGTTAGATTCCGTATTGAGCGCGGTACGCTTTTACTGCGTCTAGATGTGCTGCATCTGTGCCTTTCTCTTCAAGGAAAGTCACAAGGTCAGTCAGGCTAACGATTGAGATGATTGCACAACCGAAATCGCGTTCAACTTCTTGAATTGCAGACAGCTCGCCTTTGCCTTTCTCTTGACGGTCGATAGCAACAAGAACACCCGCTAGATCCGCGCCGTTCGCTTGGATGATTTCCATCGACTCACGAATCGCAGTACCTGCAGTGATCACGTCATCTACAAGCATGATGCGACCTTCCAGTGCGCTACCGACTAGGTTGCCACCTTCACCGTGGTCTTTCGCTTCTTTACGGTTAAAGCAGTAAGGCGTGTCCACATCGTGGTGATCTGCCAGTGCTACCGCTGTTGTCGTCGCGATTGGGATACCTTTGTATGCAGGGCCAAATAGTACATCAAACTCAATACCTGAATCAGCCAATGCTGCTGCGTAGAAGCGACCTAAACGTGCTAGGTCACGACCTGTATTAAACAATCCAGCATTGAAGAAGTAAGGGCTCTTACGGCCAGACTTTAAAGTAAACTCACCAAACTTAAGTACTTCTTTCTCTAGTGCAAATTCAATAAATTCACGTTGATATGCTTTCATGCTCATCCTCTAAATTAATTTACTTTCCAATTCCTAACTTCCGATCGCTTCGAAAGCTAACGATGATGTATTTTCTAAATAGATAGCTCTACAACAAGGCAGCAAAGTTTTTCAGCCCTATAAGCATAGGGGACCTATGTGATTAGGGTGAAAAATTGCAGCTAACACAGGTGTAGAGTTATATATGACGAAAATAAAAAAATAGCCCCCAAATGGGAGCTATTAAAAATAATTAGTCGGCCAACGCAGCTTTCTGCGCTTCGACGATATCGGCAATGCCCTTATTTGCCAGGGCTAAAAGCTGCATCAGCTCTTCGTGGCTGAACGGTTCGCCTTCTGCGGTGCCTTGAATCTCAATCATCTTACCGTCTTCCGTCATTACAACGTTCATGTCGGTATCTGCTGCTGAGTCTTCAACGTACTCAAGGTCACACAGTGCCTGTGCACCAACGATGCCCACTGAAACAGCCGCTACATGGCCTTTCATTGGGTTCTTTTTCAGTTTGCCGCTTGCTAGTAGGCTGTTGATAGCGTCAGCCATTGCTACGCTTGCGCCTGAGATAGAAGCAGTACGTGTACCGCCGTCTGCTTGGATAACATCACAATCGACAGTGATCATGATTTCACCCATTACTTTTAAATCAACAACAGCACGTAGGCTACGAGCGATCAGACGTTGGATTTCCATCGTACGACCACCTTGCTTACCGCTCGCCGCTTCACGACGGTTACGAGTGTGCGTTGCACGTGGCAGCATGCCGTATTCAGCTGTAACCCAACCCTTACCTTGACCTTTCAACCAACGCGGTACGTTTTCTTCTACCGTCGCATTACATAGAACTTTAGTGTTGCCGAACTCAACTAATACAGAACCCTCAGCATAAGCTGTGTAGTTACGAGTAATTTTAATTGGACGAATTTGATCTACAGCGCGGTCATTTGGACGCATTGGTATCTACCTTATTAACAGTCTGAAGTGATTTACTATCGAAAGAGTGCATCACCTAAGAAAGGGGTGAGACAGTTTTGATTGGGGCAAGATTATATAGCAGTTTATCTTTCAAATCTATTTGCCGTTCAAAGCTATTTATCTTCAAAGGCTATTTATAGTGAAAATCAATCGACTTCGGGTGCAACTCGTATCGTGATACTATGCGTGCGCGTTATTTTCAGAATGATAAAAGACAGGAAAATTCGATGATTTATAGTATGACCGCGTACGCACGCAAAGAAGTAAAAGGCGATTGGGGTACAGCAGTATGGGAAATCCGTAGTGTAAACCAACGCTACCTAGAAACTTACTTCCGTATGCCTGAACAGTTCCGTGGTTTAGAGCCAATCCTACGTGAGCGTTTCCGTAAGCGTCTAGCTCGCGGCAAGGTTGAATGTAACCTACGCTTCGAAGCAAACCCAGCCGCTAAAGGTGAGCTAAGCATCAACGAAGGTTTAGCACAGCAAGTAATTAACGCTGCTAACCAAGTAATGACCATGACTGGCGAAGAAAGCCGTTTGAACCCATTCCAAGTGATGAACTGGCCTGGTGTGATGGAAACTCCAGAGCAAGACATGGATGCCATCAACAAAGACCTGCTAGACGCATTCAACGATGCGATTGCCGAGTTCATTGATGCTCGTGCTCGTGAAGGTGAAAACATGAAGGCGCTAATCGTACAGCGCTTGGATGCGATCACTGAAGAAGTAGTGAAAGTTCGTGCACGCATGCCTGAAATCCTAGAATGGCAACGTGAGCGTCTGCTTAACAAGTTTGAAGAAGCGAAAATTGAGCTAGAAGGTTCTCGCGTTGAGCAAGAGCTTATCCTGCTAGCACAGAAGTCAGACGTAGCAGAAGAGCTAGACCGCCTAGACTCTCACGTGAAAGAAGCCAATGCAGTATTGAAGAAAGGTGGCGCATGCGGCCGTAAGCTGGACTTCATGATGCAAGAGTTCAACCGTGAATCAAACACGCTAGCGTCTAAATCTATCAGCACAGACATCACAGCTTCTGGTGTAGAGCTGAAGGTTCTTATCGAACAGATGCGTGAGCAAATTCAGAACATTGAATAACAGTCTTAGTGAATTAAAAATGAGCTCCTAGTTTTAGGGGCTTTTTTATGGATACAACAATGACAATCACGGTAAGCCAGTGAGCAAGTAATTACGCTGGAGATTGTTTAGAGCAAAAGATAGATACAGCTATAGATAGAACAGAGCGGGTGTAACAAAAGGATTTAAGCGTTTTTTGAAGGGGGTGTTACGGTGGAACTGAGGGGGATACTGATTTGAGAGAAAGTGACGCAAGTTGCTGTTGCAACCTGCGCCGACTTAAAATCTTATAGAGCTACAACGTTTGCAGCTTGAAGACCTTTTTGGCCTTGCTCTACTTCGAAAGACACTTGTTGGCCTTCTTTAAGAGTTTTGAAACCTTCAGAAGCGATAGCACGGAAGTGTACGAATACGTCAGCGCCGCCGTTGTCTTGAGTTAGGAAACCGAAACCTTTCTCTTCGTTAAACCATTTTACTACGCCGTTTACTTTGTTAGACATGATGTGTCCCTTATATAAAAATAAAAAATTAATCGCCAAAAAGTGCGATGCGCTGAAAGCTTGAATTATTTAATGTATCTATGAAGCTAAGGGAAACACTGAGAATAACAATGAAGCAATACTAAGGGTTTTACTTTACAACTGGATGTTTCATTTAATAACCCTGAAAACAGAGCGAGGACATTCTTGGTGATCCTAGCTAGGTTGTAAAGCGTTATTTAAAGAAAACGACGTTTTTTCGCTCAAGCTCCCCTTATTAAAAAACCCAGCGCTATCGCTGGGCTTCATTTATAAAGTCTTAACCTTCAAAGTTTTACTCATCTGGCTGTTTGGTTCGAAGATCCACATACGGCCAGTAATGGTGTCCAACACGAATTAATAGCGTTGCTGCGGCCAAAATAAATGCAGCTAAAGACAACCAAACGATCAATACCGCATCGAGTTCTTTCATGCCTAAAGTGATGTAACGAGCAATCGCCATCATAGCAATGTAGATAGGATACCTAACCGGGATCTTACCGTTCACCACAAACTGCTGAACCATGGCCAACACTTCGAGATAGATAAACATCAGCAGAATATCGGTCAGTTGCACTCGACGTTCAGCGAATACATGCATGAACTCTTCGACCATCGCGAACAGGGTCGCCAGCGTGATCGCCACCAGCAGCACCGCTTCCATAATGTGGAATACTTTTAAAAACGGCTTACTAAAAGATTTAGGTAAGTGAGAAGGCATAGTCACTCTTCAAAAAATAATTAATCCAGTCTCTACAATAGCATGCATCAATATAAGTCGCGTACTCTCAAAACATCGACTTTAGGATAACGCCACCAGTTACACGTCTAGAGACGGCAGATACAAAAATGGCTCCACATTCACTGTAGAGCCACCTATTAGTCTTTTACTTAACATCTGTTACTTAACAAACGCTACTTACCGAGCTGCCTTATAGCAGAATCAGATAAGTTAAGAACACCACACACAGTCCGTAGATAAGTGGGTGAACTTCTTTACGCTTGCCCGCGACAACCATGGTGAATGCGTAGCTGATGAAGCCCATCGCCATACCGTTCGCTGGTGAGAAACTGAGTACTGTGAACATGATGGTGAAGAAGGCTGCAATGCGTGACTCTTTCTTCTCCCAGTTGATCTGACCAAGACGGCCTACCATGTAGATGCCCACCACTACCATCGCAGGCGCAACCATAGCTGCCGAGAAGATAGAGAAGATTGGGTATAGGAATAGCGAGATTAGGAACAAGCCTGCAACCATCACTGCCGCTAAGCCCGTCTTCGCACCTTGAGAAGAAGCGATACCCGACTCAGAGAAAGCGGTGATTGATGTTGTACCAAGAATCGAACCAATCACGGTACCACCCGCATCCGCCACTAGAGCCGATTTTGCGTTTGGCACCTTACCGTCTTTATCGATGATACCCGCATCGCGGCCAACACCAACAATCGTGCTCAAGCCATCGAAGAAGTCGACAATCAGGAAGATAAGCACGATGAACAATAGGTCGAACATTTTCTCAGGTGTGAAAGCAGAGAAATCAAAAATAGCGCCGAAGCTGCCAGCCATGCTCGGTGGCATCGCAACTAGCTGCTCTGGGATTGGCGCGTTTGATGTACCCATGAATACGTCAGCAAGAATGGTCAACACGATAGCAGAAACGAACGAGATAAACGTCGCTAACTTAATGTCACGAACCATACAGCCAAGTGCGATAAAGATACTCACGTAAGCGATGATCACTTTTGGATCGGAAATGTCACCCAAGCCAACCAATACGAATGGGTTAGAAACGATGATGCCTGCATTCTTAAGACCCAAGAAAGCAATGAACAAACCGAGAGAAACGGTAATCGCCAACTTCAAATCTTCAGGAATCGACTCAATCATCGATTTGCGAATATTGGTTAACGAGAATGCGAGGTAAAGGATACCCGAAAGGAAAATACCAAATAGCGCTTCATTCCAAAGCACAGCTACCGAACCACTCAGCAACAAGCCTTTGAAGAAGCCGTTCATGCTCATGCCTGGCGCAAGCATTACTGGGTAGTTACCCCAAATACCCATGATTAGGGTTGCGATAGCCGCTGACAGAGCTGTCGCAGTAAACACGGCACCTTTGTCCATACCTGGAATATCACCCAGAATCGCTGGGTTAACCGCCAGAATGTAGCTCATTGCCAAGAAAGTAATGAAACCCGCGTACAGCTCAGTGCCAATCGTGGTTTTTCTTTCAGTGATTTTAAACATCGAATCAAGCGAGCCAGAGGTGTTCTGGGCTTTCAGGGTGGAATCGGTACTCACAACAAAACCTTTGCAATAAATTAAGAATTTGGTGATTCAAATGCTGTGAGAATAGAGAGGTCTCTACACTAAAAACTGTAGTCACCAAGGTAGGCTCGGTAGTAGAAACATCTAGTCCATATCACTAGATATATACAGCATTTAATCGTTTGCGCGGATTGTAAGGATTGAGATTAAAACTTCAACAAATTTTGTCCAGATCACATAAAAAAGTACCGATGACCAGTCATTACATTTCTACAAAGATCATCGAGAAGATCATTCCCTAATAAATAACGATCAAGCCAGTTGTTCTCAATCATCTAAATATGCTACTCTTCGCCTCCATTTTTCTGACCTAAATTTCACCAGTTGCTTCTATTAGTTTTACTCGTTATCCCTTTATAGACGTAACCATCGGTACAACAGTTAAGGTCAGTGCTATCTTTTATAGTGTCGGTTTATCGCCTTCACTCAATCCAACCAACAGTGGAAATATACAGATGGGCAAAGGTACTCTTTACATCGTATCTGCACCTAGTGGCGCAGGTAAGTCGAGCTTGATCTCAGCAATGCTAGAAACCAATCCAACCTACGCAATGAAGGTATCTGTTTCACACACCACTCGCGGTATGCGCCCTGGTGAAGAAAATGGTGTTCACTACCACTTCGTAGAGAAGCACCACTTCGAAGACCTGATCAATAAAGGTGAGTTCCTAGAGTACGCTGAAGTATTCGGCAACTACTACGGTACTTCACGCGTTTGGATTGAAGAAAACCTAGACCGCGGTATCGATGTATTCCTAGATATCGACTGGCAAGGTGCTCGTCAGATCCGTGAACAGATGCCTCAAGCGAAGAGTGTATTCATTCTTCCACCATCAAATGGTGAGCTAGAGCGTCGTCTAAACGTTCGCGGTCAAGACAGCGACGAAGTTATTGCGAAACGCATGAGCGAAGCAAAGTCTGAAATTTCTCACTACAGTGAGTATGACTATGTGATCGTGAATGATGACTTTGATGCAGCCCTAATGGACTTCAGAGCAATCATTCGTGCGGAACGTTTGAAAGAAGATAAGCAAGCAGCTAAATACAGCGGCATGCTTACAGCACTACTGGCGGAATAATCTCTGATACTAATCGTAGTAAACAACTGGTCATTCTAGCTTGTGAAAAAGCCTGATAACGTCGTTAGAATTTTTGATTGTAGGGTCACTACTTATCGAAAAATTCTTCCTTGTTCTCAAACTTTTTTCCGGCGCTATCTCTGAGCACTTATTTACTGTGATTGGTATAACTGGATTTTCCATTGAGATAAGTATACGGTGATCTAGAAAGTCTCTAGTTAAACTTGTATACTTTCTCGTCATCAAAAATTTATTAGTTAATTACTATTTGGAGTCCTCATGGCACGCGTAACTGTTCAAGACGCTGTTGAAAAAGTTGGCAACCGTTTCGACCTAGTTCTTATTGCGGCTCGCCGCGCACGTCAAATGCAAACTGGCGGTAAAGATTCACTAGTGCCTGAAGAAAACGATAAGCCAACGGTTATCGCTCTTCGCGAAATCGAAGAAGGTCTTATCACTAAAGACGTACTAGATGCTCGTGAACGTCAAGAGCAACAAGAGCAAGAAGCGGCTGAACTTGCAGCAGTAAGCAGCATCGCTCACACTCGTTAAGAACGTCATTCGAACTAATTAACCTTCCGGGCCTTTAATTTGTATCTATTCGATAGCCTCAAAGACGTTGCCCAAGAATACCTAACAGAGCCTCAAATTGAGGCTCTGCGTCAATCTTATGTGGTAGCGAGAGACGCCCATGAAGGGCAAACCCGCTCAAGCGGTGAACCATACATTATCCACCCTGTAGCTGTTTCAAGAATCCTGGCAGAAATGCGTCTGGATATCGAAACCCTACAAGCTGCTCTACTTCATGATGTGATTGAAGACTGTGATGTCACTAAAGAAGATCTAGAGGAAAAATTTGGCAATACCGTTGCTGAATTGGTTGATGGTGTATCTAAGCTGGATAAGCTTAAATTTCGTGATCGCAAAGAAGCGCAAGCAGAGAACTTCCGTAAGATGGTTCTCGCCATGGTGCAAGACATCCGCGTTATCTTGATCAAATTAGCTGACCGTACTCACAACATGCGCACGCTTGGGGCACTTCGTCCTGACAAAAAGCGTCGTATTGCTCGTGAAACCCTAGAGATCTATTCTCCACTAGCTCACCGTCTTGGTATTCATAACATCAAGACCGAACTAGAAGAGCTGGGCTTCGAAGCCCTCTACCCTAACCGTTATCGCGTACTGAAAAACGTAGTGAAAGCTGCGCGTGGTAACCGTAAGGAAATGATCCAACGTATCCATAGCGAAATCGAAGGCCGCCTTGAAGAAGTCGGTTTGCCTGCTCGCGTACTTGGTCGTGAAAAGAACCTATTCTCCATCTATAACAAGATGAAAACCAAAGAGCAGCGCTTCCACACCATTATGGACATCTACGCTTTCCGCGTAGTGGTTGATACCCCAGATACTTGTTATCGCGTACTTGGTCAGGCTCACAGCCTGTACAAGCCTCGTCCTGGCCGCATGAAAGATTACATTGCGGTACCAAAAGCCAACGGCTACCAATCTCTGCACACATCAATGATCGGCCCTCACGGGGTACCAGTTGAGGTTCAGATCCGTACTGAAGATATGGATCAAATGGCAGACAAAGGTGTCGCGGCGCACTGGTCTTACAAAGGCAATGGTTCACGCAGCAGTAATGGCACAACCGCTCAGGTTAAAGCACAACGTTGGATGCAGAGCTTACTTGAGCTACAACAAAGCGCAGGTAACTCATTCGAATTCATTGAAAACGTTAAGTCTGATCTGTTCCCAGATGAGATCTTCGTGTTCACGCCGAAGGGTCGCATTGTCGAACTTCCTGCTGGCGCAACAGCGGTCGATTTTGCTTACGCGGTGCATACCGATGTCGGCAACATGTGTGTAGGTGCTCGTGTCGACATGAACCCTTACCCACTCAGCAAATCGCTGAAGAACGGCCAAACCATTGAGATCATCAGTGCTCCGGGCGCACGTCCGAACGCAGCATGGCTCAACTACGTAGTGACATCTCGTGCGCGTACTAAGATCCGTCAGGTTCTGAAAACGATGCGCCGTGAAGAGTCGATTACGCTAGGTCGTCGTCTACTGAATCACGCACTTGGTGAACACTCTATTGCCGATATCGGCCAAGAGAACCTTGAGCATGTATTGTCAGACTTACGCCTAGATAACGTTGAAGACTTGCTCGCATCGATTGGTCTTGGTGAGCTGATGAGTATCGTTATTGCTCGTCGTCTACTTGGTGATGCTGACGAACTGACTGAAGTCGAAAACAACAGCGACACACCTAGGAAGAAACTTCCGATCCGTGGTGCTGAAGGTCTACTACTAACGTTCGCTAACTGTTGTCACCCGATTCCTGATGATCACATCATTGCCCATGTATCTCCAGGTCGTGGCCTTGTGGTTCACCGTGAAACGTGTCCAAACGTTCGTGGTTACCAAAAAGAACCAGACAAGTACATGGCGGTTGAATGGTCTGACGATTACGACCAAGAATTCACAGCTGAGCTTCAGGTTGATCTGCAGAACCACCAAGGTGCACTGGCTGAGTTAACTAACGTTATCTCAAAAACAGGCTCTAACATTCACGGTATTTCTACCGAAGAGCGTGATGGACGCTTGTACACAGTGACAATCTTGCTGACCACCAAAGATCGTGTTCACCTTGCGAGCATTATGAAGAAGCTACGTGTGATGCCACACGCGCTAAAAGTAAGACGTCGTAAGAACTAGATCTAAAAGAAGATAGATAAAGCAGATGAGAGATACGAGTCTCGAGATGCGAAGAGCAAAAGCTTTTCACTACTCACCCTTTCGTATTTCGAGTCTGCTTTAATTTTTTGTACTGCCCTGTTCTTTCATCCCCCGATAACTCCAAACTCCTATTTGCTCTTGATCTCTTCGAATCTCGTTTACCCGTATCCCGTATCTGCTTCTAAGCTTTATCCTGTACAAAAATCCAGTAAAATGCTTGAATAGATTATCTCTCTTACGTTTATGAGCCTTGTTATGTCACAGCTTTTATCTGCTATCCCTCTCAACTCTTTATCTGGAGTCGGCGCTAAAGTCGCAGAGAAACTGCAAAAGGTTGGGCTTAACAACGTACAAGATCTGCTATTTCACCTTCCTTTGCGCTACGAAGATCGAACACGTATCTACCCAATCGTAAAGCTGCACGCCGGCCTTTGGGCTGCTGTACAGGGCAAAGTAATGCACGTCGATACCATTTTCGGTAAACGTAAGATGCTTACAGTAAAGATCAGCGATGGTAACGGTACGATTACGCTGCGCTTTTTCAACTTTACTGCAGGAATGAAGAATAACTTTGCTGAAGGCAAACAAGTGCACGCCTACGGCGAGATCAAACGCGGTAATATGGGACTTGAGATCGTCCACCCTGACTACAAGTTCTTTGCCCCAAGGCAGCAGCCAGATGTTGAAGCTAACCTGACCCCGGTGTACCCAACCACTGAAGGGCTAAGACAAGTCACACTGCGCAACCTCACTGACCAAGCTCTAGAGCTAATCGACAAAGCTGCCGTCAATGAGCTGCTACCGTCTGGCCTATACGACCACCAAATCACCCTAACACAAGCACTGCATACCATTCACAGGCCTCCTCCAGGCATTGACCTAGAGCTGTTTGATGAAGGTAAACACCCTGCTCAACTGCGTCTGATTATGGAAGAGCTACTGGCTCAAAACCTGTCGATGTTGTCGGTTCGTAGCAAAGGACAACAAGACAAAGCGATGCCATTCCCTCCAGTGAACACCCTCAAAGATAAGCTGTTGGCTCAGTTGCCTTTTTCTCCGACCAATGCGCAAGCACGAGTGACCAAGGAGATCGAAGCTGACTTAGAAAAGCCACACCCTATGATGCGTTTAGTACAAGGGGATGTAGGTTCAGGTAAAACCTTGGTTGCTGCACTGGCGGCGGTTCGCGCATTAGAGCATGGCCAACAAGTCGCCTTGATGGCACCAACAGAACTATTGGCCGAGCAGCACGCTATTAATTTTGCTAACTGGTTTGAAGCAATGGGCATTCAAGTCGGTTGGCTGGCAGGTAAACTCAAAGGCAAAGCCCGTGAAACCGAACTGGCACGCATTGCTAGCGGCGAAGCGCAAATGGTTGTCGGAACTCATGCCTTGTTCCAAGAACATGTCGAATTCAAAAACCTTGGCTTAGTGATCATTGATGAGCAGCACCGATTTGGTGTCCACCAGCGTTTGGAGCTGCGTGAAAAAGGGGCAAAACAAGGCTATTACCCGCACCAGCTGGTGATGACAGCAACGCCAATTCCACGAACACTGGCCATGACGGCCTATGCCGATCTCGAAACCTCGATTATCGATGAACTGCCACCGGGTCGAACACCGATTCAAACCGTGGCGATTCCTGATACCAAACGGGATGATATCGTTGAGCGGGTGCGTAATGCGTGTCTTAATGAAGGAAAACAGGCCTACTGGGTATGTACGCTGATTGATGAATCCGAAGTATTGGAAGCGCAAGCCGCTGCTGATACCGCAGAAAAGCTGCAACGTAAGCTGCCAGATGTGAAAATTGGTCTGGTACACGGCCGAATGAAACCCGCCGAGAAACAAGCGGTGATGCAAGAATTCAAAGAGAACAAACTGCACCTATTGGTTGCGACTACGGTAATTGAAGTAGGTGTGGATGTACCAAACTCGAGCTTAATGATCATCGAGAACCCAGAACGTCTTGGCCTAGCACAACTGCACCAACTACGAGGCCGTGTCGGCCGTGGTTCGGTCGCAAGTCATTGTGTACTGCTGTATCATTCGCCGCTATCTAAAACCGCTCAGAAACGTTTAGGTGTACTTCGTGAAAGTAACGATGGCTTTGTGATTGCTCAGCGAGACTTAGAGATCCGTGGCCCAGGAGAACTGCTTGGTACCAAACAAACTGGCCTAGCCGATTTTAAGATTGCTGACTTGGTACGAGACCAACGTTTAATCCCTGAAGTACAGCGTATCGCACGTCATATTCACGATAGCTACCCAGAGAATGCTAAGGCGATCATCAACCGCTGGTTGGGTGAGCGTGATGTTTATTCTAAGGCGTAACTAGCAAAACTAACGTAATCCAAAACGCAAAAGGCTTCCCTCAAGGAAGCCTTTTTCGTGTGTGTTACTTCCATCAATCAAGAACGAGATTCCCTATTCGCTCGTTCCTCACGATAGAGAATGACGATCAAAGTAAACTGTCATCGTCAAAGTCCATGGTTAGCAATGCGTCATCCCCGAGAGGGAAGAATGACCGAGTCGGGGATCTCGAAACAGAAACCCAACCGACTCGCCAAACAATGAAACTTAGCTTACGGCTTCACAGGGAAACTGATCTGCGCTTTCAAACCGCCTTCACTGCGGTTATTCACTACCACCGCACCTTGATGCTGGCTGACGATACGTTTCACAATTGCCAAGCCTAAGCCCGTACCCTCACTTCCTCGAGCCGTATCACCACGAGTGAACGGTTCAAACAACTTACCGACTTGGTCTTGTGGGATGCCCGGACCATTATCTTCTACCGTCACCCAAGCTAACTTATTATCTGCAGTCATGCCGGTCGATACCTTGACCCAACCATTACCATAGCGCAGCGCGTTCACCACCAAGTTACTCACTGCACGCTTCATCGCGATCGGGTTGCCCAACGCAGGTTTCATGGTTTCTGGAATATCGGTTTCAATCTGGACCTCATAGCCACCTTCAGAGCTAGAGACCTCGCGCGCAATATCATCGACAAACACCGCTTGGAATGAATCACGATCGACTGGCTTTAAGTAATCCATGAACTGGCTGATAATCTCGTTACACTCTTCGGTATCACTGATTATCCCTTCGGCTAAGTAGGCATCCTCTGGGGACATCATCTCAGTCGCTAAGCGAATACGCGTTAACGGAGTACGCAAATCATGACTGATACCTGCCATCAACAATGCGCGGTCTTCTTCTAACTCTTGGATGCCTTTCGACATCTGGTTAAAGGCTCGAGTTACCGAGCGAATCTCTTGTGCACCTTGCACTGGCAATGGCGGTGGTATATCACCGCGCCCAACACCTTGCGCCGCTTTCTCTAGTTCTATCAACGGCCGGTTTTGCAAGCGAATAAACAACCAACCACCCGCGACAATCAACAACGCCATAATCAGGCTGTTACGAAATAGTGGTGCAAAGTCTTCTTCTTGCAACTCAGACAGAGGTATACGAATCAACGAGTTAGGAAGCTGAGCAATGTCCATCCACAGCACATAGCTCTCTTTACCTAGAATCAACCGCACTTCGGTTTCAGAGCCCAGCTCTTTGGTCATCTCCTCACTCATTAGGTCAATTGCGACCGCATGATAATACTCACCCGCAGCCTCGCTATCCTTGGCGTGAACCGTCACTCCGAGTTGCTCAAGCACACGCTGACGCAATGGTGCATCAATCTCGATATCACTACTGCCTTGGTCCAATACCAGGTTTAACTCGTGAGCCAAGATCTTATTAAACTGCTGCAAGCTCGGCATCAATGCGTAGTTAAACACGGCGTAATATGAAAAGATCTGGCTAGCAACCAACAGGGTTAAAAAGAGCACTATCGACTGAGTAAAGGAGCTACGTATGCGCATAGAAGACCTAAAGTGAAAGGTGGAGAAACAGAGACATAATAGAAACTATAACTCTAAACCATTGTGCTGAATACAAAACGGGCCATCACATATCAATGAGATGGCCCGTAAATAGAGAATTCTGAATTACAGAATCGATAAAGCGGCTTTTGAGCTTATAAAGCTAGATTACACAGCTTTACCATCTGGAACGAATACATAACCCAAGCCCCACACCGTTTGGATATAACGGGGTTTGCTTGGATCTTCTTCAACGAGACGACGCAGACGTGAAATCTGAACATCGATAGAACGTTCCATTGCTGAATACTCACGGCCACGAGCCATGTTCATCAGCTTATCGCGAGACATTGGCTCACGCGCGTTAGTGACTAGCGACTTAAGTACCGCAAATTCACCCGAAGTAAGCGGCATAGGCTCTTCACCGCGGAACATTTCACGCGTACCTAAGTTCAAACGGAACTCACCAAACTCAACCACAGACTCTTCTGTGCTTGGTGCGCCCGGAGCTTCAATCACTTGGCGACGCAGTACCGCTTTGATACGAGCAAGCAGTTCACGCGGGTTAAATGGTTTTGGCAGGTAATCATCGGCACCTACTTCCAAGCCCACAATGCGATCCACTTCGTCACCCTTTGCAGTCAGCATCAGGATAGGCAGCGAGTTGTTTGCGTTTCTTAGACGACGACAGATCGATAGACCATCTTCGCCCGGTAACATTAAATCCAATACCATCAAGTGAAAATTTTCACGGGTTAACAGGCGGTCCATCTGCTCACTGTTTGCCACGCTACGCACTTGAAAGCCTTGCTCTGACAGATAGCGCTCTAACAGTGCACGTAAACGAGCATCGTCATCGACCACTAAAATTTTGTAGTTTTCTTGCATGTAATGGTTCCACCTATTAAAGCTTAAACCTAAGGTTAAGCATTCTTGGTAAATGTGTATTAGGGCGTGTTGACCTTTCGTGGTTAAATTTTGTTCGAGATAAAAGCGTTTTAATCGCGGCGAGGGGGAAGTAGCCTAGTCATTCTAAACAAATCTCCCTCAACAACGAGTAAAACGCTTTTAGCCGAACCCTTCGGGCAACGTTTGCTGGTCATTTCTACTGCGTTATCGGCTTCTCATGTAGGCTAGCTACACATCAAAGCCTCTGCCTTGTATAAATACCCAGCAATTCGTTGCAAAATCAGCTCGAAAGATCAACACGCCCTAGTATAAGACATTAAAAATGTAACATTATTGGAGAAAAAGTCGCCTAAATAATTGTTAACGTATGTTGCCTTTCTATATATTCTATCTTAGATCATCATTTCATTAAGTCAGATTTATGAAAACCAAACTTATCACCCGAGAAGGTTATAACAAGCTCAAAGCAGAGCATGACCACTTATGGCACGAGAAGCGTCCTGAAATTACTAAGATAGTCACTTGGGCTGCAAGCCTTGGAGATCGTTCAGAAAACGCAGATTACACCTTCAATAAGCGTTTACTTCGTCAGATCGATCGCCGAGTACGTTTCTTAAGAAAGTTCCTACCTGATGTCACGATCGTTGATTACTCGCCACAACAAGAAGGTAAGGTATTTTTCGGGGCTTGGGTCGAAATTGAGAATGATGATGGGGAAATTAAGAAGTTTCGAATTGTCGGCCCAGAAGAGATCTACGGCGATGCTAAAGGCTATATCTCTATCGACTCACCAATGGCTAGAGCTCTGCTCAAGAAAGAAGTGGATGATGAATTTACGGTAAAAGCACCGGAAGGCGACAAAGAGTGGTTCATTAACTCGATTCGCTACGCAGACAACGAATAACCAAACTTAATAAATACTTAGCGATGAGCTGAGTGTTCAAGCAAACCCAAACTCCAGACAAAAGAAAACCCCGCTAGGCTTTCGCCTAGCGGGGTTAAGTCTCTATCGCAGCAATCCGGCTACTGTTTATCTCTTCGAGATAAGGTGCTCCCTGCATCTTTCCTTGATAGTGGCTAAATCCTTTAACCAATTTCCTTTTTGTTCATCGCCATCCTAGCGGTGTCCATTCTAGCCTGTCATCCTGACTGGCGAATCTCATCCAGAGATTATCACTTCCTTGCTGACCACTCATCCTAAGTAATCAAATCTTCATCCTGAAGATACCTAGTCCATTAGGCTTTTTCCTGTTCCTGCCAACTCCCTGTCGACAAGTTAAATATTACGGGAAATGGCGCTATTTCCTAGGTAGTCCCAAAAAACATTTCAGGTGAGAAATATGCCCTCAAACACCAAACTCAATAAAATCAGCACCTTGGGTATATTTCAAGACAATTTCATCGGTTTAAAGTGACTTAGTCGCACATCACTTGTAAGAGATCTCGCACAAAGTGGGTGTCACAAACGGAAATTCGACTTCTGACAGGATAATTACACAGCCAAAGCTAGAAAAAGCGTACGCTCACCCCCATGTAATTGTCACGATATTAAATAAGAGATTCATCGGATGAGCCAAGCTATCTGTCGACTGATTGCTGAAGAACTGAATGTTCGTTCAGAGCAAGTCACCGCCGCAGTAAACCTAATTGACGACGGTAACACCGTTCCCTTTATTGCCCGCTACCGTAAAGAGGTCACGGATGGCTTAGACGATACCCAACTACGTAACCTTGATAGTCGCCTTTCTTACCTTCGCGAACTTGATGATCGTCGCCAAACGATTCTTAAGTCGATTCAAGACCAAGGGAAACTCACGCCAGAACTTGAGCGTGATATCACTCAGGCTGACAGCAAGACTCGCCTAGAAGATTTATACCTGCCTTACAAACCAAAGCGCCGCACCAAAGGTCAGATAGCAATTGAAGCAGGCCTAGAACCACTGGCCGATACGCTATGGACTGAACCACAGCACGATCCTGAAACCGAAGCGGCCAACTTCGTTAGCAACGACAAAGGCATTGCCGATACCAAAGCCGCACTCGATGGCGCACGTGCGATCATCATGGAGCGCATTGCGGAAGACGCTAACCTGCTGGAAAAGATCCGCCAGCACCTAAACCGCAATGCAGAGCTTGGTGCTCGTGTTGTGGCTGGCAAAGAGAACGAAGGTGAGAAGTTCAAAGACTACTTCGAGCACAACGAAGCTCTGAGCAAAGTACCGTCTCACCGTGCGCTTGCAATGCTACGAGGCCGAAATGAAGGCTTCCTAACACTGGCAATGAACGCAGACCCTGAACAAGAAGAAGGTGTACGTGGTTCATACTGCGAGAACATCATCTCTGATCACTACGGCATTACCCTAAGCAGCGCACCAGCAGATGCATGGCGCAAGCAAGTGATCAGCTGGGCATGGCGCATCAAGGTTTCTATGCACATGGAAACCGAGTTAATGGGCGCAATGAAAGAGCGTGCTGAAATCGAAGCGATTGAAGTGTTCGCGACCAACCTTAAAGACCTGCTAATGGCTGCACCTGCTGGCCCTCGTGCAACATTAGGCTTGGATCCAGGTTTACGTACCGGTTCGAAAATCGCCGTTGTGGATTCAACCGGCAAGGTTCTAGCGACAGAAACTATTTACCCTCACCCACCACAAAAGCAATACGACAAATCGGCACACGTTGTTGAGCAGATGGTTCGTCAGTTCAACGTTGACCTGATTGCGATTGGTAATGGTACGGCTTCACGCGAAACCGATAGCTTTGTGGCTGATGTGATTAAGCGCGGCAACCTAAAAGCACAAAAAATTATTGTTAGCGAAGCAGGTGCTTCCGTTTATTCAGCGTCTGAGTTGGCGGCGAAAGAATTCCCGAACATGGACGTATCGATTCGTGGTGCGGTATCTATCGCTCGTCGTCTACAAGATCCATTGGCAGAGCTTGTGAAGATTGACCCTAAATCGATCGGTGTGGGCCAATACCAACATGACGTTAGCCAAACCATGCTTGCTAAGCGCCTAGATGCGATTGTCGAAGACTGTGTAAACGCCGTAGGTGTTGATGTGAATACCGCGTCTGCCGCACTACTGACTCGCGTAGCTGGCCTGTCTAGCACCATCGCTCAGAACATCGTGGACTTCCGTGATGAGAATGGTCGCTTCGAAGCTCGTACTACGCTGAAGAAAGTCGCTCGCTTGGGGCCAAAAGCCTTTGAACAGTGTGCTGGTTTCTTACGTATTATGGATGGTAAAAACCCGTTAGATGCATCATCGGTTCACCCGGAAGCTTACCCTGTGGTGAAAACCATCGCTGAGAAAAACCAGAAAGACATCAAGTCTCTGGTAGGTAACACCGACTTCTTACGTGGTTTGCACGCGGTTGATTACACCAATGAAAACTTTGGTGTACCAACGGTCACCGACATCATCAAGGAGCTGGATAAGCCGGGACGCGACCCTCGCCCTGAGTTCAAGACTGCAACCTTCGCTGATGGCGTAAACAGCGTTTCAGACCTAGAACCAGGTATGATTCTAGAAGGTGTGGTGTCGAACGTGGCTAACTTTGGTGCCTTCGTTGATATTGGTGTTCACCAAGATGGCTTAGTGCACATTTCAGCGCTGACCGATCGCTTTGTCTCTGACCCACGTGAAGTGGTTAAAGCTGGTGACATCGTGAAAGTAAAAGTGATGGAAGTAGATGTTCAGCGCAAACGTATTGCACTAAGCATGCGTATGAAAGACGAACCGGGACAAGACAACCGCGCTCAACGTTCAAGTGCACCTCGCACGCAAAACCGCTCGAATCAAAACTCACAAGGTGGCCAACGCCGTCGTGAGGAGCAACAACAAAATGCCGCAATGGGTGGTGCATTCGCTGCCGCTTTTGCAAAAGCGAAAAAGTAATCCATTAGCTCATCTAAAAAACGGATTAGCTTAAAAACAGAAAACCTGCATCCCTTAGGGTATGCAGGTTTTTTTATTATGTGTTCAAAAAAGACATCGAAGTTTGGTTGTATCCTTCATCTTTATACTCAAAATAATTGTAGCTGCAGCTAGGCAACAAGTAAGTTCAGCCCTATGAGCATAGGGGTTCTATGTGATTAGGGTGAACTTACGCAGTTAACAACGCTGCGGCTTCAAGTATGAAGAGTATAATCATAATACGACTAACATCTCTGATGGAGCATGAGGCGCAACAGCATGACCATAATGATACTTTATGACCTTACGTCGTTTCTCCATCTGTCCTTCCTGAATCGCCGCATCTAAAACATGCTTTGGCAGGCGGAAACGCATGGTATAGCCTTTGCCTTGATCAGCACTGTATGTTTTCAGTGCCAATAAGCTGAACAGCCTATCAAAAGGGTCTTGTGGCTCTTCTTGGCTAACCGAATTGGCCTCTGACTCGTTCTCCATTTCATAACCTGGATGGTCTGAAGGATCCCAAGCCGACTGCTGCCTTCGTTTATCGTCTGATTTTACCTTACGCTCTGCATTGGTTCTCGCCAATGCTACTGCGGGAGCAACAGGTTCTCGGACTCTATTATCACGCGCAACTTGCTCTGTTTGCACATTAACGGACGGGGCGATTAGTGGCACACTCACTGCAGTTGCAGGTGACACAATCATCGCGAACTCTCCTCAAGAATCGCCCATCACTATTGCCATAACACTGTTGTACCGAGAACGCACAACAGGCATAGCCCAACTTACCGCAATCAGCTCTGGAGAGAGTTAGGTCTGAGTATCATGCAACGCGTTGGTGTTATACCAATCGTAGTAAATAACTGCTCATCCTAGCTTGTTAAAACGCTCGATAACGGCGTTAGAACTTTTGATTGTAGAATAACTACTTATCAAAAAGCTCTGCCTTGTTCTCAAGCCTTTTTCCTACGCTATTTTTGAACACTTACTTACTGTGATTGGTATTAGGTTATATATCGACCAAGCCGGATATAAATTTAGCAATTATTTTTGTGCGAAGCTGACAAGCTCACTGCAAAAGGCATCCGCTTCGGTCATAAACGGTGCATGTGAAGACTGAGTGAAGATGTATTGCTCAGTATGAGGCAGAGCATTGCCCAAATCTTTAGCGACCTTGATTGGCACAAGCCCATCTAATCGGCCATACAAGCGAAGCATAGGCACTGAGATCTCAGGTAGCTGTTCACGCAGGTCAACATCAGACAGCATCTTTAAACCAGCCAATAACGAATCAGGATTTGGCAGTGGGCGAGACAACACCGCTTGCTTGAGCTGTTTTACATCTTGCCTTGCTGACGGGCTGCCCATGGCTTGCAATGCCATAAAGCGTTCGATGGTGGTTTGGAAATCTTCCACCAGCTGTTCGGTGAATGCGGTTAATACATTAGGTTGGATACCTCGCCATAATACTGGCTCTTTTGCGGCAGCAAATTTCGGCGAACTCGCAACCGTCACCAGTTTGCTCACGTAGTCTGAATGATGGAGCGCCATGTGCGTCGCCACCAAACCACCGAGTGACCAACCGACCCAAATCGCCTGCTTTGGCGCTTCGGCCAACAGTTGCTGAGCTATCTCTTCAAGATCTTGAGCGTGACAGTGAGAACTGTGTCCATACCCTGGCAAATCGACAACGTGTACTCGGAAATCGGCCTCTAATGCATTCACGGTTTGTTGCCATACCGCACCGTTCATTCCCCAGCCGTGAACCAGAACCAAATCGGGTCCCTGCCCTGAAACATGCCAATATAACGCGTCACTCATTCTCAATATTCCCTACTTTTTCCATCAGCGATAAACTGCGCTTTTCAGTATGGTGAGCAAAAGGAACACCATAACCCAAAAGCATCACGAGCTATGTTATCCGATTGGCTACAAAAACACACACCACGTCTGGTCACACCTCAATGCCACCTGTGTAAGCTAGATAAATGTCCTAGTGATACACATCCTCGATGGTGCAATCCTTGTCTCAAACTCTTTGAGCCAGTACCTCGCTGCCAACGATGTGGCTTAAAAACTGTCACCACCGTTGAGCAGTGTGGTGAGTGTTTATCAAAGCCACCACCTTGGCATCGCCTCTATTGTGTTGGCGATTACACCTTTCCAACCGCTGGTTATATTCAACAAATGAAGTACGCGGATAAGTTCTGGTTTGCTCGCGACTTGTCGAAAATATTAGCCTCACGTATTGAAGAGCCCGCGTCGTTGCTCACGAGTGTTCCACTGCATTGGCAAAGGTACATTGATCGTGGTTTTAATCAGAGCCAGTTATTAGCACGTTACACCGCTCATGAGCTCAACATCAAAAATGCCGTTTTATTTAGACGAACCCGCTCAACGATTTCCCAACAAGGGCTCACCAAGTCGGCAAGAAAAAGTAATCTGAAAGGCGCTTTCGTTCTGAAAAATTTAAACTTTTCAGCGACGGATTATTCGCACGTCGCGATAATTGATGATGTTGTAACCACAGGCAGTACTGTGTATCAATTATGCCAATTACTACTTGAAGTAGGGGTGAAAAGGATTGATATTTACTGCATCTGCCGCACTCCTGAGCCCTCTGGATAACTGGTGTGAGTCGCTACTTGTACAGCAATCCAACAAAAAAGGGCTGAATTACAAATCTGACAGGAGTAGAATGGCGCTAATAGCCTACAAATTTACTCAGGTATTCGTCGTGTCAAATATTACTATTACAGAAACAGCTCAAACTCATTTTGCCAATCTGCTGTCACAGCAGCCTGAAGGTACAAACATTCGTGTGTTCGTGGTAAACCCAGGTACACAAAACGCTGAGTGTGGTGTTTCTTACTGCCCAACAGATGCGATTGAAGCATCTGACACAGAGCTTAAGTTCGAAGCTTTCTCTGCATACGTAGATGAGCTAAGCCTACCGTTCCTAGACGAAGCTGAAATCGACTTCGTTACAGACAAAATGGGCTCTCAACTAACACTTAAAGCACCAAACGCTAAGATGCGTAAAGTATCAGACGATGCGCCGCTTCTAGAACGTGTTGAGTACGCAATTCAAACACAAGTTAACCCACAACTTGCTGGTCACGGCGGTCACGTTAGCTTAGTAGAAATCACTGAAGACGGTGCTGCTATCGTAGCATTCGGCGGCGGTTGTAACGGTTGTTCTATGGTTGATGTGACTCTAAAAGAAGGCATCGAGAAAGAACTTCTTCAACAATTCGAAGGTGAACTGACTGCTGTTCGTGATGCAACTGAGCACGATCGTGGTGAGCACTCTTACTACTAGTCACTGATTTAGTGTTAGTCGTTATTTGAAAGGTTGATGCGCAAGCATCAACCTTTTTTGTTTTCGGGCTGAGCATACACACTATAATCCAGGCTTCCTATGCGCTTGTATTCCTTATACTCCTCGCCGATATTCTCGCCTCGTTACCATCTTGAGTAAGGTATTCAAGTGATCGCAATCGGTTCCTGCTTCAATAATTCTCGGATATGAAAACTCGGATCTAGGAACTCAACGTCATTTCCCCTATATTAGAATGACTTTATAAGAAAGAATTCCAATGAGCTAAGGAGCGAGCGCAATGACAAAAAGGACCAAGCCAGAAATTTTGGCTCAGCAAACTGTCGCTCAATCAAAACTATTCTCTATCGAGTCTCTCGACTTACGCTTTTCAAACGGTGAAGAGCGCACTTACGAACGCATGAAGCCTAGCGGGCGCAACGCAGTAATGATGGTTCCTATTACTGAACAGGGCGATATTCTATTAGTGCGTGAATACGCAGCGGGTACTGAGCACTATGAGCTCGGCTTTCCGAAAGGACTGATTGATCCAGGTGAACAACCGAGTGAAGCCGCAGTTCGTGAACTCAAAGAAGAGATTGGCTTTGGTGCCAACAAGCTTACTCCATTAAAGGAAGTGATCCTCGCTCCCTCTTACTTTTCTAGCAAAATGACACTGTTTATCGCAGAAGACCTCTACCCAGAGAAGCTAGAAGGTGATGAACCTGAACCACTGGACATTGTGCGCTGGCCGCTTGCTCAAGCCGAAGAGCTATTAACGCATCTCGACTTCTGTGAGGCTCGCAGTATTACCGCCCTACTATTGACCCTTCGATCACTCAATAATAATTAAAGCCAAAGCGCACTCGAAGAGTAAGAGAATATTTATGCCAACAACAAAAGATTTGTCTCATCTCCTACCCTCTGTGATTGAGGTTGCTCGCTCTGCAGGCCAACTCATCTTAGAGATCTACGAAAAGAAAGATTACGAAGAGTTCACCAAGAGTGACGACACACCAGTCACCAGTGCCGATCTGGCAGCGCATAAGCTGATCTCGAAAAAGCTCAGTGAGCTAACCCCAGATATCCCGGTGTTATCTGAAGAAGCCGCTGACATTAGCCTAGAAAAACGCGCGCAATGGGATCGTTACTGGTTGGTAGACCCATTAGATGGAACGCAGGAGTTCATCGCAAGAAGTGGTGACTTCGCGACAATTATCGCCCTAATCGAGCATAACAAGCCAGTCATGGGTGTGGTGTATGCGCCTGTTTCTGGTGTGAGCTATTACGCTTACAGCGGCAAAGGGGCTTGGAAGATCCCAGACCTTAATGACAGCGTTAAAATCAAAACGCATCGTCATGAATTACCAAACCAATCTATTGCAATGGCGATCAGCCGCCGCCAAGACATCAACCGCATCACGAGCCGCATGAGCTCGGCTTGGAACTATGATTTGGTGCCTCTTGGCTCTGCCGCACTGAAAGCCTGTTTAGTCGCAGAAGGTGCAGTGGATTGTTATCTACGCCTTGGACCTACTGGCGAGTGGGATACCGCAGCAACCCAGTGCATTGTTGAGGAAGCTGGCGGTCGTATCTTGAGCACGCAATTAGAACCGCTCTCTTACAACGAAAGAGAGACGCTTGAGAACCCGAACTTCATTGTACTTGGTGACGCGGACTTACCTTGGGCAGAGATATTACAGAGTAAAGACTAGAGCCACTTAGTCTCATAACAAGTTGATATTCCAATAAAATGGGCACCTCAGTGAGGTGCCCATTTTTTTATCTTGCTCTCGGATAACTAGCGGATAACCAACGGATACCAACTCAGAAGTAGATACTGGGCTAGAAACGTCCTTGGTAGCTAAACTGGTACTTACCTTGGCTATCTGGGTTACCTAACCACTTAAGCTGACTCTGCATGGCTGGCGGGAACTCAGCCCCCGGTTTAAACCATGCTGCTGAGGTGTAGCTTTGATTAGGCGTAACACTCGCAGAGAACTCGCTATCTACTTGGTCACTCTTCTGAGTACCTTTGGCTTCAATAGTATTGTCTTCACAGGTAATATCGGCAATCACAGGGCCTAGGTCTAACGAACCCACTGGTGAGTCAACGGCTGCACCAGACCAAGCAAGCGTACCTTCTCCCGATTGACACCAAGGCTGAGTATGAACCGCATGTTTGATTGTCAGTTCAACTTGCCCACCAATTGAAATCGGAACAGGAATCGCTGGCGCATATTTCATCACGTTCATAGCAGGCATTGAAACCACTAAGTTCTCTGCATACGCGCCGCTCATGCTGTACCCAACACGCCCTTTTCCTGACAAGTTCATGTCGCTATTGCGACCAAAACGAACCGCTAGCTCTGCTTTGGCTTGGAACAGTTTAGATAACTGGAAGTCCCACTGTACTGAACCGTAATTGACACGCTGCCACACGACATTGTTGGCGCGACCTTGCCAAACCGTCCCTTCAACGCCTTCAATGTTCAAACCACGAACAACAGGTGCATGCTTAAGAGCAAACGAGGCCGGTAAGTGCAACAACAAGCTAACCGAGAAAAAGACAATAAAGATGCCACCAAAGAGCAAACCTAACTTCAAAGATAAACCGCGTTTCACATTAACCTCGTTTAAACTGTAGTCGGTTGACGTCAATAACCCCGGGGCTATCAGAACGATCAATGTCCATGAACTCAACCTCAACACCCTGCTTTTCTTTCAGGTATGTTAGCCAATCTACGAACTGATTAAAGGGGACAGGTTTAACCCATACTTGCAGCATCTCGCCACGTGGCTGTACGCGAATCAGCTCAATCTTAAAGCGACGCATAGAAGCAGGTACGGATTGGTTCAAAGGCTGGCTAGCACTGATGCCGCCACTGCCTCGTAGTTCAACTACTTCATTGGCTTTATTGGTTACCCAAGCCAGCAGTTGCTTCTCACTCTGAATGCGGCTTTGTGCGAGTTCAGCTCGCTGACTGAGTGGCTGTATTAGCCCCCAATAAACCACACCTACCACCAATAAAATTGAGCAGCCGACAACTAATCGCTGCTCCCTTTGACTTATTGAAGTCCACCACGCTTGGAGTGGCTCAATCATATTTCTCATCACTGATCTCCTTGCGCAGGTTACTGACGGGGTTTAAGAGTAAAACTACCAAACACAGCATCGCCATTACGATTCAATGGCCCTTGCTCAACGGTAAACTTCTCTTCGAGCTTCACTCTCGCGGTCTCAAAATGTTGGAAGTCAGAACTTTTAGCCTGTAGTCGAACCTCAGAACGGTTGCCATCGTAGCGAATGCTTTCGACTTCAATCGATTTCACCTGCCCTAAAGTTTCTGGCAACAAGGCTAGCCAACCAAGTAAGGAATCACCATCGCCTGAACCGCCATACTTCTTGGCTTCATCGTTCATCTGACGCTTAAGGTAGCTCACCGTTGGAATACGCTGTTTACCTGGCAATACCGTTCTAAAGATGCGCTCACTTTCCATTCTGTAAGCTTCGGCTTGCTCTTCATATTGTTGAACCTTCAACACCTGTTGAGTCACAATTACGGCCACCAGCAAACAAGCCGCAATCGCCACTTTTTGCCAAACACGCCAATATTTACTGAATGAAGATTTGGTTTTAAAGGTGCCAGTCAGTAAATTCACGCTGCTTGTGATCGCTTGTTGGCTCAGTAAAGACATCACCAACTCAGCCGGCTTAGCTTGCCACTCCATTCCACTTTGCTGCTGAACGTCGTCGCTCGGCATTGAGGTGTAACTGAAGATCGTCGCAGGCTTTTCTTCGTCATCAACGACAACCCAATCACTTTGCAAAAACATTGGAAGCCATGCTTCACTGATTGATACCGCCTGATAGTTGCCTTGGCGCAATAGCCAATGCTGGCCTATCTGCAACGCACTGATGCCTTGCTCTTCCAAAGGCACAGCTAGCGTGTCTGGTAATACCTTACGGAAGACAATATTGGCTTCGCGGAACTGATCTAAAGCTTGTTTTAGCCATTCACGTTCAACACCACACACGGTCGCATGAGTGGCGTCTTTATCTAAAATAGTCAGATGTAAGTCTTCGATATCTTGTGCAACTTCGTCTTCTAACAAAAACGGCAGCATAGAATCGAACTGGCGAGCAGCACCTTTCGGGATCTCAACACGCTTAATTAAGCATTCATTTCCCGGCAATAAAGCGATGCAGCTGCGCTTTTCAGCGTAAGGCGTTAACTCGTCAAGCTGCTCCCAGCTAGACAATTCGCCACTTGCTATCACTTCTTGTTGGCTTGTCGACCAAACTAACCACTGCACAGGGCTTTGTGGTTCGCTACTCAGTCGAACGGTCAGAAACTCGCTCACTGATTCCTCCAAAACGACGGCGTACAACCGTCACTGTTTCTCGATTACTACTATAGAAAAGCGTCCGTATACGTACACGTGACTGCTCAACTAATACCTCTGCATCTAGCTCAAAATAGGCGCTATCTACAGTTAAATATGCTTTGGCTTTTTTGCTAACTTCGCCACTGACACCAGCAATGGCAGACTCTTGCATAAAAGCATCCACCGTATCCCAACCATCAAATGGACGTTTGTCTATCAGCTGTTTCGCATCCGATTCACTTAAGCCCGGTGCGAACATCGCTTCCAATAGAGGCGCTTGCTTTTCCGTTAGTGTATTCACGTTCAAGCGGAAATCATCGCTAGGTAGAGCGCAAACAAATGGGCGAACCTTATTCATCACCTCACCCGTGACCTGATAAACCGCTCGTAACTCTGATTCGTCAGCCATTAGGCCATTAGCTGCCAAATAAGATGGCTTCATCGCCTCATAGGTACTGTCTTCTACGCCAGCTGAAGAGGTCGCTCGAGTGTCGCTATCAACAAACTCCCAGCTTGAATGCGCGATAACCTCAGCTTGATAGGGCTCTACGTCTTGGTTTTCCAATAAGGTCTGCCAAACTGTCACTAAATAAGGTGTCTGGTTGCTTGAAGTCGTCGCAACGCCAGCTAGCGCATTGAGATTAAAACACGCTTGAGCATCAACGATACGCCCCTTCACTTGGCCATAATCAAGTGGGTACACTTGTTCTTCTAACGCCCACGGTTGACTTAAGTTTACGGTATCACTGTCTTTGTAGCTTTGCCTAATACCGTCTTGCACAAGCGCTTCTACACCAATACTGTACCAATAAGCCTGTTGGTAGTTAAGCTGGTTACCAACGCGTTTAAACTGAGTAAACAGGCGCTCAGACATACTGCCAGCAATGGTTGCCATGATCGCCAGTAGCATCAAAATAATGATCAGCGCGACACCACGTTGTTTGCGGCCAAAAGCCGACCTTGTCGCTACAAGCTTGTTAGGTCGATGAGTCATTATTCCCCTCACTACCGCCTGAAGAGTCACTGCTTGAAGAATCATCAGCCTGATCTAGGGTCCCACCGGGAGTAAGATAAACACGTTCTATCTCACCATAGTCTTTCAGTGTCAGCTTGAGTCTCACCGCTTTAGGCAGTGACTTGTCGGTTTGCCACTCTTTGCCCCAGCGACTCCCATCATAAAACTCGATCTCAAAGCCTTCTACATCATCTAGCAGCGGAGTAATCACTCCTTCTTGGCCTGCAGGAGTATCGGGATAACGCCACCATACACGCTCAAGCGTCTCTTCTTTGATGCGGTAGCCAACCTTAGTGACTTCTCCGCGAGGAAACTGCTGTTGTGGATTATGCCAACCAAGACGAGTAAACATGATGCCAACACTGTCGGAATCGAGTAGATACTCTTTCACTAATATCAGCTTAGATGATGCTTCTTCACCATTGGTACGAAATTGTCGCACTGCCATCTGGCGAAAATCATTATCTAAAATGACTAAACTACGTTGTAGCTGATTCAAACGGGCACTGCGCTCGATTGATAGCTCGTTACTTCGTTGAACCTGATTCACTACCTGATAAGCCGCCATGCTCAATGTGGCAAAGATAGCGATCGAGACCAAGACTTCAATTAAGGTAAAACCTCTCCCTTTTGAAGATAGACCTTGTTTACGAGGCACACGTTTATTAAAGAACATGCTCTTAGTTGACCACACGCTTTTAGTTAACCACATAGCTTCGCACCGTAACGACTGGAGACGCTTGCTTACTGGTTGCTGCACTCACATCAAACGCCTTTAATAAATCATCGCTGGTATCAATCGGTGTGACCTTCCAGAACCACTCTCTTCCCGCTAGCTCTTGTGTACCCTGCGTTTTTTTAAGTTTCTCAGGATGCAGCATCACCAAGGCCATTTGATTATCAACAACCATAGCGGCGAAGGTTTTTTCTTCGAGATAACTGAGTGTATTAATGTGCTGGGTTACGGCACGAATCACACTGATCGCTGCGGTCGCAAAAATAGCGAGTGCAACCAATACCTCAAGCAGAGTCATTCCTCGAGAACCAAGAGTCATACCACGAGAGCGATAAGGAGAACGGTTATTCCTCTTCATCTTCTTCTCCCGGTTCAAGCAATCGAATGACACCATTATCTAACACGCGAATACGCCAACCATCTTGTACTGTGTCACCCGTATTTGGGTAGAAAGAGAGCGTAAAAGGTGTTGTTTCAGCACTCGACAAGATGTAGATCTGCGGTGGCTTCGGCTTCTTTTCCTCTTCAAGATCAGCAAACATATCTTCATCAAATAAGCTTCCCGGATTAAAAAGGCGATCGTCGTCTTCCCAAGCACCGCCACCAAGTGTCAGCGTCAGTGCGAGGTCTTCTGATAATTCAGTGGAAGAAGGGATCTTTTCGAACTCGGTTTCTTGCCAACCATCAGACTTCAAAGTCATCAGAACGTAAGTCGATTTCTTTTCATCAACACGAACGCCAAAATCCAAACCGCTCAAAATAGCTTCTTCATTGAGTAGCTGAACTCGTTGATAAAAACTTTGAGCGTATTTTTTGGCAACATCTTTACTATTGGTAGGAATGGTCGCGATCACCGCAACCGCCGTTACTGACAGTAATACCAGTACCAAAAGAATCTCAATCAAGGTGAAACCTGGCTGTGTTTGCTTAGTTTTCACCTTTAGACTCCATTTGTTTACGTCCTACCATCAATAACGAATCAAACAACAATAACGCATCAAGCAACAAGCTGAGGCTTATTGAAAGTCTTGCATGTTCCAGTTGCCGATATCCGCAGCAATACCTTCACCACCTTCTTGGCCGTCAGCACCAAGCGTAAAGATATCGATAGTGCCGTTATCGCCAGGGCTTAGGTATTGGTACTCGTTACCCCATGGGTCATTTGGCAGACGCTTGATGTAGCCACCGTCACGGTAGTTACGAGGCTCTGGGCTGCTTGGCTTAGAAACCAATGCATCAAGACCTTGATCCGTTGTTGGGTAAACGCTGTTGTCCAGTTTGTACATATCCAGCGCGTTCTCTAGCGCCACGATATCAGTGATGGCTTTTTGTTGGTCAGCCTTCTCTTTGTTACCTAATAGGTTAGGTACAACAAAGCTCGCCAATACGCCAAGGATAACCACAACAACCATCACTTCTAATAGGGTAAAGCCTGATTGTTTCTTCATTTTATTTTTCATTATTTTCTCCAAATTACAGACCGCGAGTTGAAGGTAATGATGTCCTTCTTCTCGATAATCCAAAAACTAACGTTTGATGAGCAATACGTTAACCGCTCATTAAATTGTTCATTTCAAGCATCGGCATCAGAGTCGCCATCACAATGAACAGCACTAAGCCTGCCATCAAAGCGATAAGAGCTGGGGTAAAGATACCCAAGGCAATGTTCACGGTCGACTCAAAGCTTTGGTCTTGGTTATCTGCCGCTCTTGTCAGCATCTGTTCCAATTGACCACTCTGCTCACCACTGGCAATCATATGCAGCATCATCGGTGGGAAGAGTTTGGTTTGATCTAAGGCTTTACGTAGGCTCGCCCCCTCTCTAACGCTATCCGATGCTTGTAATACTTGTTGTTTCACATGGTGATTCGACATCACGTCAACCGCGACCTTCATCCCTTCAAGGATAGGAATCGCACTCGAGGTACAAATAGAAAGTGTTCGTGCAAAACGAGAGGTATTGATCCCTTTTGCTATCTTGCCGATAAGCGGAATGCTCAATAATTTGCGATCCCAACTCATGCGAACGCCCGGCTTTTTCAGTGCGGTCTTAACCAGAACAATCACACCAATGATCAACAACAGTAATTGGATGCCCCAATTCTGGATAAATTCACTCGATGCCAATAAAAATTGTGTCGATTGAGGAAGCTCTTGGCCCATTTGGATGATCGGCTCGACGATTTTAGGTACCACGGTTGCCAACAGGAACGAAACAATCGTCACCGCAAACACCACCAGCACCACTGGATAGATCATCGCTTGTAGGAGTTTAGATCGCATTTTCTGACGGTTTTCCGCGTAATCAGCTAATCGTTCCAATACCGCATCTAAGTGCCCCGATTTCTCACCTGCCGCAACCATGGCTCTAAACAGCTCATCGAAGATATGTGGGTAATCAGACAGGCTGTCAGCTAGCGAGTAGCCCTCAGTAACTTTAGAGCGAACCGCCAATAGCATAGTTCGAATACGTGGCTTTTCAGATTGCTCAGCAACTGCCTTCAAGCACTCTTCTAGAGGCATACCCGATTGAACAAGCGTTGATATTTGACGAGTAATCAAGGCAAGGTCAGGCGTGCTGATACCTCGCTTAAAGCTAGTCGAAGGCTGTGACCCCTTCGCCGTTTTTGCTTTGGCTTCGGTCATTTCGACCGGCATCAAGCCTTGCTCTTTTAAGCGCTGGCGAGCCTGACGAGCGTTATCCGCCTCAATCGAGCCCTTTTTGCTTTTACCTTTAGCATCCAGCGCTTTGTATTCAAATGCCGCCATACTAGACTTCCTTGGTCACGCGCATCACTTCTTCTAGGGACGTTACCCCTTTCAGAACTTTGCTCAAGCCATCCTCTCGAATACTTGGGGTTGTGCCACGAATTGCTTTCTCAATCGCTTGTTCGCCCGCCTCGCTATGAATCAGCTCTTGAACCGACTCATCAACCATCAGAAGCTCATGAATGCCGGTACGGCCTCGGTAACCTTTATGGCTACAGTGCTCACACCCTTTGGCATGGTAAAGCGTCAGGCTGTCTTTTTTCTTCAGTCCAAACAGCTTCTTCTGCTCTTTGTCCGCTTCATAAGGTTCTTTACAGTCGTTACACAAGGTACGAACTAGGCGCTGTGCCAGAACACCAAGCAGTGAAGAAGATATAAGGAAGGGTTCGATGCCCATATCACGCAGACGCGTAATCGCACCTACCGCGGTATTGGTATGGAGAGTCGACATCACCAAGTGACCCGTCAAAGAGGCTTGAACGGCAATTTCTGCGGTTTCTAAATCACGGATCTCACCAATCATAACCACATCGGGATCTTGACGAAGAATGGCACGTAAACCACGAGCAAAGGTCATATCAACCTTAGGGTTCACTTGTGTTTGACCAATACCATCAATATCGAATTCGATTGGGTCTTCAACGGTAAGGATGTTGCGCTCGTTGCTGTTGAGCTCTTGTAGGCCGGCGTATAAGGTCGTGGATTTACCCGAACCTGTAGGGCCCGTTACCAAGATAATACCGTGCGGGCGTTGAATCAGTTTACGGAAGTTTTCGTGGTTCTCTGCCGTCATACCCAAACTGTGCAAGTCTAGACGAGTCGCGTTCTTATCCAACAGACGCATTACCACGCGCTCACCGTGTGATGAAGGCATCGTAGACACACGAACATCGACCGCTCGGCCACCAATACGCAAAGAAATACGACCATCTTGTGGCACGCGTTTTTCCGCAATATCTAACTTAGCCATAACCTTCACACGAGATACCAATAGCGGAGCCAGTTTACGGCTCGGCGCTAAAACATCACGCAACACACCATCAATACGGAAACGGATAGAAAGTGACTTCTCGAAGGTTTCGATATGAATATCCGAAGCACCTTCTTTGATCGCCTCACCCAACATCGCATTGATTAACTTGATGATTGGCGCATCGTCTTCTGACTCAAGCAAGTCTTCATCTTGCGGCAACTCTTCTGCCAACGAGAAGAAGTCGTCGTTGTCGGCACCAATGTCTTCCATTAGCTGACGCGCTTCCGACGAGTCACGCTGATACGCATCGGTCAGTTTTTTATCAAATTCGTCTGCGCTGATCGCTTGTGGCGTGAAGCCGTTTTTCACAACACGGCTGACTTCAATGATCGCCGCTGATTTCAGAGGCTCTACATAATAAAGTACCGGCGCACGCTCTGGGTGTTGATATTCCAACACCATCTTGTAGCGATTTGCAAAGCTAAACGGCAAGCGCTGATAAGTACGTGCCGCCCCTACCAATTCAGCCATTATTCTGTTTCCATTTGATCGATGAAGGCTTGGATTTCAGCCGGGTGATTCATATCAGCACCAAATTTAGGCAGTACTGGGATGTTATCGTCATCAAGCAATTTCAAACCTTGCTCTGCCTTGTACAACTGCTCAGCTCGAATGAAGTTGTATTTACGCTGAGTGATACCATCCGCCGTCATGCCATCACGAATGATGGTTGGCTTAATGAATACCATTAGGTTCTTTTTCTCAACCTGAGTACTGGTTGATTTAAACAGGTGCCCAAGTACTGGAATATCACCTAAGAATGGCACCTTAGACTCACTCTCTAATGCACGCTCGTCAATCAAGCCACCAAGTACCAGCATTTGACCATCTTGAACAATCACCGACGTATTCAATTGACGCTTAGCAAAACGCACATCAACCGCACCATTCGCGCCTAGTACGTTTGATACTTCTTGTTCAATATTGAGCTGAACTGAGTCGCCTTCGTTGATTTGTGGAACAACCTTCAGCTTGATACCCACTTCTTTACGTTCAACTGTTTGGAATGGATTATCGTTGCTTGAACCTGCGGTTGAACCTGTTAGAACAGGCACCTCTTCGCCCACAATGAATGACGCTTCGCCATTGTCCATTACCGTAATACTTGGAGAAGAGAGGATGTTTGAGTTTGAATCGGTCGCTACCGCACTAATAAGTGCAGTCCAGTCACCCATCACCACGCTCATAGCCGCGCCATTAACACCAGAAAGAGCTGACGCTAGTGTTGAATAGTCGCCCTGTTCGGTTGTCGTTTCATTACGCACAAACGCGCCATTATCATCATATACCGCAGTGGTCGTTTCAGTGTCTTTAGCCTCTTCCAGACCAACCATGACGCCACCGATCGATGCGCCTGTGTTTCCGTACTGAATCACAGCACCTGTATCAAGGTTACCCCATTGCACACCAAGGTTGATGCCGTCACCCTCTGCCATCTCGACAATCAAGGCTTCAATCAATACTTGAGCACGACGAATATCAAGCTGAGCGATCACATCTTGTAGCGCATTCATGATGTCAGGCTGTGCTGTGATAACTAAAGAGTTGGTATCACTGTGTGCAGAGATCATCACTTGGTTACGTTGCGATGAGCTACCTTTGGTTGATGACTGCTTCTCTGATTGCAGGTTGTCCGACACACCTTTCAGCACATCAACTAAATCTTCAGCTTTTGCATACTTAAGGTAAATAACTTGGTTGTTACCCTTAGTAGCCATTTCAACATCAAGTTGTTCGATAAGCTTTCTTAGACGACTGCGAACCTTAGGGTCACCCGAGATAAGGATTGCATTGGTGCGCTCATCAGCAACCAGTTTAGGTTGAAGGAAGGCAGGTGTATTCTTTGCGTCTGTGGTTTTATTCAGCGCATCAACAATGCGCACCATCTCGGCTGCTGAAGCATTCTTTAGCTCAACAACTTCAATTTCTTTGTCACCAGCTTGGTCAACACGCTTGATGATTTCCGCTAAGCGATTTACTACCGCCGCTCGGCCTGTAATAAGGATGATGTTGGCTGGGTCGTAGTGCACAACGTTACCCGCGCCTGCGTTGTCGTTCAATTGACGAAGCAAAGGAGAAAGTTCACGAACCGACACATTACGCACCGTCACAACTCGTGTCACGACGCTGTCGCCGTTGATTGAGTCACGGTCACCGACTACTGGAATTGCCGATGTTTTAGAGTCTTTGGCTTTGATGATCTTCAGAACACCCGAATCCATTTCAACGACCGCGTAGCCGTACACCTCTAAAACATTTAAGAAGAAGCTGTAATATTGCTCTTCATTAAGGACGTCGTAGCTACGTACATCGATTTTCCCGCGCACCGATGGGTCAACGATGATCGTCTTCTCAAGGTTACGACCAACGATATTAATAAACTCTTGAATATCAGTGCCCTTAAAGCTGGCACTAAAATCACTAGCGATGGCTGCGGGTGTGCAGATTAAGCTTCCTGCCAGTAACCATGCACTTTTCTTAAACCAATGCTTCACGTACTTCTCCTACACTTTCGTCCTTCATTAGACGCAAAGTTTTAAAATTCAATAAACACTTCATGTTGTTGCCCATCTCGCTCAACGACCAGGTTTAGCTCTGTCAGCTCTGAGATGGAACGGAATATGTTGCCCATAGCGGCGGGGTCTGTCAGGTCTTGCCCATTTAACTGAGTGGCAATATCTCCGTTTTGGAGCCCAACAGAGTTAAAAAGTTCTGAATCTTTGCCAGGGCTCACACGATAACCAATAACACTATCGTCGCGCTTCACCTGAGACAGGCGAACATATTGGAAGATTTGTTGCGGATCTTTCATTATCTTCGCTTTAATTTCATCCAACTTCTCTTCTGCAGAAGCGGGGTTATTACCACGAACAGATGAAGAAGCGCGAGGTGGCGCAGGGGCTGATACCGCTAGACGCTTGTACTCGATACCTTCAAGCATCAAGGTTTCATCACGACCTGAGTTATCAATGATCACGCGATCCACTAACACGGCTTTGAGCTTGGCTCTGGTGCCTTCTATCTCTTCGTTAATTCCGTAGGTTGCTTGCGT
Source organism: Vibrio sp. ED004 (assembly GCF_023206395.1). Classification (NCBI taxonomy): domain Bacteria; kingdom Pseudomonadati; phylum Pseudomonadota; class Gammaproteobacteria; order Vibrionales; family Vibrionaceae; genus Vibrio; species Vibrio sp. ED004. Next base: position 1,870,719 of record NZ_CP066149.1, on the reverse strand, counting down.
GCCGCGATTAGCAATCACAGCTAAACTTAATTTAGAATTCGAACTGGCAACTGCGCCCACCAACACCAGGTTCAATCGCGTCTTTGGTGCATCTTGGATCACTTGTTGCTCAACCACTGGAGCCGCAGTTGGGTTATAGGCACCAAAAAGGTTACTCTTCTGCAAAGATGAGATATCAAGGGTCGATTGAGGTGCAGAAGACGATGAAGCCGTTGCTTTCCAAGGCACGACTGTTTGCTCGGCAGGTTCAATAAACCACGCAAGCTGTCCTAAAATCCATGCAGAAGCTGCGATCAACACACAACACGTAGCTAGGCTCAGTTTCTGCTGAAGTACAAATCCATTCTCTAATAAGCGGCTCAACACAGGAGAATTTCCTATGCTATTTTTGAGCTCTAAAAAGTTCACTTTCCTTGCCCCTTTTCATGACGACAAACGCTGCAAATCATTAAACTTTCAGCTTTTTTATTCATTCGTTCGATACCGAGCTTATTTAAGCATAAGATCCTGAACTATATCATAGCAAATCTATAAATCGGCATAACATGGCTATTTTGTAATATGACTTGAAAAAAATGCCAACCGCCTCCACTTAAAGCTTCTACTTAATGTGATAAGCATCATCAAAAACATGTTGCGCACTGTTCATTACAGTTAAACCGCATTCATTTCTCACTTAATAAGGCACAGCCCTATATGAAAACTGCTAATGAAGCTGTCAGACTCGATAAATGGTTGTGGGCAGCACGCTTTTACAAAACCCGGTCGATTGCTCGCAACATGGTCGATGGTGGCAAAGTCCACTATAATGGTCAGCGCAGCAAGCCAAGTAAAATTGTCGAACTTGGGGCAGTGATTACACTGCGTCAAGGTAATGAAGAAAAGACGGTGACTATCGAGAAAATCTCTGCCCATCGCGGTGGAGCTCCGATCGCTCAAACCCTCTATGAAGAAACCACCGAGAGCTTGGCAAAAAGAGAAGAGTTTGCAAAACAGCGCAAACTGAATGCTCATAACCCAGCTCCAGAGCGTCGCCCTGATAAGAAGCAACGTCGTGACATCATCAAGTTCAAGCATCAATAAGCTAGAAGGAATAGCCAAATGGCAGACCCAATGTCTACAAGTAATGTTTTAAATCGCTACCTATTTGAAGATCTATCAGTACGTGGTGAATTGGTACAAATGGATGAAGCGTACCAACAAATTATTTCTAGCAAGGAATACCCAGCACCCGTGCAAAAACTACTGGGTGAGCTATTGGTTTCAACAACGCTACTAACTGCGACCCTAAAGTTTGAAGGTTCGATCACTATGCAATTGCAAGGTGACGGCCCAGTATCTCTAGCAGTTATTAATGGCGATCACGATCAGAAGATCCGCGGTGTTGCTCGCTTTGAAGGCGATATCGCTGACGACGCTGGTCTGCACGACCTGATGGGTAAAGGCCACCTAGTGATCACTATCGATCCTAAGAAAGGTGAGCGTTACCAAGGTATTGTTGGTCTTGAAGGCGACACTCTTGCTGAAGTACTTGAAGGTTACTTCGCTAACTCTGAGCAACTTAAAACTCGTCTATGGCTACGTACTGGCGAGCACGAAGGTAAAGCGCACGCTGCAGGTATGTTGCTGCAAGTTATGCCTGACGGCACTGGCACACCAGACGACTTCGAGCACCTAGAGCAGCTAACAGACACAGTGAAAAACGAAGAGCTATTCACTCTAGAAGCGAACGAACTGCTTTACCGTTTGTACAACCAAGAGAAAGTACAGCTGTTCACACCGCAACCGGTTGAGTTCTTCTGTGGTTGTTCTCGTGATCGCAGCGCGGCGGCTATCATTACCGTTGCTCAAGAAGAGATCTACGACATCCTAAGCACCGAAGGTAGCGTTGCTCTGCACTGTGATTACTGTGGCACAAACTACTCGTTCGACAAGAACGATGTTGATGCTTTGTACGCAGAAGCAGCAGATAAAGGCAGCAATACGGTTCATTAATTTACGGCGTACCAAAAACACGTAATTTACCCCAAAAAGGTCAGCACTCAGCTGGCCTTTTTTGTGATCAAAATAGCGCAAACTCCTTAACATTTCGTAATAAAATCACCGCTTAATTTTAATCAATTAATAATGTTCTCGCCCCTAGCGCAAAGGTTTGCGTACAGGATAGACTAGTTGGGCCAATATGTGACGAGACGCTTAAAACCCTAAGGTTAATATGGATATTTTTTGAGCTGTATCCCTGTTTCCCCCGAGTCTCGTTGCTAGCATGGTGAGCAGATAACAATAAAAAATTAATACAAAATCCCTACAAAATATCCTACAAGGAGCACCTATGACCGTTATGGAACATACTAAGGCTGCACAAATTGATCTAACTAAGCACGGACTGACTGGCGTTACTGAAGTTCTTCGTAATCCTAGCTACGAGCAGTTATTCGTTGAAGAAACACTGCCAGGTTTAGAAGGCTACGAAAAAGGCGTAGTAACGGAACTAGGCTCTGTTGCGGTTGACACTGGTATCTTTACTGGCCGCTCACCAAAAGATAAGTACATTGTTAAAGATGACACGACCCGCGATACCATGTGGTGGTCAGATCAAGGCAAAAATGACAACAAACCGATTACAACTGAAGTATGGAATGAGCTGAAAGAGCTTGTGACAACTCAGCTATCTGGCAAGCGCCTGTTTGTCATTGACGGTTATTGTGGTGCTAACCCAGATACGCGCTTAAGTGTACGTATTATCACTGAAGTAGCGTGGCAAGCGCACTTCGTTAAGAACATGTTCATTCGTCCAACTGACGAAGAACTAGCAACGTTCGAACCTGATTTCGTGGTAATGAACGGTGCTAAAACAACCAACCCTAACTGGGAAAAACAGGGGCTAAACTCTGAAAACTTCGTTGCTTTCAACCTAACAGAGCGTGTTCAAATCATCGGTGGTACTTGGTACGGCGGTGAGATGAAGAAAGGTATGTTCGCAATGATGAACTACCTACTGCCTCTACAAGGCATCGCTTCAATGCACTGTAGTGCAAACGTAGGCGAGAAAGGCGATGTAGCCATCTTCTTCGGCCTATCTGGTACAGGTAAAACAACGCTATCTACCGATCCTAAGCGTGAGCTAATCGGTGATGATGAGCACGGTTGGGACGACGACGGTATCTTCAACTTTGAAGGTGGCTGTTACGCGAAGACCATTCGTCTATCTAAAGAAGCAGAACCAGAAATCTACAATGCTATCCGCCGTGATGCACTACTAGAAAACGTAACGGTTCGTGGCGATGGTTCTATCGATTTTGATGACGGTTCTAAAACAGAAAACACTCGAGTTTCTTACCCGATTCACCACATCGACAACATCGTTAAGCCAGTATCAAAAGCAGGTCACGCTCAAAAGGTTATCTTCCTGACTGCTGATGCATTTGGTGTGCTACCACCAGTTTCTAAGTTGACTCCAGAGCAAACGAAGTACCACTTCCTATCTGGCTTCACAGCGAAGCTAGCAGGTACAGAGCGTGGTATTACTGAACCAACGCCAACGTTCTCTGCGGCATTTGGTGCGGCGTTCCTTACTCTTCACCCAACTCAGTACGCTGAAGTGCTTGTGAAACGTATGGAAGCAGCTGGCGCAGAAGCTTACCTAGTAAACACAGGTTGGAACGGCACAGGTAAACGTATCTCTATCCAAGATACGCGTGGCATCATCGACGCAATCCTAGATGGCTCTATCGACGAGGCTGATACTAAGGTTATCCCTATGTTCAACCTAGAAGTGCCACTAGCGCTACACGATGTTGACCCAGCGATTCTTGACCCACGCGACACGTACACTGACCCACTACAATGGGAAAGCAAAGCGAAAGATCTAGCAGAACGCTTCATCAACAACTTTGATAAGTACACAGACAACGCTGAAGGTAAGTCACTGGTTGCTGCAGGTCCTCAACTAGACTAACCCAACCATCTGCTCGGGCTTAGCCAAAAGCGAACGCCCAATTTAAAATGATATTTTTGTAGCAAGCCCCTCTTTTGAGGGGCTTTTTTGTTGATGCTTGACCCTTTTTGTTCCACTCTGTTTTAAGACTATTGAGATTTGAGGCTTTCAGGGAATGAAAAAGGTATTCATGGTGTTCGGCATTGTGTTGGCTATCGCCGTTGCGGTTATCGCAGCGTTGCTATTAAGCCTACAAACTCAATACCGCGCCGATGTTGCTAACTTTTTTATCAAGCATACGATTGAACAACCAGTGCTCATTGAAGATGTTGAGTATCAGGCGCCTTATCACATCACCTTAATGGGCATCGCCCAAAGCCAATCTGAAAAACAACCCCCTCTGTATATCGACAAGATCGATATCTGGTTCAGCCCAGACTCTGTTCTTGAAGCTAAGCTAGTGTTGGACTCCGTATTGATCAGCGGCCTGCAGTTAGAAGCCGACGATCTGGACACACTCAAACAGTTATTCACTCACCCAAACCTCAAGCTCCGTCAGCTAGCGATCAATAACCTAGATTTCTCGACTCCAGACTTTAATGCACGAGGCATCGACCTGCAGATCGCCGAACCCGAGTGGGATAACCAAAACTCACTGCTACCCTATGGCAAAACCCAACTTTCAGCCTCGCAGTTATATTGGCAAGGCGAAGCCTTCGATAACCTGTTGATTGACCTAGACCTCAAACCGAGTGACAGCACCCTTTATGGCGCTTCATTTGATTGGCGTGGTGCCAAGATTTCTGGGCAAGCTGAACAATATCAACATGACTGGTCATTGGTGAATGTGACGATTGATGGTTTGCGATTAAATGAAGAACAAACTCAAAGTCTATTGAACAAAGAATGGGATGTGGCAGGTATTCAGATTAACCACATCAACAGCTTAGATATGCTGCGTAGCGACGTAGAGTGGAAGGATGGTCACCTTGCAGCCTTTGATGCCTCACTAGAAAACATCCAACTGCCTTTTGAACTGTGGAAGCAACAGAAAGCCATTTTCTCTCTGCAAGCTGAAGGCGTCACCTTAGACAATGATCAATTCATCGACCCAAGCCTCAAGCTGAATCTAAACCCCAACCAAATTTTGGTTGAAGACTTCTATACACAATTCCTGCAAGGCAGTATTCAGCTAAATGGCAAAGTTACCCCTGACGCCATTGATTTGGCACAGCTTGATATTCAAGGCATCAAGTGGATTACCGAAAGCCAAGACAATCATCTACCCGCCGCACGCTTAATACCTTGGCTTTCAGAGCTTCAACAAGCCTCTATAAACCGACTGAATGTAGAACGCACCCAACTCATCCAACTTGCAGATAAACCTTACTGGCAGGTATCAGGGCTGCATGTCGAAGGGCATCACGTTCAACTGCTGCAAGATAGAAAGCTGGGTCTATGGCAAGGCAAATTGATGGCCAGCGCCAATGATGCCAGCTACCAAAATATCCTCAGCGCTCAACCTGTAGTTGAAATGAATAGCGAACAAGGAAAATGGACGCTGACACGTCTGTTTATGCCATTAAAGAATGGTTATGTTGAAGCCAATGCAACACTCGACTTTAACCAAATCAGCAAGCCGTGGAATATAGATATATCTGCCGATGGCTTGCCTATCTCGCCAATGCTGCAACAACTGGAATTACCGCTTGATGCAACCGGTTATGGCGAATTCGAACTTCAAGCCGCGGGTTTGTATGGTGACTCACTGATGCTTGGCTATTCAACCACAGGTCAACTCACTGGTAGCGTTCGCCAAGGCGTGATGACCTTTAACGACACGCTTTCTGAAACCTCAAACGATAACGTCTTCGAGATCCCAGAGCTCAATGCCAATTTTGACCGTGGCCGTTTCACACTCGAACCGATGCACATTATTGGTGCATCCGCAGCCGAGGAAGGTTCGCAAAGGGTTCAAACGTTAAATGGTGAAGTAACGGGAGAGCTCGACTTGCTTAAAACCGAGTTACACACGCTTTCTATTACTCTGTCCGATCCATGCCATCAAATCTCAGGAAAGCTCGACCAAGCTGAATATGCAGAGATTAATGACTGCCAACATCGAGTAGGGTGAGGCGTTACCGCCTCATCCCTCTCACAGAACCGTACGTACGGACCTCGTATACGGCTCATGCACACTTCCATTCAGCATATTGGCTGAACACATGCCCTGTCCTTATTGTTCCAAGATTTACCAACCCTTGGTCATTAAACCATTGATTTGGCATCGCATAGCTTGATAGGGGACTCGCTGCACTGACCCAACTTGTCATTGAGATATGTTGGAACGGCGGCTTATACCTAACTGTTTTAACCTTCGGTGTAACCGTTGAGGCTTCTTCCAAAGTTTCAACTGGATACTACGAAGTCTTCTTCGTAGCCACCCTGCTAACCTTGAGAACTCTCTGCTGCTATTGGTGATCCTGAAGTATTGACTGAACCCTCTTAACACTGGGTTTAAAGCTTTTATGACTTGCTCAAGTGGCTTACCGCACCTCGCTTTGTCAGTCGCTTTAACTTACTTTTGAACCCTTTCAGTTTCTTAGTTTGAATGCGGGTAAATTGACTCCCGATTTCTACACCTAAGAACTTCACGCCATCACGGCTGTGCGCTATATGTGATTTCGTCTGATTCACTGTGAGTTTAAGCTCTCCTTCTAGGATCTTCGTCGCTTGTGCAAGGGCATTCTCTGCTCCTGCCTTGCTACGACAAAAGATGAGTATGTCATCCGCATAACGAACGAGCCTATGGTCACGCTTTCGCATTTCCTGATCGAAACCATCAAGGTAGATATTGGCAATCAAAGGACTGATAACACCACCTTGTGGACTTCCTAGCTCTGTCTCCTGCCAACTACCGTCTATCATCACGCCACTTTTCAGAAACTGTTTTATCAGCTCTAACACGCTGCTATCTGTGACTCGCCTTCTGATGCTCTTGAGGATCAACTCATGGTCGAGTTTGTCAAAGCACTTCGACAAGTCCATATCTACGACGTGCTGTAATCCGTATCGGCGGATAAACATCGTGGATTTGTTGATTGCATCGTGACAACTTCGATTCGGTCTATACCCAAAACTTGATGGGTGAAATTGCTCTTCGAAGATGGGGTGAGGATATCATTGAGTGCTTGTTGGACAACTCTGTCCCTAACGGTTGGGATCCCAAGCAATCGTACCCCTCCGTCTTCTTTGGGTATCTCTACTCGTTTGACTGGCTGAGGTTTGTATTGCTTGGTTTTGAGTTCAGAGAGGAGTTGATCGAGGTTATCACTCAGATTTTCGGCGTAGTCGCTCAGGCTCTGCTCATCTATTCCAGCCGCGCCTTTCGCTTTCTTTACCTTTTAAACCCTTTATACAGCCTCTCTTTGTTGAGCAGATGACCATATAAACTGTAATAAACTCGCACTTTCTCTCCTTGGGTTGTGTGCTGTGTGGGGACAAGTGTTTCATGTCCAGTGTGGGTGTTATTTCTCTCTGCTATTCAGCCTTCTAGCTCAATGGCAATTTACTGAAGTGTGTCAGAGTTACTCCCCTATACGGTTTCTTAGCTCAGTATCTTGCTTCCACAATCAACCAAACTAGGAATACCCCGATAGCGATTCGGTTTGGGTATCACTGAAAAAAAAAAAACATCTGTTCATCACAGACTTAAAGTGTACTTCCTCCCTTCGCAGCACTGAGTGCTTTTGGCATTTCAGTGCTCCATCAGACTTGATGCTGATGGTCAGCTAAGTTTTCTCCTCCACACCATTACTGGGCTTCTCGGGCTTAGCCTTACTCACTACTACGGATTCATCTGCCACCTCGCACCAACACAGCTCTTAGCTTTCGCTTCGAGTTTGTGCTTCCAGACTTTTGGATGTGGTGTCAGGCTTCCCCAGTTACTGCACTGGCTCCCTGTTAACAATGCCACCCTCAAGCACAGCATAGGTCTGACTGAGTATAGGGCTTCGCGCTATTTCGGACGCTTACCCACCTATACTGCCGAAGCAGGTTTACTTGCGTTGTGTACTGTTAACTTCCTATCGCTTCCTTCAGACCCTGCCGTTAGCCAGCAACGCCCTTGCGATTCGGATTATCTTCCCCTCAGTCGGGGTGATTCAGGTTTCTTTCAACCTAACGGGTTTGCCAGCTTCGCTGGGCAAACAAAAAAGCGCCACTCCACAGGAGTAGCGCTTTCAATCGATAACTCAATCTACAATCAAGTAAGCGTTCATCAAGCAATAGTGACGTTATTCACTCACCTTGCTATCAGTCGATAGGATTTTCTTGTAGTCAGGGATCAGCATATAGGTTCCGGTAAACTCTACCGCTTCCACATCGCCACTATGAATGGTCACGTGAATAATAATGCGAGCCTTTCTTCCTGATGCGAGGCGGTCCAAATCACCACTGATACCGTCTAAAGAAGTAGAAGCGACAGGGTTTTGCTCGACCGGGTGACGGTAACGAATGTTACTGTCCGCTAGAACGATATCACCGGTTAGGCCACGTTCTTTCATCAGTAACCATGTCATCCCCCAACCCGTTAAGGTCGCCAGCGTAAAGGCAGAACCAGCAAACATGGTGTTGTGCGGGTTCAGGTTTGGATTCAGTTGGGCACTACACTCAAATTGGTAACCCGTATATTGGTTAATCTTGATACCCATCTTGTCGCTGATAGGGATCTGATGCTCCCAGCGTTGCTGCAGTTCATTACACCATTCAGGTTTGCGCAGTACGTCTGCCATTGGGTCAAGATGCTTAACCATCTGTTGGTGACGCACAGGGCCGCGTTGGTCGTTAATCTCACCGCGACGTTCAAAATCATTCTTCTCGTAGAATGAGATCGCATCTTCGCGTGCATTACACACCAAACGCTTAGCACCTTCTTGACGCGCCAGTGACTCTAGCGCGACTAAAATCAGTGAGCCCATGCCTTTGCTACGACGAGAGTTCTTCACCGCCATGTAGCGGATCTGACCTTCGAGATCGGGAGTGATATAAAGACGGCCGATCGCCATTGGACGACCTCGACCATCGACAATCATGCGATGGTGACTCATGCCATCATATTCATCACGCTCTGAACCTACAGGCATTCGCCATGGTTCGCGCAACATTTGCCAACGAAAATGGTAATACTTGTTTAGTTGATTTTCGGTGGTTGGAGTTATGAGTTTAAACATGCTTATTCCTTTAAGCCTAAACCTGCAGCCAGAATGTTACTGGGCCATCATTGACCAAAGACACTTTCATGTCGGCTGCGAATCGGCCACGTTCCGTTGGCAACACTGATTCACATTGGTCAGAGAAATAGTTGTAAAGACGTTCTGCATCTTCTGGGTGAGCACCGCGAGAAAAGCCTGCTCGTGTGCCTTTCTTGGTATCGGCTGGCAGAGTGAATTGAGATACCACTAATACCTTACCTTCTACCTGCTTCACGTTGAGGTTCATCTTATCGTCTTCATCTCCAAAGACACGATAAGTGGTCACTCGTTCCATCAAACGTTTGGCTTTGGCTTCGTCATCACCTTTTTCTACGCCTAACAGAACTAATAAGCCTTGCTCAATCTCACCAACTACTTCGCCATCAACACGGACGGTAGCTTCACTTACTCTCTGGATCAGTGCTATCACTGTTGTTTCCTTGCTCTGTGATTTTGTCGTTATCCGAAGAGTGTACCATTTCTTGCGTGTCACTCCACTGTTCGTGCTCACCGAGCGCCGCCGTCACCTCAGCACCAACCAACACGATCAGCCAACACAAATACACCCAGACAAAAAGAATCGGAATCGCCGCCAAAGCGCCATAGATCAGCTGATAAGAAGGGAATTGAGTAATGTAGGCCGCAAAGCCTTTCTTACTGAGTTCGAACAACAGAGCCGCAACCAGAGAACCTGCCGCTGCGTGAGAAAAATGTATCTTTTTGTTGGGAACCAACAAGTACAAACCGAAGAACGCAAAGAAAGAGAGAATCAAAGGCAGTTTGCGAATTACGGTATTAAAGGCGCCAGATACGACTTCATTTTGTAGCAGGCTTAACGATGTCACATACGAAGTGGCAGCAATGCTCGCCCCAACCAAGATAGGCCCAAGTGTTAGCACCATCCAGTACATAGAGAAAGACAACACTGCACGTCGCTTCTCATTGACACGCCAGATGTAGTTTAAGTTCTTATCGATGTTAGAGATCAGCATCAGTGCCGCTATAAACAAGAACACACTACCGACCGCCGTCATCTTACCCGTGTTAGCAACAAACTCGAGCAAGGCACCGTGCACTGCATCTCCTGACGCTGGGACAAAGTTGGTAATGACGAAGTTTTGAATCACGATCCCAACATCAGTAAAGATAGAGAATGACGAGAGGATAGAGAGCAAAACCGTCAACATCGGTACGATTGAGAGCAAAGTAATGTACGCCAAGTAACCCGCATTCACGTTGACTCTATCATGCGTCATTCGCGCCAAAAGATAGCGAGAAAAATGAATGCTGAGTGTGCCGACCTTTTTTATCTTCAACTTGTAACTCCCTTGTAACTCGTTCATAGTCCTAATTATTATTCCGACATATCAATCACAGTGAATAGATGTTCAATAATAGCGTAGGAAAAAGGCTTGAGAACAAGGCAGCCCTTATCCGCAAAGAATAGTTTTGATAAGTAGTTATTCTACAATCAAAAATTCTAACGCCGTTATCGAGGATTTTAACAAGCTAGGTTGAGCGGTTATTTACTACGATTGATATTATTTAACTATAGGAAACTAGGATGCCTTATTTAATAGTTATAGTCCTCTCTATTTTTACTCTTACTGGATGCCAGTCAGCTTATTACTCCGCAATGGAGCAAGTGGGTTACCACAAACGTGACATTATGGTCGACAGAGTAGAAGACGCGAAAGAGTCACAGCAGGATGCTCAGGAAGAGTTTACTAGCGCACTTGAAGCACTCAGCAGCCTGACTAACTTCAGTGGCGGCGACCTAGAAGACATGTACAACCAAATCAACGATAAATACCAAGACAGCGAAAAAGCCGCTCAAAATGTCAGTGATCGAATCGCGGCAATTGAAGATGTTTCGGATGCATTGTTTGAAGAGTGGCAGGGAGAGTTAGACCTCTACACCAGTGACTCACTGCGTCGCTCAAGCGAGCAAAAACTGCGCGAGACTGAGTCCTCTTACAAGACCATGTTGTCCGCAATGAAGCGTGCAGAAAAGAAAATGGATCCTGTGCTCAATACCCTTCGAGATAACACGCTTTACTTAAAGCATAACCTCAATGCGAGCGCGGTTGGTTCACTGCAAGGCGAGTTCATGAGCTTAGAAAAAGACATCGCCTACGCGATTAAGCAGATGAATGCTGCCATCGCAGAATCGGATAAATTCCTAGCTCAACTGAACCAGAAATAACATCATTAGAAACGCATTATATAAGCCCGTATGAACCCAATCATAATTACTGGCGGCCCTGGCGCCGGAAAGACAACACTAATTAATGCCTTGGGAGATTCGGGTTACCCAACCTTCGCCGAATCCTCTCGTCAGTTAATCGAGCAGCAAAGTCAGCTAGAAAACGGTATCTTACCTTGGCTAGACCTTCCGGGCTTTGCTGAGCTATGTTTGGATGTGATGGACGAGCAAAAAGACCAAGCCAATCAATATCCGATTGCCTTTCTCGATCGCGCCATTCCCGACATTTGTGGCTATTTAGCTCAGGCGAAACTAGATATAGATGCGACTTACCGAGAAGCAAGCCAAGGCTATCACTCACAAGTCTTGTTCTGCCGCCCAGAGGCTTCGATTTATGTGCAAGATGAAGTGCGCCCTTACCCATTTGAAGAAGCGTTAGAGATTCACCACACGCTAGTCGGCGTCTATCAAGCGCTAGGTTATGAGGTGGTTGAAGTGCCATTTATGTCGGTAGCAGAGCGAGTGCAGTTCGTTGAAAGCCAGCTAAGCATCAAAAGCTAGATTCCAGATATCTCGTCCCTCGATTCTGGAATGACGATTCGATGACAGGAAATGGATAAAGAGAACAGGCGACGAAGACACCCACCCTCTTAGTATCTGGCTACCTCCAGTCTAAACAAGCTTTTCGTATCCCGCACCTCGCTTATTCGTAACCACCAAACAAACACCTGTCATTCCCTACAGCGAGGCACGTATATGGACTCCCCTAGTATTGCAAGGAAACGAGTAAAGGTACGCAAGTGCACGTATATTCGGTTTCTTTATAGGGAGCTACCCCGAACCTCTATGGCTTAATCCACTCAGCAAAAGTTCTTATCGAGCGTGTGGTGTATTATCACCTTCGTCCCTCTCAGAGTTTCTCTTGCTTGCTATGCTCACTCTTTACCATAATTTACTTGCTTACATGGGGGATTGATGTCTCCCTTAACCTTATAAAATCAATTGTTAAGCGAGTAACGTTTCATTATAAGATCGATTGCTCTTCAGCATGGCACAAGCCATTCTGATCGTTTTGTTAGCAAGGGCGACAACTACTTGGTTAAACGACTTTCTTTCTAACAAGTTTCGTATCCAGCAACTTAAGCGATCTTCTTTATCTCGGATATTCGCTACCACTGCTCTTGCTCCATGAACGACAAGAGAGCGTAAGGTTTTATCACCTGATTTACTTATTCCGTGGTTTTTGTGTAACCGTTCACCAAGGCAACTTGACTTCTCATGACTGAGAGGAACGATACTACAGATTAAAAACGTTCGGGTACGGTTTCTTCTCAACAACAGAAGTGATGATTTCACTCAGAACTGACATTGCTGATAGACCGCGCTTTTTGCAGGTTTCGATAAGTGTATGAATACGGCTACGGAATTTATCGCCTGCATCTGAGGTCGTTCCGAAGCTGATTTTCCTTTGAATGACAAAACCTCTAATACATCGTTCAGCTTCATTATTGGTTAAGGGGATTGATGTTTTCTTGAGAAAAACCCACAAGCTCTCTCTATGTTTGAGCAGTAACTTGCATCGGCCCCGATACCGCTTGACCATGACATCTGTCCCTTTGCTCAACCAATGATCGAACGATTTTTGTAGCCTGTGCATTCGCCGCAAGTACAGTGAATAATCCAATTCACCTTGCTCATAACGATGCCGAGTATGGAAAATGGCGTTCGTTAACAAACAAAGATGTTTACCAATATAAGCAGTGTGGCCACCGCCACTATAATCCGCCATTTGCTGAAGGTTGCGCTTCACATGTGCCCAACATAACTGATGACGGTCTGCGGCTATCCAGTTATAGCTTGGACACTGGTCGCTCACCACAATGCCTGCATAGTCTTCATCAATGACCTTTTTCGCTGAGGAGGTCGAGCGCGAATAGAGTATTTGTTCATAGACAAGGTCATCACTTGCCACTAACCAACACCAACGCAGGCTCGTTTCATCATTTCGGTGATGAGAGGTTTCGTCAGCATGAATCAAAGGCGCTTTCTTTAACGCCTTTTTATCGCTTGATGCAATGGCGTTAACATTGAAGCGACTTTCGTTTGCGCTTCACTAATCGCGCCGACCGAAAAGGTTGTGCCAAGCTGTTCTTTGAGCAGTGATTGGATTTTCCGAACACTGAGGTGATATTGCCCCGCAAGAACCCCAATGTAACTTAATAAGTTCGGCCCTATAATCCCTTGAGATGCATCGTCAGGCTTTTGAGCCTTTACGGTTTCTTTGCAGTGCCGACATTGACCTGAAAACAAACGGTATTCGGTGATATCGACAGTGGGTTTTGGAATATCGAAGACCTGATGGCGATAGTATGGCCCACCTTGTACCTCAATGTCAGATTGAGCGCAGCAAGGACAAGTTTCAGGGAAACAGTCAATAATGACATCCGTTTTCTTTAACGGTGAGAGCTTTCGTTGATGCCCTGTGTGGCCTTGTTTAGCTCCTCTCGAATTGCGACCACCAGAGCTTTCAACTTTTTCCGGTCATGGCGATCTTTAGGATTGTCTGATGAAGGAGATTTTGAAGAGTTTTTGGAGCTAGTGGTTAGCTTATCTTCATAATGTCGGAGCTGTTCCCACAGCTCATCAATAAGCACCTTAGCCTCATTCAAATCCGAGACTTCAGGTGGTGCTTCTTGGTATTTAGGTGCTTTTTTTCTAGTCATGAAACTATGATGGCTTCCTAGAAGGATCACTCAATACTAAAAGTGGGATCAAGTGCGTAATGTCACACTTTTTGTGTCAATAGGGTTTGGTGAACACTTACGTTTTTGTTCTTACCACCACTGCCAGTATGAGCCGGAACTAAACCTAAGCTCGCACTAGCCCCTCGCCCATTTCTATAGGCCGAAGCGTCACCTAGGCGGGAAAAAATGGCACTTGCAATCACCCAACGTACACCTCGTAAAGTGATTAATAACTGGCAAGCGGGTATTTGCTTTGCAAAGTCTATAAGTTGCAATTCAACTCTCTCGATAGGCTCATCAAGACTTAGTAGCTGAGCATGTAATTCTCGGAGAACGAATCGAGTTGTCAGTGTTAATTCATTCTCTGCATCTTCGATAACGAGAGGGAGCGGTTCTCGCAGTTTATTGGCTCCTTGTGGGAAGGTAATTCCACATTCCGCTGCATAGCCACGGATCCGTAGACTTACTGCTGTGCGTTGTTTTATATAGCTTTGTCTTAAACTCAGCAGCATAGCGATATCTTGCTGCTCAGGTGTTTTTACTGGTACCGCATGAATATCGGAGCGTAAGGAAGCTTCGTAAATCGCGATAGCATCATTAGCATCGTTCTTATTACCACAGCGATATGGCTTCACTTTTTGGGAGGTATCATTTTGACGGTATGACCACGGCTTTGAAACGTTCGTCCCCAATAATGAGATGCCGCACAGGCCTCTATGCAAATGGTCGCGCCAGGGTGTTGGCTGATGACCGTTAGCATTTTCTTTTAGACATAGCTTGGTTCAACTTACGCTTTCCATGGCGGTTAAATACCGCGACTTGAAAGACGGATTTGGCTAAATCAATCAAGATTGTGTTAAATTTATTCATAGTATGGGCTCCTGTTTTGGTTCGCACCTGTAACTTTAGCTGACACTGTCAGTTAAGGTGGGGAGTCCATACCATTGAGCGTGATAGGAAATCTCTTCCACACTATAAAAAGATTCCTGATATCTCGTTCCTCGATTCTGGAATGACGATTCGATAAGTGGAAATAGATGAAAGACAACGGGTATCGAAGATATTCACCATCTTAGTATCTAGTTATCTCCAATTTAAACACGCTCTTCGTATCACGCATCTCGCTTATTCGTAACCTACCAAATAAACTTCCGTCATTCCCTACAGTGAGGCACGAGCGTGATAGGGAATCTCTTCCATGCCGTAAAAAGATTCCAGATATTTCGTTCCTCAATTCTGGAATGACGGTTTGATCACAGGAGATGGATAAAAGAGAACAGGCACCGAAAATAGTCACCCTCTTAGTACTTGGCTATCTCCAGTCTAAAGACGCTCTTCGAATCTCGCATCTCGTTTACCCGTATCCATCCTAATGCCATATAAAACAAAAGCCCTGAGCAGCTTGGCTACTCAGGGCTTTCTTATTTTACTTAGCTAAAAGCTAATCAGCTGGCAATTAAGCCTTAGCTGGACGTGCTGCACGCTTACGTTCGTTTTCAGTAAGAAGCTTCTTACGGATACGAATGCTTACAGGAGTTACTTCTACTAGTTCGTCTTCGTCGATGAACTCAAGAGCTTGCTCTAGAGTGTGACGGATAGGTGGCGAAAGAACCTGTGCTTCATCAGTACCAGATGCACGAACGTTCGTTAGCTGCTTACCTTTCAGACAGTTTACTGTTAGGTCGTTTGAACGGTTGTGAATACCGATGATTTGACCTTCGTATACTTCATCCGCGTGCTCAGCAAATAGACGACCACGTTCTTGTAGGTTGAATAGTGCGTAAGTCAGAGCTTTACCAGTAGCGTTCGAGATTAGAACACCGTTGTTACGTTGACCGATTACGCCGCCTTTGTGAGGACCGTAGTGATCAAATGAGTGGTAAAGAAGACCAGAACCAGACGTTAGAGTTAGGAACTCAGTTTGGAAACCGATAAGACCACGAGAAGGCATCATGAAGTCCATGCGAACACGGCCTTTGCCATCTGGAGACATATCAGTTAGCTCACCTTTACGTAGACCGATGTTTTCCATGATGCCACCTTGGTGCTCTTCAAGCACGTCGATAGTCACAGTTTCAAACGGTTCAGTTAGGTTGCCATCTTCGTCTTTCTTGATGATAACTTCTGGACGAGATACAGCTAGCTCGAAACCTTCACGACGCATGTTTTCGATCAGGATAGATAGGTGAAGCTCACCACGACCTGAAACACGGAAGCGATCTGGGTTATCAGTTTCTTCAACACGTAGTGCAACGTTGTGTACTAGTTCTTTCTCTAGACGCTCAAGGATGTTACGTGAAGTAACGAACTTACCTTCTTTACCCGCGAACGGAGAAGTGTTTACTTGGAACGTCATTGTTACTGTTGGTTCATCAACAGAAAGCGGAGTCATTGCTTCAACATTGTTTACGTCACAGATAGTGTCTGAAATTTTCAGCTCACCAAGACCAGTGATTGCAATGATGTCGCCAGCGTTAGCTTGCTCAACTTCGTGACGGTCAAGACCTAGGTAACCAAGAACTGTACCTACTTTACCGTTACGTTTTTTGCCTTCTGCATTGACAATAGTTACTTGTTGGTTTGGTTTAACAGAACCACGAGTAACACGAGCAACACCGATAACACCTACGTAAGAGCTGTAATCAAGTTGCGAAATTTGCATTTGTAGTGGACCGTCAAGGTCAACTGCAGGCGCGTCTACTGTATCAACAACAGCTTGGAACAATGGTTCCATGTTCTCGCCAGTTTCGCCTTCAGTCATTGTTGCCCAACCGTTTAGAGCTGAAGCGTAAACAACTGTGAAGTCTAGTTGCTCATCAGTAGCACCTAGGTTGTCGAAAAGGTCGAATACTTGATCCATAACCCAATCAGGACGAGCGCCTGGGCGGTCAATCTTGTTGATTACAACGATTGGCTTAAGACCGTGTGCGAATGCTTTTTGCGTTACGAAACGAGTTTGAGGCATTGGGCCATCAACTGCGTCAACGATAAGCAGAACAGAGTCAACCATAGACATGATACGCTCAACTTCACCACCGAAGTCCGCGTGTCCCGGGGTATCTACGATGTTGATGCGGTAATCATTCCAGTTGATTGCTGTGTTCTTAGCAAGAATGGTAATGCCACGCTCTTTTTCGATGTCATTCGAATCCATGACACGCTCTTCAGCTTCACCACGAGACTCAAGAGTGCCTGACTGTTGTAGCAGTTTATCAACCAAAGTCGTTTTACCGTGGTCAACGTGCGCGATGATCGCGATATTTCTTAACTTATCAATCTGTGGAGTAGACATGGATTCTCGATTCACTCATAAAAGTAGCCGTCACTTATCTCAAAAGTTTGGATAATAACCGCTAGCTTGATTTAAAAAACGGTCAATAATATACCAGATTCTAGACAAAAACCCAGAAATATGTGATCTGAACCAAGGCTTTTTTCTTAGTTAGCGATTCATATCCTCTTAACTTTGATTCAGTACAGTGTTGGGTAGCCCGATTCGTAGGATTCTAAAAAAGCATCACGCGCGAGTCACAAGCCAAATCTCCGGCAAAATGACAAAAGTGGATTGACAACTTAGGCAATTCATTGCTGAATGGTGTTCGCTTATTGTCTCATATTGGTGCACAGACAAACGATTGCACCAATAAAGTGCAACCAGAGATCATTTTGGTGCAAAAAGTAGATTAAGCAAAACTTAAAAACAGTTAAATCATTGAAATTAATGGAATAATTTTTTTGGCACGTTTTTGGCTATAGATAAATCAGCATCGATTAATGCACTTATAGACATTAATCAATGCTAGTTTCAACCGAATCGAGCTAATACCGAATTAATAACACTGGAGGTTATCCAAGATGTCAGTAGAAAATGTACTATCCCTGATCCAAGAGAACGAAGTTAAATTTATCGACTTACGTTTTACTGATACAAAAGGTAAAGAGCAGCATATCTCTATTCCTTCTCACCAAGTTGATGCAGACTTCTTCGAAGAAGGCAAAATGTTTGACGGCTCTTCAGTAGCTGGTTGGAAAGGCATTAACGAATCTGACATGGTAATGATGCCAGACGCAGCATCTGCTGTACTGGACCCATTCACAGAAGACGCAACGCTAAACATCCGTTGTGACATTCTTGAGCCTGCAACAATGCAAGGCTACGACCGTGACCCACGCTCTATCGCTAAACGTTCTGAAGAGTACCTACGTTCTACAGGTATCGCAGACACAGTTCTAGTTGGTCCAGAGCCAGAGTTCTTCCTATTTGATGACGTTAAGTTCTCAAACGACATGTCTGGTTCTTTCTTCAAGATCGACGACGTAGAAGCAGCTTGGAACACAGGTACTGACTTCGAAGGCGGTAACAAAGGTCACCGTCCTGGCGTTAAAGGCGGTTACTTCCCAGTAGCTCCTGTAGATTCATCTCAAGACATCCGTTCAGCAATGTGTCTAGTAATGGAAGAGATGGGCCTAGTAGTTGAAGCTCACCACCACGAAGTAGCAACTGCGGGTCAAAACGAAATCGCTACTCGCTTCAACACGCTAACAGCGAAAGCTGATGAAACTCAAATCTACAAGTACGTTGTACACAACGTTGCTCACGCATTTGGTAAAACAGCGACATTCATGCCTAAGCCACTAGTTGGTGATAACGGTTCTGGTATGCACGTTCACCAATCTCTAGCAAAAGACGGCGTTAACCTGTTTGCTGGTGATAAGTACGGCGGCCTATCTGAAATGGCGCTTTACTACATCGGTGGTGTAATCAAGCACGCTCGTGCAATCAACGCGTTTGCTAACCCATCAACTAACTCGTACAAGCGTCTTGTACCTGGTTTCGAAGCACCTGTAATGCTTGCTTACTCAGCACGTAACCGTTCTGCTTCTATCCGTATCCCAGTAGTACCAAGCCCTAAAGCACGTCGTATCGAGCTACGTTTTGGTGACCCAGCAGCTAACCCATACCTATGCTACTCAGCAATGCTTATGGCTGGCCTTGACGGCATCAAGAACAAGATTCACCCAGGCGAAGCTATGGATAAAGATCTATACGACCTTCCTGCAGAAGAAGCCGCTGAAATCCCAACAGTTGCTGAATCTCTACAAGAAGCTCTAGCAGCGCTTAGCGAAGACCGTGAATTCCTAACAGCTGGCGGCGTATTCTCTGACGACTTCATCGATTCTTACATCGCTCTGAAATCTGACGACGTACAACGCGTAAACATGGCTACACACCCACTTGAGTTTGAACTGTACTACTCAGTTTAATCTCTGGTAGAGATAAGCCATTTCTTACTGCAACCTTGTAAGAATCGCTAACTAAATATTAGGCTCGCCTCGCAGGCGGGCCTTTTTTATATTCTCCCTCCCCTAGCTTCCTCGTACCATATCTTAGCCAAAAGCCCTCAGAGGCTGTCGCGCTAAATACAACAAAATCAAAACCAATAAAACCAATGCCAAACGTGAAATCACCTAACGGTGGAAAGAGGCTAAAGATATGAAAAACATACTGTTCCTAATCGGGTTAACAGTCGCGTTCTCGTGCTCTGCTCAAACTGTGTATACCTGGGTCGATGAGGATGGCGTACTCCACTTTAGTGACACCCCGACAGATCAAAGCGCTAAGTCTCTTCGCCTGCCTGATGTACAAGCATCCGCACCCGCCCCTAAATTTGAGGCCTCGACTCCCGTTGACGCTGCAGCTTCAACAGCAACGCCCGCTCAAGCTCAACCACAAACCCAAACCAAAGAACGCGAGGCTCCAGCTCAGTTAACTCTCACCATGCTGACACCCATTCATGATCAAACCATCCGTAGCAACCGCGGTTTAATTCCAATACAAATCGAGCTTAACCGCAAACTCGGTATTGGGGAGCAGTTGCAATTGATGCTCGATGGCCGTCGTTACGGGGCTCCTCAAACCCAAGCTAACTGGGAATTAAAAGGTATCGATCGAGGTACTCACACCATTGCAATTCAAGCACATAGAAGCGGCAAGCTTATTGCATCTACTAGTCCAGTCACCGTGTATTTACATCGAGCGACGCTCAAGTAGGCCAATGTGTTAAAAGAGACTGAATTACCTCTACTTTTCACCTAATCGAAGCAGCTTTCAGCGACTCTAATGAATTATCTTTAGCTTCTGGTTGATATGCGCCATACTTGAACTTAGCTACGCACCAATTTGGTGCAGTGAGAAAAACACCAGTTCAAGGACGAAATAGTGAATCGATCAGCCAAAAGCGACAGCATAGATACACATCATCTTTCCAGCGCCATTCTCGACAATATGGTGACTTCGACATTGATGCTCGATGAGCAACTCTATGTGCGATACGCCAATCCGGCGGCTGAACAACTCTTTTCACAAAGCGCGCGACGCATTGTTGATCATCCACTGAGTCAGCTTATCCAACACGCCTCTCTTGACTTGGCACTGCTGACCCAACCGCTACAAAGTGGCCAAAGCATTACCGATAGCGATGTGACCTTCGTTGTTGATAACCGCCCTCTGATGCTTGAGGTAACGGTTAGCCCAATCTCGTGGCAACGTGAGACGCTGCTATTGGTTGAGATGCGCAAGATAGACCAGCAAAGAAGGCTCAGCCAAGAGCTTAACCAACACGCACAACAGCAAGCGGCTAAGCTGCTGGTGCGTGGATTAGCCCATGAAATTAAGAACCCATTGGGTGGTTTAAGAGGTGCTGCGCAACTGCTTGGAAAGATGCTCCCTGATCAGTCCCTGAATGAGTACACCCAGATCATTATTGAGCAAGCCGACCGCTTACGCGCTTTAGTCGATCGCCTACTTGGCCCGCAAAAGCCGGGAACTAAGTCAGAAGAGAACCTCCACCAGATACTCGAAAAAGTAAGGCAGCTGGTAGAGCTCGAATCGGGTTCGACGCTCGCAATCGAACGAGATTACGATCCAAGCCTACCTGCGATTTTGATGGATTCTGCGCAAGTTGAACAAGCCATGCTCAATATCGTGAGTAATGCAGCGCAGATTCTAAAGACTCAGGAATCTGGGAAAATCACCATTCGCACCAGAACGGTGCATCAAGCAAACATTCATGGGCAACGACACAAACTCGCTGCTCGAATTGAGATCAGCGATAACGGCCCGGGCATCCCCGACGAATTAAAAGACACGCTTTTTTACCCAATGGTCAGCGGACGAGAGGGTGGCACAGGCTTAGGGTTATCGATATCTCAAAACCTGATCGATCAGCACAACGGAAAAATTGATGTTGAGAGCTGGCCAGGTAACACCACATTCACGATTTATTTGCCGATATAAACGAAGCGACACTTCTCGATGAGAAAGTGAGCTTCATGGCAACGAAGAATACCGAACAATAAAAACAACAATGATTATCACAATAGATTTGGCTGCAAAGGAATTGAATTATGAGTAAGGGATACGTTTGGGTCGTCGATGACGACAGCTCTATCCGCTGGGTAGTAGAGAAGACACTTTCATCTGCGGATATAAAGTGCGAAACATTTGCTGATGCAGAGAGTGTGTTGCTTGCTCTTGAGCGCGAAACGCCAGACGTATTGGTGTCTGACATTCGCATGCCTGGTATTGACGGGATTGAGCTATTGCATCAAGTGCATCAACGTTCTCCCGATCTGCCAGTGATCATCATGACCGCGCACTCCGACCTTGATGCTGCAGTAAATGCGTACCAAAAAGGTGCCTTCGAATACCTACCAAAGCCGTTTGATATCGATGAGACACTCACGTTAGTAGAGCGAGCGATCGCACACAGCCAAGAACAAAAGCGCGAACAAGCCAGCGAAGTTACCGAAGAGACCAACGCACCCGAAATCATTGGCGAAGCACCGGCGATGCAGGAAGTTTTCCGGGCTATTGGTCGCTTGTCTCGCTCATCCATCTCCGTGCTCATCAACGGTGAATCTGGTACTGGTAAAGAGTTAGTAGCCCATGCCTTACATCGCCACAGCCCACGCGCAAAGAAGCCCTTTATCGCCCTCAACATGGCGGCTATTCCCAAAGACCTGATTGAATCAGAGCTATTTGGTCACGAGAAAGGTGCCTTTACCGGAGCCAACAGCGTTCGCCAAGGACGCTTCGAACAGGCCAACGGCGGCACCCTGTTTCTTGATGAGATCGGTGACATGCCACTCGATATTCAGACCCGTCTGTTGCGCGTGCTTTCTGATGGACAGTTTTATCGTGTCGGCGGTCATTCTGCGGTTAAAGTTGATGTGCGTATCGTAGCGGCAACCCACCAAGATCTTGAACGATTAGTGCATGAAGGCGACTTCCGTGAGGATTTGTTCCACCGACTCAATGTGATTCGAATTCACATCCCTGCACTGCGCGAACGCAAGCAAGACATTGAAAAGCTGACTCATCACTTCTTGGCATCAGCCGCTGAAGAGCTCGGTGTTGAAGTGAAAACCCTGCACCCAGAAACCATAATGAAGCTAAACCAACTCAATTGGCCGGGTAACGTGCGTCAGCTTGAGAACATTTGTCGTTGGTTGACCGTAATGGCGAGCGGCAGTGAGATACTCCCTTCGGACTTACCGCCTGAGCTGTTGGAAGAGAAAGTGGTGACCACTTCCGGCACTGGAGATAACTGGCAGCAACTGCTTGCGAATTGGGCAAAATGTGCGCTTGATTCAGGAGAAAAGGAGCTGCTGACTTATGCTCTGCCAGAGTTTGAACGTATACTGCTAGAGGCTGCACTCAACCATACTAATGGTCATAAACAGGATGCAGCGAAGGTTTTGGGATGGGGACGAAACACCCTAACTCGCAAGCTTAAAGAACTGTACTAGGCATTATATGACTCTCGATGCAGCTACTTTTTAACCAAAAAAGTGTCGCTTGGTTTGAATAGTGTCGGTACAATTACAGTACACTATTCACCAAAATTGTAGCTAAAGATGTCTTTGAAAACACAAATTACATTGAGAACCGCAGTGGTTCTGCCCTTCGTGATGATATTTCTGTTCACTATGGGCGTAATGGTTTTCACTCAAAAGCAAAGCTACAAAGAAATGGTGAGTGATATTAGTGCACGTCAGCTAGCATCACTCACTGACAACGTTCATCAAAGCCTTTCCGATTTTTTAGAAAAACCATTTCACGCGAACCTCTCCCTCAGCCACAACATTGGTTACCACAAGCTCTATCAGCCCGGTAATCTCAGTAAGGTTCAAGACTACATCCTTTATAAGTTTTCCGACCATTTCACTGCCGTGCCGCAGCTGGATGTGATCGGTTTCGGCTCTGAAGGTGGTAACTATGTCGGTTTTCGTAAAGAGGCCAACAACGGCTACACCTTAATGGTGCAAGATGAACGAACTCAAGATCAGCTCGTCATCTACCGTGGTAGCAAGATTAGCGAAGACATTCGTTCGGTCATTTCCGGATACGATCCAAGAGTCCGCCCTTGGTACACCCCAGTTGTTAATGAGAAAAAAGCACTATGGTCGCCAATTTACGCCAATGCGGATGAACGCCAAGAGATTACTCTTTCTGCCCTCGCCCCTATCTATTCCGACAATGAGTTTAAAGCGGTCATCGTCAGCGACATCAAGATCAATACCTTTAACGCATTCCTGAAGAACCTAAAAGACAAGACCGATGCTTCTGTCTACATCATCGATCAGCAACAACGCTTAGTCGCACACTCCGGTGGCGGCAGTGTGGTTTCATGGGGCACCGGTAAGACACATAAAGGCCAACGCTTATTAGCCACAGAAAGTGCCAACCCAGTAATAAGAGAAAGCGCTAATTACGTTGATCAACTGCATTTAATAAACGACATGGGCGTACAACGCTTCAGGTTCACATTGGATGGCGAGCAATACTTTAACCAAATAACACCTTATGAAGATAAACATGGCCTCACTTGGTTTATTGGTATGTCGATTCCAGAAAGTAACCTACTCGGTGAATTGCCGGAAAACCAAAGAGACAGTTGGCTGCTTGGACTCGCGCTTAGCTGCATTGGGATTATCGCAGGATTAATCGCTTTCAATCGTGTGACCCAACCCATCACCTCCACCTCAGATGCCGCAAAACGCCTTGCCAAAGGGGATTGGGACAGCAGTATGCCGAAATCGGGCAATATCTACGAAACCAGTATGTTGGTAGAAGCATTCAACGAGATGGCCAACAACCTGAAAGCGTCATTCCAGCAATTACAGTCACAACTGACCTATGACTCACTGACCAAACTCTACAGCCGAGAAGGCTTTATCGATGCAGCAAAGAAAAACGCAGCAACCGAAAAAGGCACGCTGTACTTGGTTGGTATCGATCGCTTCCGAGACATCAATGATAGCCTAGGTCACTACAATGGCGACCAACTGCTGATCATCTCTGCCGCTCGCTTGAGAGGCACGCTACCGTCAGATTACCTATTGGCACGCACGGGCGGTGATGAGTTCGCGATATACGCGCCTAACGTCACCCAAGAGGAAGACGTTCAACTGCTTGCTAACCGCTTGGTTCAAACCTTTGCTTCACCGTTTGCGATGGAATCTGAAAGTGTCGTGGTCAAGGTTTCGGTTGGTGTTGTACATGTATCAAACGATCAAGATATTACGTCGTGGCTTCGTAACAGCAGCATTGCACTCAGCAATGCCAAACAAGATAAAACACGCGTCAGCATCTATAGCCCTGAGATGGGCAACGCCTCTCGACACCGCACTAAGATGCTGGCTCGACTGAACAAAGCGATTGAGCTGCAGCAATTTGAACCCTTTTATCAGCCAATCATCGACCTAGAATCAGGCACCACCATAGGCGCTGAGGCTTTGGCTCGCTGGGTCACCGACGAAGGTATTATCTCACCACTGGAATTCATTCCACTAGCAGAAGAAACCGGGCTTATCTACGACATTGGTAAGCAGATCTTGCACAAGTCGTGTCGAGATACTGCAATTGCGATTGAGTCAGGAAAATGGAGCGAAGACTTCTCGATTCACGTTAACTTATCTGTCGATCAGCTCAGTGAAAGTGGGTTTATTGGTTTAGTGAAAAACACGCTAAGTGATACCAAACTACCGGCCAAAAACCTTACGCTGGAAATCACTGAGTCACGCATCATAGATAATGACCCAACCATCATCGACAACATGCTGACTCTCAAAGCCTTGGGGATCTCAATTGCGATTGATGATTTTGGTACTGGGTATTCGTCACTGGCCTACCTACACAAACTGCCATTTGATTGCTTGAAGATAGACCGCAGCTTTGTCAGTAAGCTTGATAAACAGAATCTAGATAGCTCTATCGTTGCAGCTATCGTCAACATTACCAAAGGCTTCAAGGTCAGCTTAGTCGCCGAAGGCGTTGAAACTCAGCGGCAAGCAGACCTACTTAAGCAGCTGCAATGCCCACAAGCACAAGGGTTTCTATATAGCCGCCCCGTGCCTTTTGACCAATGGCCAACCGATCTAAGCAATGCTCAACAGAGTGTCAAAATCAAACAGAATACCGAAGCCGAAGAGAGCATCAGTTAAACCAAGCTGACAGCCTCGAGAGAACAAACCACAGATACAAAAATGCCAGCAAGATGCTGGCATTTTTTATGTCTCTACTCTCAATCGAGCGATTAGATAACGCGAGAGAACTGCTGTTGGCGAGCCTTAGCGCGCAGGTATTTGTCAAAACACATACAGATGTTACGAATCAACAAACGGCCACGCAGAGTCACGCGGATCTCTTTGTCATCGACTTCAACCAACTCATCGTTAATGAAGGTTTGTAGAAGCTCTAAGTCTTCCTTGAAGTAACGATTAAAGTTAACCGAGAACTCAGATTCGATCATGGTCTTATCAAGCTTAAAGTTACAGATAAGCTGCTTGATCACTTCACGACGTAGAAGGTCATCGCTATCAAGTGCCACACCTTTCCAAAGTGCGTGGCGCAGGTCATTGACCTGAGCGTAGTATTTCTTCAGCTCTTTTTGGTTCTGTGCGTAAGCATCACCCACCATAGAGATAGCAGAAACACCAAAACCAATTAGGTCAGCTTCACCTTGGGTCGTGTAGCCTTGGAAGTTACGATGCAGGATGCCTTCGCGCTGTGCAACCGCGAGCTCGTCTTCAGGTAGAGCAAAGTGGTCCATACCGATGAACTGGTAGCCCGCACCCGTTAGAGTCTCAATAGTATCTTGCAGGATAGCCATTTTCTCTTTTGCTTCCGGCAGATCTTCATCTTTAATCTTGCGCTGCGCCGCAAACAGTTGTGGCATGTGCGCGTAGTTAAACACAGATAGGCGACCCGGCTTCATCTCAAGCACTTGCTTCAGCGTTTCAGCGAATAGCGCTTGGGTCTGCTTTGGCAGACCGTAGATCAAATCTAGGTTAGTCGAACGGAAGCCTAGCTCTTTAGCACGTTGAACCATCGCAATAATGAACTCTTCATCTTGCTCACGGTTAACCAGCTTCTGCACTTCTTTATTGAAGTCTTGAACACCGATACTCAGGCGGTTAAAGCCTTCGTTACGCAGGTGATCGAGAACATCGAGCTCAATCTCACGAGGGTCTACTTCGATACTGATTTCAGCATCCGCAGTGAAGTTAAACTCATCACGCAGAATCATCATCAAACGAGTGACTTGAGTCTTGCTCAAGAAGGTTGGTGTGCCGCCACCGAAATGCAGTTGAGTCACTTCGCGACCATTAAGCAGAGACGCACGCTGGCGGATTTCATGCTCAATCACATCTAGATACTCATCCGCTTTATGCGAGTGACGAGTAATAACCTTATTACACCCACAGTAGTAACAAAGCTTATGGCAGAACGGGATATGCACGTAAAGAGAGAGTGGACGCTCTGGGTATTGCGTACACGCCATGTCGTAATCAGCGACGGTAAACGCTTCATGAAACTCCAACGCAGTTGGGTATGAGGTGTAACGAGGTCCCGAATAGTTGTACTTGTTTAAGATCTCTTGATCCCAAACGATTTGCTGATTCGTTGTTACTGGCTTGCTCGACATAGCGGTACTTCCAATTTAGATCCGCGAGAACCTAAGGTCTCTCAAATCATTTTACATACATTAAAATATAGACGGGTTATTTTGCCACACGACTTGTAAGGTCGTTTCAAGACAAAATCTTTTTTTCAGATAAAAACTCAGAACTGCTAGCTTGATCACTAACAATGCACCGAAATACAGGGGTGCAAGAGGTAAGAAGGCTCATTCAGCACTCGGGATTAAAGATAATGAATCTTAAATACACCGTGTATTAAACGAGCCTCTATATTAATAGTCTTAGCGACTAGATCATCTGAATATTGATTTGGTTGTTGAGAGGTTTAACCTTCTCCTGCAACCTTTTCAAATCTTCGATAACCGCATCGTTCAAGCGAGTCTCTGCCTTGTGGCGTGTGAGATTCTGCTGCATGCGTTCTTTCTTCGTCAGTTCCTGTCTTTCCTCTCCGCGCGCCATATCTTTAACGATGTGGTACAGCTCAGAAAGAGCAGGATATTCAGAATCTAAATCGACACGCTCATCGCCCTGAACATTATCCATGATGATACACACTCGGATACTGATCTCAGGTAAATCACACTGGCCTTGAATGCCCGCTAAACACAAAGTATTTACGTTGTCGTAAATCGTCGCGTTACGTTTCTCAATGGCTAGTGCTTGATGCTGCTTTTGCAACTCCGTCTGCTTCTTCACTTGAAGTAGAAGGTAACCTGCGTAAGAGCCCAAGCCGAGAATGATAATTCCACCAGCAATTGCTAATAAGGTTACGTTCATTGGCTATTAACCTTTAAAGCTGTCTAAGTCGAAGTCTTCGAATTGAGATAACAAGTCTTCATCAGAGCTTGCTTTCTTCTTAGATGCAACTGGTGCTTCTTCGAAGATCTCTTCTTCGTCTTCTTCTGGCTCTAACAGACCTAAGCGGTCCATTAGGTGTTCGATGCGATCAAGCTTCTCGTCAACGAACTTCTGTAGACCTGCACCTAGGTTTTCACCATTTTCGAGGCGATCTAACAGCGTGTTCAGTTGAGCATCGTTCTCAAGCATCTCTAACTCTTGTTCGTTAGATAGCTTACGCTCTTGTTTCGTTGGCTTCTTCGCTGGTTCAATAATCAGCGGGATTTTTTTCTTGCTGCCTAAACGAGGGTCGCGAGCTTGTGCAGCTTTACGCTGTTTTGCTTCGCTACCATCTGAGTGACGGCTGCCAGATTTTAGGCCTTTGCGCTTTTTAACACGCTTACGTTCACGACCTTCAACATCAGATTCACTACGGTTACGAGTAACCATAGGTTCCGGAGCGCCAAGAGCTCCCGGCTTTCTTGATTTTTTACTACGAGCCATTACTGCACTTTCCTCAGTAAAATTACATCATTTCCAAAAAATTCTAGTTCGAGCTTATCCCGCTCTGCCAAAAACTGGAATGTTTGACGACTAAAGAAGACAACATGAGTCGGGTCATTCTTGTAGTGCCAACCAGCAAACGCATCTACGTCTATTACTAGCTTAGTCATAAGACCAATCCAGCCTTTGGGTTTAACTAAATTCAACCATTGCTGCCACACTTTGTCTGGGTGATAAAGATGTTCAATCACCTCCGTGGCAGTCATAAAGTCGTACGTTTTTTCCAACACAGAAGTCTCTGGGTGGTAATAGATATCGTACAACTCCATGGTGTGTCCGGCTTCTTCTAACATGATAGATAGCGTAGGGCCTGGGCCACAACCAAAATCCAACCCGTGTGAGTTAGATGAAATTTTGTCTGTTAGTGGATCCGCGATGCGAGATAAAAAGCGGCGATAGCCTGCATCACTAGGATCGTTCTCATGGAGATCATAGTGTGCTTTTTCTTCTTTTGCTTCTAACCTTTGTTCAGGTTTAACAAATACCAGTTCACATTGCTGACACTGCAGATAGGCTCTGCGTTTGTCTTCAAAATAGTGATTCACGCCTTGGTGATGGCATAAGGGACAAGTATACATAGCACATCCTTAAACAGGGATGCGAAACATACCAGAAACTGCGTTTATAGTGGAGAGGTATTGGGTGTTTTTTCATCAAATCAATAAAAAAAGCGATAGGAAAACCTATCGCTCTCTAAATCTGCCTATATCGGCCAAAATTTGCATACTCAACTTGGTACACAAATCTCCATTTGTTATTGGTGCTTTCCATGCCAAATTTGTTTGTTGTTCATCGTCCTGATGAGTTTTGGCTATCCTTTTCTAACACCTTGTTGCTGGGCTGTCCTAGCCTGATCCATTTCTGTCTATACCGTTAGACTAGATGATCATCCATATCTAAGTCAGCTCCTAGCTGATGGCGGTTACTTTACCGTGTTACAAAAAGACTACAATAGTGCGAGTTCACACTTTCGAACACAAATTGATCACACATAGATAAATCAGACATAAACGATTGATTCATAAATAGTGACAATCAAAAGAAACTAGCCAAAAAGAAAACGCCCCGACCATAATTGATCGGGGCGTCTCTTCAATCTCGCTCGAACGTACATTTCTTCACTCTGGCTAAGAGCAAGAAACCGACAAATTAGTGTAGACCACCAACGTACTTCGATAAGGTATCAATTTCTGCGTCTGTTAACTTTTTAGCTACATCACGCATCATCGCATTCATGTCGTTATTACGGTTACCATCGCGGAATTTTTCAAGTTGAGCCTTGATGTAATCTGCGTGTTGACCAGAAATCTTAGGGAAACCAGAAAGTTCGGTACCGTTACCACGAGGGCCGTGACAAGCAATACACGCCGTTAGGCCGCGTTCTGCGTTACCCGCCGTGTAAAGAACCTTACCTTCATCTACTACATTTTCAGGAGTAGAGTTACTAGAGATAGGTAGAGATGCGTAGTATGCCGCTAGGTCAGCCATATCTTCTTCAGATAAAGGCATCGCCATTGCACCCATTACAGGTTCGTAACGACCTTGCTTACCACCACTTGTCATACCTAGCTTAAGCTCTTTTAACTGCTTCTCTAGGTACTTCTCATGTTGACCAGCCAGCTTAGGGTACTGAGTGATCAGACTGTTGCCGTCAGCACCGTGGCAGGCAACACATGTTTGTGATTTGGCTTTACCAGCTTCAATACTACCTTGAGCCCATACTGAGCAGCTGGCTAAAAGACTCAAAATTAGCGCTAATTTCTTCATGACATTCCATTATAATTATCAAGCTTCCAGTACCACTCAATGTTGCCACTCATGGTACAATAGGCGACCTTATGCCGAGCACGGTTATTTTACACAAATTCACAAAAAAGTAATCAATCGACTACACAAAGTCGAGATGGAGTTAACAGTGAGCGTAAAAATTCATTATCAAAACACGCATTTCATTACCAGTGCACCTGATATTCGTCATTTACCAGAAGACGAAGGGATCGAAATTGCGTTTGCAGGACGCTCCAATGCTGGTAAATCTAGCGCACTAAACCGCGTTACAAACCAAAAAAGCTTGGCGAAAACCAGTAAGACACCAGGTCGAACTCAGCTAATTAACCTATTTAAGGTGACAGACGGTTGTCATATCGTCGATTTACCTGGATATGGCTTCGCTCAAGTACCACTTGAGATGAAGAAAAAGTGGCAGAAGTCGCTAGGTGAATACCTACAGCGACGTGAAAGCCTAAAAGGTCTAGTGGTATTGATGGATATCCGTCACCCAATGAAAGACCTTGACCAACAAATGATCTACTGGGCTATCGATAGTCGCATCCCAGTACAGGTTTTGTTAACAAAAGCAGACAAACTGAAAAGCGGTGCGCGTAAAGCACAGCTACTGAAAATCCGTAACGATGCAAAATCTTTCGGTGGTGATGTAGCAGTTGATGTCTTCTCTTCTATGAAAGGCATCGGCGTTGACCAACTACGTGCCAAGATGGATGAGTGGTTCGCACCAGCACTTGCAGACCAGCTTATCGATGAGTTAGCAGACGAAGAACACAACGATTCAGAGTAGTCTCTATATAGAGGGACTCGATCACGACTATCAAGTGATCGCACCTAATCAATACCCTGCCTTATATAGGTGGGGTATTTTTTTACCTATAAATTAGCGGGTTAAACTCAAAAACTAAGGATAAAAAACAAGATAAACCCGTTATAAGCAACAGAAGTGGACCATACTAAAAAATAGACTTTGATAAACAGAATATAGAGAAAGGAATACTCATGTGGAAAACACTCTTGACCGTAATGGCAATGATGCTAATACCTCTTACAGGCCACGCCTCTGAAGCAGAACCCACGGAAGCACCGCTGATCAACGTCGATATGACCTTAGACCTCGACGGTATGGAAAAGTACGCTCAGGAAGCAACTGAGTCACTCGAAGTGATATCACAATCTTTGCAAGCCATCGTCAACAACCCTAACCTCAGCGACGACCAGCAACTGGCTCTTAATCAAACGGTTGAAAGCATCAACAAGCTTGCAGACACAACCAAGACCTCGCTCAATCAACTCCCACAAGCCTTAGATCAATCACGCGTCACCTTTAAACAGACAAGCCAAACGTTGCTCGATGATATCCAAACCAAAATCATCATCGCGCTAGTTGCCGTTGTCGGTGTGATTATTATCGCTCTGACCGCTATTTACCTGCTAATCCTCAAACCCATGCAACAAACCTTAGTTAAAGCGACCAACAATATCTCCTCTATGGCGCAGTCTATCCAGGTCACTGCCGAAGCACTGAAATACAGCACCGAGAAGCAACAAGAAGCAACAAGAAATCATGGACTACATTGAGCATTCACCTACTCAATACTCTGATAAATAAGGCGTGAGCCATCAATCCTTTATCAGCAAGTTGTAAAATAAAAGTTATTTCAAATGATAAAACAATCAATTTAAGTGTGGATTTAAATTACCAATTGCTGATCAAATTCCAGATTTAGGACAAATTGAGGGTTAGCTAGAGTAGTAGAGAAAGAGTAATAAAAGGCACTAAAAAGAAGCGGATTTATAGAGGAATAGTAGGTTGGAAATATTTTTCTTTCGCACAAGAAAAAACGCCCCAGTCAAATGCTGACTGGGGCGGCTGAATCAGCCTAATCCAATAACGTGAAACAAAAGGTCTGAAAGATAGAACATCTTACCTCTGTACCCTACGAGATTTAATGTACAACAATTGCTCAGAAATGAAAACAACTTTTGTAGTTTTTTTTCATGAATGTTTTATTAAAACACCTAAACCCTTTTCACGATTCAACTTTATTCGAGACAAAAAAAAGCCAGTGTTTGTGCACTGGCTCATAATAATTTGCGTAATAAGGTCAAAAACTGATTAGTGGGCTTGATCCCAGTTGTCACCGTGGCCAGCTTCCGCAACTAGCGGCACTTCTAGCTCTGCAGCTGATTCCATCAATTCTTGTACTTTACTTTCAATTTCGGCTAAAGATGACTCTTCCACTTCAAATACCAATTCATCGTGTACTTGCATCAATAACTTAACTCGACCATCGCCTTCCGCTTGGATCCATTCATCAACCAATAGCATCGCTTTCTTGATGATGTCTGCCGCTGTACCTTGCATTGGCGCGTTGATCGCCGCACGCTCAGCAGCTTTACGACGCATGCCATTACGAGATTGAATTTCAGGAAGGTGCAAACGACGACCGTAAATGGTTTCAACGAAGCCCTGCTCTGAAGCAGCACTGCGCGTGTCTTCCATGTACTGCATCACACCAGGGTAGCGCTCGAAGTAAGTATCCATGTAGTGCTGTGCTTCGCCACGAGGAATACCTAGCTGCTTAGCCAAACCAAAGGCACTCATACCGTAGATAAGACCGAAGTTAACGGCCTTAGCACGACGACGTTGTTCCGTCGTTACATCCTCAATATTAACGCCGATGATCTCAGCTGCCGTTGCTGCGTGGATATCTTTACCTTGTTGGAATGCTTCCAGAAGCGCTTTGTCACCCGATAAGTGCGCCATGATACGTAATTCAATTTGAGAGTAATCGACCGCTAGAATCTTCCAACCGTGCTGTGCAACGAATGCTTGGCGGATGCGACGACCTTCATCATTACGAATTGGGATGTTCTGTAGGTTTGGATCAGTAGAAGACAAACGACCCGTCGCCGTTACCGCTTGGTGGTAAGACGTATGAACACGACCGGTTTCAGCGTTGATCATCTTCGGCAGCTTATCGGTGTAAGTTGATTTCAGCTTCGCAAGACCACGATACTCAATGATCAGCTTAGGCAGCGGGTAATCAAGCGCCAATTCTTGCAGCACTTCTTCATTGGTTGAAGGTGCGCCTGATGGCGTTTTCTTGATAACAGGCAAGCCCATTTTTTCAAAAAGAATCGCTTGCAGCTGTTTTGGCGAGTTCATGTTGAACTCTTGCTCTGCAATCTCGTAAGCTTTCTGCTCTAACTCATCAAGACGAACGGCAATCTCTTGCGATTGAGCGCCTAGCAACATGTCGTCGATGAATACACCTGTGCGTTCAATACGAGACATCACTGGAATCAGTGGTACTTCGATCTCTTCATAAATCGCTTTTAGTTTTTCATCTTGCTCGATGTTTTCCATTAAGCGGTTATGAAGACGCAGTGTTACGTCAGCATCTTCTGCAGCGTATGGAGACGCTTCACCCAGCTCAATCTGGTTGAAAGTAAGCTGCTTCTTACCTTTACCTGCGATCTGCTCGAATGAGATGCAGCTGTGCTGTAGGAAGCGCAGCGCTAGGCTATCCATATCATGCTTGCCACCAACACTATTGAAAACGTAAGACGCTAGCATGGTGTCGTGCTTGATGCCTTTCATCTCGATACCGTAGCGCGCTAAAACGCTCATATCGTATTTCAGGTTTTGACCGACTTTAGCTTGTGCGTCATCTTCAAGAACCGGCTTAAGCTGTTCAAGTACCCAATCGCGATCCAGCTGCTGAGGTGCATCTAGGTAATCATGGGCAACCGGTACGTAAGCGGCAACGCCTTCTTCAGTCGCGAATGACAGGCCAACGAGGTTCGCAACCATGTAATCTAGGCTGTCTGTCTCGGTATCGAAAGCAAACACTTCAGCCGCTTTCAATTTCTCTAGCCAAACATTGAATGACGCTTCATCGAGGATGGTTTCGTAGTTGCTGCGATCAATCGTCACGGCAGAGGTGTTCATTTCTACGGTAGAAGTAGTTGATGCCGTATTGCTACGCACTGCGCCCGACTTTTCATCCGCCTCAACCACACCACTGCCACCTTCAAGTAGCTCGTTCAACCAAGACTTGAAGACCAGTTGACCATATAGCTTAATCAGCTCATCCGTGTTTGGTTGTGCTTTTACAAGCGACTCAGGTGTCTCTTCTAACTCGACATCCAGTTTGATCGTTGCAAGCTCGTAAGACATCTCAGCGTTGTCTTTATTATCAATCAGCTTCTTAGCCATGGTTTTTGAACCACGGAAGCCAAGAGCGGCAATATCATCCAGGTTTTGATACAGCTTTTCGATGCTACCAATGCCTTGCAGCAGAGCAGTCGCTGTCTTGTCACCGACACCCGGAACACCTGGGATGTTATCGACTTTATCGCCCATCAGCGCAAGGTAGTCGATGATCAGCTCTGGCGGAATGCCAAATTTCTCAATCACGCCTTCACGATCCATTACCACGTTGGTCATGGTATTGATCAGAGTAACGTTGTCATCGACAAGCTGCGCCATATCTTTATCGCCAGTACTAATAAGCACAGGCATACCCATAGCAGAAGCTTGAGAAGCCAACGTACCGATCACATCATCCGCTTCAACGCCAGGAATAGAGATAAGTGGCAAACCCATTGCACGAATCACATTGTGCAAAGGCTCAATCTGGCAACGAAGATCATCAGGCATAGGTGGACGATTTGCCTTGTACTCTGGGTACATGTCATCACGGAACGTCTTTCCTTTCGCATCAAAAATTACCGCAATACGATCAGAAGCAAATTGACGCATCATGCTGCGCAGCATGTTAACTACACCGTAAACAGCGTTAGTTGGGATATCACCATTGCTCATTGTGCCAGGGTAAGCATGGAACGCGCGATATAGGTAAGAAGAGCCATCGATCAGAATCAATGGATTATCAGGAATACGAGCCATAATGTTTGTGTATCCAGTAAGTACAGAAATTATCTGTTAAGAATGCCACGTCTGTTGGTTGGATTCCACGT
Organism: Vibrio sp. ED004; assembly: GCF_023206395.1. Taxonomy (NCBI): domain Bacteria; kingdom Pseudomonadati; phylum Pseudomonadota; class Gammaproteobacteria; order Vibrionales; family Vibrionaceae; genus Vibrio; species Vibrio sp. ED004. Next base: position 1,835,418 of record NZ_CP066149.1, on the reverse strand, counting down.
TGTCGATCTGTATCCGTTCACTCGGTTGTGTTCGTTATAATCGATTTGTTGTTATTTTTTGTTCTTAGACGCAAGCGTTCTGTGGATAACTCTGTTTATATTATTTACCCACCCTGTTGAGAACTACGGTGAACAACTCAAAAAACACCAATAAACAACTGAAAATAAAGAACAATTTTACAGATCGAACAGATGATCAACGATCTTTTCTCGATCTTGCGTTGTGGAAAAAAATGCTGATGGCGTTTTATTCATAAAAATACGTGCCACTAAATATGCATCTTGTTGAAATGGTAGGTATAAAAAAAGCGACACCCTAAGATGTCGCCTAGCAAAAACCAGTAAAGCCATTCAAATTGAATACCACAGCTTTACCTAAAAGCTATAAATTACACTGGAAGCAATGTGAGCAATGTCGTGTCAAAAAGAACTTAGTACAAGTTCGCGAGAATTCTGTTGGGTAACCAAGTAGATACTTGAGTACTTAACATCCTTGTGAACATTTCCTCATTCCCTAAGACGAAGTTAATAATAATGATTCTCATTTAATAGTCAACACTTAAATGATAATAAATCTCATTTAATTTATAAACCGTTAACAGCAGTGTTTAAATTTGCTTCAAAAAATGGATTCTATGGTCATTAATGTCTTCTTTTTCTTCAAATTTTTCGATTAGGTAACCGTTTCTCAATAACAGGCGCAACATTGCAGGGAACTGGTTACGAGACTTAACCTTTAACTGTCTGTAGCCCTGCTCTTTCGCCCACTGTTCCTGAACGTCTAATTGCGCCTGTGCAACGCCTTTGTTCCTCGCGAGCGGTGACACGCCACCAAACCAGCTGTAAAAAGTATCTTGATCCAATTCATAGCCGATCTTAAAACCGAGCAGCACGTCAGCTTCTTCGGCCACTAAGATAAGGTTCTTTTTCCCTACCAGCCGCTCTGAAAGAGAAGCGACACTCTCTTTTTTAGCGAACTCAGAGATCTGCTCGACCACAGACACCACTTCTTCTAACGAACCTTCACGCACGACAACTGACATCTTATTCATCCTTATAAACAAAAGGGCTGGCACAATGGCCAACCCTTTACTGATCACTTAAGTGAACTCTACACGATTACTTTTCTTTTAAGTGCTCTGCGGCTTGTGCATTGTCTTCTGCAAGCCACTCAGCCACATCTTTAGCGAAGTAAGTAAGAATGCCATCAGCACCAGCGCGCTTAAAGCACAGCAGTGATTCCATCACGGTTTCACGCTCTTTCAGCCAACCGTTTTGAATCGCTGCTTTATGCATCGCATACTCACCAGACACTTGATATGCAAATGTCGGTGCTTGAAGTTCATGCTTCACACGACGCACGATATCTAGGTAAGGCATGCCAGGCTTAACCATCACCATGTCGGCACCTTCATTAAGATCCATCGCGACTTCGTGAATCGCTTCATCGCTGTTCGCAGGATCCATCTGGTAGTTCTTCTTGTTACCACCTTTCAGGTTCGACGCACTGCCGACGGCGTCGCGGAATGGACCGTAGTAGCACGATGCGTATTTCGCAGAGTACGCCATGATTTGAGTATGAATATGACCCGCTTCTTCTAACGCTTCACGGATCTTACCAATGCGACCATCCATCATATCTGACGGTGCAACCACGTCAGCACCTGCTTCAGCGTGTGATAATGCTTGCTTGATCAAGACTTCAGTCGTCTCGTCATTCATCACGTAACCATCTTCATCGATGATGCCGTCTTGGCCGTGAGTGGTGAACGGGTCTAGTGCTACGTCAGTAATAACGCCAATGTTTGGCACATGCTCTTTTAGTAAACGTACAGCGCGCTGCACCAAACCTTCTGAGTTATGAGCTTCAGCTGCGCATAAACTTTTAGCATCTTGGTTCACGACTGGAAATAGAGCAATCGCAGGAACACCCAGCTTTGACAGGTAATCTGCTTCCTCGAGCATGTAATCGATCGACAAGCGTTCAACACCCGGCATTGACTCTACAGGCTCGCGGCGGTCTTTACCCATCAGGATAAACATTGGGTAGATTAGATCATCCACAGACAATTGATTTTCTGCCATTAGGCGACGGCTAAAGTCGTGCTTACGCATACGGCGCATACGGCGACCTGGGAATTGACCTTGAATTGAAACAGACACTAGATTCTCCTTGCCTAGTCTAAGCACCGAAATACTTAGATATGAAAAGTGCTAAATACAGGCAAAAGCATATCACTGATGGCTCAGGACGCTAGCAGTAAAATATGAAACCCACTCAAAAACAGGGATAAATGGCAAAAAATGACCTTCTCCTCACACTGCCGTATACTCATGACAACTCCGTAAAGACCGCTTTCAGGACAAAACAATGATCGACACCCATGCTCATATTTACGCGAGCGAATTCGATGAAGACCGCGAACAAGTTGTGCAACGTGCACTGGATCAAGGGATTGATACCATTCTATTGCCGAACATCGATTTAGAATCTATCGAACCAATGTTAGCGACGGAAGCTCAGTTTCCTGATGTGTGCCGTTCAATGATGGGCTTACACCCTTGTTATGTGGATGCGAATATCGAACAAACCCTCAAAACCATTCGAGCTTGGTTTGATAAGCATGACTTTATCGCCGTGGGTGAGATTGGTATCGACTTGTACTGGGATAAAACCTTCAAGGCTGAACAAGAGATGGCGTTTGTGACTCAGTTACAGTGGGCAAAAGAGCTCGATCTACCCGTGGTGATCCACACGCGCGACTCCATTGAAGAGACACTTGAGCTACTGAAACAAGAGCAAGATGGCAGCTTACGTGGCGTATTCCACTGTTTTGGCAGCAGCTTAGAAGAAGCTCAAGCGATCAACGCGCTCGGCTTTCATCTTGGATTAGGTGGTGTTTCGACCTTTAAGAATTCAGGGATGGATAAAGTGATCCCACATCTGGATATGAACTACGTCATCCTAGAAACAGATTGTCCCTACTTGGCACCGACGCCAAATCGCGGCAAACGCAATGAGCCTGCTTACACAGAATTGGTCGCAAAGCGCATCGCCGAACTGCGTGGAATTACCCTTGAAGAAGTCGAAAACATAACCACGACAAATGCTAAGTCATTGTTTAATTTATGATAAATCTATTAATAAGATAATTTTATGAATTTATAGCCGATTTATTTGTTAAAACAAAGTGATGTGTATAGTATCAACTACCTGCATATGGAGGTAGTTGATTATGTGTGACCATTCACAACACTTACAACGTCAGCATCGAACCCTATGGCATAAAATTTTGGGCATTAAAGAGCTCTATATATGTCAGAACTGTGGCTATCAGTTAAAGATTCGATAAACGGACATAATAAAAAAGCGGCCTAAGGCCGCTTTTTTATTATGTGATTTTTGCTTTAAAACACGCTCGAACGTGCGCTCAAAGAATCTTGCGAATCAAGACTCGGCTTCTTCTTCGTCAGCATCTGGCTTACGCACATAGAAGCGCGCAAAGAACAGACCAATCTCAAACAGAATACACATTGGAATCGCCAACAGTGTTTGTGAGATCATATCTGGTGGTGTCAGCATCATACCGATGATGAAAGCACCCACGACAATGTAAGGACGCTTTTCAGATAAAGCCTTCGGCGTTGTCGCTCCAGTCCAACACAACAAGATAATCGCGACAGGCACTTCAAAAGCAATACCAAACGCAAAGAACAGCGCGAGTACAAAATCGAGATAGCTCGATATGTCTGTTGCGAACTCTACCTGCCCCAAAGAGATAGCTGTGAAGAAGCTAAATACCAGCGGGAATACCACGAAGTAAGCAAACGCTACACCACAGTAAAACAGCAAAGAACTTGATGCCAAAAGCGGCATGATCAAGCGCTTCTCATGCTTGTATAAACCCGGAGCAACAAACGCCCACACCTGATACAAAATAAACGGCACCGCGACAAAAATAGACGCGATTAAGGTTAATTTCAGTGGTGTGAAAAATGGCGATGCAACATCCGTTGCGATCATCGTCGCCCCTTCAGGTAGACGATCTACTAAAGGTGCTGATACGAATTCATAAATATCATTAGCAAAATAAATTAGCCCGATAAACACAACCAGAACCGCGACAATCGCGCGCAATAGGCGATTACGTAGTTCCAGAAGGTGGCTAATTAAAGGCTGTGTCTGCTCAGTCGAAGACATGTCAAACCTCTTAAACAGGAAGATCGAAAAGGAGCCGCGCACCTATCTATCCAATTGAATTGGTATCCACTTGAATAGTTATCTATTTAAATAGTTGTCTATTTAAATATCTAGCTACTTAGGTATCAGACGACTCCTCCTTGCGAGACTATTCGGCTTTCTTATCTGACGGTGCTGAAGCTTCGCTGCTAGTCTGATTGGTTTCAGGCTCAGCAGTTTCCGTGACACTAGGTTTAGTCTCACTTGGCTTATCAGACTCAGGCTTAGCATACGGGCGTTGAACCTCAGCAGCGGCCTGCTTAAGTTCATCGACTGACGCTTTAAGGTCTGGAGATAAATCTTCCATACCCATTTGTTCCGCCTTACGTAGGTTTTCTTGTAGCTCTTGCACCTTAAGCTCGTGAGAAAGTTCATCTTTCACACTGTTTGCCATACTTTTCGCTGCACCCACAAACTTGGATACGCTGCGAATCGCAACAGGCAAACGCTCAGGGCCTAGAACCACTAACCCAACGACAGATATTAATACCAGTTCCCAAAAACCGATATCAAACACGATTTACGCCTGCTCTTTGTCTTTCTTTGTTTCAGCAGTCGCTTCTGTCTTCTGCTGTTCAATATTCTTTGGTTCGAAGTCTGCATCTTTCTTATCTGCAGGCTTGTCTTCATCGCTCATCGCTTTTTTGAAGCCTTTAACCGCTGAACCTAAGTCACCACCCATGCCGCGCAGTTTCTTTGTTCCGAATAGCAAAATTACAATTACAGCAATGATTAGAAGTTGCCAAATACTGATACCACCCATTGTCATTGTCCTCGGGTCTGTCTACACATAAAAAATATTAAGAGAGTCTACTGTCTAACGACGGTAAGCTCGCCAACTAAGCAACCAAAATGTGACACCTGCGATGCCACAGCCCATAGATAGCTGCTCATAAGGGCTTGAAACTAATATTGCGGAGCATACGACTAAAGTGGCTCCAACACCAAACAAAAACTTTCCAGTTGCTTGTTGGCGCTTACTATCTCTATAGCCTTGATAAAGCTGATCCATTCTATGGTTCATCGCTTTACCTTGGCGCAAGCTGTCATAAAGTAGCTCTGGCAGCTCTGGCAGTTTTTCTGCCCAGAATGGTGCGCGCTCTTTTACTGCGTTGATCACAGCTTGCGGCCCCACCTGATTCATCATCCAGGTTTCAAGGAAAGGCTTAGCCGTTGCCCACAAATCAAGCTGTGGATACAACTGGCGACCTAGGCCTTCCACATACAACAAGGTCTTCTGTAGAAGCACCAACTGAGGTTGAACCTCCATGTTGAAACGTCTTGCTGTATTAAATAAGTTTAGCAACACATGGCCAAATGAGATCTCGCCAAGTGGTTTTGCAAAAATGGGTTCACACACCATGCGAATCGCGAACTCAAAGTCGTTGACGTTGGTGTCGTGTGGCACCCATCCCGAATCAACGTGCAGCTCGGCGACTTTACGGTAATCTCGGTTGAAGAAAGCCAGCAGGTTCTCTGCTAAATAACGCTTATCTTCGCTGTTGAGCGTGCCGACAATGCCACAATCCAAACCTATCCACTGCGGGTTATCTGGGTTTTCTGGGTTAACGAATACGTTGCCAGGGTGCATGTCTGCATGGAAAAAGCTATCACGGAACACTTGGGTGAAGAATACCGTCACACCACGTTCGGCCAGCAATTTCATGTTAGTACCGTTGGCGTTTAGCGTTTCAATATCTGAAACCTGAATACCATAGATTCGTTCAGACACCATCAAGGTTTCACTGCTTAAATCAGGGATAACCTCTGGAACATACAGCTCTTCACTGCCTTCAAAATTACGTCGCAGTTGAATCGCATTGGCCGCCTCACGGCGCAGGTCTAGTTCATCCAGTAAGGTTTTCTCGTACTCGTGAACGACTTCAACAGGTTTCAAACGACGTGCTTCAGGAAGCGACTTAGCGACTATACGCGCCATTCGGTGCATCAGTTTTAGATCTGCATCAATCACCGGGCGAATATCAGGGCGAATTACCTTGAGAACAATCTCACGGCCACTCTCTTTGAGTTTCGCAGTATGCACCTGAGCGATAGAAGCAGAAGCCAGAGGCTCGATATCAAAGTCGGTAAACCAGTTATCTAAGCTGCCACCGAGCGCCTTTTCCATATCTTGCTTAGCCAGTTCACCATCAAATGGTGCAACTTGGTCTTGCAACAGCGCCAGCTGATCCGCGATATGAGGAGGGAACAGATCGCGACGTGTCGACATCATCTGCCCAAACTTGATCCACACAGGGCCAAGTTCTTGCAGCGCGAGACGTAAGCGATGACCCAACTCTTTATCTTGATGCTTATTTTTAAGCCAAAACAGAGACTTTCGCGCCAATAAAGGGGCTTTGGTCAATTGGTGCTCTGGCATCAATTCATCAAGGCCATATTCCAACTGTACCTTGATAATATGATAAAGACGTTTCAGTTCTGTTGGGGTCATGCTTTCTCCAACAGAGCGTTCAACTTAGCTTCAAGGCGTGCTGCTGAGCTTTTTACGTCATCAACCTGATCGCAAAAATGCGCCACTTCTAATGGTGCTGGCGCAATCTTCCACTCTTCAGTTAATACCTGAGCAAGGTGGTTTTGATGCTTAGTTGCTTGCTTAGCCACAAGACCGCCAACATTCTTAACGCCTTGTACCAAGGTATGCGCAACCACATCACCCGTCACACGAGACAACCACTCTTCCAAGTCTGGCTTGCAGTCTGTCATCAGTTGAGCAAATTTCTGAGCCAGTTGAATATCACCTTCTAAGATCAGCTTATCTTGCTTGATCAGCTTGGTGATGTTCGATTGCTCACGCAGTTCAGGTAACACCGACAGGTTCAAAGATAGGTAGCAGTCAGGCTGCCCTTCGTATTCTGACAACACATCAATCTGTTGGCTGAAAACGAAAGTGAGTGTTTTATTCAACTCTTTCAAATTGACTTGAATGATCTGCCCCTTTAAACGAGACAAACGACGAACCAAAGCTGGATCATCGTTCACGAAAGTATTTAAAGAGGTTTCAATAACCGCGGTTACCAATGGATCAAATGGCATGACTGTCCTTACCTTTGAAAACGGATAAGCCTTAACCTATCCGTTCTATCTTTATTCTTATTGTTTAGCACGCTCAGCGAGCCTGCTACCAAGATCGACTAGAACTTGTAACCGCGGTGCAGCGCAACAATGCCGCCCGTTAGGTTGAAGTATTTTGTATTTTCAAAGCCCGCTTCTTGCATCATGCCTTCCAAAGTCTCTTGATTTGGGTGCATACGAATAGATTCTGCAAGGTAACGGTAGCTGTCTGCATCGTTAGCAATCAGCTCACCCATTTTTGGCAACAGGTGGAAAGAGTATGCATCGTAAACCTTTGATAGTGGCTCAAGCACTGGCTTAGAAAACTCAAGAACCAACAGACGGCCACCCGGCTTAAGCACGCGGTACATAGAACGCAGCGCTTGGTCTTTATCGGTTACGTTACGCAGACAGAAGCTGATGGTAATGCAATCGAAGTAGTTGTCTGGGAAAGGCAGTTCTTCAGCGTTCGCTTGTACGTAGTGTACGTTGCCAACAATGCCGCTATCACGCAGCTTATCACGGCCAACATTCAGCATTGAATTGTTGATATCAGCAAGAACCACGTGGCCTTTTTCACCAACGATACGCGAGAATTTCGCAGTAAGGTCGCCAGTACCACCACCAAGATCTAGGATACGCTGACCAGGGCGAACGCCACTGCAATCAATCGTGAATCGCTTCCACAAGCGGTGAACACCACCCGACATTAAGTCATTCATGATGTCGTATTTAGCGGCTACAGAGTGAAATACCTCTGCTACTTTCGCGACTTTTTCGTCTTTCGCGACTGTTTCGAAACCAAAGTGTGTGGTTTCTGACTCTACTGCTGAATTTGTCTGCACGCTTGTGTCCATAATGCTGTTATCTACCATGGTAAGTTCTCATCGACAGCACGCTCCGTGTTTAGAGGCGCTGCGGCCGATTAGTTTACTTTATCCTCAGCGGGTTGTCTTTCTACTAAGGAGGCATTTTCTGAAAAAGCCTCATTTTGCGCCATTTCGGCCAAACCAATCGAGATAGGTTTCTTCACCTCAACCCCGAGTTGCTTGAAGCTTTCGGCCTGACGAATCACGTTGCCACGGCCTGTTACTAGCTTATTCATGGCACCTTGATAGCTTTGGTTGGCTCTATCTAACGAACTACCAAGACCTTCCATATCATCGACAAACAAACGCAGTTTGTCGTAAAGCTTACTTGCACGCTCTGCGATGACTTGAGCGTTCTGGTTCTGCCTTTCATTACGCCACAGGTTATCAATGGTACGCAGTGCCACCAGCAAGGTCGTAGGGCTGACCAAGATGATATTTTGCTCCATCGCGTCTTTCACCAAGCTAGGGTCGGCTTGAATAGCGACTTGGAATGCAGGCTCGACCGGAATAAACATCAACACATAATCCAAGCTTTGGATGCCTTTAAGTTGATGATAATCCTTCTGGCTCAGCCCTTTGATGTGTGCTCGCAATGACACCAAGTGATCACGCAGTGCAGCATCACGCTGTTGATCGGTTTCAGCATTGAAATAACGTTCAAACGCCACCAACGCCATCTTCGAATCCACCACCACTTGCTTATCTTGTGGCAGGTGGACTATTACATCGGGTTGATAACGCTTGCCCGCATCATTTTGTAGGTTCACTTGGGTTTGGTACTCATGCCCTTCTCGCAAGCCTGATTCAGCAAGCACACGCGCTAGCACCACCTCACCCCAGTTACCTTGCTGCTTGTTATCACCCTTAAGCGCCTGAGTCAGGTTAACCGCTTCACGCGTCATGCTTTCGTTAAGACGCTGCAGGTTTTTCAGCTCATGCACTAAGGTGTGGCGCTCTTTGGCTTCTTGGCTAAAGCTGTCATTAACCTGCTTCTTAAACCCTTCTAATTGTTCTCTCAACGGCGACAACAAGCCTTCTAGGCTCTGCTTGTTCTGTTGGTCAACCTTAGCGGTTTTGGTTTCAAACAGCTGATTAGCAAGATGCTCGAACTGTTGCTTCAAGCGTGATTCCGCTTGCTCTAACAGTTGCAGCTTTTCACTGTTGGCGAGGTTTTCCTGATCGTGCCTTGCTTCTTGCTCGCGAAGTTCGGCTTCCAATTCAGATTTATGGTCTTTCAGCACATTGATCTCATCGGCATACTGCTGACGCTCTTGCTTCACCGCTTCAAAGTAGCGAAGCTTCTCCATCGCAGCCATCACCTTGCCGTGCGCTTGCTTAAGTTCGAATGCGGCCTTGTCTCGGTCGTCATCCAACTCATCAAGTTCTTGTTGCGCCTCTGCGAGTGATGATTTGAGCTGAGACTGCTGAGATTCATGCAACAAACGATCGGACTCTAGTTGCTGCTCGAGCAATCGCTGCTGAAAAGAGAGCTTCTGTTTAACCCACCAACCCACGACACCGCCACTGACGAGCGCGCCAGAAATTGCAGCAATAAGCGTTGCCTGATGTTCGATAATCCATTGCATGATAATGATTTAGCCTAATTGGAAATAACTCATTAAATGGTATTTTGATACTGGATAAATGTCCAGTTTGCCGTATTAAAATTCGACAGATAGACTAAGCGCTCCGTATTCTGTCCCATCAAATTAGAATGAGTTGCTATGAACGAACGTCGTGCCTTGGGCTTTGGTCTTTCCGCAGTACTACTGTGGTCAACGGTCGCTACTGCTTTTAAGCTGACCCTTGCTGAGTTTTCACCGATTCAAATGCTGACTATTGCCAGTATTGTGTCGTCGATTGCGCTGATCGCCGTTTGCGCCTTTCAAGGTAAGCTTTCTCAGCTAAGTACTACGTTTCTTTCAAACCCTTGGTATTACCTGCTGCTCGGTTTGGTTAACCCATTGGCTTACTACCTGATTCTCTTCAAAGCATACGACCTACTGCCCGCTTCTCAAGCTCAAGCGATTAACTACAGCTGGGCTATCACCCTAACTTTAATGGCAGCGGTTTTTCTGGGACAAAAGATTCGTAAACAAGATTGGATTGCGTGTACCTTCAGCTACGCAGGTGTCGTGGTCATCGCCACTAAAGGCGACGTGTTAGGCATGCAGTTCGATAGCCCACTTGGTGTGGCATTAGCTCTACTTTCAACTCTACTTTGGGCGGGCTACTGGATTCTCAACACCAAAAACAAGGCTGACCCTGTGGTAGGTGTACTGCTTGGATTCTTAGTGGCGTTGCCATTCGCGATTGGTTTAACCATTTACGAGGGCGAAAGCTTTAGCAAAATCACGGCAAAAGGTTGGATGGCGGTGACTTACGTTGGCCTATTTGAGATGGGTATTACCTTTGTCTTGTGGTTATCAGCACTCAAGCTAACCAACAACACAGCCCGTATCAGCAACCTGATTTTCGCATCACCATTTATCTCGTTGATGCTACTTTCAACCATTATCGGCGAAGAAATCCACCCCGCGACACTGTTTGGTTTGGTACTGATCATTGCTGGTTTGGTGATTCAACAGATCAAGTTCTCAAAAAACAAGACCGTTGCTAATGAGAACTAAAAGCGTCGATTGACTGCGAAAACCATCAACTTAATTACTTTTGACTCTGAATTAGATACAAAAATGGCGAGTCATATGACTCGCCATTTTTATGTAATCTGAACTAATGGATAAGCGAAACGCTTACACCCACTGACCTGCTGCAAAGCCAGAACTCCAGCACCATTGGAAGTTGTAGCCACCCAACCAGCCCGTCACGTCCATCACTTCGCCAATGAAGTAAAGGCCAGAAACGCTCTTACACTCCATGGTTTTTGAAGATAGGTGGTTAGTATCGACGCCGCCTAAAGTCACTTCTGCAGTTCGATAGCCTTCAGTACCATTAGGTGCGATTTTCCAGTTCTCTAGATGCTCGACAATGTCATTCAACTGCTTTTCGTTGAACTGCTTAAGCGGTTTGTCTTCCAGCTCTTTACGATCAATCAATACCTCTACAAAGCGCTTTGGTAGTGCTTTTGCCAAGGTGTTCTTCAAGCTCTGGTTTGGGTGTTTCTCGCGAGAATTCGCCAACAACTCGGCCACATCAACCTCTGGTACTAGGTTGATTGAAACCGACTGACCCGCTTTCCAAAACGAAGAGATTTGCAGTACTGAAGGACCAGATAGGCCACGGTGTGTAAACAGCAGTGCTTCTTTGAACAAGGTACCATCTTGCGCGGTGATCTCTGCAGGAATCGCGATACCAGAAAGCTCAGCGAAATCTTCTTTGTCTTCTTTATGCAGCGTGAACGGCACTAAACCCGCTGTGGTCGGCATGACTGATAAACCAAATTGCTCTGCAATCTTGTAGCCAAATGGGGTTGCGCCTAGCTTAGGCATCGACAAACCACCTGTCGCAACAACTAGCGAGTCACACTCAACTTCGTCGGTATTTAGGTGCATCTTGAAGCCAGAATCGGTCTTTTCGATTGAGTGAACATCACAACGGTAGCGCTGTTCAACTTTCGCTTGCTTACACTCATCAAGCAGCATACTCACGATGTCTTTTGCCGTGTGGTCGTTCACACAGAACAGTTGGCCGTGATCGCGCTCTTCGAACTCAATGCCGTACTTGCTCACCATCGAGATAAAATCCCAGTTGGTGTATTGAGATAAAGCAGACTTCACGAAGTGAGGGTTGTTACAAAGGAAGTTGTTCGCTGACACGTCATAGTTAGTGAAATTACAACGACCACCACCTGAGATTAAAATTTTTCTGCCTGGCTTTTTCGCATGATCAACCACCAGCACTCGTCGGCCGCGTTTACCAGCTTCCGCAGCACACATTAAGCCTGCGGCGCCCGCACCAATCACGATTACATCAAATTTTTCACTCATTGTGGTTCTGCTTTCTTCACGTTTGCATCACGAGTACACCCTGTTCTCGAAATGCCATCAATAAAAAAGGATGTGCATAAACAGCACATCCTTACTAATTGCTCGCTATTTTAGCGGCAATTTTCAACTTTGCAATTGATGTTCAATTGTACAAATCGCAGACAGCTGCGATTACGCTTCTGAGCTTAACGAACGAACAACCGACGCTCTATATCACACGTACTGGATCACCTAGACGATGAACGAGGACAATAACGTCACACCAAGCAGAGCTGAAGAGAGTATGAATAACTGTCTTACACGATCACACTTGGAAGTGAACACTTCGTCATGGTGATGGTGATACTCTTTGCTTTTGATGTAACTAAACAAGCGGACTTGTTTGGTCATATTGCCATGAGTTGTGAAGAACCCACCTCCGTCTACTTGTTGATAAAGTAGAGGATGTGCTTCTCGCATAATATAAATCAGTGTTCTTAGCGCAGTAAAATAACGCGCCCAGTTCACACAAGTCACAACCATTAGTGCAAATAGAATAGTGTCGCCGCTGATCATCCTTTCCTCCCTACATCTTCATAAGAAAACTCAAAAGAAAAAGATAATCAGTGTCTTTCTCGTACTACCTAAACGGCAGGAGCTTCCATAATTGAAGATGAACCATCTTTTGCCAATTGCGCTAGGTCTTTATCAATAAAGAACAGTGCTTTACCGTCTTCACCAACAAGTTCTAGCTTATCCAATACACCTTTAAACAACTTCTCTTCTTCGTGTTGCTCTGCAACGTACCATTGCAGGAAGTTAAAGGTTGAGTAGTCTTGTGTGCTGAAAGCAACGTGAGCCAGTTTGTTGATCTTTTCAGTAATCATCTGCTCATGTTCATAAGTTTCACGGAACACTGCACCAAGGCTTTCGAATTCGTGTTTTGGCGCTTCAATCGCACCTAGAATCGGCATTGCACCTGTCTCACTTACGTAAGTGAAAAGACGCTGCATATGTTCCATTTCTTCTACTGCATGAACACGCAGAAACTCGGCTGCACCTTCAAATCCTTTGTCTTCACACCAAGCACTCATTTGTAAGTATAGATTGGATGAGAAAAATTCTAGGTTAATTTGATCATTCAGTTGCTCAACCATAGTTTTTGACAGCATTTAAGACTCCTAATTACTTCCTCAATTTTCTCTACTATATCACTATTTTATTAATATCTCGCAGAGCATTAGTTAACCAATTTTGAATCATCACTACGCAAGACAGTGGATATGAGATCACTTCAGCAAAAAAAGCCATCGCATAGTGCTAATCTTTAATCAGACAATGAATAAAGGAGGTAGCGATATGAGTTACAAACATATTTTGGTCGCAGTCGATTTATCAGATGACAGCAAATTAATTGTGGATAAAGCGGTAGCATTGGCAAAGCCATTGGAAGCCAAAGTCTCTTTTATCCATATCGACATTAACTACGCAGAGCTCTATACCGGCCTGATTGATATCAACATGGCAGAAACCCAACACAACGCGATGGAAGCCTCTCGTATTCAGCTGCAAAACTTTGCCGAACACGCTCAATACCCAATCACTCACACCTTAGTAGGCAGTGGTGACCTGAGCCACGAGCTGTGTGACACCATCAATGAGTTCAATGTGGATTTAGTGGTTTGCGGTCACCATCAAGATTTCTGGAGCAAGCTGCTCTCTTCAACACGCCAACTGATCAACGCCTCACCGGTTGATATGCTGGTCGTGCCTCTAAGAGATTCAGAAGACTAATGATTTAAGGTTAGGTAACATACAGCTCATATCTTATTAACGAAGTTTTACTATGAGCTATTTAGCTGGTGTTACCCTCCTATGGGCCTTCTCTTTTAGCCTGATCGGCGTCTACCTTGCGGGTCAGGTTGATTCTTGGTTTTCAGTACTAATGCGCGTTGCCCTTGCGGGTATCGTGTTCCTTCCTTTCCTTAAATTCCGTGGTGTGTCACGCAAACTGATCGGAAAATTGATGGCGATTGGTGGTATCCAGCTTGGCCTGATGTACTGCTTCTACTATCAATCTTTCTTGCTACTATCAGTACCGGAAGTCCTTCTGTTTACTGTCTTTACCCCAATCTACGTCACCCTGATTTATGACTTTCTCAAAGGGCAGTTCTCACCTTGGTATTTAGTGACGGCTGCGATTGCAGTATTGGGCGCGGTATTCATTAAGTTCGCAGGCATCAACGACAACTTTTTAGTCGGCTTCCTTGTCGTGCAAGGTGCGAACCTATGTTTTGCTATCGGTCAGGTTGGCTACAAGGTGGTGATGGAGAATGAACCCACTGAGCTGCCTCAACACACGGTATTCGGCTACTTCTACTTAGGTGCTTTGTGTGTAGCTTCAGTTGCTTTCATGCTTTTGGGCAACCCTGAAAAACTGCCAACCACCACACTTCAATGGGGAATCCTCATCTACCTGGGTTTAATCGCTTCAGGTTTGGGTTACTTTATGTGGAATAAAGGCGCATGCATGGTGAATGCAGGTGCGCTTGCAGTAATGAACAACATCCTAGTGCCTGCTGGCTTGGTGGTGAACATCCTGATCTGGAATAGAGACGTCGACTTGGTTCGACTGTCGATTGGTGGCGGGGTTATCTTGCTTTCATTGTGGGTCAACGAAACTTGGGTGAAAAAGCGTGTCGCGAGATCTGCTAACAACGCTTAATCGGCCTGATTGAATCGATTTTGAGTTATCCCAAAAAGCAAAAGAGCGACCTTAGGTCGCTCTTTTTAATTGGATGATATCATTGCAATCAGTGAATATGGTTCACGGCTATTGATGGGCTTTCTGTGAAAACAACGTCGTCAAGTTGTAAGTTGATGCGTTCCAATTTGCTTTCCATCTTCTGACTCTTCTTAAACAGCTTTTGTTGCTTCTTAATCATCTTCGCCAGTTTCTTATTGTACTTCTCTTGCTTCTTCGCAGCTTTCTTCGCTCGCTTAAGCTCTTTTTTCTCACCACTGTTTGCCATGATTTTTTTCAACTTGGCTTTTTTCAATGATGGTTTCTTAGCAATACTAGTAACGCTAGGGTCAAACATTTGAACGGCTGAATCAGGCGTATCCACAACCTCAGCCAGTGTTATTTCAGGCTTAGGCAGCGTTTCAGCCAACAGACCACACGCAACTTTCTCTTCGACAGGTTTGTTTTGACAGCCAATTGGTGGAATTGCGGTTGGTTTGCATAGGTTCGCTTCGTCCGCCGATGAACGTGCACAAGAGCGGCACACAAACTTTGGTTCTGTAACCAAGCTGTGGATCTCGCCTAGGTGTTCGGTAATATCTCGACGGTTTAACTTACAAAAGCGTTTAGCCATGCTACAACTCCAGCTAAGAATAATAATGATTCTTAGTTAGATATACATCCGTAACGCGACTATCGCAAGTGTTAAATGGTGATTTATCGTATTTATGACGGGAAATTTTCTTAGCGTGTTGCTAAGTTATTGATGCTTTACTTAAGTCATTGATGCTTTCACATAGACGTCAAAACGGTTCTTTTTGGTTTCGATCGCCATACTCGGTTTTTGCTCGTCTAGCCAAGCTGCGTAATCGGGTCTTTTCACCACAACTCGCTTTGATGCCAGTTTCATTGCAGGCGCCAATAGAGCATCAGCATCTAAATCTGCACCGACCAAAGATTGGAATACGCGCATCTCTTTTTTGACCAGAGCTGATTTCTTTTTGTTCTCAGGGTGCGGATACATTGGATCGAGATACACCACATCTGGCTGCTCGAAGTTAGGGTCATTGCTAAGCTTATCTAACGCATCATGGCTTGAAGCGTGAATCAACTTCATACGTTCGCTTACCCAACCACCGATGTCTGGGTCTTGCTGGGCGCGTTGTAAGCCATCGTCCAACAAAGCTGCCACCACAGGGTGACGCTCTACCATTTGTACTTTACAACCGAGAGAGGCCAATACAAACGCATCGCGACCTAAGCCAGCGGTACCATCAAGAATGGTTGGCGTTGCACCTTTATTTAAACCTGCCGCCTTGGCGATCGCCTGACCTTTACCACCACCAAACTTACGTCTGTGACCAACCGCGCCGCCAACTAAATCAACAAAGATAGCGCCAAGTTTTGGTTCGTCCACTTTGCGTAACTCAAGTCGCTCGTCAGTCAGCACCAAAGCAAACTCGCTGTTTTCATCATGAGATAAATTCCAACGGGTCGCTAAGTCATTTAAATGATCGATTTGGGTAGCATCTTCGCAAATCAGTTGTAGTTGCAAGGTCGTCTCCAACAGACAGTAGTATTCAAAACAAAAGAGGCAACCAGTTTACCTGATTGCCTCAACAATACATATTAACGGAACAAACTATTCGTTCTGAAAGCCATTAGCGCTGCAAGTGGCTAGTGCTAAAGAATGTTCATCGTGTCGCTTGGTTTACTTAATTGGGAGCTCTAGCGCTCGCTCTTTTTGTAACTCTTCAACCAGTTCCGCAAGCGGCTTAGGTCGGCCAATAATGTAGCCTTGTGCGTAGTTCACACCGAGCTCAATCAGCTTGTCGATTATCTGGGTGTTTTCAACAAATTCAGCCACCGTGTATTTGCCCATTTGCTTGGCTAAGTCATTGATCGAACGAACCATCACATGATCCATCTCGTTAACATCAATATCACGCACAAACAGACCATCGATCTTCACGATATCAACCGGAAGCTTCTTCAAGTAACCAAACGACGATAGACCAGAGCCAAAATCATCCAGTGCAATCATACAGCCTAGCTCTTTAATACGAGTGAAGAACTTGATTGCCTGCTTCATGTTACTCATCGCAGCCGTTTCAGTGATCTCCAAACAAATCTTATCGCACGGTATCGACGAGTTGCTCAAGCTATCTATCAGGAACTCAACAAACTCTCGATTACCCATCGAGTGACCAGAAAGGTTGATTGAGCACATTCCTAGCTCACCAATCAGATGTGGGCGTTGCTCTAACCAGTTAAGCGTTTGACCCACCACTTGGCGGTCAATCAAATGCGCGATGTTGTAGCGCTCTGAAGCGGGCATGAAGATCCCCGGAGAGATGTATTCCCCTTTGATGTTCTTGATTCGCACCAAGATCTCAAAGTGCATTTTCTCGCTTTCTTCGTCTAAGCCAAGAATACGCTGTGCAAACAACTCTAAGCGATCATTGGCTAAGGCTTCATGCACTAGGTTCACGCACTCCATCTCTAGGTGACGACGTCGCAGGTCTTCATCATCTTGATGGTAAAGGTTATAGCGGTTACGGCCTTCTTCTTTGGCCGCATGACACGCCGCATCAGCTTGAGCATGCACCATCTGCGGTGAAGCTGCAGTATGGTCAATCAATCGGATGCCAATAGAACAAGTCAGATTGAGGCGAATGTCATCCCACAAGAATGGATTCTCACTCATCATCGAAATAATACTGCGACACACATTCACGGCGTCTCGCTCAGTACAGTCTTTGATAAGAACCGCAAACTCGTCTCCACCCATACGCGCCAATACCGCATTGTATGGCAGCACATCTTCTAATAATTGCGCACTAAATAAGATCGCGGCATCGCCCGCTTCATGTCCTGCGGTGTCGTTCAAAACTTTCAATTGGTCCAGATCTAAGAACAACATCGCATGGGTGCGCATATGGCTCTCAACCTCTTTAAGCGCCTTTTGCAGCTCTTGTTCAAAGTGGTTGCGGTTAAAGGTGTCAGTCAACAGATCGTACTGTGCTTGATACTCTAGCTTTTCAGACAACTCGTGCGTTTCGGTGATGTCTTCACCCACAATCAATAGCTGATCCGATTCCACCAGCGGACGGATATTTTCTCGAATCCAGATCGTGCTGCCGTCAGCATGACGATACTCAATATCACGACGCCACACACCACGAATCTTGTGTTGTGGTTGCAGCAGGATATGACGAGGAATCATCGCATTCTCGTCAACATAGAACTCTCTAGGGCGATGGCCTAATAGCTGATCCAGTGGGTAACCCAATAATTCTTCGGCAAACTGGTTCACTTGCTGAATGCGGTTATTACCATCGAGGGTAATCATCATCACGGGTTGTTTGTCGTAATAGAGTTTTAGGTTCGCTTCACGTTGGAACAGCTTATTTTCTGCAAGCTTACGTGAGGTGACATCGCGCGCTTCAAAGAGGAACTGAATGTCGTCTTCTTCCGTGCCCGGCATTGGCTTCAGTGAAATATCCAAAACCATCGCACCACGGTCACGACACCACACCTCAGCCTCAAACCTCAGAGCCGGATGCTCTCCTTTTTCAGCGAAGTACTCTCTCAACACCTCACCAGCGGAATCTTCCCAGTGTTGATGTTGTTGAAGCGGCGTTCCCAATTTATAGCCTTGATTGTAAAGCAGCTCATGCAGCTTGCTGTTACTCGACAGCAATACGCCGCCTTTATCAATGATGCCCATAAATTGCAGGCTCTGATCGAATATCGACTCAAGCAATCGTTGGCTTTGACGACTGGCACGTTCGCTCTTCTTCAGGCGGTTAAGGTAATACACCAACACCGCGATAACACACGACATGCTCAAGAACATTAAGCCGATGGTGCGAATTTCATCACGGTAGCGCATTAAGAATGACTTGGGCTTGTTGAGGAATGTCACCGAGGCTTCATTTTCAGCACCCAGATCCCAACGAGAGATCTGTTGATAATCGAGTTTGATTTCCGGAGCGCCAGCCACCACTAACGGTAATGGCTCATTAGGGTGATTCAACACATTCAATAGCACGCGACCTGTGTCTCGGCCTTGCGTTTCGCCACTTTGAATCACACCACCAATCGCACCAAAACCAAGCCCTAAATCGTGCACCATATACAGTGGCATTTGGGTTTTGATGTTCAGCTGTCGCCAATCTTCATCGCTGCTCACTCTGCCTTGAGCATCGCGGTAATAGGCCCAAAATAGCAAGCTCTTACCTAGATCTGCACGTTGAGAAAATTCCATTAGTTCTTGGTAAGAATCCGGCACATAGTGCTCAACGAGGTCAGAAAAATCCGGATGAGTTTTGATGAACAGATCGATTTGAGAACGAATCGCCTCACCCGTGACCGAGTGATCGGTAACGATGTAGATCTTCTTTACGGTCGATTGAAGACGCTTAACCAGCTCGATATTGCCCACTAAGTCGATATCTTCAGTGATGCCCGTCGCGTTCAAACCTTCAATCATTTCAGGGGAGAAATTGTTGATGCCACCAAAGATGACAGGTGTGCCCTTGAGATCAGGCGCAAGACGCTTCATTAGATTAAGCGCGTTGTTGTCACTAACAACAATCGCTGCAAACTCTTCATGCTGTAGCTTGGTATGATAAAGCTGATACACGCGCTCTAGGTATTCTGGGTTTTGAGTGCGTTTACTATCGAGATAAACAACACGGTAAGACAGCCCATCACGATCGAGCTCGTCTGATAATCCTTTATGAAAATCATCCGTCCAGAAAAAACCTTGATGGTAGGAGTGGATCACCAATACATCTTTTGTCTGCGCCGAAGCAAATACGCTCCAACACATCGCAATAAATAACACCCAAAATCGCACTGAATTCACCCTAACATCATCGTTGCTGCTAATATTATCACCCTTGGCTATGATATGTACTCTAGCCAATATAATTTCATTAAATCTAAGGGTTAAGCATGTCCACAACCACCGCTCGTCTCGATGACCTAGACCGTGCCATTCTGAAAACCTTAATGGAAGATGCTCGTACGCCTTACGCCGAGATGGCCAAGCAGTTTGACGTAAGCCCTGCGACCATTCACGTCCGTATCGAGAAAATGAGATCGGCCGACATTATTGAGCGTACCGAGGTTGTGGTAAACACCAAAAAGCTAGGTTACGACGTGTGTTGCTTTATTGGTATCAACCTCAATGCTGCCAAAGATTATCACTCGGCAATCGCCAAGCTGAACGCCTTAGATGAGGTGGTTGAGGCGTACTACACCACTGGTGCTTACAATATCTTTGTAAAGCTGATGTGTAAATCGATTGAAGAGCTGCAGTTTGTATTGATCGATAAGCTGCAAGCGATCGATGAGGTGCAATCAACCGAAACTCTGATTTCATTGCAGAACCCTATCAACCGCAATGTGAATCCATAATCGTTTGATAAATAGATACAAAAAGAGCCTCACAAGGAGGCTCTTTTTACATTCTGATCAGCTCAATATTAAGCGCTGATACCCGCATGACGCAGCATCGCATCGATTTGTGGCTCACGACCACGGAAGCGTTTGAACAGCTCCATCGGCTCTTCACTGCCACCCATCTCAAGGATGTTGTTCAGGAAGCGATTACCGGTTTCAGTGTTGAAGATACCCTCTTCTTCAAATGCTGAGAACGCATCGGCTGAAAGCACTTCTGCCCATAGGTAGCTGTAGTAACCCGCACTGTAGCCACCCGCAAAGATATGACCAAAACTGTGCGAGAAACGGTTCCAATCAAGGCTTGGCAGTACCGACACCTTAGATTTTACGTCGGCTAGCGTTTCTAGTACGCGAGCACCCACTTCTGGGTCATATTCTGTGTGAAGCGTAAAGTCGAACAAACCAAGCTCTAGCTGACGCAGGATAAACATCGCAGATTGGAAGTTCTTCGCTGCCAGCATCTTCTCTAGCATCTCTTTTGGTAATGCTTCACCCGTTTCGAAATGACCAGAGATAAACGACAGCGCTTCTTCTTCCCAACACCAGTTTTCTAGGAACTGACTTGGTAGCTCAACCGCATCCCAAGGTACACCATTGATACCCGCAACTGCACCCGCTTCTACTTGCGTTAGCATGTGGTGGATACCGTGGCCAAACTCGTGAAACAGAGTCACGACTTCATCATGAGTAAACAGTGCTGGCTTATCACCAACTGGCTTGTTGAAGTTACACGTTAGGTAAGCGACGGGTGTTTGTAGCTCGCCAGATTCAGTAATACGACGACCACGACAGTCATCCATCCAAGCGCCGCCACGTTTGTGCTCACGTGCGTATAAATCTAGGTAGAAGCTACCGCGCAGTGCACCTGTTGCATCAAAGATATCAAAGAAGCGAACTGACACATGCCATGTGTCGACGCCTTCACGCTCTGTTACCGACATACCAAACACACGGTTTAATACCTCAAACAGGCCTGAAACCACGTTTGATTCAGGGAAGTAAGGACGAAGCTCTTCATCAGAGATCTCGAATAGGTTCTGCTTTTGTTTTTCGCTGTAGTAAGCGATGTCCCACAGGTTTAGCTCAGAAACACCAAACTCTTTCTCTGCAAACTGACGCAACTCTTCAACCTCACGCTCACCTTGTGGTTTTGCTTTTACTGCTAGGTCGTTTAGGAAGCCAAGAACCTGATCTGGCGTTTCAGCCATTTTAGTCGACAGTGATTTTTCGCTGTAAGTGCTGAAACCTAGCATGCGAGCGATCTCATGACGCAGTTTAAGCTGCTCTGTGATGATCTCAGTGTTGTCCCACTTACCGGCATTTGGACCACGATCCGAAGCGCGCGTTACGTAAGCTTCGTACAACTCTTTACGTAGTTCTTGGTTATCACAGTAAGTCATCACAGGTAGGTATGATGGGATATCTAAAGTCAGTAGGTAACCTTCTTGCTCTTTAGACTCCGCTGCCGCTTGAGCAGCTGCCAGTGCTGATTCAGGCATGCCTGACAGTTCAGCAACATCAGTAATCTGCTTGCTCCAACCCATGGTTGCATCAAGTACGTTATTTGAGAATTGAGAACCTAGCTCAGACTGGCGCTTGCTGATCTCGCCGTAGCGGTGCTGCTCGTCTGCTGGCAAGCCAATGCCTGACAGTTCAAAGTCACGCAGTGCATCGGTAATGGTTTTCTGTTGAGCTCGGTTTAATGCCGAGAAGGCTTCGCTCGCCTTGATCGCTTTGTATGCCTCAAACAAGCCTTTGTGTTGGCCAACCCAAGTGCCGTACTCAGACAGTACTGGTAGGCAGCTCTCATACGCTTCACGCAGTTCGTCGCTATTCACAACAGAGTTCATGTGGCTTACTGGTGACCAAATACGTCCTAAACGATCATCCACTTCTTCAATCGGAGCAACTAGGTTGTCCCAGCTTGGTGAAATATTACCTTCAAGTACTTGTTCTATCTTGTTGCGACACGCTTCAATCACTTGCTCAACCGCTGGCTTAACGTGCTCAGGTTTGATTTGCGAAAACGGAGGTAAGTCCGTGAAGGTTAATAGCGGATTAGACATATAAACATTCCTTTGGCTTTAGAGACTTTCGTCTTTTTTGTAATGAGGTCGTCTTACAGTCATCAGGCTCAGGTTCGCCCTAAAAAAATCACCTGCGAATAGTTATTAAATAGTGCCCAATAAGGCAAATTTCAATAGTAGAACCAATAACTAACCACATATTGCGAACGACTGTTCCTGAATTGTTCGAGAATTTATGGTCCATTGAGGGTTATAATGGTCTGATTAACCCCACCTACACTAACCACACTCTAAATCGAGAGTGTTACGAGAGTTTAATTTGTTAAGTTATCGCCACAGCTTCCACGCAGGTAACCATGCCGACGTAGTAAAGCATATCGTACAGAGCCTTATTCTTAATTCTTTGAAACAGAAGGATAAGCCTTTTGTTTATCATGACACTCACTCTGGTGTAGGTCGTTACGACTTAACGCATGAATGGTCTGAAAAAACCGGTGAATACAAACAAGGTATCGCTCGCGTTTGGGATCAGCAAAATCTTCCTGAAGACATTCAAAGCTACCTTGAGTCTATCTCAACACTAAATAACGGCGACAAGCTACGCTATTACCCAGGTTCACCACGTGTTGCACGTGCCCACCTGCGCGACCAAGACCGCATGGTACTGACCGAGCTTCACCCAGCCGATCACCCGCTGCTTGAGCAAGAGTTCCACCGCGATCGTCAGGTATCTATCTACAAAGAAGATGGTTTCCAACGCTTAAAAGGCAGCCTGCCACCAAAAGAGCGTCGTGGTTTGGTACTTATCGACCCGCCTTATGAGCTAGCAAGAGAGTACCGCGATGTGGTGACTGCGATTGCTCAAAGCCATAAGCGCTGGGCAACCGGTATCTACGCAATTTGGTACCCGGTAGTAAACCGTTGTGACATCGAAGATATGATCGAAGGCCTTGAAGGCTTAGGCATCAACAAGATTTTACAAATCGAACTTGGCGTATCACCAGACACCAACGAGCGTGGCATGACAGCATCAGGCATGATTGTTATCAACCCACCTTGGAAGCTAGAAAGCCAAATGAACGAGATTCTTCCATTCTTGAAGGAAGCAATTGCACCGGCAACCGGTCACTTCACAGTAGAGTGGATCGTACCCGAGTAATCTCGAATTCACATCATAGACTGAAGAATCTTCAACAGACTGTGATGTGGACGAATAAATTTTAAACAGGGAGATTGAGTTCAACCGATCTGCCCTCAATATAATAATTAGACAATTTAAGAATCTATAGGACGTAGGTATCCAGTGCTCTCACTGTGACTACAACCTTCAATAAATGGAGAAAGTAATGGCGACTCATTTTGATTACATCTGTATCGGTGGCGGTTCAGGCGGCATCGCATCAGCAAACCGCGCTGCTATGCACGGTGCAAAAGTTGCACTTATCGAAGCTCAAGACCTTGGTGGTACTTGTGTAAACGTTGGTTGTGTTCCTAAAAAGGTAATGTGGCACGGCGCTCAAGTCGCTGAAGCAATCAACCTATACTCTGAAGACTACGGCTTCGACGTTGACGTAAAAGGCTTCAACTGGAGCAAACTGGTTGAAAACCGCCAAGCGTACATTGGTCGTATCCACCAATCTTACGATCGCGTACTAGGTAACAACAAAGTAAACGTAATCAAAGGCTTTGCTAAGTTCGTTGATGAGAAGACTGTTGAAGTTAACGGCGAACACTACACTGCAGATCACATCCTGATCGCGGTAGGTGGTCGTCCAACGATTCCAAACATCCCAGGTGCAGAATACGGCATCGACTCGAATGGCTTCTTCGATCTGATGGAGCAACCAAAACGCGTTGCGGTTATCGGTGCTGGCTACATCGCGGTTGAAATTGCTGGCGTTCTAAGCGCGCTTGGCACAGAAAC
Organism: Vibrio sp. ED004; assembly: GCF_023206395.1. Classification (NCBI taxonomy): domain Bacteria; kingdom Pseudomonadati; phylum Pseudomonadota; class Gammaproteobacteria; order Vibrionales; family Vibrionaceae; genus Vibrio; species Vibrio sp. ED004. The sequence continues at coordinate 1,811,142 of NZ_CP066149.1, read as the reverse complement.
ACACCTGTTCTGCCGTAAAGAATCTCCACTACGTAGTTTCGATCCAATGATCATCGAAACGCTAGTAGAAGTAATGGAAACAGAAGGTCCAACACTTCACACGCACTCAGTGCCTAAAGAAGTGGTGAAAGAAGCAGACGGCACGCTGACTCTGCACCTAGAGAACGGCAACACTCAAAACGTTGACCACTTAATCTGGGCTATCGGTCGCCACCCAGCGACTGACGCGATCAACCTAGCATCAACTGGCGTTGAGACTAACGACCGTGGCTACATCAAGGTAGATGAATTCCAAGCGACTAACGTTCCTGGCATCTACTGTGTTGGTGACATCATGGAAGGCGGTATCGAACTAACTCCTGTAGCTGTTAAAGCAGGTCGTCAGCTTTCTGAGCGTCTATTCAACGGTCAAACCAACGCTAAGATGGACTACAAGCTTGTACCTACTGTTGTATTCAGCCACCCACCTATCGGCACGATCGGTCTAACGACTCAAGAAGCTGAAGAGCAGTATGGCAAAGACAACATCAAGGTTTACACATCAGGCTTCACTGCGATGTACACAGCTGTAACCAAGCACCGCCAACCTTGTAAGATGAAGCTAGTATGTGCTGGCGAAGAAGAAACAGTAGTCGGCCTACACGGCATCGGCTTCACTGTTGATGAAATGATTCAAGGCTTCGGCGTTGCAATGAAGATGGGCGCAACCAAAGCAGACTTCGACTCTGTTGTGGCAATTCACCCAACGGGCAGCGAAGAGTTCGTTACCATGACAGGTTAGTGTAGGAAAAGCATCCTACACACATAAGTAAATCTGGAAAATAACCGATCACTGACTATGCTCAATGCATTGCCAGTGATCTTTTCTAGGTATATTTATGTCATCACTCATACATTCAAGCGATATTTTCAAAGAAACAAAGTTACACACATCAAGCAATGGAGTTCTCCACTGCTCTCCCCTCAAAAACAATATTGGTTCCTTGCCGACTCTATTTACAAAAGAAGGCATCTTTAACCATGAAGCTAATAGCTACCTTTTCTATCTAAAAACGGTAAAAACCGCACGAGACCTATCACCTTGCGCTCAAGCTCTACACGCTTATTATCAATTTATTGAAGACAATGATTTGGCATGGGATAAGTTTCCGCCAGTCAAGAGGCTCAAACCCACTTACCTTTTTCGCTCTCACTTATTAAAAAAAATCAAGAATGGTGAATTGGCACACAGCACTGCCAGTGTTCGTATGAACCAAATCGTCAATTACTATAAGTGGCTAATGCATGATGGTTACTTACGCGTAAAGAATGAAAAGGAAGCACCGTTTAAGATGGAGTTTGTATCCGTCCAAAAGACTGGAATGCTGGCTCACATATCACCAACGTTCACCGTTGAAACAAGCGACTTGCGAATAAAAATACCGAAGGACACCAGCAGTAATAACATTCGACCTTTATCACCACTCACTCGTGAATCACTAAATATCCTGACACAGCACCTACCTAGCGCATCCGAAGAATTACGCTTTCAAGTGTTAATATCTATTGATACGGGAATGCGCATTCAAGAGGTCGCAACACTTTCCCTTGATGCTCTTGATACCGCAACCCTTCTTGCTGAAAGCGAGCATCGTTACGAAATAGTTTTATCCCCTCAATCAACAGGCGTGCAAACCAAATATTTAAAACAAAGACGTGTAGAAATCTCAGCAGAATTATTAGCATCGCTAAATGAATACCGCACCTCTGAGCGCAGAATAAAACGAGTGAATAAACTCAATATCAAACTAGACGAACTGCCAGAGAATACCGTTTCATTAAAAAAGAATGCAATTGAAAGGCTTGAGCTATGCGAACGCCATGAGCCACTTTTTGTTAGTGAACAAGGCAATCCTGTAACCGCTAAATCTATTGAAGCAAGGTGGACAGAGCTAAGAACATATATCAAAAAAACACACCCTGAGTTCACACATCGTTTTCACGACTTGCGCTCTACCTATGGCACATATCGATTAAATGACCTACTTGGAGCAGGTTTATCACCAATGGAGTGTATGGAACTTCTCATGGGGTGGATGGGACATAGAAATGAATCAACCACTTGGAAGTATCTGCGTTACTTGCAACGCAAAGAAGCGTTTAAAGTTAAATTTGGCATTTTAGATAGCATAATGCACGAAGCGCTTGGAGGTGAGGATGAGTAATGTTTCTTATCTACATGGTTGGAAGCCAGAGCTTTGCTTTCAACTAAATACAACAGATAACCATCTTGCTGACTTTAATCGTTTTCTGGTTAAGCACCTTCCTGCTACCAAACAATTACAGCAAGGTGGTCAGTTTGAGGATGCGAATCGTGAAGGTTTTATTCTTCAAATTAAAGAGCATTTTAGTGAAAAAATAGCGGAAGGTGAAAGTCATAATACTCTATATCATTATTTCTCTCGAATTTCTCAATACCTTCGTTGGTGTGATTCAAACCATACAACTTCCTTTACACAACGTTCGCTAGAAGCCTATATGAAGCATCAACACGCTAGAGTAATGTTAGGGGAAATAAAAAGCTCTACCTATGTTACAACCCACTCGAACTTATTAGTCTCATTTCGTGATTTTTTAGATTTACCATCAAGTTATTTCAATAACATAGCGATAACAGATAGAAGCGATCAAGAATCTTTCGAGGCTTATACTCGTAGTGATTTAAATCAACTGCTTCCTTTCTTGCGTAGTCTATTCAAACAAACCTATAGTCAATTTATTGAATCACCAGAGATACATATCAAAGCTTATAAAAATCGCCCTTCCATGACATTTGAGTGGCAAGGTCAGGTCTATAAGTTATGTGGTGGTATAACAAAAATGATGTGCGCAGGGACATACCTCTTATCTTATTACACCTATGCCAATACCAGTGACTTATTTCAACTACCACAGCCTGTTAGTGCTTCAACATCCATTGAGGAAACGTGGTACACCATGCCTGCTTTTAAACGCAGAGCATTCAAAACAATTCAAGTTGAAGTGGGTGAGCATGGTCTTGATATCCCTAAATATGCTATGAGTTTTTTCGAAAAACTGCTTAATGCTTCACGCCTAATATCAACGAAAAAAAAGGCAACATTGCTTCAGACAGTAGCAGTTCAAGAAGCAGTACCGATGAAAAAAGGAATACTCCAAGCTTTCTTAAAACGTTGGGTTGAAAAGCACTTTACCTTCACCGACCAAACAGGAAGAAAATTACGCCCAACCATCAGTCGATTTCGTGAAACAGGCGCTCAAATTACTGCTTTTCATCAAGGTGAAATGATGAATGACATCATGCTAAGTAATACTCCTAATTCAAGAAGGAGAAACTATAGCGAAGGAAATAAATTAACCAATAACGGCATGATGCAAGATGCTATGGCTATTCGTGAAGAAGAGGTTAAAAAAGGAATTAACACCAAGCAAGCACAGGCTAGCTTAGGCATAGATGTTTTGGTCATTGAAGAAGAAAACAAAATCAATTTACCCGATTTAAGTCGCACTCCCAGCGGAGGAAGCTGTGCCACTCCTTTTGGCGATAAGTCCCAGAAATACACCAAGAAAGCCATGAAACAAGGGCTATTGAGTGAAGATGAAAAGTTAGCTTGTGCTGATTTACTCGGTTGCTTCGGTTGTCCAAGCCAAGTCATTGTTCAATCACTTTCAGATATTTGGTGTCTACTTAGTTTTAAAGCCTGTATTGAAGAGTCTCTTTACCTACACCTTGATGCCAACCACTACCGCCAAAACTTTGAAAACATCGTGACGTTCATAGAAGAAAAAATCTTACCTAACATCAACAAAAAAATACTTAAGCAAGCGGAAGCCAAGCTTCATGATGAGGGTTATCACCCTATTTGGGATGATGCAGATTCAGTTGTTGGCTTAATTCCACCGCATTCTCAGGAGTTATCATAATGAATACTGAACACTTATATACTGCGGATTTCCCTGAAGAACATAAAGTGCAAGTTGTAGATATCGTTACTCTATATCACGAAAAACGATTTGAAGAACTCGATGCCGTTGTCATTTGCAAAGATAAGGAAGGTAACGTAACAGCCACTTTTGGTCAGAGTGACTGGGACTGCTTTCCTTTCTCCCGTAAAAAAGTGAAGAATAATCTTAATTTCTCATACCTTGATTCATCGCCTGAACTGCAACGTGAACTCAAGGTATTCACCTTTGGTTGGCTTTTTAATATCAGTCCGAAAAAAAGAAAAGCTCTGAAGTTCTCAGGCGCACATGCTCGACTATCACAAATGAAAAATGTTTATCTGTTCTTGATGCATCAAAGACAAACATCGCTAGCAAGCTTATCCTCCGCATCACTCAAGCTAAAACTCGATAATAAACTTCAAAAACTAGGCTTCGCTCAAAACACTCTTGAAAAAATATTTGTTGCTATTAATGGAGTAATAAATAATTCAGGTTGGCATAAAGTAGCGCTAGGTATCGAACCATTAAAGTCAAATAAAGAAGCTAAAAGACTAAGTGATAAGGATGAACAACAAACCTTAGTTATTCCTGATCGTTTATGCAATGCCATCTACGGCAAAGCGATAGCACTAATTGAAAGAGCTTTGCCTCATGCTCAATTAATAGCAGATACTGAGAATGCGCTACAAGATAACTATATGGAGGCTAAGAAGATTTTAGACGAAAAAATCAAGCAAGGTCATTCTTTTACCTTTATGAATAACGATGGAAGTATTAATAACCGAAAATACACTACAGCCATTCAAGATAGTCGATTTTACAAATCTAGCTCTCTTATTGTTCCGCTAGCAGAGATGCTTCCTGATATTTCACTTAGCAATGCTACAGAATTTAAGCGCTACCTTGGACTACTAATTACTGCCAGTTATATTGTGTGCGGTGGCTTCAGTGGGATGCGAGATTCAGAGCTTGATAAACTCACAACAAACAGCTATTACAAAGATACTCTGAGTGGTCGTGTTCACCATATGCTTCAATCTCATACCTTTAAGCTAGGAGAAAAACGTGAAACATGGGTGACAGCACCTTCTTCCAAAACAGCAATTGACTTAATGGCTACTCTAACAAAACGATGGAGAAATAAAGTTGCATATCCCGATAAAAAATACACAGATTCATTATGGGTAAATCAAGGTGCTCGTTCAGTACCACCAAGACTAATAACTGACTGGAATGAACGATTAAAGCGCTTTTGTCAGCACTTTAATTTCGTAGTCACAGAAAAAGACTATCAAGAATGCTTAGAATCTAACCCTCGCTCATTAGATAAAATTAAGAAGTTCGTTATTGTCGATAAACGTTGGCCTTTGAGTTCTCACCAGTTTAGACGTAGCCTCGCATTTTATTGCATCAAAAATCGCTTAGGGACATTGGTTGCACTCAAGCAACAATTTAAACACCTGTATCTTTCAATGACAGAGTGGTACACCAACGGTGGTAGGCTAGCAAGCTTGCATGATTTAAAAGTGGATACCAAAATACAACAAGCACTCGAAGAGATTAATGCTGAAACTACTGCCAACAAAATATTCAAACAGTGGCACTCTGACGAAACGCTATCAGGCACTCATGGCAAAGCGATAATGAAAATGCGAGGGGATGTGCCGAGCATTTATAGCTCATGGGATGTTATCTATAAAGCCGTACAAGAGGGCAAATTAACACTTCATGGCTCAATGCATAGCTACTGCAAAAGCGGGTATGACTGCGATATGGATGGTGTAATTGCCCCTCAATTTTGCGTAGATTGCGACTCTGGCAGCAGCATTATTGATGAACAACAGGCGAAATGGTGGCAGAAAAAACATCGCAGATTATCGGCTTACATGGCGTTGGGTGAAGATATCTCGGTAACAGACAGAAGCCACTATATTACGCAAATTAGGGCGGCAGAAAACGTGATGCGAGACTTTGGGATGGCATTTACGGCCTTTGAAGCAGAACTAACCGTGAGGGTGATTTAAGGATGGGGAAAGGTGAAAATACACTCCTTGCGCTAGAGGCCGCTTTAGACCGAATAGCTCAAGGAAAGCCCAAGCGTATACCGGCTCACCGTAAGCTCAGTGTGAGAGCTGTTGAGGAAGAAGCTAACCTAGGTAATGGCAGCGGCTATTACTACCCAGAATTTGTAGAAAAGGTTAAACAAAGTAAAGCTAAAGTTGCGGCAGGCAAAGGTGAAATCATCCAGCCAGAGATCCAGACGGTACGAGTAAAACTAAGCGAACAGAAACGTATCAAGGAAAACTTTAAGGCCAAGTATAAGGCTGAGAGAGATAAATTAGCACTGTTTGCAGCTTCACAGCACCACCTTAACGACAAGTTGGTTCAAGCATTGGCTCATATAGAAGATTTGGAGTTTGAAAATTCCCAATTACGTGAAGAGTTAGCTCAACTAAAGCGAAGTAAGGTTGTTTCGATTAAGTAATCGTTGAGTTGAGGGATATTTAAAGCTTTCTCTTAATGTGGTCGATAAGGTTTTTCTTGTCGACCTCACTCAAATGTTCTATCAAACAAGTAAGCTCTGCGGAGTCAGCATCCTCACAAAAAGTAACTCAATGGCATTCTGAATCCAACCCGAACACTAATAAACAGCACTTACACCTTTAATTACTCGCTAAAACTCTGCACTGGCTTCAGCAGGTTTATTGTCTAACTTAAGATGCTCCCAATCACTTTCATCGGAATAATCTTTCCCCCGAGCTTTAACATCATACATTTCATACCCTCCAAGTCCCGACTCACCAATCACAAGCGGGTGCTTAACTTCAAAATCCACGTAGATTGTATCCCCATAAAACATTTTATCTGGGTCATTTGAGCCTGAAAGAGTACAAGAGTACTTAATGTAGAGTCCATCTCCGGATACCCACCGGTGCGAGACTTTATGTAGATCATCAACGTCGTCAAAATGAGCATTGGTTATCGCCATCTCTGAGTTAACGGCATCAGCCTCTATCATTTCTGAATATACAGTATCCCAAAGCTCCTCAATTGCTTCTTCAGCCACACTGTCTAAATCTTGGAGCTGTAATGAATACTGATCCAAAGTCATTTGGATATGCTCGAACAACCAACTTGAGTCATAGTGATCTTCATTTTCAGATTCAATCACATCGTTCAAGCAATCAAATAAAGTTTCCGAATCGTAAGAGAGGTACTTTATCTTTTTTATATTCTTGGCTGTGAATGATTCATCTTTGATCAATTGTTCAAAACTTTGGTAGCCGAAGGTTGCAGCTATGATTTCTGACAAATGGAATAACGAGTACCGCTTTTCATCATCATTCAAGCTATCCGAAAGAGTATTCATATATTGGTAAGCTAGAGGGAGTTGCAGAGTAAGAAGTTCATTTTCATGCTCAGCTTTCGATTTATCGAAAGCGAATGTCGCCTTCTCTGCATCTTGAAGCTTTTTAGCTTCTTTTCGAGCCAACACCTCATTGGCTAACTTCAGTTCCTTAACTTTTTCTTGTGCCTCAAGGTACTTCTCTTGAATGAGGTTCTTTCTAGCTTCTGTGGCGGCTGCACCTTCTTGCAATTTTTTGGTCTCCGCAACTGAGTTTTCTATCTCAGCACGAACTTCATCTTCCGCAACTTTGTTCTGTAAATTGGCTTTTGCTTTGGCCTTAACTAAACGCCCCCTAGCATCTTCTTTATCGACATCCTGATCAACAGTCAGAGAATACCTCAAACCTGCACTGTGCTTTTGAACCTGTTGGATAGCTATATGTAAATAAGGACTTAAAAACATATAGATACTTGAGATAGCTAACGGCCACCATATTGTGCTGACGGAATTTTCATGCCCGATAGAAATCCATGCAATTGAATCTTGAAACACTGATATACGAGAGTCTACACTTTGCATTCCAAAGAAAAGCAAAGCTAATTTATCCCAATTACATAGTACCCAAGACACCAAAAAGGCACCGAAAAATGGACTAGCTAAGCGACTATTGATGTTATTGGTAATCGATCCCAAAATATCTTTTATTGTTTCCGTCATATCTAAAACCCACCAATAAACGTATCGACAAACCCTTTAAACTTCTCAGTCAACCGACCAACAATCTTTTTACGTTGCAGTATCGTAGGCTTGGTTTGCAGTGTTCCTGCAAAGTCATCACGTAGTGGCATCTCTTCGCTAAGCTCATAACGGTTAACCAAGATTTCTAACTTATCTGTATCTAGGTTTTCTTCAGTTGCCATGCTTTCTAGAGCTTCTCGCTTCTCTTTTTCCCAGAAGAATTCAAACTCTTCTTCAACATCAGCGTGAGCAGGAATTCCGTCAAGATGATCATTCATGAACTTCTCGATCAGAGCTTTCTTGCTGAGTAACGTAGGGTCAGAGGCAATCAAGTTCGCGATAACCTGACGCTTACGTTCTTTCTCGTCAGTACTCTCTTCTTCATGTAGTTCACGCAGTAAGTGAAGAATGTAACCAACATTGACTTCATCACGGTGCATCAACTCAAGTTCAAAGTCGACGTCATCAAGTATTGATACTTTCTCTTTGGTTGAATTCTCACGTAACTGCCGGCTCAAGTCGGCATATTTACTGGTGAAGTCCTGAAACTCTTGATCGCTCATTGCGGTCGAGTCCATATCGAAATCAGCGAAATTACCCAGCATATTTTTAAGACGCATCAACTCGCGGAACTGCCTAACAAACAGAGCCTGAGCCTCTTCATCAGGAAGATCATCAACTGAATCAACTGTTGGCGTAATTGCCATTAACGCTTCATAAGCTTTATCAAAATCTGCTAACAGATCTTCAAATGGCGGTATAACAATAGATTCATTCGGCTGTTTGTTAGAGAACAACGTAAAGGCATCATCTGCTGCTTTCTTCAAGTTGCGGAAACAGACCACATTACCGTGAGATTTGGTTTCATCTAACAGGCGGTTAGTTCGAGAGAATGCTTGAATGAGTCCGTGATTCTTTAAGTTCTTATCTACATATAGCGTATTAAGTTTTGGAGCGTCAAAACCCGTTAAGAACATGTTTACGACAAGAAGAATATCGATCTCTTTGGCTTTCACTCGTTTAGAGATGTTCTTGTAGTAGTTATAGAAAGACTCACTATCTTTGGTTGTGTAGCTTGTGCCGAACATCTTGTTGTAGTCGCCGATGAAAGACTCAAGCTTATCTCGGCTGTGCAGTTTTACTGCGTCACCATCATTAAGATACTTCGCTGCGGCTTCTTGAACCTCTACTGCATCACCATTACCTAGCTCGTACTCTTCCTCTTCATTGGCTTCATAGCTAAAGATGGTCGCTACTTTAAGGTTGTGCTTACCTTCCGCTTTCTTCTTAGCAAGCAGTTCATAGTACTGAACCAACTCAGGCACACCAGATACACAGAACATCGCGTTGTAATCGCGACTGTGCGTCTTTCTTCGGTGATGAGCAATAATGTAGTCGGTAATCTTATCAAGACGCGCAGGAGAGCTTAGAAGCTCTTTGGTGTCGATATCTTCTACTTCAATATCAAGGTTGTTGTTCGAGCCATCTTTGTACTGATAGCGCCCCACATACTCAATGGCAAACTTCAGAACGTTATTGTCACGAATAGCATCAACGATCACATAAGGGTGTAAACATTCGTCAAAAAGGTCTTTTGTGGTTTTCTTAATGGACTTTTTAGCCACTGCGTTTTTGGCAAAGATTGGCGTCCCCGTAAAACCAAACAACTGAGCGCCTTGGAAGAACTCGGTGATGTTCTGGTGCGTATCACCAAACTGGCTGCGGTGACACTCATCGAAGATAAAAACAATACGTTTATCTTGTAGCGCCTCCATCTCATTTAAGTAGCGCTTTTTAGTCACCACGTTATTGAGTTTTTGCAGTGTCGTAACGACAAGTTTGCTGTTGCGGTTTTCGTTAATCTTTTTACCTTTAATTGGCTTATCTATTAACTGATGAAACAGCATATTGGTATTGTCTGTACTATCGACACAACCTTTGGCAAAGGCATTAAATTCTAACGCTGTTTGGTAATCGAGATCTTTACGGTCAACAACAAAAACGACTTTATCGACTTCACTTAATGAAGTCATAATCTGCGCAGCTTTAAAAGACGTCAACGTTTTACCTGAACCGGTGGTGTGCCATATGTAACCGTTCAAGTCTGTAGTTTTGACTTGCTTAATGATCTCTTCCACTGCATAAAACTGATACGGGCGTAGCACCATTAAGAACTTACCTGTCTCGTTCAAAACGATGTATTTCGTCAACATGGCCGTTAGGTGCGACGTTGTGAGGAAAGCACTAGCAAAGCTCGGGAGCGGGCTGATTCTCTTATTATCAAAATCCGTCCAATCAAAAGTTTGCTTAGCGGACATCTCGCTATTATTAGAGAAGTATTGAGTGTTAACCCCATTAGAAATCACGAACAGTTGAATATAGTTGAACAGACCGTGGTTGGCATGATACGAGTGCTTTTGATAGCGTTTAACTTGATTAAACGCTTCTTTTAACTCTGTGCCTCGTCGTTTGAGTTCGATCTGTAATAAAGGAAGACCATTTACCAATATGGTCACGTCATAACGATTGGTGTAGATACCCTTCACCGTAATTTGCTGGGCAACCTGAAAGGTGTTTTTACTGGCATCATCAAACAACAACGTAAGGTGTCGGCTATCTCCATCATCCAAGGTAACATCGAGCTGGTCGCGTAATGTTTTTGCTTTGGTGAAGATATTTCCCTTCTCTAGCTTACCCAATACCTGACGAAACTCAGTGTCTGAAAGCGTACATTCATTCACTTTCTCAAGTTGCGCCTTTAGGTTCGCTTCAAGCGCTGTATTATCTTTTAACGTAACGGCCTCAAAGCCTTGAGTGCCAAGCTGAGCAATTAAGTTATCTTCTAGTTGTTGTTCTGATTGATAAGCCATGTGACGATTTAATTTCCTTGGATACCTTTATGCATAGCCCTAACTGATAGGGCTATGCATAAAGGAGTTACACAAACATCTGCTGAAGTAGGCCTGTTTTGAACCGCTCTGTTTGTTCTATTTGTTTCGCAACACCTTCTATTTTGCGATCGATAGATTGGAGGAACTGAGTAATTTTCTTCTGTTCATCAGCACTTGGCATTGGAAGCTTAATCTCTCCTAACGCCTTGAATGACAGAACTACCTGAGAAGTGCCAACTGCATATTTACCAAACACATTCGAATAATACCTTGCTAAATATACAAAAAACTTGTTCTGACCATTTTTCATAGAGAAGACTGGATAGTAATGACTAATTATTCCTGTAACCCCAAGAGCATTCTCGTTAAAGAAAAACAGGCGGTCATCGCTACGAGAACGATAAGTGAGGAAGCCTTCAGGGAGAACATGATATCCAATGTTAGAACGTTCAGTGATTCTTCCCGTAACATAATATTCCGATTGCTTCATAAGGCCACCTCGAGATGAAGTTAGTACCTCATATTCATTTTCTGTAGTCGTCTTTTCTTTTCGCTCTTCGAGAGCATTAGATAGACGAACTTCAGTCCATTCCGGAAACTCATTCCCATCTCGGTCTGTAAAGCGTACTTTCTGAGTAAAAACCTGTTGCATCATACCTTTCTGATATTCTTTAAGTAGGCGATGCTTTTCTTTTAGTTGGTCAATTTTACGGTCTATAGTTACAATAAAAGCAGCAATTTTTTGTTGCTCTTTAACTGAAGGTAAGACTACCTTCAAGTTCTCAAACTCTTTTTGCCCTAAAGTTTTGTTTCGCCCAGCTCCTCCAGGAGAGGCTAACTCAAGCAACTGCTTCCCTCTACCAGTCATAAACTTATAAAGCAGGTATTTAGCATTTGCTTTATCAGCGTCAACTCTGAACATGGGAAAACGATGAGAGGCAATTTTGCCAACTTCCGACACCGTTGTAATAGCAACAGCCTGCTCCCAAGCAAAAACTATATTTACAATGAACAAATCAGAATCTAACCAAAACACCCTTTTATTTCCGATAGTAGCTTTGGTGGATGGCTCTTTGTAGAAAATTCCTTTGCCCCATGAACGAATACCAATTTCGGTATATTCGCACTCATCCTCAAGTAATACAGGTTTTACATATCGCTCTAAAAAATCTGAAACTTTATAAGCTTGGTAGTCACTCGAATCAAATTCAGGGAATCTTAGTGCTTGAGATAGGCTCATTTCTCACTCTCAAAGGGAGTAACAAGTCCCAGTTCATTACAAAACATCTCAATCTTTGCATCAGTCGCACTCATGGCTTTATCATTCTCAATTAGCAACCTAGAAATGCAATCAAGATCAACAGGATCGCTTTCTTCAAATGTGTCGACGTAGCGTGGGATATTGAGGTTGTAATCATTTTCCTTTAAAAAAGACTCTGTTGCTACAAAAGCATATTTATCTATGGCTTTTCTTTGCACAACCGCCTTAAGAATTTTATTTACATCAACGTCACGCATAGCGTTACCATTAACACTCTTTTGGTAATGTTGACTGGCATCAATAAACAAAATATTGTCTTTATTTTTTCTATTTTTCTTCAGTAAAAGAATACATGTTGGTATCTCAGTCCCGAAGAATATTTTCGAGGGCAAACCAATTACTGCATCTAAATAATTTTTCTCTTTGATTAGATGCTTCCGAATATGCCCTTCTGTCGCGCCACGGAACAACACACCGTGAGGCAATACCACAGCCATCGTGCCATCGTCGTCAAGTTGATGAACCATGTGCTGAACAAAGGCAAAATCAGCCTTACCTTTCGGAGCTAACTTACCGTAGTCAGAAAAACGTTCATTGTTCAGATGTAGAGGGTTCGCCGACCAACCAGCAGAGAATGGAGGGTTAGCCACTACTGCGCTGAAGCGTTGCTCAATATGCGCTGGAGCTTCTAACGTATCGTCATTCTGAATGTCGAAGCGATTGTAATGAACATCGTGCATGATCATGTTCATACGAGCTAAGTTATAAGTACTTGGGTTTTGCTCTTGCCCGTAGAACTTTAAGTCTGGGTTGTTGGCTTCTTTAGCAACACGCAATAGTAATGAGCCAGAACCACACGTTGGGTCATAAACAGATTTTAAATTCGGGTTATCAAGTGTTACAAGCTTAGCGAGCAGCTTAGAAACCATTTGTGGCGTATAAAACTCGCCAGCTTTTTTACCCGCTCCACTGGCAAACATACCAATTAGATACTCGTAAGCATCACCAAGAATATCAATCTCACTATTTTCTAAGTGGAAGTCGATGTTATCTAGGTGCTCAAGCACTTTAGCAATTAGTTTATTACGGGCATCTGGCGTTTTGCCTAACTTATTTGATGTTAGGTCGAGCTCATCAAACAGGCCGTTAAAGTCATCCGCGCTGTCTGCGCCCATCGTGCTTTGCTCGATGTCATTCAAAACATCGCGTACATCGTCAAGAATGAACTCACCATTAGCACCAGCTTCAGCAACCACATGAAACAGCTCTGATGGCTTGAAGAAATACCCTAGTTTATCTAGCGCTTCTTCTTGAACCGCTTCTAAGTATTCTTGACCTTCTTCGCTCTTTTCATCGATTTGAGCGAACTGAATACCATCTTCTGACAGCAATTCATCTGCATAGCGGTTCAGCTTATCTGAAAGATATTTGTAGAAGATTAGACCAAGGATGTAATCACGGAAATCATCGGCAGACATGTTGCCACGAAGAGTGTTCGCGATGTTCCAAAGCTGTTTCTTTAGTTCTTGTTGATGCTGTTCGACCATTTAGGGAAACTCTAATTTGATTGTTGAAATTGAACTCTAAGGTGATCCCACATCTCTCGACCACTAAGCTGGTCGGTGGATCCTGTCGGAGATCTTACATAAAACGTATTTTCTTTACCTAAAAAACAAGGTTGATTTGCTCGACTGCATTTTACCACCAAGACGGGTGATTCTTTGATTATTTCAAGGTCAATTTGAATAAATGTATAGAAGCTCTCCCCTATCAGAGACTTCACCTTATTCTTGAAATGAAGTAAAAACTTATCCGCAGAGCCACTGTGGAACCTTGAAAACTCTTCCTCTAGCCCAGTAATTTTCTGATCATCATCGACTCCAACGAAAAGTACCCCTCCACTAGAATTCAAAAAACCTGCTATCGTTTTCAAAGAAGATATTTCTAACTTTAACTCTTTGATTGGCTTATATGCCTTATTGTTTTTACATTGCCTAACATCCAATGAAAAAGTTTCTTTGAACTCTGTTGTTGAGTTTTCACCCACCCGAATTAGCTGTAACAATTGCTCTTGATAGTTTGCCTCTTCAACATACTGAGCGGTGGTATCTAACCGAATTAGTAATTCTTTAGAGAACGTAGGTTTAAAGATGATATCTTCTTTATATTCAGCAAGCTTTTCCAAAATGGCACTCAAAGCTTGATTGGACTCAACACATGTATTCTGAACCTCTAAAGGAGGAACAGAGGCTATCAAATTGCTCTTTAAAGACTCTAAGTTGAAAGTTTTCATTGCGCCTCCCACCTTAGCAGCGCAATCTATTAGAATCATTTGACCGACTTCAGAACGAAAAAACAGTTCTAGATACAATGAGTCAACTCTATTTCTGTTAAAGACGAAAACACAGTCACCATCTCTTGCCTCTTCCATAGAGTTAGCATGTACCTTAACTGTCTTCCCAACCGTTTTAGAGATTACAAGCGTGTTATCTAAATCTTGGTTATCCGAATCTTTTCTATAACGAAAAGAATGAAGAGTATATGGAAGCAATAAACAAGCTTCATACTCCTGTAACTGCTCCTTGAGCCCTCGCAAGTAAACAGATTGAGGTGAAGCATCAACATATCTAGATATATTGAGGTTGTAATTTTGGTCTGCAATCTCTGATATAGAAGCCAAATGGGAAAATTGGTCTATATTCTCCCGCTTTGAAACTGCGTTAAGGATTCTCTGTAAGTCTTCTTCACGAAGATAATTGGCATGTTTTCCCTTCTCAAAATGCTGACTCGCATCAACAAAAAGTACGTTATCATCGACTTTTCTACTTTTATTGAAAACCAGAATACACACGGAAATCCCCGTCCCAAGAACGATGTTGGAAGGCAAACCAATCACCATATCCAGATAGTTCTTATCCTTTATTAAGAACTTACGAATATCGCCTTCAGCCGCACCCCTAAACAATACGCCATGAGGTACAACTACGGCCATTGTGCCGGTATCGTTCAGCTGGTAGAGCATATGCTGGATAAATGCGTAGTCTGCTTTAGTTTTTGGTGCTAGTTTTCCAGGCTCAGAAAAGCGAGGGTCCGGCATATGGAGGGAAGTAGGCGACCAGTTCATCGAAAATGGAGGATTAGCAACAATAACATCAAAACGGAGATCTAAATGCTGTGGAGCATGTAAAGTATCCTCATTTTTAATATCAAAGTGATTATAATCAACCCCATGCATAATCATATTCATACGCGCTAAATTATATGTTTTAGGGTTTTGCTCTTGCCCGTAGCATCTTACATCGACGTTTTTTGACTCTTTAGCTGCTTTAAGAAGTAACGAACCGGAGCCACAAGTCGGGTCATAGACAGTATCTATATCGTTATTCCCAATAGTCGCTACCTTAGCAACTAATTTTGATAACATCTGTGGCGTATAAAACTCGCCAGCTTTTTTTCCTGAACCAGCGGCAAGCATCCCTATCAAATATTCGTAAGAATCTCCTAAAACATCATAATCACTACTTTCGAAATTAATATTACCTATATGCTCAAGAGTTAAAGAAATCAGTTCATTACGATCCTGTTCTGTCCGCCCCAAACGGGTCGATGTAAGATCTAAACCATCAAACAAACCATAAAAGTCTTCTTCACTAATAGTCCCAACAGTGCTCTTTTCAATGTCCTGAAGGGCTTTATTAACATTCGCAAGAATAAAGTCACCTTTCGTGCCTGCTTCTGCTAGTACATGAAACAGTTGAGAAGGCTTACAGAAATAACCCAACTCATGAAGTGCTGTTTCACGAAGCGCCTCTAGCTCTTCTTTTCCCTCTTCACTTTGTTCATCAATTTGAGTGAAACGGAGCCCATCTTCTGAGAGCAATTCATTAGCGTAACAATTTATTTTATCTGACAGGTGCTTATAAAAAATCAACCCTAAAATGTAGTCACGAAATTTATCTTCAGGCACGTAACCACGTAGATGATTTGCTATCTGCCATACTTGTCGATTTAGTTCTTGTAAGTGCTGGTCAACCATGAGAGCTCAATTACATATAATTTAGTTGGCGGCATTGTAACTGAAATAAGCATTGAACTAGAGTGCATAGATCATTTTTAAACTACGAAGCGGCTAGAAAGGCTGAGATGACGCGCTGCTTAAAAGCTCCCAATCGAAGTTCATCGAGCGTACTAAGAGATCCGGTTGAGTTAAGTTCGGTGCTGATAGCGCTACTCCAAACCAACTTTGAGTTCACTTCTTCTCGTTCTTCTAAGAGACCATGACCAGTTAGGCAAGTACGTTGAGATTCTGACTCAAACTCTATCAACCTCTCTATTTTCGCAAACATACAAGAGTCAGGAATATCTTGCTCAATACGCTCTGAAAACTCTATAAGGTTTTGCTCTGCAAAAGTGTATAGCCACGCTTGTTGGTTTATGCCGCTATTTACCCTAAGGATGCGTCCAAGCACTTGTCTAAAATAGAGCTCAGTTTTGACAGAGCTCATATGACAACAAACTTGAAGTCTAGGAATATCTGTACCTTCACTGATCATCCCTACACTGACAATCCATTGAACATCACTTTGACGATAACGTTCTATTTCAGTTAAAGGTTCTTCATGACGGTAAGTAACTATTGAGACTGTTTGATCGTACTTTTGAGCGAGTATCTTCTGAATTGATTTTGCATGCTGAACGGATGAAGCAACAACTAAACCTCCTGCGCCTGGCGATTGGGTGCGGATTTCTGTGAGCTTTTTACAACCGAGCCCAAGTAGGTATTCCATAGCTTCTTGGTTATGTATGACACTTTGATATGAAGTTTTTGTTTGCTTAAGCATTTCTAAGATTGAAGAAAACGATTCAACTTTCTCATCACTGGTCACTGAAAGATGTTCGTTATCAACCAACACCAACTTTGGAGATCGGCAAACCTTATCGACAATTGCTTGCTGTAAGGTGTATTGATAATCAACGAGGATTTGACCTTCAGGGTCACTATATTCAGACATTACTATTGGTAGAGAGTCTGAACGCCATGGAGTACCTGACATAGCAAATGTGTAGGTCGCGAGCCCTTGAATCTTAGTAAGTACTTGCTGGCCCCAAACGTTCGCATTTTCAAGTTCAGACCCAGAGCAATGGTGGATCTCATCAAATACAACAAATACTCGATGGTTACGTAACGCCTTCCAAAAATCATCATTAAGGAATTGAATAGATTGATATGTTAACGACTGCCCAATAGAGCCTAATCCACCATTAAAAGTGCAATTCAGAATCTGAGAAAAGGTTCTTTTAATTCCATCAGAAACCGTTAAAGATGGAGAAAAGCACAATACAAGATCAACCAGACCTTCGTTAAGCAACCTTGATGCAACTGTTGCAGCGAGCACAGTTTTACCAGCGCCAGGAGTTGCTTGGCAGAAGAAGTGCTGTTGATTTTCCCTAAATTTCTGTAACGCTTTCTCAGAACATTCTACCTGCCACTGTCTTAACACGGTTGGTCGCTCTCAGATAGAGTTTTAAGAACATTCTCTAGCCCATTCATCTTCCCAAGCAATTGTGCTGAACGTTCTCTTGCTTGCTGTAACAGTGGAACTAACCGACTCTCAAGTTCAGGGAAGCGGCACCTTAATGAATGGTATTCATCTATTTCACCAAGCACGATCTCCAATTCACCTTTGTATTCGTTGCTCTCTCGGAATAGCACAGAGTAATCCGATGTAGATTGCTTTACCGAAACTTCACGTTCAGATTTTCTTCGAGGCACCACTTCAAGTTCTATAAATTGTTCGGTTTGAAAATACCTTTTGTTCCTTCCTTCACCCTCGCTTCGAAGCCAACCCCTTTGTTGATATTGCCATATTTGGCGATAAACCTTCTTCCGAGCTTCATCAAGATTCTGTGTAGCACACCCATCATTTAATGAGACATCCCTTGCCTCTATAACAGAAAAACCATCCATTCTTTTTTCAATCAACAACTTGTGCATTACTGCACTGATTTTTATAGAACGTTTCATGTACCAGTTATACCAATCAAAATACTAAGGATTGCTTAGTATACAGAAATCAGTAAAACTAAGAAAATCTTAGTCACATAGAGCCAATTAGTATGAATCATAAATGTCGATCGACAACCCTATTCCAATGCGGCTCAAAGAGGTACGCAAAAAAGCAAAGATCTCCCAAAAAGAATTGGGAGTGCGTATTGGTATCGATGAAAGTTCGGCTAGTGCGCGAATGAATCAGTACGAGAAAGGAAAGCATACGCCAGATATCAGTACATTGAAGAAAATGGCTAACGAGCTGGGTGTGCCTTTAAATTACTTTTTTTGTGAGGATGAAAGTTCAGCTGAACTGGCTTGCTTGATTGCGAAGATGAATGAAGAAGAAAGAAACAAGCTAACAGCACAGATAAAAGCAGCTAACCTTAAAACCCCAAAAGAGAATTAGAAATAGCTAATGCATCGATATTTTTCTGGAAACAGATACTATCTAAACTCAATTTTTAGGAAAAATAGCGAAAGATAGCTGTTTTTCTGGAAAAGACTATCACGCCTTATCATTTAAACCTTTCCAGATTTATTTCAGAAACCACCTGTGTTGGTAGTCCCTAACTATGCGTTAATCAACGCCTTTAGTTGATACTTTAAGAAGCAGTCCTTGGGGCTGCTTTTTTTATGCTCGCTTTGAACCTTGGTTCTCGATTCGACGTAACACAAATATCCACCTATCTAGAACAGCAATGGAGTTTGTGATGAATCTACTAATTGAATCATTTGAAGGCGGGATTTACTTGGCTTACCAAATCGTTGGCGAGCAAAAGCAGTTAATTAAGGACGACCACCAGCACCCAATGAAGTTTTTGAGTGTTAATCAAGCACGTGACCACTTTAGTGATCAAGGTGTGGCGTCGGCAACCCTCATTCATAACAGCGCTTATGACGAAATGTGTGGCGAGCACTGCGGCAGTACACAACCGTTCGAGATTGATTTGAAGTGGAGTTAAATCAACTTCAAATCAATCGTGATAAAAATGGAAAGGCTTGCACTACCGCAAGCCTTTTTCTTTGGGGTCATATTTCTTATCGAGCTATGCGTTTTTGTCTTCGCTTGATGTTTTGCTCTTTCACGACAAAGTCGAACAGCGGAGCAAACAGGTTAGCAAACAAGATAGCGAGCATGATGCCCTCTGGATAAGCAGGATTGAGAACTCGGATACCGACAGTCATCACACCAATCAAGATCCCGTAAGCCCACTTACTCTGATTGGTAAACGCGGCAGAAACTGGATCGGTTGCCATAAAGAAAGTACCAAAGGCCACACCACCCAACACGAAGTGCCAGTAGAACGGCATCGAAAACATAGAATTAGTCTCTGAACCAATCCAGTTCATCAAGCTCGATGTCGCCACAAGGCCGACAATCACACCCGCTACAATGCGCCAAGACGCTATCTTCATCACAATCAGAATTACACCGGTCAACATAATCAGCAGTGAAGACACTTCGCCCATTGAGCCCGGAATATTACCAATGAAGGCATCCATCCAAGTGATCGCCTCACCAGTCATGTTGTTGATGAGTGACGAACTACCGCCTTCATACCATTGGCTAAGCGGTGTCGCTCCTGAATAGCCGTCAGCGGCAACCCATACTAAGCCACCCGACATGTTGGCAGGATAAGCGAAGTAAAGAAATGCTCGACCTGCGAGCGCAGGGTTAAGGAAGTTTCGCCCAGTACCACCAAACAACTCCTTGGCAACGACAATACCGAAGGTGATACCTAGAGCTGCTTGCCATAGCGGAATCGTTGGCGGAAGAATTAATGCAAAGAGAACCGAGCTAACAAAGAAGCCTTCATTAACCTCGTGCTTTCGCACAACTGCAAATAAGACTTCCCAGAAGCCACCAACCACAAACACTGTGGCATAAACAGGAACAAAGTAGAGAGCACCGAGAAACATCTGGCTTCCCCAACCACTGGAAACTAACGCTTCAGCACTACCAAACGCCCACGATAAGCGCCAACTGCTGTCGATGATGGAGGTAAGTTCAGCGCCAGAATAGGTAGCAGTCAAACCCATCACGGCTTGATGACCTACGTTATACATACCCCAGAACATTGCGGGAAAAGTTGCTAGCCACACCAGAATCATGATGCGTTTGAGATCTATACTGTCTCGAACATGGGTTATGCCGCGGTTCACGTTCCCGGGCGTGTAAAAGATGGTCGCAAAAGCCTCATACACAGGGTAGAGCTTTTCGTACTTGCCACCCGCTTCGAAGCGCGGAGCCACGTCTTCTAATCGTTTTTTCAAACTCATAATCTCAATCACCTTATTGTTTGAGTTATGGTTTTCTACGCATCAACGGCTCTATTTGAACAATTTCTAACGATATTTAATCAAATTCGTTTTGAAGAATTGAACATCAATAACTTAGACCAACATTGAAAAAGAAAGATCTAAAAACAACAAAGCCCCAGCGATGGCTGAGGCTTGTTTGGTATTACTGCATGTCGGAGTTACTTCACACACATCACGTTAAGCAGTGAAGACCCTTTCAATTGGTTTACGTTACCGTTGGTAAACAGACCTTTCTTACCTGCGCCCCAATAAGGTAGGTGCATTGGCCAATTCTGTTTCTCCATTACCTTCGAACCTAAGATGCTCTGCCACTGCTTTTCAGTCATCAGCTTCATGTTGACCTGCTTACACACTAACTCAGCGCTAGCGTAATCTAGGCGACTCCAAGGCTTGCCTTGTTCCATATAAAACTGTTGTTGGTGTTCAAGAAGGTAAGGGATCGCATATTGAGAGCCTGCAACATTGGCCGTCACACGAATTTCGATATCAAGATCGTTGTCTGAACTTGTGCCACTACTTGGGAAGGCTTGAATTGCAGCAGCGCTGGTTGCCGCTTGAGCTGCAACAACAGGTTTCGGTGCTGGCTTAGCGACTGGTTTTGGCTTTGCCGGAGCTTTAGGCTTAACCGCTTTGGATTCGACGGCTTTAGGTGCTGCTGCTTTTGCAACGATAGGTTGTGATGAAGTTTTCGACTTATCAACCATACGAATAAAAGCTTCACCATAACCAGGTACCTTACGTACTTGAGCTAAGTCTTTTCTCGCATCAGAGAAGGTAGAGTAAGGGCCGATTAAGCAACGGTAGTCACCACCTTCAGGCTTCATCCAAACATTAGTCGAGATCTTTTCATATAGAGGTTTTGCACGGCTCAGTGACAAAGGCTTGTTCAGCAGGCCACATTGAACCCAGAACAGTTCGTTGTCTGAATGACGTTTAGGTGCCTTACTGCCCCAAACACCTTTACCAATCGGACATGACTGCTCTAGCTGTGGTAATTGATTGGTGCTTGCCTGAGTTGCATCACATAGAACCGATTCTGCACTAACTTGGCTCGATACCAAAAGGGATGCAGCGATAAGCCCCATACGATAATTTCTCATCACAGCACGACATACAGCATTCATTGTCAATTTCATAACCACCACTTAAACCCTTACGGGTTAATTATTACCGAATCAATGTCGATAAAACATGAATTCCATTTTAAGTATTATTGACAGTATCAATGATACTAAGTTCCAGATCCATTAAGCAAAAAAAGAGCCGTAATTGCTTACGGCTCTTAGTTTAGTGACTTTTTTTTCTAAAAATCAAACCGCGCTATCACCCTTTATAAATTTTAGGGTTAAACACGTCACGTAACCAGTCGCCTAGTAGGTTAATAACTAGAACTAATGTTACCAAAAGCACACCTGGGAATGCTGTGATCCACCATGCTCCAGAGAAAATGTAGTTAAAACCAGTACTGATCAGGGCACCTAGTGATGGTTGGTCTACCGGAAGACCTAAGCCAAGGAAAGAAAGTGCCGCCTCTGACATGATGGCATTTGCCACCTGTACCGTAGAGATAACCAAAATCGGTGATAAACAGTTAGGCAGAATATGACGGAACATGATGCGAGGCGCTCTGAAGCCCATCACACGAGCCGCTTCTACATACTCTTTCTTCTTCTCTGCCAATACCGATGCACGAATTGTACGCGCATACTGAGGCCATTCGGCAATACCGATGATCACCACCAGCATAACAACGGCATATTGCGCGTAGAAGTCACTGCCGAAACTTGCCTTAAAGATAGCCGAGACAATAATCGCTACCATCATGGTTGAGAACGAAAGCTGAACATCGGCAAAACGCATCAAGAAGCTATCGATACGGCCACCGAAGTAACCCGCAGACAGACCAATGATGATACCTAGAGTCAGCTGAAGGCCAACCGCTAAGAAACCAATCGTCAATGAAAGACGAGAGCCGTAAAGCATCGTCGATAGGATGTCACGACCTTGCTCATCAGTACCCAGTAAGAAACGCTCTTCGCCGTCTTCCATCCAAGATGGTGGCAGCTCTGAATCCATGATGTCGATAGACGTCACGTCGTACGGGTCTGTTGGCGCTAAAATCGGTGCCGCGAGAGCCATCACTAAGAATGCAGCAAAGATAGCAAAGCTGACCATTGCCACTTTGTCGCGTAAGAAGTAGTACAGAATGTCTGACTGCTTGAATCGCTCCCAACGAGATGGAGCTGTTGTTGTTTGTTCCATGATTATGCTCCTTTCCCTGTGATGTTCACTGTTGGGTTAATGATGCCGTAAAGCAGGTCAACAATGGTGTTCGTTACTACGAAGATAAGACCTACGAAGATAACGTATGCGGTAATCAGTGGAGTATCCACTCGGTTAATCGCTTCAAGGAATAGGAAGCCGGTACCCGGCCACTGGAATACAGTTTCAGTAAGAATGGTGTAAGCCACCATAGTACCGATTTGAACGCCACCTACCGTTAGTACAGGTAGCATTGTGTTCTTCAAAGCGTGTTGGTAGTAAATCTTGTTCAGCGCTAGGCCTTTCGCTTTACCAAACTTGATGTATTCAGAGCTAAGAACCTCTAGCATTTCAGAACGCACTAGACGAATGAACAGAGGCAGCATGATAGATGCTAGAGCAATACTCGGCAGCACTAAGTGCGCAAGGCCATCTATCGTTAAGAAGCCAGACTCCCAACCAAACCAGTTTGCGGTCTCACCGCGTCCAAACGACGGCAGCCAACCTAACTCAATAGAGAATACATACATCAACATGATTGCGGTTAAGAAAACAGGCACAGAAATGCCGATACTACTGCCCGCCATCACCAGTTTAGTGAAGAAGCTTTTTGGGTGTATTGCAGAATAAACGCCAAGTGGAATCGACAAACAAACAATGATCAAAGAAGCGCCAAACACAAGTTCAAGCGTTGCTACGAGTTTATCTAAGATTACGTCCACAGCTGGGCGTTTAAAAAAATATGAAGTACCAAGATCACCTTGTAGAGCAGCGCCCACAAAGCGAGTGTATTTTGTAATGAAGGGATCATTTAAGCCGAGTTCATCACGCAGCGCTTGACGCTCCGATTCTGAAACAGATTGACCGACTAACTCACGCAACGGGTCGCCCAGGTTATCCTGAATGGCAAACGCCACCAAACTGATCACAAACATCACTATCAGTGCCTGAAACAGGCGCTTGACCAGAAACGTAACCATTCCTTGCCCCTTATCTATCCATGACTATCTAGTCGAAATCCGCGACTAGATAACAAAATTCAGTCTTAAAAAAGGTATTTAGCCAGACTGAAGGAAGACCAAATACCGAAACTTAAATCTATTTCTCAATAATTTTGAGAGCCTGAAAAGCTTCAGGCTCTCGATTCTAGCAAGCTAGATTATTTTACAACTAGGTCGCCGAAGTAAGGCATAACCATTGGGTTTACTACGTCTGCTGCACCTACGTTAGACTTCGCGCCCCAAGCTTCACTTTGCCAGTGTAGCGGTACGAATGCTGCGTCGTTGTAAAGTGTTGCTTCAACGCCTTTCAGCATTTCAGAACGCTTAACTGGGTCAGTTTCAGTGTTAGAAGCTTCTACAATCGCATCCATTTCTGGGTTTGAGTAACCAGAACAGTTGTATTGACCACGACCAGTCTCTTCGTTACGAGTCATAGTTAGGAACTCGTTGAAGTTAGCTGAATCTTCTGTATCTGAGTGCCAGCCGATCATCATCATGTCTGCTGAACATAGGTCAAACTCAGGCCAGTACTGTGCTTTAGGCATAGTCTTAAGATCAACTTTGATACCAATCTTAGACAGCATTGCCGCAGACGCTTGCGCTACTTTCGCATCGTTCACGTAACGGTTGTTTGGAGCCATCATAGTTAGCGTAAAGCCATCTTCGTAACCCGCTTCTTTCATCAGCTCTTTCGCTTTTTTCAGATCGTAACGAGGAACTAGGTCTTCGTTGTGACCCGCGTAGCCTGTTGGGCTTTGCTGACCAGCTGCTGTTGCGAAGCCTTTCATGATCTTCTTAACGATACCTTCGTTGTTGATTGCGTGAACAATCGCCTGACGAACGCGAACATCTTTAAGAGCTTCGTTGCTGTTTTGGTTCATTTGGAACGTGATGATACGAGTACCAGGTAGCGTAACTAGATCGATGTTCTTAGCGTTTTTAACACGCTTGTGATCGTTTGGTGCTACTGGGTGAATCATATCAACGTCACCAGAAAGAAGTGCTGCAACACGTGTCGCGTCTTCTTTGATTGGCACAAGTGTTAGCTTGTCTACGTTGCCTTCAGTTTCTGTATCCCAGTAATCGTTGAAACGTTCGAACGTTACTTTAACGCCTTGCTCACGCTGCGTTACGATGAAAGGACCAGTACCTGAAACGTTAGTCGAAGCAAACGAGTTACCGTGCTTAACTAGCTCAGACTTGTCTTTACCTTCCGCTGTTTGGCCAGAGTAGAACTTGCTGTCCATTGGGAAGATGTAAGTTGCTGTTTGTAGTACTAGTGGGTAAGCCGCTTTCGATACTAGCTCAACTGTGTAGTCATCCACTTTTACCATTTTTTCGTATGGCGTGAAGATAGACTTAAAGTCTGGAGAAGCTTGTAGACGTTCAAAAGTCCACACAACATCATCAGCAGTCAGTTCGTTACCAGAGTGGAATTTCACACCTTTACGTAGGTTGAAGCGGAAAGTCGTTTCATCAACACGCTCCCAGCTAGATGCTAGGCGGCCTTCAAAATCCATCTCTTGAGTGAAACGTACTAGAGGGTCAAACACCATGTGAGACATTTGCAGTGTGCCACCAGACAGCTGCTCGTGCGGGTCAAGTGATACTGGGTCAGCTGCGTAGCCAACGGTAATATCTGCTGCTGCTGCACTAAAGCTTAGGCCAGCTGCCATTAAAGCTACTGCTAATTTGCTTTTCATGGTTTTCATTGCATAACTCCTTCATGCGGGAATCCAGATCCCTAGTTGTTGTATTTGCGTCTGTTTATTGTTGTTAGCAAGCTAAACTCCAGCCTGCTGATTTTTATACCGCGGCTTGTGCCACTGCTTTTTCTTCTCTTAAACCTGTAAATTCAGGCATTAAAGAAATCAGATGTTTGCTGTATTCATGCTGAGGCGATTGGAACAGCTGCTCTGTTGGCGCTACTTCCAATAGTTCTCCCATTTGCATCACACCAACACGGTCACACATTTGGCGAATAACCGGTAGATCGTGACTGATGAACAGCATGGTTAGGTTTAGCTCGTCTTGTAAGTCTTTTAGTAGGTTAAGGATCTGAGCCTGTACCGACACATCCAGTGCCGATGTTGGTTCATCACAAATCAAAAGACGCGGACGAGTTGCCAAAGCGCGAGCGATAGAAATACGCTGACGTTGACCACCTGAGAATTCGTGCGGGTACTTCACCCCTGCCATCTTGCCTAAACCAACGTGCTCTAGCAGGTCATTCACGATCTGACGAGTTTCGTTCTCGTTGCGAGTAAGCTTATGGAATCGGATAGGTTCAGCAATGATGTCGAATATCTTCATTCGAGGGTTCATTGATGTGTAAGGATTTTGGAAAACCATCTGCATTTGACGACGCATAGGGCGACGTTCTTTTTCAGATTTAAGACCAGTAAGGTCAACGCCTTCAAACGTTACCTTGCCTGAGTTTGGTGCGTACAAGCCAGCAATCACACGTGCAATCGTTGATTTACCTGAACCTGATTCACCTACTAGACCAAACGTTTCGCCTTCATGAACTTCAAAGCTCACGTTGTTTGACGCCTGAACGTACTCACGACGGCTCTCAAAGAATGAATCTTTAGTGGTGAAGCGCAGGTTTACGTTCTCAACGTTCAACAGTGGACCTGTGTAATCACGGTGATCTTGGCTTTGACCTAACCAGTGGTTTTTCACATCCAGAGGTTCCATCTCTTGTGCTTCTTCGATGTAGCTAACAAGAGGGAAACGATCGAGTTTGCGGTCTGAACGAGGAACCGCAGAGATAAGACTATGTGTGTATGGGTGTTCAGGAGTACCCAAAACTTTCGCTGTTGGGCCAAACTCAACTAAGTCACCACGATACATAACGGCTACGCGGTCGGTAACGTTAGATACCACACCCATGTCGTGCGTTACCAACATGCAACCTACGTTTTTCTTAATACATAGCTCGCGAATCAAACCTAAGATTTGGTCTTGAATAGACACATCGAGTGCCGTTGTCGGTTCATCTGCGATGATAAGGTCAGGTTCACCTGCCAATGCGATCGCGATAACTACACGCTGACGCATACCGCCAGAGAATTGGTGTGGGTACTGCTTTAAACGGTTTTCCGGTTGTGGGATACCCACTTGGTTCATCAAATCTAATGAACGCTGGTAGGCTTCTTGATCCGAAACCTTCATGTTGGCATGAATCGTCTCTTTTAACTGCTGTTCTACTGTGAATAGAGGGTTAAGAGACGTCATTGGATCTTGGAAGATAAAACCAATCTTTGAGCCGCGAACAGAACGCATCTGTTCAGGGGATAAGCCAGAGACTTTTTCGCCATCCAGAAATACCTCGCCGCTAGCAATGCGGCCGGGAGGGCTCAGCAAATCGATCACAGCATTACCTACTGTTGATTTACCTGCACCAGACTCGCCTACAACACCAACGATCTCACCACGTTCAATATTGAACGAAAGCGATTTAACTGCGGCGTGAACTCCATGACGAGATGGGTATTCGATACGAAGATTTTTTACTTCTAAAAGTGACATTACCAGACCTCTACTGCTTTGGCAGCTTTCTGCCCTGTCTGCAAAATTGAATCCATTCTTACCAGAATATTGTTCTGATATTTTATACGGTTGACAATTTGGCAAATAATTCACAGAAAAGCAACAAAAATAGGATAAAAAGTCGACATTAAACGCTTAGCAAGCAAAAGTGACACATAACTATTCACCAAAAGAGCATATAGTAAGAAAAATCAACATTATATTAGCGGTAATAAATGCTCACAAACCCCTTACCACCACTTACTTGTAGACCTAAACCTGTGGTTCAAAGCAGATCTCACTACCATTCAATAGAAGCAAATAATTATTCCAAAAAACAATTAACACTATAGAAACAAACGCTAACTTTGTTAATTTAAACAAACAAAACAACTAGATAGGATTATATTGACCACATATTTAACCATTTTCATTGCTTATCTAAATAGAAGACAAGCAACCCAAAGGCTTAGTAAATTAGATGATCTTTTGAAGTGCTTGATAGGAAGAAAGCTGTCAAATACGTGCCTTAGTGGGCAAATTAAGAACCAAATTCAACTTTTCACAAAAATCTCTAGACCAGACCTATTAATTTGTCGAATTATTGAACGGTTATTTTATATAAAGTTAGATATAGATCTTTTCACTTGATAAATGGAGTACTTCTATAAAGACACAATAATCGAGGAGATCGAAGATGAGTTTCTTGCGTCTGAAAGGAGCTTACTAAAGAGGAACGAGTCGAACTGGACTCGCGATCAAGCCCGCAGCCCTCTTGGTACCAAATTATCTAAATTCCAGACGCAAAAAAGCCCCGTCATTTCTGACGAGGCTTCTTAAGATGGTCGGTGAAGAGGGATTCGAACCCCCGACCCTCTGGTCCCAAACCAGATGCGCTACCAAGCTGCGCTATTCACCGAGACGTTTCGTTTGATTTCTCAAACTGGGAACTTCAAAGAAGCTACCAAAATTAATGGGGTGGCTAACGAGATTCGAACTCGCGACCACCGGAATCACAATCCAGGGCTCTACCAACTGAGCTATAGCCACCACTAATTTTTTATATAACCGCTTCACAAGCGATTATTGAAATAGTGGTCGGTGAAGAGGGATTCGAACCCCCGACCCTCTGGTCCCAAACCAGATGCGCTACCAAGCTGCGCTATTCACCGACTAGTTTTGTATCGATTCTTGGGATAGTGAATCAACACAGGAAGCCGAAGCTACCGATATTTTGTAAAGAAAGAATGGGGTGGCTAACGAGATTCGAACTCGCGACCACCGGAATCACAATCCAGGGCTCTACCAACTGAGCTATAGCCACCATTATTTCTTTTCTGCCAATTTCTCACTTACCGAAGTAAGAGACCGGATGGCGCGCCTGAAAGGATTCGAACCTTCGGCCTTTGGCTCCGGAGGCCAACGCTCTATCCAGCTGAGCTACAGGCGCATGCCCTGTCGGCGGAGTGGAATAATACGTATATCACCCAATGCCGTCTAGTACTTTTTTAACTTTTTTTTCTGTTTGGTCTCTTTTTCGACAGTTAATATGTGATAAACCCCTTATTTGAGTACTACAACCCGCCACAGCTTATAAGTTGTTGTTTATTGCAACAACTTATCGGGATATAATCACCCATTATTTACATTGGTTTAACAGTTGCTCTTTACTGCTTAAAGCCAAAACACCCCTCCAACACTATAAATTGGTAAGCATGTACTTACCTTGGGAATGTAAAGTGAGTTTAATGGATATGTCTCGTCGAATTTTAAGCGTTGTCATCGCAGTTTTAACCTTTTCAACTGGTGCAATGGCTTCAGGCCTAAGCGAAGCAGAGCAAGATGCAATTGCTGAGCGCATCAAACCAGTTGGCCAAGTATACCTAGTCGGCAGCGAGCCAGTAGCCGCAGAACCAACAGGCCCTCGTGATGGCGCAGCAGTTTACGGTACCTTTTGTATCGCTTGTCACGCATCTGGCGTAAGTGGCGCACCTAAAACAGGTGATGCTGGTGATTGGGGTCCTCGTATTGCTCAAGGTCGCGATATCCTAGCTGACCACGCAATCAACGGCTTCAACGCAATGCCAGCGAAAGGTTCATGTATGGACTGTTCAGACGATGAAATCAAAGATGCTATCGAGCACATGATTGCTGGTCTGTAATTTACCGATCTGTTATTACAAATGCCAAATTCAAACAAGGTGACCTGATGGTCACCTTTTTTATTGTCTTCTATATAGTGCTAATCAAGCAGAACATTACTTCTTATTGAACATCGCACGAATGTTAGCAATGTGCGCCTGCCCTTTCTCCATTCGCTCTTCAGCGGACTGTGGCTTCTTCACGCTTTCCCACTCCACGTCATCATGAGGCAATTCATCTAAGAAGCGGCTTTGTGTTGGCTTAATCAACTCACCATACTGACGACGTTCACGACACTTGGTAAAGGTCAGCTCTTTCTGTGCTCGAGTAATCCCTACATACATAAGACGACGTTCTTCTTCTACGTTACCTTCGTCAACACTGGTTTGGTGTGGCAAGATGCCCTCTTCAGTGCCCATCAAGAACACATACGGGAACTCTAGGCCTTTCGATGCGTGCAGCGTCATTAGTTGAACCTGGTCTGCATCGTCATCATCTTCACCACGCTCCATCATGTCACGCAGTGTTAAGCGTTGGACAACTTCACGAAGTGTTTTCTCTTCTTTATCGTAGTTGTCACCTTCTAGGTCTGCCACAATCCAGCTATACAGATCAGAGACGTTCTTCATTCGCATCTCTGCGGCTTTTGGACTTGCTGAGGTTTCGTATAGCCAATCTTCGTAGTTAATGTCACGAACTAACGCACGAACCGCATCCACAGTGTTACCACGTTCAGCGTTATCTGAGATACGAACAATCCAATCAGTGAATCGACGCAAGTTTTCTAAGCCGCGACCAGTCAGCGTCTGTTCCAAGCCCATCTCAAAACTGGCTTCAAACAGGCTCTTACCACGCATGTTGGCGTAGCTGCCTAATTTTTCGAGCGTAACCGGGCCAATCTCACGGCGCGGCGTGTTTACAATACGTAAGAAAGCATTGTCATCATCTGGGTTCACCAACACACGCAGGTAAGCCATGATGTCTTTTATCTCTGCTCTAGCAAAGAAAGATGTGCCGCCAGAGATCTTGTAAGGCACACGGTTCTGCATCAGCGCTTTTTCAATTAAGCGCGACTGGTGGTTACCGCGGTAAAGCACTGCATAATCTTTGTATTCAGTGCGGTTCAAAAACTTATGCGCGATGATCTCACCGGTAATACGTTCGGCTTCGTGCTCTTCGTTTTTGGCATTCAAGACCTTAAGCTTTTCACCGTCCGGGATCTCTGAGAACAGTGACTTTTCATAAACGTGTGGGTTGTTGGCGATCAAGATGTTCGCCGCACGTAAGATTCGACTGGTTGAGCGATAGTTTTGCTCGAGTTTTATCAAGCGAAGATTCGGATAGTCCTCACCCAACAACACCAAGTTTTGCGGTTTTGCACCACGCCATGAGTAAATAGATTGGTCATCATCACCTACTACCGTCAAGCGACCACGCTCTCCAACCAGTAGACGAACCAATTCGTACTGGCTGGTGTTGGTATCTTGGTATTCGTCCACAAGTAGGTAGCGAATACGCGACTGCCAACGTTCACGCACTTCTTGATTGGTTTTCAGTAGTAATACAGGCATCGCAATCAGATCATCAAAATCGAGTGCGTTGTATGCTTTCATCTGTTTCTGGTACATCTCAAAACAGAATGCAAACAACTGCTCTTGTTCACCTTGAGCACGTGCTTTCGCCTGATCTGGCGTCAGCATGTCATTTTTCCAATTCGAAATGGTGCTCATTAAAGCGCGCAGCAAATCCTTATCACCATCGATCTGTCTCTCTGTTAGCTCTTTTAACAAAGCTAGTTGGTCTTGGTCATCAAACAGAGAAAAGCCAGCTTTTAGACCCAGCGCTTTGTATTCACGACGAATGATGGTTAAACCCATGGTATGAAAGGTCGAAACAATCAGCCCTTTCGATTCGCCCTTACCCAGAGTTTGCCCAACACGCTCTTTCATCTCGCGTGCCGCTTTATTGGTAAAGGTTACCGCTGCAATATTGCGCGCCTTATAGCCACACTCTTGAACCAAGTAAGCGATCTTATTCGTGATAACACGTGTTTTACCGGATCCAGCACCCGCTAATACTAAGCAGGGGCCCGAAACATATTTCACGGCTTCATCTTGTCTTGGGTTCAGTTTCATTTGATTCTCAGTTTGGTCTAGAGGGGCGAATTCAATTGCGTACCTATAATAATGCTGCAACAGCGCGAATGCTACGTTCTCTTATACAAGATTTTTACGCTGATTATGTAAAACTTTGTTGCACATGTGTGTGGTTATTAGGCTATAATGAATGAACGTTCATTCATTGGTGATTGAAATATGACAACTCATGCACCTCGGGATAAACGCCAGCAAATACTTTCTGCAGCTGAAAAGCTAATTGCAGAGGTCGGTTTCCAAGGCCTTTCAATGCAAAAATTAGCCAAAGAAGCGGGAGTAGCTGCAGGCACTATCTATCGCTACTTCGATGATAAAGAGCATTTGATAGAAGATGTTCGAATGCTCGTGACTCAAAGAGTAGCTGATGCTGTTCAAGAAGGGGTTAATGATTCGGATCCAATTAAACAACGCTACCGTACTATGTGGTTGAACATATGGAACTTAGCAGGAACGAATTTAGCCGCAATAAAAAATCGGGTTCAGTATGACTCTCTACCCATCACAAATAGCCTAAACTTCAGGGAACTAGAACGTAAAATGTTTGCCCAAGTTGAGCTGCTATTTAATGAGGGGAAAGAACAAGGATTGTTTAAACCACTTAACAATGAAGTATTAGGTGGATTGAGCTTGGCGGCTAGTGTTTCTCTAGCACGCAAGCATTCTTTAGGATTTTACCAACTTGATGAGGCAGAACTAGAGTCTGCAATCGAAGCCAGTTGGGACGCAATAATTAAACACTAGATCGGAGTTTTGACCATAATGAAAAAGTGGACTTTCTTCATGTTACTCATCGCTGTACTACTTTTCGGCAGCGTTATTGGGTTTAACATGTTCAAACAACAAAAAATTGCTGAGTATATGGCCAACCGCCCTGAACCAGAGTTTCCAGTAACGGTAACTGAAGTTCAGCCGATCGACTGGGTTCCTGTGATTGAAGCTATCGGCTTCATCGAACCTAACCAAGGTGTGACACTAGCGAATGAAACCAGCGGTGTTATTGACCAGATCTCTTTCGAGTCAGGTACTGATGTTAAGAATGGTCAGCAACTGGTACGTCTTGATTCTGACGTAGAGAAAGCAAACCTAAAGAGTTCTGAAGCTCGTTTACCTGCTGCGAAAGCAAAATACAAACGTTACCAAGGCCTATTCAAGAAAGGTTCTATCTCTAAAGAAGCGTACGATGAAGCAGAAGCGAACTACTTCTCTCTATCAGCTGACATTGAAAGCCTAAAAGCATCGATCGAGCGCCGTGAAATTCGCGCACCATTCGACGGTACTGTTGGTATTCGTAACGTATACCTAGGCCAATACCTACAATCGGGTACCGATATCGTTCGTTTAGAAGATACCAGTGTCATGCGTCTGCGCTTCACAGTTTCTCAAACAGATATCTCTCGTATCAATGTTGGTCAGGCTATCGACATCTTTGTTGATGCTTACCCAGAGACACCGTTTGAAGGCTCTATCAGTGCAATTGAACCAGCTGTAAGCATCCAAAGTGGTCTTATCCAAGTTCAAGCAGACATTCCAAACAATGATGGCAAGCTTCGTAGCGGTATGTTCGCTCGCGCTAACATCATTCTGCCTAAACTAGAGAACCAAGTAACTCTGCCTCAAACGGCGATTACTTTCACTCTATACGGTGACAATGTTTACATCCTGACTGAAGAAGACGGCGTTCAACGTGTTGCTCAACATGTTGTAAAAGTAGGTGAGCGTACAGCTGATATTGCACACATCCTTGAAGGCGTCAAAGCCGGCGATACGGTTGTAACTTCTGGCCAAGTACGTCTAAGTAACGGTGCCAAAGTTAAGGTTGTTGAAAGTGATGCAATCACTCCACCATCTGAAACACCTAAGCTGTAACTGGAGGCACAATGCGCTTTACTGATGTTTTTATTAAACGTCCAGTTCTAGCGGTATCCATCAGCTTTTTGATTGCGCTGCTTGGCTTACAAGCAATCTTCAAAATGCAGGTGCGTGAATACCCTGAAATGACGAATACCGTCGTAACCGTAACCACGAGTTACTACGGTGCAAGTGCGGATCTTATCCAAGGCTTTATCACCCAGCCCCTCGAACAGGCTGTGGCTCAAGCGGATAACATCGACTATATGACTTCTTCTTCTGTGCTCGGTAGCTCTACGATTACCGTTAACATGAAGTTGAACACCGACCCGAATGCGGCGTTGTCTGACATACTGGCCAAGACTAACTCGGTACGTTCTCAGCTTCCTAAAGAAGCCGAAGATCCAACCGTAACCATGTCTACCGGTTCAACGACAGCGGTACTCTACATTGGTTTTACCAGTGATGAGTTGGTGTCGAGCCAAATTACCGACTATCTAGAGCGTGTAATCAACCCGCAACTATTCACGGTAAATGGTGTATCTAAAGTTGACCTGTATGGTGGTATGAAATACGCACTGCGCGTGTGGCTAGACCCATCAAAAATGGCGGCGGTAAACCTAACTGCAACTGACGTTATGGCGGTATTGGATGCGAACAACTACCAATCAGCTACGGGTCAAGCAACGGGTGAATTTGTTCTTTATAACGGCAGTGCCGACACGCAAGTATCGAACACTGAAGAGTTAGAGAACTTAGTCGTTAGAAGTGGTGAAGGTGAGATTATTCGTCTGTCTGACATCGCTAAGGTTTCTCTAGAGAAAAGCCACGACGTTTACCGTGCGAGTGCGAACGGTCAGGAAGCGGTTGTTGCAGCAATTAACGCGGCACCAAGTGCGAACCCAATCAACATCGCTGCAGATGTACTTGAGCTTCTTCCTCAACTAGAGAAGAACCTACCAAGCAACATCTCGATGAACGTAATGTACGATTCAACCATTGCGATTAACGAATCAATTCAAGAAGTTATCAAGACCATTCTTGAAGCAGCATTAATAGTATTGATCGTAATTACCTTGTTCCTAGGTTCATTCCGAGCGGTACTGATCCCTATCGTTACTATCCCACTGTCTTTGATTGGTGTGGCAATGGTAATGCAGGCAATGGGCTTCTCTTGGAACCTGATGACGCTACTGGCAATGGTACTCGCCATCGGTCTGGTGGTAGATGATGCGATCGTAGTACTTGAGAACGTCGACAGGCATATCAAGCTCGGAGAATCCCCTTTCCGCGCTGCGATCATCGGTACTCGTGAAATTGCGGTTCCTGTTATCGCAATGACACTAACGCTAGGTGCGGTATACGCTCCAATCGCGATGATGGGTGGTATCACGGGCTCACTATTTAAAGAGTTCGCATTAACCCTAGCCGGTTCTGTATTTGTATCGGGTATCGTGGCACTTACGCTGTCGCCAATGATGTGTTCAAAAATGCTGAAAGCTCACGCTGAGCCGAGCAAGTTTGAGCAGAAAGTTCATAGCGTTTTGGATGGCATGACTAACCGTTACGAGCGTATGCTTGGCGCGGTTATGAATCACCGTCCAGTGTTCATTGGTTTTGCGATCATCGTATTTGCAAGCTTGCCGATGCTGTTTAAGTTCATCCCTAGTGAATTAGCACCTTCTGAAGATAAAGGTGTAATCATGCTGATGGGTACTGCACCGTCGAATGCAAACTTAGACTTCATGCAAAATACCATGAACGACGTAAACAAGATTCTGTCTGATCAGCCAGAAGTGGCTTACGCTCAGGTATTTACAGGTGTGCCTAATGCAAACCAAGCATTTGGTATCGCATCTATGGTGCCTTGGAGTGAACGTGAGACAAGTCAATCAGAAGTAGCAAACCGTGTAGGTGAGCTTGTTAAAGATGTTCCAGGAATGGCAGTAACCGCCTTCCAAATGCCAGAACTACCAGGTGCAGGTTCAGGTCTTCCAATTCAGTTTGTTATTACAACACCAAACAGTTTTGAGAGCTTGTTCCAGATCACCACTGACATTTTGACTGATGTAGCGACAAACCCACTGTTCGTATACTCGGATCTCGATCTGAACTACGACTCAGCAACGATGAAAGTACACATCGACAAGGATAAAGCGGGCGCATACGGCGTGACCATGCAAGATATCGGTATCACGCTAGGTACCATGATGTCAGATGGCTACGTAAACCGTATCGACTTGAATGGTCGTTCTTACGAGGTTATCCCTCAAGTTGAACGTAAATTCCGTTTGAACCCAGAATCGATGAATAACTACTACGTACGTGCTGCGGATGGCAATGCTGTACCACTAGGCAGTTTGATTACGATTGATGTTGTGGCAGAGCCTCGTTCTCTTCCTCACTTCAACCAATTGAACTCAGCTACGATTGGTGCGGTACCTGCTCCAGGCGCTGCAATGGGTGATGCAATTGCATGGTTTGAAGACACGGCGGCGAATAAGCTTCCAAGTGGCTACAACCACGATTACATGGGTGAAGCACGCCAATACGTAACTGAAGGTAGCGCACTTTACGCGACCTTTGGTCTTGCACTGGCTATCATCTTCTTGGTACTGGCGATTCAGTTCGAATCTCTGAAAGATCCATTGGTTATCATGGTATCTGTACCACTGGCGATCTGTGGTGCCCTAATCGCTCTGGCCTGGGGCGCGGCAACGATGAACATCTACTCGCAAGTAGGTTTGATCACCTTGGTTGGCCTGATTACCAAGCACGGTATCTTGATCTGTGAAGTTGCAAAAGAAGAACAGTTGCATCATCACAAAACTCGTATCGAAGCGGTAATGGAAGCTGCGAAGGTTCGTCTTCGTCCAATCCTGATGACTACAGCTGCGATGATCGCGGGTCTAATCCCACTGATGTACGCAAGTGGTGCGGGTGCAGCTCAGCGCTTTAGTATTGGTATCGTAATCGTTGCAGGTCTAGCGATTGGTACGATCTTCACGCTATTTGTACTGCCAGTGATTTACAGCTACTTGGCTGAAAAACACAAACCTCTACCTGTATTTGTTGAAGACAAAGATCTAGAAAAGCTAGCTCGCGTCGATGAAGCAAAAGCGGCACACAGAGAATTAGCTGACAATAAGTAATCTCTAAGTCGTATTAACAATAAAAAGGCTACTTCGGTGGCCTTTTTTTATACGCCATAGGCGACATCTCAAGTGTGATTAAATAGAATAGTGGTAAATATTCAGGAGTTTTAATTGATATGTTTGATCCAAAAAAACTAGAGCAGATTGCTAAGCAGATCCACGATTCTATGCCTCAACCAGTAAAAGAGCTTGGTTCAGACGTAGATCAGAAAGTTCGTCAGGTTATCCAAGGCCAACTGAACAAGCTAGACGTTGTGAGCCGTGAAGAGTTTGATGTTCAAACACAAGTATTGCTGCGCACTCGCCAGAAGCTAACTGAAATGGAACAAAAGCTAGCGGACTTAGAAGCAAAGATTGCCGATAAGTAAGCGTAAAACAAGAAAACTGAAAGGGTTGGTGTGAAAGCACCAACCCTTTTGTATTTCTGAGGATCAATCAAGAACTGAAAGTCGACGAAGACCTATCAAGCAATGTTCACTCAATTGACTTATAAGGCTTTATTCCTAAAAGCAAAAAGGCTTGGTCAACGGCGACCAAGCCTTTCTATTAGATGTTGTGTTGCTTATTTATAACTCCAATCAGTAAGGAGCTAGTGATACTGCTTCGCTTTTTCTGCAAATTTGTCAGTATCTAAGAGACTCATTAACCGCCTACAGCGATACGCTTCATGTCGCTCATGTAGCTACGTAGCTCTTCACCAATGTACTCTACAGGATGGTTACGGATAGCTTCGTTTACTTCAATTAGCTTAGCGTTATCAACTTGGTTAGATGTTTCACCTAAACCACGGCCGATTACGTCTGTCGCTACTGAAGGCATGAACTTCTCACGTAGTAGCGGTGTTGCTACGTTAGCGAATAGGTAGTTACCGTACTCAGCAGTATCAGAGATTACAACGTTCATTTCGTAAAGACGCTTACGAGCAACTGTGTTTGCAATTAGTGGAAGCTCATGTAGAGATTCGTAGTAAGCAGACTCATCGATGATACCAGATGCTGTCATTGCTTCGAATGCTAGCTCAACACCTGCACGAACCATAGCAACCATTAGGATACCGTTGTCGAAGTACTCTTGCTCTGAGATTTCTACGTCAGAAGCTGGGTAGTTTTCGAATGCCGTTTCGCCTGTCTCTTCACGCCAGCCTAGTAGGTTCACGTCATCGTTCGCCCAGTCAGCCATCATTGTGCTAGAGAAGTGACCAGAGATGATGTCATCCATGTGCTTGTTGTAAAGCGGACGCATTAGGTCTTTAAGCTCTTCAGAAAGCTCAAACGCTTTAACTTTAGCTGGGTTAGATAGGCGATCCATCATGTGAGTTACGCCACCAAACTTAAGTGCTTCAGTGATTGTTTCCCAACCGTATTGTAGAAGCTTACCTGCGTAACCTGGTTCAATGCCGTCTGCAATCATCTTCTCGTAAGATACGATAGAACCTGCTTGTAGCATGCCACAAAGGATTGTTTGCTCACCCATCAGGTCAGATTTAACTTCTGCTACGAAAGAAGACTCTAGGCAACCTGCGCGGTGACCACCGGTACCAGCAGCCCAAGCTTTAGCGATATCCCAGCCTTCACCTTTAGGGTCATTTTCTGGGTGAACAGCGATCAGTGTTGGTACACCGAAACCACGCTTGTACTCTTCGCGAACTTCAGAACCTGGACACTTAGGTGCAACCATTACTACAGTAAGGTCAGAACGTAATTGCATGCCTTCTTCAACAACGTTAAAGCCGTGAGAATAACCAAGAGCAGCGCCTTGCTTCATTAGAGGCATTACTGTTTCAACAACGTTTGTGTGTTGCTTATCAGGAGTAAGGTTGATTACTAGGTCTGCTTGAGGGATTAGCGTTTCGTAGCTACCCACAACAAAGCCGTTTTCATCAGCATTTTTGAATGATTGACGCTTTTCATCAATTGCCGCTTGGCGTAGAGCGTAAGATACGTCTAGACCAGAATCACGCATATTTAGACCTTGGTTTAGGCCTTGAGCACCACAACCAACAATTACGATTTTCTTACCTTCAAGGTATTCAGCTTCTGTCGCGAATTCTTCACGATCCATAAAGCGGCAACGACCTAATTGGTCTAGTTGTTCACGAAGGTTTAATGTATTGAAATAGTTAGCCATTCTAGGGCACTCCTTTAAAAATAAGTCCGTAAGGTCGATATCTCTCTATCGAATAACTTCATACTAAAACAGACACTCCGTTGCTGAAAGTGATATATTCACAATTAGTTATTGCAATAAATGCAACATGGAAACGATCGCAGAACATGAACATAAAATCTCTACAATTATTTATACATTTATGTGACAGCAAGAGTTTCAGCAAAACCGCTGCTGCTATGCACGTCAGTCCTTCAGCGCTGAGCCGTCAGATACAAAAGCTTGAAGAGGAAACAGGGCAAGAACTGCTTATCAGAGACAACCGCAGTGTTGATCTGACCCCAGCAGGAAAACACCTATTGCCTGTAGCATTGAGCATTGTGGGAGAATGGCAGCAATATAACCTTCATCTGAAGGGCGGAGAGCAAGAGCTTAAAGGTGAGATCCGTATATTTTGCTCAGTAACGGCTAGCTATAGTCACCTACCTGAACTCATAACCGAATTTAGGGCTATTCATCCGTATATTGAATTTAAGCTCTCTACTGGCGATCCAGCTCAATCCATTGACAAGATCTTAAACGATGAGGCGGACATCGCGATTTCAGCAAAGCCAGATATCCTTCCTTCAAGGTTAGAATTCGAGACCATCAGCGATATTCCACTGTCAGTCATCATTCCATCTGGCGTGAGTAGCTTTAGCCAACAACTGCAATCTGATAAACCAAACTGGAATGAAGTGCCTTTTATCATTCCGGAAGCAGGGACTGCGCGAGAACGTGCGAACGCATGGTTTAAAAAGATGAAGATAAAACCCAATATTTACGCTCAGGTATCTGGTCATGAAGCGATCGTCAGTATGGTTGCCCTTG
This sequence comes from Vibrio sp. ED004, assembly GCF_023206395.1. Classification (NCBI taxonomy): domain Bacteria; kingdom Pseudomonadati; phylum Pseudomonadota; class Gammaproteobacteria; order Vibrionales; family Vibrionaceae; genus Vibrio; species Vibrio sp. ED004. Next base: position 1,771,492 of record NZ_CP066149.1, on the reverse strand, counting down.
GTTGCGGGGTTGGTATTGCCCCAGATGTAGTGATTAACAACAGTCCAGTAAGAGATAAGGTCGACCGTTTAAAGATAGAGCCCATCAAACCGTTTGAATTGGGTGTTTGCTGCAAGCGAGCACAGTTAGATAACGCTCTAATTAGAGCGTTCTGGCAAGTTGCAGAAGGAAAGTATTTAACTGACTAATAGTCGTTGGTTTCAATACATCGAGTAGGGTGAGGCGTTACCGCCTCATCCCTCTCACAGAACCGTACGTACGGACCTCGTATACGGCTCATGCACACTTCCATTCAGCATATTGGCTGAACACATGCCCTGTCCTTATTGTTCCAAGATTTACCAACCCTTGGTCATTAAACCATTGATTTGGCATCGCATAGCTTGATAGGGGACTCGCTGCACTGACCCAACTTGTCATTGAGATATGTTGGAACGGCGGCTTATACCCTAACTGTTTTAACCTTCGGTGTAACCGTTGAGGCTTCTTCCAAAGTTTCAACTGGATACTACGAAGTCTTCTTCGTAGCCACCCTGCTAACCTTGAGAACTCTCTGCTGCTATTGGTGATCCTGAAGTATTGACTGAACCCTCTTAACACTGGGTTTAAAGCTTTTATGACTTGCTCAAGTGGCTTACCGCACCTCGCTTTGTCAGTCGCTTTAACTTACTTTTGAACCCTTTCAGTTTCTTAGTTTGAATGCGGGTAAATTGACTCCCGATTTCTACACCTAAGAACTTCACGCCATCACGGCTGTGCGCTATATGTGATTTCGTCTGATTCACTGTGAGTTTAAGCTCTCCTTCTAGGATCTTCGTCGCTTGTGCAAGGGCATTCTCTGCTCCTGCCTTGCTACGACAAAAGATGAGTATGTCATCCGCATAACGAACGAGCCTATGGTCACGCTTTCGCATTTCCTGATCGAACGCATCAAGGTAGATATTGGCAATCAAAGGACTGATAACACCACCTTGTGGACTTCCTAGCTCTGTCTCCTGCCAACTACCGTCTATCATCACGCCACTTTTCAGAAACTGTTTTATCAGCTCTAACACGCTGCTATCTGTGACTCGCCTTCTGATGCTCTTGAGGATCAACTCATGGTCGAGTTTGTCAAAGCACTTCGACAAGTCCATATCTACGACGTGCTGTAATCCGTATCGGCGGATAAACATCGTGGATTTGTTGATTGCATCGTGACAACTTCGATTCGGTCTATACCCAAAACTTGATGGGTGAAATTGCTCTTCGAAGATGGGGGTGAGGATATCATTGAGTGCTTGTTGGACAACTCTGTCCCTAACGGTTGGGATCCCAAGCAATCGTACCCCTCCGTCTTCTTTGGGTATCTCTACTCGTTTGACTGGCTGAGGTTTGTATTGCTTGGTTTTGAGGTTTCAGAGAGGAGTTGATCGAGGTTATCACTCAGATTTTCGGCGTAGTCGCTCAGGCTCTGCTCATCTATTCCAGCCGCGCCTTTCGCTTTCTTTACCTTTTAAACCCTTTATACAGCCTCTCTTTGTTGAGCAGATGACCATATAAACTGTAATAAACTCGCACTTTCTCTCCTTGGGTTGTGTGCTGTGTGGGGACAAGTGTTTCATGTCCAGTGTGGGTGTTATTTCTCTCTGCTATTCAGCCTTCTAGCTCAATGGCAATTTACTGAAGTGTGTCAGAGTTACTCCCCTATACGGTTTCTTAGCTCAGTATCTTGCTTCCACAATCAACCAAACTAGGAATACCCCGATAGCGATTCGGTTTGGGTATCACTGAAAAAAAACATCTGTTCATCACAGACTTAAAGTGTACTTCCTCCCTTCGCAGCACTGAGTGCTTTTGGCATTTCAGTGCTCCATCAGACTTGATGCTGATGGTCAGCTAAGTTTTCTCCTCCACACCATTACTGGGCTTCTCGGGCTTAGCCTTACTCACTACTACGGATTCATCTGCCACCTCGCACCAACACAGCTCTTAGCTTTCGCTTCGAGTTTGTGCTTCCAGACTTTGGATGTGGTGTCAGGCTTCCCCAGTTACTGCACTGGCTCCCTGTTAACAATGCCACCCTCAAGCACAGCATAGGTCTGACTGAGTATAGGGCTTCGCGCTATTTCGGACGCTTACCCACCTATACTGCCGAAGCAGGTTTACTTGCGTTGTGTACTGTTAACTTCCTATCGCTTCCTTCAGACCCTGCCGTTAGCCAGCAACGCCCTTGCGATTCGGATTATCTTCCCCTCAGTCGGGGTGATTCAGGTTTCTTTCAACCTAACGGGTTTGCCAGCTTCGCTGGGCAAACAAAAAAGAGAAGAGCACGTCAGTGCTCTTCTCTTTTTCATTTATGTATATCGCAGATAAGAAAAAAGCCCGCTGATTTTTCAGCGGGCTTTCTAATGGTGGTGGAGGGATAGGGATTTGAACCCTAGAAACTCCGATATTCATTCGTTAAATAACCTGATATCAATAACCTAATCATAACACAAACTAAATTTGCTAATTGTTGACTTACTAAATTGACTATAGTTTGTTATTCGTAAGTCCGTCAAGAAACGCTTCTAAAATATCCTATATTTGTTCACTTTAGACTAAAAATCACTCTCCCTCACAGGCCTCGTTTAGGCTAAATCATCTATAGTTGAAACTTGGTCAAACAGGCTCTTATTGGTGTGTAAGAGTTAACTTTTGATTTTATGAATCATGAGAAAGATCAGCAATACAAATGGATTAGATTAGTGTTTTTCTTAACAAAAGGGCTTTTCACTAACCAAAGCCTGAGAAAATTGATCTGCTCCAGTTAGACTGGGCACCGCATTAAGCGACATGTTGTTTTTCAAAGTTAACTGGGCTTAGGTACCCAAGAGCACTGTGCCTTCTTGTTCGATTATAATCAACTTCAATGTATTCAAAAACCGCTTGGCGCATCTCTTCTCCGGTCATTATCGGCTCGTATTGGACAGCTTCTACTTTCATTGAGTGAAAAAAGCTTTCAACACAGGCGTTATCCCAACAATTCCCCTTCCTACTCATGCTTTGTTTTAGATTATGAGCTGCGATTAAATCTCGATAGTCTTTTGAGCAATATTGGCTACCTCTATCACTATGGATAATCACGTCTTCTGGTATGCCTCTGCGGAACAATGCCATTGATAGTGCATCACAGACCAGAGTTGCGGTCATTCTGGTGCTCATTGACCAACCAACGACTTGCCGTGAGTACAAGTCGATAACAACCGCTAAATACATCCAACCTTCACTTGTCGCTAGATAGGTAATATTTCCAGCCCACTTTTGGTTCGGTGCTGTCGCATTAAAATCTTGCTCAAGCAAGTTCGGGGCAACAGGAAGCCTATGCTTACTGTCTGTCGTACGGGCGGCCTTTGCGACTAAGCTCTGGCGTTTCATGATCGCGGCAATTGTTTTTACATCGTGCTTATTACCATTTGCCTCAAGTTCTTTTTGAATGCGCCTTGCACCGTCGCGTTCCTTTTTATCATCAAAGACTTCTCGAACTTTGTTATCAAGCTGCTTGCGGTGCTCATTTCGTTGAGTGACTTTATGACGGTTATCAATCCAATAATAAAACCCACTTCGAGAAACCCCGAACACCTTAGCCATACGAACAATCCTATATTGCATCAGGTGTTCGAGCATAAACTCATAGCAATCTACTTTAGATTTTTCGCGAAGTAGGTGGCGGCCTTTTTTACGATATCTAGCTCTTCAGCTTGCTCTGCTAATAATCGTTTGGGCTTGGCTTTATCAGTGGCGAGCTCTCTTTCTCTATCGCTAATTTTCGCGTCTTTTTTGACGGCTTTACGCCATCCATAGATTTGAGATTCATATAACGATAGTTGTCGAGCGGCAGCAGCGACACCGACTTTCTCTGCTAACTTAAGCGCTTCGGCTTTAAATTCAGGAGCATGTTTGATTCGTATTTTCTTAGTTGTCATTGTCCACCTCGTTAGTAATTGTACTCACTTAACTCAGTGTCCAAAACTTCTGGTGCGGATCAGTTACAAGAGGGGGAGCTGATTAGAACGGAGGTTGTGGATTTAATTGCATTGAATCATACATAAAAGCAAGTTGGAGTCATGATCTATTGTTACCGCATGTGTTTCGAAAAAATGAAACTTATTTTTCTTAAAAAATCAACATCCCAAGGGGAACTCCTCCAAACTTTACTCTGTAGCTCAGTAGTTCACAATTATGTGATATGCATCACAATTATTCGTTTTGAATAATTGGGCTGAGATTCATGATCTGGTTTGATTGTGACGACTTGTGTCGGTTTGTATAAAAAAATAAATACTTTATTAATTTATTACCGTCGGTTTTCTTCGGTTATTTTTATTTGTCAATCACTTTTGTGGGGGCAAAGTGTGGCAATTGTTGTAAAAATACAAAGAAAAACGTTTTGAACAATGTTTTATTATCTTTTTTGTTATCGAGAATTAATGCGTTGTTACTTGATTATATGATGTTGGGCAACTATTGTTTAACCGACTTATACAAGACGTCTGATCAATACTGATTTCGTCTTTTGAAAATCTAACCATTAAAATACGTAGGAGTTTTTACATGATCACTAAACTGTGGATTAATGCGCAACTTGCAATTGAAGAATTCAAAAAGAATGAAGAAGGTGTAACAGCAATCGAATATGGTTTAATTGCAGCGTTAATTTCTGTCGTTATCTTAGGTATGGTGACAAATATTGGCGATGCGCTATTAGCTAAGTTCACCACAATCAATTCAGCATTAAGAAAGTAGGAATTGTTTCGTGTCGAAATTTTGTGGCTGGTTATCCTGGCCACAACTTCAATTTACATCATTTACTCGGACGTAAGGTATAGACGAATATCTAATCTATCGGTTTGCTTTGTGACTTTTAGTACAATACCACTATTTCTAACTTATGGTTCGATATTGTCTGTAGGAAGTGCAATCGGAATTATTCTGATTGGTGTATTACTAAATTTTTTTTCGTTACTAGGCGCCGGAGATACCAAAGTTTTAGCTGCGTTTGCTTTGGTGATAACACCTGAATTTATGTTGCCAACGATATTACTAGTATTAGTTTTAGGTGGGATTATGGCTGCGGGGTATCTTGTTTATATGTTGTTAACAGGTAATTCAAAGATCAGAAAAAGGGGCATCCCATATGGAGTGCCTATTTGCATTGGTGGTATTTTAGGTGTTTTAGCTTCAAGCCTATCTATTCAATAGGAAACTAAATGAAGAAAAAATTGTTATTAATGATGTCGTTATTATTGATCATTTTTGGATTGTATGGATTAGCGGGAAACATAGCGCAAAAACTAGAAAATAATCAAAGTAACTTACAGGCTAATGTTAACGAAGCTACCTATTTAGTCTGGACTTTAAATCAAGATGTTAAGAAAGGGCAGATAGTCGATCGAAGTCAATTTGATTTACAAACACTAACAGAAAGTGAAGCCTTTTCTAAAGGTGTTTCTAATGAGTTCTCGTTAGATTTTATACCTAACAGTGCTTATACAAAAGATATCTCCGTATCATCAATCATTTTTCCTGAATTCTTAAAAGCTCCTAACCAAGACGGTTATGCAGAGCTTGTCGTTGCAAAAAATAGAGTCCCATTTGCTATTAGAGTTGAATCGGGTTCAGTTGTTGGGGGAATCATAACAGCAGGAAGTGTAGTTGATGTTATTGCTATATCGACTCCCAATACCCTGTTAGTTGAAACTGAATCAAACCGTAACTACTCAATTTCTGTAACGCCTATAGTCATGGCTGTTAAAGTTCTTCAAGTTGAAAAGATCAAATTAGCATCAACAAACCTTGATACTTTTGATGCTGTTGAGGAAGCGTTTGATGTCAACATTGTAGTTGAACTGACTCGAAAACAAGTATCTAAGCTGACGATTGCCAAAGAAATATCAAAATTAGAAGTTCAAAAGTCAATAGGTGATTATGAGAAATCAGACCTACAGGCAGATGCAAGTGACGTATTACCTGGCTTTAAATCGATTGTAGAGTTTAGAGCTAATGATATAACAATTAATTAAGGGTTTTATATGCTTAGGCTAAAATTTAGCTGGATAATCTTACCTTTTATTGTCGCATTTTCCAGTATGTCATGCGCAAATAGCATTACTAATCTGTCGAAAGGTGATATGAAAACAATTAACGTTAATTCTGATATTCAATCTGTCTTTATTTCGGATCCTAGTGTTGCCGATTATCAAGTTATTGATGAAAGAAAGGTTGTTGTGTTTGGTAAAGAGTTAGGTCATGCGTCATTGGCTATCTATGGCTCTGAGGGGAAAGTATTAGCTTCAAGAAAGTTATTAGTCAACCCCAATCTTGATTATATCCAACAGCAAATTCAGCTCTTATTTCCTAAGTCTGGAGTGCTTGTAACTAATATAGGCAAGCAAGTTGTCCTTTCAGGTATCGTTTCAACTGAAGAAGAAAAAGACAAAATTAATGAATTAGTAGGTACTCTTTTAGACAAAAAGAAGGAAGAGTATAAGTTAGAGTTGGAAGCTGATAATATTGATAATATTGAAATAAAGTCGTTAGAACGTCTTTATTTTAATGGTATTGTAAATCATATCGAGGTTTCGGTTGTTAAGCAAGTTAATGTAAAACTCTCTATTGCTGAAGTATCTCATTCATTTTTAGAAAATTTTGGCGTTTCATATAGCAGTCCTGGTCGCAGTTCAGGTGTTTTCGTTAATAAGCTAAAAAGTTTTAGTGCATCTGATATCGTTTCGGTTATTACAGCGGTTGGAAATGATAGTGTTGGGCAAATATTAGCGGAACCAAATCTTTCGGTTATCTCTGGAGAAACTGCCAGTTTTCTTGTTGGTGGAGAATTACCAGTAGTAACCGTAGTTGATGGCTCTACAAATGTAGACTATAAGGAATTTGGTGTAAGGTTAGATTTGGCTGCAAAAGTCTATGATGACGATAAAATAACATTGACGCTGATGCCCGAAGTTAGTTCTTTAGATGTTCAATATACTAGCGATCTATATGATGTTCCAGCTTTAAAGACACGCCGTGCAAGAACCACTGTGCAATTAGCAGACGGTAAAAGTTTTGTATTAGGTGGTTTATTAAACACCGAGGATCAAGAATCGATAAGTAAAATACCTTATATCGGTGATATTCCAATACTAGGGGCATTGTTTAGAAATTCAGGGACTAAGCGAAATAAAACCGAATTAATTATTGTCGCCACTGTTAACCTAGTTAAACCGGTTGAACCCAACAAAATTCAATTACCTACAATGAAAAAAAGAACGACATTGGAACGCTTCTTTGCTATTGAAGGTGGTTATGATGAAGCTGATAAAATCTGGGCTAATGAAATTTTATCTACTGGGGGATTTCAGAAATGATAAGGTTATTTAGGATTAAAAGTGTTTCTATTGTAATTTTATTAATATTATCAGGGTGCACTGAAAAAGTACAAGAAAGACAAGGAAGTGCTATCGAAATTGTCCCTGTTGAATATCAAACGCCATTTAAAATAACAACTTTGAATAATTCTAAACGTGAAATATCGACTTTTATAGACCAACATTTAAATGTGTTTGTTGAGAAAGGGAGTGAAATATCTTGGTCTAGCCGACAAGGTAAACAACTTGCATTGTTTTCTGTATCATACATGATTAAAAATGGCGTGAATAATAAGCTAGTAAAAATAAAATTCAACCCCAATCTAGATGAAGAATTCGATTTGTCAATAAAACACAAACAGTATTTGGTTGTGCCGTTAGTTTGCAAATATGAGTCGGTCGAGCGTTTTGGTTACGAAAATATTGGGTGTTACGCTGAAAACTCTAGATGGCAATCAATGGTAAACCCTGAAAAGATGCTTAGCTCAAGATAATTGGATGGTAATTGAAATGATTGATTTAGTCGGAATTATAAAAAGTAACGATGATTCACAAAAAGAAAGCAACGTAGCAGGGCTTGCTTCGACAGTGCTGTTTCGCCAAACAACTGAATGTATCGAGTTAGTCACAGAAGCATTTCGTTTTGAAGGCATCCCGCTACCCACAATAGTTGACAATTCAGACAGCAATATTAAGGATTTCGTTCAGAACTCTGAATTTGAGCTTGTAATAGTAGAGCTTACTACCACCTTTGATGTTGTTAGTAACATGGAAAGAATTAGCCATTTATTGCCAAATGACACGTCTGTAATTGTTATTGGAAATGAAGATGCAATCTCAACTATTCGTCACCTTAAGCAAATAGGCTTCTATTATATCTTATGGCCTATTTCTAAACGGGAATTAATCTATTTTGTTAAAAATGTATATGAAAATAGGCATAGAAAAAGTGGTTTGGGGAAAGATAGAACAGCCAAAAGAATAGCGTTATGGGGAACAAAAGGTGGTGTAGGAACAACCATGTTAACCGCTGAAATTGCACAGGAACTATCTAAAGTTAAAAAAAGCTCTTGCTTGGTAGTTGACCATGATTATTTTGGGGGGAATATCGATATATTCCTTTTTGATAAAGATTTTCAAAAGAAAATAGTTTCTACAGAGGTGTTAACAGCAGATCTAGATATAAGTTACGCTAACAGTATGATAAAGAAATTAGACGATATGTTATCTGTGTTAGCTATTGAGTCTAATGATATCGATGAACCTGCCCTAAAAACTTATGTTCGATCATTGTCTAACATTTTGGCAACTGAGTACAATTTTATCATTGAGGATTTTTCCCGATCGTCATGTTCTAAAAATGATCTAAAGTACATATCAGAGCAGAATGACATAATTGTTGTGGTACTTGAACCAACAGTATCTAGCGCAAGAGAGGCAAAGAGAACTTTGCAGTCGATCAATGATATTGATTCAAAAACTCGTTGTGTTTTTGTTTTGAATTATACAATGCCTGCTAATTCCGCCACCATATCCAAAGAAGAGATAAATAATTTTCTAAACATAGATATAGACATAGTTATCCCACATGAAGTTAAGTTCGGTGGAATCGTTCTAGAAGGTGAACAGCATTTATTTCAGTCAAAACTGCCGATTAGTAGAAACTTAAATAACCTTACGTCGTTGTTACTTGGCGAACAGGAAAAGAATATAAAACCATCGATGATGGGTAGGTTTTTTAGGAGGCGCAGTTAATGGCTTTTAAAAAAAATATTTATGTCACGATTCGAAAACAGATATTTGATGCTTTGGATGCCGAAGTTGTTAATTCCTTATCAAAAGAAGATTTAACTAGGCAACTCAATAACGCTGTAGACATTTTAATAGAAAATAACAATTTTTCTGTGTCGATGGCTGTGAAGCAAGAATATGTACGGAGTTTAGTTGATGAATTGCAAGGGTTAGGTCCGTTGCAAAAATTGATGGAAGATGATTCGATTAGCGACATTATGATTAATGGTTGTGATCAGGTATTTGTTGAACGAGAAGGGATAGTTGAAAAATCTTTTTCGAGTTTTATTAACGAGGAACAGTTACTTCAAATAGCAAAGAGAATAGCTGGAAGAGTTGGTAGGCGTATTGATGATAGCTCACCGATGTGTGACGCTCGCCTACCTGATGGTAGTCGAATAAATATTGTTATACCACCATTAGCTATTGATGGTACCTCAATTTCCATTCGTAAATTTAAGAAAGAAAACATTAAACTCGAAGACCTTATTGAGTTTGGCTCTATGAGCCCTGAAATGGCAAAGATCCTAATGATAGCTTCTCATTGTCGTCTGAATATTTTAATTTCAGGAGGTACCGGCTCAGGAAAAACGACAATGTTAAACGCTTTGTCTCAATATATAGGTAAAGAAGAACGTATAGTAACGATCGAAGATGCGGCTGAACTTCAATTACAGCAACCTCATGTCGTCCGTTTAGAAACTCGTGTTGCAGGAATTGAAGGTACAGGGGGAGTCTCGCAAAGAGATTTAGTCATTAACTCTTTGCGTATGAGACCAGACAGGATCATTATGGGTGAGTGTCGTGGTGGTGAAGCCTTTGAAATGTTACAAGCGATGAACACTGGGCATGATGGTTCCATGTCAACATTGCATGCGAATAGCCCGAAGGATGCGATTGCTCGAGTTGAAGCTATGGTTACGATGGCCACAAGTAACTTACCCTTAACTGCAATTAGAAGGGCTATAGTTAGTGCCGTTGATATTATTGTACAAGTTAGTCGACTTCATGATGGCAGTAGAAAAGTCTTGAGTATCACTGAGGTTATGGGCCTAGAAGGCGAGAGTGTCATTTTAGAGGAAATGTTTAGCTTTGAACCAAGCAACCAAAAAATATCAGGAAAAATTACTGGTACTTTTAAATCTAATGGTGTCATGCAACGCTCAATATTGACAGAAAAATCTAAATTTTTCGGCTTAGAAGAGCAAATCGAACTTGCATTTAAGGCTGGAGAACATTAATGCTCTATTGGCTTTCAATGTTGATCGGTGGGTTGGTATTGCTTTTGATATATTGGCCATCCAAAAAACAAAATCAGCATAACTATCTGACTTTAATGGATTCACTTAATTTAACTAATGAACTAGCTGATGAAAGGCAAGCGCTTAATATAAATAATTCTTCGAATAAGATTTCTCGAAAATTATTTGAAAATTTGTTGACGCGTGTAATTGATCAACTGGGTAAAAATGCGAAATTAAAAATATATATTTATATTTCCTTTTTCGTATTAACTAGTTATATGATTAACGAGGTTTTCTTTAAGGCTGAACCAATATTATTTGTTCCTACTATGCTTTCAATCTCTTTGTTATTAGGATATTTTTGGTTACAGAAGCGAGAAAGAAAACAATTCGATGATGATTTTCCTGATGCATTAGGTCTTTTAGCTAGTGCCGTAAGTGCTGGAGAAAGTATTAACTCAGCTATTGTATATGTGGGAGATAGTTTTGATAACAATGTCGGAAAAGAGTTCAAGTTAATGGGAGAAAGGTTAAAAACCGGTGAATCGTTAGAGTCAATATTAGATAAGTCTCTTAAACGCTTCCCATACCCATCTTTCTATTTTTTTGTAATATCACTAAAAGTAAATGCAAGCAAAGGTGGACAACTGAAAGTAGTCATAAGCAATCTTAATAGATTGATGTTTAATTCCCGAGCTATAGAAAAGAAAACCGCCGCACATACTTCTGAAGCTCGTATGTCGGCAAAAATAGTTGCTAGTTTACCGTTTTTTTTCATATTCTTACTTAAGTTTGTTAGTCCAGAAAACTATGATTTTATAGTAAACGATCCTGATGGGGAATTTTTACTCTATTATGTTGTTTGCAGTGAGTTACTTGGTTTGTTTCTAATCTGGATTTTGATGAAAAGTGTGAGCGAATAAAATATGATGACAAAAAGTCTAATATTCTTATGTTTGATTTCGATTTTTTTAATTATTACAATATTATTCTGGTTTGTTAGGAATAAATTGGTCAGAAAAAAAATGTTAGAAAAAAAAATATTAGGACGAATTAATTTTTCTGAGGTTGACAATAAAAAAGAACCAAGACTAATTAATCAAGATCAAATATTAAACTTATTAGGCTCTTCGTTAGTATCGTCTAAAAATGATATAAATAAAAAAATGCTTGATGCAGGTTTTTATACTAATAAATTTAGTAAATATTACATGCATTTTAAATATGGGACATTTGGTACCATTGCTTTGATCGTTTGTTTGTATGGCGTTTACTACGAATATAATTACAAGAATATAATAATAATATTAACCGTTTTGTTTATATTCTGCGTTACGTTTCCTGATTATTATTTATCATACAGGAAAGAAAAATTGAAGCGAAAGATTTCTAAGCAGTTACCTTATTTGATAGATTTGATGGCCATCTGTGTCAAAACTGGTTTGACCATTGAAGCATCCATATTATACCTTGGCAATAATATGGAACGTTTTGATAAAGATTTGTCTTATCAAGTTAATAAGCTAAATGACCAAATACAAGTTGTTGGAGTTGATACAGCTCTAGATGAGTTTTACATCAGGGTACCTACGAGTGAAGTTAAGAGTTTCATTATGTCTCTTAAGCAGAGTTTAAAATACGGAACCTCCATTTATGAAGCATTATTGAGACTTTCATCGGATATTAGAGAGTTGCAGATGTTAAGTCTTGAGGAAAAAATTGGTAAATTATCTGCTAAAATGTCAGTTCCATTGATTGCATTTATTATGTTACCAATTGTATTTGTTATAGTCGTTCCTGGTGTAATGAGAGCTATGGAGGTAATGTAACTATGAAGAATAGTCTGTTGGTTATTTTTATTACTATTTTAGTTGTAGGCTGTACTAATACGAGTATCGAATCAAAAATAGACAAATCAAAAGAGTCGATACTTATAGATACAAATAACTATTCCGAACTGATTGTTTTATATAAAGAACAATTAAGAAATAGAGAGGACCGCGATACGAGAATTAATTTAGCTGAAGCTTATTCTCATATTGGTGATTATGAATCAAGTTTATTTGTTATTAGTAAATTGATAAATATTGAGAGTAGCTCTAGAGCACTTTTTATCCAATGTGATGCATTGTTTGAGTTAGGTGAGATAGATAAATCAGAAAAATGTTTACTTAAAGTCCTTGAATTAGATAAAGGGAACGCTGAAGTTGAAAATCAATTAGGTATTATTTATAGCTACATGGGAAATGTAGAAAAATCAAAATATTACTTTAAATTAGCCAGGGCCAACTTCATTGATGATATTAAAATAAAAAATAATTTAGCCATGTTATTTATAATTGATGGTAAGTTTGAACAGGCTGTTGACCTATTACTTCCGATATATCTTTCTGAAAGAAGTAACGAAAAGGTTCGAGCAAATTTAATTTTTTCTTTGATTAAGTCGGATAAAGAAAAAATGGCTGAAAAAATATTATTGAAAAATTATACACAATCAGAAGTTAAACTAATAATTGAAAATATTCAACGAAGCGAAACTTTAACAGTGAATTAAGAAATCATATGAAAAAAATAATGGGTTGTAATCGACAACGCGGAGTAGCAAGTATAGAGTTTTCATTGTCATTTATGGCATTTTTTCTTATGTGTGCTTTTTTAGTTGAGTTGTCATTTATATCTTATACTATGGCGGTAAGTGATTATGCATTATCTCAGGCAGCAAGAGATACTAAAGTAATTTTTTCAACCGTAAAAACAGGCAAAGGTCGTTATAGTCATGCGTTTAATCGTTCATTAAAAAAAAATCAATCAGTGTGGGGAGCTTTTATTGAACCGAGTAAATTCAACTTTAAGGTGGCATTCATTCGCGACCTTTCTCAATTGAAAAAATTCGATGGAAGTTGTTTTTCAAAGCAACATATTTGTGGAAGTGCACTGAACAGCCCTATCGCTATTTATCAAGTTACATATGACTATCAGCCCTTATTTTCTTATTTTGTTCCTCGAAGTATATCTTTTACTCGTGAAGCTATCGTAATTCAGGAGTTCCAACGTGAAAAGTTTAAGAAATAAGAAAAAAGGCATGTTTACCGTCGAATTCGGACTTATTTCTGTTGTATTTACAATGTTATTGTTAATTGTTGGAGATACGGTTGTTAAGCTATCTCTGAAAGGTCAACTCGATAGGCTTTCTTATTCTATGGTTAACGTCTTAAAAGAACGTACGGAACTTTATGGTAAAGATAACAACACATTAAGCTCTAGTGATGCTGCTGACTTACTTTTGATAGTTGGTCGCTCGCTATCCAGAACGAATCGAAACAGTTTTAAACGAACGAACCTAAATGGAACAGTGGAAATGCTTAAATTTGATTCTCGGAATCAAGCTTCCTCAACGTCTATAAATGTGAGAGCAGGGTGCCATTTGTCAAGAAAAATTAATCAATTAAGTAACTTGTCTGTGACAACCACCTGGGGAAGAAAGACGGTTCTTTACCGAGTTACTTTATGTTATGAAACTGATAATTTTGCAGGACGTTTTTTGGGGAAAAAATTTACTACTGTTCAGTCTTCTTCTTTATCCATAGGGAGGTAATATGCGCCATAGGTTAAGGAAACAGAAAGGGCATATGATTTTATTTGTTGTTTTATTTGCTGGGTGCCTTTACGGTATCGCTTCATTAGGAATTGATGGTGCACGAGCTATCCAAAATAAAGCACGGCTGGCTGATGCAACGGAAACTGCCACACTTGCTATTTCTGCAAGTAGTGACAATGATTTAACTGTAAATAGAAAACTCGCAAATCGATACATTGATGAATATATTCAAGATAAAACAAATAATACAGTTATTCAGATTGATCGTAACGAATGTATATCCAGTAATCAGATGAATTGTGACAGTGGAACTCGTTATTCTGAAGTTAAGATAAATGTAGAAACTCAACATAACTCTTGGTTTCCTGGGACAAATGATATTGTAGGGTTTAAGCGAACATATGAAGTAAATGGATTTGGCACTGTCAGAAAATATCAAGGTGATGCTATTGATATTGTGTTTGCTACTGATATGTCTAGCTCCATGACATCTGACTGGGGTTATTCAAAAAAAACAAGAATTGCACAAATTAGGACAATTATTAACTCGATTGCAGATCAGATTGCACTCTATAACAAAGAACGGGTTTTCACAAGGGACGTTAATAGAATAGCAATAGTACCATTTGGCCGATATGTTCTTGAACAACGTTCGGGGCATCAATATCGAAATTGTAGAGGGACAGATTGGCAATATGCATATGTTCAAGACCAATGGGAAGGTTCAATAAGTTCGACAGTAAGAGGCACCTGGAAAACTAAAAGGACAAAACATGTGTGTGTTTGGTTAGTGGGTGGGATGTATTATTCTATTGGTTTGACAGACAATGTTAACGTTATTAAATCTACATTTTCACGTTTCATTCCAGGGGGAAACACGCATTCTTATCAAGGCCTAATAAAATCAGCCCAGATCCTTAGAAATGTTAGCAACCCTAACCCAAGGCAATTAATAGTAGTTCTTTCCGATGGTCAGGATACTGATCTAAATAGATTTTCTATGTTAACCAAAAATAAGTTGTGCGCTAACATTTTGGGAGAGTTAAATTCGCGTAAAACCATATCCGGCAAACCAATAACAGCTTCAATAGCTTTTATCGCATTCGATTATAAAAATAAAGGAAAAGATACCCTGGATTGTTATGGTCCCAAAAATGTTTATGATGCTACAACCCCTAACGATTTATTAAAAATCATTTATAATTTGATATCCGAAGAGATTGGAACTTTGAAATAATAGTGAGAAATGTATGAAACAACGAATTCCCTATATTGCTTTTTTATTATTATGCATTATTTTAACATTGAGTCACGCTCATGCGTCTGATTTTGTATTTAACGGATACTGCAAGGAAAAAAACACTAATACAGAGACTTATATTACCGTAAAATTTCCGATATCGGCTTTACCTAATGCCGGTCCATTTTACTTGGTTCAAGTTGACAATCAAGCAAAGATAAATGATGAATTATTAGATGCTATAAAAAAACGAATCAATATTAATTACATTTGTCGAGAGTTCCTAATTGTTCAAGAGCAATCAGGAAAAAATACTGAAGATAATATTGCTATAGGGAGTACTATTGCCAAGGTCTATTTTAGAAATGATCAGTCTAAATTGACAAACGCTTCTATTTCTATTTTAGATAATCTGGTTAAATTAACATCTTCATCAAAGAAGAAATTTACAGTGATTGGGCATACCGATAACATTGGTAGCGTTGAATATAATGATAAACTAGGTAAAAAAAGAGCGGAATCGGTTACTTCGTATTTGAAATCGAAAGGTATGGTTAAAGTTAACTCATTGTCTAAGGGGGAGTCTGTCCCGTTGGAATCCAATACAACATTATTAGGGCGATCTAAAAATCGCAGAGTTGAGATATTGGTTAATTAAAATTATAGCGAAGACTATAGTGAGTTACTCGAATTAAATATAAAACGAAAGTTTTTATAATGTTTAATTATATTGCTGGCTGAATTAACTTAAATATGGAGTGATGATTTTGATTGAGCAATCTAGAATACGAGAACTTTTTGAAATTCGACTTAGTTGTTGTGACCCCAAAAAAGACACACCGGATCTTAGTTATATTATGAAAATTATTGACAAGGTTCTTATTGAACAGGTTTTGATTTATACACGAGGAAACCAAACTCAAGCATCTAAAATATTAGGTATTCATAAAGGAACATTAAGTCGCAAATACTCAAAATTATTTAAGGAAGAGAGGGATAACTGAGAAGTCACTTCTACTACTTGTCATAACCTTATGCTTAAACCTCTTTTATAACCGATCAGCTGGAAATAATACAACCATGCGCTGATCAACCGGTTCATTGACCTTTTTTATTGATGATAAGTGACAAGTGGCTAGGCGAAAAGCAAGTGAGGTGGCCATGTCGATTTAGCTATTATGGCCAATCCTTGTGAAATGAGTTTTTTCTCTGCCGCTAAGAGCGTTGCATGGATTCATCAACTCGATATTCAAGCTATTCCATATTCCACTGAATTGCCCGAGCTTATATCAACCATAGAGCAAAGCGAGTTTAGGTATTATTTAACTCAAAAACGATAAGCATAGCGTCTGGCGATGGAGCTTATGAAATAAGGAAATATCATAATGCTAATGGACTAATGGACTAATGGACTAATGGACTAATGGCGCTGCTTAGATCCTATCAGAAGGTGGCGCTAACAGAGATGTACTTTTGTCAATAGATTAAAGCGTTGCACAAACCACAATGTTTGGTCTGCACGAAAATTTGTATATTGCATAAGGACAACTAAACTTAAGTTGGTTCGACTCAATGTCCAAACTATACAATAAAGGTTCCTGGATGTCGTTGATGGGAGCATTTTTAAAATAATAATTAATCGAATTGGGTTAAATAAGACATCGTATGAAAAAATTTGTACTAGTTCCCTTTTATTATGTTAAAAGTTTTTTATTTGACGCTTTGTCGGTGGAAATTAAAAGAAATAAATTAATTTTATTTTATATAATTATTACAACTCCGTTTACGTTATTAATTTCCATTATTACTAATCATGATTTTAAACTCGAGTTTAATACTTATCTATCAATTATATTTGGTTTGATGTTTGTAAGTTTATCGGTCTGGGCGCCTTCTTACCTTTTTTTTCTGGCAACTCAAAGAGAACAAAGACCAGTAAGGAAATTTGTTGATAAGCTTAAAGATGCATTTTTCCCAGTGTCAAGAACGTTTGGTGTTTTTCTATTAATTCTTATCTTGAACATACCAATTTCTAGTTACAGTTTTATTAAGTCTGCCATTCCCAGCCTGAAATTTTATTATTTAGATCTTGATTTGTATCACTTGGACAAATGGTTGCACTTTGGTTTTTCTCCTTGGGAAATCACTCATTTAATTTTTACAAGTGCTTTTTCTTCTTTGGTTATTAATTTTTTATATCATTTGTGGTTTTTTGTTATGTGGTTAATGTTTATTTATTTCATTCTTGACCGCAAAAATATACGGCTCAGATACCAATTTTTACTTACGTTTTTAAGTTCGTGGTTTGTTATTGGTAATATTATGGCAGTTTTTCTTTCGTCTGTTGGGCCAGTTTATTTTAATCACTTTTATGAACAAGATTATTACCTCCCTTTAATGCAACGATTAAATGCGTTGAATACAGAGTTAAATGGTGGTTTCATGCATTTGTGGTCGTTAGATGCTCAGCAAATACTTTGGAAAACCTATGTTGCTGATGCTTCACATATCGGCTCCGGCATATCGGCAATGCCAAGTATGCATGTGACGATTTCTGTGCTGATGGCGATGGCGTCATTTAGATTAAATAAAAATCTGGGTTACGTATTATGGATCTTCGCTTTCTGTATTCAAATCGGATCGGTACATTTAGGGTGGCATTATGCCGTAGATGGTTATGTAGGGGCTCTATCTGTTGCTATTCTCTGGCACTTTATAGGTTATTTACTTCGGAAGTACCTAGTATCAATATAAACCTTGTTGAGTTGTCCAGATTTAGTCTATCACGTTAATTGGTAAGCGTTTACCGAGGTATATTGACTGTGACTAATGACTAGGGCGTGTTGATCTTTGCTGCACATTTCGTGTTCAACAATACATCTCAGCCACGTTAACATGGGGAAGTAGGGTTGTAATTCAACCCCAACTTCACTTTAGAGTTATTACTTGCTGGGTCATTATCGTTTTTAAGTCCAAACTCAAAGGCGGCATGTAAGTTAGAACGAAGCTTATTACTTTTTGGAGCGTAACCTTCTTGGATAGGGATACTGAGTGCCTGCGTAGATACCCTCGTGCATGCACGGGGTACTTACTGTTACAACTCCATGCGGAGTTGACCAGAATCCTTTTCGCCCTGATGTCTAACGTAATTCGCTATGTCTTGTTCATTCACGCCTACGCTACTGACAAAGTAACCCGGCGACCAAACAATGCCCGCTTTCCAGTAAACCTTACTTAGCCAACCGAACGTTTTTCGCATGTGGTGCGACGATTGGCTTTTTAGTGTAAACGTCTTTAAATCGACTCATTCAATCCTTTAAATAAACGTCGTAACCTTTAACTTTGATTGTTAAAGGTACTTGAAAATGTCTCAGCATAGATCTCAGCAAGAATGGCTATGCCTTGTGCAGAAGTATTACAATAGTGAGCAGTCTGCCGCTCAGTTTTGTTTAAAGCACAATCTTCATCCAAAAACGTTTGATAACAACCGTCGCAAACTACACCATTTAGTCAACATGATCCTGAGGGGCGAGGTCGAAACATTGTTCCACACACCATCGTATTTGATGGGTTCCGTTGGCATGTAAGAGCATATTGTGAAGAAAGAGCAATGTTCTTAGATTTCGTGTTAAGCAGATTTAGAGGAGAGCCTGAACTGCTCAATGAATCAGATATTAATATCGAAGACGATGAAGATTGGACAACAGAAGAAGCAATTGAAATCATTCCAAATCCACATTTATCACCTGCACAGCAACACATTGTGAAAGTTGGCTATGGAATGCATGATTCTCCACTCACAATTAGTTGCCGACGAGCTCTGATTAAGTATTTGCTCAAACGTTTGGATATCTGCGTAGATACTAAGAAGCTCTCTTCAGCTCCCAAAAAGTACCAATTAACCTTAGCGAATCCAAAGAATATCAAACGCTGGTTGCTATAGTGGTATAATAAGACATTCCCCATAGGTAAATACTCACACATAAATACCCCATTCAACCTGCACCACACCTGTTGGTTTTATGATGAACCTTCCCGTAACCTTGTTGAATTTCCTAAGACAGCGCAAGCAACTGCCAAGAATGGCCATTCACCGATAGCACTGCCGGCTTGTAATGAGTGTGCGAGTATTAACTATTCAAAGAATCTGACCTCAATTTGGTCGGTGCGCGATCAGATAAAACACACTCTGATAGACAGGTACGCTAAGCACCTTGGCATCGGTGAGAACTGGACGGAGCAAGAACTTATTGATTCTGATTTCTCGGGCTCGACGCTTGCCGGGTTTGGGCACAGCGCTTTCTACAATATGCTCGATGTTCAATCTCGCACTCTATAAAACAAGGTAACAACGTGTTAGAAGTAAGTGACTAACCATTGTAGTTTATTATCTCCATATAGGGCATCATTACATTTGTCATTCTGTAATGCTTTACATACTCCCAGAGCTTCCCTTGCTCTAATCTGTTAGCTCTTTTTGCCTCTGTAAGTGCTTCAATCGCGACATCAATCCCGATCTTGTTGCGGAACTTAAAGCAATCAACAATCGTCCGCTCAACGTCCGTTACTAAAACAGGGATGCCATCAACTTGTGTTGAGATCACCCCAAAATCCGTCACGTCCCTGGTACGAACAATCTTAATGCTTGGGTACTCAATATTGGGAGCTCTATCGTTTTTTTTAATGCTGAGCCATATCTGAAAAGGTGCTTGGGTAGTGAGATTGTGGTAACTGAGTGCTGATAGAAGGCAGATAACCCCTTTTTTCGCTCTGACACTGACCTCAGCAAAAGAGTGCATCTCCGATTCTTCTCTACCTATATACCCGTAGAGCCCTCGCTGTAGTTTTTCTATGTCACCTTTTTCCACAGCGCGAGAAAGGGCGGCAGGAGTTACATTGAATTTTGCAGCGTCTGAGGTGGTGAATATGGATAGCTTTTTAAGCTTATCGAGTTGTGATGGATTCATTTTTAATGATACGTTTTGTCATACTTAATTTGTACTATATGCCAAAACGTAACATTTTTCTTTCATTCCTTAGATGGTGCAAACAACACTGCTATTGAGCGGAAATAGCTAAACCCATTAAAAATAGCCAACTTCCCACATATCAAAGTGATTCAGATAAACAAAAAATTATGAATTTCATATTTCAATAGATCATGTTTAAAAATATAACCAATTCAACATCATTAACTAATTTTAGTGGTTAATTATGGTGGTTTTTGCTGGTTAAAATTCATTAATAAGTTAAATAGATTGGTTGGTTATATTATGCGATATCGCTTAATTACTTTTTTAAGCGATTGTTATTTAAGCAATAATGTTGGGGTGTGTATTTATTTTATAGTAAAATCATGCACTTATGATTTACCAGTGTTATTGACGGTTTTTTTGTAAATCTGTAACGTAGATCTCAAATAAAAATGAGGTTTGCATCATGAAATGCAGAGATAAGTTTTTGTTTCGCACGGTAGCAGAAACAATGTTCGAACTTGAAAAAGGAACTTACGCTAACTCAACAATAAAAGCATGGAGATCTAAGTTAAAACGTATCGTAACGTTTTTCGGAGAATTCGACATACGAGATATCGTACGAAGCTGTATTCTTCGCTACTTACATGTATACAATGATCTTACAAACAAAACACTAAATGAAGACCTGACACTTATCCGAAAAGTATTCACGTTTGCAGTTGGGGATCGGCTTATTACACAATCTCCAGTTGATGGTATCCATAACTTACAAAATGCTCCCATTAGCTGTAATCCATTCACACTGAATGATATAACCCGTTTAACTCACCAAGCAGCAGCTTGCTCAAGTGTTAAAAATGGGGTCCTTCTGGCTTGCCATACAGGGCTTCGAAAAAGTGAGTGGTTGGCACTAGTTGTTGATGATTATGACCCAGTAAAAAGAGAGCTTAAAGTCGAGAGAGCTTGCGTAGTTAATCACTTTAAAAGGCCAAAAACTACGGGATCAAAGCGTAGGATTCAATTGTCTAAGACAGCCCAAAAGATAATTGAAAACCAGTTAAGTTTAATCTTTGGCTTAGCGGCTCAAGAAATCCATATCACCGAAAGTGATCAAAAGACCCGAACCAAACTTACCGCAAAACCTCTATTCCCTAATCTTGATACAGGGAAATTTTACCAAAAAGATAAAGCAATAGATCGCACCTTTAAAACTGGCTCGTTACAGCCAACGTCGCTCATCGAGGTGCGAGTCAGGCCCGTCATACATTCGCATCTCAAGCTATTTTGAGTGGGGCAAATCTTTATTGGATAAGGTCTCAACTAGGGCACAACACTCTAGATATGCTTTATAAGCATTACTCAAAGTGGATTGAAGAAGACGCAAAAGACTACCCCAACCTGATTGATTTGCACTTTCAGAAAGCTGCAAATTCGGTCGACAAACCCATCCTTTAATTTGCCTCATTCCGGTGTCTCGACACCGGCTTTCAAAAAGATAACGACATCGTAACCAAGGACACTTTCGCAACACTTTTACTGCGTAAAAGATGAACGAAAGCTTCTTGGTGGGGGCTACGCCCCTTAACCCCAACACAACAACACACAACCCGAGGACTACACAATGAAAAATAAAGCCATCACATGCTTTTTTTCAACGCTTCCGTATTCCGGCACAGCAGAAAAACAGGCCAAGCTTAAGAAGTCAGCAGGACATAGTATCCGAGATGAAAATGCGAAATCTGAAACCATTGAATGGAATCCAGATCTCAGTCACCTCAACGAAGTATATATCAATAACCAATGGACGAAACTTGATGAATTGAGCAATGACGATAAATCCCAGTTTATCGAATCTATAAGACTTCCTCAGAAACCTCAAGAAGGCCTAACTAAATGTAAACAAAGAAAGAGAGCATATAAGAAGAAACTAAAAGCCGCTTTACAATCAGAAAAGGGAAATCCCGAGGGGACTAATTTTATCGCTAAGATTTTAGGCACCCCTGAACATGTCCCGCTTAAACTCGACTCTTTGCTTAATGAAGCTAGGAGTATTGATTTCTCTCGCAAGAAGCAGAGGCTGAACGCTTTTGAGAAGTACATTTCACTTCATAACAAACTGGTTTCGTTCCCTAAAAATTTGAACTCAAACTTGGTAGAAGAGTCGATTTTTGTCATCCCACACCGAAATGAAGTTTCTCAGGACCTTGTTTGTGGCCGTGAAATGGCTGAAGCACTGATGGATTATTACCGCCTCTACTTCAACGAATATGAAATCATCTCAGTGTTTGTTCATAGCGATGAAAGAAGTCTCAATGAAGATACTGGGGAACATGTCCACCTCTTCCTTAACGCGCAAAATAGCCGAACTAAAGAGTGGGATCTTAGAGTAGCCAAAGCAAATCTAGCTCAAATGATGAAGAACTTCTTGGACCACTCACACTCGCCAATTCAATACAGGAAAGGAGCGTGCTTTACAAGAAGGGAGCAATCAGAGCATGGAGCGCTGTTGCAGGAATGTTTTCGGCGGTTTATGAATAAAAACCTCTTCATAGAAAAAGGATTGAGCATGGAGTTCAATCAAGAACTTCAGAAAGATAAACAAAAAGTAAAAGAAATGCGCCGGCAAGGAAAGCAAAAAAAAAGTGAAAGGGATTATAATTATCACACTAGAATGCTGGAAAACGAGCAACTGCAAATTGAGCAAATAATCGCATTGAAGCTCGAGGAGTTGAGCCAATTAAATCAACACATCAACGAAGTTAAAAATAAACAAAAGGAGGAACAAGAAAAAATAAGGAGATTACATGTAGATATAGACTTACTACGATCGGCCACAAACACTGCAACCAATCAACTGGATACAACCTTAACCGATCTATCAACAGTCAAAGAACAGCTCAAAACGGCAGAATCAAAAGCTCTACACAGTGAAGAAAAAAATGAACAGTTAGAGAAATCGATCTCATATCTAAAAAAGGTGATTGCTAAACTGACTCATATCGTTATTGAGACGTTAGCTCCCATCTTTCAAGATCTGATGAAATCATTTGTCTTTGAACAAAGAGATGAGAAAGAACTACTGACTTTATTAGAAAGAAGGATGTCAGCTCACATGACAAAATTGGATGGAAACCCAATACAGCAGGCACTTGTATGTGGGATGAAAGACGCCCTCCTAGATAATAGGGAAAACCTGAACACTGCTTCCCCCAAAAAACGGAGAATGAGTGCCGACCGAGAGTTCGATTGATAAGGTCTTCATAATAATTTAAAGGTAAATCTCGTGAGCTCTAAGGTGTTCACGAGATTTGGTTTTTCAAAATGACATTGAGAGTCAGCGCTTTATATTAACTTGAATTTCTACTCCTGACACACGATGTACGAAAGTAAAATGCTCTTGGCTTCTAGTGCTAATAAGAACAATCCCTTTCTTTGACATAATGGTCCAATAAGGTAGAACAAAGGCATCAAAACACTCTACGTGTGACATGGGAGGAGGGCTTACGAGCCCTGCAATTTCTCTCAGTGTTTCAAAGTCACCAAACAGTGCCTGCTGTGTTTGCCAATCTATTCCTAATGCCATTAATGACATAGATGTGGTGCTTGGCTTATCTTCGAGGCGCTCAAAAGCTGATAGAGGCAGTGGATATCTTGATAGTCATACTGTTTTGATAACGCAAGCAACGAGGTTTCATCCCCTTCAAAATAGCTTTGCTTGAACGCCTTATAAACCGTGTGCAACTCATCATAGTTGAACTTACTCATGTGAGCCTCCCAGTTGAAGTGAGAACTGGTTCACCGCACTAAGCATAAGTTTCAGTTTTGTTTGCTTACCATATCGGCCAAATGTCATTGAGGGGTGATGATGGCCAACGATATCAGCGACTGTAGACTCAGCCACTTCCTTTTGCTTAAGAACATCAATGAAAGTGTGACGGAGGGAGTACGCAGTAGGGCGTTGCCCTGCTTTCAATCCGATCTTAGATAGGAGTCTGCCGAATTGTTGGCAATATTGTTGGCTCCAGTCCTTGTTGAGACCCAGTGGCTTGTAATCGAATAGATCGGTTTTGCTATTGTTCTTACGAAGCTCAACATACTCAAGAAAGCCATGTTTGATTAGACTCTGATGAATGGGGACTTGTCGCAGAGCATAACGATTCTTGATCCGCTGTCCGTGACCTTCATCTGTTACGTTTAAGTAAGGGACTGGACCGCTAACGACCACGTCTTCTGTACGTAGCTGACACACTTCATTCGGCCTCATCCCCATGTACGTGAGCAATAAAGTAACCCAGTAGAAACCATTATCCACTTGCTGAAACTGCTCAGATGAGAAGAGTGTTGAAAGCTGACTCTCTGACCACCTTGAGCGCTGCTTATCAGCTTTTATAGACTTCTTGAAAGTCGCTTTGATATCTGCAGACACGTTTCTTTCAATCAAAGACATGGTCGCACACCAACGTATAAATTGACTCAGCGCGGCGTAGTAATCTTTACAGCTTTTTGCTGAAAGACTAGAGCTATTGAGAGTCTTAATGTACTCCATCAGTGCCATCGCAGTTATTGTTGATAAACCAGATGGCGTAGTGCTCTCAAAGAAAAAGGTAATGCGCTGTTTCAACTGATGGACAGTCAATGCACTGACCCCTTGAACCCCTTTGAACTCTAGAAAGTGTTCTAACGCTTCACTCCAATGCTTTTCTTCACTCAAACGCTTAGAAGTATGACTTATGGAAGTTATACAACCTAAATGTAAGCGATCATCCTGCTTTTGTGATTGTAAGTTCAGGTGGTGGGACAAGATGCCTTTTAGATGCAACTGAAACTCTGAAAAGCACAGAGAGTCTGTAGTACGAAAGGCCTCTTTGACAGCACTGACAAGGCTTAAGCCAATGACTTTAGCTAGCTTAGGGTCTTTTGTTCGAAGGCTGATTTTTAGATCGAATGGGAATCCCAACGCTTTCAACTGTGCTGGAGTACAAATCCGTGCGTAATAGACGCCGTGGGGAGATTTTTGTATATACATTGACTTACCTCGTTGTTTCGAAGCAAATTCAAGTCTTACAGATACAAAAAAAGCCTTTGATAATCAAAGGCTTTTTTTGATGAATAGTGGTGGAGGGATAGGGATTTGAACCCTAGAACCGCTATTAACGGTTGCCGGTTTTCAAGACCGGTGCTTTCGACCACTCAGCCATCCCTCCAACAAATTGTCATCAACAGATTAGTACACTGTTGAGGTTGTTACTTGCTATGCAAATAACGAAATTAAAGCCTGGCGATGTCCTACTCTCACATGGGGAAGCCCCACACTACCATCGGCGCTATTGTGTTTCACTTCTGAGTTCGGCATGGAATCAGGTGGGTCCACAATGCTATGGTCGCCAAGCAAATTTTAAAATTCGGAAAACTGTAATTTAAAAGTGTCTCTTCAAACTCATTCAAGGTCTGTCTTTGAGTCCACAAAACCCCTTGGGTGTTGTATGGTTAAGCCTCACGGGCAATTAGTACAGGTTAGCTCAATGCCTCACAGCACTTACACACCCTGCCTATCAACGTTCTAGTCTTGAACAACCCTTAAGGACGCTTAAAGCGTCAGGGAAAACTCATCTCAGGGCTCGCTTCCCGCTTAGATGCTTTCAGCGGTTATCGATTCCGAACTTAGCTACCGGGCAATGCCATTGGCATGACAACCCGAACACCAGAGGTTCGTCCACTCCGGTCCTCTCGTACTAGGAGCAGCCCCCTTCAATTTTCCAACGCCCACGGCAGATAGGGACCGAACTGTCTCACGACGTTCTAAACCCAGCTCGCGTACCACTTTAAATGGCGAACAGCCATACCCTTGGGACCGACTTCAGCCCCAGGATGTGATGAGCCGACATCGAGGTGCCAAACACCGCCGTCGATATGAACTCTTGGGCGGTATCAGCCTGTTATCCCCGGAGTACCTTTTATCCGTTGAGCGATGGCCCTTCCATTCAGAACCACCGGATCACTATGACCTGCTTTCGCACCTGCTCGAATTGTCATTCTCGCAGTCAAGCGGGCTTATGCCATTGCACTAACCACACGATGTCCAACCGTGTTTAGCCCACCTTCGTGCTCCTCCGTTACTCTTTGGGAGGAGACCGCCCCAGTCAAACTACCCACCAGGCACTGTCCGTAATCCCGATTCAGGGACCAACGTTAGAACATCAAAACTACAAGGGTGGTATTTCAAGGACGACTCCACCACATCTAGCGACGCGGTTTCATAGTCTCCCACCTATCCTACACATGTAGGTTCAATGTTCAGTGCCAAGCTGTAGTAAAGGTTCACGGGGTCTTTCCGTCTAGCCGCGGGTACACTGCATCTTCACAGCGATTTCAATTTCACTGAGTCTCGTGGAGACAGCGTGGCCATCATTACGCCATTCGTGCAGGTCGGAACTTACCCGACAAGGAATTTCGCTACCTTAGGACCGTTATAGTTACGGCCGCCGTTTACCGGGGCTTCGATCAAGAGCTTCGACCGAAGTCTAACCCCATCAATTAACCTTCCGGCACCGGGCAGGCGTCACACCGTATACGTCATCTTACGATTTTGCACAGTGCTGTGTTTTTAATAAACAGTTGCAGCCACCTGGTATCTGCGACTCTCGTCTGCTCCATCCGCAAGGGACTTCACTGATAAGAGCGTACCTTCTCCCGAAGTTACGGTACCATTTTGCCTAGTTCCTTCACCCGAGTTCTCTCAAGCGCCTTGGTATTCTCTACCCGACCACCTGTGTCGGTTTGGGGTACGATTCCTTACAATCTGAAGCTTAGAGGCTTTTCCTGGAAGCATGGCATCAATGACTTCACTACCGTAGTAGCTCGACATCGTATCTCAGCGTTAGTAGCGGTCCGGATTTACCTAAACCACCCGCCTACGTACTTGAACCTGGACAACCGTCGCCAGGCCCACCTAGCCTTCTCCGTCCCCCCATCGCAATTGTAAGAAGTACGGGAATATTAACCCGTTTCCCATCGACTACGCCTTTCGGCCTCGCCTTAGAGTCGACTTACCCTGCCCCGATTAACGTTGGACAGGAACCCTTGGTCTTCCGGCGAGGGAGTTTTTCACTCCCTTTATCGTTACTCATGTCAGCATTCGCACTTCTGATACCTCCAGCAGCCCTTACAGACCACCTTCAACGGCTTACAGAACGCTCCCTACCCCACGCACCCTAAGGTACGTAGCCGCAGCTTCGGTGTATAGCTTAGCCCCGTTACATCTTCCGCGCAGGCCGACTCGACCAGTGAGCTATTACGCTTTCTTTAAATGATGGCTGCTTCTAAGCCAACATCCTGGCTGTCTGAGCCTTCCCACATCGTTTCCCACTTAGCTATACTTTGGGACCTTAGCTGGCGGTCTGGGTTGTTTCCCTCTCCACGACGGACGTTAGCACCCGCCGTGTGTCTCCCGGATAGTACTTACTGGTATTCGGAGTTTGCAAAGGGTTGGTAAGTCGGGATGACCCCCTAGCCTTAACAGTGCTCTACCCCCAGTAGTATTCGTCCGAGGCGCTACCTAAATAGCTTTCGGGGAGAACCAGCTATCTCCAGGTTTGATTGGCCTTTCACCCCTAGCCACAAGTCATCCGCTAATTTTTCAACATTAGTCGGTTCGGTCCTCCAGTTGATGTTACTCAACCTTCAACCTGCCCATGGCTAGATCACCTGGTTTCGGGTCTAATCCTAGCAACTGTACGCCCAGTTAAGACTCGGTTTCCCTACGGCTCCCCTAAACGGTTAACCTTGCTACTAAAATTAAGTCGCTGACCCATTATACAAAGGTACGCAGTCACACCACGAAGGTGCTCCTACTGCTTGTACGTACACGGTTTCAGGTTCTATTTCACTCCCCTCACAGGGGTTCTTTTCGCCTTTCCCTCACGGTACTGGTTCACTATCGGTCAGTCAGTAGTATTTAGCCTTGGAGGATGGTCCCCCCATATTCAGACAGGATATCACGTGTCCCGCCCTACTCGTTTTCACTGATGATGAGATGTCGATTACGGGGCTATCACCCTTTATTGCGGCACTTTCCAGAGCCTTCATCTGTCTCATTAAAAGCTTAAGGGCTAATCCAATTTCGCTCGCCGCTACTTTCGGAATCTCGGTTGATTTCTCTTCCTCGGGGTACTTAGATGTTTCAGTTCCCCCGGTTTGCCTCCTGTTGCTATGTATTCACAACAGGATACTTACTTATGTAAGTGGGTTTCCCCATTCAGGAATCCCAGACTCAAAGGTTATTACTACCTAATCTGGGCTTATCGCAAGTTATTACGCCTTTCATCGCCTCTGACTGCCAAGGCATCCACCGTGTACGCTTAGTCACTTAACCATACAACCCGAAAGGGTCTTAATGTATGGCAACTAACCAAGGTTTTTGGTTGTCATTAAGAAGGGTTAATTCTTAATGACTGTTTGCCGGACTCAATGTGAATCAAACTAGGTTTGATTCGAATACAAGACACTTGAATGTGTTTGTTGTGTTTACCTAAAAGGTAAACATTGAGAACTTTTAAATTTGATTGAATTACTCGTAAGTAATCAATCAGTCAGCTTTCCAAATTGTTAAAGAGCAAGAGTTTCAAAGTGTTAAACTTTTAACTCATTTTTAAAAACTCTCCGAAGAGAATGCTTAAAGATGGTGGGCGATACCGGGCTCGAACCAGTGACCCCCTGCTTGTAAGGCAGGTGCTCTCCCAACTGAGCTAATCGCCCATAAAAGTTTTAATTCCTTATGGAAGGAATGGTGGAGCTATGCGGGATCGAACCGCAGACCTCCTGCGTGCAAGGCAGGCGCTCTCCCAGCTGAGCTATAGCCCCATATTTTTTATTTCCTTGGGAGGAAATGGTGGGTCGTGCAGGATTCGAACCTGCGACCAATTGATTAAAAGTCAACTGCTCTACCAACTGAGCTAACGACCCAATGGTATCCCGTAGGGGAGTCGAACCCCTGTTACCGCCGTGAAAGGGCGGTGTCCTAGGCCTCTAGACGAACGGGACACTGCTAATTTATCTCCACTTTAAAAAGTAGAAACAAACTTCGAAGAACCTTGGGAGTTCTTCTTCTCTTTGCTTTTCTAAACCTAATCAATCTGTGTGGACACTTATCGTGAGTATCTTCGTATAAGGAGGTGATCCAGCCCCAGGTTCCCCTAGGGCTACCTTGTTACGACTTCACCCCAGTCATGAACCACAAAGTGGTGAGCGTCCTCCCCGAAAGGTTAAACTACCCACTTCTTTTGCAGCCCACTCCCATGGTGTGACGGGCGGTGTGTACAAGGCCCGGGAACGTATTCACCGTGACATTCTGATTCACGATTACTAGCGATTCCGACTTCATGGAGTCGAGTTGCAGACTCCAATCCGGACTACGACGCACTTTTTGGGATTCGCTCACTATCGCTAGCTTGCTGCCCTCTGTATGCGCCATTGTAGCACGTGTAGCCCTACTCGTAAGGGCCATGATGACTTGACGTCGTCCCCACCTTCCTCCGGTTTATCACCGGCAGTCTCCCTGGAGTTCCCGACATTACTCGCTGGCAAACAAGGATAAGGGTTGCGCTCGTTGCGGGACTTAACCCAACATTTCACAACACGAGCTGACGACAGCCATGCAGCACCTGTCTCAGAGCTCCCGAAGGCACACCTGCGTCTCCGCTGGCTTCTCTGGATGTCAAGAGTAGGTAAGGTTCTTCGCGTTGCATCGAATTAAACCACATGCTCCACCGCTTGTGCGGGCCCCCGTCAATTCATTTGAGTTTTAATCTTGCGACCGTACTCCCCAGGCGGTCTACTTAACGCGTTAGCTCCGAAAGCCACGGCTCAAGGCCACAACCTCCAAGTAGACATCGTTTACGGCGTGGACTACCAGGGTATCTAATCCTGTTTGCTCCCCACGCTTTCGCATCTGAGTGTCAGTATCTGTCCAGGGGCCGCCTTCGCCACTGGTATTCCTTCAGATCTCTACGCATTTCACCGCTACACCTGAAATTCTACCCCCCTCTACAGTACTCTAGTTCACCAGTTTCAAATGCAGTTCCGAGGTTGAGCCCCGGGCTTTCACATCTGACTTAATGAACCACCTGCATGCGCTTTACGCCCAGTAATTCCGATTAACGCTCGCACCCTCCGTATTACCGCGGCTGCTGGCACGGAGTTAGCCGGTGCTTCTTCTGTTGCTAACGTCAAGAGATAGCGCTATTAACACTACCCCCTTCCTCACAACTGAAAGTACTTTACAACCCGAAGGCCTTCTTCATACACGCGGCATGGCTGCATCAGGCTTTCGCCCATTGTGCAATATTCCCCACTGCTGCCTCCCGTAGGAGTCTGGACCGTGTCTCAGTTCCAGTGTGGCTGATCATCCTCTCAGACCAGCTAGGGATCGTCGCCTTGGTGAGCCATTACCTCACCAACTAGCTAATCCCACCTAGGCATATCTTGACGCGAGAGGCCCGAAGGTCCCCCTCTTTGGCCCGTAGGCATTATGCGGTATTAGCCATCGTTTCCAATGGTTATCCCCCACATCAAGGCAATTTCCTAGGCATTACTCACCCGTCCGCCGCTCGACGCCCATTAACGCACCCGAAGGATTGCTAGTGTCGTTTCCGCTCGACTTGCATGTGTTAGGCCTGCCGCCAGCGTTCAATCTGAGCCATGATCAAACTCTTCAATTTAAGATTTTGTGACTCAACGAATACTGACTTCAAAACTAATATTCATGTAAACATGAACATGTAATTCTAAAGCTATTACCATTCCAACAGAATGATAATGAATTGACTGTGCCAAATAACCCCTCTCTATAAAGAAAGTAATTATTCGTATTGGTCACTTAGTTCATTGAAATCAATTTTGATTCCGAAGAATCTGTTTTATCTAACGATAAAACGTTTTGATATTCATCAACGAGTGCCCACACAGATTGATAGGTTTAAATTGTTAAAGAGCTTTTCCTTTTTTGAGCTTCGCTCAAATCGGACGGCCATTTTAGCGATTTAAGTTTTAGTGTCAACCACTATTTTCAAAACTTTTTTCAAGCTCTTAGCTTGGCTAATTTGACCTGCTGATTCGTTTTGGTTTCCTAAGAAGCCATCCCGTGTCAGCGAGGTGGCATTATAGAGATTTCGATCACACTGGCAAGCCCTTTTTGAAGTTTTTCTCGTTTTTTTATTCGTTCGATTAAAAAGAACTCAAAACGCCTCAAAAGTAGGCTTTTCTCTTACATATTCTTTAGTTTTTCAGTGAACAAAGAGACTTTTTCCCAGTTTGTGTACTCAACTTCCTTAGTTGTATCCGTTTCACCACCCGTCATATTCATAATGAAGCGAATCATGGTTTTATCGAACCAGTTGTAACGTGGGTAATAGAGGGCACCGGCAAATACACCGATTAACGTCGGCTGCCACGGAGACTTTATAAGAAACTTCTTAATGTAAGCACTTCCTTCAGGCGTATCTTTACCTTGATCTTCTTTACGCGCTGTTAAGTTCACGCAGAAGAACGCAACCTTGCTTGACTTTAACTGAGCAAGGTTGGCATCAATGAATTGATATAGCTTCTTATTAAGGTGACCGTAACGAATCGATGCACCGATCAATACTCTGTCATATTGAGCAAAGTCGACATTACCAATTGTGTGCAGATCTTGAAGCTCACATTCGAACTCATTCATTTCTTCTTTTATATAGTTCAAGATTTTCTTGGTCTGGCCTTCACGGCTTGAATACAAAAATAGAGCTTTTGCCACAATGTTGTCCTTAGCTACGCCAAAACGTAGGGGTCAATAAGATTAATAAGGTGAAGATTTCTAGTCGGCCAAACAGCATAGATACAATAAGTACCCATTTTGCTTTGTCATTCACATCGCCAAAGTGCACCGCTACTTCGCCAAGGCCCGGGCCAAGGTTATTTAATGTCGCGGCTACGGCAGAGAAAGCACTCAACTCATCCATGCCGGTTGCAATAAGAGCCAACATACAAACCACAAAAACCAATGCGTATGCAGAAAAGAAGCCCCAAACCGCATCCACGACACGTTGTGGTAGTGCAGAACCACCAACCTTGATGGTATAGACAGCACGCGGGTGAACAAGACGCTTCATTTCACGAGCACCTTGCAGAGTAAGTAGTAAGATTCGAATCACTTTCATACCACCACCCGTAGAACCTGCACATCCCCCTATAAAAGAAGAGAACAAAAGCAGTACGGGCAAGAACAGTGGCCACTCTGAAAAACCAGTCGTAGTGAAACCAGCAGTGGTAGATATAGACACGGTTTGGAACAAGGCTTGATCGAAAGCGTCGTAATACGAGTCATAAGAATGGTGATTCAGTAGTAATAAGAAACAAACCAAAAACAGCACTGCTTGAATAAAGATAAAAGCGCGGAATTCAGGATCTTTCCAGTAATACTTAGGATGCACACCACCTGAAGCAAATGCTGCAAAGTGAAGTGAGTAGTTACACGCAGATATAAGCAGGAACACAACCGTAATCATGTTGATAACAGGGCTGTTGAAATAACCCATGCTTGCATCGTGCGTTGAGAAACCACCGATAGCAATAGTAGAGAAACTATGACTGATGGCATCAAAGAAGCTCATACCGGCAAGCCAAAACGCTACTGCACAAGCAATCGTTAGGCTTAGATAGATGTACCACAGCGCTTTTGCTGTTTCAGCAATACGTGGGGTCATCTTACTGTCTTTAACAGGACCCGGTATTTCAGCACGATACAGTTGCATGCCACCGATACCAAGAACAGGAAGAATGGCTACCGCCAATACGATGATACCCATACCACCGAACCACTGTAGGAACTGACGGTAAAACAGAATTGCCTTAGGGAGATCATCAAGGCCGACGATAACCGTCGCCCCTGTAGTAGTTAATGCAGAAAAGGATTCGAAGAAGGCATCGGTTACCGAAACACTCGGGTTATCAGCGATCAAAAACGGTAACGCACCCGCACTACCGATTACCGTCCAGAACAAAACAACAATCAAAAAACCATCACGCGCTTTCAATTCATGTTTATAGCGGCGGTTCGGAAACCAGCAAGTTGCTCCGCAAAACAATAGAACGAAAAAAGTCGTCACAAATGGCACACCCGCACCATCTCGATAGATAAGTGCGACTAGCGCTGGTGCGAGCATTGATACACTAAAAAGTGCTAATAATAATCCGACGATTCGAATAATTGAGCGAAATTGCATGAGCTATTGAACGAAGCGAAATGCTTCACACTTCCTAGTTGTCTTTGACTTTCGTTACCAGTGCCTTAGCACCGCTTTTATTGATCATGGTTTGGGTAAACGAATCTACCTGCAGGAGCTCTATTTCAATAATAAGCTCAACTTGAACACCATAATCCGCTTGGACCTCAACAGCTTGATGCTGAGCCATGATGGATTGCGCAATTGGCACAAAGCCATAGTCTAACTCTAGCCGTAATTTTGTGGTTATTTTTTTCTCGATTGTTTGAAGCAGCTTGAGAGCTTGTTGCACTCCTCCGCCATAGGCCTTAACTAAACCACCAGTTCCAAGCTTAATTCCACCTGAATAACGAGTCACCACAGCCGTTAACTCACCCACACCAGAACCAGACAGTTGTGCCAAGATCGGCTTACCCGCAGTACCTGAGGGTTCACCATCATCGCTAAAACCCCAAAGCATTGAATCTTCAGGTCGACCCGCCACAAAGCCCCAACAATTATGTCGCGCTGAAGAATGCTCTTTCTTTACCTGTTCTACGAACTGTTTGGCAGCTTCTACACTTGGAGTATGAGCAAGATGAGTAATAAAGACGCTCTTTTTTATCTCTTCTTCAAACAGAGCCGACGCAGACGGTATTAAATAGGGCTGTTCATTCATATCGTTAACTTAATTAATAAGAGCGGCGAAGTGTATCACGCGTGAATAATAAGGGTTAGAGGATCTGTGCCATCGCACAATGTTAAACAATTGTTTAAAAAATGTATTGAAATTCACCAAGCAGAGGTACAGACTAAGATAACTGGTCTTACCAGGTATTCTACAATAATAGAAAGATAACAAGATTCTCTCAAACAATCGTGGATTGTATGTCATGGAGATAGACAATGATTTACCAAGCTAACACCCTACAGGTAAAGGAATTACAAGATGGTATTGCGGAATTAAGCTTCTGCGCTCCGGCCTCTGTAAACAAACTCGACCTTGCTACTTTAGAATCACTAGACAAAGCGTTAGACGCTCTTAATGCTCACGCAGGATTACGTGGTTTAATCTTAACTTCAAACAAAGACGCGTTCATTGTAGGCGCAGACATCACTGAATTTCTTGGCCTATTCGCTAAGCCAGAAGCAGAACTTGATGAATGGTTAAGATTCGCGAATTCAATCTTCAGCAAGCTCGAAGACCTTCCTGTCCCAACTCTTTCAATGATGCGTGGCCATGCCCTTGGCGGCGGCTGTGAATGTGTACTGGCTACCGATTTCCGTATCGGTGACAAGACCACCAGCATTGGCCTACCTGAAACCAAACTTGGCATCATGCCAGGCTTTGGCGGTTGTGTGCGCCTGCCTCGTGTTATCGGTGCTGACAGCGCAATGGAAATTATCACTCAAGGCAAAGCATGCCGTGCTGATGAAGCGCTTAAGGTTGGCTTGCTAGATGCCATTGTAGATACAGACCAGTTATTAGAATCGGCGATCAACACCGTCTCTCTGGCAGCCAATGAAAAACTCGATTGGCAGCTACGCCGTAAACAAAAAACATCAGCGCTTTCACTAAGCAAACTAGAAGCGATGATGAGCTTTACCATGGCTAAAGGCCTAGTCGCTCAAAAAGCAGGACCTCACTACCCAGCGCCAATCACTTCTGTGATTGCGATTGAAGAAGCAGCACGTAGCGATCGCGATGCAGCACTCGACATCGAACGTAAGCACTTCGTTAAGTTAGCGAAATCGGAAGAAGCAAAAGCTTTAGTTGGCTTATTCCTGAATGACCAGTACATCAAAGGCTTAGCGAAACAAGCGGGTAAGTCAGCAAACAAAGCAACTGAGCGTGCAGCCGTACTTGGCGCAGGTATCATGGGCGGCGGTATTGCTTACCAATCAGCATTGAAAGGCGTGCCTGTGATGATGAAAGACATCGCACAAGCATCGCTTGATCTAGGTATGAACGAAGCATCTAAGCTTTTGAATAAGCGCTTATCACGCGGTCGCCTAGACGGTTTCAAGATGGCAGATATTCTGTCTTCTATTACTCCAAGTCTGCATTATGCAGGTGTAGAACAGTCAGATGTGATTGTTGAAGCGGTAGTAGAGAACCCGAAAGTAAAAGCTGCAGTACTGAGCGAAGTGGAAGGTTTGGTTGGTGAAGACACCGTTCTAACATCGAATACCTCTACGATTCCAATCAACCTGTTAGCGAAATCACTGAAGCGCCCAGAAAACTTCTGTGGCATGCACTTCTTTAACCCAGTACACCGCATGCCTTTGGTTGAGATCATCCGTGGTGAACAGACTTCAGAAGAGACAATCAATCGCGTTGTCGCTTACGCAGCGAAGATGGGTAAGTCTCCAATCGTTGTTAACGACTGCCCAGGCTTCTTCGTTAACCGTGTACTTTTCCCTTACTTTGGCGGCTTCAGCATGTTGCTACGTGACGGTGCTGATTTCACTAAGATCGATAAAGTCATGGAGCGTAAGTTCGGTTGGCCTATGGGTCCTGCGTACTTGCTAGATGTTGTTGGACTAGACACAGCACACCACGCACAAGCTGTAATGGCACAAGGTTTCCCTGAGCGTATGGGTAAAGAAGGCCGTGATGCGATTGATGCACTTTATGTTGCTGAAAAATACGGTCAGAAAAACGGTAGCGGCTTCTACACATACAGCGTAGACAAACGCGGTCGCCCGAAGAAGACCTTCTCTGAAGACATTCTTCCAATCTTGGCTGACGTATGCGAACAGCCACAAGATTTTGATGACCAGACAATTATCCAACGTGTGATGATTCCTATGATCAACGAAGTGGTGCTTTGTTTAGAAGAAGGCATCATCGCGACACCGCAAGAAGCGGATATGGCACTGGTTTACGGTTTAGGCTTCCCTCCATTCCGAGGCGGCGTATTCCGCTACTTAGACAGTGTGGGTATTGGTAACTTCGTAGAAATGGCGAAAGGCTACCAAGACTTAGGTGCAATGTACCAAGTTCCTCAACTATTGCTTGATATGGCAGCGAAAGGCGAAAGCTTTTACGACGCTCAACAAGCCAGTTCTCTGTAACCCACATTTGGAAAAGGAATAGCAAAATGAATAATGTAGTTGTTGTTGATTGCCTTCGCACCCCAATGGGACGTTCCAAAGGTGGAGCTTACCGTCACACTCGTGCTGAAGATCTGTCTGCACATTTGATGAAAGGCATTTTAGAGCGTAACCCAGAAGTTAACCCTTCTGAGATTGAAGATATCTACTGGGGCTGTGTACAACAAACCCTAGAGCAAGGCTTCAACGTTGCACGTAACGCCGCGCTACTGGCTGGCCTACCGATTGAAATTGGTGCCGTCACTGTTAACCGTTTATGTGGTTCATCTATGCAAGCTCTGCATGATGCAACTCGCTCAATCATGGT
The DNA here is from genome assembly GCF_023206395.1 of Vibrio sp. ED004. Taxonomy (NCBI): domain Bacteria; kingdom Pseudomonadati; phylum Pseudomonadota; class Gammaproteobacteria; order Vibrionales; family Vibrionaceae; genus Vibrio; species Vibrio sp. ED004. The sequence continues at coordinate 1,734,599 of NZ_CP066149.1, read as the reverse complement.
TGGTGATGCGGAAATCTGCCTAATTGGTGGTGTGGAACACATGGGTCACGTACCAATGACACACGGCGTTGATTTCCACCCTGGAATGTCAAAGAACGTAGCAAAAGCCGCAGGCATGATGGGCCTAACAGCAGAAATGCTTGGCAAACTGCATGGTATTAGCCGTGAAGACCAAGATGCATTCGCTGCGCGTTCACATGCTCGTGCACAAGCTGCAACGGTTGAAGGTCGTTTCAAAAACGAAATTCTACCGACAGAAGGTCACGCTGCAGACGGTTCACTGTTTACTCTAGATTACGATGAAGTGATTCGCCCAGAAACCACAGTAGAAGGCCTATCTCAGCTACGTCCTGTATTTGACCCAGCCAACGGCACAGTAACAGCAGGTACATCATCGGCTCTGTCTGATGGTGCATCGGCAATGTTGATCATGAGTGAAGAGAAAGCCAACGCGCTTGGCCTTAAGATTCGTGCTCGAGTGAAATCTATGGCTATTGCAGGCTGCGATCCTTCAATCATGGGTTACGGCCCAGTTCCGGCAACCAAGAAAGCACTTAAGCGTGCAGGTCTAACGATTGAAGACATGGGTGTGGTTGAGCTAAACGAAGCGTTCGCTGCTCAATCCCTACCATGTGCTAAAGACCTAGGTCTACTGGATGTGGTTGACGAGAAAGTAAACCTTAATGGCGGTGCAATTGCACTGGGTCACCCACTGGGTTGTTCTGGTTCTCGTATCTCTACAACCCTAATCAACCTAATGGAAGCACAAGACGTGAAATACGGCTTGGCGACCATGTGTATTGGTTTAGGCCAAGGTATTGCAACGGTATTTGAACGCCCTTAGCGCTCTTTGGTTGTAAAACTTGTCGGGTAATCTTATGTGCAGCTATCTTTATATAGCTGCACTTTTTATATCTGACTATAAAGTCATGTACAGATTCGTTCAGCAAGTCTAGTCAGAGAAAAGCACCCAATAATATGTATGCATAGAACGCATAGATTCAATGTTGATGTTTCATTATTTTTTCTCGGATGATTCAACTAAAGTTACTTCAGTTTCCTAATATTCCTCCTACGGAGCAGATCATGTTTAAAGCACTTGTACTAAACCAAGAAGACAAAAAAACTATCGCATCAGTTTCTCAAATTGAAGAGTCTCTACTACCAGAGGGTAACGTGAAGATCGATGTGAGCTACTCTTCTTTGAACTACAAAGATGGTTTGGCGATTACAGGTAAAGGGCGCATTGTTCGCAACTTCCCTATGGTTCCTGGTATCGACCTTTCTGGTGTGGTTTCACAATCTGATGACCCACGCTACAAAGCGGGCGACGAAGTGGTTCTAACTGGCTGGGGTGTTGGTGAAGGTCATTGGGGTGGCATGGCTGAGAAAGCAAGCCTAAACGGTGACTGGTTAGTGCCTATGCCAGCAGGTCTTGACGCTAAGAAAGTAATGGCGATTGGTACAGCTGGCTTTACTGCAATGCTTTGTGTGCAAGCTATCGTAGATGCTGGTATCAAACCTGAAGACGGTGAAATCCTTGTAACAGGTGCAAGTGGCGGTGTAGGTAGCGTATCTATCACTCTATTGAACCAACTGGGTTACAAAGTAGCAGCAGTTACTGGCCGAGCTTCTTCAAACGGTGAACTACTTAAATCACTAGGCGCGACACGCATTGTTGAACGTGCAGAACTAGAAGAACCAGCAAAACCACTTGAGAAACAACTGTGGGCTGGTGCTATCGATACGGTAGGCAGCAAAGTACTTGCGAAAGTATTGGCGCAAATTGATTACAACGGTGCGGTAGCAATGTGTGGCCTAGCTGGCGGCTTTGATTTACCAACAACGGTAATGCCATTCATTCTGCGTAACGTTCGTCTACAAGGTGTGGACTCAGTAATGTGCCCTCGTGAAAAACGCATTAAAGCGTGGGAACAACTTGCTGAGCTACTACCAGAGTCTTTCTACACTCAAGCAACTAAAGAAGTGTCTCTAGATGACGCAATTCAAGCAGCAGAAGACATCACTAACGGTCAAATCACTGGTCGTGTAGTTATTAAGCTGTAATCGCTAGCACTCTAAAAGCAACACGCAAAAACAAAAGGGCTGATCATTATCAGCCCTTTTTGCTATTCAATATAAAACCTACCCCAAGCCAACATCCGCAATCCGTTTTTGAATCAGCTCACCACACTCCTCTTTTACCACTCTTCTTAGCCACTGTTGTGAGGCAGAAGAATCACAACGGGAGTGCCAGATCAGCGAGTAATCAAATGGCATAAACTCGAATGGCAGCGGCTTAACGACTAAGTCGTAACGCTCTGCAACCAAGTACGCCAGATCGGCTGGTACAGTGATCACGAGCGGCATTCTATCGACAATCGCCAATGCGGCTTCAAGGTGGTACGCGCGCAGCACCATTTTACGAGGTTGTTGATTGGTTAAGGCGTTATCCAATAACGCCTTAACACCATCACTGATCGCAATCATTGCATGAGGTAAAGACACATAATCCTCAAGGCTCAACGAACTGTCAGCCAAAGGGTGATTATTAGATAGTAAGCACGACACGCCCACAGGCCCCAACACCTCTTGATGAAGTGGTGCGACGCTACCACTTGGGCGGCAAATCGCCATATCAACACGCTCGGTACTGAGCTGCTTAAACAAATGTTCATGCTGCAGCGGTGCAAACTCCAAAGAGATGTTCGGAGCTTGCTCATAAATCTTCGGCAGTGCATAAGGTAAGATGGTTTGCATTGCGTAGTCAGTGGTCGCAATCAAAAAGCGCTCACTGCAATAGTAAGGATCGAAATCACTAGGGCTAAGTAACTGACGGAATGACTCTAAAGGCTGATCAATGCGCTGGCTGATCTCAAGTGCTTTTTTGGTGGGGATAAGGTGCTGACCTTGACGCGTAAACAAGGGATCGTTGAGTAACTCTCTTAAGCGCCCTAATACTCGGCTGGTTGCCGACTGGCTTAAGTTAAGACGAATCGCAGCCTGGCTAACACTGCCCTCTTCAATCAATACCTTTAAAGCGACCAATAAATTCAGGTCTCTACGATAGATGTCTTCTAATTCCACGCCACTTACCTAGCTGTATACAATGATCATTAGTCACTAAGTTGTTTATAGCATGCTTTAGATAAAAAAAATCCCGCAATTACGCGGGGAAGCCCAAGAAAATTTGGGGATAGTGTCGGAATGTTGTCGTATCGGAATTTGCTTGTTGTACTCGGGTTAGTGCTCTTGCTCTTCGGCTACACCTTGCCAACGGCGCATCTCAACCCAAATACCAATAATCGTTGCTACTATGCCAAAAATAGGCATCAGTGAGGTCTCTGTCGATGAGCGTAGTACTAACGCACAAAAAGAAATAAAACAGAGAACCGAATAAATTGTTAATCTATCTAATCCTGTCAACATCGCCACTCCTTAGCTAGTTGCCTTTGTTTCAAGTTGTTATCAACTTGTTAACTAAGTTATAGGAAATGATTCTGTTTGCCAAGCACTTATTGCATATTTTTTCTGCAGACGTATTATTCACTCGTTAGATAGATATAGAGATACAAACCATGACATTCAAACCTGAACTGGCAACCCATACTTTAGAAGCTGAAGGCCTGCGTTGCCCAGAACCAGTAATGATGGTCAGGAAGACAATTAGAAACATGCAGGATGGCGATGTGTTACTGGTAAAAGCTGACGATCCTTCGACAACTCGAGATATCCCGAGCTTTTGTCGATTCATGGATCACCAGTTGGTAGGCCAAGCGACAGAAACTTTGCCGTACCAGTATTTGATCAGAAAGGGATTGGAGGCGTAAGCCCCACCTAGAATCAAGCATCAAAAAAGCCGCTCGTACCTTATGTTCTTTGCAGAACTCAGAGTACAAGCGGCTTTTTGTTTATTCGTTTCTCGATCTATTTTGCAGATGCTCAAGCTGATGTTGAAGCGATCGAATGTCTTTTCGCATAGGAATAATATGCGACACCCGAATCCAGGCCTCGACGGCAAGCGCAGTCATGATCATCGCACCAGCTACCATTGGTAGCCACATGTCCGTCAACACCATGCCTAGTAATGTAAGAGCCAAACCAAAGGTAAATAGATAGCTTTGGCTTTGTGGAGTAATACCCATATAACGCGTCAACATAATCATGCCCTCGTGTTCTTAACTCACAAGATTAAAATATCATGACAAGTATGACAGTTATATGTCCGTTCGCTCGATAAACCCCACAATACTGTAAGAGTATGACCTACAACACATTACTCTACTGATTGAGTATGATTGGCCTCAAGATCACCGATTAATAGAACGCAGCAGCAATAGCCAAACCGACGAATAACAAGGCCGTGATCTTACGAATCAGGTCAAGCGGCATCTTGTCTGCCGACAACTTACCGATGATCACTACTGGCACATTCGCCAATAACATACCGATGGTCGTACCTAGAATCACCCAAGTTAATGCATCCGCGTATTGAGCCCCTAGAATGGAGGTCGCTATCTGGGTTTTATCACCAATCTCAGCAATAAAGAAAGCGATAAAACTGGCGACAAATGGGCCTCGGTTTGATATCTGTTCATCATCGTCCAACTTATCGGGAATCAGAATCCAGCCTGCCATCGCAATGAAACTGACCACCAGCACCCACTTTAAGACTTCTGGCGACAGGTAATCTGCGATCACCACACCGAGCCATGCAGCGAGGGCATGATTGACGATAGTGGCAAAGAAAATAGCAGCTATGATCGGTATCGGTTTTCGATATCGACTGGCTAACAAAAGGGACAGCAACTGGGTTTTATCACCGATCTCGGCAAGGGCCACAGTTGTAATTGAAATAGCTAAAACGCTCACGACATGCTCATTTGGGATGGAGATTATTATATTTAACCAAAGACAAACCTCGCGCCCCATCCCGGTTCACGATGCTTGTCTAAGGTCTTGCTAAGCGCCACCAAGGTGGTGGTTGCCTCGAACGCCATGATGATTTTGCATCAATTATGTTGACGAACGAACTCATTCAATAGGATATGAATAAGTAAGCTACTCCCCAAAGACCGCGAGATTCTAATCACCCACGTAGTCAAACACAAGTGTCAAACTTATCAAAATATCCACTTGTGCCGAAAAACAAACATTAAAGGCAAAAAAATCCACTAAACGACATTTTAGACCACTAATTAAACAAGATTACCCCTACTCGCTTTACGAATATCTCGGTATACTCAGAGGTTATTTTTCTCATTCATTTAAAAGAATCGCGCGAACCTGACTATGCAAAAATACGATATCAAAACCTTCCAGGGAATGATCCTCGCGCTGCAGGATTACTGGGCTCAAAACGGTTGTACCATTGTTCAACCTCTAGATATGGAAGTAGGTGCAGGCACCTCTCACCCAATGACATGTCTACGAGCACTTGGCCCAGAGCCAATGTCTACAGCTTACGTACAACCTTCACGTCGTCCTACTGATGGCCGTTACGGTGAAAACCCTAACCGTCTGCAGCACTACTACCAATTCCAAGTAGCGCTAAAACCATCGCCAGACAATATCCAAGAGTTGTACCTAGGCTCACTAGAGGTTCTTGGTGTTGACCCACTTGTTCACGACATTCGCTTCGTTGAAGATAACTGGGAAAACCCAACACTAGGCGCATGGGGTCTTGGTTGGGAAGTATGGCTAAACGGCATGGAAGTAACTCAGTTTACTTACTTCCAACAGGTTGGCGGCCTTGAGTGTAAGCCAGTAACTGGCGAGATCACTTACGGTATCGAGCGTCTAGCAATGTACATTCAGGAAGTAGATTCTGTTTACGACCTAGTATGGAACGTAGCACCAGACGGTTCTAACGTGACTTACGGTGACATATTCCACCAAAACGAAGTTGAGCAATCAACATACAACTTCGAGCACGCAGACGTAGATTTCCTATTCACTTTCTTCGACCAGTGCGAAAAAGAGTGTAAAGAGCTACTTGAGCTTGAGAAGCCACTTCCGCTTCCAGCTTACGAGCGCATTCTAAAAGCAGGCCACGCATTCAACATCCTTGATGCGCGCAAAGCTATCTCTGTAACAGAGCGTCAACGTTACATCCTTCGTATCCGCAACCTGACTAAATCAGTTGCTGAGGCGTACTACGCGTCACGTGAAGCGCTTGGCTTCCCAATGTGTAAGAAGGACAAATAATCATGGCGAAGAATTTTCTAATTGAACTGGGTACGGAAGAGCTTCCACCAACAGCACTTCGTTCTCTAGCAGAAGCATTTGCTTCTAACTTTGAAGCAGGTCTTAAAACAGCTGAGCTTTCTCACGAAGGCATCAAGTGGTACGCAGCACCTCGTCGTCTAGCACTTAAAGTAACAGCACTGGCTGAAGGCCAAGCGGACAAAGTCGTTGAAAAACGTGGTCCTGCTGTTTCTGTAGCATTCGATGCAGAAGGCAACGCGACTAAAGCAGCACAAGGTTGGGCTCGTGGTAACGGTATCACTGTTGAGCAAGCTGACCGTCTGAAAACAGACAAAGGCGAGTGGCTTCTTTTCAAACAAGAAGTAGCTGGCAAACCTGTTCAAGAATTGGTGATGGACATCGCTGCGAAAGCACTAGCTGGCCTACCAATTCCTAAAGCAATGCGCTGGGGTAACTCAGACATTCAGTTTATCCGTCCAGTGAAAACACTGACAGTACTACTAGGTGATGAGCTTGTTGAAGGCGAAATCCTAGGTGTAGCATCTGCTCGTACTATCCGTGGCCACCGTTTCATGGGCGAACAAGAGTTCACAATCGATTCAGCTGACCAATACCCTGCGATCCTAGAAGAGCGCGGTAAAGTAATGGCAGATTACGAAGCACGTAAAGCGATCATCCTTGCTGACTCTCAAAAAGCGGCAGCAGCGGTTGGCGGTAAAGCTGACCTAGAAGATGACCTTGTTGAAGAAGTAACGTCTCTGGTTGAATGGCCAGTAGTACTTACAGCGAAGTTTGAAGAAGAGTTCCTAAAAGTACCTTCTGAAGCTTTGGTTTACACCATGAAGGGTGACCAAAAGTACTTCCCTGTTTACGACGAAAACAAGAAGCTACTTCCTAACTTTATCTTCGTATCAAACATCGAGTCTAAAGAGCCTCGTCACGTTATCGAAGGTAACGAGAAAGTTGTACGTCCACGTCTTGCTGATGCTGAGTTCTTCTTCAACACAGACCGTAAGCATCCGCTGATCGACCGTCTTCCTGAACTAGACCAAGCGATCTTCCAGAAGCAGCTTGGTACTATCAAAGACAAAACAGACCGCATCACAGAGCTTGCTGGCTACATCGCTGAGCAAATCGATGCTGACGTTGAGAAGTCTAAGCGCGCAGGCCTACTGGCTAAGTGTGACCTAATGACATCTATGGTATTCGAATTCACGGATACACAAGGTGTAATGGGCATGCACTACGCAACTCACGATGGTGAAGACGAGCAAGTTGCACTAGCACTTTACGAGCAGTACATGCCTCGTTTCGCTGGTGACGATCTACCAAGCACGGGTATCTCTTCTGCAGTTGCAATGGCAGACAAGCTAGACACTATCGTAGGTATCTTCGGTATTGGCCAAGCACCTAAAGGTTCTGACCCATTCGCGCTACGTCGTGCATCACTAGGTGTACTACGTATCATCGTTGAAAACGGCTACAACCTAGACCTAACGGATCTGATCGGTAAAGCGAAAGAGCTACTAGGCGACAAGCTGACTAACGAAAACGTAGAAGCTGACGTTATCGACTTCATGCTAGGTCGTTTCCGTGCATGGTACCAAGATGCTGGTTTCAGCGTTGATATCATCCAAGCGGTACTAGCACGTCGTCCAACTAAGCCAGCTGACTTTGACCAACGTGTTAAAGCGGTTTCTCACTTCCGTGAACTGGAAGCAGCAGAAGCACTAGCAGCAGCGAACAAGCGTGTAGGTAACATCCTTGCGAAATTCGATGGCGAGCTACCAGCTGAAATCGACCTAACGCTTCTTCAAGAAGATGCAGAGAAAGCACTGGCTGAAAACGTTGAAGTAATGACGGAAGCACTAGAGCCAGCATTCGCAACAGGCAACTACCAAGAAGCCCTAAGCAAGCTTGCTGATCTACGTGAACCGGTTGATGCATTCTTCGATAACGTAATGGTTATGGCTGATGACGAAGCGCTTAAGAAGAATCGTCTAACGCTACTGAACAACCTACGTAACCTGTTCCTACAGATTGCTGACATCTCTCTACTGCAAAAATAAGCACGAGTGAGGCAGTTGCTTTAAGTCATACTCTGAGCAACTAAAGGTAAATACCCAAAGGGAAGCGAAAGCTTCCCTTTTTGTTTTTGTGAACCAAGCATTTGTTTGTAGAGGTGTTATTGATTATCTGAATGAATCAGCGCTCAGACTGTAGAGGGCATTGTTTGCTATAATTGACCTGTTTATTCAGGGGAAGGGAACAATGAAAAAAACAGTACTCGCGCTTTCAATACTCGCACTCAGCGCATGCAGCCAAACCAGTGATGACAGCTTATTGCTGACGATTGATAACAACACTGTCGTATTTGAATCGACAGGAAAAGGCACTGTTATTGCTGAACAGGAACTCGCTAAAGGTAGCTATACCTTCTCTATCAGCGATACTCAAAATACCTGTGGCACCAACTATGCACTGGCTGAAGAAAACCGCATCAAATTCAATAAACCCCTTCGCCTAGACGACTGCGCCGAGAAGTCTGAATTAGATATCAAGGTCTTTCGCGCTAACACCTATCAGTTTACGCTCAATCCACAAACCAATGAGCTGACCGTTCAGATAAAGCCGAAGCAACAACAAGTACAAAGCTTTGCTTGTCCGGTTCCTAGTGACGAACCAACCATCATCGACGTTGCTCAAACCTTTGATAATGGCACCGTGGTTAGAGACGCTCTTTCAGGCAAACAAGTCACAGTAACTAATGGCAGCGTCACCATGCAGCCAGCAGAAAATAGCCAAGGTGTCTTGTTGCTAGAAAAGGTTGAACCCGAAACCAAAGCTGAATTTAGTTGGGATAACGCCACGGTTTACTTCGTGATGACCGACCGCTTCCACAACGGCAACCCTGACAACGACAACAGTTACGGGCGCAGCCAAGACGGACAAGAAGAAATCGGCACCTTCCACGGCGGCGATTTAGCAGGCTTAACCGAAAAGCTCGATTACATAGAATCACTCGGTGCTAATGCTATCTGGATAACGTCTCCGTTAGAACAGATCCACGGTTGGGTTGGCGGTGGTGATCGCGGTGATTTCAAGCATTATGGCTACCATGGTTACTACCACCAAGATTGGACCAAGCTTGATGACAACATGGGCACAGAAGATGAACTGAAAACCTTCATCGATACCGCGCACAGCAAAGGCATTCGTGTCGTGTGGGACGTGGTAATGAACCACACTGGTTACGCCACACTTGCTGATATGCAAGAGTTCGACTTTGGTAAACTCAACCTCACCGATGAAGAAGCAACAAAAACACTTGGCGAAAACTGGACAGACTGGCAACCCGCTAAAGGCCAAAACTGGCACTACTTCAATAACTACATCTCATACAGCGATAAAGAAGCGTGGGAAAAATGGTGGGGCAAGGCATGGCTGCGCAGCGATATCGGCGCTTATGATTCTCCGGGTTACAACAACCTCACCATGTCTTTGGCGCACCTGCCCGATTTCAAAACAGAATCGACAGAAACCACTGGGCTACCGAACTTCTATCGCAACAAATCCACCAGCGCGACCGATGAACTTAAAACACCTCGAGAACATCTAATTACTTGGTTATCTGATTGGGTGCGTGAATACGGCGTTGATGGCTTTAGGGTTGATACCGCCAAGCACGTTGAACTGGACGCTTGGGCTGAATTGAAGGAGAGCACCAATCAAGCACTTGCTGAGTGGAAGCAGAACAACCCAGACAAAGCCTTGGATGACCTGCCATTTTGGATGACAGGCGAAGTGTGGGCACACAGCGTGGTGAAGTCAGATTACTTCGCTAACGGTTTTGATTCGATCATCAACTTTGAATTCCAAAGCGATATCGCCCCTAAGGCGCTTAAGTGTCTATCCGATCTCGATGCTGATTACCTCCGTTACGCAGACAAGATCAACAGTGACAGCGAGTTCAACGTGTTGAGTTACCTATCGTCTCACGATACATCGCTATTCTGGACACAGCACGGCAGTGACTTTGCTAAACAAACCAAAGCCGCGAATGCATTAATGCTTGCTCCGGGCGCGGTACAGATCTATTACGGTGATGAAATCGCCCGTGACTTTGGCCCAACAGGTTCCGATCCAATGCAAGGCACTCGCTCGGATATGCCATGGGATCAAATCACCGGCGAGCGTGCAGAGTTGTTAGAACACTGGCAAGCGCTTGGCCAATTTCGCCAACGCCACCCAGCCATCGCGCAAGGTAAGCACATCATCCGCAACAACAAAGGCTATTACGCCTTCGAACGCCAATACCAAGATGACAAGGTGTTGGTTGTGTATACCGGTTCGAAGTAAGCACGCATGGTTTTCAAACGAAATTAATCAAAGGGGAAGCTTCGGCGTCCCCTTTTTGATCACTAAAAGCACGTTCAATAGGCAAGCTGTCACTCATTAGCCAAACTTTATAGAAGTTTTTTTCGTGTTAGAGCATTTGGCGCTATGCGTCGCAAAAACATTGCGGTATGTTCAAGGAACACACTGATGGCAGGCATAAGGTCTGCCTTAATGACACATAACAAGCAATCACAATGAATTAGGTAAAATAAGTAATGCAGTTCTCTAAGTTTGGTGAAAAGTTTAATCGATACTCTGGAATCACTCGTTTAATGGATGATTTGAATGATGGCCTGCGCACTCCAGGCGCTATCATGCTCGGTGGTGGCAACCCAGCCGCTATCCCAGCCATGCTCGATTACTTTAACCAAGCCAGTGCCGACATGCTCGCCAGTGGAGAACTCATCGCCGCCCTCGCTAACTACGATGGTCCACAGGGCAAAGACAGCTTCATTAAGTCATTAGCTGCAATGCTAAAAGAGACCTATGGCTGGGACATCAGCGAAAAGAACATCAGCCTGACTAACGGCAGTCAAAGCGGCTTCTTTTACCTGTTTAACCTATTAGCAGGTCAACAACCAGACGGTTCACACAAGAAAATCTTGCTGCCGATCGCTCCTGAATATATAGGCTACGGTGATGCAGGGATTGATGATGACATTTTTATCTCTTACCACCCAGAGATCGAGCTGCTAGAAAACCGTCAGTTCAAATACCACGTCGACTTTGAACAACTCAAGGTTGATGACTCAGTGGCCGCTATTTGTGCTTCTCGCCCAACCAACCCTACGGGTAATGTGCTGACAGACGAAGAAGTGCGTAAGTTGGACAAACTCGCACGTGAAAACAACATCCCGCTACTGATCGATAACGCTTACGGCCTACCATTTCCAAACATCATCTTTGAAGACGTGGAACCGTTCTGGAATGAAAACACAATTCTGTGTATGAGCCTATCTAAGCTTGGTTTGCCAGGTGTGCGTTGCGGTATCGTGATCGCGAGCGAAGAGGTTACGCAAGCGCTGACTAACATGAATGGCATTATCAGCTTAGCGCCAAGCAGTGTGGGTCCTGCGATTGCCAACCATATGATTGAGAACGGTGACTTACTACGCTTAAGCAGCGAAGTGATTAAGCCTTTCTATAAAGATAAGTCTTTGCGCGCTGTTGAACTGCTGCAAGACACTATCGACGATCCACGCTTTCGAATCCACAAACCAGAAGGCGCTATCTTCTTGTGGTTATGGTTTGATGAATTGCCTATCACGACAATGGAGCTGTATGACAGATTGAAAGCTCGCGGCGTATTGATTGTTCCAGGTGAATACTTCTTTATCGGTCAAGAAGACGAGTGGGATCATGCTCACCAGTGCTTACGTATGAACTACGTACAAGACGATGAAGCGATGCAGAAAGGCATTAAGATCATTGCTGAAGAAGTGAAAAAGGCTTACTCAGAGCAGTAATCAGAGCTTTTAGCTTACCGTAGACCAAATACAAAAAGAGCACCTCATTGGGTGCTCTTTCACTTTTACTTCCCGATTGTTTTTGTCACTTGAATACCCTAAATAATTGGGGGTTCAGCTAGGCGACTAGAAAATTCAGCCCAATGAGCATAGGGAACCTATGTGATTAGGGGGAATTTACGACGTCAACAACGCTGTAGCTTCAAGTATGACGGGTATTAGCCTTCTAGTAGACTATTACCATTAATAGCAATCTTACGAGGTTGCATCGCTTCTGGGATTTCGCGTTCTAGGTCGATGTGAAGAAGACCATTTTCCATGCTTGCGCCTACCACTTTTACGTAGTCTGCCAGTTGGAATTTACGCTCGAAATCACGCTCTGCGATACCTTGGTATACGAAGGTTTTCTCTACTTCTGCTTTACGCTCACCTTTAACAATTAGCATGTTCTCTTTCTGAGTAAGATCTAATTGGTCATCAGCAAAACCAGCAACGGCCATAGTAATACGGTAGTTGTTCTCGTCTTTTTGCTCGATGTTGTATGGAGGGTAACCGCCAGAAGAGTTCTTCGATGTGTTCGCTTCCATCATGTTGAATAGACGATCGAAGCCGATTGCGTTGCGGTAAAGTGGAGTGAAATCTACAGTTCTCATAATGCTATCCTTTTAGTAAGCAATAGTCTTAGCCGTGAATTTTACTTAGATCGAACCTGTTTGATCCAGTAAACAGCTAAGAGATTCAATTCGCATTCCTCGGGCTTCACCTCTATTGGCGACAACACTGGGACATGACAATGAATCAATTTTTAAGTTGTGTGCTGCAAAAGTTATCCTCTATTGAGCGACACTTCGTCAGCGGTAATGAAGGTTCTGTTTCTTCTCTTGTAGAGCAAGACAGTCATCCTCTTCATAAATAGATATGTGGATTGAACAAAACAGTTTCAAGGGATTATTTTTAAATATTTTTCTAGCCCATTATTTTTCAATCACTTAAAAACAAAAAAGACCGCCATTTCTGGCAGTCTTTTACGGAATTTAGATTGCTTTTGGGGACAATCTACACATCCAAGTTGGCAACCTTCAATGCGTTCTCTTCGATGAAGTTACGACGAGGCTCAACTTGGTCACCCATTAGCGTGGTGAACAGTTGGTCAGCGCCAACCGCATCTTCGATCGTTACTTGCATCATACGACGAGTTTCAGGATCCATTGTGGTTTCCCAAAGCTGATCTGGGTTCATCTCACCTAGACCTTTGTATCGTTGTAGGCTTAGACCACGACGAGACTCTTTAACCAACCAGTTCAGAGCTTCAACGAAGTTCGTTACCGCTTGAGTACGCTCACCACGTTTGATGTAAGCGCCTTCTTCGATAAGACCGTCTAGTGCTTCTGCTAGGCTTGCTAGCTTGCCGTATTCTTTCGAGTTGAATAGCTCAATACTTAGCGCATGTTCGTGTGTCACACCGTGAGTACGAACCACAATCTTAGGTAGGCTTAGACCTAGCTCTTCATGTTTTTCAACTTCTAGAGAGTACTGGCTTGCACCAACCTCTTTCGCGTTTAGTTGCTCAACCAGCTGCTTACCCCAAGTTTCTACTGCTGATTCATCGTGACACTGCTCTGCAGTTAGACGAGGCATGTAGATCATTTCATGCATCAGTGCATGCGGGTAACGGCGGCTCATGCGCTCAACCAGTTTGATACCAGAGTTGTATTGTTGAACAAGCTTCTCTAGCGCTTCACCTGCCAATGCTGGTGCATCAGGGTTAACGTGTAGAGCTGCGTTGTCTAGTGCCAATGATACTTGGTACTGGTTCATTGCATCTTCATCTTTGATGTACTGCTCTTGCTTACCTTTCTTCACTTTGTAAAGTGGTGGCTGAGCGATGTAGATGTAACCACGTTCGATTAGCTCTGGCATTTGACGGTAGAAGAAGGTCAACAATAGCGTACGAATGTGCGAACCATCGACATCGGCATCGGTCATGATGATGATGTTGTGGTAACGCAGTTTATCTGGGTTGTATTCGTCACGGCCGATACCACAACCAAGTGCTGTGATTAGCGTTGCAACTTCTTGTGAAGAAAGCATCTTGTCGAAACGAGCTTTCTCTACGTTGAGGATCTTACCTTTAAGTGGAAGAATCGCTTGGTTCTTACGGTTACGCCCCTGCTTAGCTGATCCGCCAGCAGAGTCCCCTTCCACAATGTATAGTTCAGACAGTGCAGGATCTTTTTCCTGACAGTCAGCAAGCTTACCCGGTAGGCCAGCTAGGTCTAAAGCGCCTTTACGACGAGTCATTTCACGCGCTTTACGAGCGGCATCACGAGCACGTGCTGCATCGATAATCTTAGAACAAACAATCTTAGCTTCGCCCGGGTTCTCAATTAGGAACTCAGACAGTTTCTCACCCATCGCTTGCTCAACCGCAGACTTCACTTCAGAAGATACTAGTTTGTCTTTAGTTTGGCTTGAGAACTTAGGATCTGGCACTTTCACCGAAATTACAGCAGTTAGACCTTCACGAGCATCATCACCTGAAGTCGCAGTCTTCGCTTTCTTAGAGAAGCCTTCCTTGTCCATGAAGCTGTTCAGAGTACGCGTAAGCGCAGCACGGAAGCCAGCAAGGTGAGTACCACCATCACGTTGAGGAATGTTGTTTGTGAAACAGTAGATGTTTTCTTGGTAACCATCATTCCACTGCATCGCTACTTCTACAGTGATCCCATCTTCACGTTCGTGGTCGAAGTGGAAGATTTTTTGGATGATCGGTGTCTTGTTGGTGTTTAGGTGATCAACGAACGCCTGAATACCACCTTCAAACATGAAGTGATCTGATTTATCTTCTTCACGCTCATCAATTAGCTTGATAGATACGCCAGAGTTTAGGAACGACAGTTCACGTAGACGCTTAGCAAGAATATCGTAGTGGAAAAGTACATTTGAGAATGTATCTTCACTTGGCCAGAAACGAATCTCTGTACCCGTTTTATCTGTATCGCCGATAGCAGCAAGAGGAGCTTGCGGCTCACCGTGGTGATACGTTTGAGTATGGATTTTACCACCGCGGTGGATAGTAAGAGTAACCTGCTTAGACAGTGCGTTTACTACTGAAACACCAACACCGTGCAAGCCACCTGATACCTTGTATGAGTTATCATCAAACTTACCACCAGCGTGAAGAACCGTCATGATTACTTCAGCAGCAGACACTTGCTCTTCTGGGTGTAGTTCAGTTGGAATACCACGGCCGTCATCGCGTACCGATACTGAATTGTCTTCATGGATAGTAACAATGATGTCATTACAGTGACCAGCAAGTGCTTCATCAATAGAGTTATCTACTACCTCGAAGACCATGTGGTGCAGACCGGTACCATCATCCGTGTCGCCAATGTACATTCCAGGACGCTTACGAACCGCATCCAGACCCTTCAGTACTTTAATACTCGATGAATCGTAATTATCTGACATAGTTACTCTCTGACTAATTATCCTTGCTCTATTTTGCCATGTTCCACATGAAACATCCTGCTATTTTCATCATGCATATCTGCAATCTGATCAGCGGTAATAGAGCTTACAAAAACTTGAGCCTCGGTCGCCTTTAAACACTCAGCAAGACGTGCGCGGCGTTGGCTATCTAATTCGGAAGCGAAGTCATCTATTAAATAGATACACTGCTTTCCTGTCATTTGAGTGAGGTGTTGCCCTTGTGCTACTCGCAATGCACACACCATCAACTTCAATTGACCTCGTGACAAGACATCTTCCACAGGAGTGCCGTTCACTTTTATCTTTAGATCCGCTTTGTTTGGTCCACTAAAGGTGTAACCAAGCTGCTGATCCCTTTCAAAATTCTTTTCTAATATCTCGGCGTATGGGGTGTCTTTATCCCAACCGCGATAGTAGTTAATCTTTATCTCAAACTCAGGTAGGAAGGTCGCGCAGATTTCTTCGGCGACTTCTTTAAGCTGATCAACGTAGGTGGCACGCCACTGGCTGATACTTTCAGCTAAACGGGCCAGTTCTTGATCCCAATAGCTCAACTCTCGATAGTGGGTTGCCGTTTTCAATAATGCGTTTCGCTGTTTATTGAGGCGCTTTACCCTACCCCAAGCATCATAAAAACCCGACTCACTGTGGAAGACTCCCCAATCAATGAATGCTCGGCGATGCTTAGGTCCATCTGTCAGTAAATCAAACCCTTCAGGGTGAATCAACTGCAAAGGTAAGACTTGAGCTAACTGAGCCAACTTTTGCCCAGTTTGACCGCTTATTTTAACCTCTGTCGTGCCATCGCGCTGCTTATTAATGCCAATTGGCAGCTCAAATTGATCCGAGGTCATAAAACGGCCATGTACAAACAGCTCACTACACTCGTTTTGTATGATACGACCGGTGAGTGAACTCTTGAATGAGCGGCCGTGTCCGAGCAGATACACCGCTTCAAGGACGCTGGTTTTGCCGCTTCCGTTAGCCCCTATAAGAAAGTTAAAGCCTGATGACGGTTGAATGTCACAGGCTTCAATATTTCTAAACTGCTTAACGATTAAGCGCGATAAAGGCATAACGTCTTCATATTAATCTTCAATCACGACTCGGTAGGTAAACGTTGTTGATCGGTAAACATGGTTGATTCACAAACAACGCTTATAAGCGAATTGGCATAACAACGTACATTGCGCTGTCATCTTGTGCATTTTCAATCAAAGCACTCGCATTCGCGTCTGACATTGAGATACGAACTTGTTCGCAACGCAGTGTGTTCAGAACGTCCAATACGTAACTTACGTTGAAGCCAATCTCTAGTGCATCACCGTCGAAGGTAACGTCTAGCATCTCTTCCGCTTCTTCTTGCTCTGGGTTGTTCGCGGTAATACGCATCTCGCTATCAGCAAGGTTAACGCGAACACCACGGAATTTTTCATTCGAAAGAATCGCAGCGCGAGAGAATGCAGAGCGTAATTCATCACAACCCGCTTCTAGCGTTTTGGTGGTATTTTGCGGCATTACACGACGATAATCAGGGAAGCGACCATCAACGAGCTTAGAAGTGAAGACATAGTTGTTCACTTCAGCACGCACGTTTGAGTTACCAATTTGCAGCGTTACTGGCTGTTCTGGAGCATCCAATAGCTTCACTAGCTCTTGAACACCCTTACGAGGAACAATGATCTGCTTTTGAGCAAAATCCGCACCTAGCTGTGCTTGAGATACCGCCATACGGTGACCATCAGTCGCGACGCTGCGCAGGATAGAACCTTCAATCTCAAACAACATACCGTTGAGGTAGTAACGAACGTCTTGGTTCGCCATTGAGAATTGAGTTTTCTCGATAAGACCGCGTAGCTCAGCTTGTGTTACTGACACTTCAACTTCACTGCTCCAGTCTTCAATATTTGGGAAATCAGCCGCAGGCAAGGTTGCCAATGAGAAACGGCTACGACCAGAGCGTACTTGAACACGGTCGCCATCCAATACCACAGTGATGACTGAGCTATCAGGTAAACCACGACAGATATCTAGGAATTTACGAGAAGGAACAGTGATGCTGCCTGCTTCGAAATCACCTTCAAGCGTTACACGGCTGATCAGTTCAACTTCTAGATCCGTTGCTGTCATCGACAACACGTTATCTTCTACTTTAATCAGTAGGTTTCCTAGAATTGGAAGCGTTGGCCTGCCACCTAGCGCGCCAGACACTTGTTGTAATGGCTTAATCAGATGACTACGTTCAATGGTAAATTTCATATCTTGCTCTTACGGTCTAAATGGCACACATCATAGTGCGTGGCCAAGATTCTGCTTATTAAGGTTAAGAATACTGTGTATTAAGAAGAAAGGGTACGAATCAAGTTCGAATAATCTTCTTTAATGTCGTGGCTCTCTTCACGCAGCTGAGCAATCTTACGACAAGCGTGCAGTACGGTCGTGTGGTCACGGCCACCGAATGCATCACCAATCTCAGGCAAGCTGTGGTTAGTCAGCTCTTTCGCCAGTGCCATCGCCAATTGACGTGGACGAGCAACAGAACGAGAACGACGTTTAGACAGGAGATCGGCTACTTTGATTTTGTAGTACTCAGCCACTGTCTTTTGAATGTTATCAATGGTGACCAGCTTCTCTTGCAGTGCAAGAAGGTCACGCAGTGCTTCACGTACGAAATCGATCGTGATCGGGCGACCTGTGAAGTTTGCATTAGCAATCACACGGTTCAATGCGCCTTCAAGTTCACGAACGTTAGAGCGTAGACGCTTAGCAATAAAGAACGCCACTTCGTCCGCAAGGTGAATTTGGTGGTCTTCTGCTTTCTTCATTAAGATCGCAACACGCGTCTCAAGCTCTGGTGGCTCAATCGCTACCGTCAAACCCCAACCGAAGCGAGATTTAAGACGATCTTCTACGCCGTTGATCTCTTTTGGATAGCGGTCAGAAGTTAGGATGATCTGTTGGTTGCCTTCAAGCAGCGCATTAAAGGTATGGAAGAACTCTTCTTGAGAACGCTCTTTATTAGCGAAGAATTGGATGTCATCGATAAGCAATGCATCAACACTACGGTAGTAACGTTTGAATTCTTCGATCGCGTTGTTTTGCAGTGCCTTTACCATATCCTGAACAAAACGCTCAGAGTGCATGTACACCACTTTCGCATTTGGCTTGCCATCAACAATGGCGTTACCTACGGCGTGCAACAAGTGAGTTTTACCTAGACCTGTGCCACCGTATAGAAATAGAGGGTTGTACGCCGCGCCTGGGTTATCCGCCACCTGACGAGCTGCTGCCAAACCCAGTTGGTTCGACTTACCCTCAACAAAGTTATTGAACTTATGCTTAGGGTTCACGTTGGAACGGTGGTTAATGTCCACGGCTACAGGCTCTTCATCACGCCACGTGTTGTGAACAGGCTTACGAGCTTGCAATTGTGCCGGAGCAGATGACTCAGCGGCCACATCGGCTGCCGTACGTGTACGAGTCGGTGCTGGTGTCGCTGGCTTTGGTGCAACCACGCGCTTGCTTCCCACTTCAAAATGCAGATGTGGGATATCATTACCGCAATATTCTTGCAGCAAGCGGTTGATGCTATTTAAGTACTTATCACGAACCCAATCGAGTACGAATCGGTTCGGAGCAAATAGAGTTAGAGTATTGTCATTGAGCTCCGCTTGTAACGGACGAACCCACATACTGAATTCTGTAGCTGGTAACTCTTCTTGAAGCTGTTGCAAACACTGCAACCAAAGCGAAGATGACACGGTGCCCCCACTCTATTTAAGTAATATGAAATGACTGCTAATTTTACCTGTTGATAAGTCAGATCACCAGCAATTGATCACAGATCCAGTGAATAAGATCCAAGTTATTCACAATAAATTTGTAATTAATCGGTGGATCCACACATCTTGCCCCTAATTTACTCACATAACGATCCACTTATGCCCGGATCCTTGCTAGTTATCCCCAAATCAGGAATGCAATCTGGTTATGGTTAATAACATCTGGTTATTTATTCTATTGTGCATTTTCCCAGTAACATCCAATCCCATAAATATAAGGAGTTACCAAATGAATAACTGGATTAAGGCTGCAATTGCGGCTATCGCACTCTCTGCTGCTACTGTTCAAGCCGCGACTGAAGTTAAAGTCGGCATGTCTGGTCGCTACTTCCCGTTTACTTTCGTTAAACAAGACCAACTACAAGGTTTTGAAGTGGATTTATGGGATGAGATCGGTAAGCGTAACGACTACAAGGTTGAATACGTAACGGCAAACTTCTCTGGTCTGTTCGGTCTTCTTGAAACGGGTCGAATCGATACCATTTCAAACCAAATTACTATGACGGATGCACGTAAAGCGAAATACCTATTCGCAGACCCATACGTAGTAGACGGCGCACAGATTACCGTTCGTAAAGGTAATGACAGCATCAAAGGCATCGAAGACCTAGATGGCAAGACAGTTGCGGTAAACCTAGGCTCAAACTTTGAACAACTGCTTCGCAGCTACGACAAAGACGGCAAGATCAATGTGAAGACCTACGATACAGGTATTGAACATGATGTAGCACTAGGTCGTGCCGATGCATTCGTAATGGATCGCCTATCAGCACTAGAGCTTATCAAGAAGACTGGTCTACCATTACAACTAGCAGGTCAGCCATTCGAAACAATTGAAAACGCTTGGCCTTTCGTTGACAACGACAACGGTAAAAAACTGCAAGCAGAAGTAAATGAAGCATTAGCAGCAATGCGCGCAGATGGTACGCTAGAAAGTATCTCTCAGAAATGGTTTGGTGCGGACATTACTCAGAAGTAATGACTCACTTTCTCCATTGAAGGCCCACTGCTTTACACAGCGGTGGGCTTTTTGCTTTTGTGTAACCGATTAAAAAGCCTGATATAACCGTACTTCGAAAGATAACAACACTTCCAATAAAAATACGAGATAGATTATGGGATTTGACTTTAATTACATGCTAGAGCTGTTGCCGATACTGCTGAAGTATCTGGGCACCACCATGGAGATGGCTATTTGGGGCTTATTCTTTGCTCTGATCTTGTCTCTGATACTGGCGAACATTCGTGTATTCAAAATCCCAGTACTCGACCAGCTAAGCCAATTGTATATTAGCTTCTTCCGAGGCACGCCACTGCTGGTACAACTATTCCTCCTTTATTACGGCTTACCACAAGTATTCCCGTGGATGGTTGGCTTAGACGCCTTCAGCGCCGCTGTGATTGGTTTAACCTTGCACTTTGCCGCGTACATGGCTGAAAGTATTCGTGCGGCGATTATTGGTATTGATCGTAGCCAGATGGAAGCCAGCCTTTCAGTAGGTATGACGACCAGCCAAGCGATGCGCAGAGTGATCTTACCACAAGCCACCCGCGTGGCACTGCCATCATTGATGAACTACTTTATCGACATGATTAAGTCGACTTCACTTGCATTCACCCTAGGTGTAGCCGAAATCATGGCTAAAGCTCAGATGGAGGCCTCTTCAAGTTTCCGCTTCTTCGAGGCTTTCTTAGCAGTCGCGCTGATTTACTGGGGCGTGGTGGTTATCCTCACTCGTATTCAAATTTGGGCCGAAGTGAAACTGAATAAGGCGTATGTACGATGATCAAATTACAAAATATCCACAAGCAGTTTGGTGACACCGAAGTTTTGAAAGGGATCGACCTAGAAATCAAGCAAGGTGAGATAATTGTCATCATAGGTTCAAGTGGTACTGGTAAATCTACCTTACTGCGTTGTGTGAACTTTCTAGAGCAGGCCGATCAAGGCACCATTTCGATTGATGATATTAATGTCGATGCTCAGAAACACACCAAAGCAGAGGTACTTGCACTGCGTCGTAAGACCGGTTTTGTGTTCCAGAACTATGCCCTATTCGCTCACCAAACCGCGAGACAGAATATTGCCGAAGGTTTGATTACCGTTCGTGGTTGGAAAAAGCAGCAAGCCCATGAAAAAGCACAACAAATACTCGATGATACTGGTTTAGGTGACAAAGCCGATAGCTACCCAGCAGCGCTCTCTGGTGGCCAGCAGCAACGTGTAGGTATTGGCCGTGCAATGGCACTACAACCTGAGCTTTTGTTGTTTGATGAGCCGACATCTGCGCTTGATCCTGAATGGGTTGGCGAAGTGCTTAACTTAATGAAAAAGTTAGCAAATCAGCATCAAACCATGCTGGTGGTTACCCATGAAATGCAGTTTGCTCGAGAGGTTGCAGACCGAGTGATCTTCATGGCTGATGGCCATATTGTTGAGCAGGGATCTCCACAGGATATTTTTGGTAATCCACAGGATCCTAAATTAAAAAAATTCTTAAATAAGGTTGGGATCGACTAAGGATCCTTGTGATTTTAGTTAATCTACGTATAATCCCCCGACCGGAATTTTAGTTAACCCAATCATTGACACTTTTTGTGACAGTGATTACAATTCCGCCTCTTTGTTGAGAGGCGTCGGTTTTCCTTTCTTATATAAAGAAGAGAAAAAATGCCCACGCCGGGTTTAACAAAAACCTAAAACTACTGATCAGTAAGGTAATTACAAATGAAACGCACTTTTCAACCTACAGTTCTAAAGCGTAAGCGTACTCACGGTTTCCGTGCTCGCATGGCTACTAAGAACGGTCGCGCAACAATCAATGCACGTCGTGCAAAAGGCCGTAAGCGTCTTTCTAAGTAATCTTTGATTATTTTGAATAAGCTAGCCTTCGGTCGGGAGTTACGCTTGTTAACTCCCGAACATTATCAAAATGTCTTCAAGCAAGCTCATCGAGCTGGCTCTCCTCATTTCACCATCATTGCTCGAAATAACTCTCTTTCAAATCCTCGCCTTGGATTAGCCGTTCCGAAAAAGCAGATTAAAACCGCAGTTGGTCGTAACCGATTCAAGCGTCTTACTCGTGAAAGCTTTCGTAACACTCAACACAAACTTCCTAACAAAGATTTTGTTGTAATCGCTAAGAAGAGCGCGCAAGATTTAAGCAATGAAGAAATGTTCAAGCTACTCGACAAATTATGGCTTCGCCTGTCTCGCCCTTCGCGTGGATAGCGCTAATACCCATCTATTTTTATAGATGGTTTATTAGTCCACTCATCGGCCCACGCTGCCGATTTACTCCAACCTGCTCTTTATATGCGATAGAAGCGTTGAAAGCTCACGGTTTTGTAAAAGGGTGTTGGTTATCAGGCAAACGTCTATTAAAATGCCATCCTTTGAACGAAGGGGGCTTTGACCCCGTTCCACCAGTCCAAAAACAAGACAGAGATAAATAACGATGGATTCTCAACGTAATATCCTGTTAATCGCATTGGCATTGGTTTCTTTCCTACTTTTCCAACAATGGAACGTAGCTAAGAACCCAGCACCACAAGCGGTTGAGCAGGCACAATCTGGCAGCCCCCTACCAGCGCCATCTTATGCAGATGATCTAGACCCGGCTCCTGGTCAAGTTGCTTCTGCAAAAACTATCACAGTAACAACTGATGTACTGACTCTGTCAATTGATACGGTTGGTGGTGATGTCGTTAAAGCAAACCTAAATGATTACTCTGCTGAGTTCGATTCAGAAGATACTTTTGTTCTTCTTAAAAACGAACCAGGTCACCAATTTATCGCTCAAAGCGGTCTAGTTGGTCCTCAAGGTATCGATTTAAGCAGCACTAACCGCCCTAGCTACACGGTTTCAGCAGACAGCTTCAAGCTAGCTGAAGGTCAAGATGAACTACGCATCCCAATGACTTACCAAGCGAACGGCCTTGATTACACAAAAACATTCGTACTTAAGCGCGGCAGCTACGCGATTGACGTTGAATACGATGTAATCAACAACTCTGGTAACAATGCGACATTCGGCATGTACGCTCACCTACGTCAAAACGTTATGGATGACGGCGGTAGCCTAACAATGCCAACTTACCGTGGTGGTGCTTACTCTACGGAAGATACGCGTTACAAAAAATACAGCTTCGACGATATGCAAGATCGCAACCTGTCTCTTAACCTAGCAAACGGTCAAGGTTGGGCAGCGATGATTCAGCACTACTTTGCAAGTGCTTGGATCCCACGCGACGAAGCAGGCAGCAACCTTTACACTCGTGTAATCGGTAACCTTGGCGACATCGGTGTTCGTATGCCGAACAAAACCATCGCTACAGGCGACGAAGCAAGCTTTAAAGCAACGCTTTGGGTTGGTCCTAAACTTCAAGACCAAATGGCTGCTGTTGCACCGAACCTAGACCTAGTAGTTGATTACGGTTGGTTATGGTTCATTGCTAAACCACTTCATACTCTGCTTTCGTTCATTCAAGGCATCGTTGTGAACTGGGGTCTAGCGATCATCTGTCTAACGTTTATCGTTCGTGGCGCTATGTACCCACTAACGAAAGCTCAGTACACGTCTATGGCGAAAATGCGTATGCTTCAGCCTAAGCTGACTGCAATGCGTGAGCGTATTGGCGATGACCGTCAACGCATGAGCCAAGAAATGATGGAGCTTTACAAGAAAGAGAAAGTAAACCCACTAGGTGGTTGTTTACCTATCCTTCTGCAAATGCCTATCTTCATTTCGCTATACTGGGCACTAATGGAGTCTGTTGAACTACGTCACTCACCGTTCTTCGGTTGGATTACTGACCTTTCAGCACAAGACCCATACTACATCTTGCCACTTCTGATGGGTGCTTCAATGTTCCTAATCCAGAAGATGAGCCCGACAACTGTAACGGATCCAATGCAGCAGAAGATCATGACCTTTATGCCGGTTATGTTCACATTCTTCTTCCTGTTCTTCCCTTCAGGTCTGGTTCTATACTGGCTAGTATCGAACATCGTAACTCTGATTCAGCAAACGCTTATCTACCGCGCGCTGGAAAAGAAAGGCTTACATTCTAAGTAAGTTCGATAATAGAAAGAACTAAAGAAAGGCGACCAAAAGGTCGCCTTTTTGTTTTTAGCTGATTACAATTCAGCTAATTGATTAATCGTGAACGCCCCTTTTTGGCTTTCACATGCTAGCAGGCACACCTATGACTACAGATACGATTGTTGCTCAAGCGACCGCGCCCGGCCGTGGTGGCGTCGGTATTATCCGCGTTTCCGGCCCATTGGCGACTCAGGTTGCCCTAGAAGTAACAGGAAAGACACTTAAGCCTCGCTACGCTGAGTACCTGCCTTTTAAATCGGCCGATGGCATCGAGCTCGACCAAGGTATCGCGCTTTACTTCCCTAACCCACATTCGTTCACTGGCGAAGACGTGTTGGAGCTGCAAGGCCACGGCGGCCCAGTGGTTATGGACATGCTCATCAAGCACATACTAACCATCTCAGGCGTGCGTGCTGCGCGTCCAGGCGAGTTCTCTGAGCGTGCCTTCTTGAACGACAAGATGGATTTAACCCAAGCAGAAGCGATTGCTGACTTGATTGACGCAAGTTCAGAAGAAGCGGCAAAGTCAGCGCTGCAATCATTGCAAGGTGAGTTCTCTAAGCGCATTAACACACTGGTAGATTCACTGATTCATCTACGAATCTATGTTGAAGCAGCTATCGACTTCCCAGAAGAAGAAATTGATTTCCTGGCTGATGGTAAAGTAAGTGCTGACTTACAGGCTATCATCGACAATCTGGAAGCCGTGCGCCAAGAAGCCAATCAAGGTGCCATCATGCGTGAAGGTATGAAGGTAGTGATTGCTGGTCGCCCAAATGCAGGTAAATCGAGCCTATTGAATGCACTGTCTGGCAAAGAGTCAGCGATTGTGACCGACATTGCCGGTACTACACGTGATGTACTGCGTGAGCACATCCATATTGACGGTATGCCACTGCACATTATCGATACCGCAGGCCTGCGTGATGCGTCTGACGAAGTCGAAAAAATCGGTATTGAACGCGCTTGGGAAGAAATTGCTCAGGCTGACCGAGTTTTATTTATGGTGGATGGCACGACAACAGACGCTACTGACCCGAAAGATATCTGGCCAGATTTTGTTGATCGTTTACCAAATAACATCGGTATGACGGTGATTCGTAATAAAGCGGATCAAACCAGTGAAGAGCTGGGCATTTGCCATGTGAACGATCCAACCCTAATCCGCCTATCAGCGAAAACAGGCCAAGGTGTTGATGCTCTGCGCAGTCATCTTAAGGATTGCATGGGCTTTGCTGGTGGTCATGAAGGTGGATTTATGGCGCGTCGTCGCCACTTAGATGCCCTAGAACGCGCATCTGAGCACCTGGATATTGGCCAACAACAACTTGAAGGCTATATGGCTGGAGAGATCTTAGCGGAAGAGCTTCGTATCACTCAACAGCACCTCAATGAGATCACAGGTGAGTTCAGCTCAGACGATCTTTTAGGTCGCATCTTCTCTTCTTTCTGTATCGGTAAATAACCTTTAAAGGCCAGCATTAGTTGGCCTTTTTCTTTAATAAGGACAGTTTAATGATCCACATTATTACAGGCAGCACCCTAGGCGGCGCCGAATACGTTGGCGATCACCTTAATGATCTTCTTGAAGAACAAGGTCATGAGATCACCCTACATAATCAGCCTGAGTACGATGATATTCCACAACAAGGCTTTTGGTTATTGGTGACTTCAACTCATGGTGCGGGTGAGTTTCCAGACAATATTAAGCCTTTTATTGACGCATTAACCCAACACTCTCCAGACTTAAACCAAGTTCGCTTTGCTGTCGTGGCGCTTGGCGATTCAAGCTACGATACCTTCTGTTTAGCTGGGAAATCCGTCCACAACCAACTGGAAAACCTCGGTGCAAAACCGATTTCAGCGTGTTTTACCATCGATGTATTGGAAACTCCGGTACCTGAAGATGCTGCAGAAGCCTGGTTTAACGATCATAGCGACCAGTTTTAACCTCTCCTTTCTTCCCAGAAGCGGCTTATGCCGCTTTTTTTGGCTCCAAATATCGTGATTGTGAATAACTTTTTTCAAAAAAATCGAAAATAAGCGATTTATTTTCGATTTTATCTGTGGATAAGATCATACATATACGGTGATTAACCTATAGTTATCCAAATAACAAGTTTTAAGCCAATTTACCCCTGTTAATAAGTAGCCATTTTGATCCCAGCTAATCCTCATCCTGATCAAAGTTAGATCACATCATTTGATCCAAAAAAGATCCATGATCTCGTTGATCATTTCCGACTTATCCACAGACCACCTCGATCCTAATAATAGATCTAATAAAAGATCTCCTTAAAGATCTTATCTATATTAATTAAAAACAGCTTTCTCGAAAAATTCCAAAAACGTTTTCTCAGGCTATTAAAACAGGTAGAATATCGCTCCTTTTTATCAGTCTAGAAAACGTTTGAATACCTGAGGTCGGTTCATGCTTTATCACGAAAAATTTGACGTCATCGTTGTTGGTGGTGGCCATGCAGGAACGGAAGCCGCACTCGCATCTGCACGTACTGGTCAAAGTACGTTATTACTTACTCATAATATCGATACATTAGGACAAATGTCTTGTAACCCAGCCATTGGCGGGATTGGTAAGGGCCACTTGGTAAAAGAGGTCGATGCAATGGGTGGATTAATGGCGCAAGCTATTGATCATGCAGGTATTCAGTTCAGAACATTGAACGCATCAAAAGGCCCTGCGGTTCGTGCAACTCGTGCACAAGCTGACCGCGCGCTTTACAAAGCGTTTGTTCGTAACGTTCTTGAAAACACACCAAACCTGACTTTGTTCCAACAGTCGGTTGATGATTTGATCGTTGAACAGGATCAAGTGGTGGGTGTGGTGACACAGATGGGCCTTAAGTTCCGCGCTGATGCTGTGGTATTGACTGTAGGCACATTCCTAGGCGGAAAGATCCATATTGGTATGGAGAGTTCTTCAGGTGGTCGTGCGGGTGATCCACCATCGATCGCACTGGCTGACCGTCTTCGTGATCTTCCATTCCGAGTTGATCGCCTGAAAACAGGTACACCGCCACGTATCGATGCACGAAGCGTTGATTTTTCTGAGCTTGAAGTTCAGCACGGTGATAATCCAACCCCTGTTTTCTCGTTCATGGGTAGCCGAGCACAACAGCCTCGTCAAATCCCGTGTTACATCACGCATACCAACGAGAATACACACGACGTTATTCGTGCCAATCTTGATCGCAGCCCAATGTACGCGGGTGTGATTGAAGGTATTGGCCCTCGTTACTGTCCTTCGATTGAAGACAAAGTGATGCGTTTTGCTGACAAGAACAGCCACCAAATCTTTATTGAGCCTGAAGGTCTAACGACACATGAGCTATACCCGAACGGTATCTCAACCAGTCTGCCGTTTGATGTACAGGTTCAAATCGTTCGCTCTATGAAGGGCTTTGAAAATGCTCATATCGTTCGCCCAGGCTATGCGATTGAGTACGATTTCTTTGACCCTCGCGATCTTAAGCTGACTTACGAAACCAAGTTTATCAAGGGTCTGTTCTTTGCTGGTCAGATCAACGGTACAACGGGTTACGAAGAAGCAGCGGCACAAGGCTTAATGGCCGGCCTGAATGCGAGTTTGTTTACGCAAGGCAAAGAAGGCTGGAGTCCACGTCGTGACCAAGCTTACATGGGCGTTCTTATTGATGACCTATCAACAATGGGCACCAAAGAACCTTACCGTATGTTTACGTCTCGTGCGGAATACCGTCTGTTGCTTCGCGAAGATAACGCTGATATCCGATTGACTGAGAAGTCTCGTGAACTTGGCCTTGTTGACGATGCGCGTTGGGCCCGTTTCAACGAAAAAATGGACAGCATGGAGAAGGAGCGTCAACGTCTGAAAGAAACTTGGATTAATCCAAAGTCTGAGGACATCGGTGCATTAAACCAGATCCTAAAAACACCAATGTCTCGCGAAGCGAGTGGTGAAGATCTTCTTCGTCGTCCTGAAATGACTTATTCACAGCTCACCGCATTGGATCGTTTTGGCCCTGCATTGGAAGATCAACAAGCGTCTGAGCAAGTTGAGATCCAAGTGAAGTACGAAGGTTACATTCAGCGCCAACAAGACGAAATCGAAAAATCACTGCGTCATGAAAACACCAAACTGCCTGCTGATATCGATTACAGCGAGGTGAAAGGGCTTTCTAACGAAGTGGTTCTAAAACTGACAACTACTAAACCAGACTCTATTGGTATTGCTTCTCGTATTTCAGGTATCACACCTGCAGCAATCTCAATCTTATTGGTTTACCTGAAAAAGCACGGCCTATTAAAAAAAGGTGAGGAAGCATAATGAGCGCATTACGCGAGAAACTGGATCACCTGATTGGCCAGACTGAATTAGAAGTATCTGAAAAACAACGAGGCCAATTGGTTGGCTACGTTGAGTTGCTCAATAAGTGGAACAAGGCGTACAACCTAACGTCAGTTCGTGATCCGCTAGAAATGATGGTGAAACATATCTTAGATAGCATCATTGTTAGCACTCACTTACAAGGTAAGCGCTTTATTGACGTTGGCACTGGCCCTGGTCTTCCTGGGATTCCGCTCTCAATCATGAATCCTGACTGCGAGTTTTACTTGCTAGATAGCCTGGGTAAGCGTATTCGTTTTATCAAACAGGTGATTCATGAGCTGGGTATCGACAACGTTGTGCCGGTTCAAAGTCGTGTTGAAGAGTTTCAACCTGAAGAAAAGTTTGATGCAGTGCTCAGTCGTGCATTTGCATCAATGACAGACATGGTAGAGTGGTGTCACCATTTACCTAAAGAGCAATCCGGTGTATTTTTGGCTCTTAAGGGACAACATCCTAGAGATGAAATCGACCTGTTACCTGAATGGTGTTCAGTGACAGGCATTAAAGCTTTGCAAGTGCCAGAGCTTGATGGAGAGCGTCATCTAGTAACTTTATCGCGTCAGGGATAATCAGCGAGGCCATAGTGGGTAGAATCGTAGCAATTGCCAACCAGAAGGGCGGCGTAGGAAAAACAACAACTTGCATTAATTTAGCAGCATCAATGGCGGCGACAAAACGCAAGATATTGGTTGTTGACCTCGATCCTCAAGGTAATGCCACTATGGCGAGCGGTGTCGACAAATATCAAGTTGAAGCAACTGCTTACGATTTGTTGGTTGAAGACACCCCATTTGATGAGGTAGTTTGTCGAAGTACATCCGGCAATTACGACCTCATCGCCGCTAACGGTGATGTTACTGCGGCAGAAATCAAGCTGATGGAGGTCTTTGCTCGCGAAGTTCGCCTTAAGAATGCACTGGCATCCATTCGCGATAATTATGATTTCATCTTTATTGATTGCCCACCTTCTCTAAATCTTCTTACAATTAACGCGATGGCTGCGGCCGACTCCGTGTTAGTTCCAATGCAATGTGAATACTTTGCTCTGGAAGGTTTGACTGCGTTGATGGATACCATCAGTAAGCTCGCTGCGGTTGTTAATGAGAACCTGAAGATCGAAGGTCTTCTGCGTACTATGTATGACCCTCGAAACCGCTTATCGAACGAAGTATCTGATCAACTCAAAAAACACTTCGGTAGCAAAGTCTACCGAACTGTGATCCCTAGAAATGTGCGTCTGGCAGAAGCGCCAAGTCATGGCAAGCCAGCAATGTACTACGACAAATATTCCGCAGGTGCTAAAGCATATCTTGCTCTGGCAGGCGAAATGTTGCGTCGTGAAGAAGTCCCAGTATAGGTCTAACCAAAGGAATTCGCTCAATGTCTAAGCGTGGTTTAGGAAAGGGGCTAGATGCATTGCTTGCAACTAGCTCGTTGGCTCGTGAAAAACAGCAAGTTGCTTCTCATAGTCAGGCGTTGTCTGCAGATGGAGAGCTAACAGAATTGGCTGTTGGTTGCTTGAAGCCAGGTGTTTATCAACCGCGTAAGGATATTGCGCCTGAAGCGTTAGAAGAACTAGCCGCTTCAATCCAGTCTCAAGGCATTATTCAGCCAATCGTAGTACGTCCTTTAGCGCACGACCAGTTTGAGATCATCGCTGGTGAGCGTCGTTGGAGAGCGGCTCGTCAAGCAGGCCTAAAACAAGTGCCATGTCTGATCAAGCGAGTGGAAGATAAAGCCGCGATTGCGATGGCATTGATCGAGAATATTCAGCGTGAAGACCTGAATGTTATCGAAGAATCACAAGCGCTAGAGCGTCTACAGAACGAATTTGAACTAACGCACCAACAAGTCGCTGATGTGATCGGTAAATCGAGAGCGACGGTCAGTAACTTATTACGTCTAAATCAGCTCGAAAATGAAGTAAAAGGTTTAGTTTCCAATAAACAACTGGAAATGGGGCATGCTCGAGCACTGCTTGCGCTAGAGGGTGATACCCAGGTTGAAGCTGCAAATACTGCGGCAACCAAAAAAATGACCGTGCGTCAAACTGAGCAACTTGTCAAAAAGTGCTTAAAACCAGACGTTGAACCTGAATCGAAGCCTGAAGATACAGAAGCTATCGAACTTTCACGAAGACTCACGGAAAAATTGCAAGCAAACGTTTCAGTTACTCGTTCTGTTAGCGGTAAGTCAAAAGTGACAATTACTCTTGATGAGCCTCACAAATTAGAGCAACTTATTGCTAAACTAGAGTACTAAATGAGATAATTGATTTAGGTCAATTATGTAATAAACAAGTAATTTCGTACAAAAGTTGTAGGTTTGTATACAAAAATGTAAATGATTGCTGCATTGTTATTGCAATCAATTTGGCTGAACGTATAATTTTCGCCAATTTCTCAGCACGCTTTTAAGCGAGTAGTAAAGAAGGCTTAAAAGAGGAACGAATACATGGTAGCGGCGTTAGCAAGACCAGGACGAGTGCTTGCAAAGCAAATGTTATTGATCGAGCTTAGCGCGGTTATATTAGTGGCGATAGGGTTAGGTTTAGCTGTTAATCCTGATTGGGGTTTTGCTGCATTAATCGGTGGCGGTATTTTTGTCATCGCGAATGTAGTTTTTTGTGTGTGTGCTTTCCTATTTTGTGGAGCTCGCGCAACTAAGTTGGTTGCGGCGTCGTTCTATGCAGGCGAAGCGCTAAAAATCCTTATCACAGTTCTACTATTCTCTATTGTCTACATGTATATGCAGGTGGAATTAGTTCCCCTCAAACTGACCTATTTACTGGTTCTAGGTATTAATATCTTTGCGCCAGTGCTTTTCATTAACAATAAAAAATAGGATGAGTTATGGCTGCGCCAACAGCATCCGGATACATTGAGCACCACTTACAAAACCTTTCTTTAGCTAAGTTTGGTCTTGTAGAGGAGACAAGTTTCTGGAACGTACATATAGACAGTCTGTTTTTTTCGGTGTTGACAGGGATGTTATTCCTTTGGGTTTTTCGCTCAGTCGCTAAGAAAGCAACAGTAGGTGTACCTGGTAAGCTTCAGTGTTTTGTTGAAATGGTAGTGGAATTCGTTGGCGACAACGTTAAAGAAACTTTCCATGGCCGCAACCCTCTGATTGCCCCACTAGCACTGACTATATTCTGCTGGATTATCTTAATGAACTTGATGGACTTAGTGCCTATCGATTTCTTACCATATCCTGCAGAGCATTGGCTAGGTATCCCTTACTTGAAAGTGGTTCCTACAGCTGATGTAAATATAACCATGGCAATGGCTTTGGGTGTTTTTGCTCTGATGATCTACTACAGCATCAAAGTGAAAGGCCTAGGCGGATTTGCTAAAGAATTGGCACTGCATCCATTTAATCACCCAATCATGATTCCATTTAACTTGGTACTTGAGGTAATTTCGTTATTAGCGAAGCCACTATCTCTAGGTATGCGTTTATTTGGTAATATGTTTGCGGGTGAGGTGGTGTTTATTCTTATCGCGGCAATGCTACCGTGGTACTTACAATGGGTAGGTGCACTACCTTGGGCTATCTTCCATATCTTGGTTATTTTGATTCAAGCGTTTGTTTTCATGATGTTGACAATCGTTTACTTATCAATGGCTCATGAAGATAGTGATCACTAAAAAAATTTTTAAGCTTTATTCTAACTATTAATGTTAATCGGAGAACGTAAATGGAAACTGTACTAAGTTTTTCAGCAATCGCTGTTGCTATTATTGTTGGTCTTTGTGCCGTAGGTACTGCAATTGGTTTTGCTATTCTTGGTGGTAAATTCCTAGAAGGCGCTGCGCGTCAACCTGAAATGGCTCCAATGCTACAAGTTAAGATGTTCATCATCGCTGGTCTACTGGATGCTGTTCCAATGATCGGTATCGTAATCGCACTACTATTCACGTTTGCTAACCCATTTGTAGGTCAACTAGCAGGCTAATTAACTCTCAATAGTTAATTAAATTTTTGTAGTTGATTCTTAACGAGGGGTAGCTGTTGTGAATATGAACGCAACTCTGTTAGGTCAAGCAATTGCTTTTTCACTTTTTGTTTGGTTCTGCATGAAATATGTATGGCCACCAATTATGCAAGCAATTGAAGAGCGTCAGAAGAAAATTGCTGACGGTCTAGTAGCCGCTGAACGCGCTGCTAAAGACTTGAACCTGGCACAAGCCAACGCTTCTGAGCAAATGAAAGAAGCAAAGCGCACTGCAACTGAGGTTATTGAACAGGCAAACAAACGTAAAGCTCAAATTATTGATGAAGCTCGCGAAGAGGCTCAGGCAGAACGCCAGAAGATCTTAGCGCAAGCTGAAGCAGAAATTGAAGCTGAGCGCACACGTGCCCGTGATGACCTGCGCAAACAAGTCGCAACTCTGGCTATAGCTGGTGCTGAGAAAATCCTTGAACGTACTATCGATAAAGATGTACACGATGATCTTCTTAACAACATTACTGCAAAACTTTAAAGCAAGGGGCTGTATATGTCTGATTTGACTACAATCGCACGCCCCTATGCTAAAGCAGCGTTTGACTTTGCGGTAGATAAAGGTGAGCTCGACCAATGGGGTCAGATGCTTACTTTTGCTGCCGAAGTGGCACAAAATGATGATGTTCATAATTTATTAAGCGGTTCTATGACTGCTGAAAAATTAGCTGAAGTATTCATTGTAATTTGTGGCGAACAATTTGATGAATTCGGTCAGAACTTAATTAAAGTGATGGCAGAGAATGGCCGTTTAATGGCTTTTCCTGATGTTTGCAAAGAGTTCTTTATACTCAAAAAAGAGTATGAGAAAGAGATCGACGTTGAAGTGACTTCAGCCGTTGAACTTTCTGAAGAACAACGCGCAGATATCAGCAGCAAATTGGAACAGCGCCTAGCGCGCAAAGTTCAGCTGAATTGCAGTATAGATGAGACTCTACTTAGTGGAGTTATTATTCGAGCCGGAGACCTAGTCATCGATAACTCAGCGCGCAGTCGTTTAGACCGCCTGAGCGATGCATTGCAGTCTTAATGGGGATTGGAGCATGCAACTTAATTCCACTGAAATTAGCGATCTAATTAAACAACGTATTGAATCTTTCGACGTTGTTAGTGAAGCTCGCAATGAAGGTACTATCGTTTCGGTAAGCGATGGCATCCTTAGCATTCACGGCCTAGCGGACGTGATGCAAGGTGAAATGATTGAACTACCGGGTGGCCGTTACGCGCTAGCACTTAACTTGAACCGTGATTCGGTTGGTGCTGTTGTAATGGGCCCATATGCTGACCTACAGGAAGGCATGAAAGTTACAGGTACTGGTCGTATTCTAGAAGTACCAGTAGGTCCAGAAATGCTTGGTCGTGTTGTAAACACACTAGGTGAGCCAATTGATGGTAAAGGTCCTATCGAAGCGAAACTAACTTCGCCTGTAGAAATTATCGCACCAGGTGTAATCGACCGTAAATCGGTAGATCAACCTGTTCAAACTGGTTACAAGTCAGTTGACTCAATGATCCCTATCGGTCGTGGTCAACGTGAACTAGTAATCGGTGACCGTCAGACTGGTAAAACAGCAATGGCGATCGATGCGATTATTAACCAAAAAGATTCTGGTATTTTCTCTATCTACGTAGCTATCGGCCAAAAAGCGTCGACTATTGCTAACGTAGTTCGCAAACTAGAAGAGCACGGCGCACTAGCAAACACTGTTGTTGTTGTTGCATCGGCTTCTGAATCTGCAGCGCTACAATACCTAGCGCCATACGCAGGTTGTGCGATGGGTGAATACTTCCGTGATCGCGGTGAAGATGCACTGATTGTTTACGATGATCTATCTAAGCAAGCTGTAGCTTACCGTCAAATCTCGCTACTACTTAAGCGTCCACCAGGTCGTGAAGCGTTCCCAGGTGATGTTTTCTACCTTCACTCTCGTCTACTAGAGCGTGCTGCTCGTGTAAGCGAAGTATACGTAGAGAAGTTCACTAACGGCGAAGTGAAAGGCAAGACTGGTTCTTTAACTGCTCTTCCTATCATCGAAACGCAAGCTGGTGACGTATCTGCATTCGTACCAACGAACGTAATCTCGATTACTGATGGTCAGATCTTCCTACAAACTGAGCTATTCAACGCGGGCGTACGTCCAGCTGTTGACCCAGGTATCTCAGTTTCTCGTGTAGGTGGTTCGGCGCAGACTAAAATCATCAAGAAGCTATCTGGCGGTATCCGTACTGCACTAGCTCAATACCGTGAACTTGCAGCATTTGCACAGTTCTCATCGGATCTTGATGAAGCGACTAAGAAGCAGCTAGACCACGGTCAAAAAGTTACAGAACTGATGAAGCAGAAGCAATACGCTCCTATGTCTGTATTTGACCAAGCTCTAGTAATCTTCGCTGCAGAGCGTGGATACCTTCAAGACGTTGAACTTTCTAAAGTTCTAGACTTTGAAGCTGCTTTACTGTCGTTTGCTCGTGGTCAATATGCCGATCTAGCAACACAGATCGACACAACGGGTGCTTTCAATAAAGAAATCGAAGCTGAGCTGAAGAAGCTTGTTGACGATTTCAAGGCAACCCAGACCTGGTAATTGGTGGGTGGTCTTAGGGCCACCTCATACCATTAACGGAGAGTAACGATGGCCGGCGCAAAAGAGATACGTAATAAAATCGGTAGTGTTAAAAGCACACAGAAGATTACGAAAGCAATGGAAATGGTAGCAGCTTCAAAAATGCGTCGTTCTCAAGACGCAATGGAAGCTACTCGTCCATATGCAGAAACAATGCGTAAAGTGATCGGTCATTTGGCTAATGGTAGCCTCGAGTATAAGCATCCTTATCTTGAGGAACGTGAAGCCAAACGTGTTGGTTACATCATCGTTTCTACAGACCGTGGTCTTTGTGGTGGTTTGAACATTAATCTGTTCAAGAAAGCCATGAACGACATGAAAGATTGGTCTGAGAAAGGTGCTGATGTGGAGCTTGCAATTGTAGGTTCTAAAGCAACAGCATTTTTCAACAACAGCGGCGCGAAAGTAGCAGCTCAAGTTTCTGGTCTGGGCGATCGCCCAAGCCTTGAAGACTTGATTGGCTCTGTAAGCGTTATGCTGAAGAAATATGATGAAGGCGAATTAGATCGCCTGTTCGTAGTGTTCAACAAGTTTGAAAACACTATGGTACAAGAACCAACGATCGATCAATTACTTCCTTTGCCTAAATCAGACAGCGAAGACATGAAACGCGATCATGCTTGGGACTACATTTATGAGCCTGAGCCAAAACCACTACTAGATGCACTACTGGTTCGCTACGTCGAATCTCAAGTATATCAAGGTGTGGTCGAGAACCTTGCTTGTGAGCAAGCGGCTCGAATGATTGCTATGAAATCAGCAACAGATAACGCTGGTGACATTATTGATGACTTAGAACTTGTGTACAACAAAGCGCGTCAAGCGGCGATTACACAAGAACTTTCTGAGATCGTTTCAGGCGCAGCTGCGGTTTAAGCTTAGGTAAAACTAAATAGTTAGAGGATTAACGATGGCTACAGGTAAGATCGTACAGATCATCGGTGCGGTAGTCGACGTAGAGTTCCCACAGGGTGAAGTACCTCGTGTATACGACGCTCTGAATGTTAATGAAGTACAAGAACGTCTAGTTCTTGAAGTTCAGCAACAACTTGGCGGTGGCGTAGTTCGCGCAATCGTAATGGGTAGCTCTGATGGTTTACGTCGTGGTTTGACAGTTGAAAATACTGGCGCTCCAATCTCAGTACCAGTAGGTACTAAGACATTGGGTCGTATCATGAACGTCCTAGGTGACGCGATTGATGAGTGTGGTGAAATCGGTGCTGAAGAGCATTACGCAATTCACCGTGAAGCTCCAAGCTACGAAGAGCAGTCTAACGAGACAGCTCTTCTAGAAACTGGTGTTAAAGTAATCGACTTGATTTGTCCATTCGCTAAGGGTGGTAAAATCGGTCTATTCGGTGGTGCTGGTGTAGGTAAGACCGTTAACATGATGGAACTTATCAACAACATCGCACTTCAACACTCAGGCCTATCTGTATTTGCAGGTGTAGGTGAGCGTACTCGTGAAGGTAACGATTTCTACTTTGAGATGCAGGAAGCTGGCGTTGTAAACGTTGAAAAACCTGAAGAATCAAAAGTAGCGATGGTTTACGGTCAGATGAACGAGCCACCAGGTAACCGTCTACGTGTTGCACTGACTGGTCTAACAATGGCAGAGCGCTTCCGTGACGAAGGTCGTGACGTTCTACTGTTCGTTGATAACATCTACCGTTACACACTAGCAGGTACTGAAGTATCAGCACTTCTAGGTCGTATGCCTTCTGCGGTAGGTTACCAACCTACACTAGCTGAAGAAATGGGTGTTCTACAAGAGCGTATCACGTCAACTAAATCTGGTTCTATCACGTCTGTACAGGCGGTATACGTACCAGCGGATGACTTGACTGACCCGTCTCCAGCAACAACGTTCGCTCACTTGGATGCAACGGTTGTACTTAACCGTAACATCGCATCTATGGGTCTATACCCAGCGATCGACCCGCTAGATTCTACTTCACGTCAACTGGATCCATTGGTAGTTGGACAAGAGCACTACGATATCGCTCGTGGCGTTCAGTCTACTCTTCAGCGCTATAAAGAGCTGAAAGATATCATTGCTATCCTAGGTATGGACGAGCTATCTGAAGAAGATAAGCAAGTTGTATCTCGTGCTCGTAAGATTGAGAAGTTCCTAACTCAGCCTTACCACGTAGCGGAAGTATTTACAGGTGACCCAGGCGTTTACGTACCTCTTAAAGAGACTCTACGTGGCTTCCAAGGTCTTCTATCTGGTGAATACGATGACATTCCAGAGCAAGCGTTCATGTACTGTGGTGCAATTGACGAAGCTATCGAGAATGCTAAGAAGCTATAAGGCTAACTAGGAGGCGATATGGCAGCAATAACCTTTCACCTAGACGTTGTAAGTGCAGAGAAACAAATTTTCTCAGGCCTTGTTGAGACGTTTCAGGTGACCGGTAGTGAGGGTGAGCTTGGTATTTTCCATGGTCATACTCCACTGCTGACCGCTATCAAGCCTGGTATGGTGCGTATTGTTAAGCAGCACGGCCACGAAGAAATCATTTATGTTTCTGGTGGTATGGTAGAAGTTCAGCCTGGTACAGCGACTGTACTGGCTGATACAGCTATCCGTGGTGAAGAGCTAGACGCAGCAAAGGCGGAAGAAGCTAAACGCAAGGCTGTGGAGAATATCCAAAATCAGCATGGCGACATAGACTTCGCACAAGCGGCCGGTGAACTGGCTAAAGCCATTGCTCAGTTACGAGTTATCGAACTGACAAAACAGCGTCGTTAATCTTTTATAAGATTATAGACTCTGAGATAAAGGCGACCTAAGGGTCGCCTTTTTGCATTTCTAGATTCTCAAAAATGCCTCTTTTACGTATCACTACTGGTTAAATGGTTATTGCGATTTAATTTTTTGGCCAAAAACGGTTACAATATCGGCTTAATAAAAATAACGTTGGATAGGTTTACAATGAAGTTTAGCGCGGTAATTCTCGCGGCGGGCAAAGGCACTCGCATGTATTCAAACACACCAAAGGTTCTGCATACGCTTGCAGGTAAGCCAATGGTGAAGCATGTTATCGATACATGTAATGGTTTAGGCGCTCAAAATATCAACCTGGTTTACGGCCACGGTGGTGATCAGATGAAGGCTACTCTAGCTGAAGAATCTGTAAATTGGGCACTGCAAGCTGAGCAGCTGGGTACAGGCCACGCTGTGGATCAAGCATCTGCACATTTCGCTGATGATGAAAAAGTATTGGTGCTATACGGTGATGTTCCACTGATTTCACCTGAAACCATTGAAAACCTATTAGACGCTCAACCAAACGGTGGTATCGCGCTACTTACGGTCGTGCTAGACAACCCAATGGGATACGGTCGCATTATTCGTCGTAATGGACCTGTTGTGGCTATCGTTGAGCAGAAAGATGCAACGGATGAGCAGAAGCTTATCAAAGAGATCAATACTGGCGTTATGGTGGCGACTGGTGGTGATCTGAAGCGTTGGTTGTCTGGTTTAAGCAACGACAACGCACAGGGTGAATATTACCTGACTGACGTTATCGCAGCCGCTCACGATGAAGGTCGTGCGGTTGAAGCTGTGCACCCAGTAAGCCCAATTGAAGTAGAAGGTGTTAACGACCGCTCTCAACTGGCTCGTCTAGAGCGTGCTTACCAAGCAGAACAAGCTGACAAATTATTGAAGCAGGGCGTTATGTTACGCGATCCTAGCCGCTTTGATCTACGTGGCGAACTGCAATGTGGTATGGACGTTGAAATCGATACCAACGTTATCATCGAAGGCAGCGTAAGCATTGGTGATAACGTGGTTATCGGTACCGGCTGCGTGTTGAAAGACTGTGAGATTGATGATAACACCATCATTCGCCCATACAGCGTAATTGAAGGCGCAACGGTCGGTGAAGACTGTACGGTTGGTCCATTTACTCGCCTACGTCCAGGTGCAGACATGCGTAACGATTCGCACGTTGGTAACTTTGTTGAAGTAAAGAACACTCGCCTTGGTGAAGGTTCTAAAGCGAATCATTTAACGTATTTAGGCGATGCTGAAATTGGTCAGCGTGTAAACGTGGGTGCGGGTGCAATTACTTGTAACTACGATGGTGCGAATAAGTTTAAGACCATCATTGGCGACGACGTATTCGTTGGTTCAGATAGTCAATTAATCGCGCCTGTTACGATTGGTAATGGTGCAACTGTTGGTGCTGGCTCTACAGTAACACGTGATGTTTCTGAAAATGAGTTGGTTATCAGCCGTGCGAAAGAACGTAAGATTGCTGATTGGAAACGTCCAACTAAGAAGTAAACTCTAACGTTCAAAATATATTTTTATGAAAGCCAGTAGCATCGCTACTGGCTTTTTTGTATCGGCCACTCACTGCTAACAAAATAATCAATTTGGCAATTGTATTTTTTTAATAGATTGTTAATATTCGGGCTGTGGTTCGGTATAAATGGGTTGATGTACGGTGATATTGGTTGAAAAGAAATGGCAAACATTGCCGATCATTATTTTGTCTTTTTCAATGTTAATAGGTCTCTATGGCTTTTATGTAACGCTGGAAAAGTTGGTTGTTGAAAATGAGCGTGATCATCTTGTCTCTTTGATGTCAGATGTCGTGTTCGAGGTCCGTGAAGATAGTCGTTTATTCTCGGAAGGCGTAGATGTTGATGATTATATTGGTAATCTTACCCAAGCTAGTACACGATTAAGAATTCAGGTTATTAATCCTGATGGTGTTGTGATTGGGGATACGGACCTTTCTGATCATGCGCTTGCAGGCGTTGAAAACCACAGCGATCGACCTGAATTTCAACAAGCTCTAAAAACAGGCTTCGGCAGTGACGTGCGTTTTAGTACGGTCACTTCGGTTGATCGTATCTATTACTCCCATAAAGAATCCATGAACGGTAGCAGTTTCGTTATCGTTATCTCTTCACCGATGCATCAACTGAAACAGATGAACTTCCAATTGATGGGGATTCTGGTTGGTATGGTTGTGTTGAGTTTGAGCTTCTTGATTGGCACCTCATACGTGAGCAATCGCCAAATTGTTCATCGAGTGGAAGAAGAACAGAAAAAGCAAGACGAGCGCATTCGCCAACGAACCCATGAAATCGAGTTGATGCACCGCCTCGCGAATATGCTTGCCGCATGTAATAACATGGTCGAGGCACAACAGATCGTTTCGGATATCTTGCCGCGAATTCTCGGTAACGTGAACGGCAGTGTTTCTTTGATGCGTGCATCGCGTAACCAGTTGATCACTCAGCTCGATTGGGGAGAGACTTGGCCGGGAAGCGCGAGCTTTGCTCCAGAAGAGTGTTGGTCACTGCGTAAAGGACGTGCACATCAATCGAATGATGATTTCCACTCGTTAACCTGTGGTCACATGCATGAGATGGAAAACAACCAAACCTTGTGTATTCCGTTGACGGCACATGGCAACACCATCGGCATCATGCACCTTTATTTCGGTGTTGGTGACATCAAGATTGATCCCATTACCGAGCAATTAGCCTTCAGTGTTTCAGAGCATTTAGGCTTAGCATTAGCTAACTT
This sequence comes from Vibrio sp. ED004, assembly GCF_023206395.1. Lineage (NCBI taxonomy): Bacteria > Pseudomonadati > Pseudomonadota > Gammaproteobacteria > Vibrionales > Vibrionaceae > Vibrio > Vibrio sp. ED004. The sequence goes on along the minus strand of NZ_CP066149.1, from coordinate 1,693,512 downwards.
GAGCTTACAAGAGAAGCTTCGCTCACAAGCATTGAGCGACCCTCTTACTGGCTTATTCAACCGTCGTTTCTTTGAGCAGAAACTGGAAGAGCACTCAATGAATTCGGCCACCAGCGAACAGCCATTATCGCTATTGATGCTCGATTTGGATCACTTCAAACGTTTTAATGACAACTTTGGTCATGATGCAGGTGATTTCGTATTAAAGGAGATCAGTGCGCTACTTAAACAGAGCGTCAGTGAAGATGAGATTGCTTGCCGATTAGGTGGTGAGGAGTTGGCGGTACTGCTTCCACATTATTCAATGCAAGAAGCGACTGAGTTTGGTCAAACCTTGTGTGATGCTGTGCGTTCGATGCACCTTGAACATAAAGGTTTGTCATTAGGTCAGTTGGGTGTTTCGATAGGTGTAGCTACTTACCCTAAGCCAGCCTCTGATACCGAGTCTTTGGTTAAGATGGCCGATAACGCTTTGTACATGGCGAAAGACATGGGCCGCAGCCGAGTGGTTAACTATGATGAATATAGCCGCCATAAAGCGCCAGCGTTAGAAATTGTCGACGGTGAAGCTGCTTCGAAATTGTCTTAAACTGAGACTGAATTTAGATATAAAAAAAGAGCGAGTAACCTCGCTCTTTTTTGTTTTCGTTAAACGAGGAACTAGTCTTGTTTCTCGTCTGCTACTACTCGAGAGTTGTCTGGCGTAGCGAAGTGTTCTGAAAGCTCTTTGTTCGAAACAATGTAGCCAACCCACAATGCACCCAAACAAATCACAACTGCGATACCTGTTGCGCTTAATGCTTGGCTAGCCATTGCCGCTACCAATGCACTTGATAAGCCACTGATGCTGATTTGCAGGCTGTTTTGTAGACCAGCAGCTGTTGCTGGGCTCTGTTTAGCGCTTGATAGGGCACGGTTAACTACGATTGGGTAAAGTGCACCATTTGCTACAGCAATCAAACAGAAAGGCGCAAGTAGAGGCCAGATGGAAGTCAGTTCCCACTGTGATGCGATAAAGATAAGCATCGCTGATACGCTGAACAAACCAATAAGGTTTCTTAGTACAATACTATCGCCATACTTATTCACCGCTTGCTTACCGAAGTAACCACCCGCCATGAATGCGATTGTTTGTGGGATGAAACTTAGGCCGATGTCTTTTGCTTCATAACCTAGTTGAGCCATGATCTCTGGCATACCCGTTAGGTAAGCGAAGAACGCCGCAGATGCCGAAGCAAACATTAAAACATTACCCATGTAAGGTTTTGATTTAAGCAACATCTTGATGTCTGTCTTAATCGATGTCTGCTTTACTTCAGGCGCTTCTTTTGGCTGAGCCATTGTTGTCGCCACTAGCAGTGCACCCATCAAGGTTAATGTGATGAAGATACTATGCCAGCCAAAGCTATCCGCAAGTAAAACACCTAGCTGAGGTGCTAGTGCAGGAGATAGTGCGACCAAAGGCATGATGGTTGCAAAAATTTGCTGGCTACTGCTTTGTGAGTAACGCTTGATAACCATGGCTTGCCAGATTACCGCCGGAGCACATACACCGATTGCTTGAATGAATCGTAGTGTCAGTAGGTGCCATACCTCGGTGCTGAATGCTAAGCCGAATGAAGCTGCCGTAAAGATTACAAGACCAACCGCCAGCGTATTGCGGTGACCATACTTGTCACTTGCCAGACCCCAAAGAAGCTGACCCATTGCCATACCGCCAAGGAATACGGTTAGAGATAGAGCAATCTGCTCCGGGCCGGTTGCGAAATCAACTTCCATTGCCTTAAATGCAGGAAGGTACATATCGGTCGCAATAAAGCCAAGCATTGAAAGAACTGCAAGGTAGACCAATTGAAATTTAGAAATATTCATAAGATGCCATTAAGCTAAAGGTAGTGATGTTTTTGTCATCAAAAAAATTGTTTGATATACAGAAGTTAAAGCCCCTGTTTATTTATGCTGACATTCTATTTTTCAGATCTGATAAAATAAAACGCTAAAATATGTAGTTATCAATCAAAAAATTTGAAGGCTTATGTTCTCTAAATCCTCTTTAGAAATGCTCGATACTGTGGCTCGCTTGGGTAGTTTTACCGCAGCTGCTGAACAGTTGCACAAAGTACCGTCTGCGATCAGCTACGGTGTTAGACAGGTTGAGCAAGAACTGGATGTTCTACTTTTCAGACGGTTACCGAGAAAGGTTGAGCTGACACCTGCTGGTGAGTTGTTCATTGAAGAGGCTCGTGCGTTGTTGAGACAGATGGAAGAGGTCAGTGCCCAGACTCGCCGCGCGGCTCGTGGTTGGAAGAAAACCTTGCGCCTAACGCTCGATAACGTGGTTAAGCTCGATAAGATGAAGCCGATGATTGAAGAGTTCTACCAAACCTTTGAGTTTGCAGAGCTCCAGATCAACATGGAGGTGTTCAACGGCTCTTGGGAAGCGATAGCACAGGGCAGAGCGGATATCGTGATTGGCGCAACCTCTGCGATTCCGGTTGGTGGCGACTTTGAGGTTAAAGATATGGGACGGTTAGATTGGGCGTTTGTAATGTCGCCAAGTCATCCGTGTGTGCGAGAGCAAAACCTCAATGAAGAGTTTGTTAGCCAATATCCCGCGATATGTTTGGACGATACCTCTAGTGTGCTCCCTAAGCGACACACTGGCCACTACTCAAATCAAAGACGCCTGTTGTTACCCAACTGGTATAGCGCGATTGAATGTCTTAAAAATGGAGTAGGGGTGGGTTATATGCCAAGACACATTGCTGCACCTATTATCGAGCAAGGCTTGCTGGTGGAGAAAATACTGCCTGAACCGAGCCCGCAGAGTCATTGTTGTTTGGTTTGGCGAAAAGACGATAATCATAAGTTGATCGAATGGATGGTGAAGTACCTAGGATCAAGTGAACAACTTCATCAAGATTGGTTGGATCATCGCAAGGCGATCTAATGATCCATTTAAAAGTGATCTTTTGGGTGCTTGGTTTGAATGGGCACCAATAAAAAGAGCGAGTAAAAACTCGCTCTTTTTGGTTCGATAGCTTAATTCTTAAGACAAGAAGAACTTGTAAGAAGGGTTATCGGTTTCATCTTTACACTGATAACCAAGCTCTCGTAAATGTGTTGAGAACTGAGCTAAATCATCATCGCCAAGTTCGAAGCCACACAATACGCGACCATAATCGGCACCGTGGTTACGATAGTTGAACAGGCTTATGTTCCAGTGGGTACCTAAGGTATCAAGGAACTTAATCAAGGCACCTGGGTATTCCGGAAACTCAAAGCTGTATAGGCGTTCTTTCAATGGTTTTGATGGTTTGCCGCCAATCATGTAACGAATGTGCAGTTTTGCCATCTCATCATCAGAAAGGTCGACGACCGGGTAGCCGCCGTCACGCAGGTCATTGATGATGTGCTCAAGCTCTTCCTGACCACCTTGCAGACGCACACCAACGAAGATATTCGCTAGGCTTTCGTCGTTGTGGCGGTAGTTAAACTCCGTCACCGCTCGGCCGCCAATAATATTGCAGAACTCTAGGAACGCACCTTGTCGCTCAGGGATAGTCACCGCAAGCAAACCTTCGCGTTTCTCACCTAGTTCACAACGTTCAGACACATAGCGCAGACCGTGGAAGTTGGTGTTAGCACCAGACAGTACCGTCGCCAGTTGCTTGCCTTGCAGTTGGTTCTGCTCAGCAAACTTTTTCAAGCCAGCCAGAGCAAGCGCTCCCGAAGGTTCAGCAATCGCACGAGTATCTTCAAAGATGTCTTTCACCGCCGAGCAGATCTCATCGCTAGACACCGCAATGTGGCCATCAATGTACTGCTGACATAAGCGGAATGTCTCTTCACCAATGCGCTTAACCGCGACGCCATCGGCAAACATACTGACTTGGTCAAGAACCACTGGTTCACCAGCATCCAGCGCTGCTTTCAAGCAAGATGAGTCTTCTGGTTCAACCGCGATGACTTTGATTTCTGGCATCAACTGTTTAACCAGTACAGCAACACCCGCAGCTAAGCCACCACCACCGACAGGCACAAAGATATAATCCATGTGACCATTCTGCTGAAGCATCTCCATACCCATGGTACCTTGCCCAGCGATCACTAATGGGTGATCGAATGGAGGTACAAAGGTGTAGCCGTGTTCAGCAGAAAGGCGTTCAGCCTCTGCCTTAGCTTCATCAAAGTTGCTGCCGTGCAGAACCACGTTACCGCCAAAGCCACGTACCGCATCAACCTTGATGTCTGGTGTGGTTTTCGGCATCACAATCGTGGTTTGAATACCAAGTTTAGAACCGGACAGCGCCATACCTTGAGCGTGGTTACCCGCCGATGCAGCAATCACACCGGCAGCTTTCTGTTGCTCTGAAAGGCTTGATACCATGTTGTAGGCACCACGTAGCTTGAACGAGTGGACCGGCTGACGGTCTTCTCGCTTTAGCTGAACCTGATTACCAATACGAGTACTTAAGCGAGGCATCTCTTGCAGAGGAGTCACTATTGCCGCTTCGTAAACTGGCGCTCTCAGGATCTGACGCAGGTAATCTGCGCCAGTTTGTTTTACGGGACTGACCGTGTCATCACTCATAGACTAGCCCTCTAGCTTAGACTTATCACGCACGGCGCCTTTGTCGGCACTGGTTGCCATGCTTGCGTAAGCTTTCAGTGCGAATGAAACTTCACGCTGACGGTTTTCTGGTTTCCAGCCTAGTGCATCTTGCTTAACACGACGCGCTTCAAGTTCAGCTTCAGGCACATCAAGTGTGATAGAACGGCTAGGGATGTCGATAGTGATGATGTCGCCAGTATTTACTAGACCAATCACACCGCCACTTGCTGCTTCTGGAGAAGCGTGACCGATAGACAGACCCGAAGTACCACCAGAGAAACGACCATCAGTCAGTAGTGCACACGACTTGCCTAGGCCCATTGATTTTAGGTAAGTGGTTGGGTAAAGCATTTCTTGCATGCCCGGACCACCTTTAGGACCTTCGTAACGAATTACAACCACTTCGCCCGCTTTCACTTTGCCACCTAAGATGCCATCAACAGCACTGTCTTGGCTTTCAAATACGATAGCTGGGCCTTGGAATTTCAGGTTCTCTTCATCAACACCTGCCGTCTTAACGATACAGCCATCAACTGCGATGTTCCCCGAAAGAACTGCTAGGCCGCCTTCTTGGCTGAATGCGTTCTCTTTGGTACGGATACAACCTTCTTTGCGGTCGTCATCAAGACGATCCCAACGACAATCTTGTGAGAAAGCTCTGGTGGTACGGATACCAGCAGGGCCAGCGCGGAAGAACTTAAGCACGGCTTCATCTTCTGTCTGCATGATGTCGTATTGAGCTAGCTGCTCTTGCATGCTTAGACCAAGAACGGTGCGAGTTTGGTTGTTCAGTAGACCTGCACGATCAAGCTCACCTAGGATAGCCATTACGCCACCAGCACGGTGAACGTCTTCCATGTGGTATTTAGGTGTTGAAGGAGCAACCTTACATAGGTGTGGAACGCGGCGAGACATCTCGTCGATATCGCCCATATCAAAATCAATCTCACCTTCTTGAGCTGAAGCTAATAGGTGAAGAACGGTGTTACTAGAGCCGCCCATCGCGATATCCAGTGCCATCGCGTTTTCAAAGGCTGCACGGTTAGCAATGTTGCGTGGCAGTGCTGATTCGTCGTCTTGCTCGTAGTAACGCTTAGTTAGGTCAACGATGCGCTTACCAGCATTGATAAATAGCTCTTCACGGTCAGCGTGGGTTGCTAGCATAGAACCGTTACCAGGCTGAGATAGGCCAAGCGCTTCAGTTAGACAGTTCATTGAGTTAGCCGTGAACATGCCTGAACAAGAACCACATGTTGGACATGCAGAGCGCTCTACTTGCTCACTTTGCTCATCTGAAATCGTTGGATCGGCACCTTGAATCATTGCGTCAACAAGGTCTAGCTTGATGATTTGATCTGAAAGCTTGGTTTTACCCGCTTCCATTGGGCCGCCAGAAACAAAGATCACTGGGATGTTAAGGCGCATTGCAGCCATCATCATTCCCGGAGTGATTTTGTCACAGTTAGAGATACACACCATCGCATCCGCACAGTGAGCATTCACCATGTACTCTACTGAGTCTGCGATCAGCTCACGTGATGGCAGTGAGTACAGCATGCCGCCGTGACCCATTGCGATACCATCATCTACAGCGATGGTGTTGAATTCTTTAGCGATACCGCCCGCTTTCTCGATTTCACCTGCAACCAATTGACCCATATCTTTAAGGTGAACGTGGCCTGGTACGAATTGGGTGAAAGAGTTTACGACCGCGATGATTGGCTTACCGAAGTCATCATCTTTAACGCCAGTTGCACGCCATAAAGCGCGCGCACCAGCCATGTTGCGTCCGTGGGTAGTCGTTGCTGAACGATAGATTGGCATTGCTTAAATCCTTATAAAATATTTGGCTGTTGCTTACTTAGTTGTTTGCGTTTGGTTTTCTGAAGTTTGGTCTGCTGGGTAAACATAATCTAACCAACCCCACTTATCTTCAGTAGTGCCATTGAATAAACCAAAGTAAGCTGCTTGAACTTTTTCAGTGATAGGACCGCGTTTGCCTTCACCTACTGTAATTTTGTCTACGCTGCGAACCGGAACGATCTCTGCTGCTGTACCTGTCATGAAGACTTCGTCAGCAAGGTACAGGGCTTCACGAGCAATGTTCTCTTCACGGATTTCATACCCCATGTCTTTTGCTAGTGTCATGATCGAATCACGAGTAATACCCGGCAGAATTGCGCTGGTTGCTGGTGGCGTTGATAGAATGCCATTACGTACTACAAAGATGTTTTCGCCAGCACCTTCAGAAAGGTAGCCATCAACACTCAGTGCGATACCTTCATCGTAACCATGACGACGAGCTTCACCACCAACCAGTAGTGAAGATAGGTAGTTACCACCGGCTTTTGCTGCGGTTGGGATCGTGTTTGGAGCAGCACGGTTCCAGCTAGAAATCATCGCATCAACGCCATTTTCTAGCGCTTCTTCGCCTAGGTAAGAACCCCAAGGGAAAGCAGCGATGATCAATTCCATTTCAGTATTTTCTGGCGGGCAGACACCCAAACCAACGTTACCTACGAAACCTAGAGGGCGGATGTACGCTGACTCTAGCTTATTTTGGCGTAGCGTTTCGCGAGTCGCTTCCATAATTTCTTCCTCAGTGTAAGGAATAGGGAAGCGGTAGATTTTTGCTGAGTCTTTTAGGCGCTTAGCATGTTCAGGGTGACGAAAGATAACCGGCCCTTTTGGTGTGTTGTAGCAACGAACACCTTCAAACACAGAAGTACCGTAGTGCATTGCGTGAGTCAGGACGTGAACGTTCGCCTCTGCCCAAGGAACCATTTCACCGTTAAACCAAATATAGTCTGCTGTTTTAGCTGTCATGTTTGCGGTTCCTTATGCGTTTATCTTTTGTTGTAAGTTGTTGTTTGGCAGTTCATTACGACTGATAGAAATGACGTCAACGGTACGCACATCCCACAGCTTTTCGATTTGGTTTACCAAGAAAGAGATCGGACGGTCACTGTCGACGATGATCTCAACACTCGCCACTTTGCTTTCGTGGTTTTGAGTGCCCGCAACTTGCTTAACAATGAAGCCACGGTGGCGGATAACACGAAGAACACGCTCTAGTAGTACAGGCTTATCATCGGCTTTGATGTCTAATAGGTATCTTTTCATGTTATGTGTTCTCCAACATCTCACTGTTTGAAGCACCTGGCGGTACTAGTGGCCATACGTTTTCTTCTTCATCGATAAGAACATGAAGTAGGTAAGCGGTTTTGCTCTCTAGCATCTCTTTCAATGCTGGTTCTACTTCTTCTTTACGAGTGATGGTTTTTCCTGGGATATCGAACGCTTTCGCGAGCATCACGAAATCAGGGTTGTCATCTAAGATAGTTTCACTGTGGCGGCCATCAAAGAACAGCGATTGCCATTGGCGAACCATGCCCAAACGAGAGTTATTAAGCAGTACCATCTTCACTGGGATCTGACGACGCTTCAATGTGCCAAGCTCTTGGATGTTCATCATGAACGAGCCGTCACCAGAGATAAGTATAGATTGGTCATCAGGACGCCCAACCGATGCACCCATTGCAGCTGGCAAGCCAAAGCCCATGGTGCCTAAACCGGCAGAGGTAATGAAGTTCTGTGGATCGCGAGGCTGAATATGCTGAGCAGCCCACATTTGGTGTTGGCCCACATCGGTCGAAACCATAGAGCTTGCTGGCATCATGTCTGAAAGTTGCTTCAACAGCAGTGGAGCAAAGATCAGATCGCCAGGGTGGTCGTAACGCCATTTGAATGAGCTACGAAGGCCTTCAGAGTGGTGAACCCAAGAGGAGATGTCTTGGCTTAACTCTAGTTGAGGCATGATCTTGTTGATGTCACCACGAATTGGCGCATTGGCAAGACGCAGTTTGCTGAACTCAGCGGCATCGATATCGATATGGATAACTTTAGCGTGCGGTGCAAAGGTATCGAGTTTGCCGGTTACTCGGTCATCAAAACGAGCACCGACAACAATCAATAGGTCGCTCTCTTGAACCACAAGGTTAGCGGCTTTAGTGCCGTGCATACCCAGCATACCAAGGTAGTGTGGGTCGTCACGTTCGATAGTCCCCAAGCCTTTCAGCGTGCTTACCGCTGGCATTGGGTTAAGGCGTAAAAACTCGCGAACCGCATCGGTTGCTTTAGCAAGTTGAACACCACCACCTACGTATAAAACAGGACGGGTCGCTTGAGACAAAAAGTACTGTGCCTGTTCAATGGCATCAGTTGTCGCAACAGGAATTGCGGGTGGAGTAAATTCAGGAAGAGTGTTAACGGGTGCTTCTGCTAGTTGAACGTCTTTCGCTATATCGACGATAACCGGGCCAGGACGGCCAGACTTTGCTACCACAAACGCTTCTGCGAGGGTTGGAGCAAGATCTTCAATATCAGTTACTAGGTAGCTGTGTTTAGTACATGACAGAGACATACCAATTACATCCATTTCTTGGAATGCATCGGTACCAATGTGGGAACTTGCAACCTGACCTGTGATGGCAACCATTGGGATAGAGTCCATAAAGGCATCAGCAAGGCCTGTAACTAGGTTGGTAGCACCTGGGCCAGATGTTGCCATACAAACAGCGACATCTTGTGTTGCTCGAGCCATGCCGATCGCGGCCATAGCAGCGCCTTGCTCATGGCGACATAGGATATGTTCAACCCCGCCGTCATAGAGTGCATCGTAGATTGGCATGATGGCACCACCTGGGTAACCAAATACGGTCTCAATTCCTTGTTGCTTGAGTGCGGATACGACTAGTTCTGCGCCTTTCATCGGAATTCTCCCGTATTACCTTTATTTTGGTAACTGTTTCCTTTGTCTCTGCACATCTTGTGCTCCCATTCTTCCTGTAAATCGGCAAAGCCGAAAATGCTCAAAAATATAAAAATCGAATGTTTAAATTAGAAAAAACCCCCGGACTTGTCAGTGCGGGGGTTTTTTCTAATTCGTGGTTACTTTCTTCCCACTCGCCCCCGCGCAGTCTTAATAATGACTACGATAATCAGGTTAATCAGTGCGTAAATGCGAGCGTTAAAAATCATAATATTCGAGTTTTCTCGTTTATTGTCTTCAGTAAATGTCTACATCTCTAGTGTTATCACACAAATCTGCTGCATGACAAGGAAAATGTCATTCTTTTTTCACATTAAAACACCATTCCACCACGCTATATAACAACCTTATCGCTTTGGTGAGCAATGAATATCCAGGGCGAATACTTTTAAATCAAAGACAAAGGAAAGTTATGGGACTCGCGATAATTCATAGTCGAGCTAGTGTGGGTGTAGAGGCTCCAGAAGTGACCGTAGAGGTGCATATCAGCAATGGAATGCCCGGTTTTACGTTGGTGGGTTTACCAGAAACAACGGTCAAGGAATCTAAAGATCGAGTGAGAAGCGCGATCATCAATTCTCGCTTTGAGTTTCCATCCAAAAGAATCACGGTTAACTTAGCTCCTGCAGATTTACCGAAAGAAGGCGGGCGGTTTGACTTGCCAATCGCGCTTGGGATTTTAGTTGCGTCGGACCAGTTACCCACATCAAAAATAGCTCAACATGAGTTTATTGGTGAGCTGGCGCTGTCGGGTGAGTTGCGCTCGGTTAAAGGAGTTCTACCAGCTACATTAGCGGCGGATAGTGTTGAGCGATGCTTGGTGGTACCTCATCACAATGGCGATCAGGCAGCCCTAGTCGGGAAAGGGGCACATAAGTCTGCACAAACCTTGTTGGAGGTTTGTGCGGATATGTGTGGTCAGGCTCAGCTTGGTCTATATAGAACGGAACATCATCAGGCTGATGTTTCAGTGCTTCGCGACCTACAAGATATTATCGGCCAACAACAAGGCAAGCGAGCTCTGGAGATAGCCGCTGCTGGGAACCACAACTTACTGTTCCTTGGCCCGCCCGGAACAGGCAAGACCATGCTCGCTTCTCGACTGCGTGACTTGCTACCTGAAATGAGTGATGACGAGGCGATGGAAACCGCGTCGGTGGCTTCGTTAACGCAACAAGAGATTAATCAATACAACTGGAAGCAACGACCTTTTCGATCGCCTCACCATTCGAGTTCGATGGCGGCATTGGTGGGTGGTGGTTCGGTACCTCGCCCTGGAGAGATCTCTCTGGCCCACAATGGCTTACTGTTTCTGGATGAAATGCCCGAATTTGAGCGTAAAGTGCTTGATTCACTGCGAGAGCCACTAGAGTCGGGCGAGATAATTATTTCGCGCGCGGCGGGTAAGACTCGTTTTCCTGCGCGCTTTCAATTAGTCGGTGCATTGAACCCTAGCCCGACAGGTTATTACGAGGGAAATCAAGCTCGCGCAAACCCACAGATCATCCTTCGTTACCTCAATCGCTTATCCGGACCATTGTTGGATAGATTCGATATGTCTTTAGAGATCCCTCTGTTGCCAAAAGGAATGTTAGCCGAAGGTGGCGACCGCGGTGAAACGACTCAAGTAGTTAAGCAAAGGGTCAGGCAGGCGCGAGAGTTGATGTTATCTCGAAACCATAAATCGAATGCACTGTTAGGTAGCCGAGAAATTGAGAAGTATTGCCCATTAAGACGTGAGGATGCTGAGTTTCTGGAAACGGCGTTGCACCGATTGGGTTTATCGATTCGTGCTTATCATCGAATCATTAAGGTGGCACGAACCATTGCCGACCTTGACGGTAACGAGCAGATCGAAAAGAAACATCTATCAGAAGCGCTTGGCTATCGAGCGATGGATCGATTGTTGAAACAACTCACGGCACAAGCTGTCTAGCAAGTAGAAAAAAGCCTGCTTAGATGCAGGCTTTCGTTGGATTGCAGTTCATACTCGCTAAGGTTAGAACTTGTAGTTCAAGCCAACTGAAACGATATATTGAGACTCGTCGTAGAAGGTAATGTTCGAGTCGCTGGTGCCGTAGCCCGCCAGTGAAACAAACGACCAGTTTTCCCAATCCATGAATTGGTCATACTCGTAGGCAGCGAATAGGTTGATATTGTCGTCGCTGCGTTTCTTGTCGTAGATAGGGTTGCTGGCATCGTAAGAGCGTTGGTTATAACCCGCCGTTAGTGCGTACTGGTGACGCCCCATGCCACCAAACAAGCTTACCTCACCGCCGAATTGGTCGTAAGACTCAGCTTTACCATCTGCATCACGTGTTTGGTAGATGATAGATGGAATAAGCATCATGGTACGACTTAATGGCAGGCGATATTGACCTTTCAAATAGAGAGTATTTGCATCTCGTTTGAGCTCTTGCTCTTGAATATCATCCTTGTCGACATCTTTAGTCGCATAAGCCATGTCTAGTGAAAAAGCTGAGCCCGCAATGCTGCTTAGTTTCAAACGAAAGGCATTGCCAGTTTCATCGGTCTTCGTACGAGCTGATGTGGTGTTGTACGGATCAGCCCAGGTCTCACCTGACATAATGGTTGGCAGCAGTGACGCGTCGATCACCATGCCAGACTCAAGCTGGTATTTATAACCAACTTCTAGCACAACAGTACCCGTAGCTACGTCATCACGAGCGGTACCCGTGTAAACCTGGTGATTTAGCTTCTCACCAAAGGTATAAGCAACACTGCCTAAAGGGGCGACAAGAAACGAGCTTTCTGAAGAAGCCTTCTGATTTATAGATGAAAGATTGCTATCAGCATCGGTATTAAAGTTTGAGGTAGAAGAGGCGACTCCGGTATTGATAGAGATTTCACCACTGAAACCTTGTTGGTCTGCAAGCTTGGCAAAAGCAGGAGAAGCCGCAACGCTTAATGCCAAGAGAGTTATTTTTATTTTCATTTAAGGGCTCCTTGCCCACCGATTCTTAGGACGGGTTATTAATATCAGTAAAGCACTGCGTTTTCTGGCTTATTATTTATCAATGATGATTTTTGAACTAGCAAAAAAAAGGAAGCCGAAGCTTCCTTTCATCAATGACTTACTTCTTCAATAAGAAGTTCACGAGCTCGAAGTACTCATCAAGAGAGTTGATACCTTGAGCTTCTACTAGGTAGCGGTTGTTAACCACAACAGCTGGTACACCTGAAAGGCCGCTGTCTTTGAATGCTTTGTCGAAGCGACGAACCATAGAGTCTACTGCAAAGCCGTTATACGCAGCATCGAACTTCTTCGCATCAATACCTTCGTCTAGGAAGATTTGACGCAGCTCTTCTTCATCACGTGGTGGTTTGTTCATTGTGTGGATGCGGTTAAACATCACTGGCACCATTTTGTCTTCCACTTTCAGTGCAATCATGGTCGCGTAAGCTTTGCTCATTGGCAGACCCATGTTGCCCCCCATGAATGAAACATGGTTCTTCTGTAGCTTAGCGTCTTTAGGTAGCTGTTGTTTTAGCTGTTGGATGATTGGCTCAAAGCTATTACAGTGTGGGCAGTAAAAAGAGAAGAACTCTGTCACCATTGGTTTTTTTGATGCTTCTAGGTCGAGAACTTTGTAGTGTTCACCTTCGTTAAATTTCGCAGCGTGAGCTGAAAGGCTCAACATGATCAATGAGAAAAATGCGAATAGCTTTTTCATTTATCCAATCTCCATTATGTTTGAATTTTTATCTAGTTATATGTTGCGATTGCTGTTACCACTGAGGCATTAACGAAAGTGGTGGCTCTTGCAGGGTAGCAATTTGCTCTTTACAAGCAAGTACTTGTTGCTCCCAATATTTCGGGTCATTAAACCATGGGAAGGCCAAAGGAAACGCAGGATCATGCCATCGTTTCGCCAACCATGCCATGTAATGCACCATACGTAGACCGCGTAGTGGTTCGATTAGTTTCAGTTGTGCGGTATTAAAATCGCAAAATTCTTGGTAACTCTCTAGCAAAATATCCAGTTGCATCAGCTTATCTTGACGTTCGCCATTAAGCAGCATCCACAGATCTTGTATCGCAGGACCGTTACGTGCGTCATCAAGGTCGACGAACATTGGCCCATCGCGCCACAAGATATTGCCTGGGTGGCAGTCACCATGCAGGCGGATATTGTCAATGTTGCTTGGCCACTGGCTTTCTAGCTCTTTGATCAGAAGGTCAACGTCATTGAAGAACGCATTTTCTAGGTGCGTCGGGATAAACTGAGAGTTCTCTAGAATCTTACGTGGCTGATAAAGGTATTCATCTAAGCTGATAGTCGGGCGGTGCTGGAATGTTTTGCCTGCACTTGCTTTGTGAATTCGGCCAAGGAAGCGACCTACACCTTCCAATTGGTTTAAGTTATCCACTTCATACTGCCTGCCACCGACACTTTCAAATAGTGCAAATAGGTAGCCTTGGTATTCATGTAAGGTTGCACCGTTGATTCGCATTGGAGGAGCAACCGGCATCTCTTGTTCGATAAGCTCGAGTGCGAAGTCATGCTCTTCTTGGATCTGTGCTTTGTCCCAGCGTTGCGGACGATAAAACTTAACGACGTAGCGCTTACGGTCTTCATCGGTGAACTGATAGACACGGTTTTCGTAACTGTTGAGAGCGAGAAGCCCGGATTCAGCGCGAACTCCGATGCTCTCCAGTGCGTACCACATGAAGTCAGGAGTCAGGTTATCAAAGTTAAAGGCTTGCATCGTCATAGAATAAAAAAGGCTCATTACTGAGCCTTTTTCCATTTATTGGGTTGTTATACCAAGCACTAAGGTGCGGGTATCAGAGCTTCTTGATAAAGCGGCTTTCGACTTCCATCGTAAACTCTTCATTATCCGAGAGTATAAACTGAATTGTCGAAACTGGTGAGCTCAGTTTTTCTGGGTCGACGCCTAAACTGATAGGTAGGTTCAAAACCTCGCCTGGATCGACAGTAATCGTCTGTTTGCCATACCAGATAGAATCGGGCAGTCCGCTAACATCGAGTTTGTACTCTTGCTCTTGTTGAGTCTTGTTGATCACTTTCAAGGTGTAGGTATTTTCAACTAACCCTTGGTTATTGACTCTGAACAGCTGGTTTCTGTCACGCAGAACACTTAGGCCGGCAGGATCAACGCTCGCGATTTGGGCGAAGAACAAGCCCAGCATCACTATCAAGATGGCGCCATAGCCCAACAGCTTGGGACGCATTACCTTGGTCGAGTGACCTTCAAGTCTGTGCTCGGTGGTGTAATTGATCAGGCCTTTTTCATAGCCCATACGCTCCATGGTGTTGTCACAGGCATCAATACACGCACCGCAGTTAATGCATTCGTATTGTAAGCCGTCACGAATATCGATACCTGTCGGGCAGACTTGAACGCATAAATTACAGTCAATACAGTCACCAAGGCCAAGCTCTTTTGGATCGGCTTTACGAGAACGAGGGCCGCGGCTTTCACCACGTTCTGTGTCGTAACCAACGATGAAGGTGTCTTTATCGAACATTGCCGACTGGAAACGTGCGTAAGGGCACATGTGCAGACAAACAATCGAGCGCATCCAACCTGCGTTGGCATAGGTACAGCCCGCAAAGAACAATACCCAAAACACAGGCCAGAAAGTCGAGTTTAAGGTAAAGAAGCCAACCACTAACTCTTTGATTGGGATGAAGTAACCAACAAAGGTTAAGCCGGTCGCAATGGCAATCGCCCACCACGCAATGTGTTTGAGGGTTTTTCTGAGGATTAAATTGCTCGTCAGTTTGCCCGAGTCTTGTTTTCTTCGCTTATTGGCAGCACCTTCCAGTTTCTCTTCGAACCAGATGTACATGAAGGTCCAGACGGTTTGTGGGCATAAATAACCACACCAGACACGGCCTAAGAAGGTGGTTATGAAGAATAAGCCAAACGCGGCAATCATAAATAGGATCGCGAGTAGGGTCAGATCTTGTGGGTATAACGTTGTGCCAAAGAAGTTGAACTGTTGGCTGCCGATATCGAGCAAGATCGCTTGGCGTTCACCAAATGGAATCCATGGGATAAGCGCAAAAAGTAAAAGTAAGAACCAACCGCCATAGCGACGCAGTTGTTGGAATTTACCTTTGCTTTCTCGAACGTAGATTCGGTTACTTGGGTTAAATCGATCTCCATTACCTTTATGTGTTTTTGGGTTAAAGGTTTTAGGAGTCACATCTTTGATATCGATTTTATCCTGACTCATGGACTATCCTTTTTGTGGCTTATTTGCCCGGTTAAATCGGACATGACGACATTACTTGAAAGTATGGTTTAGAGAACCTGTTGAAATTGAGCTTGGTGCATTTGTTGTTATCGCACTCACTCTTATTATTTTAGAAGATTCTTATGGATGGCGATTATAGCGACAATCTTGTTCTCATTTCTTTAACGCTATCAACCTTTAACAACAAAAGTCATAACAGTTATGACGAAAAAATAGCGAACAGAAACAAAAAAGCGACCAGAGGTCGCTTTTTAGAATTGAGCAATTTATTGATAAGGCAATTAAGCTTTAACGCATTTAAGCTGTTAAAGGATGCCACGCGCTTTTAGAATCGCGGTTTTGAAATCATCTTCTTGGTCTTTTTTCAGGCCTGGGATCATTTCATCTTTTTCGCTGTTGCGCATTTTTAGGTGATAGATAAGAACATCGTCAGTCAGTTCTTCAAGCTTGCCTTGGTAGCCCGCTTCTTTTGATAGCTTAATGATGAATTCTAATAGGTTAAGCTCTTGATCTTTCTGCCACTCAGGTTCCATCAGTTCCAGCAGTTCTTCAATGCGATGACACTTCATACTTTATTTCTCCACAAATTTTATAATGATTTGTGGCTAAGGTATCAAATCGGATAGGGAATACCAATGTGTAAACACATTTCAATATGAGAGCGGGCAAGAAAAAAGCGCAGTAAAAACTGCGCTTTTCGTTAAGCGGCTTTAATTACTTTTGTTGCAGTCGGTGCCAATAAAGCAGTCTTCTGAACTAGAGTCATTGTAGGAGCCAATTTCTTAGCCGTTGGAGCAGCAACAAAGCCACTACGACGACGCATCGCACTACGGTTGGTGTGCGAGAACCTGACAGCTGTTGGGCGCATTAATTTACCTAACGGTCAGGCATATCCATTGCCAATCTAATGGCCTGATTTATCATGAGCTTCACTTCAATTACTTGAAGCGTCACTCGTCTGGCTTTCGCCAATCCGAAAAATAAATCAGGATAATGATATGCATGCATATCAAGGCTTAGATTATCACTATCTAAGTTATCAATCGACGCTTGAGTGATAATTAAACGATATTAGAGCTAAAATAGTGTGAGCAGTATATTTGAGTTTGAACCTCTTTCAGGCTTAAGATGATGCTTTAAAGGAGGTGCATATGTCGTTCTTAAAGAAAACGTTAGCAAGTTTTGGAATTGGATCTGCCAAGGTGGATTCTGTATTGCAACAGGAAGTGCTTTATCCAGGCAAGAAGGCGAGCATTATTGTGCATGTCTATGGTGGCGCTCAACCACAAGAGATCGACAATATCGATCTCAATTTATGTTGCCGCTATGTCAAAGAAGTCACCATGAATTCCCAGAGACAAGAGGGCGGTCATAAACGCCGAATGCACCAAATATACTCGTTGGCCAAATGGAGCCTACCGTATGCTTTTGTTATTCAACCAGGTGAAACTCGTGATTTTGAGTGTGAATTTGATGTCCCGCTGAATACACCGGTCACGATTGGTGACTCAAAAGTGTGGCTTGAAACTGGCTTGGATATTGCGATGGCGATTGATCCATCGGATAAAGACATCTTAACGGTTCGTCCTGATGCACTCCTCGATGGTATTTTCAACGAACTTGAAGCTCATGGCCTGCGTATCCGCCAAGTGGAATGTGAAGCGGTAGAAGGCTTTGAACTGCCGTTTGTTCAAGAGTTTGAGTTTGTTCCGACGACGGGGCCTTATCATGGCCGCTGGCGTGAACTTGAGGTTGTTGCTCATCGTGATGAAACGGAGCTTAAGCTTTGGTTTGAGATAGACCGTAATCGCGACGGTGCAAAAGGCATGTTGGCGAGTTTATTGGGAGTAGGTCAGTTACAGCGTCAATTGAGTGTGCCATTGGATACCTCTCCGGAAGAAGCTGGCAAGATGGTACTTGAGTATCTAGATAGCGCCTCTTAGTTGACCCTTTGGTTCTTTAGCTTTAGAGAGCACAGTCTCATCACACAGTTTAGGCGTCATTGATGTCATAAAAGATGTCATAAAAATTTAAGCTTACACGTGTAAGCTTAATGTGCAATACTAGGTCAATTGAACATTTACTCTAGTAGGATACTCATGTCTGCATCATCGGCGAGCGAATACAGCAACATCGAAGAACGCGCTAATGCGATAACTCATGGCTTGGGTGTTGTGCTTGGCTTGGTTGGTTTGATTCTGCTACTGATTCGTGCGTTTGACCATCAAGCCGACATGCTGACTATTGCGAGCATGGCGGTGTATGGCAGCAGTATTATCCTACTCTTTCTCGCTTCCACGCTTTATCACTCGATCACCACAGAAAAGACTAAGCGCCTACTGAAAACCCTCGATCACTGTGCGATCTACTTACTGATCGCGGGCAGCTACACGCCATTTTTATTGGTGAGTTTAAGAACACCATTGGCGATGGGCTTGATGGCGGTAATTTGGGGAATCGCGCTGGTGGGCATCATTATGAAGATTGCCTTCGTCTACCGATTTAAGCGTTTGTCATTGGTGACTTACTTGGCGATGGGTTGGTTGTCGTTGATTGTGGTATATCAACTGGCGATGAATATCGAGATGGGTGGTTTGGTGCTACTAGCACTCGGTGGTGTGATTTACTCGCTGGGTGTGATTTTCTATGTGGCAAAACGCATCCCATATAATCATGCCATCTGGCACTTGTTTGTGTTGGCGGGCTGCGCTTGCCATTTCTTCGCTATCTACTTGTACGTGACTCCGGTTTAGCGTTACTACGATAGACTTCTAACGTGTTGAAACGTCGGTAATCTCGACATCGATTTTATATTCCGGGTACTTATCAACATCAATTGCTAAGTACTTACCTTCGGCAGAAGTTTGTGGACGAAGGTAAGTGTCTGCCATACGTTTGATAGATTGCCATGTATTAATGCTTTCTTGATGAAGTAGCTCACCCGTTGGTGAATAGACCGTAACTTTTAAGGTTACTAACACTACCGCTTGCGTGCTCTGGTTAGTAATAGATATCGGTAGAATCAACTGCTCATTTTCGTAGAGTCCAGCCCCAATCAAAACATCCACACCTGATTTAGAAACCTGTAAGCTTGGTTTTGTATCACCAATCGTGATTGTAGTCCCGCGCGTACTTTTGGCTATCGGAATACTTTTTAGTGCAGGCTCTCCGTCAGATGAGATCTTACTATGATATTGCCATGTGAAATCGTCTTTCAGTAAAATTTCTTTACCATCAGGTAGAGTCACCAACTGGTCGGCGAAGGCTGAACTGCTCAGCAGTGCGCTTGCGATAAGTAGGTATGATTTCATCTCTGTTTCCTTAAATATTCGTGCAATTAGCGTCGCCAGAAGGCTGGGAAGAATAGAACGATCAGTGTCAGTATCTCAAGCCTTCCCATCAACATACCTAGGCTCAATAACCACTTAGCGGCGTCTGGCAGTGGAGCAAAGTTACCCGTCGGGCCAATCACACTGCCCATACCTGGGCCAACGTTGGCAACTGCAGTAATAGCGCCTGAGATACTGGTGATTGGGTCTAAACCCATCGCACTCAAGCCACCAGCAATTAAGATAATCGTAATAAAGAACATCAAACCAAACGCTACCAATGAACGCACGATGTCGTCGCTGACAGGACGTTGGTTATAGCGTTGAACAAATACGCCTGATGGGTGAATCAGCTTCATCATCTGTTTGTGAAGCATAGTCATCGCTATCTGGAAGCGGAAGATTTTGATACCACCAGAGGTTGAGCCTGAACAAGCCCCCGCCATCATCAGGAAGGCAAACAAGGTGGTTGGCAGAGCGCCCCACGCTGTGAAGTCTTCCAAGCCAAAACCTGTGGTAGTCACAACCGATACGATGTTGAACATCGAGACACGTAGTGCATCCAATACTGTGTAGCCATCCCTGACCACTAGCCATGTGGAGATCACCGCACTGGTGACTAAGAAAAGGTAAGCGAAGCCTCTCACTTGGGCATCTTTGTAGAGGATAGAGAGCTTTCTACCGCGCAGCGCACTGACAAAGAGTAGGAATGGTAGGCCACCTAAGAACATGAACACGGTGCCCACCCAGTGAGCGCTGTTGGAGAAGTGGTTCATAGAACCGTCTGAGGTTGAGTAACCGCCTGTAGAAAGCGTAGTGAATGAGTGGTTGATGGCATCAAACACGCTCATGCCTGCAAACAGATAGCTCACCAAGCACAAGCCTGTTAATACCAGGTAAACCGCTACGATGTTCTTGGCGACGGTTTTCGCTCTCGGGCTGCTTTTATCTGACCAATCGGAAGACTCGGTTTGGAACAGGCGCATACCACCGACGTTGAGCATTGGTAGAACGGCTACCGCCATAACGATGAAACCGATGCCACCTAACCATTGCAGTATAGAGCGCCATAATAGAATACTTGGCGCCATGCTATCTAAGCCACTCAGTACCGTGGAACCTGTCGTAGTAATACCGGACATGGTTTCAAAGTAGGCGTCAGTGAAGCTGATATGGTTGATGAACACAAATGGCAGCGCGGCGAAGGCACTGGCTATTGTCCACACTAGAGAGGTGATAAGGAACATATCCCGCACCCCAAGCCGAAACTTAGCGGAGCGACCCAAACTCAAGCAGATGAACGCGACGATGTGCGTGATCACCACTGATTGACCAAACTCGAGGAAGCCACCGGTGCCAGTAAAGAAGGCAACCAATGTGGGGATGTACATGAAAAGGGCGAGTTTTGATAACACTAACCCTATCACTAATAATATCGGACGAAAGTTGACCATAGCTTAATAGACCATCGCTTTGTGTCGGAGCCTCGTTCTCACAAGAAGGTTATGAGAAGACGCTTACGAAACAAGGCTATAAGAAGAACGGGCTCGGTTGGAATAGAGACTCAACATCAGGTACGTATTTCTTGTCCACTAGGAACATCACTACGTGGTCATCTTGTTCGATTACGGTTCTATCGTGCGCGATAAGTACCTCTTCTCCGCGAACAATCGCACCAATAGTCGTGCCCGGTGGCAGTTTGATGTCGCCAATTGCTCGGCCAACGACTTTAGATGTGGTTTCGTCACCGTGAGCAATCGCTTCGATCGCCTCTGCAGCGCCGCGACGTAGAGATGATACGTTAACAATATCAGCACGACGAACGTGAGTAAGCAGCGCAGAAATGGTTGCTTGTTGTGGAGAGATCGCAATATCAATCACACCTCCCTGAACAAGGTCGACGTAAGCACCACGCTGAATCAGTACCATTACTTTCTTGGCACCCATGCGCTTAGCCAGCATCGCAGACATGATGTTGGTTTCATCTTCATTGGTTAGGGCGATGAACACATCAACTTGATCGATGTTCTCTTCGGTGAGCAGCTCTTGGTCTGCTGCGTCACCACAGAATACTATGGTGTTTTCTAACTCTTCAGACAGCTTCTCGGCACGAGTGTAGCTGCGCTCGATAAGCTTGATGCTGTAGCTCTGCTCAAGGCGTTTCGCCAAGCTTGCACCAATGTTACCACCACCGACAATCATGATGCGGCGGTACGGTTTCTCTAGGCGTTGTAGCTCACTCATCACTGAGCGGATATGGTTACTTGCCGCTACAAAGAACACTTCATCATCGGCTTCAATGATGGTGGTGCCTTGTGGGCGAATAGGGCGACCTTGACGGAAGATAGCCGCTACACGTGTATCGATGTGCGGCATGTGCTCACGTAAAGCAGACAGGGCATTACCAACCAGTGGGCCACCATAGTAGGCTTTTACCGCCACTAGGCTCACTTTCTGCTCTGCGAAGCTCACCACTTGTAGTGCGCCTGGGTATTGAATTAAACGTTCGATGTAGCTGGTGACCAGTTCTTCCGGTGCGATCAGGTGATCAACCGGGATGGCACCAGATTTGAACAGCGCTTCTTTCTCTTCTAGATATTCTGGAGAGCGAATACGGGCAATTCGGTTTGGCGTGTTGAAAAGAGAGAAGGCAACTTGACATGCAGCCATGTTGGTTTCATCCATGTTGGTTACGGCAACCAACATGTCGGCATCTTGCGCACCCGCTTCACGTAGTGTGTTCGGGTGGCTGGCATAGCCGTTTACAACCCTAAGGTCGTATTTGTCTTGAAGTTCACGCAGTCGGTCGGCATTACGGTCGACGATCGTGATGTCATTGTTTTCACCTACTAGGTTTTCAGCAAGGGTACCGCCTACTTGTCCAGCACCTAGGATAATGATCTTCATAGCCTTTCTCTTATTTTCGCCGTTGTAATTCTAGTGCACTCATTTTGCTTCGATAATGCACTAGAAAGAAACAGCGGCTAAGAAATAAATTCTTAGCCGCTGTTAATTGTTATGCCTGTTTTACTAGAACTGCGTAGTAGAAGCCATCCATATCTTCTTCACCAGGCAGTATTTGACGACCCGGATTTTCGATATCAGACCCAACCAGCGTTGCGTTCTCGGTACGCTCTAGGAAAGCTTTCACTTGCAGAACGTTCTCTTGCGGTGTGATAGAGCATGTCGCGTAAACCATGGTTCCGCCTTCTTTCAGCTGACGCCACATTGCATCCATGATCTCACTTTGCAGTTCCGCAAGTGCATCAATATCAGATGCACGACGTAGCCACTTGATGTCAGGGTGACGGCGGATTACACCTGTCGCAGAACAAGGCGCATCAAGTAGGATACGGTCGAACTTATCGCCCATCCACCACTCTTCAGGGTAGCGAGCATCGCCACAAATTACGTCGGCACGCAGTTGTAGACGTTCAAGGTTATCGTAAACACGGTCTAGGCGTTTAATATCACAGTCAATGGCAACCACTTCAGTGTCGTTAGTGTGCTCAAGAATGTGTGCGGTTTTACCGCCTGGGGCTGCACAACAGTCTAGGATTAGCTCACCATCTTTTGGTGTTAGGTAATCTACAGAAAGCTGAGCCGCTGCGTCTTGTACTGATACCCAACCTCTGTCGAAGCCAGGTAGTAAAGTCACATCGCAAGGTGCGGCCAATTTTATGGCATCCGCCGCTTCTGGGTGCAGTGTGTATTCAATGTTTTCGTTTTTAAGCAGTTCAACATACTCGTCACGCGTGTGGTGTTGGCGGTTTACGCGCAACCACATTGGTGCCTTGCTGTTGTTTGCTTCAACCAGTTGCTCCCATTGATCTGGGTAGCTCTCTTGAAGCATTTTTAGAATCCAGCTTGGGTGGCCGTATTTGCCCGCATTGTGGCTAACCGCTTTCTCATCTAGCTCTTCTTGGTCACGTAGGTAGCTACGTAATACCGCGTTGATCAAACCACTTAGGCTTGGACCACGCAGTGTTTTGGTGCCCTCAACGGTTTCCGCAACGGCAGCGTGCGAAGGAATACGCATGAAACTCAGTTGGTAAATGCCCACCAAAATAAGGTGGTGGAATACACGCTTTTTACCTTTAAGCGGGTTTTCCATCAGTTCGTTAGCGATTGACTCTAGACGAGGCAGGTAACGAAGTGCGCCGTAGCAAATCTCTTGCAATAGAGCATGGTCTCGCGGGCGGATCGTTTTTTGAGCCGCAGGGAGAGCGTGTGAAAGAGAGTGGCCTTTATCGACAACTTGGAATAGGACATTTGCAGCAGCAGCGCGAACATTCATGAGGGGTACCGAATATTTATTTGAATACATGAGGGCATCTCTGCCCTCGTAAAGGTTTTCTAAGCTGCGCTTATGGCAGCTTTAAAAGCGATTAAGAAAGTTGAGTTCCAACTTCAAACCAGCTTGCACGAGAGTTCAAGATGTCCTGAACTGACATGGCTTTTTTACCAGGCACTTGTAGCTGTTCAAGAACAAGTACACCTTGTCCTGTTGCTACGTAGATACCCGTTTTATCGGCTTGCAGAATAGTACCTGCAGGCTTGTTAGAGGTTTGCTCTGCTACACGGCTTTGCCATACTTTGATGCTGTTTTCCGCAGCTTCAAAGTGGCTCATTGGCCATGGGTTGAAAGCACGAATGCAGCGCTCAATATGAGCCGCGTCATCACTCCAGTTGATACGCGCTTCTTCTTTACTTAGCTTCTTCGCGTAGTTAGCAAGTTCGTCGTCTTGCTTCTCAGCTACCGCTTTACCAGAAGCGATGTCAGACAAACACTCAACAAGCGCATCAGGGCCAAGGCCAGCTAGCTTTTCATACATCGAAGCACTGGTATCTGTCGCTTCAATTGGTAGCGTTGCGATGCTTAGCATGTCACCCGTATCTAGGCCAATATCCATCTGCATGATCGTTACGCCTGTCTCTTTATCACCCGCCCAAATAGAACGTTGGATAGGAGCAGCACCACGCCAGCGCGGCAAGATAGAACCATGCACATTGATACAACCTAAGCGAGGTGTATCTAAAACCACTTGTGGAAGCAATAAGCCGTACGCTACAACAACCATGATGTCAGCATTTAAATCCGCTAGTTCTTGCTTAGCTTCATCTGACTTGAAGTTTTCTGGTTGGTAAACCGGAATGTTGTTTTCAAGTGCGATGTTTTTTACTGGGCTCGCAGTTAGTTTTTTACCACGGCCTGCTGGACGATCTGGCTGTGTGTAAACAGCAATAACTTCATGCTCCGAAGACAACAACGCCGCCAAGTGACGGGCGGCGAAATCCGGAGTACCTGCGAAGACAATTCTTAAAGACTGACTCAAGGTAGGCTTCCTTCTAATTTAGTAATAGCAGCGGTGATTAACCCTGTTTCTCGTTGAAACGTTTAATTTTCGCTAGCTTATCTTGGATACGTTTACGCTTTAGTGGCGATAGGTAATCAACAAACAACTTGCCTTCTAGGTGGTCAAGTTCGTGCTGAACACAGATAGCCAGAAGGTCATCAGCATCGAATGTAAATTCGTTGCCGTCACGGTCTAATGCTTTAACCGTTACTTCTGCAGCGCGAGGTACTAGAGCTCGAGCGCCTGGTACAGATAGGCAGCCTTCTTCGATACCATCTTCGCCACGCTTTTCGGTGATTTCAGGGTTGATCAGAACCATAGGCTCATCACGCGTCTCTGAAATATCGATAACAACGATGCGTTGATGGAAATCTACTTGCGTTGCCGCAAGGCCGATACCTTCTTCGTCGTACATGGTTTCAATCATGTCATCAACGAACTTTTGAATCTCTGGGGTAACTTCTTTTACCGGTTTCGCCACGGTACGTAGACGATCATCTGGTAATGTTAATACTTGTAATACAGACATATACACTCGAAATATTGAACTGTGCCGAAACAGCTTAAACCTTGTTGGCTCAATTCTAGACATTTTAGAGGTCAAATGACAGCATCCTGAAGGTAATTCTCCAATCAGATGTCATATATTCAGACCAAGGAACCTAGGTCATGCGTCATTTATTCCCTGCTTTATCTCTTATTTGTGCCTCGATTTCGTTTGCCGCTACGGCTGAAAATAGTGAGCAACCTTTAACCATTAAACAGGGCGCGCCCGAGGCGTATGTGGTGGTTAAGGGCGATACCTTGTGGGATATCTCTGCGATGTATCTCGATAGTCCATGGCTGTGGCCAAGGTTATGGCAGGTGAACCCAGAGATAGAAAACCCTCACCTTATTTATCCCGGAGATAAACTGTCTTTGGTTTGGATTAATGGCGAGCCTGTATTGAGCCTCAAGCCTGTTATCAAACTTAGCCCCAAGATTCGTGTTTCTGAGAAGAAAGCAGTACCTACCGTCAACGAGGGACTGGTTCTACCTTATTTACAGTCTGATCGCTTGGTAGAGCAGCAAGACATCGAATCGGCACAACGAGTATTAGGAACTAGTGATGGTAAACGTTTCTTATCGGGTGCAGACCGGTTATTTATCTCAGGTAACCAACAGCATCAAAAGTGGGGTATCTACCGCGCAGTTGAAACTTATCAACGACAGCAACCTCAAGCGAGTATTACCTCGTTGCGTTTGGTTGCCACTGCGCGCTTAAAAGAGGTGGATGCTGAGTTCAGCAGCTTACATATAGAGACTCAGCTGCAAGAGGTACTGCTTAACGACCTGGTGCTACCTGAACTTGGTGTTGATCAGGTGAAGTTCTCTACCACGTTTTATCCTGCACCCAGTGCGGCGGGTCAGTTTGCTAATATCTTGGGTTCATTAGATGGCAGCCAGTACAGCGCGAAGAATCAGGTAGTGGTGATCAACAAAGGTTCACAGGATAATCTTCGTCAGGGGTCTATGTTTACCCTCAGCGAAAGCGGCGCGGTGGTGTTTGGTAAGCAGGGTGAATACAGCTATACAGAGTCAGCGGCGAGCGATAAGGTGCAATTGCCAAGTACCTCTCTGGGTAGCTTGATGGTCATTCGCCCTTATGAATATTTTAGCCTCGCGTTGATTACTCAGAGCTCTAAGCCTGTTAGTAATGACATTCTGGCAGTATCGCCTTTGGATCTTGCTTTGACGGAAGATATTAAGGGCACCGAGTGAATGAGCAACAACTGAGTGCTTGGCTAACTCTAAGTTTTGTTCCGCAATTGGGTGGCAAACGCCTTTCCCGCCTGCTGAGTATCGATTCCCCTTCGAACATTGTTGGCTACTCAAGTCAGCAGCTGCAAGCTATCGGTTTGTCAGCCAAGCAAATATCTTATTTAAGAGAGCAAGCCCCAAGAGAAGTTGAGGCTTGTCTCGCGTGGCAAGCAAGACAACCCAACCATCACATCATTACTCCTAATTGCTTACATTATCCCAAACTGCTGAACGAGATAGCTTCTGCGCCCAGTGTTCTTTTCGTTAAAGGACACGTTGAAAAGCTGATTGAACCTCAAATCGCCATGGTCGGCAGTCGCAATGCCAGTCTCGAAGGGCTGCAAACCGCGAAGTCCTTCGCCAAAGAGTTCGTCCAAAACGGTTTGATTGTCACCAGTGGCTTAGCTTTAGGCATCGATGGCTATGCACATGATGGTGCTCTAGATAAGGGAGGAGAAACTTTTGCAGTGTTGGGTTCTGGTTTGGACTCCATTTATCCTGCCCGCCACCGAAATCTAGCTGAGAGGATCTGTGAGAATGGCGCGCTGATTTCAGAGTTTCGCCCAAGTGCTAAACCAAGACCTGAACATTTTCCCCGTCGTAACCGTATTATAAGTGGCTTGTCGTTAGGCACTTTAGTGGTGGAAGCGGCTGAGAAGAGTGGTTCTTTGATTACGGCTCGCTATGCCATGGAGCAAGGGAGAGAGGTGTTTGCGCTGCCCGGTTCAATTCATAATCCAACCAGTCGCGGAGGTAACAGTCTCATCAAAGCTGGAGCATGTTTAGTGCAAAATGCTCAAGATGTTCTGATTGAAATAAAGAGTCTGTTAAACTGGTCTATAGATCAGCAGCCGAGCTTATTCGAACCTACGCAGAATAAGGGTGAAAATGAACAATTGCCATTTCCACAGCTGTTAGCTAACGTAGGATTAGAGGCGACACCCGTTGATATTTTGGCACAGAGAACCCATATACCTGTGCATGAAGTCATGATGCAGCTTTTAGAGCTTGAGCTCTCAGGGCATGTTGTTGCAGTTTCCGGTGGCTATATTCGAAAGGGGAGAGGCTAAGCTATGATGATGGACATACTGATGTACTTGTTTGAAACCTACATCCATAGCGATTCTGAATTGCAGGTGGATCAAGACGAACTTGAAGATGAGCTTCTTCGAGCAGGGTTTCACCAAGAAGATATTTATAAGGCCCTCCATTGGTTAGAAGACCTTGCGGCACTGCAAGATACCGATAACCAAGCGGCAATTACTATGTGCTCCAATACCTCGATGCGTGTTTACACTAGTCGAGAAGTATCGCGTATTAATATGGAGTGTCGAGGTTTCTTACTTTTCCTAGAGCAGATCAACGTGCTCACGACAGAGATTCGTGAAATGGTGATTGATCGTGTGATGGGACTTGAGACCAACGAATTTGAATTGGATGATCTGAAATGGATTATCTTAATGGTGCTATTCAATGTGCCGGGTAATGAAAGTGCTTACACGCAAATGGAAGAGCTGTTGTACACCAAAGAGCAAGGTATCTTGCATTAATACAGGCTTGTCATGAGTAGTAAGATTGATAATCAGCTTTTTTCAGCACATGAACATGCGTTAGAGCATGAACCATGTCCACAGTGTGGCGGGGAGCTTCAGCTTCGCCATGGTAAGCACGGCCCTTTTTTAGGCTGTAAGCAGTATCCGAGCTGTGATTACATCAAGCCTTTGCATCAAAACGATGGCCATGTGGTGAAAGAACTGGGTGTACCGTGTCCTAAATGCCAAAACGAATTGGTATTAAGACAAGGTCGCTTTGGGATGTTTATTGGTTGCAGCAACTATCCAGAGTGTAATCACATCGAATCTTTGGACCAGCCAAAAGAACAGCCTGAAGAGCAGCCGCTGGTTGCATGCCCTGAGTGTGGTAGAGGCCACTTGGTTGAACGCAAATCTCGCTATGGAAAAACCTTCTACGCTTGTGATAACTACCCTAAGTGTAAGTTTGCCATTAATCAGCCTCCTGTGATTGGTCGTTGTGAAGAGTGCCAGTTCCCGTTGTTGCTTGAGAAGAAAACAGCTAGTGGTACCAAGAAGCAATGTGCAGACCGCAAGTGTCATCACATTCAATCTCAGTAGTCATGTTAATCACAGTAAGTGAATGACCAGAAATAAAAAAACGGCGCTCAATGAGCGCCGTTTCTATATCCAATGAACTTTTTATATCCATAAACCAATGTAGGCTTACTTCATCTGCTCAGCAAACTCATGCACAGCCGGGTAGGCTTGCTTATCAAGAATATCAGCCAATGAGCACAACGCTCTTTGCAGTTCTGCATTGTAATCTGCGCTCACGTTGATGTGGCCCATCTTACGACCTGCACGCTTCTCTTTACCATACCAATGAACATGACAGCCGCCTTGAGCCAGAATAGCCTCAGGTAGAGTATCTTCACCAAGAATGTTGATCATTGCGGTTGGACGAATCAGCTTAGTGCTGCCTAGTGGCATGCCACATACAGCACGCAGATGGTTCTCAAACTGACAAGTTTCAGCGCCTTGCTGCGTCCAGTGGCCAGAGTTATGAACACGTGGTGCAATCTCGTTAACCAGCAGTGAACCTTGAACATCAAAGAACTCAAGTGCTAGTACGCCAACGTAATCTAAGCGTTCTGCTATTGCGGTGAACATGGTTTTTGCTTGATCTTGTAGTTCAATGTCATCAATCGCGGTCGATAAGCTCAATACGCCGTCGGTGTGAACATTTTCAGCCAGTGGGTACACTTGAATCTCGCCATTGGTACCGCGAGCACCAACCAGTGATACTTCACGGTCGAATGGGACGAACTCTTCAGCTACAATCGCTTGATTGTCGGTCGCTGCAATGCACTCAGCCATTTCTGCCCAAGTCGCGTCAACATTGTCTAATGTCTTTAAGCGCCACTGGCCCTTACCATCGTAGCCGCCAAGGGTGCTCTTCAGTACCATTGGTAAGCCAACGTGAGCGATCGCAGCGTCAAAGTCTTCGCGAGAATTAATCACATAATACTTAGCGTTTTTCACGTTCGCTTCGTCTAACAGCGCTTTTTCAAGACGACGGTCACCGCCTGCTTTGATAGCTTCTGTGGTCGGTAAGAACTTACCGCTGCGCTCACATACCTCAAGTACGTCGTGAGGGATGTGTTCGAACTCAGCAGTAATGACGTCCGCGCGCTCAATCGCATTTTCTAAGCCGTTGCCTAGAATCGCTTGCGTTAATGGATGAACAATATTTTTGCTGCCAACATCAAAAGCAGAAATTTCAATATTCAGCGGTGCCCCAGCTAGGGACATCATGCGAGCAAGTTGGCCCGCGCCTAACACAAGAACATGCATGGGAATTAGTCCTCTGCAGGGTTTGGATTCGCAAGTACCGTTTCTGTTTGCTCAGAGCGGAACGCTTCTACTTTTGCCATCACATCTTCATTGTATGTACCAATGATTTGTGCCGCTAGGATGCCAGCGTTCGCTGCACCCGCTTCACCGATAGCT
This sequence comes from Vibrio sp. ED004, assembly GCF_023206395.1. NCBI lineage: Bacteria > Pseudomonadati > Pseudomonadota > Gammaproteobacteria > Vibrionales > Vibrionaceae > Vibrio > Vibrio sp. ED004. Next base: position 1,663,806 of record NZ_CP066149.1, on the reverse strand, counting down.
AGAGTACCTACTGCGATGCCTTTTGGCATCTGTACGATAGAAAGTAGCGAGTCCATGCCTTTCAGTGCTTTAGACTGAACAGGAACACCAAGAACTGGGACGCTTGTGAAAGCAGCTGCCATGCCAGGAAGGTGAGCTGCACCGCCAGCACCAGCAATAATTACTTTAATATCGCGCTCTTTCGCACTGGTTGCGTAGTCTGCTAGCAACTGAGGTGTGCGGTGAGCAGAAACCACTTTTGTTTCGTACGCCACGCCAAACTGATCCAACATTTCTGCAGCTAGCTTCATTGTTGGCCAATCAGATTTAGAACCCATGATAATACCGACAGTCATCTCAAACTCCTTCAGGTACGATTTAATTAGTGATTAGATATTTTGCGCGCATTATACGGGTAAAAGTGCTTAAGGAAAACGTTTGCGTCAGTCTAAGTTGTTAATTGATGCATTTTATAAACAAATAGCTTTAGTCACAGTGAGTGATAATTTGTACACTTAGTGAGTTAGATAACTGAATTAATGAGGCACCCGTGGATAACTTTCAACATACATTGCAGGCATTACAACAAGGTGAAGTCATTGCTTACCCGACCGAAGGCGTTTTTGGGGTCGGTTGTGATCCAGATAATCCACAAGCCATCAAGAAATTACTCGAGTTAAAACAACGTCCGGTTGAAAAGGGCCTGATCTTAATTGCGGCAAGTTACGAGCAGTTGCTTCCTTATATTGATGAGAGCCAACTAACCGGTGACCAATTAGCGGCGGTTAAAGCGACTTGGCCGGGTCCGGTCACTTGGATTATGCCAACCAGCAGTAAAGTAACAGACTGGGTCAGCGGTCAGTTTGATTCGATCGCGGTACGCGTGACTGATCACCCTTTGGTTCAAAGAATGTGTAATGAATTCGGTAAGCCGTTAACCTCAACTAGTGCTAACTTAACGGGTGAGCCGCCTTGTATGACGACTGAAGAAGTCCAACAGCAACTGGGTCAGCACTTGGTCGCGATTCTTGAAGGTCAAACGGGTGGTCGCGAGAAGCCTAGCGAAATTAGAGATGCAAAAACGTCGAAAATATTAAGACAGGGTTAAACCCTGCAAAGGAAAGTAAAATGTCAGCAATTGATAAAGAAGCAGTAAAGCAGTTTTTACTGAGCCTACAAGATTCGATTTGCCAACAGCTTGAGCAAGCTGATGGTAACGCGTTGTTTGAAGAAGACGCATGGGAGCGCGAACCTGGCGAACGCCTCGGTGGTGGTGGTCGTACTCGTGTGATGACCAACGGTGCGGTCTTTGAGCAAGGTGGTGTTAACTTTTCTCACGTTGCAGGTAAGACAATGCCCGCTTCAGCAACCGCTCACCGCCCTGAATTAGCCGGACGTAAGTTTGAAGCGATGGGTGTATCGTTAGTTATCCACCCAAAAAACCCTTATATCCCAACCTCACACGCCAACGTACGATTCTTTATTGCCGAAAAGGAAGGGGAAGACCCTATTTGGTGGTTCGGTGGTGGTTTTGATTTAACGCCATTCTATCCAGTAGATGAAGATTGCCAGTCTTGGCATCAAACCGCTAAAGATCTGTGCGCACCATTTGGTGATAACGTGTATCAAGAGCACAAAGAGTGGTGTGATAAATACTTCTACTTGCCTCACCGTGATGAAACACGTGGTGTTGGTGGTCTGTTCTTTGATGACTTAAATGAGTGGGGGTTCGATAAGAGCTTTGCTTACATGCAGGCGGTCGGTGAAGGTTTTGCTGAGGCGTACTTACCTATTGTCGAGCGTCGCAAAGAGACACCTTATGGCGAACGTGAGCGTGACTTCCAACTATACCGTCGTGGCCGCTATGTTGAATTTAACCTAGTGTACGACCGTGGTACCCTATTTGGTCTACAAAGCGGTGGTCGCACAGAGTCTATCTTGATGTCTATGCCACCATTGGCTCGTTGGGAATACCGTTACGAACCACAAGTCGGGTCACCAGAAGCGCTGCTTTATAGTGACTACCTAAAACCGCGAGTTTGGTAGTTCTTCCTTCCTTATAGGGATAGTGATAGGGTCATCTATATAGATGACCCTTTTTATTATTTCTGTTAGGTAAGGATATGACACAGCAAGTAGATCGTTATGCCGTTTTCGGTAACCCTATTGGGCAAAGCAAATCGCCATTCATTCACACGTTATTTGCTCGCCAAACCAATCAACAACTTACCTATACAGCACTGCAGCCAGAACATGGCCAATTCATTACCGCGGCTAAAGCTTTTTTTAGCGAAGGTGGTAGAGGGTGTAATGTCACTGCGCCATTTAAAGAAGATGCCTATCAGTTTGCTAATCGCCTAACGGAAAGGGCTCAATTAGCCGGTGCCGTTAATACATTGAAGAAATTAGATGACGGAGAGATCATTGGTGATAACACTGATGGCGAGGGTCTCGTTCAAGACTTACTTCAGCATCAAGTGGTATTAGAGGGTGCTCGAGTTTTCTTGCTAGGTGCTGGTGGCGCAGCAAGAGGTGTAATTCAGCCCCTTCTTGATCAAAAACCACAACAATTGGTGGTTGCTAACCGAACCAGTTCCAAAGCTGAACTCCTAGCGGAGATGTTTTCTTCAAACGGCAATATCAAAGGAATGGGACTAAGTGATGTGAATGAAGGCTTTGATGTCATCATTAACTCCACCTCATCAGGCCTAAGTGGCCAACTCCCTGAAGTTTCCGATGCCATCTTTAATACAAACAGCGCCGTCTATGACATGGTCTACGGATCTGGAACGACAGTATTTAATCAGTGGGCGTTAGATAATGGTGTTCATGCTGCTTATGATGGTTTAGGTATGCTGGTGGGTCAGGCTGCAGAGAGCTTCATGTTATGGCGTGGTCTTCGCCCGGGAACCAAGCAGATCTTAAGAGAATTGCGTAGAAATCTAGAGATGTAATAAGGTACTTATAAAAATGAATCAATCAATCTTATTCCCTGACATCCAAGATTGGGATGAAGAGAGTCAGTCTATTGTTTTCCCAGCACAGCAGTCTGGTGCGTTGATCGAATGTGTTGTGTCTATTGAAGAGTTGTCTCGATTGGCAGGTAAAGATATAGAAGAAGGCAAACAAGCACTGGCTATATTTTCTGAGCTTCGTTTTGATATTGAAGAATTAGCAGAAGAGCTAATAGAAGAAGAGGAGTATGACTCCTCTAATCGAATTCAGATCAAAGCACTTTAAACAGGAAGCACAGAGTCTAGATAGTCGTTTTTATTCTGGACATAGTTGTCAGCCGACTTCTGCAAGAAAGCACGTTCTTTATCATTTAATGGGCGTGCTTGCTTAACGGGGCTTCCTACATATAGGTAACCGCTCTCAAGTACCTTGTTAGGTGGAACCAAGCTTCCCGCACCAATCATCACTTCTTGCTCGATAACCACACCATCCAGCACAATAGCTCCCATACCTACGAGTACGCGATCCTTAATAGTGCAGCCATGCAGCATGACTTTATGACCGATCGTGACATCATTACCTATTAATAGAGGATAACCCTCAGGGTTTTCTGCATTCTTGTGGGTCACATGTAGAACACTGCCATCTTGGATATTGGTTCTATCGCCTATATGTATGTGGTTCACATCTCCTCGAGCTGCAACCAAAGGCCATACACTAGAGTCATCACCGATTTTGATATCACCAACCAGTACAGAACTTGTATCTATATAGACACCTTGCCCGATCTGAGGTGATATACCTTTATAACTGCGTATTGAACTCATAAATCCTCCTTTATATAGGCACCTTAAGCCCTTAATTAAGGGGAATACTAGTGAAAACGGGGTGTTTTGAACAAAAAACGCTCGAACAATCAAAAAAGTAAGAAAAACTTCAAAAAGGGCTTGCCAGTGTGATCGAAATCTCTATAATGCCACCTCGCTGACACGGGATGGCTTCTTAGGAAACCAAAACGAATTAGCAAGCCAAATTAGCCAAGCTAAGCGCTTGAAAAAAGTTTTGAAAATAGTGGTTGACACTAAAACTTAAATCGCTAAAATGGCCGTCCGATTTGAGCGAAGCTCAAAAAGGAAAAGCTCTTTAACAATTTAAACCTATCAATCTGTGTGGGCACTCGTTGATGAATATCAAAACGTTTTATCATTAGATAAAACAGATTCTTCGGAATCAAAATGATTTCAATGAACTGAGTGACCAATACAAATAACTTCGGTTATTTGGCACAGTCAATTCATTATCATTCTGTTGGAATGGTAATAGCTTTAAAATTACATAGTAGTTTTGAAGTCAGTATTCGTTGAGTCACAAAATCTTAGATTGAAGAGTTTGATCATGGCTCAGATTGAACGCTGGCGGCAGGCCTAACACATGCAAGTCGAGCGGAAACGACACTAACAATCCTTCGGGTGCGTTAATGGGCGTCGAGCGGCGGACGGGTGAGTAATGCCTAGGAAATTGCCTTGATGTGGGGATAACCATTGGAAACGATGGCTAATACCGCATAATGCCTACGGGCCAAAGAGGGGGACCTTCGGGCCTCTCGCGTCAAGATATGCCTAGGTGGGATTAGCTAGTTGGTGAGGTAATGGCTCACCAAGGCGACGATCCCTAGCTGGTCTGAGAGGATGATCAGCCACACTGGAACTGAGACACGGTCCAGACTCCTACGGGAGGCAGCAGTGGGGAATATTGCACAATGGGCGAAAGCCTGATGCAGCCATGCCGCGTGTATGAAGAAGGCCTTCGGGTTGTAAAGTACTTTCAGTTGTGAGGAAGGGGTAGTGTTAATAGCGCTATCTCTTGACGTTAGCAACAGAAGAAGCACCGGCTAACTCCGTGCCAGCAGCCGCGGTAATACGGAGGGTGCGAGCGTTAATCGGAATTACTGGGCGTAAAGCGCATGCAGGTGGTTCATTAAGTCAGATGTGAAAGCCCGGGGCTCAACCTCGGAACTGCATTTGAAACTGGTGAACTAGAGTACTGTAGAGGGGGGTAGAATTTCAGGTGTAGCGGTGAAATGCGTAGAGATCTGAAGGAATACCAGTGGCGAAGGCGGCCCCCTGGACAGATACTGACACTCAGATGCGAAAGCGTGGGGAGCAAACAGGATTAGATACCCTGGTAGTCCACGCCGTAAACGATGTCTACTTGGAGGTTGTGGCCTTGAGCCGTGGCTTTCGGAGCTAACGCGTTAAGTAGACCGCCTGGGGAGTACGGTCGCAAGATTAAAACTCAAATGAATTGACGGGGGCCCGCACAAGCGGTGGAGCATGTGGTTTAATTCGATGCAACGCGAAGAACCTTACCTACTCTTGACATCCAGAGAAGCCAGCGGAGACGCAGGTGTGCCTTCGGGAGCTCTGAGACAGGTGCTGCATGGCTGTCGTCAGCTCGTGTTGTGAAATGTTGGGTTAAGTCCCGCAACGAGCGCAACCCTTATCCTTGTTTGCCAGCGAGTAATGTCGGGAACTCCAGGGAGACTGCCGGTGATAAACCGGAGGAAGGTGGGGACGACGTCAAGTCATCATGGCCCTTACGAGTAGGGCTACACACGTGCTACAATGGCGCATACAGAGGGCAGCAAGCCAGCGATGGTGAGCGAATCCCAAAAAGTGCGTCGTAGTCCGGATTGGAGTCTGCAACTCGACTCCATGAAGTCGGAATCGCTAGTAATCGTAGATCAGAATGCTACGGTGAATACGTTCCCGGGCCTTGTACACACCGCCCGTCACACCATGGGAGTGGGCTGCAAAAGAAGTGGGTAGTTTAACCTTTCGGGGAGGACGCTCACCACTTTGTGGTTCATGACTGGGGTGAAGTCGTAACAAGGTAGCCCTAGGGGAACCTGGGGCTGGATCACCTCCTTATACGAAGATATTCACGATAAGTGTCCACACAGATTGATTAGGTTTAGAAAGTAAAAGAGACGAAGAACTCCCAAGTTCTTCAATCCAGTGTCCCGTTCGTCTAGAGGCCTAGGACACCGCCCTTTCACGGCGGTAACAGGGGTTCGACTCCCCTACGGGATACCATTGGGTCGTTAGCTCAGTTGGTAGAGCAGTTGACTTTTAATCAATTGGTCGCAGGTTCGAATCCTGCACGACCCACCATTCTTTCTCCGCGAAGGAATTAAAACTATCGTGGGCGATTAGCTCAGTTGGGAGAGCACCTGCCTTACAAGCAGGGGGTCACTGGTTCGAGCCCGGTATCGCCCACCATTCTCTAAATATTCTTGGAAGTTAAAACTCCAAACCACTTCTTATGTCGCTGGTTGGATTTTTCGACTGTGAGAGTCTTTAGAAAATGTGAATTTTAGAACACTGGTTCTTAAAGTCTCATGCTCTTTAACAATTTGGAAAGCTGACTGATTGATTACTTACGAGTAATTCAATCAAATTTAAAAGTTCTCAATGTTTATCTTTTAGATAAACACAACAAACACATTCAAGTGTCTTGTATTCGATTCAAATTCGTTTGAATCACAATTGAGTCCGGCAAACAGTCATTGAGAATTAACCCTTCTTGATGACAACCAAAAACCTTGGTTAGTTGCCATACGCTAAGACCCTTTCGGGTTGTATGGTTAAGTGACTAAGCGTACACGGTGGATGCCTTGGCAGTCAGAGGCGATGAAAGGCGTAATAACTTGCGATAAGCCCAGATTAGGTAGTAATAACCTTTAAGTCTGGGATTCCTGAATGGGGAAACCCACTTACATAAGTAAGTATCCTGTTGTGAATACATAGCAACAGGAGGCAAACCGGGGAACTGAAACATCTAAGTACCCCGAGGAAGAGAAATCAACCGAGATTCCGAAAGTAGCGGCGAGCGAAATTGGATTAGCCCTTAAGCTTTTAATGAGACAGATGAAGGCTCTGGAAAGTGCCGCAATAAAGGGTGATAGCCCCGTAATCGACATCTCATCATCAGTGAAAACGAGTAGGGCGGGACACGTGATATCCTGTCTGAATATGGGGGGACCATCCTCCAAGGCTAAATACTACTGACTGACCGATAGTGAACCAGTACCGTGAGGGAAAGGCGAAAAGAACCCCTGTGAGGGGAGTGAAATAGAACCTGAAACCGTGTACGTACAAGCAGTAGGAGCACCTTCGTGGTGTGACTGCGTACCTTTGTATAATGGGTCAGCGACTTAATTTTAGTAGCAAGGTTAACCGTTTAGGGGAGCCGTAGGGAAACCGAGTCTTAACTGGGCGTACAGTTGCTAGGATTAGACCCGAAACCAGGTGATCTAGCCATGGGCAGGTTGAAGGTTGAGTAACATCAACTGGAGGACCGAACCGACTAATGTTGAAAAATTAGCGGATGACTTGTGGCTAGGGGTGAAAGGCCAATCAAACCTGGAGATAGCTGGTTCTCCCCGAAAGCTATTTAGGTAGCGCCTCGGACGAATACTACTGGGGGTAGAGCACTGTTAAGGCTAGGGGTCATCCCGACTTACCAACCCTTTGCAAACTCCGAATACCAGTAAGTACTATCCGGGAGACACACGGCGGGTGCTAACGTCCGTCGTGGAGAGGGAAACAACCCAGACCGCCAGCTAAGGTCCCAAAGTATAGCTAAGTGGGAAACGATGTGGGAAGGCTCAGACAGCCAGGATGTTGGCTTAGAAGCAGCCATCATTTAAAGAAAGCGTAATAGCTCACTGGTCGAGTCGGCCTGCGCGGAAGATGTAACGGGGCTAAGCTATACACCGAAGCTGCGGCTACGTACCTTAGGGTGCGTGGGGTAGGGGAGCGTTCTGTAAGCCGTTGAAGGTGGTCTGTAAGGGCTGCTGGAGGTATCAGAAGTGCGAATGCTGACATGAGTAACGATAAAGGGAGTGAAAAACTCCCTCGCCGGAAGACCAAGGGTTCCTGTCCAACGTTAATCGGGGCAGGGTAAGTCGACTCCTAAGGCGAGGCCGAAAGGCGTAGTCGATGGGAAACGGGTTAATATTCCCGTACTTTTACAATTGCGATGGGGGGACGGAGAAGGCTAGGTGGGCCTGGCGACGGTTGTCCAGGTTCAAGTACGTAGGCGGGTGGTTTAGGTAAATCCGGACCGCTACTAACGCTGAGATACGATGTCGAGCTACTACGGTAGTGAAGTCATTGATGCCATGCTTCCAGGAAAAGCCTCTAAGCTTCAGATTGTAAGGAATCGTACCCCAAACCGACACAGGTGGTCGGGTAGAGAATACCAAGGCGCTTGAGAGAACTCGGGTGAAGGAACTAGGCAAAATGGTACCGTAACTTCGGGAGAAGGTACGCTCTTATCAGTGAAGTCCCTTGCGGATGGAGCAGACGAGAGTCGCAGATACCAGGTGGCTGCAACTGTTTATTAAAAACACAGCACTGTGCAAAATCGTAAGATGACGTATACGGTGTGACGCCTGCCCGGTGCCGGAAGGTTAATTGATGGGGTTAGACTTCGGTCGAAGCTCTTGATCGAAGCCCCGGTAAACGGCGGCCGTAACTATAACGGTCCTAAGGTAGCGAAATTCCTTGTCGGGTAAGTTCCGACCTGCACGAATGGCGTAATGATGGCCACGCTGTCTCCACCCGAGACTCAGTGAAATTGAAATCGCTGTGAAGATGCAGTGTACCCGCGGCTAGACGGAAAGACCCCGTGAACCTTTACTACAGCTTGGCACTGAACATTGAACCTACATGTGTAGGATAGGTGGGAGACTATGAAACCGCGTCGCTAGATGTGGTGGAGTCGTCCTGAAATACCACCCTTGTAGTTTTGATGTTCTAACGTTGGTCCCTGAATCGGGATTACGGACAGTGCCTGGTGGGTAGTTTGACTGGGGCGGTCTCCTCCCAAAGAGTAACGGAGGAGCACGAAGGTGGGCTAAACACGGTTGGACATCGTGTGGTTAGTGCAATGGCATAAGCCCGCTTGACTGCGAGAATGACAATTCGAGCAGGTGCGAAAGCAGGTCATAGTGATCCGGTGGTTCTGAATGGAAGGGCCATCGCTCAACGGATAAAAGGTACTCCGGGGATAACAGGCTGATACCGCCCAAGAGTTCATATCGACGGCGGTGTTTGGCACCTCGATGTCGGCTCATCACATCCTGGGGCTGAAGTCGGTCCCAAGGGTATGGCTGTTCGCCATTTAAAGTGGTACGCGAGCTGGGTTTAGAACGTCGTGAGACAGTTCGGTCCCTATCTGCCGTGGGCGTTGGAAAATTGAAGGGGGCTGCTCCTAGTACGAGAGGACCGGAGTGGACGAACCTCTGGTGTTCGGGTTGTCATGCCAATGGCATTGCCCGGTAGCTAAGTTCGGAATCGATAACCGCTGAAAGCATCTAAGCGGGAAGCGAGCCCTGAGATGAGTTTTCCCTGACGCTTTAAGCGTCCTTAAGGGTTGTTCAAGACTAGAACGTTGATAGGCAGGGTGTGTAAGTGCTGCGAGGCATTGAGCTAACCTGTACTAATTGCCCGTGAGGCTTAACCATACAACACCCAAGGGGTTTTGTGGACTCAAAGACAGACCTTGAATGAGTTTGAAGAGACACTTTTAAATTACAGTTTTCCGAATTTTAAAATTTGCTTGGCGACCATAGCATTGTGGACCCACCTGATTCCATGCCGAACTCAGAAGTGAAACACAATAGCGCCGATGGTAGTGTGGGGCTTCCCCATGTGAGAGTAGGACATCGCCAGGCTTTAAATTATGAACGACTTGTCAGCGACGACAAGTAGTCCACTGCGGAGTGGTAGTTCAGTTGGTTAGAATACCGGCCTGTCACGCCGGGGGTCGCGGGTTCGAGTCCCGTCCACTCCGCCACTTATTCGATAACCTCGCCTAGTGCGAGGTTTTTTCGAATCTGAAGTAAGATAAATTTTTAGGGGTGTAGCTCCAATTGGCAGAGCAGCGGATTCCAAATCCGCGTGTTGGGAGTTCGAATCTCTCCACCCCTGCCATATTTAAGGCTCTAGCAGAAATGCTAGAGCCTTTTTGCTTTCCGCATCTAATATACGCCATTAGTAAAGCTGCGGATTCCCCGACCCACCAAAATAGCGCGTGTTGGGAGTCTAAACTTCCACTCCTGCCATATAAAACCTCATCAGAAATGCTGGGGCTTTTTTACGTCTGCTGGTTTGATTTTTAATCGATAATTCTTATCTTTGACAGAATCTATGCTTAAAAATGTAAGTGCTTACTTATCTCCGCTTCTTTTATAAACAATTGACAGCACAAACCGCACTTCTTTATGAGAATTGTTCTCAATATTTTGTTACATTTTGGTCGTTATTACTAAAAGGCAACAAATATGGATATTTCCCGTCGCAAGTTTATTCAATCATCTCTCGCTATATCTGCGCTAACCGTCCTACCTGCTTGCTCAATGAAGCGGTCTGTTGATGAGCAAGGAAAGCTCGTTTATGACTTAACTGCTGAGCCTTCAACCGCTGAGTTGGTGAAGGGATTTAGTACTAATGTTTTAGCCTTTAATGGACAGATTCCAGCACCGATTATTCGCTGTCGACAAGGCGAAAAGGTAACGATTCGATTTACAAACAAGCTATCAGAACCGACCACAATTCATTGGCATGGCCTGAGAATTCCGATCGAAATGGATGGGGTTCCTTTCTTAAGTCAGCCTCCTATTATGCCCGGTGAAACGTTTGTCTATGAGTTTGCGCCACCAGATGCGGGTACATTCTGGTATCACCCGCACATGAACAGTGTTAAGCAACTTGGTATGGGCTTGGTCGGGCTTATTATTGTCGAAGAGAGTGCGCCAGTTCAGTTCGATGAAGAGCATGCTCTGATGCTTAAACATTGGCATATCGACAAACAAGGCCAGTGGAAAGACTTGATGATTCCTCGTCTCAGTGCTCGTATGGGCACGCCAGGAGAGTGGAGTAGCGTCAATGGCGTACATGAACCCATCTATCAATTGAAGCAGCACGCAACGACTAGGCTACGTATCGCGAATGTTGATAACACGATTACCTATCCGATAGCTATTGAAGGTGCTGAAGCATGGGTGATTGCCATTGATGGTAACCCTGTAAAGACATCTTATAAGCTGACTCAACACAAAATTGGCCCAGGTATGCGTGTCGATCTCGGGTTGATTGCTCCCAAGGCGGGGGAGCGAGTGAATGTGCTTCAAATGAAAGGGCGCTTTCCTTTTTCCTTGTGTGAGTTTGAGGTTGTAGATTCCACGCTAATAGAAGGTCAAATACTTCCTTCATTGCCTCTCAATCCTGTGCCTAACTTAGATCTCGTTAACGCAGAAGAAATTGATTTTGTGTTTGAATGGGAAGGAGCAGTCTCACCGGTATCTAAAGATGGGAAGTCTATGCCTAAGTTTTGGCTTACGAATAAACGCGCGTGGGAGGGTATGAGCAAAGACAATATTCCCGATCCATTGGCGACTTTAGAGTTAGGCAAAACTTATATATTCGACCTTAAGAACGTCACTCAATACCACCACCCAATTCATATTCATGGTCATACATTCACTGTATTGGAACTAGATGGTAAAAAAATAGAAGAACCTTTCCATACCGATACTGTGTTACTAGGGAAAAATGGCCGAGCGAAAGCGGCATTTGTTGCAGACAACCCAGGACGTTGGATGTACCACTGTCATGTAATTGAGCACATGAAAACGGGTTTGATGGGATATATTGAAGTTAAGTGACACCTGTAACGTTTAATATTTGCACATGCATTCTTAGTTTCTACCCTCGCTTTTATCGGCGGTAAAGCTAGAATATAGGGACTGTTATTTGGGAGGATTCATGGGTCAGCTATCTATTTTAGGTTTTATTGCCATTGGTGGTGCATTTGGCGCTTGTTCGCGCTATTTGATTTCAGAGTTATGTGTAGTGATGTTAGGGCGTGGTTTTCCTTACGGTACACTAACTGTTAACGTAATCGGCTCCTTCATTATGGGTTTGCTCATCGCCGCATTTGAAAATGAGATGGTTGCGACTGAACCATGGAGACAGATCATCGGCCTTGGTTTCCTTGGAGCCCTGACTACGTTCTCTACATTTTCGATGGATAACGTACTTCTTATGCAGCAGGGTGCTTTCTTTAAGATGGGGCTCAATGTGCTGCTCAACGTGGTTCTCAGTATCTCGGCTGCATGGATCGGCTTCCAACTTTTGATAAAGTCTTAGAACTTTCTTACGATTTGTTAACAACTCGGCTTGGTTTATCCAAGCCGTTTTTATATACTCGATCGAACTTGTCGGAGTGCCATATGGCTGAGACCGTTAACTCGGGATCCGTTGAACCTGATCAGGCTAATACCTGCGAAGGGAACAAGAGTAGATATCTAACTAGAATCCTTCTAGAGATCTATCTCCAGATCACAACTGTATTTCTTACCGTGATCCCTCTTGTAGCATCTAATCCGTCAAGCATTTTTATCCCTATAAATAATGGCTAAAAGCCAAGGAAAAATGCTATGTCGAGTCGTAAACAAGCAAGACTGGAAGCGAAGAATTTCATCGATTCTTTATCCGTACAACCTTATCCAAATTCAAAAAAAGCTTACATCCAAGGATCTCGAGAGGACATTCAAGTCCCTGTACGAGAAATATCCCTCGCAGATAGCCTTGTTGGTGGTACCAAAAAAGAGCCTGTATTCGAACCTAATGAGCCGATTCATGTCTACGATACCTCCGGTGTTTATACCGATCCTACGCATGAAATAGACCTTTATAACGGCCTTCCTAAGTTGCGAGAGCAATGGATTGAAGAGCGTGGTGATACAGAATTGCTCGATGATGTAAGCTCTGTTTACACCAAAGAACGTTTAGAAGATGAAACCCTAGATGACCTTCGTTACGGAAACCTGCCTCGAATTCGTCGTGCTACTGGTGACCAATGTGTAACTCAACTGCATTATGCTCGTCAGGGCATTATCACTCCTGAGATGGAGTACATTGCGATACGTGAGAACATGGGGCGTCAGAAGTTCGCTGATGAACAGCTTAATCACCAACACCCTGGTCATAACTTTGGCGCAAACCTACCCAAAGAAATTACCCCTGAGTTCGTGCGCAAAGAGGTCGCTGAAGGCCGAGCTATCATCCCTTCAAACATCAACCACCCAGAATCAGAACCTATGATTATTGGCCGAAACTTCTTAGTGAAAGTGAACGCCAATATCGGTAACTCTTCGGTAAGCTCTTCGATTGAAGAAGAAGTTGAGAAGCTCGTGTGGTCGACTCGCTGGGGCGGCGATACCGTAATGGACCTTTCTACAGGCCGTAATATTCACGAGACTCGTGAATGGATCCTACGTAACAGCCCAGTGCCGATTGGCACGGTTCCTATGTATCAAGCGCTTGAGAAAGTGAATGGCGTAGCCGAAGACCTTAACTGGGAAGTGATGCGCGATACCTTGATTGAACAAGCGGAGCAGGGCGTTGATTACTTCACTATTCATGCCGGTTTGCTTCTTCGTTACGTTCCTATGACGGCTAAACGTGTGACAGGTATTGTCTCTCGTGGTGGATCTATCATCGCGAAATGGTGTCTTGCACATCACCAAGAAAGCTTCTTATACACACACTTCCGCGAGATCTGCGAGATCTGTGCGAAGTACGATGTGGCTTTGTCACTAGGTGACGGCCTGCGTCCTGGCTCTATTGCAGACGCCAACGATGAGGCTCAATTCTCGGAGTTACGTACTCTAGGTGAGCTGACTAAAGTAGCTTGGGAATACGACGTTCAGGTGATTATTGAAGGTCCTGGACATGTACCTATGCACCTTATTAAAGAGAACATGGACGAGCAGTTAGAGCACTGCCATGAAGCGCCGTTCTATACATTAGGCCCGCTGACCACTGATATCGCACCAGGTTATGACCACATTACCTCTGGTATTGGCGCGGCGATGATTGGTTGGTACGGCTGTGCGATGCTTTGCTATGTAACACCTAAAGAGCATTTGGGCTTACCAAATAAAGAAGATGTGAAGACTGGCTTGATTACTTACAAGCTGGCAGCACATGCAGCAGACTTGGCAAAAGGGCATCCGGGCGCACAAATCCGAGATAATGCATTATCTAAAGCGCGTTTTGAATTCCGTTGGGAAGACCAATTTAATCTAGCTTTAGATCCAGAAACAGCGCGTTCTTTCCACGATGAAACTCTGCCACAAGAGTCGGGCAAGGTTGCTCACTTCTGCTCTATGTGTGGACCTAAGTTCTGCTCGATGAAGATTTCTCAAGAAGTTCGAGAGTATGCGAAAGACACTGAACAAGTAGCCGCTGATCAGGCTATCGAGATTAAGATGCTAGATAACCCGTTGGAGGGAATGCGTCAAAAATCGCAAGAGTTCCGTGATACTGGCTCTGAACTTTATCACCCTGCTGTAGGCGCAAAAGAAGCTCAATTAGAGGAATAATGACAGTGAAGATTCTCATCCCATCTCAATACATCGAGTTAACGGGGGAGGTTCAAAGCTGTCTATTGGTTGCTAAACGACAAGGTTTAGCAACTGATGCAGTTGAGTTGGGTGTAAGCCCAACTCAATACTTCTCTATCGTTGATGCTCAACAGGCATTATCTATTGGCTTTGCTCATGATGTTGATTCATTGGCGGAGTGTCAGTTAGCGCAATTGAACCACGTTGTTGATTACAGTAATTCAGTTGCTTTAACCGATGTTTGTACTGCTTTGACTCAAGCTTCGAACACCGTCTATATCGGAGTCTCCGATGATTCATCTGTGTTAGATATCTGGTCACACTTAGATGCTAATCGTGCTATCGAGAGTGACACTACAGCTCCTCAAGAATTAGATAGTCGCGGTCACTTTGCTTGGCTACTTACTTTATTGGCGTTGGAATTCCCATTGGAAGACGCGCTGGCTTTAGCTCGCGCTGCATCGAATGTTTCACGTGGAACATGGCCATCACACTATCAAGATTTTCCTATCCCTGTCCTAGAAGATGAACGACTGGATATCAGTGTTGGTTGGGCCAACCAAGGGACATCACTTACCTTCCCTGAGTTGAGCAAAAATAGCCTCGGCTTATACCCGGTGGTTGATGATGTTGAGTGGATAGAAAGGTTGCTTAAACTCGGAATTAATACCGTCCAACTGCGTATTAAGAATCCTCAACAAGCCGATTTAGAGCAACAAGTCGCACGATCGATCGAACTTGGTCGAGAACATAACGCTCAGGTTTTTATTAACGATTACTGGCAGCTTGCACTTAAGCATGGTGCTTTTGGTGTGCATCTGGGGCAAGAGGATATTGAGGAATCAAACCTTTCCCAACTGAGCCAAGCGGGTATTAAGATCGGTCTATCAACTCATGGTTATTATGAGTTGCTACGCATCGTCCAAATCAATCCAAGCTACATTGCACTAGGCCATATATTTCCGACCACAACGAAAGAGATGCCATCGAAGCCTCAAGGTTTGGTGCGTTTATCTCTGTACCAGCAGCTAATTGATACCATCCCATATACAGAAGAACTTACTGGTTATCCGACGGTTGCAATTGGTGGTATTGACCAATCGACAGCTGCGCAGGTTTGGTATTGTGGTGTATCGAGCTTAGCTGTTGTACGTGCGATTACATTAGCGGAAGACCCACAAAAAGTGATCGAATTCTTCGACAAGCTAATGGCTCCTAGCTCTTCAACGCTTAGCAAAGAGGTTATGCGGGAGCCTAGCTATGTTGAGTGACTTTGAGTTCATTCGTTACCAACGACAAATTGCCTTACCTGAGATAGGTGAGCAAGGTCAACGAAACCTGTTAAACAGCCATGTGTTGGTTATTGGTTGTGGTGGCTTGGGTAATGCTGCTGCTCTCTATCTCGCAGCTTCTGGTGTGGGAAGAATTGTGTTGGTCGATGATGATTGTGTTGATTCGTCCAACCTTCAGAGACAGGTAGCGTTCAAGGAGAGCCAATTAGGTTTACCTAAGGTCGAAGCACTTAAACAACAACTGAATGAGCTCAATGGTCGAAGCCAAGTAAGAACCATCAATCTACGAATGAGTGAAAGCCAACTTGAATTAGAAGTCATGTTGGCTGATCTCGTGTTGGATTGTACTGACAACTTCGCGTCACGCCAGCAGGTTAACCGAGCTTGTTTTAAAGCTAATACACCTTTGATATCGGGTTCTGCAATCGGCTGGAAAGGTCAATTTATTGTCTTTGATTATCAGAACCAGAAAGGGTGTTACCACTGCCTTTTCCCGTTTGAGAACCATCCACAAACAACGCGTTGTAGTGATAGCGGCATCATTGGTCCTGTGGTCGGCACTATAGGTAACCTCCAAGCTCTTGCTGCTTTTCAGCGTATTAGTAGTGGCGAGTTTAAAGTCGCAACGCATCAACTAAAGTTGTTCGATGGCCAGACCATGAACTGGCAAAACCTATTGGTCACGCAAGATAGCGAATGTCCGGTTTGCAACACAACGGCGATCCAACACCTACAAGAAGAAGCACAATGAGCTACATAACTATTTCTATAAACGAGCAACCAGAGCAGGTCGCGCAATCGTCGTCTCTTTCAGACATCATCCAAGCACTATCGCTACCTGATTTAGGGTGTGTATTTGCTATCAATAACGCGGTTGTACCACGCAGCCAGTGGCAACAAACCATCGTCAACGAAGGCGATTCCATCTCTCTTTTCCAAGCTATTGCAGGGGGCTAACCATGTTAACCATCGCAGATAAAACGTTTCAATCACGTCTGTTCACTGGAACCGGCAAGTTCGCAAACAAACATTTGATGGCGAGTGCTATCGAAGCTTCCGGTTCTCAACTGGCAACCATGGCACTGAAGAGAGTTGATATTCGTTCTGAGCAAGATGATATTTTGCAGCCAATTATTGATGCTGGCGTAAATCTACTTCCGAATACCTCTGGTGCGAAGAACGCGAAGGATGCGATTTTTGCCGCACACTTGGCTCGCGAAGCACTAGGTACTAACTGGTTAAAACTTGAGATTCACCCAGATCCAAAGTACTTGATGCCAGACCCAATCGAGACACTTAACGCTGCTGAGCAGTTGGTGAAAGATGGCTTTGTTGTGTTGCCTTATTGCCACGCCGACCCTGTCTTGTGTAAGCGCTTAGAAGAGGTAGGTTGTGCTGTTGTGATGCCACTAGGTGCACCCATTGGTTCTAATAAGGGAATCGCGTCAGCCGACTTCTTAGAGATCATTATCGACCAAGCCAACGTTCCTGTGATTGTTGATGCCGGTATCGGAGCGCCATCACATGCTGCGCGTGCAATGGAAATGGGTGCTGACGCTGTGTTAGTGAATACTGCGATTGCAGCCTCACAACAGCCTGTTGAAATGGCGATTGCTTTTAAGTTGGCAGTTGAAGCGGGTCGTATGGCTTACCTTGCAGGACTAGCAGGTCAGGTATCTCATGCTGTTGCTTCCAGTCCGTTAACCTCATTCCTAGACGAGTAGTATTGCTATGACGTTTGTTGATCGATTTAAACAGCTCAACTGGGATGACATTGGTATGTCTATATTCAGTAAAACGGCGGCGGATGTTGAACGTGCTTTGAGTAAACCTAAGCGTGATTTAGAAGATTTTAAGGCTTTGATCTCTCCAGCGGCAGAGCCTTACTTAGAGCAGATGGCACAACAATCGTTGGCGCTAACGCGTAAGCGGTTCGGCAATACGATGTCGCTTTATATTCCTTTGTACCTATCGAACTTGTGCGCGAATGCGTGTACCTACTGTGGCTTCTCAATGGAGAACCGTATCAAGCGTCGTACATTAACTTTGGATGAAATTGATGCCGAGAGCGCGGCCATCAAAAAGATGAAATTCGATAGTGTATTGTTGGTGACCGGTGAGCACGAAACTAAGGTTGGGATGAAGTACTTCCGCGAGGTGTTACCGAATATCAAAGCGCAATTTAACTACCTTGCGATGGAAGTTCAGCCGCTTGATCAAGACGACTACGCGGAACTCAAAACCCTTGGCTTAGATGCTGTGATGGTTTACCAAGAAACATATAGCCCAAGTACTTACGCTGAGCACCACTTGCGTGGCAACAAAATGGATTTTGAATACCGGCTTGAAACGCCTGATCGTCTGGCAAAAGCGGGTATTGATAAGATAGGGATTGGTGCGTTGATTGGCTTGGAAGACTGGCGAACAGACTGTTTCTTCGTGGCCGCTCATTTGGATTACTTAGAGCGAACTTACTGGCAAACGCGTTACTCGATTTCGTTCCCACGCCTTCGTCCTTGTGAGGGTGGCTTGCAACCTAAGTCGATTATGAGTGATAAGCAGTTGGTGCAACTTATCTGTGCTTATCGACTATTAAACCCTGAGGTGGAGTTGTCGCTTTCGACTCGTGAGTCTGCAACGTTCCGTGATAACGTGTTGCCGTTAGGTATCACTAGCATGTCTGCTGCGTCAAAAACTCAACCGGGCGGTTATGCTTCGGGTGAGGAAGAGCTTGAGCAGTTTGAGATAAGTGATGAGAGAAGTGCAGCTGATGTTGAAACTATGATTCGTCAACGCGGCTTCGACCCGGTATGGCGAGATTGGCATAGCGCTTACTCAGGCTAACTAATACCAATCTAAATAAGTATCTGGACATTCTTGCTAGTTAAAATCGCTGATAGCATCGTTATAGATTTTGTAGGTAGGCCAACTAGCTAGCTGCAATCTATGCCCTGCTCTAAGCGATTTTTCCTACGCAATTATCTGATCACCTACTTATCCAGATTGGTATAACATCTTGGCTAATGTTCCACGTGAAACATCAGTGATGTGAAATCGACAAACAAAAACGGCTACCTGAGGGTAGCCGTTTGAATATCTAACTGAGCCAGCTAGTTTTGGTTCAGTTACCTGCTTAGCAAGGTATTAAGCGTGAGCAAGTGGTGTTGTTGATTGGCGTAGCCATTCCAACGTATCACCTTCAACTAATGGGCTAACATCGTTCCATACTTTTTGGTGGTAATCGTTCAGCCATGCAAGCTCAGGTCGTGTCAGTAGGTCGACGTTGATGTTGCGCTTATCGATAGGGCAACGTGTTAGCGATTCAAACGTCAATACTGAGAAGTCACCTTGAGTTGGCAGCTCAACAACCAATTCTAGGTTCTCGATACGAATACCAAACTCATCAGCACGGTAGTAGCCCGGCTCGTTTGATAACACCATGCCTTCAACAAGAGGTACGTCGATAAGCTTTTTAGAGATGCTTTGCGGACCTTCATGAACACTTAGGAAATGACCAACACCGTGACCTGTACCATGATCGTAATCGAAACCTTCTGCCCATAAGTGCTGACGCGCTAGGATATCAAGTTGGAAACCACGAGTACCTTGTGGGAAACGCGCACGTGCAATGCCGATGTGGCCTTTAAGCGCTAATGTGAACTGCTGAATCATTTCGTCGCTTGGTTGGCCAATCGCGATAGTACGAGTGATGTCGGTCGTACCATCTAAGTACTGACCGCCTGAATCGACTAGGTACAGAGTATTCAGTTCTAGCTGACCTGGTTCAGGTTGGTTCTCATGGTTGTAGTGACACATAGCTGCGTTGCCGCCTGCTGCTGAAATGGTGTCAAAACTTAGGTCCATCAGCGTTGGGTCTTGCTCGCGGAACGATTGTACTTTGTCAGCCAATACCGCTTCGTTGTGTAAGTTACCTTGCGCGACTTCAGCATCAATCCAAGACAAGAACTTTGCCATCGCAACACCATCACGAATGTGACACGCTTTCATGCCCGCAATTTCAGTTTCGTTCTTAGCTGCTTTTGGCATTAGGCATGGGTCGGCTGCTTCAATGACATGAGCGCCTGCGTTTTGTAGAACAAGCGTGTACCAAGCGTTGCTTGTGCCTGAATCAACTGACACATTCTTACCTTCTAAAGATTGAAGACGTGCTTCAAGCTCAGATGGGTGAGAAACACGAATACCATTACCAACGTGCGCTTCAAAGCCAGCAGGGATACGAGCTGGATCTAAGAAGAAATCGACACTTTCATCGGCGTGAATGATGGCATTAGACAATACAACCGGTAGGCGAGACACGTCTAAACCACGAACGTTGAGTAACCAGCAAATAGAGTCTAGTTCAGTAAGGATAGCGGCATCCGCACCTTTGGCTTTTAGTAAGCCTGCAATTTCAGCGCGTTTGCTTTCACTTGATTGACCAACGGCGTCGGTCGCCATTAGGCGAACATCAGATACAACAGGCTCAGGACGATCAGACCAAAGCTCATCAATCGGGTTTGCTGTTAATGTTGTGAGTTCGACTTTATCAGTGAGCTTTGCTTGTGCGCCTTTCAACCAAGCTGCTGTATGCATGCGTGGGTCGAATGCAACCTTGCTGCCTTGTGCTAGTGAATTGATGATCCAATCTAAAGCCGGCTCTTCAATAAGGTGGCGATACTCAAATAACTCTGCTGGTACCTGCTTACGAACCTGAACAGTATAGCGACCATCAACAAAAATAGCAGCGTTTTCACGAGTGATGACCGCTGCACCTGCAGAGCCAGTGAAACCAGTTAACCAGTGAAGTCGCTCGTTATGAGCTGGAACGTACTCGCCTAGGTACTCATCTTCGTGTGGGATGATAACGGCATCTAGTTGGTTTGCTTCAAGCCAAGCTCGAACCGCAGTAACGCGTTCCGCAGTGATATTGTGCATCTGTGTTTATCCTTATTGTTAGGGTCCTTGTTAACACTCACAGTAGATATACATGTGAGGGGACTTATTAGGTCAATAAGCTAGCGCTTTTGTTCGTTGGCTGCAAACGCTGTACGCCATTTTTATCTAAGGTGCAGAGTTTTTTCTTTGATGATATCTCGCAACCAAGTTAGCGCTGGGTCATTTTCTCTATCACGGTGCCAAAACAGAGTGTATGCCATCGGTGGAAATTCCATTGGTAGAGGGACAACGACTAAGTCGAGCTGCTTGGCAACAAGGTAGGTGAAGTGACTTGGTGCCGTAAACACAAAGTCAGTGTAAGTGCATAGGCTAGCCGCACTGTTGAAGTCGGGAACAGAAATAGCGATATCACGTTGGTGACCAAGGTCGGCAAGTTTGTAGTCGAGTAACCAACGATCGTTACCATCACATCTTACTTGTACATGACGCTGTGCGAGGTAGGTTTCCAGATCCCATTTGCCGCTCAGAGCAGGGTGGTTACGTCTTAGCACACACATTTGTGCATCGCGATAGATCTCTTGTTCGCAAATATCGTCTGGCGGCAACATGGTTAAACGCGCGTCGTTGATGTCGATATCCTTACCCGTGAGTCCGATATCCAGTTCACCAAGCTGCAATTTCTTAAAGGTTTGCTCCGTCCAAGCGTGAGTGTTGATATTCACCTTAGGGGCTTGTCGAAATATCGCCGGTAAGAAGTGGGGAAGAATAAGCGGGTAAACACTTTCAACTGCCGCAATGTGAAAACTGTGGTCACTGTTATTGGGAATGAACGTCTCTGGTTGGGTGAGCACATCAAGTTGGTTGATCAGCGTTTCTAATCGAGGTTTGAGAAAGACTGCCTTTGGTGTTGGTCTTAGGCCATGAGCACTTCGCGTGAAAAGGGGATCATTAAATTGCTCACGAAGTTTGGCTAATGACTTACTCACGGCTGACTGGCTTAGGCACAATCGATGTGCAGTGCGAGTAACACTCAGCTCTTCCATCAGTACTTGCAAGCAAACTAATAGATTGAGGTCGAGGCGTGATAGTTTCTCGATATTCATATGAGTTTCCTATTTGGAATAATGCTAATGAGTATATGCCATTTTTGTTCATATCTTTAGTTGGTTATTATGCACCTAAATTAACTCATCCGGAGAATCTTGTGCCTTCTAACGCGCTTCCAACCCCTAGTAAACTGCAGGTTGCTTTATTGGCAATGCTGGTTCTATTTAGCCCTTTGGCTATTGATATCTACCTACCAGCTCTGCCACAAATTTCGACAGCGTTTCACGTGGAACATGCACTAGCACAAGATACGATTACTTGGTTTTTATTTGCCATGGGTGTCGGGCAATTATTTGCAGGCCCTTTGGCTGATAAGCTAGGACGTCGAACCGTTGCATTGGGAGGTGTTAGTATCTATGCATTGAGTGCTTGCTTGGCGTGGGCAGCTCAATCGATTGATATGATGCTAATAGCTCGGCTGCTACAAGGCTTAGGAGCTTGTGCGACTTCTGTAGCAGCCTTTGCGACGGTTCGCGATCTATTTGGCCCTGAGAAGAGTGGCCGTATGATCAGTTACCTTAATGGTGCCATTTGCTTTATTCCTGCATTAGCACCGATTCTAGGTGCGTGGTTGACTCAACAGTTTGGCTGGCGCTCGAACTTCAGCTTCATGGCTGTGTTCGCTGTCGTGGTTGGCACAATTTTGTTTTTCCAAATGAAAGAGTCTAATCCAGCGACAGAAAAGGTCGCGGTGTTCAAACTTGAGCGTTACTGGTCGGTATTGAAAACACCATCATTCATCTTCCATGCGACATTGTGCTTGATGGCAATGGCAGTAATCCTGGCTTACGTTACCTCTGCACCTGTTGTGTTGATGGAAAACCTAGGTTTGACGATGAACGAATTTACCTTCTGGTTTGGTATTAACGCGGTTATCAACATCACGGCTGCATTCACTGCTCCGAAGTTCATGGACCGTTTTGGTACATATAAGGCGTTAGTTGTAGGTATCTCAACATTGGGTCTGGCTGGCGTCATTATGTTGGTACTTGCTGACTATGCTAGTGCGATCGCATTTATGCTACCAATCTTCTTGTCTTCAGTTGGTTTTGCTTGGATTCTTGGTGCTGCAGCCGGTAAGGCACTTGAACCTTTCGGTGACCGTGCGGGGACCGCAGCTGCGTTGCTTGGTTTGTTCCAAATGAGTGGCTCAGGTTTACTGGTTGGTACCATGCAGCGCCTTGATTTAACATCGCAAGTGATTATTGCGCTGCAAATGTTCCTTATTGTTCCTGCATTGTTAGTGCTTGCGAGCAAAGCAGGTAAGTCGTGGCACACGACGTTTGCTAAGGCATAAGTCTCAAGGGTGACAAAATATACAAATGGCGGTTTGCGAAACGTTAAAACATGGTATATTTGTCACTCATTGAAACGTTAGTCCCCAACGGAAAATACTGTAATGTCATTAACAACCTACGAAATGGCGCGCATCTTAGAACAAATGGAAGATGCACCTGAAAAGGTCATGTTTGGTAAATTGCTCAAAGAGCTAGGAAACCAAAGTGAAGAGCGTATTCGCAGTGCGGCAAAACAAGTTCCAATCGACACTTTGCGAGATATCATTTACCAATTTCAACGCGTGGTTGAATCTCGTAAAGGTGAACAAGTTCAGCTACTAGCAAAAGAGCTGGCAGAGCAAGGTATTTCAGCTGAGGAATTACAAGCTTTTCTGAGCAAGTAGTTTTTCACCAGTTAAAAAGAAACCACTCATTTGAGTGGTTTTTTGCGTTTTGGGTTTGCGATGAGGACTAGTTGCTAAATTGCTTCTTCAAGATTCTATCCAATGAGAATGGTCCTGCGCCCCATACAACGACGATAAGAATCATTAATCCCCAAAGCTGATGATCGTAGAAGCCTTGCGCCCACAATACAGGGTATGACACGACGGCCATGATATTGAAAACGAATAGTGCTGCAGCCATAGGTCGTGTTAATAAACCAAGTGCTAAGAATACTGGCAGAATCAATTCAGCGGCAGTACCCATATAGGCCGCTAACTCCCAAGGTAACAGTGGGACTTGGTATTCCAATTCAAACAAGTACAGAGTGCTATCCCAAGTTGCTATTTTAGTCAGCCCAGAATTAAAGAATACCCATGCCACCCAAAGGCGACAAAATAGTAGAAGCACTGGAACAAAAAGTGCCTGTGATTTCTCAATCAAATTGTCGTATTGAGCCATCATGTTCGTGACTGTGTTGTTATCCATATTATGTCTCCAATTCGGCATCGATTGAAAAACCTGATATGACGTTAAGCGCCATGACAGTATTCAGGTGTTGTAGTAGTGAAGGGGCAATCTCAGCGAGCGTTTGACCCGACTGCAATTCAGTTAATAGTTGGTGGCATTCTTCTGTCAAACAATGACTCTCAATCTGTGAATTCTCGGCGCGGATTAACACCCCAAATTCAGGTTGGTTGATGTCTAACCCGTCGAGTTGTTGCTGATAGATCGCTTGCTCAAGCGCGATCATCGTATAGCTAGAATTGACTAGCGTTATTGAACCTTTGAGATGAAAGACTAAAGCGCCTTGTTGCTCTTGTGGCACATCAGCTAAACAAGAAAGGGGACGTTGGTCGACATGTGATTCTGAAACACATCTCATCAAGCTATCTTTTTTCCATTCATACAAAGCCACTTCAGCGAGATAAGGTGCAGCCTCAATAACGGCAGGAAAAGCTTGGATAGTCTGTTCAAAGTGTTCCCCATAACCGCTGACATCACCAGAAGTCGATGGATAACTTAAGACATGTTGACGAGCCATCTGTTGGAAGCACTCTTCACCAACCAGTATTTCAGTGAGTGGGTAGGTAGCTGCCAGTACTTCGCTCAAGCTGATCACAAAGTTATTACGGTAAATCTGGATTCGCTGTTCATCGGTAAAATGGTTGCTCACTATGTCGCAGTGCTCACCATTGTTTTGATAGCGTAACGCGTTCGCAAACTCTGATTGAACATCAGCTAGGGAGTGGCTCATGATGCGCGACTCCTTTGGTTGAATTTGTCGTGTTGATACAAAATGTCGCTGGCTTTGGTTGCTTCAGCCAATAAAACTTGTGGCTCTGGAATATCGAGATCCCACTCAATCAAGGTATGGCGCAAACCATGTTTTGCTATCCAGTCAGTGTAGAGTTGCCACACTTCGTCACAGACAGGTTTACTGTGGGTGTCTATCCAGATCTCACCTTGTTCGAGTTTCTTTTTGGTGAAACCTGCCAAGTGAATCTCTTCCACTTTGTCTGCAGGAATTCCGCTTAAGTACTCTTCACAACTGAAACCATGATTAAAAGATGAGACAAAAATATTATTGAAATCGAGTAAGAGGCGACATTCGGTGCGCTTCTGTACCTCGACTAAAAACTCCCATTCAGGGATCGTTGAATGCTTGAAGGCAAGGTAACTCGATGGGTTCTCAATCAGCATAGGACGTTGCAGGCTGTCTTGGACCTCGATGACATTGCGACAGAAAACTTCTAACGCTTCTTCGGTATAAGGCAGCGGTAGCAAGTCATTGAAGTAATGCCCGCCAGTCTGACTCCAGCTGAGGTGGTCAGAAACCAAGAACGGCTCGATATCATCAATGAGGTCTTTTAACTGCACCAGATGGTGTTGATTGATGCGCTCAACAGAACCGAGAGACAAACCCACACCGTGGCAACTGATGTTGTGGGTGTTACGAATTTCTCTGAGTTGTTGACGTTGCGGTGATTGAGCTAAAAAGTAGTTCTCGCTGTGCACCTCTAACCAACTCACTAAAGCTGGGTTTTGGCTAAAGAAGTCCAAGTGCGGTGTTCTAAGGCCAACCCCTGTATTGGGGTGAAGAGTTTGAGTCACAACGATTCTCCTAATGGAAAGTGGAGGTGAGCTGAATGTCAGCTCACCATACTAAGCAGCTCAATTATGATGATTGAGTGTTACCACCTGATAATTTGCCACACAGTCCTTTAGGAACGACCACGAATGCATCGGATTGGTTGTCTTCTTTGGCTGTACCCGCACATGAACTTGTTTTGGTTGCACAATCATTTTGGCCAGCTTTTGCAACGCCGTAGCATTTCTCTTTTGCTGCTGCTTCCGCAGGTGCTGATGTAAGAACTGCACCGCCGAACGCTAGTACACTTGTGATTGCAGCTGTAACAGCAAGATTAGAATTTTTCATAGTCATTCCCTCTAGGACTTAATAGTATTTTTACATCGCAGGTTAATGAATTGTTAACTTGCTTACTAAAAAGGATAGGAAGAACTAGGAAATAATTTCATGGCATTATAAAAAATATCAATATTAATGATAATTCATCGATTAAGTTGCTGATTTTATGATGTTAATTTTTGATTGTTTTTTCTTCTGATTATCCTAAACGCAGCCTAGTGTTTAGGTTATAATCAACTTTTATGTATAAATACCCAGTAGTGAGCATATCCAATGATAGATCCTTCGCTTTTACTCGATGGCCTAAACGACAAACAACGTGAGGCGGTCGCGGCACCTTTAGAAAACCTACTTATTCTGGCAGGTGCTGGTAGTGGTAAAACGCGAGTGTTGGTGCATCGTATCGCTTGGCTGCAAAGCGTAGAGCAAGCATCACCGTTCTCTATTATGTCAGTTACCTTCACCAACAAAGCGGCAGCAGAGATGCGTGGCCGTATTGAAGAGTTGATGATGGGTAGCTCGTCGGGCATGTGGAACGGTACCTTCCACGGCATTTGTCACCGTATCCTTCGCGCTCACTACCTAGATGCAAAACTGCCAGAAGATTTCCAGATCATCGATTCAGATGATCAGATTCGTTTGCTGCGTCGCTTAATCAAAGCGCAAAACCTCGATGAAAAACAGTGGCCTGCAAAGCAAGCTTCTTGGTGGATCAACGGCAAGAAAGATGAAGGTCTGCGCCCAAGTCACATTGACGCCTACCATGATCCAGTCACTCAAACATGGCTAAAGATCTACTCTGCTTACCAAGAGGCATGTGACCGTGCTGGCTTGGTCGATTTTGCGGAGATCTTGCTAAGAGCACACGAACTTCTGCGTAATAAGAAACATATCCGAGAGCACTACCAAGCTCGCTTCAAGCACATTCTTGTCGACGAATTCCAAGATACCAACAACATCCAATACGCTTGGCTACGCATGATGGCAGGCCCTGATTGTCGTGTGATGATCGTGGGTGATGATGACCAATCTATCTATGGTTGGCGTGGTGCTAAGATCGAAAATATTCAGAAGTTCTTGGATGAATTCCCAGGCGCTTCAACGGTTCGACTCGAACAAAACTACCGTTCAACCAAAACCATTCTGCAGGCGTCGAACGAGCTTATCTCGAACAACACCGAGCGTATGGGTAAAGAGTTGTGGACCGACGGCAACGATGGCGAACCAATCTCAGTGTACTCGGCTTATAACGAGCTCGATGAAGCACGTTTCACGGTTAGCAAAATCAAAGAGTGGCAGGAGAAAGGCGGCGCGCTAGAAGATACCGCAATGCTTTATCGTAATAACGCCCAGTCTCGTGTTCTTGAAGAAGCCTTGATTCAAGGTGGTCTGCCTTACCGAATCTACGGCGGCATGCGATTCTTCGAGCGTCAGGAAATCCGAGATGCTTTGAGCTACATGCGCTTAATGGGTAACCGCAACGATGATGCTGCTTTTGAACGTGTGGTAAACACACCAACGCGTGGTTTGGGTGATAAAACCCTAGAGACGATTCGTTTCGCAGCGCGTGACCGTGGTGCAACGATGTGGCAAGCAAGTCTTGCTTTGATAGAAGAACAAGTGCTGCCAGGTCGTGCGGCTGGTGCCTTAAGCCGTTTTATCGAGCTAATTAATGCGCTTGAAGACGACACGCTAGAGCTTAGCCTACATGAACAAACTGACCACGTGATCAAATCGTCGGGTCTGTTTGCGATGTACGAGCAAGAGAAGGGTGAGAAGTCGAAGGCACGTATCGAGAACTTGGAAGAATTGGTAACGGCAACGCGCCAGTTTGAAAAGCCGGAAGAAGCGGATGAGATGAGCATGCTGACGGCGTTCTTAACTCACGCGGCTTTGGAAGCGGGTGAAGGTCAGGCCGGTGAGTTTGATGATGCGGTTCAGTTGATGACATTGCACAGTGCTAAAGGTCTAGAGTTTCCAATGGTATTCATGGTGGGTGTCGAAGAAGGCATGTTCCCAAGCCAGATGTCTGCCGAAGAAGCGGGGCGTTTAGAAGAAGAGCGTCGCTTGTGTTACGTAGGTATGACTCGTGCGATGGAGAAGCTTTACATCACGTATGCTGAGATGCGTCGTTTGTACGGTCAGGACAAGTACCACAAACCATCACGTTTTATTCGTGAGCTACCAGAGACCTGTCTAGATGAAGTACGTATGAAAGCGCAAGTCAGCCGTCCTGCAAGCAGTGGTCGCTTTAGCCAAACCGCTGTGAAAGAGAACTTCAATGAAACAGGCTTTAGCTTGGGCTCTCGCGTTAAGCACCCTAAGTTTGGTGAAGGCACTATCATTAACTTCGAAGGAAGCGGTCCACAGAGCCGAGTGCAAGTGGCGTTTAACGGTGAAGGGATTAAGTGGTTAGTAACGGCTTACGCGCGTTTAGAGCAGCTTTAATCTATTACTTCTGCATCTAATAACCGTTGATTATTGAAAACAAAAAGAGCAGCCAATGGCTGCTCTTTTTATTGCGTAGCGCTTTAAGCGATCACAATACATGACTGACTAGAAAGGATCTTACAGTGCTGCAAGTGCCGCTTCGTAGTTTGGTTCTTCAGTGATCTCTGCAACCAACTCGCTGTGTGTTACCACACCTTTTTCATCAACAACGACAACTGCACGTGTTGTTAGGCTTGCTAGTGGACCTTCAGCAATCGCTACGCCGTAGTCTGATGCGAATGTAGGAGAACGGAAAGTCGAAGCGTGTTGAACGCCTTCAATGCCTTCTAGTTCGCAGAAGCGACCTGCAGCAAATGGTAGGTCAGCAGAAATACAAACAACAACCGTGTTCTCAAGCTCTGCCGCTTTTGCGTTGAACGTACGTACGCTCGTTGCACAAGTTGCTGTGTCGATGCTTGGGAAGATGTTTAGAACCACTTTCTTGCCAGTAAGAGAAGCAAGAGTCAGTTCAGAAAGATCGCCTGCAGTCAGTGCAAAGCTTGGTGCCAGTTCGCCAGTTTGTGGGAATGTGCCAGTTAGCGGTACAGCAGCGCCTTTGAAGGTAACGTGTGACATGAATTTGTCCTTAGTTTAATTATGGTTATGAAACTAGTTGAGCCTAGTAAGACTTACGTTACTCGGAAGTGATTAAGAAGTGAATGATTTAAATGTCAGAATTGTAATCAAAGGTCGTTGATTTATTTGTTTTAAGGGAAGAAAAGGTGAGGCGACAGATAAAGAAAAACCCCGAGAGCTTGCGCTCATCGGGGTCTATAGTCTTACTCGCAGCAATCCGGCTACTAAGTGTGCTCCATGCATCAAATCCATGATAGTGTGCTGTTATCCTTCAGCGTATTCCTTTCGTCGCCTTCCTAGCGGTGTCCTTGATCTTATCCTGATCTGCCAACAATCCTCGTTAGTGCGCGTCACTTGTTCCTTGAGCGGTGTCCTTTACATCATCCTGATGTTCAGTCCTTTCCTCGTCCAGAGGTGTCCATTGTCTTTCCTTAGTAGCAACCATCCTAGTTACTATTGCGTCCATTCAATGTCCATTTCGCTATCCATGCCGATTATTCATCCTGAGTAATCGA
The DNA here is from genome assembly GCF_023206395.1 of Vibrio sp. ED004. Taxonomy (NCBI): domain Bacteria; kingdom Pseudomonadati; phylum Pseudomonadota; class Gammaproteobacteria; order Vibrionales; family Vibrionaceae; genus Vibrio; species Vibrio sp. ED004. The sequence continues at coordinate 1,634,368 of NZ_CP066149.1, read as the reverse complement.
ATCTTCATCCTGAAGATAACCAAGTCCTTGGCGTTTCCTGTTCCGTGTCAGCATCCTTCCGACACCATTCATATTACCGATTCCTTATTTATCAGCAATGGTGCATAAGCGAATTTCTATATAATTATTTGAATGATAAATGTACGTATTGTTTAATTTCAATTGGTTACAATATGTAGGTGCTTAATTTCGCAGTTAAATATCGATATTTACTCACTGCCTTGTGAGAGATCTCGCACAAGACAGGGAGTAAAAAGGGAGTATTTTCCCTTATTGGCCGATAGCGGCACCTTCACGACGAGGGTCTGCAGCACCTTCTAGACCATCTTTTGTGATGCGAATAGCGTGCAAACCCGAGTTAAGATCGCGAACGTTGACCTCAAATCCCATCTTTTCTAGCTCAGGTTTGAAGTTTTCCGCCGATGTTCCTTTTTCCAAATCTAAGGTTCCGAAACGGTTTAGGAAGTGTGGTTGGTTGATCGCTTGTTGGATATCCATGTCCCATTGGGTGTGGGCAATAATGGCTTGTGCCACATAACCTATGATACGACTGCCGCCCGGAGAACCGATCGCCATGTAAGGTTTGTCGTCTTGCATGATGATGGTCGGTGCCATTGAAGAACGTGGGCGTTTACCCGGTTCAAGTCGGTTCGCGATAGGCTTGCCATCGTTATGAGTCTTGAATGAGAAGTCGGTCAGTTCGTTGTTGAGCAGGAAGCCTCTCACCATCAGGCGTGAGCCAAATGCGTTCTCAATGGTGGTGGTCATCGATACGACATTGCCATCGCTGTCGACAATATTGAAGTGGCTGGTGGACGGCAGTTCAATAGACACATCTTGGCTTCGTAACATGGCATGATCCCACGGTGGGGTACCTGATGGCGCACTCTCTAATGCCTTTCCAGCAGTAATTAGCTGGGCACGTTCCTGCAAATAGTCAGTATTCACTAACCCTTGGGTTGGCATTGGCACGTAATCTTGGTCGGCCATGTACATACCACGGTCTGCAAAGGCTAAACGAGAAGCGTCCGCTAACACTTGCCAAGATTTTGCGTCGTTTGGTCCCCATGATTTCAGATCAAACTGCTCGGTCATCGCTAAGATCTGCCCAACCGTTAATGCGCCTGAACTAGGTGGTCCCATTCCACAGATATCGTAGCTCTCATAAGCGGAACAAACCGGTTCACGTTGCTTAATTGAATACGCATCGAAGTCTTTCTGCGCTAATACGCCCGGGTTACCTTTGGCGGTTTGTACCGTGTTGATGATGTCGGCAGAAATCTCGCCTTGATAGAAAGCCTTAGCACCATTCTTCGAGATAGCGTTTAGCGTTGCCGCGTATTCTGGGTTCTTAAGTAGCGTACCTGCGGTTTTCGGGCTGCCATCGGCATTGAAGAAATAGGCCTTGGTGGTGACAAAGCGGCTTAGTCGCTCTTGGTCATTTTCAATCAAGGTCGCTAAACGTGGGCTGATGGTAAAACCTTTTTCAGCCAGTTGAGCGATAGGTTTGATCAGCGATGCCCACTCTAACTTGCCGTATTTTTGGTGAGTGTCCCACAGCAGTTGGACTGTGCCCGGTGTCGCCACTGAGCGACCACCAACCACAGCATCGTAAAACTTAAGTGGTTGGCCGTTTTCGTCTTGGAATAGACGTGGTGTTGCATCAAGTGGTGCGGTTTCACGACCATCGTAGGTTTTGAGTTGTTTGTCCTTGCCATCAAAGTAAACAAGGAACGCGCCACCGCCAATACCTGACGATTGTGGCTCCACTAAGCCAAGCATCAGTTGCACGGCAACCATGGCATCAATGGCATTACCACCACGAGCAAGTACATCAGCGCCCGCTTGGGTTGCCAGTGGGTTGGCCGCAGTGACCATCCAATCGTTGGCTTTAACGAGTTGTTTGGTTTCTAAACCACTACTTTGTTCTGGAGCGACGGAATCGGCAGCTTGATTTGCCCAACTGACGTGAGAGGCAAAAAGTAGGGTAGAAGTGGCAAGGGTTGTTAGTTTTGTTTTCCACTGCATGATCTTCTCCTTTTAATATGCAGAGCTAGATTGGCAGTGGAAAGATAAGATAGCCAGTGCGTTGTTAACGAATTGTAATCTTGATTCGAATTTAAGCGATTAAACCAGACAGCGACTGCCAAAGAATACTCAGGCCAATAATGCTGAATAGTACGCCACACAGGCCATCAATGTAGACTGTTGCTTCGCTAAGCTTCTTCTGTAGGGTTTTAGTCGAAAGCATCCACGCCAATAGCGAGAACCAGAATAGCGAAAGGCCGAATAGGATGATCAAAGCAAGGCCTTTGCCTGACAGCGACATGTCTGCAGGAACTAAGCTCGACATCAAACTGATGAAAAACACTAAGGCTTTTGGGTTCAAGATGTTAGTCGCAAACCCTTTCGAAAAAGCCTGACGTTTATTGGTGAGAATCAGATCCTTTGAATCGACAGGATTGGTCTCATCTTCGTGATGAGTAATGATCTGCCAAGTTGCCTTTAGTGCACCAACACCGAGATACAACAAGTAGCTACCGCCAGCTAACTGTATGGTGGCGAAAAGAGTTGGGTGCTGATGAACCAGATAACTGATACCCGTCAGGCTCAACAATGAATGCAGCAAGATCCCGCAAGATAATCCCAGAGCAATGTATAAGCCAGTTTGTCGTCCGTGGCGTGTTGCGTTTTGTACCACAAGGGCAAAGTCAGGGCCTGGGCTCATCAGGGCAATAAAGTGGATAGAGGCGAGGGTGACTAATATGGTGACTTCATTCATATCTGTTCCAATAACTGGGTTGTTCTGTTGAGAGTTGTTGAGCGCAGCTTACCGTGATTTCGAATCTCTCAATTGTAAATTATCAACACTTAGTTAATTTTCGACGGGGAAACACCAAATGCGGTCTTAAATGCCTTTGAGAAATGGGCTTGATCGTAAAAACCGACTTGATGAGCGACCTCGGTTCCGCCAACACCTGACTTAATTAGTCGCATGCCTTGTTCCATACGTAAACGGCTTAGCCAAGCATAAGGGGTAATGCCCATTTTGTTCTTAAAGTGGCGTTGAAACTGTGTGGTGGTGAGATCGCACAGTTCAGACAGCTGCTCTAGGCGTACTGGTTGGTCGAGGTTTGCCATTAAATAGTCTTTTAGTGTGTTAACCGATTGAGTACCAAGTTGCACCTGAGTTTTCGACCCAAACTGCGCGTAACGATCAACTATTGTCGAAAAACCTTCGAACGGTAGGCAGTCTTGAGCGAGTTGACTGATGTTTGGATTGATAAGTAGCCCATGAAGGTTACACAATTGTAAAAAAGTCGCTTGATCGGAGAGGATCAACTCCGAAAAGCTTAAAGTGTGACCATTTTCTCTGTGATCGGCAAGATCGCCCAGCCATTGCGGCGAGACAGCAAATACACTCACTTGGTAGCCAGATTCTAGCTTTGAATGGCCATCGTGCAGCTCATCCGGTGGCATCATCACCACTTGTCCTGCGCCTGCGTGGTAGCTTGTCCCTTTATAGACAAACTTTTGCTGACCCTGAGTGATTAGGCCGATATGAAAGTCCAAATGATAGTGGCGCTGAAAGGCAAACTCTTGGTATTGAGCTTGGATCAGGCTGATATCTTGGCTAGGTGTCGAGTAATAGTGGACTTTATCCATGGCATAAAAAAGCTTGGTTAAATTATCATCAATTCAACCAAGCTTATCTCTGTATTTATAGATTGTCTTGTAAAAAACGATCAGTGCTACTGTTTCGCGCGCTTGTTCTTTTTGCGTGGCGCAGACCATCAAAGCTAAAGATAACCAGTGCGCCCCAGATGAAGGCGAAGGTGATCGCTTTGTCACTGGTAAAGGCTTCACCATAGATAAGAACCGCCAACAAGAACATCAGGCTAGGGCCTATATACTGGAAGAAGCCGAGTGTCGATAGCTTCAAGCGGGTTGCTGCACCAGTAAAACAAAGCAACGGAACCGTGGTGATAACACCTGCTGCAATTAGTAATAGATTGAGTTGCATCGGGTTCATCGAAAAATCTGAGGTTGGACTGTCTGCGATAAACAACAAGTATGTTGCGGCGATAGGCAGCATCACTAATGTTTCAATGAACAAGCCAGTTTGCGCTTCTAAGCTAACTTTTTTACGCAATAGGCCATAGAAACCGAAGCTGAAGGCTAGGGCAATGGCAACGACTGGCACTGAGCCAAACGCGATCAATTGAATGATCACGCCAATTGCAGCAAGGGCGACCGCAAACCATTGAAGCTTGCGTAAGCGTTCGCCAAGGAAGAACATCCCGAGCAACACGTTAATCAGTGGGTTGATGTAATACCCCAAACTGGCATCAAGCATGTGATTGGAGTTTACCGCCCAGATAAAGATCAGCCAGTTAGCCCCCACTAAGATAGAGGTCGCCACCAAATAGAGCATTTTTGGCTTTGAGGTGAGGGTGTCGCGCACTTTGCGCCAACTGCGGCTAACGTGTAGTAAAAAAGCGAGTAGGAAAAAAGACCATACTACACGGTGGCTGAGAATCTCAAATGGGGAAACTTCACTTAAAGATTTGAAATATATAGGGGCGATACCCCACATTGTGTAGGCACCAACTGCAAGCAAAATTCCTTGGCGCGTACGTTGTTGTTCTTCTTGTGTCATGCATCTTTCTCTAGCACTGAGTGCTTATTAATAAGATTTATAAGAGAGTTGGCCAGTATAGGAGCGTTAACCCTTTTCACCTAACAATTTGCGGTTTAATTCGCCAGCGTTCCCCTCTACAATGTGCGCCTTGCTTGCGAATGATGCTGGCTGATTTTATACCTCGATTAGGAACCACAATGACCGCCACTCTGATTGCTGAGCAAATACCGACTCCCGCGAATGATGCGCAAAACATCTTACAAGATGTCTTTGGTTATCAAAGTTTTCGCGATGGTCAGCAAGAGGTCATCGATCTTGCCGTTGAAGGCAGAGACAGCTTGGTGATAATGCCAACCGGTGGTGGTAAGTCACTGTGTTACCAGATTCCTGCTTTGGTTCGTGAAGGGCTCACTCTGGTTATCTCACCGCTGATCTCGCTGATGAAAGACCAGGTCGATCAATTGAAGGCGAACGGTGTTGCGGCTGAGTGTATCAACTCTTCAATGCCACGTGACCAGCTGATGAGTGTGTTTAATCGCATGAATTCAGGCCAGTTGAAGATGGTTTATGTGTCGCCAGAGCGTGTGTTGATGCGCGATTTTATCGAACGTCTTCAAGGTTTACCGCTTTCGATGATTGCGGTGGATGAAGCGCACTGTATCTCTCAATGGGGACATGACTTCCGTCCGGAATACGCATCATTAGGTCAACTTAAACAATATTTCCCGCATGTGCCTTATATGGCGCTGACGGCAACCGCCGACGATGCAACGCGCAAAGACATTATCTCGCGTCTGCAGCTGGTGGATCCGCATACCTACTTGGGTAGCTTTGACCGTCCTAACATTCGCTACAATCTGGTTGAGAAGCATAAGCCCGTGTCACAGGTGGTTCGCTACTTAGAAACACAGAAGGGCAATTGCGGCATCATCTATTGTGGTAGCCGTAAGAAAGTAGAGATGGTGACCGAGAAGCTTTGCAACAACGGTATTCGTGCTGCGGGTTATCACGCAGGCATGGACACTGATGAGCGCGCTTACGTTCAAGAAGCCTTCCAACGTGATGATATCCAAATTGTTGTCGCCACCGTGGCGTTTGGTATGGGTATCAACAAACCCAACGTTCGCTTTGTTGTGCACTTTGATATTCCACGCAATATCGAGTCTTACTATCAAGAGACTGGCCGTGCTGGTCGTGATGGCTTGCCTGCTGAAGCCATGATGTTGTTTGACCCTGCTGATATGGGTTGGCTACGTCGTATGCTGGATGAGAAAGAAGAAGGCCCGCAAAAACAGGTCGAGATGCACAAGCTAAACGCGATGAGTGCCTTTGCCGAGGCGCAAACCTGTCGTCGTCAGGTGCTGCTCAACTACTTTGGCGAATATCGTGAGAAACAATGTGGTAACTGCGATATCTGTTTGGACCCACCAAAACACTTTGATGCGACCCAAGAGGCTCAGAAGGCGTTGTCTTGTGTGTATCGTGTGAATCAGTCGTTTGGTATGGGCTATGTGGTTGAAGTGATGCGTGGCATGCAGAACATCCGAGTGCGCGATAATGGTCACGATAAGCTGTCTACTTACGGCATTGGCCGCGATCATAGCCATGATTACTGGATCAGTATCTTCCGTCAGCTGATTCACAAAGGTTTACTGTTCCAGAACATCACTCGTAATTCGACATTACAGCTAACAGAGGAAGCGCGTCCGCTACTGCGTGGTGAGATGTCTTTGGAATTGGCTGTGCCTCGTTTGGATACGGCGGTGCGTAATGCTAAGTCCGATAAACTCAGCAGCAAGAACTACGATAAGAAGCTGTTTGCCAAACTGCGTAAGCTGCGTAAGTCGATTGCAGATGAAGATGGTTTGCCACCTTATGTGGTATTCAGTGACGCGACTCTGATTGATATGGCTGAAGTGCTGCCTACCTCATACGGTGAAATGTTGGCAGTAAACGGTGTTGGTCAGCGTAAACTCGATAAGTACGCGGACCCATTCTTAGATTTGATTCAAGAACACATCACGACACACGGCTAGTTTGCAGAATTGTTTAGCTTCTAAAAACGGTTAGATCATAGAAAAAGAATAAGGTTGATAGGGACATGACAACACAAACAGAATTTGGCTTAAGAGAGTATTTGGCTGAGGAAGGGCGTTTATTGATTACGTCTCCAAGTTTTGATTTTGATTCTTATGAAGTATTAGGTGAAAAGCTGGTGGCATTGTTGTCCGCTTCTGTGGTTGAAAAGCAATGGGACGCTGACATGCACTCTTGGTTGATCGATTTTGAAGATTGTAAGATGTTTTTAAAGTCTGAACATTACAGCGAATTAATCTGGTTTGAGTCGTTAAACGCGGAAGAGAGTCGAGAAGAGTTTGATTATCTCGCAGCGCTTTTTAAGCGCGGTTTTTAACTTTTAGCACCGCTTCTTAACGTAGCTTTTAAACCTGCTTTCAAAAGATGGTTTCTAACGCCATTCACCGATAAAAGTGAGAATAAACGTTTGCGTTTGTTCTCACCATTGCAGCCAATATTGATTAATGTATAATCGCCCGCCGCTCAATAGAGCAAATTATAGAAACATTTTTAATTCACATTATTGGTAAGAGCTTTCTTAGTTTATTCGAAGAAATGACTCGATTTGGGTTCCCTCACCCCCAAACCAAACTAAAAAGGTACAGCATGAGTAACTTTACCCCTGCGCAACAGCGCAAAGCCCTAGCACTATTAGTTTTGTTCCATTTGGTCATTATTGCGTCAAGCAACTATCTGGTTCAGCTACCTTTTACCGTTTTCGGTATGCACACCACTTGGGGTGCTTTCACTTTCCCGTTTATCTTCCTAGCGACTGATCTGACTGTACGCATTTTTGGTGCGCAGCTTGCTCGTAAAATCATTTTCTTAGTGATGCTACCTGCACTGGCCGTTTCTTACTTTTTGTCAGTAGTGTTCTTCGAAGGTTCATTCCAAGGCTTTAGCCAATTAGGTGAGTTCAACCTGTTTGTTGCACGTATCGCAGCGGCAAGCTTCATGGCTTACTTGCTCGGTCAGATCTTGGATGTGCACGTTTTCAACCGTTTACGTCAGCTTAAACAGTGGTGGGTTGCCCCTACGTGTTCAACGTTATTCGGTAATGCCATTGATACCATCGCTTTCTTTGCGATTGCTTTCTACCAAAGCCCAGATCCATTCATGGCTGAACACTGGACTGAGATTGCTTTAGTCGACTACGGCTTCAAACTTATCATTAGCTTAGGTTTGTTCGTTCCTATGTACGGCGTGCTTCTGAACTACATTGTTAAGAAGCTGACTGCGGTAAACCCAGACTTTAAAGCGACAGGCGTTAACGCTTAGTTGCTATCGAAATGCGCGGTTATTCCCTTACTGTTAGGGATAACCGCGTTTCAATGCTCTTTCATCTTCTGCTTTCTCGCTTACACTCCACGCCTTCTCGCTTGTATTTCACACCTTAGCTTCAATCACACTCTCTATATCCATACCTTTGTCTTTTATTGTTCTTTTGGGCGTCGATGCTGCATATTTCAAATTCTTACCGGTCACCTTAGTTACACTTTTCTGTAGCAGGAGGGAGTTTGGGTAAGTAATGATGTTTCCTTCTGGGTGTCGAATAAGGGTATGAAACATCTTTATGTCTAATATCTTGCCTTCAATGCCGTCTCCGTCCGCGACGATGATTGAATCCCCAATGCGGTAGGGAAATACAAAGAAGATAAGAAAGCTGGCAGTGATGTTGCTTAAAATTGACCACTGAGCAATAAAACCTACGCCTATGACGGTGAATACCGAAGAGATAAAAATCGAAAAGTTACCGTAACCGATGCCACTGACAATCAAATACGTCGCGAACAGGAAACCGAAGTAAATGATACTAAAGCAGCGGTTGATAAAAGCGGTACGTGTAGCGTCGACGGTTTTCTTTTGGGCGAGGGTGATGATGGCTTTCTCTGTCGAGCGTTTAAGTAGCCAGTAGATAAAGATGAACAGCATAGCGAGCAGCAAATCGTACTCTTTAAGCGTCATAAAAATGGTTTCGATATAGCTTGGCATAGTGACCTCTGAATTGTTGAGGCTGCATTATTATGGCGTGCTACTTTCAATACATCATTAAACCATTATCGTTTTATTCTCCTGCCTATTTCTCCAGTCTCTGATAGCTAAAGCAGTGTTTTATCAGTCAGTTAATGATTTTAAGTAGCTGATATAAATAACTTTACATTCTTGTTATATCGTCTTTATCTATAGGTAACGCTTTGATGATGAAGCTATTTGACCAGTTCGTAGAATGGCCGGCCATTCACTACTGAGTTAGATTTCTGATGATACTGATTACTTTAAAATTGGCTGTGTTCTGCTTTATGAAGCTAAGAAAACAGGGCTATTTAGACAGCATTTTAGGTGCGCGCAATAACGTGGAGCCGTCATAACCATGATGACTTTATTTATTGTCCAATTAATGATGCTTTGGCTAATGGTTGAACCTTTAGCTTCTTTGGCTTGGTTGAAAATAACCCGAAGAAGAGGCTGTTATGTACGTTGATTATCTCGCGTCATTTAGCATGCTCTTGCTGCTCGAAGTTATTCTCGGTGTCGACAACATTATCTTTATCTCCATCTTGGTCGAGAAACTGCCTGTCAGGCTCAGAAGTCGCATTCGTAATCTTGGTATTGGATTAGCGGTGTTAACTCGTATTGGCTTGGTGTTTTCTGTCACTTGGCTCATGTCGCTCACTGAACCTTTTGTCACGGTGTTTGATCGAGGGTTATCGGGCAAGGACTTAATCTTGATTGTTGGGGGTGCCTTCCTTTTAGTTAAGAGCTTTAAGGAGTTGTTGGGCTGGTTGCTAGCGAAAGAGAAGAAAGAGAAAAGCGCGCTTGAGAATAGTGTCACCATGATCGTGCTGCAGATTATCGCGATTGATGCGGTGTTCTCGTTTGATTCAGTGATCACTGCAGTTGCACTGGTACACAATGTCGAAATCATTATCGCTGCTATCGTTATTTCTGCAATCATCATGTTGGCCGTGGCAGAGAAGATTCAGATAACCATTACCGCTTACCCAGGCTTGAAGTTGCTGGCGCTGTTATTCCTGATTTTGCTCGGGGGATTATTGGTTATAGAAGGGTATGGGTTACATGTGGACAAAAGCTATTTGTACGTTGCTTTGGCGTTTGGACTGACACTCGAAATCTGCCATATCCTGTTAGATAGGCAGCTAACGAAAGACAAACAGTCTTCTGAACATGAACAAGCACCAGACAGCCAACTGAAGAACAGCAACGCACTATCTGGTGATGTGTTCCAATGATGAACGTTGCTATGTCGTGAGGTTAGCCTTGTAGGTCATCACTCTAGTTCTTTGAGTAGAGGTTCGAGATTACTGTCGAAGAAGAGAGGTGAGGCGAGTTGTATCGCTTTAAGCGAAGAGTTGCCTTGCGTCGCTTTGATGTAGAGCTCTTTCGCAGCACTGGCATTACCACGAGACTCTTCAGCCTTCGCGAGCAACAAATAGGTCAGTATTGATTGGTTTTGTGGTGGCATTGACAATTAGATCTTCATCGCTTTTTCTGGGTCATCCTCAGAAAGGGCGATGATGGCGTTGGCATCGTAGGCGCGTGCCAACTTCCCTTCAGCTAATAAGCGCTCTAGCCTTGGCTTCGCATCTTGGTTCAGTTTGGCAATCGCCTGCTTTTTACTGCCTGATGAGGCGTAAAAGGTATTCATTATCTTGCCGATGTAGTTCGCCACGAACACAAAGTCATTGCTCGGATCTAATTCCTGCGCTTTTTCAAAGTAGTCCATCACCATTGGCAGTTCTGCACGGTTATACAAAACACCTAAACCGCTGAGAGTGTACTTGAGCGCTTCGTCTTCTGTAGGCAGTTGGCTAATACTCTCTGTGAGCTCTTCTTTGGGTACTTTGATGTACAGAGAATCTAAGATGTCATCGACCATGCGATACAGCGTGTGATGAAGTTCTGGTAGCTCTGTTGGGTAACGACGATTGAGGTGCGATCGATCAGAGATGTTGTTGTGATAACGCATTGTGAGTCGCGTGTGTTTGCCGTCTCGACTTGGACTGGTACCAAAGGTGAGTTTGATAGCGGCAATTTTCTGTAATGGCTCGCTCTGTACGATACGAATGCCACTGTAAGCACTCACGTATTCAATAAACTTGGTGACGATGCCGTAGAGAACCGGATCGGCTCTGACATCATCACTGATATCGAGCACCACATAGCGAAACTCATAATGTCTGAGCTGTGTTGTCGGTGCTGCTTCTTTGTTGTTAGTATTGCTGGTGGCTGAGTAGAGGATATAACCAGACTCTAAAACGACAATCGCGCTAAGCAATAAGCCAATCATGAGGTTTCTTTTGCTAGGCTTGGTGTTTTTCGTTTGTTCTTCGGGAGTAGTTGCTGCCACTGATGGTGAAGGCGGCGTGGTGTTTTCTATCGCTACAGGTTCTGGCTCTGTCGTTTGTTCGGTTTCGATCTTGCTTTGGATAACATCTGCTTCGAACTTATAACCACGCTTAGGTACTGTGATGATATAGCTACTGTGGTGTTCAGAGTTCTGCTTGAGGACTTTACGCAGTTCAAAGACGGCTTGGGTTACCACTTGGTCTGTGAGGATCATACCGCTCCACACGTGGTCGATGAGCTCGTCACGAGTGTGGGTCTGCCCAGGGTTAAGGCACAGGAATTCTAAGAGCTTGGTTAAGCGCTTATCAATGGTTACTGTTTTGTTGGCAAAGAGAATCTGTCCTTCATTGGGTATGAACAGCCACTCATCCACACTAAAACACGAATTTTTCTCCAACATCCCTTTCTCCTGCATCCAAACAGAGCCCTTGTAATTTTGATCTACAATATTAACTCTATTACATAATGTAATGAATTTGTTGTAATTATCTAGTGGATTATCAGATGTGTGTGATGGGGTGAGGGTTTGATGCGAAAGATGCAACGGATTGTGGTTTTCGATAGACCTAAAAAAGCTCTCAATGCAGAGAGCTTTTTGGTATTACTTTGCCGGTTTTAACTTAATAGCGAGTGGCTTTATCTATGTGCTATTGCTCGGCAATAACAAGAGGCCAGCCGATGTCGGTTTGTCTGTTCGACTCGATCTCTAGCTCTGCAGCGGTCAGCGGGTTGTTTGCTAGCCATTGCTTAGAAAGCGTTAAGGTCAGGTTGTTACCATCAGTTGTCAGCTTAAACTCAGGTTCTAGTGCTGGGTTACGGCGGTGAGTCAGCAAAATAGCCAAACGCAGAATACGTAAAATACGCTTACTGCTGGTGCCTGTGATAGCATGTTGCTCTGGCAATGAGGTTAATTGCTCACGGTAACGACGTGTTAATTCACCCAAGTAGTATTTCTGTGCTCGGGTAAAACCTGGCAAATCTAAATTCTGCAGTAGATAAGCGCTGTGTTCGCCGCCTTTTTTGAAATCGATGGTTAAACCAATTTCGTGAAGTTTGGCTGCGGTTTGCAATAGAACGCTTGCTTGAGGCTCTGACACCCAAGCTTCTCCGCCGGCTTGATCTAGCAGAGTCTGTGCTACTACAGCAACTTGTTCACCGTAGCTTACGTCCATCTGGTAGCGAGATTGCACGCTCTTGATGGTACGTGCACGGATATCGTCTTGGCGTAGCTCATCAACCATCTCGTAGGCTAGGCCTTCACGGAGTGCGCCGCCTGCGAGTGTCATTGAATCGATTTCAAGCAGCTCAAAAATCGCAATAAGAATAGAAAGACCACTTGGGAACACTAATGCGCGTTCAAGGGTTAGCCCTTCTATTTCTAGCTCTTCCAAGCGCTCAGTGATCATCGCTTGTTTTTGTAGGCGCTTAAGTTTGGCATGAGTAATTACCTCATCCATGCCTTGCGCTAACATAATTTCTTGCAGTGCCTGAACGGTACCACTGGCGCCAACACATACATCCCATCCGATATCGGTATAGCTATCTAGAATCGGAGCCAACGTCGACTTCGCCGCTTCAATGGCGTTGTTAAAGTTGGTTGCGGTTAACTGGCGATCTTTAAAGTGGCGTTCAAGCCAAGTCACACAGCCCATTTTTAAGCTGGTTAGTGCTTTCGCTGAGAAGCCTTCACCGATGATCATCTCGGTACTTGCGCCACCAATATCCACTACCAGTCGGCGGCCACTACCACCTGAAGTGTGTGCCACGCCTTTATAGATAGTCGCAGCTTCTTCTTCACCAGAGATAACATTGATGTCGTAACCAAGGATCTGGTTCGCTTTCTCTAGAAAGATATCCACATTGATAGCAGTACGTAGGGTCGCTGTACCTACAATGCGGATATTTTCTTTCGGAATATCTTGCAGTCGCTCTGCAAAGAGACTCAAACAGTCCCAACCGCGCTGCATGGCTTCAGTACTAAGCGCATTATTTTCATCTAAGCCTGCAGCTAAACGCACTTTGCGCTTAATTTTAGCCATGGTTTGTACGCTGCCATCGATATGACGCACAACGAGCATATGAAAACTGTTCGACCCGAGGTCGATTGCAGCGTAAAGCGGTGGTGACACTGTTTGACTCATAAGCGACTAAGCTTCCTTGTTATGACGCGGTTGGCGTGGGCGACGGTTCTGGTTTGGTTTACGGTTACCGTTACGTGGGCCATTGTTGTTTGAACGACGCTGTTGCGGGTTACGTGTGCGTAAGCGCAATGGTGCTGGTAGATCTTCTAGTAGTGCAGAAGAGTCGTAGTCAGACACAGGGATAGCGTGCTCAATGTATTCTTCGATAGGCGGCAAGTTGATTGCGTAATCTTCACAAGCAAAGCTGATCGAGTGACCACTTGCGCCAGCACGACCTGTACGGCCGATACGGTGAACGTAATCTTCACAATCGTCTGGTAGGTCGAAGTTGAATACGTGTGTTACTTGAGGAATGTGTAGGCCACGTGCTGCAACGTCGGTTGCTACAAGTAGGTCAACATCACCTTTAGTGAATTGCTCAAGAATCTTTTCACGTTTCTTCTGAGGAACATCGCCAGTTAGCAGGCCAACACGGTGACCATCTGCTGCTAGGTGACCCCAAACAGACTCACACTTGTGCTTAGTGTTAGCGAAGATGATAGCGCGCTCTGGCCATTCTTCTTCAACTAGTGTCTGCAGTAGTGCCATTTTGTGTTCGTTTGAAGGGTAGAACAGCTCTTCTTTGATGCGGTGACCTGTTTTACGCTCTGGCTCAACAACAACATGCTCTGGGTTATGCATGTGCTCGAACGCTAGCTCTTGTACGCGGTAAGAAAGCGTCGCAGAGAACAGCATGTTCAGGCGATCTTTTGGCTCAGGCATACGGCGGAACAAGAAGCGGATGTCTTTGATGAAACCAAGATCGAACATGCGATCAGCTTCGTCAAGAACAACAGCTTGAATGTGGTTAAGGTTAAATACCTTCTGCTTGTAGAAGTCGATGATACGGCCTGTAGTACCAATTAAGATATCTGCGCCTTCTTCGATTTTACCTAGCTGCTTGTCGTAGCTTTCGCCACCGTAAGCTAATGCTGCTTTGATACCAGTGCTTGCAACTAGAGAATCAGCATCGTTGTAGATCTGAATCGCGAGTTCACGCGTTGGTGCCATAATAATCGCACGTGGCTGGTTAGGCTTACGCCCTTCATGCTCAGGTGTTTTTAGCAGGTGGTTGAAAGTAGCAGTAAGAAACGCAAGCGTTTTACCAGTACCCGTTTGGGCCTGGCCTGCAATGTCTTGGCCGGTGAGCAGTACCGGGAGCGCCAAGGCTTGGATCGGGGTACAATAATCGAACCCTTTTTTCTCCAATCCTTCAATGACTTGCGGAAGTAAATCCAAGTCGGCGAACTTTTGCTCTGTGATATGCGTCTTTTTCATTGCTATAGAATATCAGCTTAAGCTTGCAATACGAAAGTAAATACATTCCAATAGGGCATCTATTTACTGGTTATCATCCAACCAGTTCTAAAAAATACATTGGAGTGGAAGATGAGTGATAAGATTTTGCAGCTAACTGATGACGGTTTTGATAACGATGTAATCAATGCTGCAGGCCCGGTTCTTGTTGATTTTTGGGCTGAATGGTGTGGCCCTTGTAAGATGATTGCTCCGATTCTTGATGAAATCGCAGACGAGTACGAAGGCAAGCTCACTATCGGTAAACTTAATATCGACCAAAATGCTGGAACACCACCAAAGTTTGGTATTCGCGGCATTCCAACGCTTCTTCTTTTCAAAGATGGCGGCGTAGCAGCGACTAAAGTTGGTGCATTATCTAAAACTCAACTCAAAGAGTTCTTAGACGCTAACCTTTAATCAGGTCAGCATTTGAAAAGAAACCGTGCAGTTAACAAATGCGCGGTTTTGTTTTTTCTAAGCTATGGACTAGTCTTAGTTTTAGTGCTAATTTATCGCACGTTAATTGAACGAATTTCTCTTCTTGGTCGATCCTGTGACCAACTCCTTCTTAACTTAAGAAAACAGATCCTATTTTGACTAAACAAACTTCCACCACTATGAATCTTACTGAACTGAAGAACAGACCTGTGTCTGAGCTTGTTAAACTTAGCGAAAGCTTAGGTCTTGAGAATCAAGCTCGCCTAAGAAAACAAGACATTATCTTCTCCATCCTTAAAGCACATGCAAAAAGTGGTGAAGACATCTTTGGTGATGGTGTTCTAGAAATTCTTCAAGACGGTTTTGGTTTCCTACGTAGCGCCGACAGTTCATACCTGGCTGGCCCTGATGATATCTACGTATCTCCAAGCCAAATTCGTCGTTTTAACTTACGTACTGGTGATTCAATTGGCGGTAAAATTCGCCCACCTAAAGACGGTGAACGTTACTTTGCACTGCTAAAAGTAAACACTGTTAACTACGATAAGCCAGACAACGCTCGTAACAAGATTCTTTTCGAAAACCTTACTCCTCTTCACGCCAACGAACGTATGGTGATGGAACGTGGTAACGGTGCGACTGAAGATATTACGGCTCGTATTCTTGACCTTGCGTCTCCAATTGGTAAAGGTCAGCGTGGTCTGATTGTTGCTCCGCCAAAAGCGGGTAAAACAATGCTTCTACAGAACATCGCTCAGAGCATCGCTCACAATCACCCTGAATGTGAACTGATGGTTCTTCTGATCGATGAGCGTCCAGAAGAAGTAACAGAAATGCAGCGCCTAGTTAAAGGTGAAGTAGTTGCTTCAACATTCGATGAGCCAGCATCTCGCCACGTACAAGTAGCAGAAATGGTTATCGAGAAAGCGAAACGCCTTGTTGAACACAAGAAAGATGTCGTTATCCTTCTGGATTCTATTACTCGTCTAGCTCGTGCTTACAACACTGTGATTCCTTCATCAGGTAAAGTTCTTACTGGTGGTGTAGACGCTAACGCACTTCACCGTCCTAAGCGTTTCTTCGGTGCAGCACGTAACGTAGAAGAAGGCGGTAGCTTAACGATCATCGCAACAGCACTGGTTGATACTGGCTCTAAGATGGATGAAGTTATCTACGAAGAATTCAAAGGTACAGGTAACATGGAACTGCACCTTAACCGTAAGATTGCTGAAAAACGCGTATTCCCTGCGATTGATTTCAACCGCTCTGGTACTCGTCGTGAAGAGCTTCTTACGAAGAACGATGAACTACAGAAGATGTGGATCCTGCGTAAGATTGTTCACCCAATGGGCGAAATCGATGCGATGGAATTTCTTATCGACAAGCTAGCAATGACGAAAACGAACGATGAGTTCTTTGACGCAATGCGTCGTCAGTAATATTGATTAGCTGATAGTTATTAAAAAGCGCTGCCTTCGGGTGGCGCTTTTTATTTGCATTTTGTAGCGACAGCTTGCAGAATGACCAAAAGTGTTACAAGGAAGTTAAAATGCAACATGGACTGTTGTCATCATTACTCCTGTCTACTTCACTGTTATTTTCACCGGTCGGTATTAGTTATGCCACCGAGATGTCTCCAACTACAGTAGAGTCTTGGCTTGAGAATGATCAAGTAAAACTGAAAACTGCTGAATTGCTCGAGTTTGTCGTGCGTGACGAAGTGAATTCGCTACGCTTTGCACTTGAGCGTCTGACATTTCCCCAACAAGAGGTGGCTCGTTACCAACTCTTGAAGAAGCTCGAACAGCAAAAAATCGTACTCACGCCCAAGATGTCTATCTTCATTGAGCAGCAACTTGCTATCACGCCAACTTATCAAGTACTAGAGCGTGGCGATGGTTATGAGTTTACGGTTCCTGCTTTTAATTACCCTTCGATTGCCAACCGACTCATTAAGCAGTGGCGCCAAGACCAAAAGACATTGGTATTTGTTCTTGATGCAGAGAAACAAGATCTCAACCTGAAAGAGTGGTTATCTGGCTCTGAACACCAAGTCCAAACTCGAGAAGCGCTGTTAATCCGAGAGCTAGACAGCTTGTCGCCTGAGGCGGTTGATTACCTAACCAAACAACTGACCACGTCGTCGATTGTAAGTTGGCTACCGTCTTCCGAGGTGGTGGTTCGATTAGCGCAGGTGAGTGAAGACCCTGAAGTCTATAAGATCTTATGGCGTATGAAGGCGGATTATCACAGTCAAGCTGAGTTGGTTCGTCTTGCTGAAACCAAGCAAGCATTCGCGCTTGAGCAGGTCATGGCTGCAACTAAGAATCCGCGTTTGAAAGATGAAGCTATTACCTTACTCACCAAAGTGAATCCATTATCGGAAGAGGTGAAGCAGTTCTTGGTCTCTAGAATGGCGATTGCCGATGAGGCCTCTTTGGTTGCCCGTGAATTAGCAAAACAAGGTCATACACAATGGTTACAAGATCTCGTCAATGACAACCCTCAGGTGAAGAGTTCTTTGATTGAGCAAGCATTACCGTAAAGTGGATTTTGGCTCTCAATAACCACATTAAAAAGGGGGATCTCAGTGTCACCCTTTTTGATATACTGAGCGCAGAATAATCAGCATGTAGAAGTCCTATGAGTTTTAAAGATTTACGTGATTTTATCGACCATCTTGAAAGTGTTGGTCAGTTGAAACGCATCTCTCACCCAGTCGACCCAGACTATGAAATGACCGAGATTAGCGACCGTACTCTACGTGCTGGTGGCCCGGCTCTATTGTTTGAAAACCCAGTAGGCTATGACATGCCTGTTTTGACCAACCTATTTGGTACACCTAATCGTGTTGCCATTGGTATGGGGCGTCAGGATGTAAAAGAGCTACGTGAAGTGGGTAAGCTGCTTGCTTATCTAAAAGAGCCTGAGCCACCAAAAGGTTTTAAAGACGCTATCGATAAGCTGCCAGTGTTTAAGCAAGTCTTAAACATGCCAGCTAAACGCCTTCGTAAAGCGGCTTGCCAACAAGTGGTATGGCAAGGTGATGACGTCGACCTAGATAAAATTCCGGTGATGAGCTGTTGGGCCGACGATGTCGCACCATTGCTAACATGGGGTTTAACGGTTACTCGTGGTCCAAACAAAAAACGCCAAAACTTAGGCATCTATCGTCAGCAAAAGATCGGTAAGAACAAAATCATCATGCGTTGGTTAGCCCACCGCGGTGGAGCGCTTGATCTACGTGACTGGATGGAAACCAATCCTGGCAAACCATTCCCAGTATCTGTTGCGTTTGGCGCAGACCCTGCCACCATTCTTGGCGCGGTGACACCAGTACCTGATACTTTATCGGAATACGCGTTTGCAGGTTTGCTGCGTGGTAGTAAAACTGAGGTCGTTAAATCAATCAGTAATGACTTAGAAGTACCAGCAAGTGCGGAAATCGTAATGGAAGGCTACATCGACCCGAATGAGTTCGCGGACGAAGGCCCATACGGAGACCACACGGGTTACTACAACGAGAAAGAAAAGCACCACGTATTTACGATTACTCATGTAACCATGCGCGAGAATCCTATCTATCACAGCACATACACTGGCCGCCCGCCAGATGA
Organism: Vibrio sp. ED004; assembly: GCF_023206395.1. Lineage (NCBI taxonomy): Bacteria > Pseudomonadati > Pseudomonadota > Gammaproteobacteria > Vibrionales > Vibrionaceae > Vibrio > Vibrio sp. ED004. Next base: position 1,615,748 of record NZ_CP066149.1, on the reverse strand, counting down.
GCCTGCTGTATTGGGTGTTGCGTTAAATGAAGTGTTTGTTCCTATCCTTCAAAAGCAGTTCCCAGAGATAGAAGACTTCTACCTGCCACCTGAGGGCTGTTCGTACCGAATGGCGGTAGTGACAATGAAGAAGCAATACCCAGGTCACGCTAAGCGTGTGATGATGGGTGTATGGTCTTTCTTGCGTCAATTCATGTACACCAAATTTGTATTGGTGTGTGATGAGGATGTGAACGCACGTGATTGGCCTCAAGTAACGGCTGCGATGTGTGAACACATGGATCCGTCTCGTGATAGCTTGATGATTGAGAACACGCCTATCGACTCGTTAGATTTTGCATCACCAGTGGTTGGACTGGGCTCTAAGATGGGTTTAGACATCACCAAGAAGTGGGATGCGGAGTTAGCACTATCGCCAGACGTTGAATCTGCGCCTGTAAGTAGTGAACATATCGAAGGTAGCCTGGCTGAGTTAACTAAGGCTCACCCTGAAATTATTGATATTCATCTACAGAACGACAACGCCAGCATGGTTGTGGTGTCTATTGATAAGCAAGCTGCAGGTAATGGTAAGAAAATCATGGAGGCGGTTTGGTCTCAATTTGATGAGAACAAGTTTGTTATCGTGTGTGATAGTGATGTCAACGTGAGTGACTGGAATGACATCATTTGGGCGGTGACCACCAGAATGGATCCGGCAAGAGATACATTGTTCCTACAGAACGAAGCTGGACACTCTAAAATGGGACTAGATGCGACTAATAAATGGGAAGGCGAATGTCTTCGCGAGTGGGGCGTTCCTATCACAAAAGATCCTGATGTCGTTAAAAAGATTGATAGCATCTGGGAACAACTAGGAATTTCATGAGCTACCAAGTAGTCTTATATCCAGAAAACATCAGTTTCACAGTAGAAAAAGGGCAAACGGTCTTGGATGCTGCGCTCAACAGCGATATCTATTTCCCAAACCGTTGCCAAGTTGGCGCATGCGCGATGTGTATGTGCAAAAAATTAGAAGGGCAAGTGAGTTACCATCTTGAACCCATGCTCACAGAGAAAGAGCAGGAACAGGGCTGGATTTTCGCTTGCCAAGCATTTGCAGAAAGTAATTTAGTTCTAACCTTTGCCGATTAAGGGTTAGTAAGAGGAAGAACATGACTATTAAATGTAAAGTGAAGTCTATCGAGCCTTTGGCTTGTAACACTTACCAAATCCTACTTCACCCAGAAACACCCGTCGCTTTTAAAGCGGGTCAGTACCTGATGGTTGAAATGGGCGAGAAAGATAAACGTCCATTTTCTATTGCAAGCAGCCCATGCCGCCATGAAGGTGAGCTTGAGTTACACATTGGTGCCGCTGAGCACAATGCTTACGCATTAGAAGTTGTTGAGGCGATGAAGAAAGCACAAGCTGAAGATGGCGATATTGCTATTGATGCACCACACGGTGATGCTTGGGTTAAAGAAGAAAGCGAACGCCCTCTATTATTGATTGCTGGTGGTACTGGTTTTAGCTACGTGCGTTCAATCCTAGATCACTGTATCGCGCAAAACAGCAAAAAAGAGATTCACTTATACTGGGGCGCAAAAGACGAGTGCCAGCTATATGCAAAAGAAGAGCTAGTAGGTATCGCAGAAAAACACAGCAATGTGCACTTTGTACCAGTAGTAGAAGAAGCACCTGAAGTATGGCATGGCCAAACTGGTAATGTACTTGAAGCAATTACGCAAAGTTTCGAATCACTGGCTGATTTCGATATCTATATTGCAGGTCGTTTTGAAATGGCAGGTGCTGCAAGAGACCTATTTACTCAGAATAAAGAAGCAAAGCGTGACCATATGTACGCTGATGCTTACGCCTTTATCTAATAATACTCTTAGATTTTGAGTAAAAAGAGAGCAGAAATGCTCTCTTTTTTACGTTTAGGTGAACTATTAGGCAGTTAACCTCTATTTATTCATTTTTTATGAAAAAGTAGTTGCTAACATGAGAGGGTTCCCTATAATGCGACCCCACTGAGACGGCAGACGCCACAAGGCTTCAGCATGAATCAGTAAGACGGAAAGCGACAAAAAATTAATTTTCAAAAAGTGTTTGACACTGAATGTTAATTCGCTAGAATGGCCGTCCACTTCGAGAGGCTCCTTACTTAAAAGGAACGCTCAAGAAGTAAAGCTCTTTAACAATTTAAACCTATCAATCTGTGTGGGCACTCGTTGATGAATATCAAAGCGTTTTATCGTTAGATAAAACAGATTCTTCGGAATCGAAATTGATTTCAATGAACTGAGTGACCAATACAAATAACCTCGGTTATTTGGCACAGTCAATTCATTATCATTCTGTTGGAATGGTAATAGCTTTAGAATTACATGTTTACTTCGGTAAATATTAGTTTTGAAGTCAGTATTCGTTGAGTCACAAAATCTTAAATTGAAGAGTTTGATCATGGCTCAGATTGAACGCTGGCGGCAGGCCTAACACATGCAAGTCGAGCGGAAACGACACTAACAATCCTTCGGGTGCGTTAATGGGCGTCGAGCGGCGGACGGGTGAGTAATGCCTAGGAAATTGCCTTGATGTGGGGGATAACCATTGGAAACGATGGCTAATACCGCATAATGCCTACGGGCCAAAGAGGGGGACCTTCGGGCCTCTCGCGTCAAGATATGCCTAGGTGGGATTAGCTAGTTGGTGAGGTAATGGCTCACCAAGGCGACGATCCCTAGCTGGTCTGAGAGGATGATCAGCCACACTGGAACTGAGACACGGTCCAGACTCCTACGGGAGGCAGCAGTGGGGAATATTGCACAATGGGCGAAAGCCTGATGCAGCCATGCCGCGTGTATGAAGAAGGCCTTCGGGTTGTAAAGTACTTTCAGTTGTGAGGAAGGGGTAGCGTTAATAGCGCTATCTCTTGACGTTAGCAACAGAAGAAGCACCGGCTAACTCCGTGCCAGCAGCCGCGGTAATACGGAGGGTGCGAGCGTTAATCGGAATTACTGGGCGTAAAGCGCATGCAGGTGGTTCATTAAGTCAGATGTGAAAGCCCGGGGCTCAACCTCGGAACTGCATTTGAAACTGGTGAACTAGAGTACTGTAGAGGGGGTAGAATTTCAGGTGTAGCGGTGAAATGCGTAGAGATCTGAAGGAATACCAGTGGCGAAGGCGGCCCCTGGACAGATACTGACACTCAGATGCGAAAGCGTGGGGAGCAAACAGGATTAGATACCCTGGTAGTCCACGCCGTAAACGATGTCTACTTGGAGGTTGTGGCCTTGAGCCGTGGCTTTCGGAGCTAACGCGTTAAGTAGACCGCCTGGGGAGTACGGTCGCAAGATTAAAACTCAAATGAATTGACGGGGGCCCGCACAAGCGGTGGAGCATGTGGTTTAATTCGATGCAACGCGAAGAACCTTACCTACTCTTGACATCCAGAGAAGCCAGCGGAGACGCAGGTGTGCCTTCGGGAGCTCTGAGACAGGTGCTGCATGGCTGTCGTCAGCTCGTGTTGTGAAATGTTGGGTTAAGTCCCGCAACGAGCGCAACCCTTATCCTTGTTTGCCAGCGAGTAATGTCGGGAACTCCAGGGAGACTGCCGGTGATAAACCGGAGGAAGGTGGGGACGACGTCAAGTCATCATGGCCCTTACGAGTAGGGCTACACACGTGCTACAATGGCGCATACAGAGGGCAGCAAGCTAGCGATAGTGAGCGAATCCCAAAAAGTGCGTCGTAGTCCGGATTGGAGTCTGCAACTCGACTCCATGAAGTCGGAATCGCTAGTAATCGTGAATCAGAATGTCACGGTGAATACGTTCCCGGGCCTTGTACACACCGCCCGTCACACCATGGGAGTGGGCTGCAAAAGAAGTGGGTAGTTTAACCTTTCGGGGAGGACGCTCACCACTTTGTGGTTCATGACTGGGGTGAAGTCGTAACAAGGTAGCCCTAGGGGAACCTGGGGCTGGATCACCTCCTTATACGAAGATACTTACGATGAGTGTCCACACAGATTGATGGTTTAGATTTAGTTAAAGCCAGAGCTTTAATTAATAACGTAAGTTATTGATTAAAGCTTTTTGCTTTATGCTCTTTAACAATTTGGAAAGCTGACTGATTTGATTACTTACGAGTATTCAAATCAAATTTAAAAGTTCTCAATGTTTATCTTTCATTAGATAAACACAACAAACACATTCAAGTGTCTTGTATTCGAATCAAATTTATTTGATTCACAATTGAGTCCGGCAAACAGTTATCAAGAATTAACCCTTCTTGATGACAACCAAAAACCTTGGTTAGTTGCCATACGCTTATTTGTCTTCACTTTTTAAAGTGAAAGCAAATAGAAACCCTTTCGGGTTGTATGGTTAAGTGACTAAGCGTACACGGTGGATGCCTTGGCAGTCAGAGGCGATGAAAGGCGTAATAACTTGCGATAAGCCCAGATTAGGTAGTAATAACCTTTAAGTCTGGGATTCCTGAATGGGGAAACCCACTTACATATAAGTATCCTGTTGTGAATACATAGCAACAGGAGGCAAACCGGGGGAAACCGAAACATCTGGCACCTCGAGGAAGAGAAATCAACCGAGATTCCGGAAAGTAGCGGCGAGCGAAATTGGATTAGCCCTTAAGCTTTTAATGAGACAGATGAAGGCTCTGGAAAGTGCCGCAATAAAGGGTGATAGCCCCGTAATCGACATCTCATCATCAGTGAAAACGAGTAGGGCGGGACACGTGATATCCTGTCTGAATATGGGGGGACCATCCTCCAAGGCTAAATACTACTGACTGACCGATAGTGAACCAGTACCGTGAGGGAAAGGCGAAAAGAACCCCTGTGAGGGGAGTGAAATAGAACCTGAAACCGTGTACGTACAAGCAGTAGGAGCACCTTCGTGGTGTGACTGCGTACCTTTTGTATAATGGGTCAGCGACTTAATTTTAGTAGCAAGGTTAACCGTTTAGGGGAGCCGTAGGGAAACCGAGTCTTAACTGGGCGTACAGTTGCTAGGATTAGACCCGAAACCAGGTGATCTAGCCATGGGCAGGTTGAAGGTTGAGTAACATCAACTGGAGGACCGAACCGACTAATGTTGAAAAATTAGCGGATGACTTGTGGCTAGGGGTGAAAGGCCAATCAAACCTGGAGATAGCTGGTTCTCCCCGAAAGCTATTTAGGTAGCGCCTCGGACGAATACTACTGGGGGTAGAGCACTGTTAAGGCTAGGGGTCATCCCGACTTACCAACCCTTGCAAACTCCGAATACCAGTAAGTACTATCCGGGAGACACACGGCGGGTGCTAACGTCCGTCGTGGAGAGGGAAACAACCCAGACCGCCAGCTAAGGTCCCAAAGTATAGCTAAGTGGGAAACGATGTGGGAAGGCTCAGACAGCCAGGATGTTGGCTTAGAAGCAGCCATCATTTAAAGAAAGCGTAATAGCTCACTGGTCGAGTCGGCCTGCGCGGAAGATGTAACGGGGCTAAGCTATACACCGAAGCTGCGGCTACGTACCTTAGGGTGCGTGGGGTAGGGAGCGTTCTGTAAGCCGTTGAAGGTGGTCTGTAAGAGCTGCTGGAGGTATCAGAAGTGCGAATGCTGACATGAGTAACGATAAAGGGAGTGAAAAACTCCTCGCCGGAAGACCAAGGGTTCCTGTCCAACGTTAATCGGGGCAGGGTAAGTCGACTCTAAGGCGAGGCCGAAAGGCGTAGTCGATGGGAAACGGGTTAATATTCCCGTACTTCTTACAATTGCGATGGGGGACGGAGAAGGCTAGGTGGGCCTGGCGACGGTTGTCCAGGTTCAAGTACGTAGGCGGGTGGTTTAGGTAAATCCGGACCGCTACTAACGCTGAGATACGATGTCGAGCTACTACGGTAGTGAAGTCATTGATGCCATGCTTCCAGGAAAAGCCTCTAAGCTTCAGATTGTAAGGAATCGTACCCCAAACCGACACAGGTGGTCGGGTAGAGAATACCAAGGCGCTTGAGAGAACTCGGGTGAAGGAACTAGGCAAAATGGTACCGTAACTTCGGGAGAAGGTACGCTCTTATCAGTGAAGTCCCTTGCGGATGGAGCAGACGAGAGTCGCAGATACCAGGTGGCTGCAACTGTTTATTAAAAACACAGCACTGTGCAAAATCGTAAGATGACGTATACGGTGTGACGCCTGCCCGGTGCCGGAAGGTTAATTGATGGGGTTAGACTTCGGTCGAAGCTCTTGATCGAAGCCCCGGTAAACGGCGGCCGTAACTATAACGGTCCTAAGGTAGCGAAATTCCTTGTCGGGTAAGTTCCGACCTGCACGAATGGCGTAATGATGGCCACGCTGTCTCCACCCGAGACTCAGTGAAATTGAAATCGCTGTGAAGATGCAGTGTACCCGCGGCTAGACGGAAAGACCCCGTGAACCTTTACTACAGCTTGGCACTGAACATTGAACCTACATGTGTAGGATAGGTGGGAGACTATGAAACCGCGTCGCTAGATGTGGTGGAGTCGTCCTTGAAATACCACCCTTGTAGTTTTGATGTTCTAACGTTGGTCCCTGAATCGGGATTACGGACAGTGCCTGGTGGGTAGTTTGACTGGGGCGGTCTCCTCCCAAAGAGTAACGGAGGAGCACGAAGGTGGGCTAAACACGGTTGGACATCGTGTGGTTAGTGCAATGGCATAAGCCCGCTTGACTGCGAGAATGACAATTCGAGCAGGTGCGAAAGCAGGTCATAGTGATCCGGTGGTTCTGAATGGAAGGGCCATCGCTCAACGGATAAAAGGTACTCCGGGGATAACAGGCTGATACCGCCCAAGAGTTCATATCGACGGCGGTGTTTGGCACCTCGATGTCGGCTCATCACATCCTGGGGCTGAAGTCGGTCCCAAGGGTATGGCTGTTCGCCATTTAAAGTGGTACGCGAGCTGGGTTTAGAACGTCGTGAGACAGTTCGGTCCCTATCTGCCGTGGGCGTTGGAAAATTGAAGGGGCTGCTCCTAGTACGAGAGGACCGGAGTGGACGAACCTCTGGTGTTCGGGTTGTCATGCCAATGGCATTGCCCGGTAGCTAAGTTCGGAATCGATAACCGCTGAAAGCATCTAAGCGGGAAGCGAGCCCTGAGATGAGTTTTCCCTGACGCTTTAAGCGTCCTTAAGGGTTGTTCAAGACTAGAACGTTGATAGGCAGGGTGTGTAAGTGCTGCGAGGCATTGAGCTAACCTGTACTAATTGCCCGTGAGGCTTAACCATACAACACCCAAGGGGTTTTGTGGACTCAAAGAAATACCAAACGCTTGAATGAGTTTGAAGAGAACGAAAAACAGCTTTCCGAATTTTAAAATTTGCTTGGCGACCATAGCATTGTGGACCCACCTGATTCCATGCCGAACTCAGAAGTGAAACACAATAGCGCCGATGGTAGTGTGGGGCTTCCCCATGTGAGAGTAGGACATCGCCAGGCTTTAATTTCGACTTTGTCTAGTTTCTAGACAAGTCACCATAGAGTTCTAAGTTTTCTTAGTATTTTATGTTGACTTTCAAAGTAGAAAGCGTATCATACGCGTCCTGCTTAAGTGCTAAGGCACTGAAAGCAAAGCTCTTTAATAATTTAAACCTATCAATCTGTGTGGGCACTCGTTGATGAATATCAAAACGTTTTATCATTAGATAAAACAGATTCTTCGGAATCAAAATGATTTCAATGAACTGAGTGACCAATACAAATAACTTCGGTTATTTGGCACAGTCAATTCATTATCATTCTGTTGGAATGGTAATAGCTTTAAAATTACATAGTAGTTTTGAAGTCAGTATTCGTTGAGTCACAAAATCTTAAATTGAAGAGTTTGATCATGGCTCAGATTGAACGCTGGCGGCAGGCCTAACACATGCAAGTCGAGCGGAAACGACACTAACAATCCTTCGGGGTGCGTTAATGGGCGTCGAGCGGCGGACGGGTGAGTAATGCCTAGGAAATTGCCTTGATGTGGGGATAACCATTGGAAACGATGGCTAATACCGCATAATGCCTACGGGCCAAAGAGGGGACCTTCGGGCCTCTCGCGTCAAGATATGCCTAGGTGGGATTAGCTAGTTGGTGAGGTAATGGCTCACCAAGGCGACGATCCCTAGCTGGTCTGAGAGGATGATCAGCCACACTGGAACTGAGACACGGTCCAGACTCCTACGGGAGGCAGCAGTGGGGAATATTGCACAATGGGCGAAAGCCTGATGCAGCCATGCCGCGTGTATGAAGAAGGCCTTCGGGTTGTAAAGTACTTTCAGTTGTGAGGAAGGGGGTAGTGTTAATAGCGCTATCTCTTGACGTTAGCAACAGAAGAAGCACCGGCTAACTCCGTGCCAGCAGCCGCGGTAATACGGAGGGTGCGAGCGTTAATCGGAATTACTGGGCGTAAAGCGCATGCAGGTGGTTCATTAAGTCAGATGTGAAAGCCCGGGGCTCAACCTCGGAACTGCATTTGAAACTGGTGAACTAGAGTACTGTAGAGGGGGTAGAATTTCAGGTGTAGCGGTGAAATGCGTAGAGATCTGAAGGAATACCAGTGGCGAAGGCGGCCCCTGGACAGATACTGACACTCAGATGCGAAAGCGTGGGGAGCAAACAGGATTAGATACCCTGGTAGTCCACGCCGTAAACGATGTCTACTTGGAGGTTGTGGCCTTGAGCCGTGGCTTTCGGAGCTAACGCGTTAAGTAGACCGCCTGGGGTACGGTCGCAAGATTAAAACTCAAATGAATTGACGGGGGCCCGCACAAGCGGTGGAGCATGTGGTTTAATTCGATGCAACGCGAAGAACCTTACCTACTCTTGACATCCAGAGAAGCCAGCGGAGACGCAGGTGTGCCTTCGGGAGCTCTGAGACAGGTGCTGCATGGCTGTCGTCAGCTCGTGTTGTGAAATGTTGGGTTAAGTCCCGCAACGAGCGCAACCCTTATCCTTGTTTGCCAGCGAGTAATGTCGGGAACCCAGGGAGACTGCCGGTGATAAACCGGAGGAAGGTGGGGACGACGTCAAGTCATCATGGCCCTTACGAGTAGGGCTACACACGTGCTACAATGGCGCATACAGAGGGCAGCAAGCCAGCGATGGTGAGCGAATCCCAAAAAGTGCGTCGTAGTCCGGATTGAGTCTGCAACTCGACTCCATGAAGTCGGAATCGCTAGTAATCGTAGATCAGAATGCTACGGTGAATACGTTCCCGGGCCTTGTACACACCGCCCGTCACACCATGGGAGTGGGCTGCAAAAGAAGTGGGTAGTTTAACCTTTCGGGAGGACGCTCACCACTTTGTGGTTCATGACTGGGGTGAAGTCGTAACAAGGTAGCCCTAGGGGAACCTGGGGCTGGATCACCTCCTTATACGAAGATATTCACGATAAGTGTCCACACAGATTGATTAGGTTTAGAAAAGTTAAGAGACGATATTGGGTCTGTAGCTCAGCTGGTTAGAGCGCTCGCCTGATAAGCGGGAGGTCGGTGGTTCAAGTCCACTCAGACCCACCAATATCGACCTAGATGGGGCTATAGCTCAGCTGGGAGAGCGCCTGCCTTGCACGCAGGAGGTCTGCGGTTCGATCCCGCATAGCTCCACCATCTTTAAGTATTCTCTTAAGAGAGTCTTTAAAAATGGTTCATTTATTGAATCAAGCTCTTTAACAATTTGGAAAGCTGACTGATTGATTACTTACGAGTAATTCAATCAAATTTAAAAGTTCTCAATGTTTACCTTTTAGGTAAACACAACAAACACATTCAAGTGTCTTGTATTCGAATCAAACCTAGTTTGATTCACATTGAGTCCGGCAAACAGTCATTAAGAATTAACCCTTCTTAATGACAACCAAAAACCTTGGTTAGTTGCCATACATTAAGACCCTTTCGGGTTGTATGGTTAAGTGACTAAGCGTACACGGTGGATGCCTTGGCAGTCAGAGGCGATGAAAGGCGTAATAACTTGCGATAAGCCCAGATTAGGTAGTAATAACCTTTGAGTCTGGGATTCCTGAATGGGGAAACCCACTTACATAAGTAAGTATCCTGTTGTGAATACATAGCAACAGGAGGCAAACCGGGGAACCGAAACATCTAAGTACCCTGAGGAAGAGAAATCAACCGAGATTCCGAAAGTAGCGGCGAGCGAAATTGGATTAGCCCTTAAGCTTTTAATGAGACAGATGAAGGCTCTGGAAAGTGCCGCAATAAAGGTGATAGCCCCGTAATCGACATCTCATCATCAGTGAAAACGAGTAGGGCGGGACACGTGATATCCTGTCTGAATATGGGGGACCATCCTCCAAGGCTAAATACTACTGACTGACCGATAGTGAACCAGTACCGTGAGGGAAAGGCGAAAAGAACCCCTGTGAGGGGAGTGAAATAGAACCTGAAACCGTGTACGTACAAGCAGTAGGAGCACCTTCGTGGTGTGACTGCGTACCTTTGTATAATGGGTCAGCGACTTAATTTTAGTAGCAAGGTTAACCGTTTAGGGAGCCGTAGGGAAACCGAGTCTTAACTGGGCGTACAGTTGCTAGGATTAGACCCGAAACCAGGTGATCTAGCCATGGGCAGGTTGAAGGTTGAGTAACATCAACTGGAGGACCGAACCGACTAATGTTGAAAAATTAGCGGATGACTTGTGGCTAGGGTGAAAGGCCAATCAAACCTGGAGATAGCTGGTTCTCCCCGAAAGCTATTTAGGTAGCGCCTCGGACGAATACTACTGGGGGTAGAGCACTGTTAAGGCTAGGGGGTCATCCCGACTTACCAACCCTTTGCAAACTCCGAATACCAGTAAGTACTATCCGGGAGACACACGGCGGGTGCTAACGTCCGTCGTGGAGAGGGAAACAACCCAGACCGCCAGCTAAGGTCCCAAAGTATAGCTAAGTGGGAAACGATGTGGGAAGGCTCAGACAGCCAGGATGTTGGCTTAGAAGCAGCCATCATTTAAAGAAAGCGTAATAGCTCACTGGTCGAGTCGGCCTGCGCGGAAGATGTAACGGGGCTAAGCTATACACCGAAGCTGCGGCTACGTACCTTAGGGTGCGTGGGGTAGGGGGAGCGTTCTGTAAGCCGTTGAAGGTGGTCTGTAAGGGCTGCTGGAGGTATCAGAAGTGCGAATGCTGACATGAGTAACGATAAAGGGAGTGAAAAACTCCCTCGCCGGAAGACCAAGGGTTCCTGTCCAACGTTAATCGGGGCAGGGTAAGTCGACTCCTAAGGCGAGGCCGAAAGGCGTAGTCGATGGGAAACGGGTTAATATTCCCGTACTTCTTACAATTGCGATGGGGGGACGGAGAAGGCTAGGTGGGCCTGGCGACGGTTGTCCAGGTTCAAGTACGTAGGCGGGTGGTTTAGGTAAATCCGGACCGCTACTAACGCTGAGATACGATGTCGAGCTACTACGGTAGTGAAGTCATTGATGCCATGCTTCCAGGAAAAGCCTCTAAGCTTCAGATTGTAAGGAATCGTACCCCAAACCGACACAGGTGGTCGGGTAGAGAATACCAAGGCGCTTGAGAGAACTCGGGTGAAGGAACTAGGCAAAATGGTACCGTAACTTCGGGAGAAGGTACGCTCTTATCAGTGAAGTCCCTTGCGGATGGAGCAGACGAGAGTCGCAGATACCAGGTGGCTGCAACTGTTTATTAAAAACACAGCACTGTGCAAAATCGTAAGATGACGTATACGGTGTGACGCCTGCCCGGTGCCGGAAGGTTAATTGATGGGGTTAGACTTCGGTCGAAGCTCTTGATCGAAGCCCTGGTAAACGGCGGCCGTAACTATAACGGTCCTAAGGTAGCGAAATTCCTTGTCGGGTAAGTTCCGACCTGCACGAATGGCGTAATGATGGCCACGCTGTCTCCACCCGAGACTCAGTGAAATTGAAATCGCTGTGAAGATGCAGTGTACCCGCGGCTAGACGGAAAGACCCCGTGAACCTTTACTACAGCTTGGCACTGAACATTGAACCTACATGTGTAGGATAGGTGGGAGACTATGAAACCGCGTCGCTAGATGTGGTGGAGTCGTCCTTGAAATACCACCCTTGTAGTTTTGATGTTCTAACGTTGGTCCCTGAATCGGGATTACGGACAGTGCCTGGTGGGTAGTTTGACTGGGGCGGTCTCCTCCCAAAGAGTAACGGAGGAGCACGAAGGTGGGCTAAACACGGTTGGACATCGTGTGGTTAGTGCAATGGCATAAGCCCGCTTGACTGCGAGAATGACAATTCGAGCAGGTGCGAAAGCAGGTCATAGTGATCCGGTGGTTCTGAATGGAAGGGCCATCGCTCAACGGATAAAAGGTACTCCGGGGATAACAGGCTGATACCGCCCAAGAGTTCATATCGACGGCGGTGTTTGGCACCTCGATGTCGGCTCATCACATCCTGGGGCTGAAGTCGGTCCCAAGGGTATGGCTGTTCGCCATTTAAAGTGGTACGCGAGCTGGGTTTAGAACGTCGTGAGACAGTTCGGTCCCTATCTGCCGTGGGCGTTGGAAAATTGAAGGGGCTGCTCCTAGTACGAGAGGACCGGAGTGGACGAACCTCTGGTGTTCGGGTTGTCATGCCAATGGCATTGCCCGGTAGCTAAGTTCGGAATCGATAACCGCTGAAAGCATCTAAGCGGGAAGCGAGCCCTGAGATGAGTTTTCCCTGACGCTATAAGCGTCCTTAAGGGTTGTTCAAGACTAGAACGTTGATAGGCAGGGTGTGTAAGTGCTGTGAGGCATTGAGCTAACCTGTACTAATTGCCCGTGAGGCTTAACCATACAACACCCAAGGGGTTTTGTGGACTCAAAGAAATACCAAACGCTTGAATGAGTTTGAAGAGACACTTTTAAATTACAGTTTTCCAGATTATTTTGCCTTCAGTTTTTAAAAAAGCTGAAAGTAAAAGCAAAATTTGCTTGGCGACCATAGCATTGTGGACCCACCTGATTCCATGCCGAACTCAGAAGTGAAACACAATAGCGCCGATGGTAGTGTGGGGCTTCCCCATGTGAGAGTAGGACATCGCCAGGCTTTAAATTATGAACGACTTGTCAGCGACGACAAGTAGTCCACTGCGGAGTGGTAGTTCAGTTGGTTAGAATACCGGCCTGTCACGCCGGGGGTCGCGGGTTCGAGTCCCGTCCACTCCGCCACTTATTAGAAAAGCCCTGCTAGAAATAGCAGGGCTTTTTTACATTTGAGTTATTGTATATTTCCTTAGGTCGAAAGAGTTCTTCTCTTGCGCGAGTCCGATGGAATACCAGACACTCCGCTACTTATTAGAAAGCCTAGTCTTACGACTAGGCTTTCGTCGTTTCTGGCTATAGATCGTCTGGTTTTCGATCAAGCTCCGCTCGTTTCGGGTTGCCACAACAGCACTTACTAAGAAGTCTTATTGTTTAATTCCTAGGTCGAAAGAGTCCCACTCATGGCTTGTCCGTAGTTCGCAGCCTCGATGTTTGCCGATTATCAGAAAGCCTAGTACTAACTTGCATGAGGTTGTTTAACTTCGATTACCCCTGAACCTTTGGGGTAAGAAAGCTCTGCTCTCAATAGTGATATTTATGCCTGTAGGTTCTGATAATTTAGAGGGCGAATTGCGGATAAAGCCAAGTTTATAATAGTTGTATGGTGAGTATAGCGGTTGAGCGGTCTACACTCCCTAGCATAAAGGAAGAGTTACTCGGGCTACTGGATCTATAGTTGGAAATGGATCGTCGAGTTCTGAGTTCACACTTATTCTAAAGCCTTCTGAAGTCTTTTAGCCTTCTCACGAAATAGGCTTAGTCAGGCTAGATGTTGGTATAGTGGATATTTGTCGGCTCTAATCACTTCTAAAGAGTTTGTTTTCTATTTTAAATACTCTCGCTAGAGTTCGAGCTAAGGCCCCTCCAAGTTCCTCTGGAGACCTCCAGTGAATTATTTTATACAGCTCAACTCTTCTAGCTCTAAATTCGCACTTAAAGCTACTTAATCGATTAGATTCGTTCCTCCGTGTGGTGTCTGGAGGTTGTTGTGGTTTGTCTGGTCTAAGCTTGAGCTATAGCTTGTGAAAGATTGAAAGATTGAAAGATTGAAAGATTGGACTTTATCTTGAGGCAAATAGCAGACATAAAAAAGCCGATGCTTGGCATCGGCTTCATGTTAAGTGTATTTGCTTAAGCTGGCTGAACTAGAGCAAGTGCCTTACGAGACACTTCGTGCGCTGCTTTGGTTAGGTTTTGCTTCTCTAGTGCATCAGATAGGTATCCGTAATCTGAAACATTAGAGCGAAGTGCTAGTGCTTTCTCGAAGTGGCTTTGCGCTTCTGCCCATTTTTGCTCTCTTAGGTAGAACTGAGCCAATGCACTGTGTGCTTCTGCATTGTTGTTATCTTTACTGATTGCGCGCTCTAGCATCACAACTACTGGGTGGTGATCGGCTAGATTAAGTTCAGGAAGCAACATGTAGAGTTCGTTTGAACCATTCTTCGCAATGTTCTCTTTAATGACAGTGAAGGCTTCTGAATCTGCTTTACGTGCGATCAGTTGTTTCACAAAGCACGATACAAGGTGTGAACTTTGCTTCTGTTTTCTTGGAAGCTTATTCCAGTGACTGATTAAACCTTCGCTGCCTTGTTGCTGTGCGACGTCGTGAAGCAAACCGCATTGTGCTTTCTGCTCAAGTTCACGCTGCTCATCTGCTGTTAGGAGCTTGTTCTTAGCAAGTTTTGGCGTCAACTCTAACAATGGCTGCCATAATTTAAGTTGCATGTAGGTCGCTTTTAGCAATCCAAGCACTGCAGTGTTGTTCGGGTGCGAACCTTTAAGATTTGAAAGCGTATCGAAAGCGGCTTCGTAGTTTGATTCGCTGATTTGTTGCTTGGCTTTTGTCAGCTCAACAGCCAGCAATGAATCATCTTGCTGGCTAGCAAGCTCGATGTACTTATCGCGCTCAGCAGTATTACCTTGCTCATGTGCCGCTTGTGACGCCACTAAGTAACAAAGTAGAGGCATATCGTGGTGATTCGCCCAGCGAGTTACTTTCTTCTCTGCGCCTTTCCAATCACCCTCAAGAAGCTTGATGATGCCTTCATTGGTATAACGACGAGAGCGTTTTAGTTTACGAACGCTGAACCAGTTCCAAGTTGTTGAGCTCGCGTAAATAAGCTTCTTAAATAGGTACTCTAAGCCAAACAGTGCGGCCAAGAGGGCAATCACAAAGATAGCCATTGTTGTCACACTCATCTCAATCGTCTTATTGGCAATTGAGATCAGTACATAACCTTGTTGACCCGAGAACTGAGTACCGACAAACAGACCCGCACCGAGTACAAGGAAAAGAAAAATCAAACGAATCATTATTTCTCCTCCGAGGTCATTACCGTTACCTCACGGCGTAGACGTTCACGAATGACATCTGACAACTCATTTTGAGACTCAAGCTTTACAGGGTATTTCACAGAAATATTTTGCTCACTTAACTGTTTAATCGCCTTTTCGAACTCGATTACTGAGTTGTTATCTTGGTTTAGGTACGACTTCGACCACTCGTTAGCTGTCTTAAGCGCCGCACTATAGACTTCGCCTTGCTCTTTGTAGACCGCGCGAATTGCTGTCTCTAGCTTGCCTTTGATGTTTTCACGCAAGTAGAAGTGCTGCTCTGGTGATAGTAGTGGGATAACCTCACCATCACGACTACGGAAAGTGATGAAGTTTTCTGAGAAGTCTTTCATCGATGTCATCAAGTTGTTCTGCCAATCATTGATGTCTTGCGACACAGCTTGTTTCTCAACGACCGCAGCTTCTGGAAGAATAGCGTTAGCTAGAGGCAGGTTATCGACTTGTTGTTGAAGGCTTGTAATACGTAGAACTAAACCATCACGGTCGATCAGAGGGATAGTGCGAAGCTTAGTAATGTCATTGGTCATGGATTGACGCAGAGACACCAAGCTTGGGTCGTTCAGTGCTGCGATACGTTGATCGGCGCTTTCCATAAGTTTGGTTGCGCTAACGGCATCATGTTCAAGGAACAGTTTACGGCCAGCAAGTTTTACAAGGTAATCGGCTTCGGCAAGTAACCAGTCATTCGGGCGGCGACCTTTAACGTCAGCAACGGCCAACTGAAGGCTTTGAATGCTTTTCTGTTGTTGGGATTGAACTACCTGAGTTTTTTCCACCGCATGTGATGCTTCTTGGATAGTTTCTTGCTTGATGGTTTGTAGGTCTTTATTTACTGCAGATTGGGTATTTTGTAGTTGCGCTTGAAGCGCTGTGATTTGAGCTGAGTAATCGGCGCTCTTTTGTTGCATTTGAAATGCGATACCACCGCTGAAAATAATAGAAATAGCGATCGCAATTGCGCCTAGTTTGACACCGCGCTTACCTTGCTTTTCCGCTTTCTCTATTTGCTCTTTATGTTCAGCTTGAGACTGTTCATTTTGAGCGGTATTTGACGCAGAGGCATCAAGTTTTTCTTCAGGCTGTTTTGTCTCTGTAGATTCAGCTTTTTCGTTTTCAACAACTACTGGCTGAGTATCTTGTTTCTTTTCAGGTTCAATATGCTCATTATTTTTTTTGCTTGTCATGCTTATTTCCTGTTTCTAGCTAAGGCCGGAGAGCAGCCAGTAATATTTGGTTCGTAGCACTTTGAGTATTAATCACATTGGAGAACCCGAGCTGTTGTGCTCGTTCTGCTATGCGCTGACTTGGGACAAATAGTTGTCTTGTTGAAAGCCAAGCCAAATACTCGTCAGGGGTTATTGAGCAGAGATACTCCAATTGTTCCTGACTAGTGATGACAACTTTTGATGTATTTTGGTTTACCCATGTTTGATAGGTATTGTGGTCGTTAATGGGAATATATTCTCTACGGTAGGTCTCACAATAAGAGACTTGTGCACCTCGATTGAGTAAAGAATCTCTAATGAGCTCACGCCCACCATTGCCACGTAGTATCAAAATGGATTTATTATCGACACCATCAAGTTCAGTAAGTTTAAGAAGATGTTCACTATCACTAACTTGAGGATAGTTTACTTTTTGTTTACAGACTTTGCTTAAAACGTGCGCAGTTTTTTGACCAACGCCAAGATAAAGCGGCGAAGTAGGCCAAATAGATGAGGTTTTGGAAAGGATGCTTTGAGCAGCTGTCACAGCATGGTGACTGACTGCAATAATGATATCGCTGTTATTGAGCTGACTGCTTAAATCCGTAGAGTCTGGATTATCAACGATACGAATAAGCGGATGATGGATTGCTTGAATCCCTTCATCCGCTAATTGTTGGCAAAGCGATTGTCCCTCTGAGCCGGGACGAGTTACCAACACTGTCATGATTATTCTTGGTCTGCGTAAAGCTTAGTTAAGATTTCTCTCGCACCGTCATCCAGCAGTTGATTAGCCAGAGTAACGCCAAGTGCTTCAGCGTCTTTACGAGGACCAGAGATCTCACCGCGAACCATCTTAGAGCCGTCAGGTTCACCAACAAGTGCACGTAGCCAGATGTTGTCGCCATCTAACAGTGAGTAGCTACCGATAGGTACCTGACAACCGCCTTCAAGAGTTAGGTTCATTGCACGTTCGCAAAGCACGCGATCGGCTGTGTCTTGGTGATTCAGTGGTTCAAGAAGCTTAATCAAACGCTCATCATCAAGACGACATTCAATGCCCACAGCACCTTGGCCTACAGCCGGTAGAGACTGTTCTGGTTCGATAAAGCTACGGATACGCTCTTCAAGTTCTAGGCGCTTAAGGCCAGCTGCCGCTAGGACGATAGCATCGTATTGGCCATCATCGAGTTTACCTAGACGAGTACCAACGTTGCCACGTAGTTCCTTGATGATTAAGTCAGGGCGGTATTCTAATAGCTGACATTGACGACGTAGGCTACATGTTCCCACGACAGCACCTTGTGGTAGCTCATCAATGTTGTTGTAAGTGTTTGATACGAAAGCATCACGAGGGTCTTCACGTTCACAGATCGTTACCAGACCTAGACCTTCAGGGAAGTCGACAGGTACATCTTTCATAGAGTGAACCGCAAGGTCAGCACGACCTTCTAGCATTGCCACTTCGAGTTCTTTAACGAACAGTCCTTTACCGCCAACTTTAGCAAGTGGGGTGTCTAGGATGATGTCACCTTTGGTCACCATAGTTACCAACTCAACCTCTAAACCAGGGTGAGCAGCTTGCAGTGCATCCCTTACAAAGTATGCCTGCCAAAGGGCAAGAGGGCTTTTTCTGGTTGCGATACGGATTGGTGCTGAATTTGTCATGGTGTTTCCGATATAGGTTCTGTAATAGCCTAATCCTACCATTGTGAGGCGAAAATTCTTACTGTTTGATCATTCCATGCTTTGATAGCTGAGAGATTTTCATGAGTTCACCAAAATAGTGTGATTGGTATCTCATTTGAAACATGGGCTATTATTAGAAATAGTCAATAAAGAGGACACTACGGCGCCGTGAGTTTAACTTTCTGTCATTAAGGAATTGGCCAGTATGACGGGTTCCTTTGCTTTACCATTAGGGGTAAAAGTGTTAAATTGATCACGTTTTGTTGCTGCTTTCGTTCAGTAACTAAACAGAAGTGCATTTAATCTCAAACCAAGGACTTACCTTGCAGGCTTACACTCAGACTTTGATTCAACGATTAGACAATCTAAATCAGCAGCGCATTGATCGTGCGTTGGCGTTGATGAATGTCCAAGGCCAGCGAGTTTTTAACCTAATCCCCGCACTTCTTCATTTCAATCACCCAATGATGCCTGGTTACTATGACCAACAAGTTCCTTTTGGAATTCGTAGCTTCACGCTTAATGAATTCCAAAAGCAATTTGTGTCTGATACCGAATTAACGCTTGGCGGTAAACTTACCGAGGCTGCTGAGCCTGCAATCCTCGGTCTGTACACCATGGGTAGTACCTCTTCTATTGGTCAAAGCACCTCAAGTGATCTGGATATCTGGGTATGTGTTTCTCCTGATATGGATGGTCCAGCGCGCGATAGCTTGACGAACAAGTGCCTGCTGATTACCGACTGGGCTGAAACCTTAGGTGTTGAAGCTAACTTTTTCTTGATGGATGAACAGCGTTTCCGCTCGAACCATTCTGAAGAGATGACCGGTGATAACTGTGGCTCTTCACAGCACCTGTTATTGCTTGATGAGTTCTATCGTTCAGCTGTTCGTTTAGCTGGTCAACGCTTGTTGTGGCAAATCATTCCGCCAGAAATGGAAGAGTGTTATGACCAATACGTTCAAGGCCTATGTCAGGATGGATATCTTGATTGTTCGCAGTGGATCGATTTCGGCAAGCTGAATCGCATTCCCGCGGAAGAGTACTTCGGTTCTAACTTGTGGCAGCTTTATAAGAGTATCGACTCACCGTATAAGTCGGTGTTAAAGGCGATCCTGTTAGAAGCTTATTCATGGGAATACCCAAACACCCAACTATTGAGTATCGATACCAAGCGCCGCTTCTTTGCGGATGAACCTGATCTGTATGGCATGGATAGCTACTATCTGATGCTAGAGAAGGTAACGCGCTACCTAGAACGCATTAACGACCACACACGTTTGGACTTGGTGAGACGCTGTTTCTACCTTAAAACCCACGAGAAGTTGTCGCGTGAAGCGGGCATTGGTTCTGTAGCATGGCGTCGTGAGGCCCTAACCGAGATGACTAAGTCTTGGAATTGGGGACATGAAACCATTGCTGAGCTCGATAACCGCCGTAACTGGAAGGTTGAACAGGTTAAAGTGGTGCACCATGCGCTGCTTGATGCCTTGATGCTGAGCTATCGTAACCTGATTCAATTTGCGCGTCGTAACGACATCACTTCGGCAATCAGCCCACAAGATATCAGTATCTTGGCTCGTAAGCTTTATGCTGCGTTTGAGGTGTTGCCGGGTAAAGTCACGCTACTGAACCCGCAAATCTCTCCGGATCTGCATGAACCAGACTTGAGCTTTATTGAGGTTCGCCAAGGGCAATCGAATAAAGCGGGTTGGTACTTGTATAAACAGCCGTTGATTGCGCACCGTATTCTTGGTCAACCTTCACTTGAGCACCATGAGTACTTGAGTAAGCTAGTTGCTTGGTCATTCTTCAATGGTTTGATTACTGAGTCGACACGTTTGCACTCTGTGGTTCGTGACGCTCACATTGATATCGATAAGTTTTATCAAATGGTGAGCGATCTGCGTAATACCTTCTCTTTACGTAAGCGCCGCCCAAGTATGCAGGCACTGGCGAGTCCGTGTGAGATCAGCCAGCTGGCGATGTTCATCAACTTTGAAAATGACCCGACTTCTGAGTTGAGCGGTCGTGCATTAAAAGTCGATCTCAAGAATGCCGATATCTTCAGTTTTGGTGAAGAAGGCAAGAGCTTAGTCGGCAGTGTCGATCTGGTTTACCGTAACTCTTGGCATGAAGTGCGTACGCTGCATTTCCAAGGTGATACCGCAATGTTAGATGCGCTTAAGACGGTACTTGGCAAGATGCACCAAGATGCGTTGCCTCCAGAGTCGGTCGATGTGTTCTGTTACAGCAAAAACCTACGCGGTGTGATGCGTAATATGGTGTATCAGCTGCTTGCTGAGTGTATCGACTTACGACTAAAACCGATTGAACCAGAGAAACGCCGTCGCTTTAAGGCTATTCGTTTAGCTAACAAGATGTTTGGTCTGTTCTTCGAGCGCCGCGGTGTGTCGGTACAGATGCTAGAAAACTCGGTCGACTTCTATCGTAGTATCTCAACTAACAAGTTGAAGGGTTCACCTTTATTGATGCTCGACAAAGAGCAAGAGTATCAACTGCCAGAAGTGGTGGATGGTTTTGCGAGTGAGGGCTTAATTCAGTTCTTCTTCGAAGATACCGATAAAGGTTTTAATATTTATGTATTGGATGAGTCGAATCAGGTTGAGGTGTATCATCAGTACAGCGGCGAAAAAGATGAGATGATCGCGAGTGTGAACTCTTTCTACACGTCGGTAAAAGATGAATCGAAGATGTCGTCTAAGTTGATTAACTTTAACTTACCTCAGTACTACCAAATCGTTCATCCTGAAGAGGGTAACTCTTACGTAGTGCCTTACCGTAATGATGCGACGTTAGCTTCTCGGAGTTCAAAGATAGTTAACATCTAGTCTTATTAAGACTGATTGACATTAAAAAAGGAGTGATTGATTCACTCCTTTTTAGTTTTGCTTACAAATGATTAGACCCAATCGATCTCTTCACCTGCGTGCTTCACGCATTCTTCTTTCACCATCTCAAACAGCTCCATGCCCGTCTTAGAACATGTCCACTTGTCGTCGATTAATTTAAAGTGAAAGCCACCAGATTTAGACGCCAACCAGATTTCTTTCATTGGTTCTTGGCGGTTAATGATGATTTGGCTGCGGTTCTCAAACTCCAGCGTCATCACGTTACCAGTCACTTCGTAATCAATATCTGCCTCTGATTCATCGATAGCTTCTTCGATGTTTTGCATCTGTATATCGACCAGCTGATGAAATTCAGTCTCGTTCATCCTTTCTATCCTATTGCTTTTCCTGAGTGTGGTGCGATTATAGGGGGCATTGAGTTAATAATCACGATATGCAAAATGAAAAAATTAATTACCGCTCTGTTTATGGTGTCCGTTATTGGACTTTCTGGTTGTGGTCAAACGGGTCCGTTATACGATCCTGATGAAGTTCAGCAGACTGAACAATCACAATAAGTGAAACACGCAGAAATCGTTATTTATAAGGGATAAGAACTTTGGATTACTTCAACTATCAGGAAGATGGCCAGCTTTGGGCTGAGGACGTCGCACTTTCACAACTAGCAGAGCAATATGGTACACCGCTGTATGTATATTCTCGTGCAACATTAGAACGCCACTGGAATGCGTTTGATTCATCGGTTGGTGAGCATCCACACTTGGTGTGTTATGCCGTTAAAGCTAACTCGAACCTTGGCGTATTGAACACTTTGGCTCGTTTGGGCTCAGGCTTTGACATCGTTTCTGGCGGTGAGTTAGAGCGTGTGGTTGCTGCAGGTGGCGATCCGGCGAAAGTTGTGTTCTCTGGTGTGGGCAAAACAGCCGCTGAAATGAAGCGTGCGCTTGAGTTGAACATTAAGTGTTTCAACGTAGAGTCTGAACCAGAACTAGAGCGACTGAATAAAGTGGCTGGTGAGCTTGGTGTTAAAGCGCCGATTTCACTGCGTATCAACCCAGATGTTGATGCAAACACTCACCCTTACATTTCTACAGGTCTGCGTGATAATAAGTTTGGTATTGCCTTCGACCGTGCTCCAGCTGTTTATGCGTTTGCACAAACACTCGATAACTTGTCTATCCACGGTATTGATTGCCACATCGGTTCTCAGCTAACGGATATCGAACCTTTCATTGATGCAACCGATCGTCTGCTTGCACTTATCGACCAACTGCGTGCTAACGGTATCAACATCAAACACCTTGATGTCGGTGGTGGTTTAGGCGTGGTTTATCGTGATGAATTACCACCACAGCCTTCTGACTACGCAAAAGCACTATTGGCTCGTCTAGACAATCATTCTGATCTAGAGCTGATTTTCGAGCCTGGAAGAGCGATTGCTGCTAACGCTGGTGTATTATTAACGAAAGTCGAGTTCCTGAAGCCAACGGAGCATAAGAACTTTGCCATCATCGATGCCGCGATGAACGACCTAATGCGTCCAGCGCTTTACCAAGCTTGGCAAGATATTGTTCCAGTAAGCCCACGTCAGGGTGAAGCGGTGACTTACGATTTGGTTGGCCCTATCTGTGAGACAGGTGACTTCCTAGGTAAAGATCGTGACCTAGTTCTTGAAGAAGGCGATTTACTGGCAGTTCGTTCTGCGGGTGCTTATGGCTTCGCGATGTCATCTAACTACAACACTCGTTCGCGTGCGGCTGAAGTGATGGTTGATGGCGATAAAACTCACTTGGTTCGTCAGCGTGAAGAGCTTACGAGTCTGTGGGAACTTGAAAACATTCTTCCGGAGTAATTTTAAGCGTTATGCACTTCCACTTTTCTAAAATGCATGGTTTGGGCAATGATTTCATGGTCGTGGACTGCATTACTCAAAATATTTTCTTTTCTCCAGATTTGATCCGTCGTTTGGCGGATCGTCACACTGGTGTGGGCTTTGACCAGCTACTTGTGGTTGAGGCTCCCTATGATCCAGAAACTGATTTCCATTACCGCATATTCAATGCGGATGGCAGTGAAGTGGAGCAGTGTGGTAATGGCGCGCGTTGTTTTGCACGATTCGTTCGCATGAAAGGCTTAACGAATAAATACAGCATCAACGTGAGCACCAAGAAAGGCAAAATGGTTCTTAAGATTGAAGAGAATGACCTGATCACAGTCAACATGGGCATTCCTGAGTTCGAACCAGGCAAGATTCCATTCAAGGCCAAACAGCCAGAGAAGACCTATATCCTGAGAACGGATGTACACACCTTGTTCTGTGGTGCGGTGAGCATGGGTAACCCGCATGTGGTGACTGTTGTTGACGACGTCGACACCGCGGATGTAGATACCTTAGGCCCGCTTCTTGAATCACATGAACGTTTCCCTGAGCGTGTTAATGCTGGCTTTATGCAGGTGGTTAACCGTGAAGAGGTTCGCTTACGTGTTTATGAGCGTGGTGCAGGCGAAACTCAAGCGTGTGGCAGCGGTGCATGTGGCGCAGTTGCGGTAGGTATTACCCAAGGCTTATTGGCTGAGAATGTGAAAGTTCGTCTACCTGGTGGTGATTTACACATTAGCTGGCAAGGTCCGGGTAAACCTCTGTTTATGACTGGCCCTGCAACGCATGTGTTTGATGGTCAACTTTCTTGCTAATAACGATTTATAACCAATAGATTCATAAAACATAAAGGATAGGTTTTGTCTTACGTTGAAGCCGACGCACTCACCGCAGAAGTGGTCGCGGAATATTTACGTGATAACCCAGATTTTTTCCAAGACAGAAAAGATTTGGTTGATCGCCTTGCTATTAATAACGTTGAGCAGGGTGCTGTTTCTCTGGTTGAGATTCAACTTAAACGCCAACGTCATCGAATCGAAGAGCTCGAAGAAGAGATCACTGGCTTGATGTCACTGGCGGCGAATAACGATAAAACCTTCTATGAGTTTATGGATCTGCAAGCTCAAGTGCAGAAATGCAGCGACTTCATGCAGGTGATTAAGGCCGTTGAGCAGAAAGCAATAGATCTTGGGCTTAAAGCGCATGTTCGAATTCTTTCTCAATCGGGCTTTTATCAACTGAGTGCTGAGGGTTATTCGAAGTTTTCGCTTAACCATTTTAATGGCAAAGATGCTTATCTAGGACGCCTGAGGAAAGCCGACAGACACGATTTGTTTGGTGATTTTCAGGTTCCAGAGCTAGGCTCTTATGTAGTACTTCCACTTGCTAAGCAGTCTCCATTGGGTTTACTTGCTTTCTCTAGTGAAGATGGCGGACATTTCCAACCTCATATGGATACGCTCTTTTTACGTCATTTGGCGCTTGTTGTTGCTCACTTGGCGGACACCTTACCTTGGCAGATAAATAATGAGCCTAGAGCCCAAAATACCTCTTCCTAACAGCCTTCAAAAGCCACTTTCTCGCTTCTATGAATATCTCAGGAGCGAGAAAGGACTCAGCCTACACACCCAACGTAATTACCGACAACAACTTGAAACCATGGCCGCTCATTTAGTCACTCTTGGACTAAAAGATTGGGGCCAAGTTGATGCTGCGTGGGTAAGACAACTTGCCAGTAAAGGCATGCGAGAGGGGATGAAAGCGAGCAGTATTGCAACGCGTTTGTCTTCACTGCGCAGCTTCTTTGATTTCCTTGTGCTGCGTGGCGAAATGACCGCCAACCCTGCCAAAGGGGTCTCGGCACCTCGAAAACAACGTCCTCTGCCTAAAAACCTCGATGTCGATGAAGTGGGTCAACTGCTTGATGTGAATGAGGACGATCCACTGTCGATTCGTGACCGAGCTATGATGGAAGTGATGTACGGCGCGGGCTTGCGACTGGCGGAACTGGTCGGTATCAACCTTAAAGATGTGTTGGGTCGTCAGGGCGAGATCCGAGTGATTGGTAAGGGCGACAAAGAACGCAAGGCGCCGTTTTCTGGTTTAGCCAAAGAGTGGGTCGATAAATGGCTCAAGGTTCGCGGTGAATTAGCTTCGCCGGGAGAAAGCGCACTGTTTGTTTCTAAACTAGGGACACGCATCTCTCATCGTAGCGTGCAAAAACGTATGGAGGAGTGGGGTAAGAAGCAGGCTGTGGCAAGCCACATTAGCCCGCACAAACTGCGTCACTCTTTTGCAACGCATGTGCTGGAGTCGAGCCAAAACCTTCGTGCTGTTCAAGAGTTATTAGGGCATGAAAACATCTCGACTACGCAAGTGTATACCCACTTGGATTTCCAACACTTAGCGCAAGCTTATGATCAGGCTCATCCGAGAGCTCGTAAGAAGAACAAAGATTAGATTAAAGGTTTTACTATGCGAATTTATCGAGGCTTAAAGCCCGTCAAAGCCATGACCTTTGACTTGGATGACACCTTGTACGACAACTGGCCTGTGATAATGAACGTTGAGAAAGAGATGGCGCAGTGGATTCATCAAAAGCATCCTGTGTCGGCCTCTTTATCACTCGAAGAGTGGCAAGGTATCAAGCAACAAGTCGCATCTGATAATCCAATGTTAAAGCACGATGTCACCGTGTGGCGTGAGACTCAGATAAAGGTCGGTTTACTGCAGTTGGGTTATTCACAGCAGCAAGCAGAGCAGGCGGCTCGTGAAGGTATCGAACACGCCTTATGGCTGCGCAATCAAGTCGACGTTCCTCAAGAAACGCATCGAGTGATGGCAGAGCTTAGCCAACGCATTCCTTTGGTGGCGATTACCAATGGCAATGTAGACCCGCATAAAATTGGCTTAGGACAGTACTTCCAATTAATCCTTAAAGCTGGCCCTGATGGCAAAGCCAAACCTTACCCAGATATGTTTGATAAAGCGCAGCAATACTTAGGTTTTGATGCGAATAACATTCTTCATGTGGGTGATCACCTGAGAACCGATGTCTACGGAGCTAAGAAAAACGGCTTCCAAGCATGCTGGTTTAATGACACTGGTTCCAATTTATACCTCTCTTCGAAGGCGAGTGTGCTTCCTGATGTTGAAATAGAGCAACTCAGCGAACTTATGCGACTAATTTAATGGCTACTGTAAGCTTATTGTGTCGCATTTATGATAGTGAATTGTTACATTAGTCGCCAATAAAAGCCTGTTTAGGCTAGGATAATTGGCGACTACTTTTTATCGATTCATTCAGTCATAGCAGTGGTTGCGGGTTCTCACTTCACTCGATTTTGAACAAGGGTAGCCATGCAAACATTTACATTTCTCGCAAATACTGAGGAGTTATTTAAATCTCAATTTGATCTGCGAGAGTGGTGTGACAGCAAACAGTACCTTATTCAAATTTTCTCCGCGCAATCCTCTGATATAGCTCGTCGAATCGCGAATGTTGCCCTTAATCGTTTAAACAGTGCAACGTTAATCGGTCAGAGTGCTCGTCATGTTATCTGCGATAATTGTCTTGAGAGTGCATGCACCTTAGTCATCATCAGTGAGTTCAACGAAACCCATTTAACCTCAGCGGTTCAACCTTTTACGGGTAACCCAAATCAAGACAGCCAAGCGCTTGCTTCTCAGCTAGGCCTAACCAAAGACACCAAAACGATTATCAGTCTGTGTGATCAGGTAGAAGGTCGTGATTATCCTATCTATAGTGCCTTCGAAAACTTGCCTTATGCGTTACCGGTGGCTGGTGGACTGTGCCATGAGAACGAGTTTGGTCGTTGGGTTATGCACAACGAACAAACCTACCAACATGCTTGTGTTGCGGTGGCTTTGATTAACCCGAGGTTGAAGGTGTGGTCAGATGCTTACTCTGAGTGGAATCCAATCGGGATGAAGCTGCGCGTGACTCATGCTGTGGGGAATCGCCTGTATGCGCTTAACGACAAGCCTGCGATTGAGGTGTTCAAACATTACCTCGCCGATGGCAAAGATCTCCCTTTCAGCCAGTTGATGAGCTTCCCGCTGTATCGAGAACTTGGCCGAAAGAAGGGTATCTCGACACCTCTTCGTATCAATGATGACGGCAGTATTGAGTTTGATAGCCCTTGGCAAGTCGGAGAAGAGGCGCAGTTTTGCTATAACCACCCCTCTTTGACCGCTGAAAAAGTGCGTCATGGCGCTGAGATGCTTGCTATGCATCAGCCTGAATCGGTGATCATTTATAACTGTGTCTCTCGCCTTGAGTTCATCGACAGTAAGGTCGAGCTGAAACCATTTGAAGGGATTGTGAACACGTGCGGTGCTTACTGCATGGGTGAGCTATACCGCAATGAAGATCGCCAAGAGATCTTGCACCACAGTCTCACCTATATTGCGATGAGAGAGTCGGACGAGATTAATGAATTTCGTTGCGAAGATTTTAAGTGTGATTCAACGGTATCACCGCTGCTCAATCTCGTAAGAAATGCAGTGGCCGATCTCGATAGCATGAATACTCAAATGGAAAAGAAACTCCATCAACAAGCTCGCCGTTTAACCGAGAGCTACCGTATTGACTCCCGTACTGGGCTACCAAATCGAATCGTATTGAAAGAGCGCCTCAATACGATTCTGTTCAGTGAGCATCTGCTGACCTTAAAGCTAACCAATTTCCATCAGGTTAACGAGAAGTATGGTTATCAAGTTGGGGATCAGCTGCTACTCGATCTCTCTAATCACTTTATCGAGCGATTACAGCTTCGTGTGGTTAAAGAGTCTAAGGTCAAGGTAGAGCTGTTCAGTATTGGGGTTGGTGAGTGGGCGATCATCTTTAACGCAAGTGTTGATAGCTCTAAGATAAAAGAGCGCTTCGTTGAGTTTGCGGATGACATCGAACACATTAACTTTGAGCCTTATGGCTTAACTGATATTGATTATCTGTCGGTTTCATTGTGCGGTGGTTTTGCCAGTCGCTGTGATTTCTTAACCGACAGCGGTGATGAGATCTTACTGAAAGCGATTGAAGCTCGACGCTATGGGGTGCGAAATAATACCCACATCACCAATGCCAAAGACATCCAGGTGAGTGAAGAAGATCGTAAAGAGCAACTCGGTTGGCTGAGTTGTGTAAGTCGCGCGATCTTAGATCAGAACATCATCACTTACTCACAACCTATCGTGGCATCAGGCACCCATGAAATGATTGGTCAAGAGTGCTTGGTCAGAATCATGGAATCTGACGGGACGATTGTGCCGCCAGGTAAGTTCCTACCTATGATTGCCGACACGCATCTCTACACTCGTCTTAGCCGACACATGATTAAGAACACCATAGGTTACATGGTAGATAAGCAGAGCCCGTTCTCTATCAACCTATCCCCACAAGATTTGCTGAGCGACAAAACGCTCGAGGTTCTTGAGACTGCGATTAATGGGATGAACGATCCTACTCGATTGGGTTTAGAGGTGCTCGAGTCTGAACAGATTAAAGATTATGGTCGCATGATTGAGGTGTGTGATCACTTTCGCGCGTTAGGGGCGAGGATCATTGTTGACGACTTCGGCTCTGGCTATTCCAATATCGATGAGATTATTAAGCTTGAGCCACAGATCATTAAGCTCGATGGCAGTTTGATTCGCAACATCGACAAAGACCAAAAGCAAAGAAATATCGCTTCTCAGTTGGTTCGCTTGTGCCAAGTGTTCAACGCCAAAACGGTTGCTGAATTTGTCCATAACCAACAGGTTTGTGAGATAGCAGAACAGATGGGTGTCGATTATCTACAAGGTTATTACTTTGGTGAGCCTAAGCGACTGTTTTAGTTGTTAAAGCTTTCAGTATTCTAAAACTACTGGATACAAAAGTGCTCAGCCGCTATTAATGACTGCTTTTTAGTGGAATGAGTGATGTCTAACTAACCTCACATTATTCGTAAGACGATCGTAAATATTCCGTGCAAGCCTTATCTATAATAAGCACAATAACAAATCATTAACGCAACGATTAATGTGAATATGCAGTCGACCTCTCTCCTGATACAAGACATAGAACAAACCCAACGTGAATTGGAAAAGATAGATTTTCATCAACATGAAAAGCTACTGATTCAGGTGTTTTCGTCTTTCGAGAAAGGTGCGGTTTTGGTTGCCTGCCAAGTGATTCAATCGACGTTCCCCAATGCCAAACTGATTGGTTGCAGTGCTAACCATTACATCAGCCAAGGTGTCATTCTCCATCAAGGTCTCTACCTAATTGTCACTCGCTTTGAGGCGACGTCTTATACTTGTGGCGTTGTGGAATACAGCGAACAACCACAAGCTGATAGCCAAGCGATGTGGCGGCAGCTTGAATGTGACGAGAGTACGCAAAGTCTCATCTGCTTTGCTGATCGCTTGCAGATAAATGACCGAGCACTGTTTGCCGCATTTGAGCAATCGAGATATTCATTACCTATCTGTGGCGGCGCATCGACCATCACAGATAATGGACGCTGGGTGATGCTTGATGGTATCTGCTATGAAAATGCTTATGTGATGGTGGCGCTACACAGCGTTGAATTGGCCATTACCAAGGGGTATTACACTGAGTGGAACCCAATTGGCCGTACTTTTCGAGTCACGGGATCTCAAGGTAACCGATTAGCAGAATTGGATGGGATGCCTGTTCGTGATCTCTATAACCGTTATTTGGCCGATGGCCTCGAAGTGCCTTTTGAGCAACTGCATAACTTCCCCTTAATGGTGGGTGACCCCAAAGCGCAAAACATTCACTTACCACTCAAGGTAATGAAGTGTGGAGACATAGAATTCAGCGGTCAGTTCCAAGTGGGTGAAGAGGTTCGATTTTGTTATGACCATCCTTCGCTGACCTTGGAACAAATTCGACTTGGCGTTCAACAGATTGCTACCCATAAGCCAGAGCAGTTCTTCATCTATAACTGCACTTCTCGCATCGACTTTATTGATGGCAACCAAGAGGTGGAGGTTTTCCAAAAACTGGCCGACACCTATGGCGTGTACTGCATGGGAGAGCTCTTTCAAGAGAGTGACCAACAACGAATTTTGCACCATAGCTTGACGTATCTTGCGCTCAGAGAGGGCGAAGGCAAGGCTGTGCAACCATTAGAAACACAACCCGCGACCAATATCTCTCCTCTGTTTTCACTAATTCGTAATGCTTTGCTCGATGTCGATGACATGAACAACAGCATGGCCAGCAAGATTCAACAACAAGCCACTGCATTGACAGCAAGCTACCGAATTGACCGCCGTACAGGTTTACCCAATCGAAGTGTATTGCGGGAGAAGCTGTCGAAGATGAGTGCGGATAGTCACTTGTTGGCTTTGAAGGTGACGACATTTGGTCAGATCAATGAGAAGTATGGCTATCGCGTCGGTGACAAGCTGCTGCATGATTTGAGTGAGTACTTTCAAAAAGCACTGTGGCAATTCTTTGATAAAGGGTGCCAGCTTTATAGCATCGGTATTGGCGAGTGGGCGGTGGTGTTTGATAGCTGGGCAAGCCAAGAACATATTCATCAACGTTTCTCTGAATTTGCCGATCAAACCGAGCATGTGAATTTCGAACCTACCGGATTACCCGATATTGATTATCTGTCGGTGTCTATCTGTGCGGGTGTTGCGAGTCGTCGAGATTTCCCTGATACCTCGATAGATGACTTATTACTGAAAGCGATTGAAGCGCGTCGCAGTGCTGTGAGTCAGAACAAACATTTAGTGAGTGCTAAGGCGCTAATTCAACTAGAAAAACATCGCCAAGAACAGTTGGGTTGGTTGTCGTGTGTCAGTCGTGCAGTGCTCAATCAAAACATTGTCGCGTGTTCTCAGCCAATAGTCTCGGCACACAGTCATCAGATAGAGAGCTACGAATGCTTGGTTCGAATCGAAGAAGACGGTCAGTTGATTGCTCCGGGTAAGTTCTTACCCATCATTGAAGGCACTCACCTCTATACTCGCTTAAGCCGTCAGATGATAACGCGTACCTTTGATTTTATGAGTCAGCGAACCGATTCGTTCTCAATCAATTTAGCGCCACAAGATTTCAACAATGAGAAAACCATTCTTCATCTTGAGCAAGCGATCAAGCAAATCAGCCACCCACAACGTATTGGTTTAGAGGTGTTGGAAACGGAGCAAATTCAAGACTACGGTCGCTTGATTGAGGTGTGTAACCATTTCCGTGACCTTGGCGTGAATATTATCGTTGATGACTTTGGGTCAGGTTATTCGAACATTGATGAGATATTGAAGTTAGAACCGCAAGTGATCAAGCTAGATGGCAGCCTGATTCGAAATATCGATCAAGATAAGAAGCAGCGAAAGATAGCCCAGCAGCTGGTGAGTCTATGTCAGATCCTGAATGCTAAGACGGTGGCGGAGTTTGTTCATAACGAGCAAATATGCCGAATCGCAGAGGATATGGGTGTCGATTACCTGCAAGGCTATTATTTTGGAGAACCCAAACGCCTATTTTGATGAGGTGGGTTATGTGCTGATCGTTTCACGTGAAACACTAGCCTGTTCAATGGATTAAATTTAGATATAAAAAGGGTGAGCTTATGGCTCACCCTTTTTGTTTTCAGCCCTAAACCACCTACTTCAGTAGGTGGTTATCATTCAGTTTGGCTTTGCCTGTAGTTCTACCCATGTTAAATGCTCCCTTGATTTTTAGCGAAGTCAAAGAGGACAAATAACATGAGCAGATATAATCAAGCTTCCCACGTATTTTGGAGATGTCAATATCACATAGTGTGGACACCAAAGTATCGATTTAGGATTTTGAAAAACAATGTAGGTAAAGAAGTTTATCGATGTATAAACGTTTACTGTAATCAACTTGGATGTGAAGTCGTTGAATTAAACGTTCAAGTTGACCACGTGCACTTGGTAGTAAAAGTTCCGCCTAAGTTATCGATATCCAAGTTGATGGGCGTATTGAAAGGCAAAATAGCTTTAAAACTCTTTAGTAAATTTCCATATTTAAGGAGAAACAAACTCTGGGGTAATCACTTTTGGCAAAAGGGGCTATTTTGTCGATAGCGTAGGGGTTAATGAAGAAATCATTCGACGCTATGTAAGACATCAAGAGAAAAAAGAGCGCGTGGAGCAGCAGCAATTGGCGTTGGACTAAACAAAGGCCCCCTTTTAGGGGGCTCACATAAAGCCACCTTCTTTAGAAGGTGGTAATTTACTTTCGCTATTTATCTTAAGCATCAGTATTTCGCTATTTGAGCGCGTGACCACTCTTGTCGGCTTGGAATACCTTGAGATAGTACTGATAGTAATCGTTAATCAATCTCGCGGGTTCGTCTTCACCTAAAGCTTTGAGTAGTTCGACACCGACCTCACAGGTGCATAGATGACCACTGTCTTGGTTACGGCGCAAGGTATACGAAGATTCGCTGGCAATATCGAGATGAACCTGCGGAATGGATTGTAACCACGGGCTTTTGTTGAGCATCTTCTTCGCTTCTTGCCATGTGCCATCCAAGATAATGAACAACGGTTCTCGGTCATTAGCTTTGTTCAATACTGCTTGCTGACATTCCACGCTTTCATCACTTGGGAATAATAGAAAAGGTTGTCGTGTCTCATCTTCAAGTAATGCCATTAAATCGGCTGGTGGCGTTTTTCGTTGCCACACGAACGACTCGCACAGCTCAAGTGATTGTTGAAGCAGCTTTCCAGTATTGGTGTCGCGTGACAATTCATTCTCGTGAGTGAGTAATACAACATGGGTTTGGCTTTCGGTACTCGGTATTCGATGACAAATACACTGATGAGTGAAGCCACAACCACTGCAAGCTTGTTGGTTACTCATCTTTACAGCTTAACTCCGCTTTGTGCTGGTGAGATACCATCAGCAAATAGAACTACGTCGCTGATGTCAGCGTCATTTGCAACCGGTGCGACGCTTGGATTGAGTGGGTAGCTAACACCAGTGTAAGACAGAACATGTTTCGCAGGTGTTGCTCCGCCGCCACTGACATTGAAGATAAGATCCTGCCAACCGTGATTTTGCGACTTACCTAAGCGTATATCGCCCTTAACCAATGTCACTCGACTATTGAAGCGCCAGTTGTCTTGGTGGTTTTCAAAGATAAGCAGTGTACAGCCACCAGAGCCACACCAGTCGAGTTGAGCAAACAGCTCTTCTTTGCCATCACCGTTGAGGTCGTAGGTCAGCCAGCGGTACTTGGTGTCATCAGGCGAACTGTTGTTGATCTTAAAATACTCGCGGATCGCTTGGTCGACTTTTGGATCAAGTTGATCACTTGAGTTAATCTGCTTTGCGGTTAGATCCACGGCTGTGGTCGTGTTTACTTGTGCCTGTTCATTCTTGGCCTCAAATAGCACCAGACCGCCATTGGCAATTGGATAGACAACGTTACCGACCTTTTCTTTCTCAGCGACCAGGTTACCGTTATCGAGTGTGAAGATACGCTCTGAGATCAGGTATTGCTGCTGGTGGCGAGTCATCACAACTTGAACCTGATTTTGGTTGAGTTGCTGCCAGAAGCCTTGTTCAACAATCGAAGGGTCGCCATTGCTGTATGAGTAGGTCGTGATCGCGCTGTGATCATCGTTGAGTTCTAGGTTGATAGAGAACCCAGAGTTTTGTGTTGAGCTTGCGAAGTAGAGCCCGCTCCAGTCCAGAGTAGAGTCTTGGTTAGATACTGTTGCACAGCCGCTGTACTTGCTGTCATTAAGGTTTAGTTTCGCTTCCCAGCCATAGATAGAGTCGCTCATGCCGTCGCTACAACTCTCTTTCATAAGGTTTAGTTCACCTTGCGCTGATTGACCTTCTAGTTGGTAATCACGAGTGCTTGGAGTGGTGCGGCTTGATTCGATATTGAGGCGCTGAGGCTCTTCGCCCATCTTGGTGTATTTGAGTTGGTCTTTATCAAAGGTCGCTGACCAGAAGGGTTCATTACCGAACACACGAGTAGAGCGCAAGGGTTGGTCACAACGATCAGGATTCTCGGCAGTGAGGATATTGACTTGGTCAACCACGAAGCGTGCGGTGAAGTCGGCATTGTATCCAGTTTGGCTTGGTACCGTTAGGTGACCGATGAACTCACCGTATAAGGCTTGATAAGGTCTGGTCGCTAAGCCTTGAGCCTCGAGTGCTAGCTCAGGCGATAAGTCTAACCAGTATTGTTGCTGGCTACCGCAAGGGGTGAAGGTTCGGCTCTCATGGCCAACCACAACCTGACCACGCATGATGAAGGTTTGCGGTTGAATGCTCAGTGGCTCATCCAAGGTTGCTGGTGGAACTTCAGGTTGTTGCGGCGTATCTGGCACCGTTACACAACCTTGTAGCGCGAATGCGACTAGCCATGTCACTGGGTTTTTCATTACCTTCATGTTATATCTTCCTCGGAGCAACCGTTAATTGGATTTATTATGGCATATTGGTTATTTAAAACAGAACCCGACACCTTTTCTATTCAGACTCTTAGAGTACAAAAAACCTCTTGTTGGGAAGGTGTACGCAACTATCAGGCTCGAAATATGATGCGTGATGACGTCAAGCTTGGAGACTTGGTGATGATATATCATTCATCATGTAAAAAAGTTGGCGTAGCGGGGATCGCAAAAGTAACCAGAGAAGCCTACCCAGATCATTTTCAATTCGATCCAGAGAGTGATTACTACGATCCTAAGTCTTCACCTGACAACCCACGTTGGATTATGGTAGATGTCGAGTTTGTACGAGTGACTGAGCGTTTGATTCCCTTAGCAACATTGAAAGCCATGCCAGAGCTATCAGAAATGCCGTTGGTGAAACGTGGTAATCGCTTGTCCATCATGCCTGTTACAGAGCAGGAGTGGCAGGCCATCTTAAGCAAAGAAGTACTCGGTTCTCGCTAACCTTAGAGAAAGCTTTTGGCGTAAGGTTCAAAAAAGGCAGCCATTGGCTGCCTTTATGTTTTATTGGGACTGCTTAGAGTAGGTGTTTTTCTAAGTAGTGTGCAACGGCGTCGTCTGCGTTGCTGCCAATCACTTCATTATCTGGCAGAGCTTTCATCACTTTCTCATGTGATGTGCCCATGATCAGGCCCTTACCCGCCATAGCCAGCATCTCAGCATCATTCATACCATCACCAAAGGCAATGCAGTTATCAAGAGTCAGGTTCAGTGACTTCGCAACAGCGTCTAACGCGTGGCCTTTCGATACTTCTGCTGCCATCACTTCTAGACACCAAGGCGTAGAGAAAGCGATGTTCAGTTTGTCGCCAAACGTATCTCTTAGCTTTTGTTCAAACGTCACTAGGTATTCATGGTCTTGTTCTGGGTGTGTGAAGAAGACTTTCGCAATGCCATCACTCGGCGCGTTGTCAGCTTCAAAGCGCTTGTAGCTAAAGCCAGATTCACTGTGGAACTTAGCCAGCATTTCATCTTCACGATCCAGCAACCAATCTTCATTTTGGTACATGTGAATGAAGATGTTTGGATCTTGGCGAACCACATCAATAACAGGCTGAACTAAATCCTGAGGCACGTTCTGGCTATACATTAGCTGATCATTTTGGTCGTGCACGCGCGCACCGTTTGAAGTGATCATGTAGGCCGGAATCCCAGCTATCTCACGAATACCCGCAACATCGACATGGTGGCGACCCGTCGCGAAGATAAAGGTGTAACCTTGGTCGTGTAACTTCTTGAGTGTCAGCTTGGTAAAATCGCTTAACTGATGGTTGGGAGCCAGAAGCGTACCATCTAAATCAGAGGCAACGATTTTCACGGAATCTTTAAGTGCAGGAATAGTCATTTAACCCTCATTGCAAAATGCTTAACCAATATCGACACCAGCCAATGCTAGCGCCCTTTGAAATACAATATCTCTATCTAGAAATTGTATGCCAAATTCACGCAAGAAAAGAGGGCAAAGCTCACTTACTTCTCTTCCTCTTTAGTGCCTTTCTATTTTGTCCGTTACTTTTCTTGTTACCACGCTAACGCTAAGCAAAAAACTGAGTAATGGCATCCAATGTTGGATTGCGATACTCATCCTTCTCAAACAACACCTCATGCCTAGACCCTTCGATGACCTTAAACTGGCAATCTGAGTTGGTTTTCTTCAGCTTGTTGATGAACTTCACTTGAGCATCGTTACTGACAATCTTCTCTTCCCCTGCTTGAATCAAAAGCAGTGGGATTTTGATTTGGCGAGTTTGTTGGATGGCTTGCTTGGCTGCCATTAACCCTTGCCACACCCAGCGCGTGCTCGGTCCGCCTACCTGCAAAGAGGGTGACTCGTCATACAAACGGCGGAACCACTGATAACGAACTTGGCTGTGGCTCAGTAAGTTGTTTTCGAAAGGCTTCGAGTAATACGCTTGTTGGCCAGGCGCATAAGTTGGTTTAGCGTGATACGCGGTAAGCACTTGTCCAACAACCATCGCGATAGGTTTTAGGTACCATTCAGTGTTGATGCCAAACATCGGCGCACACAGGGTTATCTTATCAAACGGGTGATCCGGATGAGTCTGTAGATAGCGAGTCGCGATGGTACTGCCCATTGAATGTGCAAGAAGATAACGCTCGGTATATTTACTTAAGTCAAAACTGGCAATGATGTCAGACATGTCTGATGCATAATCATCGAACTCATGAATGTGACCAATGTCAGAGTCTGTTACCATACGTTCCGACTGACCTTGACCTTGGTGGTCAAATGAATAAACGTCATAGCCTTGTTGATAGAAATCATAAAAGAGTTCTTGGTATTTTAGGCAGCACTCGATACGGCCATTTGAAATAACGATGGCTTTGGTATGAGTCGGTGAGGTTAGGCTACACCAGTACAGCTTCTTTTTACCGGATGATGTTACATACCCATCTTTTCGTTGTTGCCAAAGAGTGGGGATCGGGTGTTTAATCGCTTGCTCGAACTGAGATTCTTGCGTGTACGAAAACGGGGCGGCGCTGTGGTTTTCCATGGGAAATTACCTGAACTGGTGCATGTGAGAGCTTTATCGCTACTAATGTTGTTAGATTAAAGAACTAGTAAGGAAATGCAAATGGATACTCATGTTTGGCTTGCTTATGTCGTCACGGCGATTTTGTTTAGTTTGGCTCCGGGCTCAGGTACCGTTAACTCAATCAGTAATGGCCTAAGTTATGGCACTAAGAAGTCACTTGCGTCGATCGCAGGTTTACAGCTTGGTCTTGCATTCCACATTGTGCTGGTGGGAGCGGGTATTGGTGCATTGGTCGCTCAATCTGCATTGGCGTTCACCATCATCAAATGGGTGGGCGTGGTGTATCTACTTTGGTTGGGTATCCAAAAGTGGCGCGACAACTCTAGCTTAGTGGCTTCTGAAGAGAGCTCAACGCTATCGAGTGGCAAACTGCTGAGAAATGCTGTGCTTATCAACCTTACCAACCCAAAATCTATCGTGTTTTTGGTGGCTCTGTTTCCTCAGTTTATCGATCCGACGCAACCGCAAGCACCGCAACTGTTAGTGCTAGGCGTGACAACTGTATTCATTGATAGCGTTGTTATGTTGGGTTACACATCATTAGCTTCACAAATGGGACGCTTTATCCGCTCAGATCGTATAATGGGTAAGATAAATAAGATATTTGGTGGTATGTTCATGGGCTGCGGCGCGTTGCTGGCTGCCGCCAAAGCTTAGTGAAAGCAATAGAGTTATAGTTAAACCAATTAGAGTTATCAATAAATGACCGCTACGTACGTTGCTCGACAACCTATCTTAAATCGTAACAAGAACACGCTTGGTTATGAGCTGTTGTTTCGCGACGGAGAAAGGAATGCTTATCCAGCGCATATTGAGTCTAACAGAGCAACGTATCGTCTGATTGTTGAGAACTTCTTGTCGGTCGGGCTTAACCCTTCGATCCCTTCTTCACGCTGCTTTATTAACTTCCCGTATCAAAGCCTGATTCGTCGGTTGCCTTTGAGTTTGCCGAAAGACAAGGTGGTGGTTGAGATCCTTGAAACCTGCCAACCGACCGATGAGTTATTAGAAGCTGTTAAAGAGCTCTACCAAGCGGGCTACATGATCGCCCTAGATGACTTTACTTCGACGCCAGAATGGGAACGTTTCCTCAGATATACGCATATTGTTAAGCTCGATATCATGCAAATGGGCTTAGATGAGGCGTGTGATTTGGTTAGGGCGCATCAAGGGAAGAAATTTAGCTTTCTTGCTGAACGAGTCGAAACTGAACAAGAATTTCAGCAAGCGAAAGAGGCGGGTTTTAAGTTCTTCCAAGGCTACTTCTTTAGTAAACCGGAAATTATTAAGACCAAATACATCAGCCCTGAGCAAGTGATTGCCATGGAGCTGTTCCAAGAAGTGTGCAAGCCGGATGTCGACTTCCAACGCGTCGAGAGCATCGTCGCAAAGGATGTCGCTTTGTCCTACAAGCTGCTGCGCTTTGTAAACACCATGTCGCCTCGCCTGGAGGTGACTATCTCGTCATTTCGTCAGGCCTTGGTTTACCTGGGGCAAGAGAAGCTGAAAATGTTTGTCTCTTTGGCGGTGGCGTCTTATGTCTCTGATAAAAAGCCGAAAGAGTTGTATGGCTTGTCTTTACAGCGAGCGCAGTTTTGTCAGCGCATGTCTCGTTATCAAGCGTTTGAAGGGCACACTGAGCAAGCCTTTATGATCGGTTTGTTCTCGTTACTAGATGCACTGCTCGACCTGTCACTAGAGAACCTCGTAGAGCAATTACCACTGTGTAAAAGCATTAAGGTCGCTTTGCTGCGCAGAGATGGGCCTTATGGCACCTTATTAGCACTTGAAGAAAGCTTTGAACACGCTGATTGGCAGCAGATTGATGAACACTGTGCCGACTTAGGATTAAGTGTGGAGCAGGTAAGAACGGAGCTCACCGAAGCTCGACGTTGGAGTCATACCGTGACTAATCAGCTCTGATTCCCTTTCGTGAAACTTTTATGACAATTGAAACGCACGCCTTGACGTGCGTTTTTTTATAACTAATATATACGCATATCCATATATGAGTATGTAGTTATGCTTCCTCACCAATTTTTTAAATTACTGTCTGATGAAACGCGAGTGCGTTGCTTAATGTTGATTGTGCGCCAAGAGTGCCTTTCTGTTGGTGAGTTGATTCAGGCATTGCAAGAAAGTCAGCCAAAGGTTTCTCGCCACCTTGCGCAGTTGCGTTCAAACGGCATTTTGACTGACGTTCGCCAAGGGCAGTGGGTGTTTTACCGCCTGTCACAAGATTTACCGGGTTGGATGCTAAAGTTAATTGATGACCTTATCGCATCGAACTGTTTGAAAACTGAATACCAACAAGACATTGAGCGTCTAGAAGCGATGACTTCACGCCCTCAATGTTGCGTTTAAATCTACAAAAATTTATTGCCAAGATAGTTGAAGTTGCAGCTAGGCGACAAGTGAACTTCTCCCTATGAGCATAGGTTTCCTATGTGATTAGGGGAAGTGAATGCAGTCAACAACGCTGCTGCTTCAAATATGAAGGCAATTAACTGAGAGAAAATACGATGACAGTTAAAGTAGGCATCAATGGTTTTGGCCGTATCGGCCGTCTGGCACTTCGCGCAGCATTCGATTGGGCTGAGCTAGAGTTTGTACAAATTAATGATGTTGCTGGCGACACTGCAACACTGGCACACCTTTTAGAGTTCGATTCAGTGCAAGGTCGTTGGAACCACGAAGTTGCAGTTGAAGGCGATGAGATGATCATCAACGGCCAACGCATCAAAACCACCAAAGAGCGCGACATTGACGCGATCGATTGGTCTGGTTGTGATGTGGTTATCGAAGCGACAGGTGTTCAC
Organism: Vibrio sp. ED004; assembly: GCF_023206395.1. Lineage (NCBI taxonomy): Bacteria > Pseudomonadati > Pseudomonadota > Gammaproteobacteria > Vibrionales > Vibrionaceae > Vibrio > Vibrio sp. ED004. The sequence continues at coordinate 1,575,831 of NZ_CP066149.1, read as the reverse complement.
CGTAAGACATCTTTCCTAAACAAATACCTAGAGCAGGGCGTGAAGCGTGTTGTGGTATCAGCGCCAGTGAAAGAAGAAGGCATCGCAAACATCGTTGTTGGTGTGAACGACAACATCTTCGACCCAGCAGTGCACAAAATCGTAACCGCAGCGTCTTGTACAACAAACTGTATCGCGCCAGTGGTTAAAGTGATCAACGAGAAGCTTGGTATCGAGAATGCGTCTTTCACGACAATTCACGATCTAACCAACACGCAAACTATTCTAGATGCACCCCACAAGGACTTACGTCGTGCACGTGCATGTGGCATGAGCCTTATCCCGACAACAACGGGCAGTGCTAAAGCGATTGTTGAGATCTTCCCTGAGCTTGAAAACCGTATTAACGGCCACGCGGTTCGTGTACCACTAGCGAACGCTTCTCTGACAGACATCATCTTCGAAGTGAAGCAGGATACAACAGCAGAAGAAGTTAACGCGATGCTGAAAGAAGCGTCTGAGAACGAACTGAAAGGCATTCTTGGCTTTGAAGAGCGTCCACTGGTTTCTATCGATTACAAAGGCGATCAACGCTCAACTATCGTAGATGCACTATCAACCATGTTGGTAGGTAAGCGCATGGTTAAGATCTACGCTTGGTACGACAACGAGATGGGCTACGCGACACGTACAGCAGAGCTAGTACGTACCGTTGGTTTGGCATAATACTCTTCATACTTGAAGCTGCAGCGTTGTTAACTGCGTAAGTTCACCCTAATCACATAGAGCCCCTATGCTCATAGGGCTGAACTTACTTGTTGCCTAGCTGCAACTCCAATTATTTTGAGTATTGGTTCTATAAGAATTTAAGAGATTACACAATGACACATCCAACATGGCAACTAGATTTAGAAACTGGTGCGTTAGTGCTTACTCCGTGCCCAGGCACTAAGGAAGCTGACCTAGATGCATCTCTAGCTCAACTGAAAGCGCAAGGCGTAGAAGCGATTGTGACGGCTTTAGACAGTGAAGAACTGGCGAGCAAGAATGTTTCTGAGCTAGGTGAGAAAGCACAAGCATTAGGCATGCAGTGGTTCCAAATCGAAATCGAAGACGATTGTGCACCAGGTGCTGATTTTGCTGCGAAATGGCAAGCAGCGAGTCCTGCGCTACACCAAGTTGTCGATAACGGCGGTAAGGTAGCGATGCATTGCATGGGCGGTTCTGGCCGCACTGGTTTACTGGCTGCACATCTGCTGCTAGAGAAGAGCTGGGATCTGAGCAAGATTGTTCAAGAAGTTCAGGCGCTTCGTCCAGGTGCTTTTACTAAACCTATTCAGGTTGAGTATATCAACGGCGTAGCTTCTGCGTAGCTCTTCATACTTGAACTTGCAGCGTTGTTAACTGCGCAAGTTCACCGGAGCGCCGGCCGCCCTAATCACATAGAACACCTATGCTCATAGGGCTGAACTTGCTTGTTGCCTAGCTGCAACTCCAATTATTTTGAGTATAAGTTAAGTGGAAAATAAGAATTAGAGCTTTTGGACACCTATGATCTAAAAGCTCTTTTTGTTTAGATTGCAGAGATAGCGTTATGTTTTCAAATCTAAGTAAGAGCGTTCGCCAATACATGTTGGTGACTTTCAACTACTGGAATTTCACCATTACTGATGGTGCACTTCGTATGCTGGTGGTTTTGTATTTTTACGACCTTGGCTACAGTTCGTTAGAGATTGCCTCACTGTTCCTTTTCTATGAATTTTTTGGTGTGGTGACTAACCTAATCGGTGGTTGGTTGGGCGCGCGTCTTGGCCTCAATAAGACCATGAACATCGGTTTAGGGATGCAAGTCTTCGCGTTAGGCATGCTCGCATTGCCATCGGCTATGTTGACTATTCCTTGGGTGATGGCGGCGCAGGCACTGTCTGGTATCGCTAAAGACCTCAATAAGATGAGTGCTAAGAGCTCAATCAAAACCTTGGTACCGGATGAACAGCAAGGTGCGCTGTATAAGTGGATTGCGATTCTGACAGGTTCTAAGAATGCGCTTAAGGGTGCAGGCTTCTTTATTGGTGGTTTATTACTTTCGACGATTGGCTTCCAATATGCAGTGCTTGCGATGGCCGCTGTGTTGACCTTGGTCTTCATTGGCAGTGTGCTGAGCTTAGAAGCGGATATGGGTAAGGCGAAGACCAAGCCTAAGTTCAAACAGATCTTCTCTAAATCTGAATCCATCAACATTCTGTCTGCGGCGCGTATGTTCCTGTTTGGTGCTCGTGACGTGTGGTTTGTGATTGCTCTGCCAATTTATCTCGGTAGCGTATTTGGTTGGGATCATTCATGGGTGGGTGGCTTCTTAGCGGCTTGGACTATCGCTTACGGCTTTGTACAGGGCATTGCACCTAAGATTACGGGTAAGGCGCAAGGTAAGGTTCCAGATGGTCATGCGGCTTTATTATGGGCTGGTGCACTGGCTATCGTTACTGGCGGTATCGCTTATGCAGTACAGATAGGTTGGCAACCAGAGTTAGTGATCATTGGTGGTTTGATGGTGTTTGGTGCCATCTTCGCGGTGAACTCATCACTTCACTCATACCTGATTGTGAGCTATGCGAAAGGTGATGGGGTATCGCTTGATGTTGGCTTCTATTACATGGCAAATGCAATGGGCCGCTTGATTGGCACAATCTTGTCGGGCTTAGTATTCCAAATGGGCGGTTTGTCTGCGTGTTTGTGGGTATCGTTCGCATTCTTAGCGATAACGACGGTGATCTCTCTGCGTTTACCTAAGGTGCCACAAACATCTGCCGCATAAGATTAATTCGCGATATGCTTCTCCTTTAACAATAAGCTGACTTGGTATTTATTCCGGTCAGCTTTTTTATTGCTATAGTAGAATGATTGAATATTAATCAGGCATTTACATGAAGCAGCGAATTCTCTTTTTTGATTTAGCACGATGTGTCGCGGCCGTAGCGGTTATCGCGATTCATGTTTTGGCGCCTTATCGCAATGAGCTAGGAACGATTCCTTTCGGCGAATGGTTAACAGCAATCACCGTCAATGGCTTCAGCCGTTGGGCAGTGCCTGTCTTTATATTGATAACCGGCGCCTTGATGCTAAGCGATCAGCGCCCATTTGATGCTAAATACTACCTCAAGCGACGTCTGGGCAAGGTATTGATACCTTTCATCGTCTGGTCGCTTTTCTATACCTACCTATCTGGTTGGTCTGCGATGGGCTTTGATGCCGACGTCAGTTGGGATGTGTTGCTCAATAGCTATCATCACTACACCTACTACCACCTTGGTTTCTTCTATTACTTTATCCCGCTCTACTTTGTGATTCCTTTCTTACAGATCATGGTCAGAAAGTATGGCGACAAAGCCGTATACGGTTTCATAGCGGTGTGGTTGTTCACGACGTTGCTGTTCTTACTAAGAATCGATGGCCCATGGAGTCATGAGTTATGGCTTTACACTGGCTACTTGCCACTGGGTTACCTATTGTACAAGAAGGTGCCGCTTAACAAGTTCACCGTTGGTGTGAGCGCAGGACTCGGTGCGCTGGCGTTGTTAACCACGGTTTACATGGTGGTTGATGCGAGTCTAATCGCCGAGGAGTACACGGTTGGCCGTTGGTTATCATACAAGACGCTGAATACCGTATTAGCCGCTAGCATGGTGTTTATGCTGTGTCGTTACTACGGAGAAGGGTTATCTGAGAAAGGTAACCAAGTGGTTGGTTTTATCAGTAAGCACAGCTTAGGTATCTACCTGCTACATCCTATCTTCTTGTGGCCGATGAAAGAGTTCGGTTGGTACCAAGGTCACCCAGCTTGGGTTATTCCATTATGGATAGTGATCAGCGGAGCAGGTGCACTGTGGATGAGCTGGATGGTATCTAAGTCTGAAAAAACGCGCTGGTTATTGCCTTAGTCGTCAACACTAAGGCCATTAGTTATTATCGCTGATGGTCGCTTTTGATGAATCGTTGAAGCGGCTTACGATTAGCGCTTCAACGCAAAGTGTAAGAACTTATCGCCTTGGTAGGTTAGGGTTCCTTTATCACCAGGATTAAGTGCGTGGAAATAGTGGATTCCGACTTGGAATTCTCGTTTCGGACCAACCATACCGCGTTGAACGTAAATCCAGTATTCTTGATTTTCTTGACCGGGTTCTGCATCAGGAAGGTCGATGGACTGTTTATCTAATACCGTCACGTTCACTTTCTTTTCTGGTGCGTTCTCGCCTTGCATATGTTTTCGATAAAAAACAAGAAAACCCCAGGCCGCTAGACCTGCGAGTGCAAAGATGGCAAAAAAGAGTGAGTTAGGCATATAACCTCCATGTAGTCGTGATGGTTATTCTAGTCTTTCGGGCAATAGGGATATGTGTTTAAAGCCGCTATTCGTGAACTGCTGTAAGCAAAGCTGATTATTTTTCGGCTGATATCACATTTAATGGCCAGTTTGGGATAAAGCATTGTTATTTATTGTCTCTTTCTCACGTAAATAGCGATGATTTTGTATAAGAATAAGGAAATGCTCGACTAGAATTATAGTGTGGAGTGGGAGGCCAAGATGACCGACATTGAAAAAGTGGTGACAAGAACTCGCAATATAGAAAAATTATTGAGACTTCAATATCACGCTGAAGGCGAAGGATTGCACGAGCTTGTGACAAGCTGTGAAGAAAGGCTACCGCACGATATGGTAAGTAAGCTGCGTTATATCGCAACGTGTCGTAACAAGGTAGTGAATGAGCATGACGCTCAGTTGGAAGACCAGCATAAATTCATCATGATGTGTAACGATTGTGAGAAGGAGCTGACTCCACGAAGCGGTCGTTTTATCTGGCGTGTTGCGATCTTATTGATGATGGCAATGACTTTAGCCGCAGCGGGTTTCTATTATGCGAACTGGGATGTGTTAACACTGCATCTGTTTTCGAAGTGAAAAATTTGAACAAAAAAGGGACGCTCATGGCGTCCCTTTTTTTATCTGTAACTTGCTTAGTACATCATCGGTAGTGTCATTAGACCTACAACTACCGCGATCATTACAAGTCCTTGTCTTTGCGAAGATGAAATCATAACACTACTCCTAAATTTGGTTGTCTCTCGCTATGTTTTAAAGAATAGCCCACTTATAGGATTAGATCAAGAATTACTTTCGAAAGGCTTAAAAGTGGTAGAAAACTATTGAATATTGGCTTGTTTGGGGCTGTTTAACTGTGTTTTTTGGTGTGCTCTTATTTTGTTCGTTGTGATTCATGTTTGTTCTTATTTGATTTAAGTTGCTGTTTTATAATGGTTGTTATGTGTGATTTATATTGTTAAAGGTTGTTAAACTGTATTAATGGGGTCTGGTAGCTTCTAGGTCTAATTTGGTTTTGTTTGTGCGTTTTTGTCTTGGTTCTGGTGGCTAATTTGACAAGGAGCTAGGAAAATTCTGACAAACAGGAGCTGAATTAACGCAAGTTACTTACTTTACAAAGCTAGGTATGTTTGAGGTTTTTAATTCCTTTTTAATTTTCATTTTTACTTTTTAAGTTTATGTATTTATTGATTTTTAATGTTGGTTTTTTCTAATTTTAAAGTGTGATTTTTGGCTGTTTTCGATGGATTTTTGCGATTTGGCTAGGTTAGAAATGACCAAAATGAAAAGTTGGGCGCTGTAAGGTGCTTTTCGATGGGTTTAACGAAGAATCGCTCTAGTTTTAAACGAATCATCGTTATCTCCGCGTAATTGTCATGGCTTCAACCGAAAGAGGCTCTTTTTAGTGGAAGCGTAATCAAGATCCAATTTTGAAAGGCTTAGGCTTTACATCAACACTCGTGTGCCTAGACTGGCGACGATTTAAAGCAATAGGGCAAGTGGTATGTGGAGTTGGTTAGCGGTTTCCTTATCTGGGATCGGAGCAATAGCAGGAACGAAGCATGGACATATCGGTCAGGCCTTATCGTATAAGGTATTTACCTTTGTATTATTAGCGACTATTGCTTTAACTCAGTCGGTTGTGGCTGACTTTACCTATTGGATAGTCGCGGGGTTGGCTATCTCTGCGATCGCAGATGTGCTGCATACACTCACTCAAAAACGTCCTCTGCATTTTGTCTGCTTCTTATTGGCTCAACTCTGTTACAGCAAAGCTTTTTGGTTACAACTATCAGGAGAAATGGTTTGGTGGTTGTTCGCGTTGTTATTGGCAGCTTGCGTTGTTGCTTTTTTTCTACTGCTGCCACGCTTAGACAAACTCGTCTTTCCTGTGGTCATCATGGGCATTGTGCTTATTCAGCTAGCATGGGCTTCTGGTGAGGTTTGGTTGCTGGATCCTCAGTTATCACACGCGGTCGGTTTTGCTGGCTGTAGCGTGCTGCTCCTTTCGGCCTTAGCTTATGCGCTAAACAGTTACCGCAGCCCAATCAAGGGCGCTTACTTTTGGGTAACGGGCAGTTACTTTCTCGCACACGCACTCATCGTCGCCTCTATTACTATTTAGGGTAGAGCTCTCTCAAGCCTGAGCTACATCAAAACGGCGTTGCTAAAACTCGGTACTCTACGAGTAATTCATTAAACATGAGATTGAGTTATGACGACTGAAATTCACGCACACAACGTTTTAAACCTGCTTAGTGAAAAGCCACTGACTCGCGAAGAGCTAACATTAGCGCTTGCTCAAACCTATGGCGAAGAAGCTCGCTTCCATACTTGTAAGCTCAATGGCCTGGATTTAGATAGCGTGTTGAAGTTTTTCTTGAAGATGGAAAAGGTTGTTGTTGTCGATGACAAGCTTTGCACTAACCACGAACGTGTGTGTAATCACTAACTCTTAGTGGTTCGTTCGTTAATAGAGAGTGGGTGCATGTTTCGGCTCCACTCTTTTCATTACCTTTCAATCTACTTTTGCCAATTTTCTGTCTTATAACATCCCCCTTTAAAAGCATAAGTTAACCCGCTTATCACTGCGTTCGAAAATCAATGTTGAGGCTGCTATACTCCGCGCACTTACGCTTTTCGAGACAAACTTATGGAAATTTTATCTGCAGCAACCATGCTGTTTCTTATCATGGACCCGCTTGGCAACCTGCCAATCGTGCTCTCTATCCTTAAGCATATTGACCCGAAGCGTCGCCGTATTGTTCTGATTCGTGAGCTGATGTTCGCACTGGTTATCTTGTTGCTGTTCTTGTTTGCGGGTCAAAGCATCATGAACTTCCTGCATGTACAGCCTGAAACCTTGAGTATCTCTGGCGGTATCATTCTATTTATCATCGCGATTAAGATGATTTTCCCAAGCGCAGGCAGCATTACTGGCCTAGCGGCTGGTGAAGAGCCGTTTATTGTGCCGATGGCGATCCCTATGATTGCAGGCCCATCAGTGATTGCTGCACTGATTCTGCTATCGACACAGCATCCAGACAACATGTTAGAGCTTTCTGCCGCTGTGATGCTGGCTTGGGGCGCTACCTTCTTTATCCTGATGTTTAATGGTTTCTTCCTACGAGTATTGGGTGAGAGAGGGCTTAAAGCCATCGAGCGCTTGATGGGCTTGTTACTTGTTATGCTATCGACTCAAATGTTCTTAGATGGTGTGAAGGGCTACATGGGCTAGTGTTACGATCATGACTCAATAAAAAAACGCCGCTCTACTGAGCGGCGTTTTTGTATCTGTGTCTTCGGTTTTTATTTCGATTACATCATGTGCTTACGACGGATATCGAGTAGGGCAAAGACTCCGAAAATCAATATTGACCATTTCTCCCAACGTGACATCTCGATCTTATCGCCGAAAGCACCGATAAAAATCAGCATCTGTAAGCCGTGCATGAAGAACAAGAATGCGGTCATGATATAAAGCGCAATCGCCGCATTACCCGGGAACGGGTAGAAAATATTGGCGATTAAGATAAACCAAACAAAGGCGATGGATGCTTTTGCTAGTGGAAGCAAGAACTTCATTCAATAACTCCTATTCTTCAGTGATTCGATTAAACAGTCGGTAGCTCGACTGGCCGGTGGTCTTATCGCGATGCAATTCCCAGTTTTCTGGCATCGCTTCGAGTTTCAGCTCTTTCTCTGTCTCAACGTAAATGATGGCGTCATCTGCAAGCCAGCCATTGCTCTCAAGCAGTTGTACTGTCTCTGCTAACAAGCCTTTACGAAATGGAGGATCAAGGAAAACCATATCGTAAGGGGTGCCTGGCTTCTTAAGAAAAGAGATAGCATCAGTATTTACTACACTGATGTTGTCTGCTTTGAGCTCTTTAGCATTATCAGAAAGCTGCTTGGCGGCCTTTTGATTCATTTCGAGCAGCGTCACCATTTTTGCTTGGCGAGAAGCTGCTTCAAAACCTAAACCACCAGAACCTGCGAATACGTCTAAGCAGGTCGAATTTGGGATATCTTGTGCCACCCAGTTAAAGAGGGTCTCTTTTACTCGGTCAATGGTTGGGCGTAAGCCTTCTAAATCATGAACAGGTAGCTTTCTGCCTCTCCATGAGCCACTAATAATTCGAACAAAGCCACCGGATGGCTTTTTTTGTGATGTGTTTTGCTGGCGACGTCTTACCATAGATTTTTTGACCGCTAATAAAGTGATACTATACCGAGCCCAATTTAAGTTGGTTCGAGTATTAAATAAATTTGCAATGACAAAGTGTATCAAGCTAAAAGCAAACTTATCACTGCTTTGTCATTTTTCTTTACTATTCGTTTGTACAAGCTTGTATTGTATAACAATAGCAAAGAGTCGACGTGCATTAAGTCAATACAGTTAATTAGTAGATCTAGGAAACTCCTCGGATGACGGAAAAAAAGAAGCGCGGATTATTATCGTGGCTTGGTTTTGGTGAAGAAGAACAAAGCCCAAAAACTCAGAATGAAGCGAACGTAGAAAACGTTGAAGATCAAACTGAAGTTGAATCACAAGTCGAGGCTGAACAGGCCGCGTCTGAAGCTGAAGTAATTAAATCAACTGAAGCTGAGTCAGTTGAATCTGAGCTTGCTGAATCAGAGCAAGCGCTTGAAGAGGCTCAACAAGAACAGCAACTTGTCCCAGCAGAAGCAGAAGCAGAAGCAGAAGCAGAACAGGAAGAAGTCGTTGCTCCTCAAGCTAAGGTTGAAGAAGTACAAGAGAAGCCAACAGAAAGCTTCTTTGCTCGTCTTAAGCGTAGCCTAAGCCGCACTAAAGCAAACATTGGTGCTGGCTTCTTTGGTCTGTTCAAAGGTAAGCAAATCGATGAAGACCTGTTTGAAGAGTTAGAAGAGCAGCTTCTGATCGCTGACGTGGGTATGAATACCACAGTTAAGATCATTGAAAACCTGACAGAAAAAGCATCTCGCAATGACCTAAAAGACGGTGAAGCGCTTTATGGTCTGCTCAAAGATGAGATGGCGGATATCCTAAGCCAAGTGGAACAGCCATTAGTTGTTGATACGACTAAAACACCTTACGTTATCTTAATGGTTGGCGTGAACGGTGTAGGTAAGACAACCACTATCGGTAAGCTGGCGAAACAATTCCAAAACGAAGGCAAGAAAGTGATGCTAGCGGCGGGCGATACCTTCCGTGCTGCAGCTGTTGAACAACTTCAGGTTTGGGGTCAGCGTAACGATGTACCTGTTATCGCTCAGCACACAGGTGCGGACAGTGCGTCAGTTATCTACGATGCAATTGAAGCGGCAAAAGCACGTGGCGTTGACGTAGTGATTGCCGATACAGCCGGTCGTTTGCAGAACAAGAGCAACCTAATGGAAGAGTTACGCAAGATTGTTCGCGTAATGAAGAAGATTGATGACTCTGCACCGCACGAAATCATGCTAACGCTTGATGCAGGTACTGGTCAGAACGCTATCAGCCAAGCAAAACTATTCAGTGAAGTTGCACCGGTAACGGGTATTACACTAACTAAACTTGATGGTACGGCGAAAGGTGGTGTGATTTTCTCAATTGCAGACCAGTTCCAGATTCCAATTCGTTACATTGGTGTTGGTGAAGGCATTGACGACTTACGTCCATTCGAGTCAAAAGACTTTATTGAAGCGCTATTTAGCCGCGAAGAGTAACGCGAGTAGCAAAGTGGTTTATCCTTAACCTGCTACCGTTTTAAATTTGATATTAGTGATCGTAAGAGGAATTTTCGGTGATCAAATTTCAGCAAGTGAGTAAAGCCTACCGAGGCGGACGCCAAGCGCTCCAAAAAGTGGACTTTCACCTCAAACGTGGAGAGATGGCATTTTTAGGCGGGCACTCCGGTGCTGGTAAAAGTACCTTGCTGAAGTTGATCTGCGCGATAGAGCGTCCAACCGATGGACGTGTCTGGTTCAACGATCACGACATCACACGTATCCCAGCCAAAGACATCCCGTTTTTACGCCGTAATATCGGGATTGTCTTTCAAGACCATCGCCTGCTGATGGATCGTTCGATCTTCGATAACGTTGCTCTGCCTATGCGTATTGAATCTATTTCTGAAAATGAAATAAAACGCCGAGTCAGTGCTGCGTTGGATAAAACTGGCTTACTCGACAAAGCTCGTTGTTTACCAAGCCAGCTTTCTGGTGGTGAACAGCAACGCGTTGGTATTGCTCGCGCCGTGGTAAACCGTCCAACTCTACTTTTAGCGGATGAGCCGACCGGTAACCTAGATCCCGAATTATCTAACCGTGTGTTGCGACTGTTTGAAGAGTTTAACCGTGCCGGTGTGACGATCATCCTAGCGACGCACGATATTGGGTTAGTGAACACTCGCCCTCAATATCGTCATCTTGAATTAAACCAAGGCTTTTTGAGTGAGGTTGAAGACTATGGCCGCTAATAAGCGCATCAAGAAACCTCAATCTAATCGAGCAGCAAGCCGCGCTTCAAGTGACGGCTTCTTTGTTGTGCATTGGAAACAAGCTAAGTCATCGTTCTCGCAGATGTGGCAGCGCCCGCTGGGTAATTTGCTGACCCTTGCGGTGATCTCAATGGCTTTGGCGATGCCTGCGTGTTTGTACCTATTGGGCAAGAACGTGGGTGAAGTGGCGCAAGATGTCACAAGCCCGTCACAAATTAGTGCTTATGTAGAGGATGGCATTCCTGAGCCCAGAGTAATGGTGCTCAAGGATGAAATTGAAAGTTGGGAGCAAGTTGAGTTGGTAGAATACATTTCACCGCAGCAAGGACTTGCCGATCTCAGCCAGTATTCTGGTTTCGAAGATGCCCTGACTATTCTAGACGACTATTCACTACCTGGTGTATTGGTGATTACGCCAAGCGTACACAGCGATACTCAAATTAAAGAACTTGCTGGCACCGTTAAAAAGCAAGAGCTCGTCACCGATGTTCGCCTAGACGAAGACTGGTTAGCCAGGTTAGACGCTATCAAAGCGCTAGCAGCCGTCATCGTGATTACCTTAACGGTATTGATGCTAGGCGCAGTATTTTTGATTATCGGCAATACATTACGATTTAATGTGTTGGCGCATAAAGAAGAGATTCAAACCATGAAGCTGATTGGTGCCACCGACAGCTACATTCTTCGCCCATACCTTTATGCTGGGATGTGGTTTGGTGTTTTAGGTTCGATTAGCGCTTGGGTAATGACGGCATTGATTACCGTATTACTGAACAGTGCCGTGGATGATTTGGCTCAGCTGTATGACAGCCACTTCCGCTTAATTGGCCTGAGCTGGGATGAATCTTTACTGCTTTTGATCGTCGGAACCTTGCTTGGTAGTGTGGCCGCGAAGCTTTCTGTACAGCGTCACCTAAAAGAAATTGAACCAGTTTAGGTGAATAGAGTCATATTTAGACGAAAAATAGGCACTTCTTAACCAGTTTTTGCCTTGTATAGACGAATTGATTATGCATAATTACTTCCCCCTCCTTGAAACCTGTTCATTTTAGGTTCAAGATTGTCGGGTTTTAATAGATGTATTACTCCAGATCAGAGATTGATGAGGAACCGAATGGCAAATCAAGCGTATCAAATGGCTTTAGTCACACAAGATAGTTTAGATAGCTATATCCGCTCAGCAAACAGCTACCCAATGCTGACGCCTGAAGAGGAACGTGGACTTGCAGAGCGATTACATTACAAAGGTGAGATAGACGCTGCGAAAGGCTTGATCCTTTCTCACTTACGATTCGTGGTGCACGTTGCAAGAGGCTACTCTGGCTACGGGCTGCCAATGGCTGATCTCGTCCAAGAAGGTAACATCGGCTTGATGAAGGCTGTTAAGCGCTTCAACCCAGAAGTTGGTGTTCGATTGGTTTCTTTCGCAGTTCACTGGATCAAAGCTGAAATCCATGAATACGTGCTGCGTAACTGGCGCATCGTTAAAATAGCGACAACTAAGGCGCAGCGTAAACTGTTCTTTAACCTTCGTAAGTCTAAAAAGCGTTTAGGTTGGTTTAATAACGGTGAAGTTGAGACTGTTGCTCGTGAGCTAGGTGTTGAGCCTTCAGAAGTTCGTGAAATGGAATCTCGTTTAGCGGCACAAGACGCGACGTTTGAAGCGCCTATGGACGATGACGACGGCGGTTCTGCTTACACTGCTCCAGTTTACTACCTAGAAGACAAAGCATCAGACGTTGCTGAAACGGTTGAAGCGGCTAACTGGGAGTCACACACCAATAATCGCCTAGGACTAGCACTAGCAAGCTTAGATGAACGTAGCCAACACATTGTTCGCTCACGTTGGTTAGATGACAACAAAGCAACGCTACAAGACTTAGCGGATACCTACAGCATTTCTGCAGAGCGTGTTCGCCAGTTAGAAAAGAATGCGATGAAGAAACTGAAACAAGCCGTTGGTGATTTCTGATAGCATTTAGTTTCTAATAATATTTGGTATCTAAATAGTAGCTAGTAAATAACTGAATTTTGAAAAGGCCGAGATCGAGAGATCTCGGCCTTTTTGTTTTGGATCGATTTCTCAAGTTTTGCGATCGAAATTTGCAAAATGATTTTGTGGATAACTCTGTGAGAAGTTTATTCGTCAGCTGTCTAAAAGCAGGGTGTAGTAAGGCTTTGAACGGGTTTTTCGAGTGGGGATATGTTTTAGTTAACCCACAGTTAGATCAGGATCATTACTACATGTTGTGGATCTATTTTTAAAAAGGCACTTTATTCACGCAATTCACAGATTTATCCACAAATGGTGTAAAAGTGATCGCTGGTGGATAACCTTATTAAGTGGATGTGATTGTTAGCCTTGGGATAGGTTACAATGGCAGCAAAGTAAATCAGTATAAAAAGAGAAAGTCATGGACCAGTTTAAACATATCGACGTTAAAGGCGCTCAAGCCCTCATTGAACAAGGTGATGCTCGACTTGTCGATATACGCGACCCGCAGTCTTTTGCGGTTGCGCACTCAAAAACAGCCTACCACCTTACCAACGATACAATGGTGTCGTTCATGGATGAGGTTGGGTTCGAACAACCTATCTTGGTGATGTGTTACCACGGTATTAGTAGCCAAGGTGCTGCACAATATTTAGTGAACCAAGGCTTTGAAGAGGTATATAGTGTAGATGGCGGTTTCGAAGCTTGGCACCGTGCTGAACTTCCCGTGATTGCTGGTTAATTACCTTTATCGCTCCAAGCATCTCTCATAGCATGAATAGGAAGTAACAATGATTAGATTGATGGTGTTAGACAACCCACGTCTTGCTCAAGCATTTATTGATTATATGGCGTCTCGTCAGATCCCTATTCAGATGTCTCCTGAGGGGGAAGGGCGTTTTGCGCTTTGGCTTATTGATGGTCAATTTCAGGTTGAAACCGAAGCTGAACTCCATCGCTTCTTGTCGGAACCCAATCATAAGCGTTATCAAGCGGCGTCTTGGGACATGGCTGAGACCAGAAAGAGTAACTTTCATTATCACACGCCAAGTTTCATAGGCATGATAAAAGCCAAAGCTGGCCCTGTGACACTGAGTATCATGTTGGTGTGTGTGGTGATTTTTGCTCTGCAGCAGATAGGTTTCGGGCAGGCGATTTTTAATGCCTTACATTTCCCAGCGGTTGATGGACAGCAATGGCAATTGTGGCGTTGGCTCAGTCACGCTGTTTTGCATTTCTCGGTTATGCACATCGCGTTCAACATCTTATGGTGGTGGCAGCTGGGTGGAGATATTGAGAAAAAGTTAGGCGGTCTTAAGTTACTGCAGATCTTTGCTGTCTCTTCTGCGCTTTCTGGTGCGGGTCAGTATTGGGTTGAAGGTGCAAATTTCGGTGGCTTATCTGGGGTTGTGTATGCCTTGGTTGGTTACCTATGGGTAGTTGGCGCCAAAGCACCGCAACTTGGTTTGGGTATCCCAAGACAGATCGTTGGCTTTATGTTGGTATGGTTGGTACTTGGGTATATGCAGCCGTTTATGGCTATCGCTAATACCGCTCACTTAGCAGGTTTGGTCGCAGGTGTGATTATCGGCTTTGTAGATTCAATGAAAGCGCCGAAATCGGCAACAAGCTAGCGCGTTAGTTAGCGAGAATCGATAGATACAAAAAAAGCGGCCAGATGAGCCGCTTTTTTATTGGGATTCGTTTTTAGATCATTACTGATAAAGGTACTTGGTAAACAGTAAGTCAGCGATTAGGGTTTTGCCCGTTTCAGGCAGCAGAATCTTGTTGAGGTGTTCAACCAAAGTCTTTCTCAAATCTTCACGGCCAGACAGAGATTTAATCGTTTCTTCGTTTTGTTTACCAAGTAATTCAATCACGGCATCGCGGATTAATGGTTGGTGATGCTCAATAGCAGCTAGGTCATTGCTGTTCGCGACCATGATATCGAGGCGAACCTGAATGTAGCCCAGTTTTTTACCTTTAGTATAAAAATTGGTGGTCAGGTCTGGCTCTAGCGTGAAGTAGGCGAGTTTGGGTGCCGATTCCTCTTCAGCGAAACTTGATGCTGAAAAGAGTAGGGTAATCGCAAGAATTATTTGGGCTACATAACGTTTGTGCATATTTGTGATTTTTCTTTAGTTTATTCGCGATATTCGAAACGCATTAGTCTTGTTACAATGAGCGCTCTAAATCTAAATACGTTTACAATTCGAAGAACGCTTTAATTTTGTTCGAAAGTTGAAGCTTTATTGTACGTGTAAAGTCACCTATTGAATACTAGTATGAATCAGCCAATATCGCTGTATCTTAATTCGTTAATGAATGTAGATTGGCAAAGTACAGAAACATTTGATTTTCCTAATGAAACCACCAAAGAGTGGCTTATGGAGCAAGGTTCTCTTTCCCGCAAGTTGGGCAAGAGCTGTCAGCACCTGTCTGTTGAGTTGCTTCATAATCAAGTTGTAGAACGCTCAAGGCTACAACAAGACGAGGAACATCTTTTATCATCGTTTGATTGCTTACTGCGTAAAGTGATTTTAAAGGGTGATGGCGAACCGTGGGTGTTAGGTCGAACCTTGATTCCCCGAGTCACGCTAGAAGATCAGCATTCCGACCTTTCTCAACAAGGTAATGTCCCGCTTGGATTAACCGTTTTCAGTGCTGAGAACGTGGAGCGAGATGCGCTGCAAGTCGGTTGGGTTATCGCAGGCGATGAGCGATTGCTCGCACGTCGTTCTCGATTATGGATGAATCATAAACCGATGCTTGTGGCTGAACTTTTTTTACCAACATCACCCATTTACTCTAAGGAGAGTGTGTAAATGCTTGCCACCAAAGCGAAGGCGTATTGGCAATTAACGCGAATGAATCGCCCGATTGGTACCCTATTACTTCTTTGGCCTACGTTATGGTCGCTGATTATCGCTGCACAAGGCATGCCGGACTTGGATGTCTTGGTTGTTTTCGTACTCGGTGTGGTGCTGATGCGTTCAGCTGGTTGTGTGATCAATGATTTTGCCGATCGCAAAGTTGACGGACACGTTAAACGCACCAAGCAGCGTCCATTGCCTTCAGGTTTGGTCTCCAGTAAAGAAGCGATAATCCTATTTTTAGTGCTAGCTGTGGTTTCATTCTTGCTGGTACTTACTATGAACCCGTTAACCATCAAGCTCTCTTTTATTGGGGTTGGCTTGGCGTTCATTTACCCTTTCATGAAGCGTTTTACGCACCTTCCACAGTTGTTCCTTGGGCTGGCGTTTAGCTGGGCAATTCCAATGGCGTGGGCAGCACAAACCAATGAACTACCAAGCGTGGTCTGGTTTATCTTCGTGGTTAACGCACTATGGACAATTGCCTACGACACCCAGTATGCGATGGTTGACCGAGATGATGACCTGAAGATTGGCATTAAGTCGACAGCGATTTTGTTTGGCCGCTTTGATAAGTTGATTGTTGGTTTCTTGCAGCTTGTGACACTGGCGATGCTGATTGCTCTGGGCATGCATTACCAACTGGGTGATACCTTCTACTGGGCATTGTTAGTCGCAGGTAGCTTGTTTGTGTATCAACAACACCTGATGCGCCATCGCGACCGAGACTTATGTTTTCAGGCCTTCCTGAATAATAACTATGTTGGAATGGCGGTAACCGTTGGCTTGTTTATTACCTTCTGGTAAATAGCAGTTAAAGCTAAAGAGAACAAAAATAAAAAGGCACCCATTGGGTGCCTTTTTTGATCGTTTCAGTCTAGCGATTAAAGCGAGCTAGCCAAGCGGTTACTCTACTTGGTGGATGCTCTCTTGAATCGTCAAGCGAACTTCTGGGTACAGCATTGAGTAAAGAAGCTTAGCGAATTGCTGAGTCTTTTCTAAATCGCAGTTACCATCGTTATCTAGGTACTGTTGTTGCTTAAGCGTTGCAAACATCGATGCGAATACACCTTTGTCGAAGAACTCCGGGGCATTGATACCTTGTAGGCGACCTAGACGCTGTGCGATGTCCTGGCTCTTCTGCTCAAGGTCCGACTTATCCAGTTCAGGGTTCTCAGCCAATAGGTTGAGAGCAATAGAGTAGCGCTGTAGCGTCTCTGAGATCGTACGACCTAGTAGCATCAGTGCTTGGCTGTTCGACTGGTTGATGGTGACTTCGTTGTCCGACACCATCAGCATACCTTGGCTAACAAGCTCATCAATGATGTTCGCAACAACAGTCTCAAGCTGATCTTCGTCGTAGCTTAAGAACAACTCTTTCTTCAAGAACGGGTAGATAGCTGCAACGTTCTCTTGAATCGCGTCAATTGATAAACCGCGCTGACGAATGGTCATTTGTGCAATTAACGACGGTAGAGCAAATAAGTGAATGATGTTGTTACGGTAGTAAGTCATCAGAATCGATTGGTGACGATCAAGTGAAATGATGTCGCCCATAGAATCGGATTCAATCAGGAACTTGTTCAGTGATTCCGCATGTTTTACCAATTCTTCAGCGCTGTCTTTTGGTACCGTGAACGTATCAGAGTAAGGCACATTCTTAAGTAGAGACAGGTAGCAGTTGATCTGAGAAACCAAAGAGTCACGAGACAATGCACGTTGGCGCGATGCAAGCAGAGCCGTCGCACACAGTGTCAGTGCGTTGGTCGCGGCTGCATCGTTAATGTGCGTCATCATCTTGGTGGCTAGATCATTCACCACTGGAGCCATCCATTGTGGTTTGCTGGTACCCATTGGGTCGATATCTTTGGTCCACTCTGGTGAGTGCTCGTTCAGATATTGGTTTAGCTGAATTGGCTCACCGAAGTTCACGTAACCTTTACCAAAGTTACGCAGTTTACGGATAGTACGAATCACTAAGCTCGCGTTTTCTTTCTCTTTACGCTTGCCACGCAACTCTTTCGCGTACGTCGCCACTTCCATTACGTGCTCGTAACCGATGTACACAGGAACCAAAGTAACAGGACGGTTCATACCACGCAGCATTGCCTGAATGGTCATCGCTAGCATGCCCGTTTTCGCTTGCAGAAGACGACCCGTACGAGAACGACCACCTTCACTGAAGTACTCTACTGAGTAACCTTTAGCGAACAATTCCGCTAGGTATTCACGGAAAATCGTCGAGTAAAGCTTGTTGCCTTTGAAGCTACGGCGAATAAAGAACGCACCACCATGACGGAAAATAGGACCGGCAGGGAAGAAGTTGAGGTTGATACCTGCAGCGATGTGCGGAGGCACCATGCCTTCATGATAAAGCACATAAGAAAGCAACAAGTAATCCATGTGGCTACGGTGACAAGGGACGTAAACAATCTCGTGACCATCTTGAGCCAATTTACGAACCGTTGAAGCGTTGCTGATATGCAGGCCTTGGTACAACTTATTCCACAACCAACCCAGAATTTTCTCACCGCGTTTAATTAACGAGTAAGAGAAGTTAGCTGCGATCTCATCCATGATGTCCTGAGCTTCTTTGCTCGCTTTCTCTATGGAAATATTTTTTGCTTCAGCTTCGTCTTCTATCGCCTTCTTGATTGCTTCTGATTTGAGTAGGCGATCAAACAGAGCTTGGCGGCTTGGCAGGTTAGGGCCTGATGCAGCAAGCTTTTGGCGAGAGAAGTGAATACGTGCCACTCGCGCTAATTTGTGCGCGATGGTGCTGTCGGTGCCATGTGAGTTAGCCATGTAACGTAGAGAAACCACTGGGCTGAAACGCACCAGACAATCACGGCCTGCTAGCAATACCGCTTTTGATTTCTCTAAGCCATTCATTGCCTGGAGGTAAGGCTTCTGATTATTCTCTTTACCAGGTTTACGTCCCCAAAGCACAGTGGCAGGGATAACTTGAACATCGAGCTCAGAGTCTTCAGCATGCAGTGAAAGCAACTCAGAGAAAACTTCAATTGAAGAGCTTGGTACATAATCATCGTCTTGAAGCAGAGTTTTGCGAGAAGAGATAAAAACATAGCGTTGCAGTGATTTGCCGTTGATTTCAAGCTTGCTTAATGGATCAGGTAGACCTAATTCAAGTGCATGTTTTTGCAATGTAAGAATGTCGACACTTGAGCGAAACGGTAAGGCGTATACAATCGGTTTGCTCAAATCAATGTTCAAATCCTCAACAGGGTTTGAAGGAATTGATGTGCCCTTTACCAATACGGATAAAGGTAGCTTCATTAATGAACGTGAAAAAGATTGTCCAGAAGACATATAGGTTCACTGCCTCAATAGTTATTTCAATGTGCTCAAGCGTATCTCTATTTCTATGATGAAAAAGGATAAATCCTATGAGTGAAATAGGGATAAGCCTAGGCGTAAATTTAATCGATGCAAGAATACCAGAAACTGGTCTAACCTTTTAATGGAAATAGTCATATTGCCGTTAAGTTTGTGGAAAATCATTCATCAACTGATTGAGTATAGAGTTAAAAATGACCAAAAAATCAAACACCGGATTAAAACGCATCATAAAAGCAGCAGGCTTTTCATGGCAAGGCCTCACAAGTTCGTTTAAAAGTGAGGCTGCATTTCGGCAAGAAGTGTTCATGGCAGCAATACTGATTCCACTAGCATTCTATTTGGATGTAAGCCAAGTTGAGCGAATCTTGATGATCTCAGCTGTTGTGTTAGTGATGGTTGTCGAGTTAATCAATACCGCGATTGAAGCAGTTGTTGATCGAATCGGTAGTGAGCATCATGAGCTTTCTGGGATGGCGAAAGATGTCGGCTCAGCGGCTGTTTTCATCTGTTTGGCGCTCGCGGGTTATGTGTGGTTAGAGATCTTGTTTTTGTAATTCGCTAAAAATGAACTAAAAACAACCAATTGCTTTGCTTTTGTTCAGTTACTGGATATACTCACAGTCAACTGTATAAAAAGACAGGTGAATCATGAAGCCGTTAACGCCCCGCCAGCAACAAGTCTTTGACCTTATCAAAGGTAAGATCGAAGATTCCGGTATGCCACCGACACGTGCAGAAATCGCGCGTGAACTAGGCTTCCGTTCTGCTAATGCTGCAGAAGAACATTTGAAAGCTCTTGCTCGTAAAGAAGCGATTGAGATTATCCCGGGTGCGTCTCGCGGTATTCGTATTTTGCTTGAAGATGCAGCAAACGAAGAGCAAGGTTTACCATTAATCGGTCAGGTTGCCGCTGGTGAGCCTATTCTGGCTCAAGAGCATGTAGAAATGCATTACCAAGTTGACCCTGGCATGTTTAAACCACAGGCTGACTTCCTACTTCGCGTAAATGGCGAAAGTATGAAAGACATCGGTATTATGGATGGTGATTTACTGGCTGTTCATAAAACTCAAGATGTTCGCGATGGTCAGGTTGTCGTAGCGCGTGTCGATGATGATGTAACGGTAAAACGCCTAGAACGTAAAGGTTCAACAGTGCTGTTACATGCTGAAAATGAAGAGTTTTCTCCAATCCATGTCGATCTTGAATCTCAACACTTGTCTATTGAAGGCCTTGCTGTTGGTATCATTCGTAACACCGACTGGATGTAGTCATTACAAACAGCTTATTGATATTTATTCTCAATAACTTGTTATTGTAATTGATATTCATTATCATCTTCTTTGTCGAGATACAAGGAAGATGATGATGCCAAACCCAACCAAACCTCAAATAAAGCCGCTTACTCGTAAGCCGCGCGCCTCTGATCAAAGGGCTTCTTCTGATCAAGGGTCTGCTCATCAAGAATTTCAAGTTCCGACGAATCTCGTTCAACATCTTTGGTTTCGTAGCCGCGAAAGCCTTGCCGATGATGGCTTAGTTTATGACCCTATTGCAGCACAAGCCTGCAAGCGTTGCCAACTTGCACCAGAATGCCTTACCGGTGAACTCGACCAACAACAACTCCTTTATGCGACTCTGACTCAACTTTGTGATTCTCAAGTTCAACAGTTTTTATCTCATAACCCAGATGCTTGGATTATTAACGTGGGAGCAGGGCTTGATACCCGTTTCTACCGTTTAGATAATGGTCGCTGTCATTGGGTTGAGCTAGATGTCACCGAGAATCTGCTTTGGCGACAACGCTTGTTCCACAAAAATGAACGCTATCGTTTAGAGTGCGGCTCTGTTGATGACCTAACTTGGTTAGATGAACTTAACATCCCAGAGCAAGCATCGGTGATGGTGGTATGTGAACATGCTCTGCTTGATTGCAATGAGCAGCAGACCGCGCACTTTATTCAGTCTCTGAGCCGCTACTTTACTCATGCACATGCGTGTTTAGTATTAGCAGGAGACAAAAGCTCAAGCACTCTAGGTAAAAAGCTTGGTTCTGGTGATTATGCTCATGGCTTGTCCTCTCCAGTCGACAGCATTCTAAATTGGTTGCCATGGACGCAATGGGTAAAAGCCTTTTCTCCACTAGATCAGCAATGTAATCGTTGGAAATTATGGCAGCGATTATTGTGCAAGATCTCTCAGGTCAAAAAGCGTTTAACGCCACAATTGGTGTTAGTTAAATGGTAGTGCCAGCGATTTAACTTACCCACCACCAAAGCCCGCCTTGCTATAAGCAAAACCTCGCAACATAGTGAAAGCCCACTCACTAGGTTAAACTATCGCCTCTAATCGAAGAGGTGATCGTGAAGCTATTTAATCCCCAAACTATTTTCCAAACGCTATCTAATCAAGCAATGCACAAACAAGTGCTGTTGCTCGCGATCCCGATGGTTCTTTCTAATATAACTGTTCCACTACTGGGTTTAGTCGATGCCGCGGTTATCGGTCATTTAGAACATTCTTGGTATCTTGGTGGTGTCGCATTAGGTGGCACTATGATCAGCGTGACCTTTTGGCTGCTCGGTTTCTTGCGCATGTCGACAACTGGGCTCGCAGCACAATCTTATGGTGCAGATGATGGCAAGCAGCTCGGTTTGGTGTTCGTGCAGGGGGTTACCATGGCTTTAGGATTTGCTGGTGTCTTCTTACTTTTGCATAGCTTGGTTGCGGATCTGGTTTTCTCTTTGAGTAGTGCTAGTGAGCAAGTGAAACACTATGGTCAGCAGTATTTCTCTATTCGAGCGTGGAGTGCACCTGCTGCGCTCACTAATTTCGTGATTTTGGGTTGGCTACTTGGAACCCAAAATGCCAAAGCGCCAATGTGGATGGTGATTATCACTAATATCACTAACATCGTTTTGGATATTGTATTTGTTATTGGTCTTGGGTGGCAGGTTGAAGGTGCCGCGTTGGCATCAGTAATGGCTGATTATGCAGGATTAACGTTTGGTTTAATCTGCGTTTATCGAATCTGGATTAAGAGACAACTGCCTTCGCCATGGGATTTGCTTAAGAAAACAAGTCAAGGTTTGAGCCGTTTCGTAAAATTGAATCGCGATATCTTTCTCCGTTCATTATGTCTACAAGCGACTTTTACTTTTATGACTTTCCAAGGTGCAAGCTTTGGTGATGATGTCGTGGCAGCAAATGCAGTGTTGATGAGCTTCTTGATGATTATCTCTTATGGGATGGATGGCTTCGCCTACGCGATGGAAGCTATGGTGGGTAAAGCGATTGGCGCGAAAGATAAAGACGAATTAAACCAATCATTGATTGGCACCTTTTTCTGGAGCTTCAATATTTGTTTGGTACTCACTATCGTGTTCGCGATTTCAGGGGCTAGCTTGATTAATATGATCACCACAATCCCTGACGTTAAGAGCCAAGCGGAAGTGTATTTACCGTGGTTAATCGCAATGCCGCTGGTTTCTATGTGGTGCTTCTTATTGGATGGTATTTTTGTTGGAGCAACAAAGGGCAAAGATATGCGTAATAGCATGTTTGTGGCGACCTGCAGCTTCTTTGCGATTTTCTACTTGGCCTCAGGTTTGGAAAACCATGCGTTGTGGCTAGCAATGTTGAGCTTTATGGCGATGCGTGGGGTTGGCTTGGGTGTTTTATTCATTTCTCAGTGGAAGAAGGGAGAGTTCCTCGCTTAGCTTACTTAGATAGCTCAGTCCAGGGAGCAACAAATAGAGGCTGTACAGGTAAAGGGGTATTTAGAACATCATGATCTAATTACTACCATATACTATATTATTCAGTACTTTAAATAAAAACAGCAAGCTTATGGCTTGCTGTTTATGTATTTGGCCTATGGGTGGTCAAATACTCCTGTTGGTTCTTTATTTAGAACAAACGGTTAAGTCCGTTAAGTGCTGCAACACGATAAGCCTCTGCCATCGTTGGGTAGTTAAAGGTGGTATTCACAAAGTACTCGATGGTATTTGCTTCACCTTTCTGCTCCATAATCGCTTGGCCGATATGGATGATTTCAGCCGCACGCTCACCAAATACGTGGATACCCAAAATCTCTTTGGTTTCACGGTGGAATAGGATCTTCAAGCTACCAATATCTTTACCGGCGATTTGAGCGCGAGCTAAGTGTTTGAATGAAGAACGTCCCACTTCGTACGGTACTTTCGCAGTCGTTAGTTCTTGCTCGGTTTTACCTACAGAACTGATCTCAGGGATGGTGTAGATACCAGTTGGGATGTCTTCAATAAGGTGGCGTTCAGCTTCACCTTTGATAATCGCTTGTGCAACGAATCGACCTTGGTCATAAGCCGCACTCGCTAGGCTAGGGTAGCCAATCACATCACCTACCGCGTAAACATGGTCCACATTGGTTTGGTAATTGGTGTTTACTGATACTTGTCCACGAGAATCCGCCTCTAAGCCAACCGCACCAAGGTTAAGTTTATCGGTGTTACCGGTTCGGCCATTGGCATACAGTAGGCAGTCGGCACGCATTTTCTTGCCGGATTCTAAGTGAATGATCACGCCATCGTCCGTCCCTTCGATTTTCTCAAAAGTTTCGTCGTTACGAATCACTACACCGCTGTTCCAGAAGTGGTAAGAAAGCGCATCAGAGGTTTCATTGTCTAAGAATGATAGTAGGCGGTCTCGAGTATTGATGAGATCGGTTTTAACACCTAAACCGCGGAAGATAGACGCGTACTCACAACCAATAACACCGGCACCATAAATGATGATGTGTTGAGGGTCGTGTTTAAGAGAAAGAATCGAGTCACTGTCGTAAACACGCTCGTGCAGGAAGTCCACGTTGTCTGGTTGATATGGGCGAGAGCCTGTCGCGATAACAAATTTGTCGGCACTGTAATGTTCTTCAGTGCCATCGCTTTGCATTACTGAGACAGTGTTGGTATCAATAAAGCGTGCAGTACCAAATACTAGTGTGCATTGGTTGCGATCATAAAAGCCTTGTCGTAGTCGAGTCTGTTTATCGATGACTGATTTCGCGTGCCCCAAGATGTTAGAGAACGTCGAGTGAATACTTTTGTTGTTCTGACAAAATAGTGGGTTGTTATTGAATTCAATAATACGGCTTACGGCATGACGCAGTGCTTTGGAAGGAATGGTTCCCCAGTGGGTACAACCACCACCAACGCTGCTCTCTTTTTCAATGATTGCAACGTTCAACCCGGCTTTGGTTAATCCCATCGCTGCCCCTTCGCCTCCGGGGCCACTACCAATTACGATTACATCAAAGTGGTTGGAGTGTGGCATAGATATCTTCCTTGTTATATTTGATTAACATTGCTTTAGCGAGATTTTAACTGATTCTGTTCTTGGGTACATGAAAAGGGCATCAGAGAGTCGGTGAGATCACGCAGTGTTATCGAAAAAATAATATTTGGTATGTCGTATGTCTCCAAATGACAGTGTGGATATTGAAATTTTTTCTTCGAACGTATTTACTTCGGTACGTGAACAAAGAGGCGTGTTGAGTGTCTTATATAACCAGAGTGCCTTATATAAATAAGTGATTCGCGTTATATTGAAGAGAGTATTAGACATGCCTGTTTAGGCTGTAAAAGAAGAAATTGATAAAGTATGAAACCAATGGGCATTCGCGCACAGCAAAAAGAAAAAACTCGTCGCAGCTTAATCGATGCAGCATTTAGCCAACTCAGTGCCGATCGTAGTTTTTCCAACCTAAGCTTGAGAGAAGTCGCTCGTGAGGCTGGAATAGCACCGACTTCCTTTTATCGTCACTTTAAAGACATGGATGAGCTTGGCTTAACCATGGTTGATGAAGGTGGCCTACTACTGCGCCAGCTCATGCGACAAGCTAGGCAACGCATAGTAAAAGAAGGCAGTGTGATTCGCACATCGGTTGAAACCTTTATGGAATTCATTGAAAGCAGTCCAAACGTATTCAGACTGTTATTACGAGAGCGCTCGGGAACCTCGTTTGAGTTTCGTGCGGCGGTAGCTCGTGAGATACAGCACTTCTCTGCTGAGTTAACCGAATATTTGATAACGACGGGTATGACACGAGATGAAGCTTTTACTCAAGCTGAAGCCTCCGTTATCTTGGTTTTCAACTCAGGGGCAGAAGCATTAGATTTAGATCGACGTCAGCGAGATGAACTGGCTGAACGCTTGATCATGCAATTGCGAATGATGGCCAAAGGGGCTTTTTGGTATCGTAAAGAACGTGAACGTAACCGATTAAAAGGCGGGATTGAATAATGTCGAATGAAAATAATACTGTAAACCGTGGTTCAGAAAGAAAGACACTCGTACTTGCTGTTATTGCCGGTGTGTGTGGTGATGCTCTGTTATCTTGGGTAACAATGAGCGAAGTGGGCTTCTCTATCTTCCCACTGATTGCTTTAGTCTTGGCTGTACAAGCACTTTACCAAGAGTACCTAACTAACCCAGTATCTGAAGATATTCCATTAGTAGGTTTAGCTTGTTTCTTTGTTGGCGCATTTGGCCACTCGGCTTTTGTGAAGGCACAGCACCCTGATGCTGGCTCAAACTTCTTTGCGATTATTGTCGCGATGTTGCTTCTTGCATGGGTAGGTAAGAAACTCGGCTTTATCGGCAAAACTGCTTAAGTTGATTTAGAAATTAAAAAAACGAGCCAATGGGCTCGTTTTTTTGTATCTGCTGTTTGGCTTAGACCTGAAAGCGAGACTTAAGCTTTACGCTCTAGGAATACGCCAGCTTCCATATGGTGCGTGTAAGGGAACTGGTCAAACAGAGCAAAACGAGTGATGTCGTGTGTTTCGCTTAGGATCTCTAGGTTCTCTTTCAACGTTTCAGGGTTACAAGAGATGTACATGATGCGCTCGTAACCTTGAACCATCTTACAAGTATCAACATCCATACCTGAGCGTGGTGGATCAACAAAGATAGTGTTGCAGTTGTAGCTCTTAAGATCGATGTTTGCTTGCTGTAGACGGCGGAATTCACGCTTGCCTTCCATTGCTACGGTAAAGTCTTCCGCAGACATACGAATAATCTGAACATTATCAATCTTGTTCGCCGCAATGTTGTATTGTGCTGATTCAACTGATGGCTTCGCTAGTTCTGTTGCCAGTACACGTTCGAAGTTCTGTGCTAATGCTAATGAGAAGTTACCGTTACCACAGTAAAGCTCTAGCAAGTCGCCTTTGCTGTCTTGAGTACAGTCAACAGCCCATTCCAACATTTTCTCTGCTACTGTGCTGTTTGGTTGAGTAAAGCTGTTCTCTACTTGTTGGTAGATGTAGCTGTCACCATTCACGTCTAGCTTTTCAATGACGTAGTCGCGGTCCAGTACGATTTTCATCTTACGCGCACGGCCAATCAGGTTTAGATTGAAACCTTCATCGTTCAGTTGCTGTTTTAGCGCTTTAGCATCTTGAATCCATTGCTCACCCAACTGACGGTGATAAAGCAGTGACACCAAAATCTCACCGCTTAGCGTAGAAAGGAAATCTACTTGGAATAGCTTGTGGCGTAGAGAATGGTTGTTCTTCATTGCATCTGTTAATAGAGGCATCAAGTCATTGATAAGACGACTAGCAGCGGGGAACTGGTCTACACGATATTTTTCTTTGGTCTCTTGATTGAACATGACGTAATACATATCGTCACCTTCATGCCACACGCGGAACTCAGCACGCATGCGGTAGTGTTGTTCTGGAGATTCATACACTTCCAGCTCAGGCACATTATATTCTGAGAACATTTCAGTAAGACGCTCAGTCTTTTCTGTCAGTTGTTCTTGGTAGCGTTGCGGGTTTACATCTAAATTCGCCATTGTTATGCCTTTTGCTGTCGTGCTTTTAAATCAAGAGCGCAGATTTTATTCAATCACAGGCGCTTGTCCAGTGTTGAGAGCCAATCAGTGTAAATAGGCCATGAAAACTATAGCTTATAACTATCTTAGACTAGACAAATGATTCAGAGGTCAATACTATCTTCGGCAAGCTGGTGCCATTTAGATGTATAGATGGCTGAAGAGGGAATCTGGTGTGAATCCAGAACTGACGCGCAGCGGTAAAAGAGAACAAGTATTCATAAGACACTGCAAATAGCTTTTTGTGGGAAGTCGAATACAAGGTAACCATAAGGTTGTGCTCTTGAGTCCGAATACCTGCCAGTAGCTAAACCATAAGATGTGGTTTGGTAGGAATTTACGCGATTTAGGATAACAACATGAACAAATCCCTTTTAGCGATTGCTGTAGCATCGCTGCTTTCACCTATCTCCAATTTATACGCCCAAGAAGCCTCTGCCGACGAAACCATGGTGGTTACGGCTAACCGTTTTGAGCAGCCTTTAAGTGATGTGATTGCATCAACAACGGTTGTTTCTAAACAAGAAATAGAAGAAACCCAAGCTAAATCCCTAGTCGATGTCTTAAAACGAGTGCCTGGTGTCGAAGTATCGCAAAGTGGCGGACGTGGGCACAGCGCATCTGTTTTCATGCGTGGCTACAATAGCGATCAAGTATTGTTTCTTGTCGATGGTGTTCGTATTGATTCTGCGGCCGGCGGTATTAACTTCAACCATATTCCAGTCGGTATTATTGAAAGAGTTGAAGTGATTCGTGGCTCTGGCGGGGCTCTCTACGGTTCTGACGCTGTAGCGGGTGTAATTAATGTTATTACCGCGTCTGGTAGTTCGGCGGAATCAACAATGATTTCTGTTGGAGCAGGTAGTGACGCTCAAAAGGAAGCAAACTTTTCAACGACCCGTAAACTATCTAATGGCGGAACAGTGAAGCTTGCTGGTGGTTTTGATGAGACTGAAGGGTACGACATCAAAGACCCTGCGACTGGCCTTAACTATGGATATGAAAGCCAGAATCTTTTCGCGTCCTATTCTCAGCCTATTAATGAAGCCTTTACTGGTAGTGCATCCGTTCGTTGGTTCGATAGTTTAACTGAGTACGATTCTGGTGGTAAGAACTATGGGTATTCAGAGAACCTGAGTGTGACAGCTGCTCTTGATTATAAAGGTGATAACTTAAGCTCTACCTTTAGAGCTAATCAGCAAGCGATCGAGAACCTAGACTATTCACAAGCTCAAGGTAAAGACAATGCTGGTACCCAAAAGAAAATAGACCTAACGAATCTCCAGTTCTTGAATCAGTATTACATCAACGAGAACGTATCTGTGGGTGCTGGTGCGGATTGGCGTAGAGAAAAACTTGATGATGATGCTTTGTCATATGGCTTTCCAGATACACTAGCAGGGGAATCTCGCGATACGACGGGTGTTTACGCTTCTTCTGAACTTCGTTTCGGTGATGTTCAAATCGTAGGTAGCGTGCGTAACGATAAACATGATACATACGACAATCATACCACATGGTCTTTAGGTACTCGTTATTACCTAACCGAAAAGCACTCACTTAGAGCGGCTGCCGGCACATCATTTAAAGCGCCGAGCTATTCTGATCTAACAACCAATCCTGACCTAGAGCCGGAAGAAGCCGAAAACCGCGAAATCGGATATACCGGTGAATTCGATTTATTCAAGCTGGATGTGACCGCATACGATAATGAAGTCGATAACTTGATCATTTGGTATGAGGGTAGTCCGTCTTGGTATCCTCAAAACGTAGATGCAAAATTAAAAGGGCTAGAAATTACAGGTAATTTCGACACGTGGTTTATCCATCACACGGTTGTTGCTGAATTTAAAGATCATAAAGATTCAGCAGGCAACAAGTTAGCGAAGCGAGCAGATGAAAACTACAAGTGGTTGATGGATGCTTCATATGCAGATTTCGATGTAAACCTTACTTATACATATACAGGTGATAGAGCGGGTAATCCAAAAGAAACCACCGATCCAGATAATATCTTGCCATCAGTAAGCTTGTGGGATGTTTCTGTAGGGTATTGGATTTCACCTGAGTTGGTTGTTCGTGGTCGAGTTGATAACCTGACGAATGAAAAATACCAAACAACGCTAGGATATAATGCGCCTGAGCGTAGGTACTTTGCGAATCTAGCTTACCAATTCTAATTAACACCTAAACCGCCTTCGGGCGGTTTTTTCTTATTGGGTATATCAATGAAAAAGAAAGTCGTCATAAGTTGGTCATCAGGCAAAGACTCCACCTTAACCCTAGAGCGTTTGCTTGAGAGTGCCGAGTATGAAGTTGTTGCTCTCTATACTACGTATGTTGGAGATGAAGTCCCGTTTCAGGTAACTCCGATTGATGTGGTCGCCATGCAGGCACAATTAATCGGTTTGCCACTCATCACCATAGAGCTTCCTGAAGTGTTCCCAAGCAATGAGATTTACCAAAGTACGATTGTCTCAGCATTGAAAGGGTCTGGCTTATCAATTGATGCGGTCGCATTTGGCGATATGTTTTGTAACGGTATAGCCGACTACCGCAAAAGCTATATAGAACCGGTTGGTTGGGAGTGTGTGTTTCCTCTTCTGGGGGAGAACAGTCAGGCGCTAGCCCAAGAGATAATAGATAGAGGAATCGAAACCTTTCTCGTCACGGTTGATAGCAACGCATTGGACAAGAGTTACTGTGGGCAGAAATACACGTCAGAACTAATAGACAGTTTACCGAGTCATGTCGATCCATGTGGTGAAGACGGTGAGTTCCATACCCTAGTGACGTCAGCGCCGTGTTTTAAAGGAAAGCTTAAGATAGATCTAGAAAATGTAGAACAAGGTGAGCGTTTTGTTCATCAACGCTATCAAGCTTGCATTATATAGAGTGAGGATTGGCGAAAACTAAGCGAAGGAGTATCATTGCAGCGAAACTTATTATAGGTAATCGCTGTGTCGGATAGTCTACAAAAAAATATATTGGTCTTTGATTCTGGAGTGGGTGGTCTATCTGTATATAAAGAGATAAGTCAGTTACTACCGAATCATAACTATATCTATGTATTCGACAACGAGGCTTATCCTTATGGTGAACTCGATCAGCAAGTGCTCATTCGTAGAGTTCAAAGCATAGTAGCCAGTTTTGTGGCTAGTCACGCGATTGATATCGTAGTGATAGCTTGCAATACAGCGAGCACGATTGTCTTACCGACACTCAGAGCTAATAATCTTATCCCTATCGTCGGTGTTGTACCGGCAATTAAGCCTGCATCCCTGCTTGCTAATAAAGCGGTCGGTCTTATTGCTACTCCCGCAACGATCACTCGTCAATACACACACGACTTAATCAAAAACTTCTCGATTAATAAAAGAGTCGAGCTTTTAGGTTCTACTCGGCTGGTGGATATGGCTGAAGATAAGCTCAGAGGGGAGGTGATTAATCTTCAAGAGTTACAGCAAATCCTTCAACCGATGCTCAATATTATTGATGTGGCCGTTTTAGGGTGCACACATTTCCCATTGATAAAGTCTGAGATTCAACGAGTCTTAGGAAGCAATGTTTTATTGGTTGATTCTGGTAAAGCGATCGCTAAGCGAGTGCAAGATTTATTGGATTTGGAAAGTGACAATAAAGAGGGGGGAGTGCGTGAGGTTTTTTGTAGTACACTTCCTAAAAAAGAAAGTGCACTAAATAGCATGTTAAAGCAGTTAGGGTTTAGCTCAGTTCAGATTCGTCCGCTTCAGGATGTTTAGGATCATTTGCAACACGTACTTTTAAAGTTCGTTGCATGTAATCTTTATCATTAAGTGCAGAGATTGCATGATTCACATCATTACTTGCCATAACAACAAATCCAAAGCCTCTTCTTTTACCAGTGCGTTTGTCTTTCATTAAACGCACCGCAAAGACTTCACCATGTTCTGAGAATAATTCACGCACATGTGATTCGTTTGCTTTGTATGGAAGGTTACCCACATAAAGTGTTTTTGTTGAAGCCTTAGGTTCTGAATCTGATTTTGAGTCGGTGCTTGAAAAGTTAACAACAAAAGCGGAAGCCAAGACACCAAGGATAAAGGTAATTGCAGGCGATATATCTACCTGAGAGAAAACAATGCCGCCTAATACAGCCAGTGCGACAATTAACAACATCGATTTTTTTGAGTTCATATCGGAATACTACATATTAATAAACGAAATAGACGCATCTACCATTAACAAAATAGACACATGAATCTTACGTTCATGGCTTCCATTTTTCCAATGTATTGCTGTGATACGTCTCAAATGTTTAGTTTTTATTCGAAAAATACGGATCTGGTGGCTTTTTAGGCGAACAAAACTTTTATTTCAAAAAGCCCTTGTGCTCCCCTTCAATCTCTCTATAATGCCGCCTCACCGACACGGAGTGAGACGAAAGTCACACAGCGAAATCGGTAGAGAAAAAGAGTTTGAAAATAACCCTTGACTCTCAAAGTGGTGCAGGTATAGTACGCACCCCTAGCGACTGAGGTGTGAATCACAAAACGCTAGAGCTCTTTAACAATTTAAACCTATCAATCTGTGTGGGCACTCGTTGATGAATATCAAAACGTTTTATCGTTAGATAAAACAGATTCTTCGGAATCAAAATTGATTTCAATGAACTGAGTGACCAATACAAATAACCTCGGTTATTTGGCACAGTCAATTCATTACCATTCTGTTGGAATGGTAATAGCTTTAGAATTACATGTTTCTGTTCTTTTTCGAAAGAGCGGTAAATATTAGTTTTGAAGTCAGTATTCGTTGAGTCACAAAATCTTAAATTGAAGAGTTTGATCATGGCTCAGATTGAACGCTGGCGGCAGGCCTAACACATGCAAGTCGAGCGGAAACGACATTAACAATCCTTCGGGTGCGTTAATGGGCGTCGAGCGGCGGACGGGTGAGTAATGCCTAGGAAATTGCCTTGATGTGGGGGATAACCATTGGAAACGATGGCTAATACCGCATAATGCCTACGGCCAAAGAGGGGACCTTCGGGCCTCTCGCGTCAAGATATGCCTAGGTGGGATTAGCTAGTTGGTGAGGTAATGGCTCACCAAGGCGACGATCCCTAGCTGGTCTGAGAGGATGATCAGCCACACTGGAACTGAGACACGGTCCAGACTCCTACGGGAGGCAGCAGTGGGGAATATTGCACAATGGGCGAAAGCCTGATGCAGCCATGCCGCGTGTATGAAGAAGGCCTTCGGGTTGTAAAGTACTTTCAGTTGTGAGGAAGGGGTAGCGTTAATAGCGCTATCTCTTGACGTTAGCAACAGAAGAAGCACCGGCTAACTCCGTGCCAGCAGCCGCGGTAATACGGAGGGTGCGAGCGTTAATCGGAATTACTGGGCGTAAAGCGCATGCAGGTGGTTCATTAAGTCAGATGTGAAAGCCCGGGGCTCAACCTCGGAACTGCATTTGAAACTGGTGAACTAGAGTACTGTAGAGGGGGTAGAATTTCAGGTGTAGCGGTGAAATGCGTAGAGATCTGAAGGAATACCAGTGGCGAAGGCGGCCCCTGGACAGATACTGACACTCAGATGCGAAAGCGTGGGGAGCAAACAGGATTAGATACCCTGGTAGTCCACGCCGTAAACGATGTCTACTTGGAGGTTGTGGCCTTGAGCCGTGGCTTTCGGAGCTAACGCGTTAAGTAGACCGCCTGGGGAGTACGGTCGCAAGATTAAAACTCAAATGAATTGACGGGGCCCCGCACAAGCGGTGGAGCATGTGGTTTAATTCGATGCAACGCGAAGAACCTTACCTACTCTTGACATCCAGAGAAGCCAGCGGAGACGCAGGTGTGCCTTCGGGAGCTCTGAGACAGGTGCTGCATGGCTGTCGTCAGCTCGTGTTGTGAAATGTTGGGTTAAGTCCCGCAACGAGCGCAACCCTTATCCTTGTTTGCCAGCGAGTAATGTCGGGAACTCCAGGGAGACTGCCGGTGATAAACCGGAGGAAGGTGGGGACGACGTCAAGTCATCATGGCCCTTACGAGTAGGGCTACACACGTGCTACAATGGCGCATACAGAGGGCAGCAAGCCAGCGATGGTGAGCGAATCCCAAAAAGTGCGTCGTAGTCCGGATTGGAGTCTGCAACTCGACTCCATGAAGTCGGAATCGCTAGTAATCGTAGATCAGAATGCTACGGTGAATACGTTCCCGGGCCTTGTACACACCGCCCGTCACACCATGGGAGTGGGCTGCAAAAGAAGTGGGTAGTTTAACCTTTCGGGGAGGACGTTCACCACTTTGTGGTTCATGACTGGGGTGAAGTCGTAACAAGGTAGCCCTAGGGGAACCTGGGGCTGGATCACCTCCTTATACGAAGATATTCACGATAAGTGTCCACACAGATTGATGGTTTAGATTTAGTTAAAGCCAGAGCTTTAATTAATAACGCAAGTTATTGATTAAAGCTTTTTGCTTTATGCTCTTTAACAATTTGGAAAGCTGACTGATTGATTTACTTACGAGTAATTCAATCAAATTTAAAAGTTCTCAATGTTTATCTGCTCTTATTTAATAAGAACGGTATAAACACAACAAACACATTCAAGTGTCTTGTATTCGAATCAAATTTATTTGATTCACAATTGAGTCCGGCAAACAGTTATCAAGAATTAACCCTTCTTGATGACAACCAAAAACCTTGGTTAGTTGCCATACGCTTATTTGTCTTCACTTTTTAAAGTGAAAGCAAATAGAAACCCTTTCGGGTTGTATGGTTAAGTGACTAAGCGTACACGGTGGATGCCTTGGCAGTCAGAGGCGATGAAAGGCGTAATAACTTGCGATAAGCCCAGATTAGGTAGTAATAACCTTTTGAGTCTGGGATTCCTGAATGGGGAAACCCACGTGCATAAGCACGTATCCTGTTGTGAATACATAGCAACAGGAGGCAAACCGGGGGAACTGAAACATCTAAGTACCCCGAGGAAGAGAAATCAACCGAGATTCCGAAAGTAGCGGCGAGCGAAATTGGATTAGCCCTTAAGCTTTTAATGAGACAGATGAAGGCTCTGGAAAGTGCCGCAATAAAGGGTGATAGCCCCGTAATCGACATCTCATCATCAGTGAAAACGAGTAGGGCGGGACACGTGATATCCTGTCTGAATATGGGGGGACCATCCTCCAAGGCTAAATACTACTGACTGACCGATAGTGAACCAGTACCGTGAGGGAAAGGCGAAAAGAACCCCTGTGAGGGGAGTGAAATAGAACCTGAAACCGTGTACGTACAAGCAGTAGGAGCACCTTCGTGGTGTGACTGCGTACCTTTTGTATAATGGGTCAGCGACTTAATTTTAGTAGCAAGGTTAACCGTTTAGGGGAGCCGTAGGGAAACCGAGTCTTAACTGGGCGTACAGTTGCTAGGATTAGACCCGAAACCAGGTGATCTAGCCATGGGCAGGTTGAAGGTTGAGTAACATCAACTGGAGGACCGAACCGACTAATGTTGAAAAATTAGCGGATGACTTGTGGCTAGGGGTGAAAGGCCAATCAAACCTGGAGATAGCTGGTTCTCCCCGAAAGCTATTTAGGTAGCGCCTCGGACGAATACTACTGGGGGTAGAGCACTGTTAAGGCTAGGGGTCATCCCGACTTACCAACCCTTTGCAAACTCCGAATACCAGTAAGTACTATCCGGGAGACACACGGCGGGTGCTAACGTCCGTCGTGGAGAGGGAAACAACCCAGACCGCCAGCTAAGGTCCCAAAGTATAGCTAAGTGGGAAACGATGTGGGAAGGCTCAGACAGCCAGGATGTTGGCTTAGAAGCAGCCATCATTTAAAGAAAGCGTAATAGCTCACTGGTCGAGTCGGCCTGCGCGGAAGATGTAACGGGGCTAAGCTATACACCGAAGCTGCGGCTACATACCTTAGGGTATGTGGGGTAGGGGAGCGTTCTGTAAGCCGTTGAAGGTGGTCTGTAAGGGCTGCTGGAGGTATCAGAAGTGCGAATGCTGACATGAGTAACGATAAAGGGAGTGAAAAACTCCCTCGCCGGAAGACCAAGGGTTCCTGTCCAACGTTAATCGGGGCAGGGTAAGTCGACTCCTAAGGCGAGGCCGAAAGGCGTAGTCGATGGGAAACGGGTTAATATTCCCGTACTTCTTACAATTGCGATGGGGGGACGGAGAAGGCTAGGTGGGCCTGGCGACGGTTGTCCAGGTTCAAGTACGTAGGCGGGTGGTTTAGGTAAATCCGGACCGCTACTAACGCTGAGATACGATGTCGAGCTACTACGGTAGTGAAGTCATTGATGCCATGCTTCCAGGAAAAGCCTCTAAGCTTCAGATTGTAAGGAATCGTACCCCAAACCGACACAGGTGGTCGGGTAGAGAATACCAAGGCGCTTGAGAGAACTCGGGTGAAGGAACTAGGCAAAATGGTACCGTAACTTCGGGAGAAGGTACGCTCTTATCAGTGAAGTCCCTTGCGGATGGAGCAGACGAGAGTCGCAGATACCAGGTGGCTGCAACTGTTTATTAAAAACACAGCACTGTGCAAAATCGTAAGATGACGTATACGGTGTGACGCCTGCCCGGTGCCGGAAGGTTAATTGATGGGGTTAGACTTCGGTCGAAGCTCTTGATCGAAGCCCCGGTAAACGGCGGCCGTAACTATAACGGTCCTAAGGTAGCGAAATTCCTTGTCGGGTAAGTTCCGACCTGCACGAATGGCGTAATGATGGCCACGCTGTCTCCACCCGAGACTCAGTGAAATTGAAATCGCTGTGAAGATGCAGTGTACCCGCGGCTAGACGGAAAGACCCCGTGAACCTTTACTACAGCTTGGCACTGAACATTGAACCTACATGTGTAGGATAGGTGGGAGACTATGAAACCGCGTCGCTAGATGTGGTGGAGTCGTCCTTGAAATACCACCCTTGTAGTTTTGATGTTCTAACGTTGGTCCCTGAATCGGGATTACGGACAGTGCCTGGTGGGTAGTTTGACTGGGGCGGTCTCCTCCCAAAGAGTAACGGAGGAGCACGAAGGTGGGCTAAACACGGTTGGACATCGTGTGGTTAGTGCAATGGCATAAGCCCGCTTGACTGCGAGAATGACAATTCGAGCAGGTGCGAAAGCAGGTCATAGTGATCCGGTGGTTCTGAATGGAAGGGCCATCGCTCAACGGATAAAAGGTACTCCGGGGATAACAGGCTGATACCGCCCAAGAGTTCATATCGACGGCGGTGTTTGGCACCTCGATGTCGGCTCATCACATCCTGGGGCTGAAGTCGGTCCCAAGGGTATGGCTGTTCGCCATTTAAAGTGGTACGCGAGCTGGGTTTAGAACGTCGTGAGACAGTTCGGTCCCTATCTGCCGTGGGCGTTGGAAAATTGAAGGGGGCTGCTCCTAGTACGAGAGGACCGGAGTGGACGAACCTCTGGTGTTCGGGTTGTCATGCCAATGGCATTGCCCGGTAGCTAAGTTCGGAATCGATAACCGCTGAAAGCATCTAAGCGGGAAGCGAGCCCTGAGATGAGTTTTCCCTGACGCTATAAGCGTCCTTAAGGGTTGTTCAAGACTAGAACGTTGATAGGCAGGGTGTGTAAGTGCTGCGAGGCATTGAGCTAACCTGTACTAATTGCCCGTGAGGCTTAACCATACAACACCCAAGGGGTTTTGTGGACTCAAAGACAGACCTTGAATGAGTTTGAAGAGTTACTTTTAAATTACAGTTTTCCGAATTTTAAAATTTGCTTGGCGACCATAGCATTGTGGACCCACCTGATTCCATGCCGAACTCAGAAGTGAAACACAATAGCGCCGATGGTAGTGTGGGGCTTCCCCATGTGAGAGTAGGACATCGCCAGGCTTTAAATTATGAACGACTTGTCAGCGACGACAAGTAGTCCACTGCGGAGTGGTAGTTCAGTTGGTTAGAATACCGGCCTGTCACGCCGGGGGTCGCGGGTTCGAGTCCCGTCCACTCCGCCACTTATTAGAAAAGCCCTGCTAGAAATAGCAGGGCTCTTTTACATTTGAATTATTGTATATTCCCTTCAGTTGAAAGAGCTTTTCTCTTGCGCGAGTCCGATGGAATACCAGACACTCTGATACTGATTAGAAAGCCTAGTCTTACGACTAGGCTTTCGTCGTTTCTGGGTATAGATAATTTAGTCTTCGACCAATGAGTTCCGGTTGCCAAAGACCTCAGCCACAAAGCCACTTATGAAGAACACTTCTTCGAATTTCCGAAGCTTGTTTATACTTTAAGAATATACGATTATCTTTACTCTGATCGTTATTGAAGGTGCGAAAATCCAATTATTCGGTTACCTATTAGAAAAGCTACTCCTGTCAGAATACTCGCAAGCTTTATATGCCTTCTATCTGCACATGTCGTCGTAAGAGTTTCGTGATACTTAGATTAACTATTAAGACTATTCTGATATTGATTAAGACTATTCTGATATTGATTGAGGCTACTTAGTGTTATTTAGGAGGGGGAGGAAATGGTTGATTCGGTGTGTTTGATTGGAGTTTGGATCATTAGATGTGTTGGATGAACTTATGTCCGATCTAGTCATTCCCGAGACCGATGAAGGAAAGTGTGGGGAGTTTCTATAGGTTAGTTGATATTCGAGCCTTAGCTAACGTTTAATAGTTTGTACCAGTTCAGAAAATATATTTCGTACTCTCGTATAACTGATAAAAAAACGCCTAGCGTTTGCTAGGCGTTGATTAACTGTATGAGCAGCTATTCGCTATAGAATCTGTTTAAGCACTCTGTCTGCTTTGACACGAGTGATCTTACGAATTAGCTTCTGAACTTCCGTTGGATAGCTATCTACTTTATCTAACTGCTTATAAGTACAGATAAGCTGAGTGTGTTGAAGAATGTTGTCTACTTCAGCTTGGAACTTATCAGTTAGGTGATGGTAGTGATCTTGGATAAAGATACCGTTTTCTAGATCGAGTTTCCATGCACGAGGGTTTAGATTATTGCCTGTTAGGAGCATATAACGCTTATCAACCCAGATACCCTTCAGGTGGAAGCTATTAGAATCGTGTTGCCAAAGTCGAATCGATAGATTGCGGCTAGCAATGTGAGCTTCATTGGCTTTAGCGAAACGGCGTAAGTTCAATTCGTAAAGATATGGCAAGCCACCAATCGTTTTAAACTCTTCTTCTGGTGAGATAAAGAAATCGTTCGCAGTTTTATCACCAACAACAATACTGACCTTTACGCCACGCTTAAGCGCTTTCTTCACTTCCTTCGCTAGGCTAGGTGGGAAGTTGAAGTAAGGTGTGCAGATAAAGATCTCATCTTTAGCTTGAGCGACAAGTTGATTGATGCCTTGATTCAGACGGTTACGTCGTTTACCAATACCAACTAATGGCGTTACGGCGACTTGCTCTGGCGAAACATCCTGACCATCGAATTGGTATTGAGATCGAGCTAGTGAAGCTCGGAACTGGCGAATCGCTGGTTTCAGTTCTTTAGTTACTGGCTTGTTCTTATCTGCCAAGTCGTAAACGGCACTGTCTGAGATCATCTGCTCGTGCACGTAAGTAAACATCGAATCAGCAAGTGCTGCGTTGTTTAAAACATGGTAGCGATCAAAGCGATAGCGATCATGGTAATTCAGATAGATATTGTTAAGGCTTGCACCGCTGTATATCACGCTGTCATCGACAATAAAGCCTTTTAGGTGCAATACGCCAAAGACTTCTTTACCGCGAACAGGGATGCCATAGACAGGAACAGAGTGCTGATACTTTTCAGAAAACTCTTTATACATTGCCGCGTTGCCTTCAGAGGACTCTGCGCCAATCAATCCACGTTGAGCTCTGTGCCAATCGACACATACACTCACGTCTAGTTCTGGATTCTTTTGCTTTGCTTCATATAAGGCAGTTAGGATCTCACGGCCAGCCTCATCATCTTCAAGGTACAAAGCGACTAAACTAATACGAGTCGTTGCGCGAGATATCTCATCAAGTAAGCGAGTTCGAAACTCTTGCGCTGATAGTAGTACTTCAAACTTGTCAGGATTCTGCGCTATGGTTGGCAACTGTATGAATGGATTCCTACTGGCAATCATATTGACTGTTTTACCTTAAAAATATGCAAAATTGCGAACCTTTAATTTTACCAAAGGGATAGACCCAAATACTAGATAATCGAGGCATTCTCTAACAATTTTGCTGATAATGCATAGGAATGAGATCTTTTCCGCTATTCGAATAGCGCTCGTATAAAACTCTTAAGCCATTGGGTAGCTGTTCTGGAGCGATCTGTACGAACTGATGTCGTGAGTAAAAGCTGGTGAGGTGAGCGTATGCAAAGCAGTAGTCGTTTTCCGTCAGTGTATGCTGAGCACAATAATCCATAAGCTGAGAGCCTAATTGCTTACCACGATGTTCTTTTGATATAGCCATTCCGGTAAGTAAGCGAACATTTTCTATCGTCCGAAAACGCACGACACCACAAAGCTCGTTATCCATGAGTAATGAATAGATAAGCTCACTCTTATTGGCTTTCCCTGTTGGATAATGTTCCTTGTAGAAACGTTTTACGAGGGGAACCTTTACTGGGTCTAATTGGGTAATGATGACATTGTTCATTCAGTCACTGCGCCACTGGTTTATCTGCTGTAGAATGGCTGCAGTGTAAGTTAATTGAATATCGTCATGCAATTCCATCTCAATGCTAGTTTAAAAAACGTTCATACTTTTTCCATCGATCAGACATGTGATGCGTTGGTTGAAGTCACGACTATCGAAGAACTGATTACAGTTTATCAAGACCCTAAATGGTCAACTTTGCCTAAGTTAATACTGGGTAAGGGCAGTAATATGCTTTTTACTGAGCACTTTGCAGGCTTGATTATTGTGAACCAGTTAGCTGGAATTACGCTAACAGAGACAGAGAGTCATCACCATCTACATGTTAATGGTGGTGAGGATTGGCCTAGCTTGGTTAAGTGGAGTGTTGATAGAGGGCTTGGTGGCTTAGAAAACCTTGCAATGATACCGGGTTGTTCTGGCTCTGCACCTATTCAGAATATTGGTGCGTACGGCGTTGAGCTGCAAGATGTCTGTGAATACGTCGATATTCTCTGTCTGGATACTTATACAGTTAAGCGATTAAGCAAAGAGGAATGCCTCTTTGGTTACCGAGATTCTATTTTTAAACATGCGCTTTATGGCAAAGCGATTGTTGTCGCGATTGGTTTAACACTGCCGAAAGAGTGGAAGCCATGTAACCATTACGGCCCACTTAAAAGCCTGCCAGCAGAAACACTTTCCCCTAGTACGATATTCGATGAAGTATGTGCTATTCGTTCGAGCAAACTGCCAGACCCTTCGAAACAGGGCAATGCTGGAAGCTTTTTCAAAAACCCCGTGATCACTAAAGATCATTTTGATCGCCTGTCAGAGCTGTACCCAAACATCGTTGGTTACGAGAGTAACGACATGATCAAAGTTGCCGCAGGATGGCTGATTGATCAATGCCAGTTTAAAGGTGTAACTGAAGGCGGCGCTCAAGTTCACCCGAATCAAGCACTGGTTCTCATCAATTATGATCAAGCTTCTGCTATCGACATTCTTAAGCTTGCAGACCGAGTTCGTCAAGCTGTCCTGAACAAGTTCGATATTCAGTTGGAACACGAAGTCCGCTTTATGGGTAGAGATAGCGAGACAAACCTAGATAGAGCTTTGGAGGCATTAGTGTGAGGGAGCACAGTACTAAGTTAGCACTACTAAAATGCCTTTCCGGTGGCGAGTTTCATTCCGGAGAAGACCTCGGCGAGATGATAGGCGTCTCAAGAGCGGCTATCAGTAAGCACATTAAAGGGATTCAAGGGTGGGGATTGGATATCTATCGAGTGCAAGGCAAGGGCTACAAGTTAGCTAACCAGTTGGACATGCTTGACCAAGAGAAATTGTCAGCTCCGAGCCCTGACGCTTCGCTTGATCTGATCCCAATCATTGGTTCTACTAATCAACACTTGTTAGAGCGTACGAATACTCTTGAGTCCGGTTCGGTTTGTATTGCTGAATATCAAGCTGCTGGCCGCGGGCGTCGTGGAAGAGAGTGGGTATCGCCATTTGGTGCAAACCTGTACCTTTCAATGTACTGGAGACTTGACGCTGGTATGGCTGCTGCAATGGGCTTAAGCCTTGTGGTTGGCGTAGCCGTTGTTGAGGCTTTAAAAGAGATGGGCGTTGAAGGCATCAAGCTTAAGTGGCCGAATGATCTATACCACAATGACAAGAAGCTCGCGGGTATCTTGGTCGAGCTCTCTGGACAGTCAGGTGGCGCAGCTCATATTGTGATTGGTTTAGGACTAAATCTATCTATGGACCCAACAACATCAGGTATTGGTCAACCGTGGACTTCTCTTAAAGAAGTGTGTGACGGGAAGGTGCCAGATCGTAACCAATTAGCACAGGCTCTGATCAATGCTTGGGATAAGTCTCTTGTGGATTATGAATTGAAAGGTATGTCTAACTTCGTAGAACGTTGGAATCGCTTAGATAATTTCTTAGGTCGCAATGTTAGGTTGATTATTGGACCTAGAGAAATTGAAGGTGTTGTTCAAGGCATCGATGAACAGGGGGCTGTGTTACTCAAAACCGAGAATGGCATCGAGAGTTATATTGGTGGCGAAATATCACTACGAAAAGGGGATTAAGGCGTTACTATTTTCTGAGTAACACTTCTTCAACCATGTGATCTGCGCCTTTTCGCAAAATCAGGTGCGCTCTTTCTCTTGTCGGAAGGATATTTTGTTCAAGGTTTAAGCCATTGATTGAACTCCAGATTCCTTCCGCTTTGTCTAGTGCAGCTTGATTCGACAGCTTAGTGTAATGACTAAAGTACGAACCAGGCTTGGTAAACGGCCCGTCGCGAAACTTCATAAAACGATTGATGTACCACTCTTTGATCTGCTGGCTGTCAGCATCAACATAGAGTGAGAAATCAAGGAAGTCTGAAATAAACACACGATGCGGTTCGTGTGGGTAGTTCATGCCACTCTGTAAGACATTAAGCCCTTCAATAATAAGCACATCAGGTAGGTCGACACACTTAACATCATCAGTAATGTTGTAAGTTAGGTGCGAGTATACCGGTGCGGTGACATTTCTTTTGCACGCCTTCACATCAGAGACAAAGTTCACTAGACGCTTGATGTCGTAAGACTCAGGGAAGCCTTTTTTACTCATCAAACCTTTCTCTTCCAACACTTCATTTGGGTACAAGAAACCGTCCGTTGTGACTAGCTCAACTTTTGGGTGGTTTTCCCAACGAGAGAGTAGGGCTTTAAGCAGTCGCGCAGTCGTACTTTTACCAACCGCAACACTACCTGCAATCCCGATGATAAAAGGTGGCGCTTTCTCTTTCTTATCTAGGAACTCATGAAGTACCGAGTTTCTGTTTTGTCTGGCTGCCACATAGAGATTCAATAGGCGAGAAAGCGGTAGGTAGATCTCCACAGCCTCTTCCATTGTGAGTTTTTCATTGATGCCTTGAAGCTCTTTTAAGTCGCTTTCAGAAAGTGTCATCGGAACTAAATTCCTTAGCTCAGACCAGCGTTCGCGGTCAAATGACATAAATGGGCTCATACAAAACTCTATAGTGGATAACAAAACAAGTGCATGGAAAATACATCAAGCGATAGATAAATAAAATATCTTCCTGTGCTAGATGCGGGTTAAAGATAGAAACCTTGAGCTAAATAGCCGTATGTTGGAGTTTGGTAAGAGAATTTTGCACTTTTTTTCAATTTACTATTGCAAGGTGGAAAATCATTCAATAAAATGCGCCCCACTTGTGCCGACTTAGCTCAGTAGGTAGAGCAACTGACTTGTAATCAGTAGGTCACCAGTTCGATTCCGGTAGTCGGCACCACTTTCTCCCTTCCTTTAAGGAAAGCGAGAGAAAGCTCAAAATTTGGAGAGGTTCCCGAGTGGCCAAAGGGAGCAGACTGTAAATCTGTTGGCACTGCCTTCGATGGTTCGAATCCGTCCCTCTCCACCATATTCTAAAGGTTAAATAGCTCAAACAGAGTTACGTGTTGCGTGCATCGTATAATGGCTATTACCTCAGCCTTCCAAGCTGATGATGCGGGTTCGATTCCCGCTGCACGCTCCAACTCATTTTGTGTGCTGATATAGCTCAGTCGGTAGAGCGCACCCTTGGTAAGGGTGAGGTCCCCAGTTCGACTCTGGGTATTAGCACCAGTCTAAAGCTTCTTCTCCTTTAATAAAGAAAACCATTTTTTTGGTTGCGTGGTCTTATTTTAAGCCACCTAATCCGTACCTAGAGGGACACCCCATGTCTAAAGAAAAATTTGAACGTACGAAACCGCACGTAAACGTTGGTACTATCGGCCACGTTGACCACGGTAAAACAACTCTAACAGCTGCTATCTGTACTACGCTTGCAAAAGTGTACGGCGGTGTTGCTAAAGATTTCGCATCTATCGATAACGCTCCAGAAGAGCGTGAGCGTGGTATCACAATCGCAACTTCTCACGTTGAGTACGATACTCCAGCACGTCACTACGCACACGTAGACTGTCCAGGACACGCGGATTATGTTAAAAACATGATCACTGGTGCTGCACAAATGGACGGCGGTATCCTAGTTGTTGCTGCGACTGACGGCCCTATGCCTCAAACTCGTGAGCACATCCTACTTGGTCGTCAAGTTGGTATCCCTTACATCATCGTATTCATGAACAAATGTGACATGGTTGATGACGAAGAGCTACTTGAGCTAGTAGAAATGGAAGTTCGTGAACTTCTTTCTGAGTACGACTTCCCAGGTGATGACCTACCAGTTATCCAAGGTTCTGCACTTGGCGCACTAAACGGCGAGAAGCAGTGGGAAGACAAGATCGTTGAGCTTGCAGAAGCACTAGATTCTTACATCCCAGAGCCAGAGCGTGCAGTAGACCAACCGTTCCTACTACCAATTGAAGATGTATTCTCAATTCAAGGTCGTGGTACTGTTGTAACTGGTCGTATCGAGCGCGGTATCCTACGTGTAGGTGACGAAGTAGAAATCGTTGGTATCAAAGAGACTACTCTTACTACTTGTACTGGTGTTGAAATGTTCCGTAAACTGCTTGACGAAGGTCGTGCAGGTGAGAACGTTGGTGCACTTCTACGTGGTACTAAGCGTGATGACGTTGAACGTGGTCAAGTACTTTCTGCGAAAGGTTCTATCAACCCACACACTAAGTTTGAGTCTGAAGTATACGTACTTTCTAAAGACGAAGGCGGCCGTCACACTCCTTTCTTCAAAGGTTACCGTCCACAGTTCTACTTCCGTACAACTGACGTAACAGGCGACATCACTCTACCAGAAGGCGTAGAAATGGTAATGCCAGGTGACAACGTTCAAATGACTGTTGAGCTAATCGCTCCAATCGCAATGGACGAAGGTCTACGTTTCGCAATCCGCGAAGGTGGCCGTACAGTTGGTGCTGGTGTTGTAGCTAAAATCTTTGCATAAGATTTGACGAACCACTAGTAAAAAGGGCATCATTTGATGCCCTTTTTCTGCGCTGAAAAAAGAGTTGAGTGATTTGACATCAATTTCGGCTCTTAGCAAAGAATTAAACGGTCTTTTTGACTAAAATGACTGTTAGATGTGTTGTTTTGCAACGCAAAGGAATGTGCCCTGCAACAGCGGGGTTATTGTCGTCTATATTTAAGACTTATCACAGGTTGGTTTTATGAAAGCAAACGCTGAAACTCCTGATAGCTCAAGTGCAGCAGATACAATGAAGTGGATTGTCGCTTTTGTTCTGTTGGCTGCTGCTGTTGTGGGTAATTACCTGTATGGTGAATTGTCTGTTGTAATTCGCGCTGCAGGTGTAGTTGTGCTGATTGCTGCCGCACTAGGCGTTGCAGCAACAACAACTAAAGGTAAAGCTGCGATCGATTTTGCAAAAGAATCTCGTATGGAGATTCGTAAAGTTGTTTGGCC
Organism: Vibrio sp. ED004; assembly: GCF_023206395.1. Classification (NCBI taxonomy): domain Bacteria; kingdom Pseudomonadati; phylum Pseudomonadota; class Gammaproteobacteria; order Vibrionales; family Vibrionaceae; genus Vibrio; species Vibrio sp. ED004. The sequence continues at coordinate 1,530,905 of NZ_CP066149.1, read as the reverse complement.
TACTCGCCAAGAAACTATGCAAACTACATTGATCGTTTTAGCTGTATGTATTGTTATGTCTCTAGTGCTTTGGGGAATTGACGGCATTATGGTCCGTCTAGTTTCTCTAGCAACTGGGGTGTAGAGGGTTCTGATTCATGAGTGAAGCTCCAAAAAAACGTTGGTATGTAGTTCAAGCTTTTTCTGGCTTTGAAGGTCGTGTTGCACAGTCGCTACGCGAGCATATTAAAATGCACAACATGGAAGAACTATTTGGCGATGTGCTAGTACCTACTGAAGAAGTAGTGGAAATGCGTGCAGGCCAACGTCGTAAAAGTGAACGTAAATTCTTCCCTGGCTACGTATTAGTTCAAATGATCATGAATGATGAATCATGGCACTTAGTACGCAGCATTCCGCGTGTTATGGGCTTCATTGGTGGTACCTCTGATCGTCCTGCACCAATCACTGACAAAGAAGCTGATGCTATCTTGAACCGTCTAGAGAAAGCGAGCGAGTCTCCACGTCCTAAGACAATGTTCGAAGCGGGTGAAGTGGTTCGTGTGAACGATGGTCCATTTGCTGACTTCAACGGTACTGTTGAAGAAGTAGATTACGAGAAAAGCCGCATTAAGGTATCTGTATCGATCTTTGGTCGTGCAACACCGGTTGAGCTTGAATTTGGTCAGGTTGAAAAACTGGACTAATACTCTTACCTTTTGAGCAAGTTGTGGATAAATAGTTCATAAGCTGTTCAAAATTAAAGAGTATAAAAAATCACCTTTTTAGGGTTGTTAAAGGCGCGAATTATGATTATAATTTCGCGCCTTTTTGCTTCTGCGGAAGTAAAAAAGAGTTAATTGAAATTATGGGGAGCTCGCCTTACGGCTGGCGCATGTACCCAAATATTAGGAAATATCATGGCTAAGAAAGTTGAAGCTTATATCAAACTGCAAGTTGCAGCTGGTATGGCAAACCCAAGTCCACCGGTTGGTCCTGCTCTAGGTCAACACGGCGTGAACATCATGGAATTCTGTAAAGCGTTTAACGCAAAAACAGAATCTGTTGAGAAAGGTCTACCTACTCCAGTAGTTATTACTGTTTACAACGACCGTTCTTTCACGTTCGTAACTAAGACTCCACCTGCTGCTGTTCTTCTTAAGAAAGCTGCTGGCGTTAAGTCTGGTTCTGGTCGTCCAAACACTGAAAAAGTGGGCACAGTAACTGACGCTCAAATCCAAGAAATCGCAGAAACTAAAGCTGCTGATATGACTGGTGCTGACATCGAAGCAATGAAGCGTTCTATTGCTGGTACTGCTCGTTCAATGGGCCTAGTGGTAGAGGGATAAGATCATGGCAAAACTTACTAAGCGTATGCGCGTAATCCGCGACAAAGTTGACTCAACTAAAGAATACGAAATCAACGAAGCTGTTGCTCTTCTTAAAGAACTAGCGACTGCTAAATTCGTTGAGTCTGTAGACGTTGCTGTTAACCTAGGCATCGATGCTCGTAAATCTGACCAAAACGTTCGTGGCGCAACTGTGCTACCTCACGGTACTGGCCGTGACATCCGCGTTGCTGTTTTCACTCAAGGTGCAAACGCAGAAGCTGCTAAAGCTGCTGGCGCAGATATCGTTGGTATGGAAGATCTTGCTGAGCAAGTGAAAAAAGGCGAAATGAACTTCGACGTAGTTGTTGCTTCTCCAGATGCAATGCGTGTTGTTGGTCAACTAGGTACAATCCTAGGTCCACGCGGCCTTATGCCAAACCCTAAAGTTGGTACTGTAACTCCTAACGTTGCTGAAGCGGTTAAGAACGCTAAAGCTGGTCAGGTTCGTTACCGTAACGACAAGAACGGCATCATCCACACTACTATCGGTAAAGCATCTTTCGAAGCTAACCAGCTTCAAGAGAACCTAGAAGCACTTCTAGTTGCTCTTAAGAAAGCTAAGCCTTCTTCAGCTAAGGGTACTTACCTGAAGAAAGTAAGCATCTCTACTACGATGGGTGCTGGTGTTGCTGTTGATCAAGCTAGTCTTGACACTCAAGCAAACTAATTTGCTTAGGCGCAGATTTAGTGTATACTTCTGCGCCTAATATTTGTGGTTGGGTGGTTTTAAAGCAATTTGAAATCATCTATCCCAAGACCGTAGGCGCTGTCGATTTTCATTAGATTATTGATAGCTTAATAAAACCTACGTAGGCGATGTTGTGGTTTGAAGTGAATTTATTCATTTTTAAATAACATCGTAAACGCTCATTACATTTTGTATTGAGTGCTGTAATCACAACCAGAGGTTAATCCAAATGGCTTTAAATCTTCAAGACAAAAAAGCAATTGTTGCTGAAGTCAACGAAGCTGCCAGTGGTGCACTTTCTGCAGTTGTAGCTGATTCTCGTGGCGTTGAAGTTGGCGCAATGACTTCTCTACGTAAACAAGCTCGCGAAGCGGGTGTTTACATGAAAGTTGTTCGTAACACACTAGCACGCCGTGCGGTTCAGGGTACAGACTACGAGTGTCTAGTAGACACTTTCACTGGTCCAACTCTGATCGCATTCTCTAATGAGCACCCAGGTGCTGCAGCGCGTCTTTTCAAAGACTTCGCTAAAGAGAATAAAGATTTCGAGATCAAAGCTGCTGCATTTGAAGGCGCAGTTACTGATGCTGAAGTACTAGCGACACTACCAACTTACGACGAAGCTATCGCACGCCTAATGATGTGCATGAAAGAAGCTTCTGCTGGCAAGCTGGTTCGTACTATCGCTGCTGTTCGCGACCAAAAAGAAGAAGCTGCGGCATAAGCCTTGCTTTTCACTGGTTGCTATTTAAACTTATTGTTGACTTAAAAGAGAATTGTTATGTCTATTACTAACGAGCAAATCCTAGACGCAGTTGCAGAAATGTCTGTAATGCAAGTTGTTGAGCTTATCGAAGCTATGGAAGAGAAATTCGGCGTTACTGCAGCTGCTGCTGTTGTAGCTGGCGGCGCAGCTGGCGGCGACGCTGCTGCTGAGCAAACTGAATTCGACGTTATCCTAACTGCTGCTGGCGCTAACAAAGTACAAGTTATCAAAGCTGTACGTGGCGCAACTGGCCTAGGTCTTAAAGAAGCTAAAGGTCTTGTAGACTCAGCTCCTGCAGCGCTTAAAGAAGGCGTTGACAAAGCTGAAGCTGAAGCTCTTAAAGCACAGCTAGAAGAAGCTGGCGCTTCTGTTGAAATCAAGTAATTATTACTTAATTTCATAGCCGCAAGGCTAATGGCTGGTGGTTTATTAACCACCGGCCTTTTTGCGCTGTAGGGCTATGACGAAATTTCCGCTGTTTAACCGTCATAATCCGAGCAAAAAAACAGTCATTTTTTCGAAATGATTGTTCACTACCACTAAACAGCTGTTTGTCACCACCCCCTCTGAAGAGTGTTTTGGGTGGTTTGGGTCACTTATCAGCGAGCTGAGGAACCCCATGGTTTACTCTTATACCGAGAAAAAGCGCATCCGTAAGGATTTTGGTACTCGTCCACAAGTTTTGGACATTCCATACCTGTTATCGATCCAGCTTGATTCTTTCGACAAATTCATCGAACAGGATCCAGAAGGTCAATACGGTCTTGAAGCTGCTTTCCGTTCTGTATTTCCAATTCAGAGCTACAACGGCAATTCTGAGCTGCAATACGTTAGCTACCGTCTTGGTGAGCCAGTTTTTGACGTTAAAGAATGTCAAATCCGCGGTGTTACTTACTCAAAGCCACTACGCGTAAAACTACGTCTAGTTATCTTTGATCGAGATGCACCAGCAGGTACTGTAAAAGACATTAAAGAACAAGAAGTCTACATGGGCGAAATTCCGCTTATGACAGACAATGGTACTTTCGTAATTAATGGTACCGAGAGGGTTATCGTATCCCAGCTGCACCGAAGCCCAGGCGTGTTCTTCGACAGTGATAAGGGTAAGACCCACTCATCAGGTAAAGTTCTTTATAACGCACGTGTAATTCCTTACCGTGGCTCATGGTTAGACTTTGAGTTCGACCCTAAGGATAACTTATTCGTACGTATCGACCGTCGTCGTAAGCTACCAGCATCGATTATTCTTCGTGCACTTGGTAAATCGACTGAAGAGATCCTAGATCTGTTCTTCGACAAAGTGAACTTCGAAGTTAAAGACCAAACTCTTCTTATGGAGTTGGTTCCTGATCGTCTACGTGGTGAAACTGCGTCATTCGACATCGAAGCAAACGGCAAAACTTACGTTGAGACTGGTCGTCGTGTTACTGCTCGCCATATCCGTCAACTTGAAAAAGATGGCGTTGAGCACATCGAAGTACCAGTAGAGTACATCGTTGGTAAAGTTGCATCTAAAGATTACATCAACGAAGCAACTGGCGAGATCATCGTTGGCGCGAACCAAGAGATTAGCCTAGAAGCACTTGCTAACCTGTCTCAAGCAGGCCACAAGGCTCTACAAACTCTGTTCACGAATGACCTAGATCACGGTCCATTCATGTCAGATACTCTACGTGCAGATAGCACAGTAGATCGCATCTCTGCATTGGTAGAAATCTACCGCATGATGCGTCCTGGCGAGCCACCAACGAAAGAAGCTGCAGAATCTCTATTCGAAAGCCTATTCTTCTCTGAAGAACGTTACGACCTATCAACTGTAGGCCGTATGAAGTTCAACAGCTCTATCGAGCGTGAAGAAGAAGAAGAGCGCGGTACTCTGGATGAATCAGACATCATCGAAGTGATGAAGAAACTGATTGGTATCCGTAACGGTATTGGTGAAGTGGACGATATCGACCACCTTGGCAACCGTCGTATCCGTTCGGTAGGTGAAATGGCAGAAAACCAATTCCGTGTTGGTCTAGTTCGTGTAGAACGTGCCGTTAAAGAGCGCCTAAGCCTTGGTGACCTTGATGCAATCATGCCTCAAGATCTTATCAACGCTAAGCCGATCTCTGCTGCAGTTAAAGAATTCTTTGGCTCTTCACAGCTTTCACAGTTTATGGACCAAAACAACCCATTGTCAGAAGTTACGCACAAGCGTCGTATCTCTGCTTTAGGTCCTGGTGGTCTTACTCGTGAGCGCGCAGGCTTCGAAGTACGTGACGTTCACGTAACTCACTACGGTCGTCTATGTCCGATCGAAACGCCTGAAGGTCCAAACATCGGTCTAATTAACTCGCTATCTGCGTTTGCACGTTGTAACGATTACGGTTTCCTAGAAACTCCGTACCGTCGTGTAGTAGATGGTGTAGTAACAGAAGAAGTTGATTACCTGTCTGCAATCCAGGAAGGTCAATTCGTAATCGCGCAGGCAAACACTGTTCTTACAGAAGAAGGTACGTTTGCAGATGAGCTAATCACAGCTCGTCAAAAAGGTGAATCTGGTCTTCACCCTCGTGATCACGTTGACTACATGGACGTTGCGACAAACCAAGTAGTATCTATCGCTGCTTCGCTTATCCCGTTCCTAGAACACGATGATGCGAACCGTGCATTGATGGGTGCGAACATGCAACGTCAAGCTGTACCAACACTTAAGGCTGATAAGCCTCTAGTAGGTACTGGTATTGAACGTAACATCGCAGTTGACTCTGGTGTTACAGCGGTTGCTAAACGTGGTGGTCAAGTTCAGTCTGTAGACGCTTCTCGTATCGTAGTTAAGGTTAACGAAGATGAGTTGGTACCTGGCGAAGCTGGTATCGATATCTACAACCTAACTAAGTACACGCGTTCGAACCAAAACACATGTATCAACCAACGTCCAACTGTACTTCCTGGCGAACCAGTTGCACGCGGCGATGTTCTTGCTGACGGTCCTTCAACAGACCTTGGTGAACTAGCTCTTGGCCAAAACATGCGTATCGCGTTCATGCCTTGGAACGGTTACAACTTCGAAGACTCGATCTTAGTATCTGAGCGCGTAGTTCAAGAAGACCGTTTCACGACTATCCACATTCAAGAACTATCTTGTGTGGCTCGTGATACTAAGCTGGGCTCTGAAGAGATCACAGCTGATATTCCAAACGTAGGTGAGTCTGCTCTGTCTAAACTAGACGAGTCAGGTATCGTTTATATTGGTGCTGAAGTTAAGGGTGGCGACATCCTAGTTGGTAAAGTAACACCTAAAGGTGAAACTCAACTGACTCCTGAAGAGAAGCTACTACGTGCTATCTTCGGTGAGAAAGCATCTGATGTTAAAGATACTTCTCTACGTGTACCAAACTCTGTTTCGGGCACTATCATCGATGTACAAGTCTTCACTCGCGATGGCGTAGAGAAAGACAAGCGTGCACTTGAAATCGAACAGATGCAGCTTAAAGAAGCTAAGAAAGACCTAACTGAAGAGTTCCAAATTCTTGAGGGTGGCCTTCTTAACCGTGTTAAAGCTGTACTTCTGTCTGGTGGTTACTCTGAAGCTAAGCTTGATACTATCGGTCGTAAGCAATGGCTAGAGCAAGTTCTAGAAGACGATGCGCTACAAACACAGCTTGAGCAACTTGCTGAGCAGTGGGATGAGCTAAAAGCAGACTTCGATAAGAAGTTTGAAACTAAGCGTCGTAAAATCACTCAAGGTGATGATCTCGCGCCTGGCGTTCTTAAGATTGTTAAAGTTTACCTAGCGGTTAAACGTCGTATCCAGCCTGGTGATAAGATGGCCGGTCGTCACGGTAACAAAGGTGTAATCTCTAAGATTAACCCTGTTGAAGACATGCCATACGATGAGAAAGGTCAACCTGTAGACATCGTACTTAACCCGCTGGGTGTACCATCGCGTATGAACATCGGTCAGATCCTAGAAGTTCACTTAGGTTTGGCTGCGAAAGGTATCGGTGACAAGATCAACCAAATGGTTAAGGAACAACAAGAACTGCATAAGTTCCGTGAGTTCCTACAGAAGGTTTATGATCTTGGTGATACTCGTCAGAAAGTTGATATTGCTGAACTGTCTGATGATCAAGTTCGTACACTGATCAAGAACCTACGTGGCGGTCTACCGATTGCTACTCCTGTGTTCGACGGTGCTTCTGAGACATTAATCAAAGAACTACTTAAACTGGGTGATCTGCCAGAATCTGGTCAGCTTAAACTGTTTGATGGTCGTACTGGTGATTCGTTTGAGCGTCCTGTAACTGTAGGTTACATGTACATGCTGAAACTGAACCACTTGGTTGATGACAAGATGCACGCTCGTTCTACTGGTTCTTACAGCCTAGTAACTCAGCAACCACTTGGTGGTAAAGCTCAGTTCGGTGGTCAGCGTTTCGGTGAGATGGAAGTATGGGCACTAGAAGCATACGGTGCTGCATATACTCTACAAGAAATGCTAACAGTTAAGTCGGATGACGTTAACGGCCGTACTAAGATGTATAAGAACATCGTAGACGGTAACCATAGCATGGAACCTGGTATGCCTGAGTCGTTCAACGTACTGTTGAAAGAGATTCGCTCGCTAGGTATCAACATCGAGCTAGAAGACGAAGAGTAATCCCTCCTCTTTTTAAAAGAAGATAGGATTATTTGGTAAAAGGGAGCCCGCTGCAGTAGCGAGCTCCTTTAACTCCTTACAGGAGCTGAATGTGAAAGACTTATTAAACTTTCTAAAAGCACAGCATAAGACCGAAGAATTTGATGCAATCAAAATCGGTCTATCTTCACCAGACATGATCCGTTCATGGTCTTTTGGTGAAGTTAAGAAACCGGAAACAATTAACTATCGTACGTTCAAGCCTGAACGTGATGGTCTGTTCTGTGCGCGTATTTTTGGTCCAGTTAAAGACTACGAATGTCTTTGTGGTAAATACAAGCGCCTGAAGCACCGTGGTGTTATCTGTGAGAAGTGTGGCGTTGAAGTTACACAGACTAAAGTTCGTCGTGACCGTATGGGCCACATCGAGCTAGCTTCTCCAGTTGCTCACATCTGGTTCCTAAAATCACTGCCGTCTCGTATCGGTCTACTAATGGATATCCCTCTACGTGATATCGAACGTGTTCTTTACTTCGAAATGTACGTAGTAACTGAACCAGGTATGACTGATCTAGAAAAATCTCAGATGCTTACTGAAGAAGAGTATCTGGATCGTCTAGAAGAGTGGGGTGACGAATTCACTGCTAAGATGGGTGCGGAAGCGATCAAAGATCTGCTTGCAACAATGGACCTTCATCAAGAAGTGGAAGAAATGCGCGAAGAGTTGGAAACAACTAACTCTGAAACTAAGCGTAAAAAAGTTACTAAGCGTTTGAAGCTAGTTGAAGCGTTCATCCAATCGGGCAACGACCCACAATGGATGATCCTGACTGTACTTCCAGTGCTACCGCCAGATCTGCGTCCTCTAGTACCACTAGATGGCGGTCGTTTTGCGACTTCTGATCTGAACGACCTTTACCGTCGTGTTATTAACCGTAACAACCGTTTGAAGCGTCTTCTAGAGCTAGCTGCTCCGGACATCATCGTACGTAACGAAAAGCGTATGCTGCAAGAGTCTGTTGATGCACTTCTAGATAACGGTCGTCGCGGTCGTGCGATTACAGGTTCGAACAAGCGTCCTCTGAAATCTCTTGCTGATATGATCAAGGGTAAACAAGGTCGTTTCCGTCAAAACCTTCTAGGTAAACGTGTAGACTACTCTGGCCGTTCTGTAATCACAGTAGGTCCATACCTTCGTCTACATCAGTGTGGTCTTCCTAAGAAGATGGCACTTGAGCTATTTAAGCCGTTCATCTACAGCAAGCTAGAAACTCGTGGCATGGCTACGACAATCAAAGCTGCTAAGAAGATGGTAGAGCGCGAAGAAGCTATCGTTTGGGATATCCTAGACGAAGTTATCCGTGAACACCCAGTACTGCTTAACCGTGCACCTACACTTCACCGTCTAGGTATCCAAGCGTTTGAACCAGTACTAATCGAAGGTAAAGCGATTCAGCTTCACCCACTAGTGTGTGCGGCATACAACGCCGACTTCGATGGTGACCAAATGGCGGTACACGTGCCTCTAACTCTAGAAGCACAGCTTGAAGCACGTACACTGATGATGTCGACGAATAACATTCTGTCGCCAGCATCAGGTGATCCGATCATCGTACCTTCTCAGGACGTTGTATTGGGTCTTTACTACATGACTCGTGAAAAGATCAACGTGAAAGGCGAAGGTATGTACCTTGCTGGCCCTGAAGAGGCTGAGAAGGCATACCGTACTAAGACTGCTGAGCTTCACGCTCGCGTTAAAGTTCGTATCACTGAGACCGTAGTAGACGAAGATGGTAACAGCACTACTGAAACGAAGATGGTTGATACAACTGTCGGCCGTGCAATGCTATGGCAAATCGTTCCAGCTGGCCTACCGTACAGCATCGTTAACCAGAAGTTAGGTAAGAAGCAAATTTCTACCCTTCTTAACGAAGCGTACCGTAAGCTTGGTCTTAAGGACACAGTAGTATTCGCTGACCAAATCATGTACGCAGGTTTTGCATACGCGGCACTTTCTGGTGTTTCTGTAGGTATCGACGATATGGTTGTACCTCAAGCGAAATACGATGAAATTGAATCTGCTGAAGAAGAAGTTCGTGAAATCCAAGAACAATTCCAATCTGGTCTTGTTACTGCGGGTGAGCGTTACAACAAAGTTATCGATATCTGGGCATCTACGAATGACCGCGTTGCGAAAGCAATGATGGATAACCTATCTTCTGAAACAGTTATCAACCGTGACGGTGAAGAAGAACAGCAAGAATCGTTCAACAGCATCTACATGATGGCCGACTCGGGCGCACGTGGTTCTGCAGCTCAGATTCGTCAGCTAGCGGGTATGCGTGGTCTGATGGCGCGTCCAGATGGTTCAATCATCGAAACGCCGATCACTGCGAACTTTAAAGAAGGTCTAAACGTCCTTCAGTACTTTATCTCAACGCACGGTGCTCGTAAGGGTCTTGCGGATACAGCACTGAAAACAGCAAACTCGGGTTACCTAACTCGTCGTCTAGTAGACGTTGCTCAAGACGTTGTAGTTCACGAACATGACTGTGGCACGCACGAAGGTATCGACATGATGCCTCACATCGAAGGTGGTGACGTTAAAGTTGCACTTTCTGAGCTTGCTCTAGGTCGTGTAGTAGCTGAAGACGTTCTTAAGCCTGGTACTGAAGATGTACTGATTCCACGTAATACTCTGATTGATGAGAAGTGGTGTCAAATCATGGAAGACAACTCAGTAGATAGCATGAAAGTGCGCTCTGTTGTTACCTGTGATGCAGACTTCGGTTGTTGTGCACAGTGTTACGGTCGTGACCTAGCACGTGGTCACCTAGTGAACCAAGGTGAAGCAGTTGGTGTTATCGCTGCACAATCTATCGGTGAACCGGGTACACAGCTAACGATGCGTACGTTCCACATCGGTGGTGCGGCATCTACTGCAGCAGCAGAGAACAGCATCCAAGCTAAGACAACTGGTACTGTGAAACTTCACAACGCTAAGTTCGTAATCAACAAAGACAAGAAGCTAGTTATCACTTCTCGTGCATCTGAGATGACGATTATTGATGAGTTCGGTCGTACTAAAGAGAAGCACAAACTTCCTTACGGTTCTGTACTGAGCAAAGCGGACAACGACGCAGTGGAAGCTGGTGAAGTTGTAGCTAACTGGGAAGCGCACACTATGCCAATCATCACTGAAGTGGCAGGTCGCATCCAGTTCGTTGATATGATCGATGGCGTAACTGTTTCTCGTCAAACGGATGATCTAACTGGTCTTTCTTCTTCTGAAGTTACAGATGCAGCAGCTCGTCCAGCAGCAGGTAAAGATATGCGTCCAGCTATCAAACTTGTTGACGAGCAAGGTAACGATGTAATGATCCCTGGTACTGAAATGCCAGCTCACTACTTCCTACCTGGTAAAGCGATTGTAAACATTGAAGATGGCGCTGAAGTTGGCATTGGTGACACACTATCTCGTATCCCTCAAAAATCGAGCGGAAACAAAGATATCACCGGTGGTCTTCCACGCGTAGCTGACCTATTCGAAGCTCGTAAGCCTAAAGAGCCTGCGATCCTTGCTGAGCACACAGGTACTGTGTCTTTCGGTAAAGAAACGAAAGGTAAGCGTCGTCTAGTAATCACTCGTGAAGGCGGTGACGCTTACGAAGAGATGATTCCTAAGCATCGTCAATTGAACGTGTTCGAAGGTGAGAAGATTGAACGTGGTGATGTAATCGCCGACGGTCCTGAAACTCCACACGATATCCTGCGTCTACGTGGTATCCACGCAGTAACTCAGTACATCGCGAACGAAGTTCAAGAAGTTTACCGCTTACAAGGCGTTAAGATTAACGATAAGCACATTGAGACTATCGTTCGTCAAATGCTACGTAAGTGTACAATCACTCATTCTGGTGACTCTCAGTTCCTACCTGGCGAACAAGTTGAGTACCACAATGTTAAGATTGCTAACCGTAAGCTAGAAGCTGAAGGTAAAGAACTAGTACGTTTCGAACGTGATCTACTAGGTATTACTAAAGCATCTCTTGCAACTGAGTCATTCATCTCAGCTGCATCGTTCCAAGAAACGACTCGCGTACTAACAGAAGCTGCGGTTTCTGGTAAGCGTGATGACCTTCGCGGTCTGAAAGAGAACGTAATTGTTGGTCGTCTGATCCCAGCTGGTACTGGTTTCGCATACCACCAAGAGCGTCAAGCTAAGCGTGAAGAAGAGCAAGAAGGTCCTTCAGCTGAACAAGCTACTGACAATCTAGCAGCACTTCTAAATGCTGGTTTCTCTTCAGAAGAGTAAGCTCTACGAGTAGTCTCTAAGAGATAACAAAAAGGCACCTACGGGTGCCTTTTTTGTATCTGGCGTTTGGGTTATTGGTATGTGAGCTTAGGCGTGTTTTTACTGACGCTAGCCGGTGAATCACGACCATTGATGGAAAGAGGGTAATCGTGGGTGAGTCTAGGGGGCGGATTAGCAGTTTGCTGGTGGTACTTAGGCTTTAATAGAGTTGAGTGGTTAGGGGAGTTATAGGCAAAACAAAAAGCTTGCACAGAGGCAAGCTTATTAAGGGTTCAGCTAACTAAGCGCCTGGTGGGATCGCTAAACTGTCTGCAATAAGCTGGATAAGATTATCTTCTACTTCAAAACGTACTTCGAGTAGTTCACCTACTTTTGACATATCTCCTTCGAAGTTAGGCAACTCATCGTCTGCATTTACTTTAACGTACTTATCATTGAACTCTAGAAGCGGCTCGGTTGTGAGTACAATCTTCGCGTAAGTTGTATCAATCTCGTCATTGGTTTTAAAGCCTGTTGCTTGCCATTTTTTCATGACCATATCGTAGATCTTAAAATGACCCTCTGAGATATAATCGACAACATGATCGCAGAATGAGCTTATTTCTTTAGGAGAAGGGAGTTCAACAACGTTTGATTGCCCGTTGCTAGCTGGCTGCAAGGCACCTAGCTTACAATACTCAACGATTAGAGACTGTCGAGTTTCGAGCCAATGATCGATGACCTCATTAGAGCCACCCCATTGTTCTTGTATTTGTTTGAATTTATTTAGCATGACCATGTCCTCATGATCTGATCACAACCTTGTGATCAAGTAATTGCCTAAGCAGGGTCCGTTTATTGATAACTACTAAAAGTAATAGCTTGAATTATTCTCTGCTACAACTCTAGTATGAAATTAGATTGCCAGTAAAATGAACGAACTGCAAGCAATGAGGCATAGGGATGTTAAAAAAAAGTGATAAGAAAATGACAGAGCAAGCTTATTGGTGCGTCGTTTCAGGTAGTGATATTTGGGTCAATAATGATCAGTTTCCTTACGGCTCTGCGGACGATCTAGGGCTGAGTGTTGAACATGCGATTTGTATTGGCCAACATCAAGGTCGCAAGGTTTATTGGCTTAACGATTGTGATGTCGAGAGTGAACTGAGCATGGTTAACCTACGCGAGTTACTGCACTGGCCTGAATCGAACTTTCTCATGGCAAGTAAAGCTATCCAGTATGGGCACATGACCCAAAGTATGCGTTTCTGCCCGCAATGTGGCGGTCGTAATCACCTGAATCACAATCAAGTGGCGATGCAGTGTGGTGACTGTCGAACTCTTCATTATCCACGCATTTTCCCGTGCATCATTGTCGCTGTACGAAACGACAACAAGATATTGCTGGCACAACACCCAAGACATAAAACGGGCATGTATACCGTGATAGCGGGCTTTCTAGAAGTAGGAGAGACCTTAGAGCAGTGTGTGGCGCGCGAAGTCAAAGAAGAAACGGGTATCGATGTGGGGAATATTCGTTACTTTGGCAGTCAGCCATGGGCTTTCCCATCGAGCATGATGATGGCCTTTCTGGCTGATTATGCGGGTGGTACTCTCAAGCCTGATTACAGTGAGCTATCTGATGCCCAGTGGTTTAACGTGACGGCTCTACCTGACGTGGCTCCGGTTGGTACCATTGCGAGACAATTGATTGAGAAAACAGTCGATGACGTGATGAAAGGCGAAGTGACAGAGCAGGTGCTCGAGCACTAAATGGCCTGCAATAGTATTTGGCCTATGGGTGGTCAAAAGGTAAAAAAAACCCTCCACAAGTGGAGGGGGTAAGTAAGATGTCGTTATGAGATGCTGAGTAGTGACTACTCAGGTGTTATAATTGTAATTTTCGCTAGCGAACAAATTTTTAACATGCTCCCTTAATTGGGTGCAAATTAAGCATTGATTTAAAAGTTAATAACTTGATCTAGGTTGCAAAGCACACAGCTTTTACCCCTCAATCAGTGTTAGAATACTTGCCATCAAAACTAGACAAGATTGAATTGGAATTTAACGGAATGACCGAATTAAAAAACGATCGCTATTTACGCGCACTTTTAAAACAGCCTGTTGATTACACACCGGTATGGATGATGCGCCAAGCTGGCCGCTATCTTCCAGAGTACAAAGCAACGCGTGCAGAAGCAGGCGACTTCATGTCTTTGTGCAAAAACGCGGAACTTGCATCAGAAGTAACCCTTCAACCTTTACGTCGTTTCCCGCTTGATGCGGCAATCTTGTTCTCAGACATCCTAACGATCCCTGATGCTATGGGCTTAGGTTTGTACTTTGAAACAGGTGAAGGTCCTAAGTTTGAGCGTCCAATCACATGTAAAGCTGACGTAGATAAGATTGGCCTACCTGATCCAGAAGGTGAGCTTCAATACGTAATGAACGCTGTTCGTCAGATCCGTAAAGATCTGAAAGGCGAAGTACCACTGATTGGTTTCTCTGGCAGCCCATGGACACTAGCGACATACATGGTTGAAGGTGGAAGCTCTAAAGCGTTCACTAAGATCAAGAAGATGATGTACGCAGAACCACAAACACTGCACCTGCTTCTAGATAAGCTGGCTGACAGTGTAATTGAATACCTAAACGCGCAAATTAAAGCGGGTGCTCAATCAGTAATGGTATTTGATACATGGGGTGGTGTACTTACTCCTCGTGATTACAACCTGTTCTCACTGCAGTACATGCACAAAATCGTTGATGGCCTAATCCGTGAAAACGAAGGTCGTCGTGTTCCTGTTACTCTGTTTACTAAGAACGGCGGCATGTGGCTAGAGTCTATCGCAGCAACAGGCTGTGATGCTGTAGGTCTAGACTGGACAATCAATATCGCAGACGCGAAAGCTCGCATCGGCGACAAAGTGGCACTGCAAGGTAACATGGATCCTTCTATGCTTTACGCTCAACCAGAACGTATTCGTGAAGAAGTAGGTAGCATTCTTGAAGGCTTTGGCGACGGTGGTACAGGTCATGTATTTAACCTAGGTCACGGTATTCACTTAGATGTGCCGCCAGAAAACGCTGGTGTATTCGTTGACGCTGTTCACGAACTGTCTAAGCCTTACCATAAGTAATTCTGAGTAAGATGATTTCAAGCGCTGCTGGGCAACCCGCAGCGCTTTTTTATGGTTCATCGCGGATTAGCGGGAACTAAAAACAAAAAAACGGTAGTAAGTGATATGGTTTAGTCGCCAAACAAAAATCATACACAAACTACCGTTTTCATGCCGAATCATACTTTCCTATCTTCATTCTGGGAAGGCTTTAAAATAGTAAAGTCTCACCAGACAGCATCACTTGTTACACTAACTCTTAAACCTAATTCTGAGGCTAAATGCCTTTGCGGTCTTGAAGCTGAGGCTATCCATGAGTATCAATGGCGTCATGTGAAAGAGGCCATGTTGTTCAATGTTCCTGTTGAGCTTTCCGTTCAAACTCGAAGGATCAAGTGTCGTGACTGCGGCATAAAAACAGAGTTTCTATCTTGGTTAGAGCCTTATGCTCGTATAACGACGCGTCTAAAAGCTATATAGAACAACTACTGCCTCTTCTTCCCATTAAGCATATCTCCCAGTTAACGAGCGTTCATTGGCACACCATTAAAGAGATAGATAAACGTCGACTTCGCCAAGTGGTACCGTCAGTGAAATGGGAAGGGCTAAGGCAGCTCGTCATGGACGAGTTCGCCATCTTTAAAGGGCACTGATATGCCACAGTCATCGCTGATGCTAAGACTCACCAAGTCATTTGGATAGGGTTAGGTCGTAGCCGCAAGGACATACGACCGTTTTTCGAGCAGTTAGGCAAGCATGGTAACAATATCGAAGCGGTCGCAATGGACATGAATACGGCTTTTGACCTTGAAGTTCAAGCGCACTGCCCGAATGCAAAAATCGTTTACGACTTATTCCATGTTGTTGCTAAGTTCGGTCGTGAGGTGATGGATAGAGTCAGAGTCGACCAAGCTAACAAACTCAAGCAGGATAAAAAAGCGAGGCAATGTGTGAAGCGCTCACGCTGGGTACTGCTGAAAAACAGAGATAATTTAAATGCACGACAAGATAGCTATCTTACTGAAATATTGAATATCAATAAGGACTTGATGGCCACTTATATACTCGGCTCACAACTCAAAGAGCTTTGGTACTGTAAATCAGAAGCACATGCTAAGGGGCTCTGGGAGGTATGGTGGGCACAAGTGCAAGAGAGTGGAATTAAGCCATTGAAAGAGTTTGCACGAAAACTGAGGCCTTATCTTCACGGTATTATTGCATCGGCAACTTATCCGCTCAACACCTGCACATTGGAAGGGATAAACAACAAAATAAAGTTAATCAAGCGAATGGGGTATGGATATCGAGATACAGACTACTTCTTCTTGAAGATAAAAGCGGCTTTCCCCGGAAAGCCGCGATGAACCTTTTTTATTGCCTTCATATCAGCATTCAATATTCGTTGAATTTCGACAGTGTGCAGTAAATTAAGCATTTGGATCATGGTAGGCCAAATGCTCTGAGATGTGCATTCGGATATAAGGAATGACGTCTCTCTCAAACCAAGGGTTCTTCTTGAGCCAGATATTATTGCGTGGTGAAGGGTGGGGAAGTGGTAAAAACTCCGGTGCCCAAGCCTGCCAGTTCTTGACTGTCTCAGTCAGTGTTTTGGTTGTTCTTTCCTTCAAATAATAATTTTGCGCGTACTGACCAATCAATAGTGTCATTTGGATATTGGGTAGTGATTGCAGTACTTTCTGATGCCACAACTCAGCACATTCTGGTCTTGGAGGGAGGTCGCCACTTTTTCCTTTCCCCGGGTAACAAAAACTCATAGGCACAATCGCGACTTTTTTTTCGTCATAAAAAGTATCGCTGTCTATCCCTAGCCATTCTCTCAAGCGTTCACCACTGGCATCGTTCCAAGGGATGGATGACTCATGCACCTTGATACCCGGCGCTTGACCTATGATCAGCAAGCGCGCGTTTGGATGTGCTTGAATGACAGGGTTGGCACCATGCGAGAGGTGAGGCTCACATGCAGTGCATTGTCGTATCTCTTTAAGTAGCGAAGAAGACATCAGTAGCCTTTATCAAAATCAATGACATGGTTCAGTGTAAAACCATCTCGCCATTGTTGGTAATTCTCTGCAAAGATCTCGACCACTTGTCTTGGCTCACTGAGTGCAGCAATGTGTGGCGTAATCGTCACTTGCGGGAGTTTCCAGAAAGGGTGATCTTGCGAAAGGGGTTCGCTTTCAAATACATCTAAAAATGCGTGTTCTACCCATCGGTTTTTAATCGCTAACAGCAAGGCTTTGTTGTCGATGCTTTCCCCTCTGCCGACATTAAACAGCAGTACATTAGAACAGTAACCGAGAGTGGCTTGATTAAGTAGTTGATTGGTTTCAGGTGTTGATGGCAGGGTATTGACCACAATATCCGCTTGCTTGAGGGCGGCTTTTAACTCATTGATGTGGAATGTGTCTTTGAAGGTCTCTTGCTTTGATGGAATGCCTGTGCGGTTGACGCCAATGGTATGAATGCCAAACGCTTCAGCGGTTTTTGCTAAATGACTACCAATAGACCCCGTTCCTAAAATCACCATGGTCTTGTCAGTTAGGCTAGAATAAAGCTGAGGCTGCCAGCTTCGTTGCTGTTGTTGCTGGTGGTAATGAGGAAAGTGTCTAAAGTGGCTGATGGCGTAACCTAAAACGTACTCCGCGATAGCAGGACCGAAGATACCTTTGACGTTGGTCAGCGTGTAATCCTGACGAAGCTCTGGTTGAGTGAGCTTATTGATGCCAGCGTAGGTGCTTTGTACCCAATCAAGCGTTTTAAACTCGTTAAGACGCTCGGCTATGAGGGGAGGCGAGGCTAATACAATCTCAGCTAACTCGGGGTTTTGAGTGATTTCTAAGTCGGGTAAATCCTGGTTTAGAATCAGTTGCGTATAGGTATCGTCATGCTCAGTAAGAATATAGAGCTTATTCGTAAAATTGTTCATCGGCTTACCTTTTCCCCCCAGGGTTTATCAAGTACACTTTCGCTGTCTTTTTCTGCAATTATTGAGTGACTATGCTTCAGAATCCACTGCAGGTTCGTCTTGAAAAGTTAGAACCTTGGCAACAAATTACCTTTATGGCGTGTCTATGTGAGCGTATGTACCCTAACTATGCCATGTTTTGTGAGAATACAGAATTTGCGGAAGCTCGAATCTATCGTGATGTTTTGGATAGCATTTGGGAAATCCTAACGGTTAAAACGGCAAAGGTGAACTTTGAACGTCAACTAGAGAAAGTAGAAGAACTATTCCCTAGCGCAGATGATTTTGACTTCTATGGTGTCTACCCTGCAATGGACGCGTGCCAAGGTTTAGCAACGTTGATCCATGGTCTGCTTGACCGTGAGCACATGTTTGAAGCTGTGATTAAAGTGAGTCAACAATCGGTGAAGACGGTTGCTGAGCTTGAGTTTGCTCAAGGCGCAGATGAAGTGACAAACGAAAACCAGAAAGAAAACGAAGCGGTGTGTGAAGAGTGGGATGTTCAGTGGGCCATCTTCCGACCTCTACGCGAAACGACTGAGCGTGACCTAGAGCTTATTAAAGACCTACGCCACGAACTGCGTGAAGACCCAGTCAGTAACATTGGTGTCGCGTTATAATTCGTTATCGCATCAAAGTACGAATAAAAATAAAGGCTCCCTTGGGAGCCTTTATTGTATCTGACGATATCAAATCGAGATTAAGCGTTTTTTTTCTCTTCTTTTGGCGCTTGCTCTTCATCCGCATTTTTTGAATCAGAGGTTTCGTTGTCTGCTGGAGTTTCTTCCTCTAGCTCGTCCTCTTCATCGCGGTTTTCGATAACACCGTGTGTTTCTTTCCACTTTTCCCAGCGTTGAAACGCCAGCTCTTGCATGTCGGTGGTTTTATCCGCTTCGTCGACGATCTCTTCACCGACAAGGTGCTCAAAGATATCTTCTAGGGTGATGATGCCCTGAATGGTGCCGTACTCATCAACAACCAAAGACAGTTGCAGGCGGTTCGCCATCATTTGGTCAAAAGCTTTTGCTAAGCCCATGTTGTTCAGCAACACGTGAATAGGACGCATCACTTCACCTAGCGCTTTTTCGCCACAACCGGCTTGCTGCAATCTAAACAGCTCCAAGCGATGGACAAAGCCGATGATGTTATCGCTCTGCTCGCTGTAAACCAGCGGGCGAGAGAATGGCGTGTCTTTGTGTTGCTCAAGGAAAGTATTCACACTCATTTCCGCATCAACACGGAATACAACCGGGCGTGGTGTCATTACTTGAGTCACAGGCACGTCTTGAATGCCAAGTAGGTTGCTCAGGATTTTTGATTCGCCTTCTGCAAACTCACCGCTCTCTTTAGCCAAAATTGCCATTGCAGATAGCTCATCACGCATTTTTGGTGCTTGGTGGCCACGAGCCAGACGCTTTGTAATTTGCTCTGAGAACCAAACAAACGGAGTTAGGAAGAACACCATCCAACGAAGTACGGTTGATGATGCAGGAGCAAGTTGACGCCAGTAGGTTGCACCAATCGTTTTTGGAACAATCTCAGACAAGACCAAAATACCCAGAGTTAGCACAGCTGAGAATACACCCAACCATTGGCTACCAAATACAACCGCTGCTTGTGCACCCGCTGTCGCAGCACCGATCGTGTGCGCGATGGTGTTGAGCGTTAAAATTGATGCCAGTGGACGGTCAATATCTGTTTTCAGTTTGTCTAATGATTCTGCTGCAGGGTGCCCATTTTGTTTTAGTTGAGCAATGTAGCTCGGACTAATACTCAAAAGTACAGCTTCCAAAACAGAACAAATGAAAGAAACTCCAATAGCAATGGAGACGTAAATAGTTAGCAGCAGCATGTTTGCCCTTAAATTAAATTGTACGCTTTATCAGCGATTCAGCGTGGATTATAGAGAAAAAGTAGTGGCTAGGTCATCATTAATTTTGCGCTGAGCCCCTTTTAAACAAGGGCTTGCTCAATAAAATCAGTAACAAATTGTGAGTTATTACTCATATTATGGCTAAAACTACGGCATTAGAGCTAAAGATCGACGACAAACCTTTGCCAGATGGGGCATTTATGTTTTAGAGTGAATTGAATTCAAAAATACAAAGAAGGGAAACCTAAAATGAACAAGACTCAATTAATCGACTTTATTGCTGAAAAAGCGGACCTTTCTAAAGCACAAGCTAAAGCTGCTCTAGAAGCGACTCTTGGCGGTGTTACAGATGCTCTTAAAGATGGCGATCAAGTTCAGCTAATTGGTTTTGGTACTTTTAAAGTAAACCACCGTGCAGCTCGCACTGGTCGTAACCCAAAAACTGGTGACGAGATCCAAATCGCTGCTGCAAATGTTCCAGCATTTGTTGCAGGTAAAGCGCTGAAAGATTCAGTGAAATAATCTAAACTGTACCGAGGTAGTCGTATTCCACCTTGGTACAGGTTTTTATGAAAAAAGCATTTCTTCTCGTTTCACTGTTATCTACATTTCTCATTGGCTGTTCTTCAACAAGCCCTCGCAAAAACCTAGAGCAATTTGAAACTCATACCGGCGGCCAAGTCATGGGCGACGCGACAAGTTTCTACTGGGTCACCAACAAGCTAACACAACCTCATACTTCAGCTGACTACGTCACTGTGGGCGATTACGGCTGGTACCAAACTGACTATGCTTGGTCGGAAGGTGTACTGCGTGAATTCATTCGTGAAGGCGAACAGCGCAATTCATCGAATGAGCTAGTCCCTTATCGTGTCCACGTGCGTTTCAATAAGTCAGGCGAAGCTGTGTATCAACAGTATCGTCTTAACAACAAGATCTTACCTATCCAAGCTAAACAACTTGAGAACTACCAGAAAGAAGCTAAATCGGTTCTAGAAACCACAATGAAGCAGTATGACGAAGGTTTTCGACTGATTCAGGGGTACTGGAATGGCAGTTCTTTCGAAACATGCTCTGGCGGCGAATTTGATAGCTTTGAGTTTAATCAAACCTTACCAAGCTTCGTGATTGACCGATTGGCGTCTGTGGAAAGCTATGCAGCGTTTCTAGGCAGCGATTCACTTGGTAAAATGTCGGTTGAAGAGTTACTGATGTTAGCTGATGACAGCCATGACTGTGTGACAAGGCCTTCATTACTGAAAGAGTAGTGGGTAATCAAAGAATTAAGGGTATTTGGCCTATGGTAGGTCAAGTGCTGATTTGTCTGTACAGCTACAGATTAAGTAGTAAAAAAGGCGCCTTAGAGGCGCCTTTTTTTATTTTGTTGCGAACAGTCTTTTGTGGTCACTCACTTACCGTATTCGTATTAAGCGAGTGATGACATTGATTACTGCTCTTGCTCGCGCGCAATCGCACGGTAACCAATGTCATTGCGGTGGAACATACCATTCCAGCTAACTTGCTTCGTTAACGCGTAAGCACGCTCCTGAGCCTCAGAAACTGTGTTACCTAGCGCTGTTGCACACAGTACACGGCCGCCGTTTGTCACAACGTCGCCAGCTTCGTTATTTGTAGTACCTGCGTGGAAAACCTTTTGGCCTTCAACATCGCTTGTTGGTAGTGAAATAACGTCACCTTTTGCGTAGTCAGCAGGGTAGCCGCCAGCCGCAAGAACAACACCGATCGAAGCGCGTGGATCCCACTTAGACTCTGCTTCGTCCAGCTTCTCGTCGATAGCCATTAGGCAAAGTTCAACAAGGTCTGACTCCATACGCATCATGATAGGTTGCGTTTCAGGGTCGCCGAAGCGGCAGTTGTATTCGATAACCTTAGGCGTACCATCAGCATCGATCATTAGGCCAGCGTAAAGGAAACCAGTGTAAGGCGCGCCTTCAGCATCCATACCACGTACCGTTGGGTAGATAACTTCCTCAAGGATACGGTTGTGGATTTCTGGCGTCACAACTGGAGCTGGAGAGTAAGCACCCATGCCGCCAGTATTCGGACCAGTGTCTTTGTCGCCAACACGTTTGTGATCTTGGCTGGTGGCCATAGGCAGAACGCTAGAACCGTCAACCATGACGATGAAGCTCGCTTCTTCGCCTTCAAGGAACTCTTCAATCACCACGCGGCTGCCTGCTTCGCCAAATGCGTTGCCAGCAAGCATGTCTTTGATTGCATCTTCAGCTTCTTCAAGTGTCATCGCAACGATAACGCCTTTACCAGCGGCAAGACCATCTGCTTTCACTACGATTGGTGCGCCTTGCTCACGTACGTAAGCGATAGCTGGGTCAATCTCAGTGAAGTTTGCGTAGTAACCCGTTGGGATGTCATGACGAGCTAGGAAGTCTTTAGTGAATGCTTTAGAACCTTCAAGCTGCGCTGCTGCTTGAGTCGGACCAAAGATAGGCAGACCGACTTCGCGGAATGCGTCAACCACACCAATAACCAATGGCGCTTCAGGGCCAACGATAGTCAGTTCGATTTTTTTCTCTTGAGCAAACGCGACTAAACCTGCGATGTCTTCAACACCGATGTTTACGTTCTCAAGTTTCGGCTCAAGTGCAGTACCTGCGTTACCTGGAGCGATGAATACTGTTTCAACGTTTGGGTTTTGTGCTGCTTTCCAACCTAGTGCGTGCTCACGACCGCCGGCACCAATAATAAGTACATTCATGTTTTAAAATCCTTATAGCTGCTTCAGAGCCTTTATTTCTGTGTCAAACATGCTCACTTATGGTCATAAGCTCCGCGTGTTTTCCTTGAACTAAAGTCACTGACTTGCTCTACGTATTTCAAATATCGGAATATTTAAAAAAAAACAAAATCATAAGTCTTGCTCAAAGTAGTTGGTGATGTGGCTAGGCAGCAATTGAGCCCATCCCCGGGAGCATAGCTCGGTATGTGACCGGGGTGGGCGAAAGCAGCTAACGACGCCACAGTGCCAAATACGAAGAGGAGATTAGTGGCGGAAGTGACGCATGCCAGTAAAGATCATCGCCATGCCGTGCTCGTCTGCTGCTGCGATCACTTCGTCATCACGCATAGAGCCGCCTGGTTGGATAACACACTTGATACCCGCTTCTGCTGCCGCGTCGATACCGTCACGGAATGGGAAGAATGCATCAGATGCCATCACACAACCTTCAACCTGTAGACCTTCGTCTGCAGCTTTGATGCCTGCGATTTTCGCAGAGTAAACGCGGCTCATCTGGCCTGCGCCTACACCGATAGTCATGTCGCCTTTCGAGTAAACGATAGCGTTAGATTTAACGTACTTCGCTACTTTCCAGCAGAATAGTGCGTCTTTTAGCTCTTCAGCTGTAGGTTGGCGTTTAGAAACCACTTTAAGGTCATCTTCAGACACCATGCCTTGGTCACGGTCTTGAACTAGCAAGCCACCGTTAACGCGTTTCACGTCAAAGCCAGTTGTCTTAGTTGTCCACTCACCACACTCAAGTAGGCGAAGGTTTTTCTTAGCCGCTACGATTTCTACTGCTTCAGCAGAAACAGAAGGTGCAATGATAACTTCAACGAATTGACGCTCAGTGATAGCCGTTGCTGTTGCTGCGTCTAGTTCACGGTTGAAAGCGATGATGCCGCCAAATGCAGACGTTGGGTCTGTTTTGAATGCACGGTCGTAAGCTTCTAGGATGTCTTCACCTAGTGCCACACCACATGGGTTAGCGTGCTTAACGATCACACATGCTGGCTGGTCGAACTCTTTCACACACTCAAGTGCTGCGTCAGTGTCAGCGATGTTGTTGTAAGAAAGCGCTTTACCTTGAATTTGGCGAGCAGTAGACACTGATGCTTCTTCTGGGTTTGCTTCAACGTAGAATGCTGCTGCTTGGTGGCTGTTCTCACCGTAGCGCATGTCTTGTTTTTTCTCGAACTGTTGGTTGAACGTGCGAGGGAATTTGCTTTCTTCGTCAGCCTTCTTTCCTTCTTCATCAAGTAGAGAGGCACCGTAAGATGGAACCATAGTGCCGAAGTAGTTTGCGATCATGCCGTCGTAAGAAGCTGTGTGCTCGAATGCTGCGATAGCGAGGTCGAAACGAGTCTCTAGTGTTAGAGATTTCTCGTTAGCGTCTATTTCAGCTACAACGCGCTCGTAGTCGTGTGCGTTTACAACGATAGTCACGTCTTTGTGGTTTTTCGCTGCAGAGCGAACCATTGTAGGACCGCCGATGTCGATGTTCTCAACAGCATCAGCAAGGGTACAACCTTCTTTAGCAACGGTTTCTGCGAATGGGTATAGGTTTACAACAACCATATCGATAGGGTTGATACCGTGAGTTTCCATCACGTCATCGTCTTGACCACGACGGCCTAGAACACCACCATGAACTTTTGGGTGCAGAGTCTTAACACGGCCGTCCATCATTTCTGGGAAACCAGTGTAGTCAGATACTTCTGTAACAGAGATGCCTTTTTCAGCAAGCAGGCGAGCAGTGCCACCGGTAGATAGGATATCTACACCACGGTTAGCAAGAGCTTGTGCAAATTCAACGATACCAGTTTTGTCTGATACGCTGATTAGAGCGCGGCGAATTGGACGAGCGTTATTCATGCTTCCATCTTCCTCAAATTCATGGGGTTAAAATAAAGATATTTGCCAAAAAAGAACTTGTTTCTATCTTCTTAGCGTGGATTATCTTAGATACCAGTAAGAGATAAAATATTGGCCAGTTTTGGTAAAGACCTTTTGGGTTTGTCTTATGATCTAGCTATAAGATAACCAACTCCAAATTTGATGGCGCAGATTCTAACTAATTTATTACACAAAAGCTCGCGCAATCGTTTGGCATCTCAAAATTAATTATGAAAAGTGCCATTTCAGCCTGAAAAGTAACGATAAGGTTAATTGTGGAATGGACGAAAGAGTAGGAAAAAACATGTTCCAGATTGGTGAATTAGCGAAACGATGCGGTGTGACGGCCGATACCTTGCGATTTTATGAGAAGAATAATCTGATTGCGCCAGCCAGTCGCAGTGAGTCGGGTTATCGTCTCTATGATGAAAATAACCAGAAACAGGTGACCTTTATTCTCAAATCCAAAGAGTTGGGGCTGAGTTTGGATGAGATTAAAGAATTGCTTGAGATTCGCTTGGAAGCGACGCAGCACAGTTGCGCTGAAGTGAAGTCGATTACCACTGCCAAGCTGGAGATGATTGATGAGAAGATTACCGAGCTCACCAAGATTCGCACAGCACTCAAGAAGATTAATGATGCGTGTTGTGGCCACATAGACGACGATGCGAGCCATTGTTCTATTCTGGCTGCCTTGGACTCAGCAAACCTTGATAAGGGGCGTTGCTGTAGCTAACAGCGCCTTTAATAACCCGTTCCGCTATTAGATTCTCTTCAATGCTTAACCGACAAGCCAAAAAAAAGCCAAACTAAATCAATGAGCTTGGCTTTCAATTCAATTAAT
This sequence comes from Vibrio sp. ED004, assembly GCF_023206395.1. Taxonomy (NCBI): domain Bacteria; kingdom Pseudomonadati; phylum Pseudomonadota; class Gammaproteobacteria; order Vibrionales; family Vibrionaceae; genus Vibrio; species Vibrio sp. ED004. The sequence goes on along the minus strand of NZ_CP066149.1, from coordinate 1,505,684 downwards.
TACGAAAGAACGATTAGTTCATGCCGTATTTTTTAAGTTTCTTGCGAAGAGTACCGCGGTTGATACCCATCATAGTTGCTGCGCGAGTTTGGTTACCGCGAGTGTACTGCATGATGGTGTCTAGTAGTGGCTGTTCAACTTCAGCTAATACTAGTTCGTATAACTCGCTGACTTCTTGACCGTTTAATTGAGCAAGGTAGTTTTTCAATGATGCTTTCACTGAATCACGTAGTGGTTTCTGCGTGATTTGGTCTTGTGATGTTACTGTAGTCACTGTCAATGCTTCTGAAGTCAGATTTTGTTCGAACATATTCGGTCTAGCTCTTCTCGTAATTATGGTGCAACGTTATCAAAATAACCTTCTAGCGCCTCAAGCTGCAGATCACCTGCTTCGAGTGCGTTGAAGGTACGGCGAAACTCACTCGCTTGTTCATGCTCTTTTAGATACCAACCCACATGCTTACGAGCGATGCGAGGGCCTAAAAACTCTCCATAGAATTCATGCAGAGCGTTAACATGACCAAGCATGATGTCCTTCACTTCCAAGATTGGGAGTGGGTCCATCGTGGTGCCGTTTTCCAAATAGTGTAGGATTTCGTTAAAAATCCATGGACGACCTTGGGCAGGACGACCAATCATCAAAGCGTCAGCGCCGGTGTACTCCAGCACAAACTTAGCTTTTTCCGGGCTATCGATATCACCGTTAGCAATAACCGGAATAGATACAGCTTGTTTCGCCGCTTTAATGTGTTTGTATTCTGCCTCACCTTTGTACATACAAGCGCGAGTTCTCCCGTGAAGGGCAAGTGCCTGTATGCCGCAGTCTTCAGCTATTTTAGCGATTTGGACACAGTTTCTGTTATCTGTATCCCAGCCTGTACGAGTCTTTAACGTTACTGGAACGTCGACGGCGTTTACGACAGCCTTCAAGATCTCTTCTATGAGTTCTGGATGCTGAAGTAGGGCAGAGCCCGCAAGCTTCTTATTCACTTTTTTGGCTGGACAACCCATATTGATATCGATGATTTGCGCACCGTTATCGACATTGAATTGAGCAGCCTCGGCCATAAGCTGTGGATCTGCACCAGCGATTTGTACTGAACGAATGCCCGATTCGCCTTCATGTACCATACGCTGCTGAGACTTCGACGTTTTCCAAACCTTAGGATTGGAGGACATCATTTCACTGACTGCCATCCCCGCACCATAGCGAAGACACAACTCACGGAATGGTCTATCCGTTACGCCAGCCATTGGAGCGACGATTAGATTGTTCTTAAGTTGATAATTTCCGATTTTCAAAACGTCATCACAGTTCTGTACCAGCAAGGGCGCGCATTTTACGCATTTTTTCGCTGCGTGAAAAGACTAATATTTGAGCATTTACAAATTGTTTTTGTAATTTGCATAAAATTCAATCAATTAGCGCCCAAAGTCTTGTCTAGCCTTGCTTGCGACCAGAGATACGACACCACTCTTGTTGCTCGATGATCGGATCAATGTGAAGCTCATCACGATAATAAGTCGCAACATCTTCCGCTTGTGTATCTAAAACACCCGACATCGCCAGCACACCATTTGGCTTAACTAGGCCTTTAATGATGCCTGACAGGTCGCGTAATGGACCCGCAAGAATGTTGGCAACAACAACGTCAGCCAGCAAACCTTCAGGTTGATCTTGTGGCAAGAACACCTCTAGTTGCTCAGCAACGCCATTGCGTTGTGCGTTGTCTTTTGATGCAAGCAGAGCTTGAGGATCAATGTCGATCCCGATAACTTTTGCTGCGCCAAGTTTGATCGCTGCGATCGCTAGGATGCCTGAGCCACAACCGAAGTCGATCACGGTTTTGCCTGTCAGGTCTAGGCCTTCAAGCCACTCAAGACACAATGCCGTTGTTGGGTGAGTACCTGTACCGAATGCAAGACCTGGGTCCAGCATTACGTTTACAGCGTCAGGTTCAGGGATATCGCGCCAGCTAGGGCAGATCCATAAACGCTCACCAAACTTCATTGGGTGGAAGTTGTCCATCCATTCACGTTCCCAATCCTTGTCTTCAATTTGCTCTACTTTATGAGCAAAGTCTGCAGGGAACATGTTGCTTGCTTTAATCTGCGCTAGAACGACACCAGTATCAGTCTCAGCGTCGTAAAGCGCGAGAATGTCAGTATCACCCCAAAGGCGAGTTTCACCCGGCAGAGGCTCAAATACAGGGGTATCTTGTGCATCCAGGAAAGTTACAGAAAGAGCACCAGTCTCTTCCATTAACATGTCGCCGATTTGTTCGGCATTTTCATTGGTAGCATTAAGCTTGATTTGAATCCAAGGCATGGCTGCATCTTCTATATGAGAAAAATTGGATGGCGAGTCTAGCAGAAAATATGAGCAAATTCACCAAAACCCCACGGAATAAAATGGGGATTAAAGATTGAGTTTTTTGGGGCTCTAAAAACAAAAATGCTCACCGAAGTGAGCATTTTAAATGTTCTTAAAAGAACCGATTACTTAGGGCTAGTTTTATTGCAGACCAAGCTTCTTCTCAAGGTAATGGATGTTCGCACCACCGTGTTGGAAGTTTTCGTCGTTCATAATAGACAGTTGAAGTTCAGTATTAACGTTAATACCTTCAACGATCATTTCACCCAGTGCGTTCTTCATACGAGCGATAGCAACATCACGGTTCTCACCGTAAGTGATCAGCTTACCAATCATTGAATCGTAGTGTGGTGGCACTGTGTAACCTGTGTAGATATGAGATTCCCAACGTACGCCCATGCCGCCTGGTGCGTGGAAACGTTCAATCTTACCTGGAGAAGGTAGGAAACGAACTGGATCTTCCGCATTGATACGACATTCGATTGAGTGGCCACGCAGCTTAATATCATCTTGAGTGAATGATAGAGGCTGACCAGCAGCAATACGCAGTTGCTCTTTCACTAGGTCGATACCCGTTACCATTTCAGTAATCGTGTGCTCAACCTGGATACGAGTGTTCATTTCGATGAAGTAGAACTCACCGTTCTCGTATAGGAATTCAAATGTACCTGCACCGCGGTAACCAATCTCAAGACAAGCACGAGTACAGCGTTCGCCGATGTACTTACGCATCTCTTCAGTGATACCTGGAGCTGGTGCTTCTTCCACAACTTTCTGGTGACGACGCTGCATTGAACAGTCACGCTCACCTAGGTGGATAGCATTACCTTGGCCATCTGCAAGCACTTGTACTTCAATGTGACGTGGGTTTTCTAGGAATTTCTCCATGTAAACCATGTCGTTGTTGAAACATGCTTTTGCTTCAGCACGAGTCATCGCGATAGCTTCTGTTAGTTCTGCTTCAGAACGAACAACACGCATACCACGACCGCCGCCGCCGCCAGATGCTTTGATGATTACTGGGAAACCAATGCGCTTAGCGTGCGCTTTGTTTTTCGCGTCGTCGTCATCAAGAGGACCGTCAGAACCTGGTACACAAGGTACGCCAGCTTTCTTCATCGACGTGATAGCTGACACTTTGTCACCCATCATGCGAATAGTTTCAGCTTTAGGGCCAACAAAGATAAAGCCACTGCGCTCTACCTGTTCTGCAAAGTCTGCATTTTCAGATAGGAAGCCGTAGCCAGGGTGAACGGCTACTGCACCTGTAACTTCAGCAGCGCTGATGATACGAGGGATGTTTAGGTAGCTATCGATACCACGAGCTGGACCGATACAAATGGTTTCGTCTGCAAGCAGTACGTGCTTAAGATCGCGGTCAGCTGTTGAGTGAACAGCTACCGTTTTAATGCCAAGCTCTTTACATGCACGCAGAATACGTAGTGCAATCTCACCACGGTTCGCGATTACTAATTTATCTAACATAATGAGTGCTCTCTATTATTCGATAATTACTAGAGCTTGGTCGAATTCTACTGGTTGACCGTCTTCAACTAGGATAGCGGTAACAACACCAGACTTATCAGCTTCGATTTGGTTCATCATTTTCATTGCTTCAACGATACATAGAGTTTCGCCAGCTGTTACTGATTGACCAACTTTAACGAATGGTTTTGCGTCTGGGCTTGGAGCGCCGTAGAAAGTACCAACCATTGGAGAAAGAACTTGGTGGCCCGCTGGAACTGCTGGAGCCGCAGCTTCTGCTGCTACAGGAACCGCTGCCGCAGGAGCTGCTGCCGCTGCTGCCGCTGCTGCCGCTGCTACAGGTGCTGGAGCTGCTGCATATTGAACAGGTGCTACAGGTGCAGTGCTGTTACGACTGATTCGTACTGACTCTTCACCTTCAGAGATTTCTAGCTCAGAAATACCAGACTCTTCAACCAATTCGATTAGCTTTTTGATTTTGCGAATATCCATTGTTTCTTTCTCTTTATCTGTTAATTGAACTTACTCTATGACTGAGTAGGTTAGTAATAGTTCGTTGTTTATGTTTACTTTGAGTTGAGCTTGCTGAGCGCAGCGGTCAAAGCAAATTGATAACCTTGGGCACCTAAGCCACAAATCACACCTTCTGCTTTATCAGATAGGTAAGAGTGGTGGCGGAATGGTTCACGTGCGTGAACATTCGATAGATGGACCTCAATAAATGGGATTGCAACGCCAAGTAGTGCATCACGCAGTGCCACACTGGTATGTGTAAAGGCTGCTGGGTTGATAATGATAAAATCAACATTTTGATAAGCACTATGGATCGCTTCAATCAGTTCATATTCGCGATTTGACTGTAAGTGAGATAGCTCAACATCGTGTGCTTTCGCTTGCTCGGTCAATGAGCTAATAATCTGGTCAAGTGTTTGAGAACCGTAGTGTGCCGGCTCTCTTAGGCCTAACAGGTTAAGGTTTGGGCCATTTAAAACTAGAATGCGAAACTTTGTAGACATCGTGGGGCTATCTTCCTTTATCGTGTTTACGAACGTGAATGTTGCCATTTTATTGAAAATTTGCGGTTAATTTCTAGTGAGAAAAACCCAAATTTAAAAATTAGAACCAGATTATAGCTAATTCAGCGCAAATCGCAGCAATTTACTGGTCTAATCTCCTATTGATACAGCGTGGAGTTGTTACCAACTTAACAAAAAAGCGCCTTAGTCTTAATTTGGGGCGGGATATTTGAGATCAAGATCAGCCATAAAAAAAGGTTCATCGCGGATTAGCGGGAACTAAAAACAAAAAAAACGGTAGTAAGTGATATGGTTTAGTCGCCAAACAAAAATCATACACAAACTACCGTTTTCATGCCGAATCATACTTTCCTATCTTCATTCTGGGAAGGCTTTAAAATAGTAAAGTCTCACCAGACAGCATCACTTGTTACACTAACTCTTAAACCTAATTCTGAGGCTAAATGCCTTTGCGGTCTTGAAGCTGAGGCTATCCATGAGTATCAATGGCGTCATGTGAAAGAGGCCATGTTGTTCAATGTTCCTGTTGAGCTTTCCGTTCAAACTCGAAGGATCAAGTGTCGTGACTGCGGCATAAAAACAGAGTTTCTATCTTGGTTAGAGCCTTATGCTCGTATAACGACGCGTCTAAAAAGCTATATAGAACAACTACTGCCTCTTCTTCCCATTAAGCATATCTCCCAGTTAACGAGCGTTCATTGGCACACCATTAAAGAGATAGATAAACGTCGACTTCGCCAAGTGGTACCGTCAGTGAAATGGGAAGGGCTAAGGCAGCTCGTCATGGACGAGGTTCGCCATCTTTAAAGGGCACTGATATGCCACAGTCATCGCTGATGCTAAGACTCACCAAGTCATTTGGATAGGGTTAGGTCGTAGCCGCAAGGACATACGACCGTTTTCGAGCAGTTAGGCAAGCATGGTAACAATATCGAAGCGGTCGCAATGGACATGAATACGGCTTTTGACCTTGAAGTTCAAGCGCACAGCCCGAATGCAAAAATCGTTTACGACTTATTCCATGTTGTTGCTAAGTTCGGTCGTGAGGTGATGGATAGAGTCAGAGTCGACCAAGCTAACAAACTCAAGCAGGATAAAAAAGCGAGGCAATGGGTGAAGCGCTCACGCTGGGTACTGCTGAAAAACAGAGGTAATTTAAATGCACGACAAGATAGCTATCTTACTGAAATATTGAATATCAATAAGGACTTGATGGCCACTTATATACTCGGCTCACAACTCAAAGAGCTTTGGTACTGTAAATCAGAAGCACATGCTAAGGGGCTCTGGGAGGTATGGTGGGCACAAGTGCAAGAGAGTGGAATTAAGCCATTGAAAGAGTTTGCACGAAAACTGAGGCCTTATCTTCACGGTATTATTGCATCGGCAACTTATCCGCTCAACACCTGCACATTGGAAGGGATAAACAACAAAATAAAGTTAATCAAGCGAATGGGGTATGGATATCGAGATACAGACTACTTCTTCTTGAAGATAAAAGCGGCTTTCCCCGGAAAGCCGCGATGAACCTAAAAAAACCGCCACATAGGTGACGGTTTAGGTAAGGTCTGTTTTAAACAGTAATTCAGGATGTGACTGGTTGCTTATGCCAGTTCTGCTTTCTCGGCAATCAGCTTATCAACCACACTTGGGTCTGCCAAAGTAGATGTATCACCTAGGTTACCTGTATCACCGGTAGCAATCTTACGCAGGATACGACGCATGATTTTACCTGAACGAGTTTTCGGTAATGAGTCGGTCCAGTGCAGTACATCTGGCGTTGCGATTGGGCCAATCTCTTTACGTACCCAGTCTTTCACTTCTTTATGAAGTTCAGCGGTTGGGAACTCGCCATCATTCAGCGTGATGTAAGCGTAAATGGCTTGGCCTTTAATATCGTGAGGGATACCCACAATCGCTGCCTCTGCAATCTTATCAAACGCTACTAGAGCCGATTCAATCTCTGCGGTACCCATACGGTGGCCAGACACGTTAAGTACGTCATCAACACGACCAGTAATCCAGTAGTAGCCATCTTCATCACGACGAGCACCATCACTGGTGAAGTACATGCCTTTAAAGGTAGAGAAGTAAGTCTGTTCGAAGCGGTCATGGTCGCCATGAACGGTACGCATTTGGCCCGGCCAAGAGTCAAGAATCACAAGGTTGCCGTCAGTTGCGCCCTCAATGATGTTACCCATGTTATCAACCAGTGCAGGTTGTACACCGAAGAATGGACGCGTCGCTGAGCCAGGTTTTAGGTCGGTTGCTCCCGGTAGTGGTGCGATTAAGATGCCGCCCGTTTCTGTTTGCCACCAAGTATCAACAATTGGAGACTGCTCATTACCAATTGTTGTGTAGTACCACTCCCACGCTTCTGGGTTAATAGGTTCGCCCACTGAGCCCATGATTCTTAAGCTGTCACGAGATGTGCCTTCAACGGCTTCGTTGCCTTTCGCCATTAGTGCACGAATAGCCGTTGGTGCAGTATAAAGAATATTCACTTGGTGCTTATCGACTACTTCACTCATGCGGCTTGTGTTCGGGTAGTTCGGCACGCCTTCAAACAGAATGGTTTTTGCACCATTAGCGAGTGGCCCGTATACAAGGTATGTGTGACCCGTAATCCAACCCACATCGGCTGTACACCAGAAGGTTTCGCCTTCTTGGTAGTCGAATACATATTTGAATGTCATCGCTGCATAAACAAGGTAACCACCAGTGGTGTGCATAACACCTTTAGGTTTACCCGTTGAGCCTGACGTATAAAGGATGAAGAGTGGATCTTCTGCGTTCATCTCTTCTGGTGGGCAATCTGCAGATACATTAGCAATAGCATCGTGCCACCACACATCACGGTGTTCATGCCAAGCAACATCACCGCCAGTACGCTTGAATACCACAACCTTTTCGATGTTCTTCACTTCAGGGTTAGTTAAAGCTTCATCAACGTTTTTCTTAAGTGGAACAGCACGGCCGCCACGCACGCCTTCATCGGCAGTGATCACGACTTTAGAGTTTGAATCGATAATACGACCAGACAGAGCTTCTGGTGAGAAACCACCGAATACCACTGTATGAACCGCACCAATACGGGTACACGCCAGCATTGCTACTGCCGCTTCTGGCACCATTGGCATGTATAAACAAACCACATCACCTTTGCGTACGCCTTGCTCTTTCAGAGCATTTGAAAACAGGCACACTTCTTTGTGTAGTTCATTAAAAGTTAGGGTCTTATCATCGGCAGGGTCATCGCCTTCCCAGATGATTGCGACTTCATCACCGCGTTCAGCAAGGTGACGGTCGATACAGTTAGCCGATACGTTAAGCGTGCCATCTTCAAACCAGCGGATGTCGATGTGGCCAGGGTCGAAAGAGGTGTTTTTTACCTGTGTGAAAGGCTTAATCCAATCAACGATTTTTCCGTGTTCACCCCAAAAGCCTTCAGGGTCAGAAACAGATTGCTGGTACATGGCTAGGTAAGTGTCATTATCCGCGTGTGTGGTTGATTTAATATTTTCTTTTACCGGATAAACGTGGGCTTCACTCATTGCATCTCTCCTTGTGCCTACATTCCTAATGAACTGGCAACTTCCTTTGTGTTCAGTTTCTAGGTCTATTACAGAACCGTCTTTGTGTTATCACTCTCGGCTAGGACGGCGACTTCCACAATTAGACTTTAGGATGAGACGCCGCTTTTCACTTACAAAATAGCGAGTTAAGTTCATTTTTGAGATGTTGCTCTCTATGTAGAAAGCCCGTGGTTGAATTAAGAATAAGAAGAGTTGAAGCGGGGCAAGTCGCCGTGCTTAAGGCGAACAAAGATCAGCGCGGCGGAGATAGCGTCTTGTAATGCATCATGTTTATTGACTGGAATAGGCAAGTCGAGCTGGCGACAGATGGCATCCATACTGAGGTCGAAGTAGGCGTTGGGCAGCTGTCTCTCGAGTTTGTCTTGATAGAGTTGGCTCACTTCGACTAATCGGTTAGGCAGCGGAAATCCGAGCTGTTTTAAACAGGCGCGGTCGAGAATTTTCTTGTCATAGCGGATGTGATAACCGACTAAAGGACGATTACCAATGAAACTCAGTAGCTCTATTAGGGCTTGTTTCTCTTCGATGCCATGCTTGAGATCTTGATGGCGAATGCGGTGGATTTTTATCGAATTGCAATCGAGTGATTGAGGCGCCCGCAGCCGCACTTCAAAAGGTTGGCTGGTAATGATTCGGTTACCGATGATCTTTGTCGCGGCAATGGTCACCAGTTCGGCTTGATTGGGATCGAGGCTGGTGGTTTCACAATCGAGTGAGACATATTCTTGATGAGCAGGCGCAGTAAATAGAGGCTGATACGCAGAGCCTTTGAGCTTGTGGTGCCAGTAATAGCGAACCAGTCTATTCATCGTTCAATCGCCTAGTCCCTTATCTGATAGTGGTAGCCAAGCCATTGCTTGAATTCCTTAACCACGTGCAAGCTATGACGAAGCAGATCTCGGTCAGCTCGTTCCATTAGTTTGACGTCGATTTTATTGCTGCTGTGCTGTTGCGATAGGCGTTGTGATAAGCGCCACTTAAAGAACTGCTTGAGCGCTTCATTGAGGTTATCCGCGGTGCTTTGCTCTAGTACCTTCTTACTCACGAGATGCTCAATGCGTTCGAAGGTGTTATTGACCGTGACACCATGTTCAAGGCTCAGTGCTCTCACACCGTGCACGAGAGGGAAAATACCGCCTTGTTTGATGTCGAGTCCTGACTTGGACTGTTTCACGTTACCAAACAGGGTCAGTGGAACCGAGAAATTCAGGGCAGGGCGGCAGAATTCGGTCAGAATCAACTCTTGTCCGAGCATCAAATCACTCAAGTGCTGTTTGACCGGTTTTAATAATTCCCTGTTACCCGCCACTGCGTGTGCGTCCGCCATGATGGCGATATCCATCACTGTCTCTGGCGTTGCTTTTCTTACCCAACTAGTGAGGGTTTGTTTCCACTCTTGCTCTGAATGCACCCATTTCGGGTTGTTGACCATCACGTTGCCCGGGCATAACGGATAACCCAATTGCTGCAGTGTGTGGGTGAGGTCGTTCATGGCACTTTGACATTGATGCCACTCCAAACCATCTTGAATTATTAACGCGTTGTCTTGATCGGTTTTGAGGATTTGTTCTCCACGCCCCTCAGAACCCAACACGATCAGGCAGCAATGGTTGTGCAGCGCTGGCGGGATAACCAACTCAAACGCCTTCTCTATAATCTGTTCATTTACCGCTGAAATTAGCTCCATGATAAAGCGTGTACGAATGCCATTACTGAGTAAGCTTTCGACCAATTGACGCTGCTTGTTGGAAGCCATGGCCAACTCTTCAATGCTGGTGGCTCGCGCAATTCGCAAAGTAAGTACATGCGAGTGAGTGGAGAACGCGCTGAGTATTTGCGTCATATCGACCATGCCCACTGCGTTTTGACCATCACAAACCATCAGCCTTTTTACGCGATTTCGGGTCATGGTGATCATGGCGTTAAACAGAAAATCGCCGTGATTAACATGCAAAACAGGGAAAGTTGCTATCTCGCCAACCGCGGTCTCGAGAGGGCGATTATCGAGCATCACCGCGTGCAGTAAATTGGTTCGTGTGACGATCCCATATGGAAAGGTACATGATGATCCAAAAGCTTTTAGATCATCATGATCTAAATGAACCAGAGCCGAGTCCAACCCTTGTTCTTTCAGGGTTTGAGTGACTTGATTAATCGGTTGTTCGGGTTCGAGTATCAGTGGTGGGTGATAAATAGAGTCGTCGACTTTGGTCAGTATGAACTCGGCAAGATTCTGTTGCTGCTGAGCGGCTTCAATCAGTGCTTTTCGGGTCGATAGGTTACTATCAAAGTAAGCCGCGAACTGGCCATTGGCGTGGTAAAGCTCAAGGAATATATCGGTTGGTAATAGATAACTTAAGGTATCTTCTAGCGCGATATATTGGTGCTTGGTGTGAGGCTCAAACTGGCTGCGCACATCGAAAATATCGTCATTGGCATAGTGCGCGTAGATCTCTCCATCGCTACTGGCACGCTCTTCGACGGCCCCTTTAATCAGAATATGCAGATGGCGACTTGGGCGGTCGGCCTCCAGTATCACCTCGTGCGCTCGGTAATAAACCACATCTAATGAGGAACGCAGCGTTAACTGTTCCGCGTCGGACAGGCTATCGAAGGGCGGGTGCTGCATATTAAATTTATCAGGCATAAGCATCGAAAGAGTTAGGAGTCTCTTTTCAGTCTGACAAATTACCAGCGAAGCTCCAGACGACTTTAGTCTAAATGCGATCGTAAGGGCTGGTGAACACTGGATACTTTAGCCAAATGGGATGTCGATATTCATTGAATACAGGAATGCTATCTCTTCAATAATTCCCTTTTTCATCCTATGCGACGTAGGCATAATTGGTGCTGCTTCTTTCTGCACATTTTATAGGTCGCCTATGTTTAGTCCTTCTCCCTATGGCTGGATCTCCCAGTACTTTCTCGGTTTCTTTTTTGCCTATGGTGTTTATTTGCCATTTTGGGCGCTGTGGTTTGAAGACCAAGGCGTTTCTGCGGGTGACATTGGTGTCTTAATTGGTATCGGTTTTGCGACGCGTTGTGTGGCAAACCTAGTGATTACGCCTCGTATCCATAAAGTTGAACACTTAATGCCGGCTCTGCGTTGGTTGAGTTTTGCGGCCCTGCTGTTTGTTGGCTTCCACTTTTTCACTGGCGGCAGCTTTATATTGATGCTGTTGGCAACGGTGCTGTTTAACCTCTGTTATGGGCCGATCATCCCGCTCTCGGATGCGATGGCTAACCACTACAGTCGTCTGAATATGCTCGACTACGGACGCACTCGTTTATGGGGTTCGATTGCCTTTATCGCAGGTTCGACTGTGGTGGGTTACTTGGTGGCGAAATTTGGCACGGACATGATCTTGTACACGGCGTTTGCTGGTGTGCTGGTGTCATTAGTGCTGGCGATGAGAAATCCGAACGTGATGCCGGTGACGCATTCTCAACAACAGGCTGTTCGCCCTAAGCTGGGTGAACTGCTGCGAGAATCTTCTGTTGTGAAGTTCTTGGCCTTAATGGCGTTGTTGCAAGGTAGCCATGCCGCTTATTACAGCTTTAGTGCGATTTACTGGAAAGAAGCGGGTCACTCTGAAGCCATCATTGGTTACTTATGGAGCTTGGGTGTGGTTGCCGAAGTGGCGGTGTTTGCTCTGAGCAAGCGACTGTTCTCTGGGTTAACGTTACGTACTTTATTTGTCGTGGCGGCATTAGGTGTGATGGCTCGTTGGGGCATCACAGCATCAACTACCGCCATTGCGGCTCTGATTTTGGTGCAACTACTGCACGGTGTGACCTTCGCGATGGCACATATCGCTGCGATTCAATACATTCAGTCTGAAGAACAAAACAAGATGGTGGCGTTACAAGCTCTGTACAACGCAATCCCGCTGGGCGCATTCATTGCTCTAATGACAACACTGAGTGGTTGGGGCTATGAGCTATGGGGTGCCAATATCTTCTGGGCGATGGCTGCGATGGGTGGACTGGCACTGTTCATTAAACTGGATGAAAGAAGCTCTGTGGTTGAAGTGAATCAACCAGAGTCAGAAGTTCATAGCTGATAACCAATCGTGATTATTAGAGTCTAAAGCACAGAATTTAAGCGATGCGATTGAGTTAATCCCACATCCTTAGTTAAATGAAACCTCTCCCTTATGGAGAGGTTTTTTTATGGATGAAGAAAGGGTTTTCAATGCAAGGATGGGTAGTAATTCCAGTCTCTTTAGCCTACTTGGGCGTGTTATTTCTGATCGCTTGGTATGGAGACAGGCAGGTTCGTTGGCTATCGCGTTGGCGACCGTGGATCTATAGCCTTTCCATTGCGGTGTATTGTACTTCGTGGACCTTCTATGGAACGGTGGGTCAGGCGAGCAATAACCCTTGGTCTTTCTTACCCATCTATCTCGCACCGATTCTGGTATTCACTCTTGGGTGGCGGATCTTAGCGCGGCTGATCTTGATAGCGAAGCGTGAACACATTACCTCTATTGCCGACTTTATCGCGGCTCGCTACGGAAAATCCCAAGGCTTGGCGGTGGCCGTCACCGTGATTGCTGTGGTCGGCATTCTTCCTTACATCGCGCTGCAATTGCGTGGTATCACCATGGGGTTGGATATTGTTGCTCCGAGTCTGGCGCAAGATTTTGGCTATCAGGATTATCACGTCTCTTGGTTTGTGGTTGGCGCACTGGCCATCTTCACCATGTTGTTTGGTACCAGGCACATTGACAACACGGAACATCACCGTGGCATGATGATGGCGGTGGCGTTTGAGTCTATCGTTAAGTTGGTGGCATTCCTGATTGTTGGCCTGTTTATCATGTATTTGGCGATGAGCAGCGATAAAATCGACCTGCTTGATGTGGCGGCTTCCACCTACGAATCACCGAATATTCCGACCTTAATTATTCATACGGTCTTAACCATGTTGGCGATTGTCTGTTTGCCACGCCAATTCCATACCATGGTGGTTGAGAACGAACGCCCTCAAGATCTGCACACCGCTCGCTGGTTATTTCCGCTTTATCTGATTTTGATGGGATTGTTTGTTCTGCCGATTGCGTGGGCAGGTCAGGGATTATTGACTGACATGCCAGCCGATACTTACGTGATCAGTGTGCCAATGGCAGAGGGTGCTAATCATATTGCCTTGTTGGCTTTCTTAGGTGGTACTTCTGCTGCGAGTGGCATGGTGATTGTCTCGACCATCGCGTTAGCAATCATGGTGTCGAATGATTTAGTGATGCCTTTGCTTCTGCGTCGCATGCGCTTAACTCAAAGAACCCATCGTCATTTTTCGGGACTGTTACTCGTTATTCGTCGCGGGTTGATCCTGTTGCTACTTCTTGGTGCTTGGTTGTTTTATCAGGCGCTCGATACTATTCATTCGTTGTCTGCGATCGGCTTTCTTTCGTTTGCGGCAATTGCTCAATTTGCTCCGGCACTGATTGGCGGTTTGTACTGGCGTCCGGGTAACAGAAAAGGTGTCTATGTTGGCTTAATGGTCGGTTCGGTGATTTGGCTGATTACTCTGATGAGTCAAACCAGCATGTTGGCAGGCGATAGCGAAAGTAACCTTTTGTTGTGGATTATCACGCCGCCAGAATTGCTCAGTAGCTGGAATATCAGCAGTTCGAACTGGGGAATCGTGCTGAGTATTGTGCTCAATACCCTGTGCTATGCCGTGGTTTCGATGTCGACAAGACCAAGCCTAAGTGAGCGCTTACAATCAGCAGCATTTGTTGGTACGCCGCTGCCTGAGAATGAAAATATCAGCCTTTATCAGAACCGTGTGACGGTCGCTGAATTAGAGATGTTGGCGTCGCGTTTTGTCGGTCGAAAGCGAGCGAAAAGTGCCTTACACAGCTATTGGCAACAACACGGGCAGCCGCTGCTTCCCAATCAGCAAGCGCCCGCAAGTTTAATTCGTCATGCAGAGCGCGTACTTGCGGGTGTATTCGGCGCATCTTCCGCTAAGTTAGTACTTACTTCTGCTTTACAAGGCAGAAACATGCAGCTTGAAGAGGTCGCGACCATTGTTGATGAGGCCTCTGAACTCTATGATTTTAGCCGTGGTTTACTACAAGGTGCGATTGAACACATAGGCCAAGGCATCGCAGTAATAGACAAACAAATGAGGCTGGTGGCGTGGAATCAACGTTACTTAGAGCTGTTTGAATTCCCCGCTGGCTTAATTCAGGTTGGGCGACCCATTTCAGATGTGATTCGCCACAATGCCGAACAAGGTTTGTGTGGTCCGGGTGACCCAGAAGATCACGTTCGCCGCCGTGTTTATCACCTTGAACAAGGCACGCGACACACCTCTTCTCGTATTCGTCCTGATGGTCGAGTGATTGAGGTACAAGGTAACCCGATGCCAAGTGGCGGTTTCGTAATGAGCTTTACTGACATCACGGTATTCAGACAAGCAGAGCAAGCGCTAAAAGATGCTAATGAAACCTTGGAATCGAGAGTTCACGAACGAACTCAAGAGCTCGAAAAGCTGAACCATCGCTTGGTAAAAGCGACACAAATCTCTGACCAAGAATCGCAATCTAAGAGTCGTTTCTTGGCGGCAGTAAGTCACGATTTGATGCAGCCACTCAATGCCGCGCGTTTGTTTGCTTCATCACTTTCTGAAGTAGCAAAGGAGCAAGAGGTGAAACAGCTTTCGTCTCATATCGAGAGTGCGCTTGGTGCTGCTGAAGATCTGATTGGTGACTTACTGGATATCTCTCGATTGGAATCTGGCAAGCTAGAGACCAACATTCACGCGATTGCTGTGCACGATGTGCTAACCAACTTAAATGCGGAATTTAGTGCCTTAGCGAGACAACAAAAAATTGAGTTCAAAATGATTCCATCGTCACTGTTCATTCACTCTGACCCTAAGTTATTAAGGCGTGTGATTCAGAACTTTTTGACCAACGCTTTTCGTTATAACCCAGAAGGGAAAGTGGTACTCGGTGCGAGACGAGTGAATGGTCAGGTGCGAATTGATGTTTGGGATAACGGAACCGGTATTGATGAAGACAAGCAACAAGAGATCTTCGAAGAGTTCACTCGTGGCAGCCAAGTGCGCGCTGACCAAGGCTTGGGGCTAGGGCTAGCTATCTCTAAAGGTATTGCTCACGTGCTTGGTCATCAAATTTCGATGCGTTCATGGCCGGGGCAAGGCAGTGTTTTCTCTATCACCTTAGCGAGAGCGGAGCAGGTCGCTCCGGTTGTGCAAGCTTCAGCGCCAATGGCGACTAGCGACATCGAACACCTGAAGATACTGTGTGTCGATAATGAGCGCGAGATTTTGGTCGGAATGGAGAACCTGATTGGACGTTGGGGGTGTGAGGTTAAGACCGCCGTCGACTTAGTCGAAAGCTTGAAGTGTCTCGATGACGACTGGCAGCCGGATGTGATCTTCTCTGATTATCGTCTCGATAATGGTCGAACAGGGCTTGAGGTGTTGCAGCAGTGTCGCTTGCGCCTTGGGGATTCCTTTGAGGGGGTTATCATCAGTGCCGATAGAACCGATGACATGTTGGCAGCGATAAAGGCCAACAGCTTTAGCTTTATCGCCAAGCCTGTGAAGCCGCTAAAACTTAGGGCAGTATTGAATCGCGTGAGTTAATTCAATTCACCATTAGATCTTAAAAAGGCCTCGTATGAGGCCTTTTTTGTCTCTGCTATTTCAGCGAGTCTTAGCAAATGCTTGTCAGCTTGCTAACTAACCCGCAATACCACCTTGAGTAAGGGCGGTTGGATCAAGCAATTTGCTGAGTTCTTCTCGGCTGAGATCGGTTTCTCTTTCTGCCACATCAAGGATTGGCAAACCCTCTTTGTAGGCTTTCTTGGCAATATCCGCAGCTTTCAAGTAACCAATTACAGGGTTGAGTGCCGTCACTAGAATTGGATTCTTCGAAAGTGCTAAATCAAGATTGTCTTGGCGCACCGTGAAGGTCGCAACCGCTTTATCTGCTAGCGCGACAGAGCTGTTAGCTAAAAGCTCAATACTTTCTAATACGTTATGAGCAATCACTGGCAGCATCACATTCAGCTGGAAGTTGCCTGATTGGCCTGCGACAGTAATAGTGGTGTCGTTACCAATCACTTGCGCTGCCGCCATTGCTGCGGCTTCTGGAATCACAGGGTTTACTTTGCCCGGCATGATCGATGAGCCTGGCTGTAGCGCCTGCAATTCAATTTCACCTAAGCCTGCTAATGGGCCAGAGTTCATCCAGCGAAGATCGTTTGAGATCTTCATGATCGCAACTGCTGCAGTTTTGAGCTGTCCCGAGAATGCAACGATCGCATCTTGGCTGCTGAGGTTGAAAAAGAAGTTCTCACTTGAGTTAAAGCTGATCTTTGTCGACTGAGATAGGTTACTTGCAAACTTATCGGCAAAGCGTGGGTCGGCATTGATGCCTGTGCCCACCGCCGTTCCACCTTGAGCTAGCGCCTTGATAGCGGGCAGGGTGCTTTCAATCGCTTGCTTAGCGTGTTCAATCTGGAACTTCCAACCACCAAGCTCTTGAGCAAAGGTAATTGGCATCGCATCCATTAGATGAGTACGGCCTGTTTTTACTACCTCGGCCAGCTCTTGCTGTTTGACGGTAAGTGCTTCAGAAAGGTGGGCTAATGCAGGTAGCAGTTTGTTTTCAGCCATAAGAGCGACACTGACTTGAATTGCGGTTGGTACCACATCGTTGCTGCTTTGGCCCATATTGACGTGATCATTTGGATTCACGTCACCCTGCAAACTTCTTGAAGCGAGTGTTGCAATCACTTCGTTGGCATTCATGTTGGAGCTAGTACCAGAGCCAGTTTGGTAAACATCGATCGGGAATTGTTCGAGGTATTTACCATCGATGATCTCTTGGCTCGCTTCGGCGATCGCGTTGGCAATATCACCTTCCAATAAACCCAACTGAGCGTTGGTGTCAGCGGCCGCCTGTTTAATGAATGCCAGTGCTTGAATGAAACTGGTGGGCATCTTGTGTGAACTAAAAGCAAAGTTATCTGCAGCACGTTGAGTTTGTGCTTGGTATAGCGCATCGGCAGGGACCTTCACTTCCCCCATGCTGTCTTTCTCAATTCGATATTGTAGGGTCATCTTCTATCCTTGTTAGCCAAGTGGGGCTTGGACTTGTTGTAGTGTTTGGCTGAGATTCAAAAAACGCGCTTGGCCTTGAGGCTGCTGGCAATAGTGGCGTTTCAAATAAAATAGTGGTGAGTGAATAGAGTCTAGGCAGATATGTCGAAAGGCGAAACTGCGCTCTGGAGACTCAATCGCTTCAATCAAATGGAAGAAAACTTGGCGCAGGTACAGCTCGCACAACAAGATGTTTTCTTGGGCAGCGTGCTTTTCATAGTAGGCGGAAAGCGTTAGTGCGCACTCGATGTAGTCTCGAATTACAAACGGCTCATGGCCTTGTACTTGCTCTAATGAAGCAAAGCGATCTTGTGCTTTGTAAAACCTCGAATAGAGACCCTGCTGTTCTTTCATCATCATTTGCATCTCTTTAATGGATGTTAATGATAATTATTATCAAATGAAAATTTAAAAACAACCCTTTGTTTGTCTTTTTATAAAATGAAACGGGAAAAGAAAAAGCCGATACATAACGTATCGGCTTTCTGAGATTCAGTACCTAATCCCTACAATGTAAGTACTGATTCATTTTTTGCTAAACATCTTTGTTTCGTGGTCGTGCTTAGTGGTCGTGAGCTTCACCAGCACCTTTCGGGTAACGGATGTTCTCAACCATATCTTGTACATCTTGTGGTACTTCAGCAGTTACTTTGTTTACAGCAATCGATACTACGAAGTTTAGACACATACCTAGCGTACCGATGCCTTCTGGGCTGATACCAAACCACCAGTTTTCAGGTGTGCTTGCTGCTGGGTTAATGAACTTGAAGTAGATGATGTAGCTTGCTGTAAAGGCAATACCCGACAACATACCTGCAATTGCGCCTTCCTTGTTCATCTTCTTGTAGAAGATACCTAGGATAATCGCAGGGAAGAAGGATGCTGCGGCTAAGCCGAAGGCAAACGCTACTACCTGTGCTACGAAGCCTGGTGGGTTAATCCCCAAGTAACCAGCACCGACAATCGCGATCATGGCTGCCAAACGAGCGGCTAGCAGCTCCTGCTTGTCGGTCATGTTTGGTCTGAAGCCTTTCTTCAACAAGTCATGTGAAATCGACGTCGAGATTACCAGTAGTAGACCTGCGGCTGTTGATAGTGCGGCTGCTAGGCCACCTGCTGCCAGTAGTGCAACAACCCAGTTCGGTAGTTTCGCTAGCTCCGGAGAAGCCAGTACGATGATGTCACGGTTAATCTTCATCTCGTTACGCTCATCGCCCGAGTAGAACATTTTGCCATCGCCGTTTTTATCTTCCCAACCTACTAGGCCAGTGCTTTCCCAGTTTTTGTACCAGCTTGGTGCGTCTGCTGCTGCGACACCTTGCATGTCAGGGCCGTTGATTGTTTCGATCATGTTTACACGAGCGAATGCTGCAACGCCTGGTGCTGTTGTGTATAGCAATGAGATGAACAGTAGAGCCCAACCCGCTGAGATACGAGCATCACGTACTTTTGGTACAGTGAAGAAACGAATGATTACGTGTGGAAGACCCGCAGTACCAACCATTAGAGCCGCACAGATGAAGAATACATCCACCATGCTCTTGTTACCTTCGGTATAGGCGGTGAATCCGAGTTCTTCGGTAAGTCCATCCAGTTTATCAAGTAAGTAAACATCTGTGCCTGATAGTGTAGAGCCCATACCAACTTGTGGAAGTGGGTTACCTGTCATCATGATTGACGTAAAGATTGCTGGAACAAGGAAGGCGAAAATGAGGACACAGAATTGAGCTACCTGCGTATAAGTGATGCCTTTCATGCCACCAAGTACTGCGTAGAAGAACACAATACCCATACCAATGATGATACCTAGGTTAATGTCGACTTCTAGGAAACGAGAGAATACAACGCCTACACCACGCATCTGACCTGCAACGTACGTGAATGATACGAAGATTGCACAGAATACCGCTACCATACGTGCTGTTTTCGAGTAGTAACGCTCACCGATGAAATCAGGAACCGTAAACTGACCGAACTTACGTAGGTAAGGTGCTAAACATAGCGCAAGTAGTACGTAACCACCTGTCCAGCCCATCAGGTAAACCGCACCGTCGTAACCAACGAATGAGATGATACCTGCCATTGAGATGAATGATGCTGCCGACATCCAGTCAGCGGCGGTCGCCATGCCGTTTGCTACTGGGTGTACACCACCGCCAGCAACGTAGAACTCACTCGTAGACCCTGCACGAGCCCAGATTGCGATGCCGATATATACTGCGAAAGTAATACCGACGAGAATAAACGTCCAAGTTTGAATATCCATGTTCTAGCCTCTAGTCTTCCTGTACGTTGTATTTTTTGTCGAGCGCATTCATGCGAACAACGTAAATAAATATCAGCGCCACGAAGGTGTATATCGAACCTTGCTGAGCGAACCAAAATCCTAGCTTGAACCCGCCAAACTGAACGGTATTGAGGGCATCCACAAATAAGATGCCAGCGCCGTAAGACACTGCAAACCAGACCGCGAGCAGTGTTCCCATAATTCCCAAGTTTTCCTTCCAGTAGGCTTGAGCATGTTCCGTAGATTCGAACGCCATTGCCTTCTCCTTTATTCCGTTTTCGTAGAAACCGTTTTTGTAAAATATCGTGTTAACGTAATGTTACGATTTAGAATGTAGCAAGGATGAGTCAAGGGATCTGTGCAACTTTAGTCGGGATAGTATTGGCGCTAATGTACTGAAATATGGGAGTTGGAAGACAGAACCATAGAAAAATGTGATGTTACAAGGTTGTTAAATTAGCCAAAGGTCTAACAAAAGTGGATGAATTAGAGTGCGAGTCATAAAATTTAACAACTAAATGACTGAGAAACGGTATTTAGTCCTGCGTATGACACGAAGGGAAACATAAGTTTGTTATAGTAACTAAAGCACTTTCATCGACCGTGCCATGCTTAGCGGCAGAAGATCAACATGCCTATATCTTGAGTTTTATTCTTTGGGGGAACGAATTGGACGCAATAACTATCAACCACTTATTTTTAACTGGTGCGGTGCTCATCGCCATCAGTGTGCTTTTCTCACAAGTGTCCTCACGATTGGGCGTTCCGATTCTTTTGATCTTTTTGTTCGTTGGTATGTTGGCGGGTGAAGATGGTCCGGGTGGTATTAATTTTGATGATTACTCACTGACTTATTTGGTGAGTAACCTCGCGCTTGCCGTGATCTTGCTTGATGGCGGTATGCGAACCAAGGTCGCAAGCTTTAAGGTCGCGTTTTGGCCGTCACTCTCACTGGCGACAATAGGTGTAGCCTGTACTGCGACTCTAACCGGTTTGATGGCCGCGTGGCTGTTTGACCTGTCACTGATGCAAGGTATTTTGGTCGGCGCAATTGTCGGTTCAACCGATGCGGCAGCAGTATTCTCTTTGTTGAAAGGACAGAGTCTCAACGAGCGTGTTGGCTCAACCCTAGAGATCGAATCGGGTACCAACGACCCAATGGCGGTCTTCCTGACGGTGACCTTAATTGCGCTACTTGGCACCCCAGATGCCGAGATGGGAATGAACTTCCTATTGAAAAGCTTCGCGATGCAGTTTGGTGTTGGCACGCTTATCGGGCTTGGTGGTGGTTGGGTTCTATGGAGTCTAATCAACCGAGTACAGCTGGCTGATGGTCTGTATTCGATTCTGGTGCTCAGTGGCGGTGTGGCTCTGTTTGCCTTCTCTAACATGCTTGGCGGCAGTGGCATCTTATCGATTTACCTAGTGGGCTTGTTCATTGGTAATCGTCCGACGCGCTCTCGACACTCGATTCTTAATGTTCTTGATGGCATGACGTGGCTCAGCCAAATCGTGATGTTCTTAGTGTTGGGTCTATTGGTGACGCCATCGACATTGATGGACATTGCACTTCCAGCGTTAGCATTGGCTTTCGGTATGATCTTATTTGCTCGTCCGCTGTCGGTTTGGTTGGGCTTACTGCCGTTCAGAAGCTTTACCACCAAAGAGCGTTGGTTTGTTTCTTGGGTCGGTTTACGTGGCGCGGTGCCGATCATTTTGGCAGTGTTCCCGATGATGGCTGGCCTGCCTAATGCTCAGCTTTACTTCAATATCGCCTTCTTCGTGGTTATGGTGTCGCTGGTTGTTCAAGGCGGTAGCTTGATGAAAGTCGCGAGATTGACTCAAGTGACACTACCTCCAACGCCGACACCGATTTTGCGTACTGGTATTGAAATCTACCCTGCCAGTGAGTGGGAGATGTTTGTCTACAAGCTGAAAGAAGAGAAGTGGTGTGTGGGCGAACCACTGAAGCGCCTGTCTATGCCAGAAGGAACGCGAATTACTGCACTGTTTAGAAAGGATGCCTTGCTTCACCCATCGGGCAGTACCGTGTTAGAGGCGAATGATATTCTCTGTGTACTCGGTCAGGACAAAGACTTAGACAGCTTAAGTGAGCTATTCAGTGAGGCACCTTTAGCTGAAGACGCAGCTCGATTCTTTGGTGATTTCTTCCTTGAGGTTGGGTTATCGATTGCCGCGGTGAGTGACTGCTATGGCATTGAACTTGGCTCGGAAGAAGAGCGCGACATGACGCTAAAACAGTTGGCTGAACGTGAGCTTGGCGCGCACCCAGTATTGGGCGATAGCTTCGAGTGGCATGACATCAATTGGGTGGTTGCAGAGATAGATGATCATAAAGTCGTCAAGCTGGGTCTGTGTTTGCCTAAGACGACTTTAGAAGAGGATATAAGCGAAGCCTAGTTATGGACTTCTTGTAGCAAGATAACTGCTTGAGTTCGGTTTTTCACATCCAGTTTACGGAAGATGGCTGTCATATGAGCCTTGATGGTCGCTTCCGAAACATTCAATTCATAGGCGATTTGCTTGTTCAGCAGACCGTCAGAAAGCATCCCTAATACCTTGTATTGCTGAGGCGTCAGTGTGGAAATCTTTTCCGCAAGGTCGCTACAAGCAGCATTATTGGTAATTAGCCCTTCAGGGAAGAACGGGTCACCATTCAGCACTTGATTCAGTGCGCTCACCAATTCACGCATATCACTCGACTTAGGAATGAAGCCAAACGCACCGTGGCTCTTCACTTGAGTCACCACGCTGGCATCTTCACTGGCAGAAATCACCACAATCGGTAGATCTGGGTATTCAGCACGAAGTTGAATGAGGCCAGACATACCATTTGCTCCCGGCATTTTCAGGTCGAGTAGCAGCAGGTCGGGTTCATCTTCTTTCTTAAGCAGAGTCAGTAAGGCGTCGAGAGAATCAGTCTCAAGCAGGTTCGCACCGCTGATCGCCATATGAACTGACTGAAACAGGGCGTTGCGGAAGAGAGGGTGGTCATCAGCAATGATGATGGTATAGGTCGAGTCCATGACGTTCATACTTTTAACAATTTAGTTAATATTTATTATCATCCTGATTGAGTATGTGGACAATATCTATGCATTAAAAGTCTGAACCATATCGACTTTTATCCCTGTTCTTGGAAAGCGTTTCCTATAATCACAAAAAAGCCGCACTGCCATCTCGTTATGAGGAGCAGTGCGGCTTTCGTTAGAGCTTATATTTAGACGAATGTCGTCGTTATAGCTGGTGGCCTTGCATGTGTTTTAAGAATACATCGGCAGGCATAAAACCAGTCACACGAGCATTTGGAACATGGTTACCCTCGCCATCCCAGAACTCAATTGTTGGTAAGCCAAGTACCTGCAATTGTTTAAGCAGTTCAATGTCTTGAGGCATGTTTCTTGTTACGTCAGCCTGTAGCAGTACGAAGTCAGAAAGCTTGTTCTCAACATCAGCTTGATGAAAGGTGTACTTCTCGAACTCTTTACACGCCACACACCAATCGGCGTAGAAGTCGAGCATCACAGGTTTTCCCAGTTTCTTCGCTTCGATGAGTTGTATTTCGAGCTCTTCAACGGTGTTGATGCGTGCAAATTGGATGTGTTGCTGTTCTACCGTTACGCTCTTCTCCGCAAACCAATAGTTCAACGCAGGCTGTGCCGAAGCAAACAAGCCAAGCATTGCGATGATGCCTACCGCGCTCTGTTTCCAACCGCCGAATGGCAGTGCATTCTTGCTATGGTAAAGCCAACCAAAGGCGATGAAGCCAAGACCAGACCAAAGTACGGTTGCCCATAGTTCAGGGATAATACGCTCTAGCAGGAAGATTGGTGCTGCTAGCAAGATAAAGCCGAATACGATCTTTACCTTGTCCATCCAGCTGCCCGCTTTCGGTAGCAGTTTATTACCAAACACGGCCACCAAAATCAGTGGGATACCCATACCCATCGCCAACGCGTACAGAGCGATTGCGCCAGTAAACAGGTCACCACTTTGAGCAACATACAGTAGCGCACCGGATAGTGGGGCTGTAGTACAAGGCGAACACACCAAGCCAGAGATAGCACCCATCGCGAACACGCCCAAGGTATTGCCACCTTGCTGCTTGTTACTTTGGTTGTTGAGCCATGTTTGGATACTGCTTGGCAGTTGCAGGTTATAAACGCCAAACATCGACATCGCTAACGCCACGAACAGAACGCTCAATGCAATTAACACGTAAGGATGTTGCATCGCCGCTTGGAACTGCATACCCGCAGAGGCAACCACTAAACCTAATAGGGTGTAGGTCAGTGCCATACCTTGCACGTAGATGAAGGACAACATCAGCGCACGACCTTGGCTGAGCTTGCCGCCACCTAATACGATACCCGTTAGAATTGGGTACATCGGCAGAACACACGGTGTAAAGGCTAAGCCAACACCAAGTGCTAAGAATAATAATGGCGTCCACCAACTGTCACCGAGCTTATCGGCTAGGCTCGCTTCTTTTGAAACGGGTGCAGTTGATTGTGGAGTGGTGTTACTTGCAACATCTGCTTTTGGAGAAGCTTGCTGTGTTGAAACATTAGTCTCAATGTTTGCAGACGATGACTCTGGCGACACTACATTGGCTTGAGAGTCGCCTGAATCTGTAGCTGTAAATGGCTCAATGTCGATGATTCGAGTTTCTGGTGGGTAGCAGAAACCCGCATCCGCACAGCCTTGATATTTAACGATCAGCTGTGAACCATCTTGGTAACCCTGTAGAGGGACTTGCACGAATAACGGCTGGGTATAAATGCTCACCTCACCAAAGAATTCATCTTGGTGTGGTTTACCATCTTCTAATTCAACGTTACCGATCGCGAGATTTTGCCCAGTGAAAGAGAGACTATGTTGGTAGAGGTAGTAGCCTTCTTTTACCTGCCAGTCGAGAAGCACTTTGCCATCTTGCTGGTAGTAATTGAAAGGGAAAGCTTGGTCTACAGGGACAAAACCGTTGTTATTGCCTCCGAAGCTTGGCTCGGCGTTGTCATTTCCAAAAAGCGCCCACGCAGGCTGGGTGAATAGGGAAATACAAACAAAAAGTAATGTGGCAAGTCGTCGCATACTATTTAGTCATCAAAATGGAGTTGAAGGTATCTTAACTCAATCAGACCGTAATAGTTTGTGATTAGTTTCATCGACCAGCAAATATCCGCTAGGGCGGGTGAGCCACCTTCGTAGGCAGTCGAGAGAGAGTCAGCAGCGCAACTGCAGTGAACAGACCTTGCCAATAAGACATTTAGGCAACGCCCAAGCGTGCTTTGACCACTTGTTCACAAGCATCAATGTTGGTTGTGTCTTTCGGAATAATTAACACGGTGTCGTTGCCGCCAACGGTGCCGATAATCTCAGTATGTGGGTCGATATCTACTAATCTTGCCACTAACTGTGCACAACCAGGGTGGGTTTTTACTATCACCATCGCTTGGTTATGAGTAATTAATTCAATTTGCGATGAGATGGATGCATCGACACGAACCGGTGCGCTTTCAACAGTGATGCAGTACACCTTTTTGCCACAGGCGTTCTGGATTTTCACCACGCCAAGTTGTGACAAAATGCGAGATACGGTTGATTGGCTAATGCCGGTATAACCGATCTCGACCAGTTTCTCGCGCAGCTGATTTTGGGTCGAGAAGCTTTGTTGTTGTAGTAAGCGTTTGCACGCTGCAGTCAGTGTTTTATCTTCAGCTGAATACAAGCAACCGTGCTCAGTGATTTCGTTCATGAACAACTCCTTAAGGTCAACGTGTGGATATCGCTTGTCCATAGCGCCGAACGCACTCCCAAAGCCGTAGAGTACGATTGTTAATAGGGCTTACCGATGAATCCCGAAGTAAAGAGGGGAGGGTATGCGAGATGTATGATCATCTATGCATTGAGTCTACCACTAAAGGATAGTTATCTTTTTGAAGGCGATCACCAAATAATATTCTGGTTTATTGCTTTTATTTTGGGGTTTTATTCTTTGTTTAATGGATATTTATTCCGGCGTGGGAATAAATATCCATGTTATCTAAGTGGTTTTTGTTGCGAAGGTAATGCCGCTAAGGGTTAGCGAATCTCATTCATGATCTCGCGAGAGAATACTTTTTCACAGTAGTGACATTTTAGCTGCACTTTTTCCTGTTTTAGCTGCACTTTAAAGTGACTTTCGACAGGTTCACCGTGTGAAATACAGTTGCTATTTGGGCAAGAGAACACACTGTGGATTTGCTCTGGCAGCACAAGGGTTAGCTTGTTAACCACTTTGTACTCTTCAATCTGATTCACCGTTGCCTGCGGAGCATAAAGAGCCAATTGGTTGGCTTGTTCCTTGGTCAGGAAGATGTTCTCAATCTTGATTAGGTCTTTATGGCCAAGTGCCGATGATGGCAGGTTTAAACCCATAGTGATGCGTTGTTCTGTCTTGTGCAGCTTAAACAGTTTAAGGATTTTGATACCAAGGTGAGCAGGGATGTGGTCAATCACGCTGCCGTTACGGATCGCTTCTACTTGTAGCTGAGTTTGTTTAACCATGACTGTTTCTCCTGCTTATAAAGTGTCGTTAAGAACTAGAGCTAATAGGGCTTCGCGAGCGTATACACCGTTTTCAGCTTGCTCGAAGTAGTAAGCGTGTGGCGTTTTATCGACGTCGGTGGTGATTTCGTCGACACGTGGTAGTGGGTGAAGTACCTTCATGTTTTGGCGTGCGTCTTTCAATGTATCGGCGGTTAGGATGTAAGCCGATTTCATGTGTGCGTATTCCGACGCATCAAAGCGCTCTTTCTGTACGCGAGTCATGTACAAAACATCCAGTTCCGGCACGACTTCTTCAATGCTGCTGTGAGTGCTGTATTGGATACCCATCTCTTCTAATTCTTCACAGATGTAATCTGGCATCTCTAACACTTCTGGCGCGATAAAGAAGAAACGCACGTTATTGAACTTTGATAGTGCTTGTGTCAATGAGTGGACAGTACGGCCATATTTTAGGTCGCCGACGAATGCCACATTGAGGTTATCAAGCGTGCCCTGCGTTTCGTAAATCGAGAATAGATCCAACAAGGTTTGCGTCGGGTGTTGGTTAGCACCGTCGCCGCCGTTTACCACCGGAACACCGTTAGAAAATTCAGAGGCTAAACGTGCTGCCCCTTCTTGTGGGTGACGCATGACAAAGGCATCGACGTAAGATGAAATAACCTGCACTGAATCGGCAAGTGTTTCGCCTTTCTTCGCCAGTGAGGTGTTACCGCCATTATCAAAGCCAATGACCGTGCCACCAAGGCGCTGAACGGCGGTCTCAAATGAAAGACGAGTTCGAGTTGAAGGCTCAAAGAAGCAGCTCGCAACGACTTTATTTTTCAGCAACTCTGGGTTTGGCTCAGCCTTGAGTCTTGCTGCTGTGTCGACGATAAGCTCCAGTTCATTACGAGTGAGCTCAGGTATGGAGATGATGTGCTTGTTAAATAACGAATGCGCCATAACGGGTCTTCCTTCTATGCATACAGTCAAATTGCGGACAAAAAAAAGCCCCCTAAAAATAGGAGGCTTCGAAACGATCAATAGAGCAAAATAAAAATGACACCACCGCCACTCTTTGGCGTGCAGTTTGACAATCATGTGCGACAGAATTGCAGTTCATTTTTTGCTCTCTTAAGACAAATTGCGGAGGATTATACTCAGATAAAAACGCCATGCAATACTTTCTGTAAAGTATTCATTTAATGGATTTTTATGTGAAATAACGTCTGCATTTGGCTTTGATTTAAGCCCTTGTTGAAACAGAAAATCTCAGGCTTTTTGGGGTGATTATCCCTTCCAGTTCATGAAAAAAAATGCGGGCTTTATCCAAGGGCTAAGTCCCAAGTACGCCACCCGCATTTCCCTGTCATTGCACTTAACTTGTCAATGTCTTGCGAACAAGTGAGTGTTTAGCTGTTTAGGTAATTAACTGCCTAGTGTTGCAACCATTACTGCTTTGATGGTGTGCATGCGGTTTTCAGCTTCATCGAACACGATAGAGTATTCAGACTCAACCACTTCATCTGTTACTTCAACTCCGTCTTTTAGTTGTGGGTATTCCGCAGCAAGCTGTTTGCCAACAGTGGTGTCTTCGCCGTGGAAAGCAGGTAGGCAGTGCATGAATTTCACATGTGGGTTGCCCGTTGCTTTCAGCATTTCCATGTTCACTTGGTAAGGCATCATTAGGTTGATACGCTCAGCCCATGCTTCTTTCGCTTCGCCCATCGATACCCAAACGTCGGTGTATAGGAAGTCACAACCTTGCACGCCTTCTTGAACATCTTCAGTCAGTGTAATTTTGCCACCTGTGTGCTCTGCGATTTCACGACACTGAGCCAATAGTTCTTCTTGTGGCCAGAACTGTTTTGGAGCAACAAGGCGAATGTCCATGCCCATTTTCGCTGCGCCAACCATCAGAGAGTTACCCATGTTGTTACGAGCATCACCTAGGTAAGCAAAGCTGATTTCATGCAGTTGCTTGCCACGGCCGTATTCGGTCATGGTTAGGAAGTCAGCAAGGATTTGAGTTGGGTGGAATTCGTCAGTTAGACCATTCCATACTGGCACGCCAGCGTATGCGCCTAGCTCTTCAACGATCTCTTGACCGAAGCCGCGGTATTCGATGCCATCGTACATACGACCAAGAACGCGAGCCGTGTCTTTCATTGATTCTTTGTGGCCAATTTGAGAGCCAGATGGGCCTAAGTAAGAGACGCGAGCACCTTGGTCGAATGCTGCGACTTCGAATGCACAACGAGTACGAGTTGAGGTTTTCTCAAAGATAAGCGCAATGTTTTTGCCAGTCAGTTTTGGCTGTTCGTAACCGTTGTACTTCGCTTTTTTAAGCTCCATAGAAAGATCTAACAAGTGTTGAATTTCGCGTGGAGTGAAATCTAGTAGTTTTAGGAAGTTACGATTGCGTAGGTTAAAAGCCATGATGTATTCCTTTTTAGATTTAGGCGCTTCCTTGTTACAGGGAAAGAAAATTCAAGAAAGCGCGATTCAATATTTAGTTAAATTTGTTCGGTTCTGTTTGTTCGTTTAATGCTTTGTTCTACAAGGTTTAAAAGCTATCAAGGTTTAAAAGATCTCAAACTTTAAGCTCGTTAACCCTTGGTGATATTGGTGCCCGCTTGGCCTTGCAGGATTTGCAAACCATCTTCGAGTGCGCCGATACCTACAACCTTGCCGCCTTGCTGAATGAATTCGCACGATGCTTCAATTTTTGGTCCCATAGAGCCTGCATCAAATTCGAATTGCGCCAGTTCACTTGGTGTGGTGCTGCGCAGTGCGTGTTGAGTCGGTTTGCCCCAATCAAGGTAAACAGCGTCCGCGTCGGTCAAAATAAGCAGTGCATCCGCATCCAGTTGTTTCGCTAAGAAAGCCGCTGACATGTCTTTGTCGATAACTGCTTCTACACCAACTAATTTGCCATTCTCTTTTTTCACTGGAATGCCGCCGCCACCAGTACAAATTACGAGGTGACCCGCATCGATAAGCTGAGTGATCGCTTCGTGCTCAACAATGCCGGTAGGGCGTGGGCTTGGTACTACGCGACGGAAATGTTGGCCGTCGGGTTTGACGATCCAATGGAATTTCTCTGCCAATTCACGCGCTTCAGCTTCTTCGTAGATCGGACCAATCGGTTTGGTTGGATCGGCAAATGCAGGATCATTTGGATCAACCGTCATTTGGGTCAACATGCACGAGATGTTGCGGTTAGGCAGGTAGTTTTTGAACTCTTGCATCAACATGTAGCCGATCATGCCTTGAGTTTCGCTGCCCAATACATCCAGCGGGTATGGGTTTACTTTCTTGTATTCCAAACCTTGTAGAGCAAGTAAGCCAACTTGTGGGCCATTACCGTGCACTAACACCACGTTGTACACTTTTGCGATTTCAGAGATGGTTTTCACCGCCGTTTCAATATTGCGGCGTTGAACATCGGCTTCTAACGGCTCACCGCGACGAAGTAGGGCGTTACCACCGAGTGCAACAACAACAGTTTGCTTAGTCATAATTGTGTTCTCTCATTTTGGCCAAGCTGAGATGATTTTAGAT
The DNA here is from genome assembly GCF_023206395.1 of Vibrio sp. ED004. Taxonomy (NCBI): domain Bacteria; kingdom Pseudomonadati; phylum Pseudomonadota; class Gammaproteobacteria; order Vibrionales; family Vibrionaceae; genus Vibrio; species Vibrio sp. ED004. The sequence continues at coordinate 1,475,644 of NZ_CP066149.1, read as the reverse complement.
TGTTCAACTTGGCCGTTTCGTCTTAGTGATTAGATACCATCACGCTCAATTGGGCAGCTCATGCAGCGTGCGCCACCGCGACCGCGGCCAAGTTCATCGCCTGGAATCGGAAGAACTGTGATGCCTGCTTTGTCGTATTTTTCGTTGGTGTAGGTGTTGCCTTCGTAGCCAATCACGACACCAGGTTTAACGGTTAGAACGTTGTTTGCATCGTTCCACTGTTCACGTTCTGCATGGAAGTTGTCACCACCTGTTGTGATGAGGTTCAGTTTGTCTACGCCCAGTGCTTTTTCGATAGCCGTTACGAAGTAGCCTTCTTCTTTCACTTTCACTGCGCCAGACTCATCGCCAGTTAGGTTCCAGCACTGAACGTCTTTACTCACCACTTCAGGGTAAACAGAGAAGGTATCTTCGTTCATGTGCGTCATCACGGTGTCTAAGTGCATGCAAGAGCGGTGTTTTGGTAGCTGCATTGCGATAACTTGTTTCGCTTGACCGTGTTTGAATAGGCTCGATGCTAAGTGCTCAACACCTTGTGCTGTTGTTCGCTCAGACATACCAATCAGCACCGTGCCGCGACCGATAACAAGAACGTCACCACCTTCAATGGTTGAGTTGTCGTAACTAATGCTTTCTTCATCGCCGAAGTATTTAATGAAGTCTTGGCCAGCGAATGTTGGGTGCCAGCGGTAAATAGCGCGAACGTGGTTAGTTTCACGTTGACGAGCTGGTTTCGCCATTGGGTTGATTGATACACCACCGTATACCCAGCAAGAGGTGTCGCGAGTAAATAGATGGTTTGGTAGAGGCTCGATAATGAAGTCAGTTGGTGCGTGCATGCCTTGCATCATTGAAGATGACTTCATTGGCATTTCAGCGTAAGACAGACCACCCGTTAGGATTTTCGCTAGCTCTAGGTTTGGTAAGTCGCCCAAGTAGCAGCGCACATCGTTAGCAAAGGTTTTGCCTAAGCGGTAATCAGAAACTTGATGACTCAAAAGCCAATCTTTCGCTTCTGGCACGGCTAGCGTGTCTGCTAGTAGGTCAGTAAGAAGAAGAACCTCAACACCTTGATCACGTAGCGTTTGAGTAAATGCGTCATGCTCTTTACCTGCACGCTCAACAGCCAGTACGTCATCAAACAGCAAATCGTGACAGTTAGAGGGTGTTAAGTGAGTCAGTGCGCGTCTTGGGCGGTGAACTAGAACGCGGCGTAATTGACCTATTTCAGAACCTACATAGAACTTACTCATGATCGTCTCTCTCTTATATATTTGAATTACTTTTATCGCTAAGAGTAATTATTTATTTTCAGTTGAGAAGAATGAATTATTTATTCACATCTCTTGTCTGGAATTAATATTACGCCTGCTAGTCAGGTATTCTTAGAGATCTATCACAAATCGTTTTTTATCCCGCAGCCCTTTAAAATTAAGGGTTTTAACAAATTTTATGCACTTTTAACTATTGGTTGTCCCTTCTAAATAGTTAACTCTTTGGGAACATTATGCATGCTTTTTTCACTCGTATTACTAGAATGGAAATTCTAGGGCTTTATATGCAAATTAAATTTATTGATAAGAATGAGCTTAAGGTGGAAGTATGCAATGTTAGTATTTATATATTTAATTTTGAATGTGAAATTAATTATTCCTTAACAATTTAAATGCGAATTAAGCTATTGCGGTCACACTTTATAATCGAGTGTTTTAATCCGGTTTTCTCTGAAAATAGCTAATACTCGTCCTTTGGTTATTACAGCGTAAATTACTTTAAATATAATTAACGCTAATAAGTGACTAAGTATTTCTCTAAATATAGTAGCGATGAATATTTACTTTTTAATTAACCTTAGCATCGATGTTTAAAGGTTAGATTTGCTTTCTAGCAAGTGTCTCAGCTCGTTTAAGTTTTGCTGCTTTGATAGGTAGGCAGATAGGGTGGTAGAGAGGCTTTAAATGATGCGTGTGCAGCTTGTGAGGGTGTTTCGATGGAAGGGGCTTGTTGGTGAACGATAGTGATAAAAAAGCCGCTAGAAAGCGGCTTTGAGTGAGAAAGTGAGGTGTGTTGGTTTTAGATAAGCGCACCAATACTCAGAACAATGATGCAGAACACCATCAGGATACCGATTAATGGCATTACCCACTTAACCCAGCGTACGTAAGGGACACGAGCAATTGCCAAGCCACCCATTACGACCGCAGAGGTTGGTGTGATTAAGTTCACCAAGCCAGAGGCTGATTGGTAAGCGGTGATAACAAGGTCACGACCTACGCCAGCAAAGTCGGCCAATGGCGCCATGATTGGCATGGTGAGTACCGCTAAACCAGAGGTTGAAGGCACTAGGAATGATAATAGAATCTCTAAGAAGAACATCACGTTAATAAAGATAACCGAAGACAAGCCGGTGACCATTTGCTCTGCAGAGAAGAGGATAGTGTCGGTGATCATACCGCGGTCCATCACCACCACAATACCACGTGCGATACCTATGATAAGTGCTACGCCCAGTAGGTCACGAGCACCATCAATGAAGCTTGATGTAAACTTTTCTTCGCTCATGCGAGACACAATACCAACGATGATGGTCGCAGCTAAGAACATTGCAGAGATCTCAGCCATCCACCACCCAGCAACGGATACACCGTAAATCATTACTGCGAATGAGCCACCAAAAATGGTCAGAATCAGTTTACGAGTTGTGGTGAATTCAAGTTTTTCACCACTTGCGTTGCCAAGGAAGTGCGCTTTGTTCTCTTCGTATTTGTCGTACACAATCGATTTGCTTGGATCGGCTTGAACCATTCTTGCGTAACGCATCACGTAAGCAACACAGATACCCCAACCAACAATCAACATACCAACACGCAGCACAATACCGTCGGTAAATGGAATACCAGAGGCGTTGGCAGCGATAACCGTTGCGAATGGGTTAATGGTTGAGCCTAGCACCCCAATACCCGCGCCGAGCAGTACCGTTGCAGCAGCGACTAGAGGGTCGAAGCGCGCTGCCATCATCACTGGTACTAGTAAGGTATAGAATGGCAGTGATTCTTCCGCCATGCCGTAGACAGTACCGCCCGCGGCAAACAGTGCCATCAGTATTGGTATCATCAACTCTTCTCGCCCTTCTAAGCGGGCGGTAACGCGTTCGATACCGGCATCAATCGCGCCAGTTTTAGTTACTAGCCCTAAGAAGCCACCAATGATTAGGATGAACAGCGAAACGTCGATGGCCGCAGCTTCATAACTATTGTGGTCGTAGAAGCCGTCAATAGGCGCTAGCAGTACGTCAATCACACCTTGAGGGTTACCCTCTACTGCTTGATAAGTACCCGTTACAGGTACTTCTCGGCCGAGTTCTTCATTCATTGCTCGGTCGTATTGTCCCGCAGGAACAATCCAGGTAAGCAGAGCAACGAACGCAATTAGAATAAATAAAATGGTATAAGCAGAAGGGAATTTAAAATTGGCAAAGAAGCCGCCCTTTTTTGTCTCGCTTGGTATCGTTTGAGTTGTCATGGCTATCTCCTTACATCATCTTAAATAGAAGTGATGTGAATTAGCGACTAATGATTTATAGATTGTAAATACATTGACTCTTATAAAAGTACCCAACGATAAAAGTTGCTGACTTTAAATTAAGGTTATTTTTATATTTACCAATCCAAATGAATTTAGATTTATTTTAGCTGCGGTTATTTTATTCCTTACGTCGGTGTTTAAGTTTGGTGCTGTTCACAAAAATAATCGCCAATGAATGGGCTAGAAAATGGCAAAAAAACGGCAAGGTTTTTTGGTTAGTTAGCTTGGATTAATATTCGATGTAGATTAACGAGATGCGAGGGGAGATTGATTTGATAGGTGTTGTTTCTAGTGAGGTTGAATAACCTTGGAATTTTATTCAAACTTTATTTTTAGTCGGTTTTTAAAGTTTATAATGGTTATTTGACGTGTATCAAATATCACATTGAGTAGAAAACAAAAAAGGAAGCCGAAGCTTCCTTTTAAATGTTTAATCATCAGCGAATATTAGATAAACAGACCGCCGAATGCGAAGCCTAGTGCTACGGCAGTACTGATTGTTACCACACCTGGAATGAAGAATGGGTGGTTGAATACGTAGTTACCGATACGCGTTGAGCCTGTGTCATCCATCTCAACCGCCGCTAGTAGCGTTGGGTAAGTTGGCAGTACGAACAGCGCACTTACCGCAGCGAAAGAAGCAACCGCTGTTAGTGGTGCTACGCCAATCGCTAGAGCTGCAGGCATAAGAGCAACGGTTGTTGCGCCTTGAGAGTAAAGCAGCATAGAAGCGAAGAACAGAACAAGCGCTAGCATCCATGGGTAGTCAGCCAGTAGAGCGCCTGCTACGTCTTTGATCTCAGCAACGTGTGCGTTTACAAACGTTGAACCTAACCAAGCCACACCAAGTACACATACACACGCCGTCATACCAGAGCGGAATGTTGGAGCTGAAGAAATCTTAGCTGCATCAATCTTAGTGAACATAACGATTGCTGCCGCTGCTGCTAGCATCACAGACATGATTGCTTCGTTACGACCTAGTGCTGGGTTTTCAATTAGGCCAACAGAGCTAGAGATAGCTGCTGCGTAACAAACCACGAAACCAATCGCAGCTAGGAAGATGTAAGTCGCTTTCTTCGCTGTAGGAAGGATCTCGCGTTTCTCTTCTGTTGCCAGTTTGATTAGACCTTTCTCTAGACGTTCTTGGTAAACAGGATCGTCTTTTAGCTCGCTACCCATGTAGTTCGCGACAACTGCGCCAACCATACAAGCGATGAAGGTTGTTGGGATACAAACCATCAGTAGCGTTAGGTAATCAACACCGAATGGTGCAAGCATTGCTGCGAAAGCCACAACCGCTGCCGAGATTGGCGAAGCTGTGATTGCGATTTGAGAGGCTACAACTGCGATAGACAGTGGACGAGAAGGACGCACGCCTTGGCCTTTTGCTACTTCTGCGATAACAGGAAGTGTTGAGAATGCTGTGTGGCCAGTACCCGCCATTAGCGTCATTACAAAGGTCACGATTGGCGCATAAAAGGTGATGCGTTCAGGGTGCTTACGCAAAAAGTTTTCTGCAATTTGCACCAACCAGTCCATACCGCCAGCAACCTGCATTGCAGCAATTGCGGTGATAACAGACATGATGATCAAGATTACGTCGATCGGGATGAAAGACTGGCTTGTTGGAACACCAAGAATAAGTGATAGGGCAATAACACCAGCACCACCGGCAAAACCGATACCGATACCGCCAATTCTGGCCCCCAAAAAGATAAAGAGCAGGACGATAAATAGTTCTACTGCAATCATAAGTAACACCTCATTTAGATTTTATTATGTGAACATTCGCCGCTGGAATGTTCACATAATAGTTCTATGGTTTAGGTTCAATTAAGCAAAAGTACAACATACAGAAATCCACAAAATAAACAGGGTTAACCGTATTGGAGCCTAAAAAAGGGCTCCCTTTGGAGCCCTTTCTCGCTAACTTTATTCGTAGCGCTTCGCTTTATACTGAGGATGCATCAAATTTTCAACAGAGAAAATGTCATCAAGTTCTTCTTCGGTCAATAAACCGCGCTCTAGAACCACATCACGCACGCTCTTACCTGTTTCTGCACAGATCTTACCAACAATGTCACCTTCGTGGTGGCCAATGTATGGGTTTAGGTAAGTAACGATACCGATAGAGTTAAATACGTGAGATTCACACACTTCTTTGTTTACAGTAATGCCGTCTACACACTTGTCGCGTAGGTTCACACAAGCGTTGGTTAGGATGTCTAGAGACTCAAACATGCTTTGTGCAATAACGGGTTCCATTACGTTCAGCTGAAGTTGACCGCCTTCCGCAGCGAAAGAAACCGTGTTGTCGTTACCTAGAACTTTGAAGCAAACTTGGTTTACTACTTCAGGAACAACTGGGTTTACTTTAGCAGGCATGATTGAAGAACCCGCTTGCAGTTCAGGTAGGTTTAGCTCGTTCAAGCCAGTACGTGGACCTGAAGAAAGCAGACGCAAATCGTTACAAATTTTAGACAGTTTAACGGCTAGACGCTTAAGTGCGCCGTGCGTCATTACGTATGCGCCACAGTCTGACGTTGCTTCGATTAGGTCTTCAGCAGGAACACACTCTAGGCCAGTTACTTCAGCTAGGTGTTTAACTGCAAGGCCTTGGTAACCCGGTGCTGCGTTCAGACCAGTACCGATTGCCGTTGCGCCTAGGTTAACTTCAAGCAGTAGCTTTGATGTGTATTCTAGGTTTTTGATTTCTTCGTTGATGGTTACAGCCCAAGCGTGGAATTCTTGGCCAACCGTCATTGGAACTGCATCTTGAAGTTGAGTACGACCCATCTTCAAAATTGTGTTGAATTCTTGGCTCTTAAGCTCGAATGCACCTTTTAGGTATTCAATCGCGTCGATCAGTTTTAGTACGCTGTTGTAAACAGAGATACGGAAGCCAGTTGGGTAAGCACAGTTTGTAGATTGGCTGCGGTTTACATGGTCGTTCGGGTTGATGAACTCATATTGGCCTTTTTCTTTGCCCATAAGCTCAAGTGCCACGTTCGCAACTACTTCGTTCGCGTTCATGTTTACAGAAGTACCAGCACCACCTTGGAAAACGTCTGATGGGAACTGATCCATGCACTTACCCGTGTCTAGAATGAGGTCACAAGCTTGGATGATGTATTTAGCCACTTCGCTAGGAATTACACCTAACTCTTTGTTTGCTAAAGCCGCCGCTTTCTTTGTCATCACCATACCGCGAACGAATTCAGGTACATCTGAGATCGTTACATTTGAGATGTTGAAGTTTTCAACTGCGCGTAGAGTGTGGATGCCGTAGTAAGCATCAGCCGGAACATGACGTTGACCTAAAAGATCTTCTTCGAGACGAGTAGCTTGAGGAGCATCAACTTGTGCTTCTGATAGAGTAGCCATAACAGGATCCTTAGAGAATTATTCTGATTATATAGTTAGTTATTAGCCTATTCTGTGTGCAAATACTCCGTTCGCTAGAATATTGGGCTGATAAATCCGTCCTGACTTATGTGGCACATGATACTGTACCTAGCGCATAAAAATAGTAAGTTGATCACCTTTTTCGCTTTTGTTTCGTCAATATTTTGCAAAGTTATTCTTGGTCAATAAACACGCTTATTTACAGGATAAATTTGAGATTGATAGAGCTTTCAGCGTAAACTGCAAGTAACAAAGGAGGGCGTGTGTTTCCTATCTTATTATTACTATTTATCTTCGTACCCATCATTGAGATTGGGCTATTTATTCAAGTTGGTGGCTTCTTAGGATTGTGGCCAACTATTGCGTTGGTTTTGATTACTGCATTTGTTGGTGCATCGCTTGTTCGTAGCCAAGGCATTCAGACACTTATGTCTGTGCAAGGTCGATTACAACAAGGTGAAATGCCAGCACAACAGATTCTTGAAGGCGTAATGCTTGCGGTTGCAGGTGTATTGCTGCTGACTCCGGGCTTTATGACAGACGCACTCGGTATGTTGGTATTGCTGCCAGCACCAAGAGCGATGATCGCCAAGAAAATGATGGAAAAAATGGTGGTTAAAAATATGTCTGGCGGCTTCCATGCTGGTGGACAGGCGGGCTTTGGTCAGGGACCATTTGGACAAGACCCGTTTAACTCAGGTTCGTTTAAGCAAGACCCATTTGATCAATCAAAAGATGGCAACACCTTTGAAGGTGAGTTTGAGAAGAAAGACGACGATAACGATCGTAACCGCTTAAACTAATTCCGTCGCTTTTTGCTTTCTCTTATATAGAAAGACAAAAGACTACAAACAGAAAAGGCTCTTACCTTTATCCTTCGCAAGAAAGAGATAACGGTAAGAGCCTTTTTTATTGCGTGTCATCTGCTACTTACTATTGCTAGCAGGAACAGGTAACAGGCCGTGTGAGCGGTTATTGACTGAGTTCGGTATTATACCGCGCCTTCAAAGCCCATTTGGCGCCACGCTTCAAATGCGATGATAGCAACCGCGTTAGACAGGTTTAGGCTGCGTGCGTCTGGCATCATTGGAATACGAATACGTTGCTCCATTGGCATGCTTTCAATGAACTCAGCTGGCAGGCCGCGTGTTTCTGGGCCAAACATCAACACATCACCTTGTTGGAATTTCGCATCCACGTGGTGACCTGTCGTTTTAGTGGTACAGGCAAAGATGCGGAAGTCGCCTTCGCGTTCATTTTCTAGATACTCAAGGAAGGCTTCTAGGTTCTTGTGACGCTTTACTCGTGCTAGGTCGTGGTAATCCAAGCCAGCGCGACGAACTTTTTTCTCTTCAAAATCAAAGCCAAGCGGTTCAATCAGGTGCAGGTTTGCGCCGCAGTTAGCACATAGGCGGATGATGTTACCCGTATTGGGTGCAATTTCAGGTTCGTATAGAGCGATATCAAACATGTTGGTTCACAAGAATAATCAAAGATAGCCAGAGTATACGGTGGCAAGCTGAGTGAGTACAGTTCACCACCATTCGCTTACGCTTTATTCGCGAGTGCCTGTGCGTAGTTTTCAGCAACCGCATTCCAATTCACCACATTCCACCATGCGTTGATGTAATCAGGGCGGCGGTTTTGGTAGCTGATGTAGTAAGCGTGTTCCCAAACATCCAGCGCAAGAATTGGCTCACCGTTGCTGGCGATGGTATCCATCCACGGATTGTCTTGGTTTGAGGTCGAGATGATTTTCAGTTGTCCTTCTTCTACCACCAACCACGCAAAACCAGAACCGAAGGTATTGATTGCTGCTTGAGCGAACTGATCTTGGAACGTCTCGAAATTTCCGAATGTGCTCTTGATAGCATCACCAAGTTCGCCACTTGGTTCACCACCGCCGTCTTGAGACATACAGTTCCAATACAAGATGTGGTTGTAGTAGCCGCCACCATTGTTGCGCACGGCAGGGCTATGCTGCGAGATATTAGCGAAGATCTCGGTCAGAGATTGCTGTTCTAGTTCGCTACCAGACACCGCCGCAACAAACTTATCGTAGTAGGTTCTATGGTGCTTGCTGTAATGCACTTCCATCGTTTTAGCATCAATGTAAGGTTCTAGGGCATCGTAAGCGTAGGGTAGATCAGGGAAAGTGTGCGACATGGTAAATCCTCCATAATTAGAGGATTTACCATAATGATAATAACAATCATTATCAACTGCGATCTTTGTAAGGGTATTACACCGGTAAGATAGGTAGGGTGATTTCGAGTTGTAATCCACCTAACTGGCTGCGGGTTGCTGTGATGGTTCCGCTGTGTTGGCGAATCGCACTCTCCGTAATGGTTAACCCAAGCCCTGTGCCACCGGTATTGCGATCACGGGCAGTAGAAACGCGATAGAAAGGTCTGAAGATAGAATCTAATTCATCATCAGGCACACCATCACCGTTATCGTTCACGCAAATCGTCAGCTGATCTTGCACCACGTGGAACTGCACATCGACTTGGTCTTTGCCGTAGTAGATGGCGTTACGCGTAATGTTGTCTAGCGCACTCATCAACAGCTTAGGATTACCCGAAATAGAACGCTCAGGGATCTCAGAGAACGTCAGTTGTTTGCCCATCTGTTCGGCTTCAAACTGTGCGTCTTTCAAGATCTCTTCCCACAGGCTTGAGATAGGCTGAACCTCACGAGTAATGTGGCTGTCGACCTGCATGCGCGATAGCGTCAGTAGCTCGCTGATCATCTGTTCCAGACGTTGTGCTTCAGTATCGATACGCTCAAGTTCTTGGCTCTCACCCTGCTTACGAATTGCCAGCGCATTCGCCATACGCAGGCGAGTCAGTGGTGAGCGCAGCTCGTGTGAAATATCAGAGAGTAGGCGTTGCTGACCGGAGATCATCTGGTTTACCGCTTCGACCATCTGGTTAAAGCTCTCACCCGCTTGTCTGAATTCAGATGTGCCTTTTTCAAGTGTTGGATCAACCTCAAACTGACCTTTCGCCACACGTTGCGCAGCGCGCTCAAGCCTACGAGCAGGTTGGCTCAGTGCCCAAGCTAACCAAAGCAATAGCGGGGTACTCGCCAACATCACAGCAAGTAATAGCTGCAGAGGCCTATCAAACAGGCGCAGTAAGAATGGCGGTGGTTGATTCCACTTCACTCCGGCATACATCAGTAGTTCTTCGCCAGCGAGAGTAATCGGTACTGGCCCTGCAACCATGTAGTGCCCGTAGAGTTTTTGCTTCGGCATCTCAGGGTTATCAATCGAGGTAACAAAGTTACGAATCGCCTTGAGCTTATAGTCTGAATGCCTTTTCGAGGTGAGAACCGCACCCTCAAGATCGGTTAAATAGATACGAGCACGAGAATCCTTGCGGCTGCGTGGCGCTTCAAGTTGGAAAACAATTTTGCCGAGATTCGGTTCTCTGGCGTAGCGTTTTTCAGCGGCCTTGGCGATACGCTCTAATTTACCGAGGTGATCAGCAGGCACATCGCGCGCGACTCGCGGGTCTAAATGAGGAAGTGACAGTACCGACAAAAGCACCAGTAACATGGTGAACCAAAAGATAGCAAAGATGCGTCCATATAAGCTGGTGATTTTAGGGATACGCATTAATCCTCCTCTACCAATAAGTAGCCACGACCGCGTAAGGTCTTGATGCGAGATTTACCGTCGCTGCGCTCTGGAATCTTTTTACGCAGATTAGATATGTGCATATCAATTGCGCGGTCAAACGCTGCAAGCCTTTTGCCCAATACATCTAGGCTCAATGCTTCTTTGGTGATCACTTGCCCCGGGTTTTGGATAAGGTGGCTCAACAGAGCGAACTCAGTGGTGGTGAGATCGATAATCTCGCCATTACAGTAAGCTTCTTGTTTGCCAGGGAAGACTTCAATATCTTGGTATTGAACCCGATCACTGGCCGCCTTAGGTGCCGTGGTGGTTTGCGTTCGACGCAAGATGGCACGAATACGTGCTAGCAGCTCTCGGTCACTGAAAGGCTTAGGTAAATAGTCATCTGCGCCAAGCTCTAGGCCGATCACACGGTCGATCTCTTCACCTTTTGCGGTCAGCATCAGTACGGGTGTTTCCCAATTTTCTCTTAGCTTCTTGAGAGTTTCCATGCCATTCAGGCGCGGCATCATCACATCCAAAAGAATAAGGTCAATCTCATCATTGATCGCCTCGAGCCCCGCGTAGCCGTCATTGGCTTCGGAAACAGTGAAGCCCTCAAAGCTCAGAATGTCTTTAAGTAAGCTGGTTAACTCGGTGTCGTCATCAATAAGAAGAATGTTCGCCATAGGGAAGCCTTAATCGGTTATTTACACGTTAATAATACTGCTAATTATTGGTCAGCTTTCACTCTTTACGATTCTTTACGCTTTCTAAACGTCACTTTACGAGGGAAAGACTAATCTATATTCAAGCGCTGAGAAACAGACGCAACACATGACTTATTATACCGAATTGAGGCAACAATTATGAAAATGACTAAGAAACTTGTACTAGCAGCTGCGGCACTTCCACTAATGTTAGGTACAGCAAGCGCGTACGCATTTGGCGGCGGCGATAAGGGCGACCACAAAGGCATGCACGGTAAATGTGGTGGCTTCGATAAGAAAGTGATGCGTCAACTAGACCTAACTGACGCACAAAAAACAGAATTGAAAGAGATGCGCGAAGCGAATCGTGCAGAGATGAAAGAAAAACACGCTGGTAATAAAGCCGATAAAATGGCGAAAATGAAAGCGCACCAAGAGAAAGTTCAAGCATTGGTGCTGGCTGACAACTTCGATGAAGCAGCAGCAAACGACCTAGCAAGCGAAATGGTTGAGAAACAAACTGAGCGTCGCGTGGCAATGCTGAAGAAGCAACACGAAATGATGAGCGTACTAACGGCTGAGCAAAAGACTCAACTGAAAGAAATCCAACAAGAGCGCATGACTAAGTGTGCTGAAAAAATGGAAAAACGCATGAACAAAGACAAGTAATTCAAGCTTGATAAAGCAGCTTTGAATGAAAGTATTTAGAAAGAAGCGGCCGTGTGCCGCTTTTTTTGATCCCTAAAAATGAATGTCTTACACCCTAGCTGTCATATTCAATTGGTTGTTTGCAGGTTATACTTTGTGCTATCAGTCACTTTATAGCCAAGTTATGAAACAAGAATACGCACGTTTAGTTACGCTCGCTGCTTGGGCAGCCACCACCATCGCCACTATTTTATTGATAGTGAAAGTCGCAGCATGGTGGGTGACAGGTTCTGTGAGTCTGTTGGCTTCTGTGGTGGATTCAATGCTGGATATCGCGGCCTCTGTCGTTAACCTCATCGTCGTTCGCTACTCTCTGCAGCCTGCCGACAAAGAACACACCTTTGGTCATGGTAAGGCCGAATCTCTTGCCGCATTAGCACAGGCGATGTTTATCTCAGGCTCGGCTTGTTTCCTCATTCTTAATGGTATTGAGCGCTTCTTCAGACCTCATGAACTCAACTCGCCTGAAATCGGTATCTACGTCAGCTTATTCGCGATGATGATGACCTTCGGCTTGGTGCGCTTCCAAAAACACGTGGTGAAGAAAACGGGTAGCCAAGCGATTGCCGCTGATTCACTGCACTATCAATCTGACCTTTATATGAATGCCGCGATCATGCTAGCCCTAGCATTGAGCTGGTTTGGTATTGGCCAAGCGGACTCTGTATTCGCGGTCGGTATCGGTATCTACATTCTTTACAGCGCTTATCAAATGGCGATGGAAGCTATTCAATCTCTGCTTGATCATAAGCTGCCGGATGAAGAGCTAAAACAGATAAAAGAGACATCGTTGAGCATCGAAGGCGTGTTGGGTGTGCATCAATTACGAACGCGTCGTTCGGGGCCAATTCGCTTTATTCAATTGCACTTAGAACTTGAAGATGAGATGCCACTTATTGAAGCGCATCGCATTTCTGACGAAGTTGAGGCCAAGCTTATCTCCGTATTCCCTGATGCTGATGTATTAATTCACCAGGATCCGTATTCGGTCGTATTTGGACCAGAGAAGCAGCAGAAATTCCACTCGTGGTAATGCGTGCTAAAAATTAGCTGGCAAATGGTAAGTGGGCGGCTTTTGAACTAGAGTGAGTAAAAATTACTAGTTCTTTGGTGATTCAAAAATCACCTTAGTAACAATTAATGTTGATTCTGATGTGAATCAACAAAGTTATTGAGTAAAACTGTAATACTCTTACAGAAGTAGAAATGTTACATAATTTTACGCGATTTAAGTGCTATTCCTGTTGAGGAAATGTAACATAACGCACAAATATAGATTTAAAATCTTGTTGATATACAATCAGCAAGAACAAGAATTGAATAATAGATTCCCAAAAATCGAGGGTGAGCATGATTAAGAAGATCGGTGTTTTGACCAGTGGTGGTGACGCTCCAGGTATGAACGCAGCAGTTCGCGGCGTTGTTCGTACTGCGTTATCAGTTGGCATTGAAGTTTACGGTATTTACGATGGCTACCAAGGCCTTGTTGAAGACCGTATCGAAAAGCTTGACCGTTCAAGCGTATCTGACGTAATCAACCGTGGTGGTACCTTCTTAGGTTCTGCACGTTTCCCTGAATTCAAAGACGTTGCTGTTCGTGAGAAAGGCATCGAGAACCTTAAGAAACACGGCATCGAAGCACTTGTTGTTATCGGTGGTGACGGTTCTTACATGGGTGCTAAGAAGCTAACTGAGATGGGTTACCCATGTATCGGTCTTCCAGGCACAATCGATAACGATATCGCAGGTACTGACTACACAATCGGTTACCTAACGGCGCTTAACACAGTTATCGATTCAATCGACCGTCTACGTGACACGTCTTCTTCTCACCAACGTATTTCTATTGTTGAAATCATGGGCCGTCACTGTGGTGACCTTACGCTTATGTCAGCAATCGCGGGTGGTTGTGAGTACATCATTACTCCAGAGACTGGCCTAGATAAAGAGCAGCTTATCGGCAACATCCAAGATGGCATTGCTAAAGGTAAGAAGCACGCAATCATCGCTCTAACTGAGCTTATGATGGACGCAAACGAGCTTGCTAAAGAGATCGAAACAGCAACAGGTCGTGAGACTCGTGCTACGGTTCTTGGTCACATCCAACGTGGTGGTCGTCCTACTGCATTTGACCGTGTACTGGCTTCTCGCATGGGTAACTACGCTGTTCACCTTCTTCAAGAAGGTCACGGTGGTCGTTGTGTTGGTATCGAGAAAGAAGAACTTGTTCACCACGACATCATCGATTGTATCGAGAACATGCAGAACCCAGACCGTTCTGAGCTGTTCCGCGTTGCAGAAGAGTTGTTCTAAGCTACGCTTAGCGTTCGCTTAAAGAATTTAAAAACCGCTGATCTATCAGCGGTTTTTTTGTGCCTATTATTTGAGGTTTCAGGAATGACAGGCAATAAAAAAGGCCAACCTGAGTTGACCTTTCATTCAATTTAAACGGTGAAGTTTAAATTAAGCTTTTGCTTCAGCTGCTGCTTTAGCGATAGCTGCGAAGCTTTTCGCGTCAAGAGCTGCGCCGCCAACTAGAGCACCGTCGATGTCTGGTTGTGCGAAGTAAGCTGCTGCGTTTTCTGGCTTAACAGAACCGCCGTATTGGATAACAACTTTCTTAGCAACTTCTTCAGATTTCTCTGCGATGTGCGCACGGATTTGAGCGTGGATGCGTTGTGCATCTTCAGCTGTCGCTGCTTTACCAGTACCGATAGCCCAGATTGGTTCGTAAGCGATGATAGCGCCTTCAAGAGCTTCAACACCTTGAGTGTTGATAACAGCGTCAAGTTGACGAGCACATACTGCAACAGTTTCGCCTGCTTCGTTTTGTGCTTCAGATTCGCCGATACAAAGAACTGGAGTTAGACCGTTCTCTTTTAGGAATGCGAATTTCTTAGCTACGAACTCGTCTGATTCGTTGTGGTATTCACGACGCTCAGAGTGACCGATGATGATGTGAGATGCGCCGAACTCTTTAAGCATTGCTGGAGACATGTCGCCAGTGAATGCACCGCTGTTGTTTAGGTCAGAGTTTTGAGCACCTAGGATGATCGCGCTGCCCGCTTCAGTAAGCGTACGCTCTGCTAGATCAACGAAAAGTGCTGGTGGAGCAACTGCTACGTCTACGCCTGTTACGCCTTCAAGTTCAGCGTTAAGACCGTTTAGTAGATCAACAACCATTTCTTTGCTGCCGTTTAGTTTCCAGTTACCCATAACTACAGGATGACGCATAGGAATATCTCCAAAGTATTTAAATAAATCGAATGTAAAAAAGTAAACTTTATTACGAAATAATATAACAGATTAATATCAACAGATCATGACTGTGGTCATGACTTTCTAGGATCTTACTCAATGGTCAGAGTAGATTTTGAGCATATATCAGTGATCCGGCAGACAGAATAATAGCTAACTTCTCGGATTTTTCATCGTTAGTTGGTATTAAGGGACAAACGATTGCGTTAACAATAGGAAGTAATAATGCCGAATCTAGTTCTAGAGTACTCAAATTCAGTGGACGAGCGAGTGAATATCCAAGGTTTACTAGAAGATCTTCATAAAGTTGCATTAAACTGTGGCTTGTTTGATGTGCCTTCTGTGAAGTCGCGTTCACTGCGTTGTCATAACTGGCTAGTCGGTGATGAAGAAGACAGTGTGGATTTTATTCACATCAGCTTCGAGTTACTTTCAGGACGTACCGAAGAACAGAAAAGAGAACTGTCGCGTTCGTTAATGCAAACCTTACAAGAACAGGCGAGCCATATCCGCAGCCTAACGGTGAACATAAGAGATATGGACAAAAGCAGCTTTCAGAAAGTGATTAACTGATTTTATTAATAAAAGTGATTAGCTTAATAAAAGTGATTAACGAGCAATTTGCTGCTAACTTTTTTGGTAGCGTATTAATTTTTGAGTATTTTTAGATGTCGATGAAAGATTTACTGCTCTCTTTCAAAGGGAGAATTGGTCGTAAGACTTACTGGATGTGGAACATTTTCTACTACATTGCGATTACTGGTTTTGCTTCTGGTATCTCGGTTTTGTTCCCTGCGTACTCTTACATTCTACTACCAATCTTCCTACTGATGCTGGTTATCCCAGATCTTGCGGTAACCGCCAAGCGTTGGCACGACCGTAACAAATCGAACTACTGGTTACTGCTGAATGTACCGCTGGTACTTGGTCGTTTGGCTTCACCAATGGCTGCGACGACAACAGAGTCGGTATCGCCAGTTCATATGGTGGCAACCGTTGCAGCATTAGTGTGTGGTTTATGGATTCTGATTGAATGTGGCTTGATGAAAGGCACTGAAGGTCGCAATGATTACGGCGAAGATCCGGTGTAATTGCGGAATGATGAATGAACAAAAGGGAGCATTACGCTCCCTTTTTTGTTTTATAACAGTCTGATATTCATGTGTGTCTGCTGTTAATTTATATTCGCTTTAATACATTTTCGGCTCTGTATTGGGTCTAAAAGGCACCACATTTTCTGGCAGAGTTTCTTCAAAACCACAGCGGCCTTCGAGTGCGTCTTGGAATTTACAAACCTGACAGCGCAACTCCTGCATAAGCACGACATTAGCATGGTGCGGATTCTTACAACGGCTAACCACTAAGTCGATGTGGCTTTGCTGAGCGCGGAGTCTGTCTTGCATGGTTTCAGAAGCCGAACAAATCATCTGTTCGCACATCTCGTGTTTGAATTGATTGAATGCTTTAGGATCGCTTTTCGCAAGTTGGACAAGTTCATCAAAGGGTGGCAGTTTTTGATTGGGTTGTGGATGTGCCATCATTCCTTCCTTAGCGTTAAGCATGTTTCATATGCTTTAAGCTTAAGAAAGAATTCTGTACAAATTTTGTTCTATTGGCGTTTTCTCAATATTGAGACGAGATCAGTGGCTTAGCGCGAAGCTTTAGCGCTTGGTATTACGATGAAGGCGTCGGTGTTAACGTGTAAGTGCAACGTCGCTCGCCAGCAATAATGTGCTCAGTGCGGCTTACGTGGCATTCGTCTTTGAGCAGTTCGGTGAAAACATTGAGCTCTGACTGGCATAGGCTAGGGCAGCGAGTCGCCGCCTTGCAGATAGGGCAGTGGTTTTCGATCAAGATGTAATGGTCATCATGCTCCTGAAGTTCTGCCATGTAGCCCTCTTCTTCACGAAGTTGAGTGAGCTTTTCAAGCTTACTGATCAGGTCATTGCAGCCAGATAGGGCTGATTGATATTGCTTGAGAGTGTGCTGTTCACGTTCGGCAGCGACCTTAGCCAGTCCTTCTTTACCAAACAGGTTCTCGACCGCATCAATGACTTGAATGGTCAGTTCACCGTGTCGGTCTGAAAACTGACCGTGACCGTGTTGAGTAAGGGACCAGTGACGAGTCGGGCGACCGACTTTCACTTTCACGTCATGAAACGCAAGAATGCCATCATCTTCCAGACTTTGCAGATGCTGCCTTGCACCCATTGTCGTCATGCCAAATTCTTCTGACAGTTGTTTCGCAGTTACTGCGCCTTGACGCTTAATGGTCTGTAAGATTTTGTCGCTTGTTTTCATACTATCCCTACCTCATGAACCTTACTATTATGAGGCAAGGTGTTTATAAAGCAAACCATTTACTATATTGACCGTAATTTACGCTCTGGACAGAAAGCAGGGGGGGGGATTGTCATAGGTCAATAAAACAAAAGGCCGATACCTAGTATCAGCCTTTGTCTGTTCTGATTAACCTAGTTTAGGTTTACAGGATGTGACCCACTACTTCAGGATCTTTACGCTCTAGGTAGTGGATTGATTTGATGCGGCGAATCGTACGGCAGCGGCCACGGATAAGTAGCGTTTCTGTTGTAGCAATATTGCCTTGACGAGAAATGCCTTCTAGCAAGTCACCCTTAGTGATACCTGTTGCTGAGAATACAACGTTGTCGCTGCGAGCCATGTCTTCCATCTTCAACACGATACCAGCGGTTACGCCCATTTCGGCACAACGCTCTAGTTCAAGTTCACCGTGTTTGCGGTTCTCTTCTGTGTCGCCTTTTACTTCGTGACGAGGAAGAAGACGACCGTGCATGTCACCGTCAAGTGCACGAATAACAGCAGCAGAAACCACACCTTCAGGTGCGCCGCCGATGCAGTACATGACGTCTACTTCGCTGTCAGGCATACAAGTTAGGATAGAAGCTGCAACATCACCGTCTGGCACTGCGAATACACGAACGCCCATTGCTTGCATGTCGGCGATAACTTGATCGTGACGTGGCTTAGCCAGTGTCGTTACAACCAGTGTATCCAGTGTTTTGCCCAGAGCCTTAGCAATGTTTTCTAGGTTTTCTTTCAGTGGCAGTTCCAGGTCGATAACGCCTTTAGCGCCCGGGCCTACAACTAGCTTTTCCATGTACATATCAGGCGCTTTAAGGAAGCTGCCTTTTTCGCCTGCAGCCAATACTGCCAATGCATTTGATTGGCCCATTGCTGTCATGCGTGTCCCTTCAATTGGGTCAACGGCGATATCGACAGCATCGCCGCCCACACCTACGTTTTCGCCGATGTATAGCATAGGTGCATCATCGATTTCACCTTCGCCAATAACAATCTCACCGCTGATTTCGGTTTTGTTAAGTAGGCTACGCATTACTTCTACAGCAGCGCCATCTGCAGCGTTTTTGTCGCCACGGCCAAGCCACTTGTAACCAGCTAGTGCTGCACCTTCTGTGACACGAGAGAATGACATTGCTAAATCGCGTTTCATGCGGACTCCAAAATTTTCAAAGGGGGAATAGAAATTTCGCGGCGGATTTTACCATATCCAAAAGGAAACGTTTGCCTTTTTGTTTTTTGGGGATTGCTCTCGATCAATTTGCAGTGGAAAAGCGCTAACATTCATCAAAATAATTGGTTTGCCGTTGTGGCAGTAATCGTTCACGTCAATATTCGGTAAAAAGCGCTGTTTTTTTCATCGAATGGCGCAAAATATCGAATATATAGAGTGTTTATCCTTGCTCTGCTGAGTAGAATGGGGAAATAAGTGGAGTGAACCTTCACCATCAAACGGATAACTTAAAGGTAGGCCAGAATGTCTTTTGAAGTACTAGAGCAGCTAGAAGCAAAAATTCAAACAGCAGTAGATACAATTGCACTTCTTCAAATGGAAGTGGAAGAGCTTAAAGAAGAGAAACAAGCACTAGCAACAGAAGCTGGTGAGCTTAAAGCAAGCCGTCACGAGCTAGAGCAAAAAACTCAGCAAATGCAGGAAGAGCATTCTGCATGGCAAGATCGCATCCGTAACCTTCTTGGTAAAATGGATGACGTAGAGTAATCGACTCTTCAGATTTAAAAAACGCCCGCTACTGAGTAGCGGGCGTTTTTGTTTGCGTTCTAATGCTTCGTACTCTTATGCTTTGTTTTATTATTCAAAGCTGAGCTACTCGACCTCTTCTTCTTCGACATCCAGATCAAGTTCTACATCTAAAGGTTCGGCAGAAAGAATGATGCCGGTGTTGTCGGCGTAGAGGTAATCTTCGGGTAAGAAGGTCACGCTACCAAAGTTCACGGGAACATCTACCTCACCGACACCTTCTTGGCTCGCGCCAACAGGGATAGAAGCCAAGGCTTGAATACCTAGATTCATGTCTTCAAGTTCATCGACTTCACGAACGCAACCGTAAACCACAATACCTTCCCACTCATTGTCTTCGGCCAGTAGGGCAATCTCAGCATCGATCAGCGCCTTGCGCAGTGAGCCTCCACCATCGATTAACAACACACGCCCCAGACCGTCTTGCTCTAGTACAGAGCGAATCAAAGCGTTGTCTTCAAAACACTTTAATGTCGTGATCTGTCCTGCGAAGGATGCACGTCCACCGAAGTTGCTGAACATTGGCTCCACGACATCAACTTGATCCAAATATATGTCGCACAGTGCTGAAGTGTTGTATTCCATTAGTATACCTTTTGAACAATGAGCTTACTTTGAGTATATCGGTGCTTGATCCCTTTGCAATGATTAGTCTCATTTAACTCAATAGAGTTTGAGCTACGACAACCCCTGCAAACAATAGGTTAGTGACCAGTGAGCATTTCACAATCACGGGCATCATCGGTGCAATCTGCGCTGGCTTTTCGGTTTCCCAAACGGCCTTGCCATGCTTGTACACAATAATAATGCTCAGTAAAAACGGCAGGCTAATCCAGACCGGTTTTTCTTGAATCAGTAGGTAGATGGCGAAAGACGCAAGCGCCAAACTAAGCAGGGCGAAATGGTATTGCTTGGCTTTGCGCTGCCCCAGACGAACCGCCATGGTGCGCTTACCACATTCGCTGTCGTTTTCGATATCACGCATGTTGTTGATATTGAGTACCGCAACCGCCATCAGTCCACAGCCTAATGCTGGCAGAAACAGGCTTGGTTCAACATGGCCAGTGTGTAAGAAGTAAGTCCCTGAAACACCTAACAAACCGAAGAAGATAAACACCGATAAGTCGCCAAGGCCAATATAGCCATAAGGTTTATTACCGACGGTATAAGCGATGGCTGCAACAATGGCTAATACGCCTAACGCAATGAAAGATAAGATACTTTCAATCGAGGTTAAGGCATGAAAAATAAGAATCAGCCCAGCGACCATGGTAAACAGGATGTTGAGGATGATCGCTTGCTTCATGGTTTTCGCGGTTACCGCGCCAGATTGCATGGCACGTGTTGGCCCCAGACGATTTTCGTTGTCTGTGCCTTTTACGGCGTCGCCATAGTCATTGGCTAGGTTCGATAAAATCTGTAATAGGGTGGCGGTTAGAAAAGCCAGTAGTGCTATCGATAAAGAAAACTGACCCCCAGCGAACGCTAAACTACTTCCTGTAAGAATAGAGACAAGTGCGAGAGGCAGAGTTTTTGGTCGTGCGGCATCAAGCCAAATCAGTAGAGATTGTTTCATCGTAGGTCTAATTCTTTGTAAGTCTTCGTTTCATACTGTGATTTGAGTATACGCCCATTTTTCGGGTAATAAAAAGCCCACTCGAAAGTGGGCCTTGAATTCGCTTATTAGCTGCTATTTCTTTGAGATAGAGCAATAAGTTGGAGTTTCCTGTGCTACAGGATGAAGCGACTTAGGTCTTCGTCTTCTACGAGCTCGCCAAGCTTAGATATTACGTAAGCTTCATCAATCACCAATTTGCTGCCGGCTCTGTCTGTTGCGTCGAATGAAATCTCATCCATTAGGCGCTCCATGACGGTATGTAGACGACGCGCACCGATGTTTTCAGTAGTTTCGTTCACACGCCATGCTGCGTCTGCGATTTGGTTGATACCATCTTCAGTGAACTCAATGCCGACATCTTCTGTTTTCATCAGGGCAATGTACTGCTCTGTCAGTGATGCCTTTGGCTCAGTCAGGATGCGTTTGAAGTCATGTGCTGATAGTGCTTCAAGTTCTACGCGAATTGGTAGACGACCTTGCAGTTCAGGGATCAGGTCAGATGGCTTAGCCACTTGGAATGCACCTGATGTGATAAACAAGATGTGGTCAGTTTTAACCATACCGTGTTTAGTTGATACTGTGCTGCCTTCGATAAGAGGAAGCAGGTCACGTTGAACACCTTCACGAGATACGTCTGGGCCTGAGCTGTCGCCACGCTTACAGATTTTGTCGATCTCATCGATGAATACGATACCGTTGTTTTCAGCGTTGAAGATCGCGCTCTCCTTTAGCTCTTCTTGGTTCACAAGCTTCGCAGCTTCTTCTTCCGTCAGTGCTTTGAATGCATCTTTGATTTTCATTTTACGCTTTTTCTTGGTGTCGCCAGCGAGGTTTTGGAACATGCCTTGTAGTTGGTTTGTCATCTCTTCCATGCCTGGAGGTGACATGATTTCAACGCCCATTTGCGGTGCGGCCACATCAACTTCGATCTCTTTGTCGTCTAGCTTACCTTCACGCAGTTTCTTACGGAAAATCTGACGAGTGTTTGAAGAGGTTGTGTCTTCCGTTGATTGCTCGTTCTGACCCCAAGCATCACGTGCTGGTGGCAGTAGGGCATCAAGAATTCGTTCTTCAGCCTGTTCTTCAGCGCGGTATTGTACTTTTTCCATCGCTTGCTGGTGCGTCATCTTGATCGCAACGTCCGTTAGGTCACGGATGATGGTTTCAACTTCTTTACCCACGTAGCCCACTTCGGTGAACTTAGTCGCTTCTACCTTGATGAACGGCGCGTTTGCTAGTTTCGCTAGGCGGCGAGCAATTTCTGTTTTACCAACACCGGTTGGACCGATCATCAGGATGTTCTTTGGTGATACTTCAACACGCAGGCTTTCTTCAAGCTGCATACGACGCCAGCGGTTACGCAGTGCGATAGCCACTGAACGCTTAGCGTTGTCTTGGCCGATAATGTGGCGATTGAGTTCGTGAACGATTTCGCGAGGAGTCATCTCAGACATGGTTTTTCCTTAATTCTTTAATCACTGTTGATACAAGGTCTTGGGTAGAAGCGTTTGTTATTCTGGCTTTGGCAGCTCAACAGTGCTTTCTAGTTCTTCAACAGTGTGGTGATGGTTGGTGAACACACAGATATCGCCAGCAATATTCAGCGACTTCTCTGCGATTTCACGCGCATCTAAATCAGTATTTTCTAGTAACGCGATAGCAGCGGCTTGTGCATAGTTACCACCCGAACCGATAGCAATCAGGTCGTTCTCTGGTTGAACTACGTCACCGTTACCAGTAATGATCAGTGAAGCGGTTTCATCCGCTACCGCAAGCAGTGCTTCTAACTTACGTAGAGCACGGTCGCTACGCCAATCCTTCGCCAGCTCAACGGCAGCTTTGGTCAGGTGGCCTTGGTGCATTTGTAGCTTGCTCTCAAATTTTTCGAATAGCGTGAAAGCATCAGCGGTACCGCCAGCAAAACCTGCCAGTACTTTGTTGTTGTATAGGCGACGTACTTTGCGGGCATTGCCCTTCATTACAGTATTGCCTAGAGATACTTGTCCATCACCCGCGATGACGACTTTATTATTACGACGTACAGATACTATGGTAGTCACGAGTAGGGCCTCTTAATATTCTTATCTTTGGGTATAAAAAGTATATGAGGATGGCACTCGGATAATTCAAGGAACCACGAGTGATGTCGCGCAACTTATCGGTGGAAGTTGTAAGGAAATTTGGCGAAAGGGACTAAATAAAAGAAAACCTCCACAATGGGAGGCTTTCGGTGTTTGCTGCGACTCTAGCGGTTACACAACTGCGCTATCGCTTATCACTACTCGGTATCTTTCCAAATAGCACAAGGTTCGATTTTCGCGCGTTGTAGCTTGTGGCGATCTCGCTCGGCATCACGCTTCAACTTGTAGGGTCCTAGAACCACGCGGTACCAGCTACTGCCGTCTTTCTTACGGATTTCACTCGAAATACCTTGGAAGGCAATATCCAGTTTACGTGCTTCTGCCTGTGCTGAGGTTTTGTAAGCGCCACACTGCATGATGTAAGGGATCTTAGAGATCTCTTGCTCTTTGGCTTTTACTTCAATCTCGCGGCTCGGCAGTGTTTCAACGTAGTCCCACTTCTCTTCTGGAGGTGGCGGAATCACTTTCGCTGGTTTTGGCTTAGGCTTGGGTTTGCTCACTACTGGAGCCGGCGCTGGTGGCTCAGGATCATTACTCAATAAGTAAAGTCCGTAACCAAATCCACCAACAAGGAGGATCGCCAAAAGACCACTACGCCATGGTTTACGGCGAGGGGCTTGCTTCTTGGTCGGTCTCTTCGTGCCACGACCGCGCTTTACATAATCTCTATTAGCCACAAGACAATTCAGTAGTTGGTAATTCTGCTCTCATGGTAATCCAGATTGCGCGAGGATAATAGTGCAGAAATGGAAGCGGCACATCAAAATGTGCCGCAGATTTATATCGGTATTTCTATGGCTTACATTCGAGGTGGAGCAGTACTGCCACGAACCACTAATTTGGCTTCTAGCAGACGCGAACCTGCTTGCACATCGTTGCCTTTCAGTAGATCAAGCATCATCAGCATCGCTTGGCGTCCAATCTCATAACGAGGTTGAGAAATGGTGGTTAGCGGTGGATCGCAGTATTGAGCGAATTGAATGTCATCGAAGCCAACAATCGATAGGTCTTGAGGAACACGTAAACCTAACTTCTTCGCTTCTTGAATCGCACCTATGGCCATCGCATCGTTGTGACAGAAGATAGCAGTAGGCTGTTCAGGCAGTGCCAGTAATTGACGAACGGCTTGAGCACCGGCTTCAAAAGTGAAGTCACCGACTGTGCTGTAGGCTGGGTTCATTGCTACACCTGCACGACGCAGTGCTTGTTGGTAACCTTGTTGGCGGAACTTACACAGGGTTGCTGATACTGGACCAGAGATTTGAGCGATACGTTTATGGCCTAACTGAGCTAGGTAGTTCACGGCTTCAAATGCAGAGGTCAGGTTATCGATGTGTACCGTTGGGAGTTCAAGCTCAGGAGCGAACTCACAGGCCATTACCATCGGTGGTAAGTTCTTTTGTTCTGGTTTGCTGACATCAAATGGGTGGTCGGTGCCAAGCAATAACATGCCGTCCGCTTGCTTAGTGAAGACAAGGTTAACAAAGGAAGACTCACGCTTCTTTTGTTGACCGCTGTCACCCAATAGAACAAGGTAGTCATTTTCTACTGCGGCATCTTCGATACCACGAATGATCTCAGCGAAATATGGGTCACAGATATCAGGAACGATAGTGATGATGGTTTTTGATTCGTTGCGACGTAAGTTTCTAGCTAATGTGTTGGGTGAGTATCCAGCTTCAAGTACTGCTGTTTCCACTCGCTTACGAGTTGAAACTGAGACTTTCTCAGGGTTCATCAATGCACGTGATACAGTGGCTGTTGAGACGCCTGCTAGCTGGGCAACATCCTTCATTGTCGCCATAAATTAAACCCTCTTTTAAGTTCCTTTGTCGCCTAAGTATCTAAGGCGTGAATAATAAATGTAATCGGATAGATATTGTGAAAGTGTTGCTAACACTTTTTTTATTGCAATATTTTATTCGTTTAATCCGTGTAAAGTTACGGCTAGATTAACAAAAATCACATGACTAGTGTGAAGTTGCTCACGAGAAATATGAAATATTTGTGAACAAACTTATCATTAGTTTTAACCCGCGTGAGTTTAGCTTAAATCTTGCGGCTCGATATCGAGTGACCAACGGACTTTTTTCGCAGCGGGTAACATATTGATTGCCGGTTTCGCGCTCATTAATAGCTTCTGCATCAATGAACGAGTTTGGGTTTGCAAGATCAGCTGCCAGCGAGATTTGCCTGCTCGTTTGGCTAATGGCGCAGGGGTTGGCCCCAACACCATGCAATATTGGTCGAACAGTGGATGTGATTCCAATGTATGGCGAACCTGACGTAAGAACTCTTCCACCAAGCGCGTATCATTTGCTTCAGCTCTGAACAGCGTCATGAACGTATAAGGAGGTAACATCGCTTGTTTACGTTCTGCCAAAGCCGTCTGAGCAAAGTGGTTGTAGTCTTTGTGTAGCAGCGCCTGCAGTAACCCATGTTCAGGATGATGTGTTTGTAAAATCACCTCACCGGGTTTGCTTGCACGACCTGCACGGCCAGCGACTTGAATAAACAACTGAGCAAGGCGTTCAGACGCTCGGAAATCACTGCTATATAAAGAGCCATCGACATCCAATAACGCCACAAGTGTCACGCCAGGGAAGTGGTGACCCTTAGCCAGCATCTGTGTACCAATCAGGATTTGGTATTCACCTTTACGAATCGATTCTAATGCGCTTTCTAAGCTGCCTTTACGGCGGGTGCTGTCACGGTCAATACGTATGGTTTTGTATTCAGGGAATAGCTGACCAAGCTGCGCTTCAAGCTGTTCAGTACCCACACCTACTGTCACCAAATTAGCAGAACCACAGCCTTGGCAGTTGTGCACGATATGCTGCTGTGAGCCACAGTGGTGGCAACGCATTTCATTACTGTATTGGTGATAGGTGTAGTAGGCATCGCAGCGCTTACATTCAGCTGTCCAACCACAGTCGTGACACATCAATGCCGGAGAGAACCCACGACGGTTGAGGAACAACATCACTTGGTTGCCGGCTTTCAGGTGTCGTTGCATCTCGGCAATTAATGATGCCGATAAACCACTTTCCAGATATTCGCCTTTCACATCCAACACTTTGTTGGTGGTCGGCAGTGCAACCCCCGCACGTGAAGTAAGGGTGAGGTAACTGTATTTGCCTATCTGAGCATTGTGCAGCGTTTCAAAAGCGGGTGTAGCTGAACCTAACACAACCGGAATCTGTGCTTTGTGAGCACGCATGATCGCGACATCACGAGCATGGTAGCGCAGACTGTCTTGCTGTTTATAAGAGGCATCGTGCTCTTCATCAACAATGATGATGCCCAAGTCTGCAAATGGCGTGAATAGAGCGGAACGGGTACCAATCACAATGCCCGCTATTTTATCGCGAGCTGATAACCACGCATTCAGTCGCTCAGAATCGTTTAAACCAGAGTGGATAACCTCAACAGGCACATTGAAGCGTCGTTTAAAGCGATTAATCGTTTGTGGAGTGAGGCCGATCTCAGGTACCAAGACCAATGCCTGTTTACCCTTATCGAGTATCGGCTTGATCATATTCAGGTAGACCTCTGTCTTACCTGAGCCGGTAACGCCCTCTAATAAGAAGCAGCCAAAATCAGTCTGACTATTGACTGTGGCAATCGCGATGGCTTGTTCTGCATTAAGCTTGGGTTTGTCTTGGTCGTTCTCAAGATCTTCAGGCCAAGGTTGGCGTTTCGGCTTTTTCTCTACCGATTCAATCCAGCCTTTTTCTTCCAACGTCTTAAGTACTGCACTGCCCACTTCTTCATCAATAAACTCTTGATGAGGAACGGGACCGTGCTCAAGCATGTGCATCACTTTGGCTTGTTTGACAGCGCGACCAAAGCCTTGCATCAGTTGGTCTCGGCCTGATGGCGTTAACTGCCATTCGACCAGTGTCGCGAAGTCGGCCGTTTTGCCTTTACGTAACGCACTCGGTAGGGCATTGGCAAAGGTCTCACCTAATGGGTATTGATAGAACTGACTGCACCACGTTAACAGTGAGTAGACAGATTCCGGCCAAACAGGTTGGTTATCTAAAAGCGCTTTAATTGACTTGAGCTTGTCTAGCTCGAATTCAGATTCGTTAACCAGAGCCGTAACTATTCCGGTTAAGGTTTGTCGTCCAAAAGGCACAGAGACTCGTCCACCAATTATCGGAAATAGGTGGTTTGGAATCTTGTAATCGAACTGCTTGTCGAGTGGAATAGGCAGTGCCACACGGGCAATCATTGGACGCATAAAGGGACGGCTTTATCTGAATTGACGAGAGCGAACAGTCTAAAGGATAAGGCGGTTAAATTCGAGGAGCAGTTTGAATAAGAGAGGGCAAGCTAACGCATGAAGACATCTATCATCCCCAAATTTCAATCAACGCTTCTTCTGAAAAAGGAAATAAAGACACAATTGGTGAAAAATGTATCAAATCAGTTGATCCTGCCTTATAGATTCATTACTATACTGCGCCTTAAAGGTATGGCTTCGTCACTCTATTGTGCGAATGCGGTGTCTTTATTTCTTTTTTAAACTACGTGTGGTGTGCGGCTTAGAATCGTATAGCGACACGGCCTACTTGAGGTTATCCCATGAAAGCTGGAATCCACCCAGAATACAAAGCAGTTACTGCTACTTGTTCTTGCGGCAACACATTTGAGTTCAACTCAACGCTAGCAAAAGAATCAATCCACCTAGACGTATGTGACAAATGTCACCCGTTCTACACTGGTAAGCAACGTATCGTAGATACTGGCGGCCGTGTTGATCGCTTCAACAAGCGTTTCGGTGCTCTTTCTAGCAAGAAGTAATTCTCGCTATTTAGACATAAAAAGGACACTTCGGTGTCCTTTTTTGTTGCCAGCAATTTGTAAAATCACTGACTCCCATTAAAGTATCCATCTCTCGTAACGATCAGTTGCCTCTTTATTCTATTGCACGGCAATTCCTTGCTTATCACTCGTCACCAAAATTCTGCACGAAAGTTCAACAAGCGATAGTAATTTCAACTGCTCACTGGTCTTATTAGTAGTGAAATTTCGTTTTTTAATGAGACAGAGGCTTCAACCACCTAGGAACTTTGAAGTACATCCATTAACATGAACAAGATCCCCCAAATAATAATATCCTAGGAACCTACACCTATGTCTGAAGACAGCAGCCAAGCTCAATCCTCTCAAGAATTATCGCCTCAAGAACAATTCCGTCAGCAAGCTCTTGATTATCATGAGTTCCCGATTCCAGGCAAAATTGCCGTAGAACTGACGAAGCCTGCAAACTCTGCAGAAGACCTAGCACTTGCATACAGCCCAGGCGTGGCTGAGCCTGTTCGCGAGATCGCACAGAACGTTGATAACGTCTATAAGTACACAGGTAAAGGCAACATGGTTGCTGTTATCTCTAACGGTACAGCGATTCTTGGCCTAGGTAACCTTGGTCCTATTGCTTCTAAACCAGTAATGGAAGGCAAAGCGCTACTGTTTAAGCGTTTTGCTGGTTTAGATTCTATCGATATTGAAGTAAAACACCGCACAATCGATGAGTTCGTTGATACAGTTGCGAACATTGCAGATACATTCGGCGGTATTAACCTAGAAGACATCAAAGCACCAGACTGTTTTGAGATTGAACGTCGTCTGATTGAGCGTTGTGATGTACCAGTATTCCACGATGACCAACACGGTACTGCGATTGTAACAGCAGCAGGTATGCTGAACGCGATCGAGCTTCAAGGTAAGAAGCTAGAAGAGTGTAAGATCGTTTGTCTAGGTGCTGGCGCAGCAGCGGTTGCGTGTATGGAGCTACTGATTAAGTGTGGCGCTCAGCGTGAGAAGATCTACATGCTTGACCGTAAAGGTGTGATCCACACTCGTCGTGACGACCTAAACGAATACAAAGAGCTGTTCGCAAACAACACTGACAAGCGCACGCTTGAAGATGTTATCGAAGGCGCTGACCTATTCTTGGGTGTATCAGGTCCTAACCTGCTTCCAGCTGAAGCACTAACGCTAATGGCTGATAAGCCAGTTGTGTTTGCATGTTCAAACCCAGATCCAGAGATCAAGCCAGAGCTTGCTCATGAAGTTCGTTCTGACCTTATCATGGGTACAGGCCGCAGTGATTACCCTAACCAAGTAAACAACGTACTTTGTTTCCCATTCATTTTCCGTGGTGCGCTAGATGTGCGTGCAAGCGAAATCAATGATGAAATGAAGCTGGCAGCGGTTAAAGCGATTCGTGAATTGGCGAAAGAAGAAGTTCCGGCTGAAGTACTGGTAGCGGCGGGTGAAACTGCACTGGAATTTGGTAAAGGCTACATCATTCCTAAGCCAATGGACCCACGTCTACTTCCTCGCGTAGCAAAAGCAGTAGCAGAAGCGGCTGTTGAGTCTGGCGTTGCTCGTATCGAGATGCCTGCTAACTATATGGCGTAATAGCTTTTTATAGCTGCTGCTCAATTGAGCGCAAAAGAATAATAAAAAACCGACTCATCTGGAGTCGGTTTTTTTATGTCTATCATTCACAGCGCAGTCATAAAAACAATGCACGATGTGATCAATAGGGTTCAGCTAGAGCGAATCAATAATGAAGGCAGTGACTGAGTTGTTTTTATTCTTCGTCAAACGCTTCAAACTCGATACCCATCTCTGTCATCAGTTTTTTCACTTCAGCAGGAATATCGTCTGGGCGGTCTTTACGAAGGTCTTCATCCGTTGGTAGTGGTTGGCCTGTGTACGCATGTAGAAAGGCTTCGCACAGTAGCTCACTGTTTGTTGCATGGCGTAGGTTGTTAATCTGGCGGCGAGTACGCTCGTCAGTTAGAACCTTTAACACTTTTAGAGGGATAGAAACTGTAATTTTCTTTACTTGTTCGCTTTTCTTTCCATGCTCAGCATATGGGCTTATGTATTCACCATTCCAGTCGGCCATTGCGTACCTTCATCACTTTAGTTGTTAGAATAAATTAATAGTGGTGATTTTAGCGGGATTTACCGCTATAAGCAAAGACATATAGACGTCTAGAAGTGTTGACGTCTCACGTTTATGAAAGTAAAGTGAATAACATATATCTAACACAGCCGCAAAATGCCGACAAGCAGCTGTGATTCTCAGACGCAAAACTTGTAAGGAAGCACCTATGAGCAGCCGGAAGCCAGCAACAATCGCAGTACGTACTGGTATCGAGTCAGACACGCAACACCATGCCGTTGTCCCACCAATTTATCTTTCGACTAACTATGGGTTTCCCGCTTTTGGTGAAGTGCCAAAGTACGATTACACCCGTTCTGGTAACCCAAACCGAGGTTTATTAGAAACGGCACTGTTTGAACTTGAATCGGGCAAAGGTGCGGTGGTCACTAACTGTGGTACCTCGGCGCTAAACTTATGGGTTTCTGCTTTCTTAGGTGGCGATGATCTTATTATCGCGCCACACGACTGCTACGGTGGTACTTACCGTCTGTTTAACACTCGCTCACTGAAAGGTGACTTCAAAGTTCTATTCGTTGATCAATCGGATCAAGCGGCACTGGATGCGGCGATCGCGCTTAAGCCAAAGTTGATCTTAATTGAAACACCATCGAATCCTTTGGTTCGTGTGGTTGATATTGCAGAAACTTGTCGTAAAGCGAAAGAGGTTGGTGCTCTGGTTGCTGTCGACAACACGTTTTTGACTCCTGTGTTCCAAAAGCCTTTAGAGTTAGGTGCAGATTTTGTTATTCACTCAACCACTAAGTATATCAACGGACACTCAGACGTTATTGGTGGTGTTGTCGTCACGAAAACGGAAGAGCACGCTGAAGAGCTAGCATGGTGGGGCAACTGTATTGGTGCGACCGGCACACCATTTGATAGCTACATGACTCTACGTGGTATTCGTACGCTAGGTGCGCGTATGCGAGTTCACGAAGAGAGCTCACGTGAAATCCTCGCGTCTCTGCAGCAACAAGATCTCGTCGGCACTATTTACCACCCAAGCCTTCCTGAACATCCAGGTCATGATATCGCGAAGAAACAGCAGTCTGGCTTTGGCTCAATGCTGAGCTTTGAGTTTGCAGGTTCATTCGAAGCGCTTAAGTACTTTGTTGATAAGTTAGAGCTATTCTCTTTGGCGGAATCGCTGGGTGGTGTGGAAAGCTTAATCTGCCACCCAGCGTCGATGACTCACCGTGCGATGGGCGAAGAAGCGCTGGCAGAAGCGGGCGTTTCTCAACAGTTACTGCGCCTTTCTGTTGGCCTTGAAGATGCTGAAGACTTGATTGATGACCTTAAGCAAGCGTTTGAAAAGACACAAGGCTTTATCGCTGAAGGGGAGGGTTAATAATGGCAACCTTTCGCCAGCTACATAAATTTGGTGGCAGCAGCTTAGCGAATCCTGAGTGTTACCAACGCGTGGTCAATATTCTTAGAGAATACTCATCAGCCACTGACTTGGTCGTGGTATCGGCAGCGGGTAAAACCACTAACCGCTTGATTGAGTTTGTTGAAGCGCTCGACAAAGATGGTCGTATCGCCCACGAATGTTTGCAAGCACTTCGTCAGTTCCAACTTGAGCTGATTGAAGCGCTGCTTGAAGGTGAGTCTGCGGCTCAGCTAACGGCCACCATTCAACAAGAATTCACCGCTTTGGGTGAGCTAACTGCTCCTCTAAGCGAAGCGCAAAAAGCACAAGTTCTAGGACACGGTGAGGTTTGGTCTTCACGTCTATTAGCTGCTTTGTTGTGCCAACATGATTTACAAGCGGTAGCTCAAGATGCTCGTGCCTTTTTGCGTGCAGAAGTGGGTGCTCAACCTGAAGTTGACCGCGCACGTTCTTATCCTCTGATTAAAGAAGCCTTGGCGCAGCATGCACATTGCCGTGTCGTGATTACTGGCTTTATGGCTCAAAATACTGAAGGTGAAACGGTTCTACTCGGCCGTAACGGCTCGGATTACTCTGCAACTGTGATTGGTGCATTGGCTGAGGTTGAACGCGTAACGATTTGGAGTGACGTCGCTGGTGTATACAGCGCAGACCCTCGTTTGGTTTCGGATGCGTGTTTATTGCCTCTGCTTCGCCTTGATGAAGCGAGTGAACTTGCTCGTCTAGCGGCTCCAGTGCTTCACAGCCGAACGCTACAGCCTGTGGCTCAAAGTGCCATGGACTTAAGCTTACGTTGCAGCTACCAGCCAGAGGCGGGCTCTACACAGATAGAGCGTGTACTGGCATCGGGTCGTGGTGCAAAAATCATTACCTCCTTGGATGAAGTGCTTATCGTTCAGCTGACGTTTGGTCACGGGCATGACTTCGACCGTCTAGAGAGCGAAGTGCTTGAAGGGCTTAAGCGCGCTCAACTTGAGCCTCTTGCTTATGAGCTTGAACCGGATCAGCACTGTTTGCGTCTTGCTTACACTGAAGAGATCGCTGGTGGCGCTTTAGAATATCTACAAGATCACGCGATTGAAGCTGAGATTAAGCTTAAAGAGGGTTTCTCTTTGATTGCTGCCGTGGGAGCTGGCGTAACTAAGAACCCGAACCATTGTTACGGTTTCTACCAGCAGCTCAAGAGCTCGCCGGTTGAGTTCATCTCAGAAGCTAACTCTGGCTTGAGCTTAGTGGCAGTGATTCGTAAGAGTGAAACCTCAAGCCTAGTGAAAGGCATTCACTCTCAACTATTCCAAGCGCAGAAGCGTGTTGCAATTGCTTTATGTGGTAAGGGCAACATTGGTTCAAGCTGGTTAAGCCTGTTTGCTGAGCAGAAAGCGGAACTTGAAAAGCGTCGTGGAATGAACTTTGAATTGGTTGCGGTGGTTGATAGCCAAACCTATTGGTTCGATGACCAAGGCATAGATGCGACTTCGGTAGGTAAGCGCTTTGACGACGAAGCGATTGCCAACAATGGTAACGATTGGTTAGAGCGTTTAGGCTCTATTCAAGGTTATGACGAAGCAGTGGTTCTGGATGTGACTGCGAGCCCTGTACTTGCAGCAAAATACCTGCAAATCGCCCAACAAGGTATTCACTTGATCTCGGCCAACAAGGTGGCAGGCTCTGCATCAAGCGAGTACTACCATCAGGTGCAAGATGCCTTCGCGAAGATCAGCCGTCATTGGTTGTACAACGCGACAGTGGGTGCTGGATTGCCGATTAACCACACGGTACGTGACCTACGTGAAAGTGGCGATGACATCATTGCGTTGTCTGGTATTTTTTCGGGCACGTTATCTTGGTTGTTCCAACAGTTTGATGGCACAGTGCCGTTCAGCGAGTTGGTTGACTTAGCATGGCAACAAGGCCTGACTGAACCTGATCCTCGTGCTGACCTCGATGGTTCAGACGTAATGCGTAAGCTGGTGATTCTGGCTCGTGAATCGGGTTTAGACATCGAGCCTGAAAACGTAAAAGTGGAATCATTGGTCCCTGAAGAGTTGCAAGATCTGTCGGTGGATGACTTCTTTGATAAGGCTTCTGTACTGAGTGAAGAGTTGGCAGAGCGCTTAGAGAAAGCGCACTCTCAACAGAAGGTTCTGCGTTACGTAGCGCGTTTAGAGAAGAATGGTAAGGCAACGGTAGGCGTTGAAGCCCTATCTAAAGAACACGCCCTAGCGAACTTGCTGCCTTGCGATAATATCTTTGCGATTGAGAGCAAATGGTACAAAGATAATCCATTGGTTATTCGTGGCCCGGGTGCCGGTCGTGAAGTAACGGCAGGTGCAATTCAATCAGACCTAAACAGAATGTCTAGTCTGTTCTGATACTCAGATCGGTTGGTTTAATACTTAGATCAATTGTTTTAGTGTCTAAATGGCATACTATTCACTAAGATAAATAAGGCTGAAAGCACGATGTGTTT
This sequence comes from Vibrio sp. ED004, assembly GCF_023206395.1. Classification (NCBI taxonomy): domain Bacteria; kingdom Pseudomonadati; phylum Pseudomonadota; class Gammaproteobacteria; order Vibrionales; family Vibrionaceae; genus Vibrio; species Vibrio sp. ED004. Next base: position 1,441,665 of record NZ_CP066149.1, on the reverse strand, counting down.
TTCAGCCTTTTTTCTACATTATTTCTGCTTTGCGAGCCATCTAACTACTTGAGTTTTACTCACGATCTACTTGAGAAAAATTCATAATGGATCTGTTGACATTAAATCGTATTCAATACATCCTACAGACATATAGACGTCTAAACGTCGTTTGAGGATTTGAGATTTTAGTGGTCGCTTTTGCCACAGGGAGAGTAAGATGGGATACACACACGCTAGTCATATCGACGCTTTAAATCAGAATATCGCTGAGCTTTCTGACAACATCAATGTGTCATTTGAGTTTTTTCCACCAAGCAGTGAGAAGATGGAAGAGACCCTGTGGAATTCTGTTCACCGTCTTAAAACACTTCAGCCAAAATTTGTATCAGTAACCTACGGTGCAAACTCGGGTGAACGTGATCGTACCCACTCAATCATTAAAGAAATCAAAAACCAAACAGGTCTAGTCGCAGCGCCACACCTAACGTGTATTGATGCTAGCCGCGAAGAGCTGATTCAAATCGCCGACGATTACTGGGCTAATGGTATCGAGAGCATTGTTGCTCTACGTGGTGATATTCCAGCAGGCGGCGGCGCGCCAGAGATGTACGCATCTGATCTAGTTGAACTACTTAAGTCTCGTCACGACTTTGATATTTCAGTAGCGGCATTCCCAGAAGTTCACCCTGAAGCAAAAAGCGCTCAATCGGATCTTATTAACCTAAAACGTAAAGTAGATGCCGGTGCTAACCGTGCCATCACTCAGTTCTTCTTCGATGTAGAGAGCTACCTACGTTTTCGTGACCGTTGTGTGGCGGCGGGTGTTGATGTTGAGATTGTACCGGGCATCCTACCGGTTTCTAACTTCAAGCAAGCGTCTCGCTTTGCTGCGATGAATAACGTAAAAGTACCAGGCTGGATGGCGAAGCAGTTTGAAGGTTTGGATGATGATCCAACGACTCGTCAGCTTGTTGGTGCGAGCCAAGCAATTGATATGGTTCGTACACTGAGCCGTGAAGGTGTGAAAGACTTCCACTTCTACACGCTAAACCGTGCAGAAATGACTTACGCACTTTGCCACACATTAGGTGTTCGTCCGCAAGTCGCTGCGCTTTAAGCAAAGTCTAGAAGTAAAGCCTAAGCACTTGTAAAAAGCTTCTGGCTGTAAAATTTCAAATCCTATAGATACAAAAAAGGCTTGGACTCTAAGAGTTCAAGCCTTTTGCTTTTCTAGCTTCTAGCTTCTAGCTTCTAGCTTCTAGCTTCTAGCTTCTAGCTTCTAGCTTAACTTAAGCAAGAGCGCCAAGTTCAAGCAGTACTTCTTCAGCCCATACAATCCATGCTTCACGGATAAGTAGGTTACGACGAAGAGTAAGACGCTCAAGGCGTGCTTGCTTGTCTAGTGTTGATGGCGTTGCGTAGTAAGCCGCTTCGATTTCACGGTAGTGAGAAACTAGTTTGCGAGACTCTTCTACTAGCTCAGCAAGTTGTACACGGTAAGCGTCAGAAGGTTGTACAGCACAAGCCATTAGCTTAGCTGAGAACTCGTCACGAACGGTTGGGTGTGCAGTTGGTTGTTCAAACCATTCACCTAGCGCGCCACGGCCAGCATCAGTGATAGAGTAAACTTTACGATCAGGTTTGCCTTCTTGAGGCTCAAGCACGCAAGTTACCTGGTCGTTCTGAGCCATTTTATTTAGCTCGCGGTAAACTTGTTGGTGGCTAGCTTTCCAGAAGTAACCAATGCTTGCGGAGAATTCTTTTGTGATATCGTAACCAGTAGCATCGCGTGTACTTAAAACGGTTAGAATTACGTGTGGTAATGACATGTCTGAAATCCAAATGGTAAACAGTAAACAAATACTTAAACAACAAGTGTGCTTCTAATGGCACGTTATATTGGTTATGTCTAAGTAGCACCAACTCATCGGTTGGTTATGTCACCTTACAAAGCCGTTTATCACCTAGGTTGACCAGTTTATTGGTCAAAAAGCTGCAGATTATTTTTTTGGAGTGTTTCCGCAGCGGAGCAGTAGTATATCTAAATAATAAGCATAAAGTAGAATACATGGACAAAATAACCCAAAAAACTGACAAAAAACTCAGTATTGCTTATTTTGTGAAATAAAAAGGTCGCACTAGGCGACCTTTTGTCTATTGTATAGTAGTAATCACTAATTAACCAGTGTTTCGCATGCCTGCTGCAATGCCTGCAATCGTCACCATTAGCGCTTCTTCAAGCTCTGCTGGTGGTGTTTCACACTTACGAGTACGGTAAAGCAACTCAGCTTGAAGCATGTTTAGTGGCTCAACGTAGATGTTACGTAGGCGGATTGACTCAAGTCCCCAAGGGTCGCTCTGCATTAGGTTCTCGTTGTTCTCAACATTTAGCACGGCTTTGATGTCTTTTTGCAGCTGTTCACGCAGCAATTCACCTAACGGTAATAGCTCTTCGTCAACAAGACGTTGGTCGTAGTACTTAGCGATTTCCATGTTGCACTTCGAGTACACCATTTCCAACATACCTAGACGGGTAGAGAAGAACGGCCACTCACGACACATCTCTTCAAGTAGGGCTTGATGGCCTTGATCTACTGAGTACTGAATCGCTTCACCCGCGCCTAGCCATGCAGGAAGTACCAAACGGTTTTGGCTCCAAGAGAAGATCCATGGAATCGCACGTAGGCTTTCTACGCCGCCGTTCGGATTACGTTTCGCAGGACGAGAACCAAGAGGTAGTTTGCCTAGCTCCAGTTCAGGTGTCGCTTGACGGAAGTAAGGTACGAATTTTTCTTCGCCACGAACCACGTTACGGTAAGCCTCACAAGAGACTTGAGACAGCACTTCCATTAGGTCGCGCCACTCTTGTTTTGGCTCCGGTGGCGGCAGAAGGTTTGCTTCTAGAATCGCACTTGCGTAAAGGTTGAAGCTGTTTACAGCAACGTCTGGTAAGCCAAGCTTAAAGCGGATCATTTCGCCTTGCTCAGTTACACGTAAGCCGCCTTTCAAGCTCTTAGGTGGCTGAGAAAGAAGAGCAGCGTGCGCTGGCGCACCACCACGACCAACCGTACCGCCACGACCGTGGAATAGAGTCAGTTCAATGCCTTCTTCATCACAAACCTTAACCAGCTTATCCATTGCATCGTATTGAGCCCAACCTGCAGACATTACGCCGGCATCTTTCGCTGAGTCAGAGTACCCAATCATCACCATTTGGTGATTCTGGATAAAGCCACGATACAAGTCGATGCTCATTAGCTGCTTCATTACTGCTTCTGAGTTGTTCAAGTCGTCTAGCGTTTCGAACAGCGGACACACGTCCATGCGGTAAGGGCAACCACATTCTTGCAGTAGTAAGTGAACAGCCAGTACATCTGATGCAGTACGAGCCATAGAAATCACGTAAGCACCGAAGGCTTCACGAGGTTGATCAGCAATGACCTTACAGGTGTCTAAAACCTCTTTAACCTGTTCAGATGGCTCCCAATCGCGAGGAAGTAATGGGCGCTTAGAGCTTAATTCATTGGTTAAGAAAGCAATCTTGTCTTGTTCGCTCCATTGGTCGTAATCGCCAATGCCTAGGTAGCGAGTCAGTTCAGACAGCACATCTGAGTGACGGGTACTTTCTTGACGAACATCGAGACGAACTAGGTGTACACCGAATGCTTTTAGGCGGCGTAGAGTATCAAGCAGAGAACCGTCTGCGATTACGCCCATGCCACATTCGTGCAACGATTGGTAACACGCGTAAAGCGGTGTCCAAAGTTGCTCGATGTTCTGTAGTGTTTCTTTCTTAGGAACCTCAGTGTCATGCAGTTTTGCATCCAGCACTTCTAGCGTGTTGTTCAGTAGAGTACGTAGGTTCTTCAGGATTGCACGGTAAGCTTCGTGTTCATCACCTGCAAGTTCACGAACCGCATCATTACACTTAGTCATCGACAGTTCGGTAATTAGCTCGTTAACGTCGCCTAGGTAAAGGTCTGCAGCTTTCCAGCGAGATAGGCGCAGCACTTCTTTAGTGATGGTGTGCGTTACGAATGGGTTACCATCGCGGTCACCGCCCATCCAAGATGAGAAGTGTACTGGGCGAGCATCGATCGGCAGGCCTTCACCAAGATAACCTTTAAGTCGGCCATCCATTTCACGTAGGAAGTCAGGCACGGCTTCCCATAGAGAGTTTTCTACAACTGCAAAGCCCCATTTCGCTTCATCAAGTGGTGTTGGGCGTTGCTGACGAATCACATCAGAGTGCCAACCTTGAGCGATAAGTTGCTCTAGGCGGCGTTCGGTTTTCACGCGCTCTTTGTGTGATAGGTCGCTTAATTCTAATTTAGACAGACACTCGTTGATCTTAACTAGCTTGTTGATCATGGTGCGACGAGTGATTTCTGTTGGGTGTGCAGTCAGAACGAGTTCAATGTTCAGGTCGCGAACGGCTTGAGCCGCATCTAGCTTGCTGATGTCATTCTGGTTTAATTTGGAAAATAGAGATTGCAGCACGTCTGGTTCGCAAACATGCTCCTCACAGTGGCGAGAGATGGTGTGGTACTGCTCTGCCATGTTGGTGAGATTGAGAAATTGGTTAAATGCACGAGCAACAGGAGTGAGTTGTTCGTTCGGCAGGTTTTTGATTTCTTCAACTAGGCTGTCACGGTCAGCTTTGTTGCCTGCGCGGGCGGATTTGGAAAGTTTACGGATAGTTTCCACTTTCTCTAAGATAACGTCACCATGTGCATCTTGGATTGTGTTACCTAGCAAGCGTCCCAGCATGCTTACGTTACTCTTGAGAGCGGCGTATTTCTCGTTCATTGTCATCCTGCCTCGTAAAAAAATTACATCCATTGTTCCTTGTTAAGTACACAATCTAGCGAAAACTGCTGTATATAGTCAAATAAAGCATTCTAAGTTTGCAATTATTAGTTTTCGAAATGCGAGAGAAGTAAATTTTCCAAGACTTCGGAATAAAGTGAAATTTAATTACAAGATCAGGCTTTGACATAGATAACAGAATAAAAGCCACCTTTTTGGGCGGCTTTTATAAAAAAATATCGAAAGGGTAGCAATAACTAGAAACAATATTTACGGATGGATTTACTCAGAACATCAATCGTTGGATCGATAAAATCGAAGCTTAAGAACTCATCCGGTTGGTGAGCTTGGTCGATTGAGCCCGGACCCAGAACTAAGGTTGGGCAAAGTTCTTGAAGGAAAGGTGCTTCTGTACAGTAGTTCACGGTTTGCGATTCAGTTTCGCAAACGGATTCCATGCCACCGATAAATGGATGGTCGTGTTGGCATTCGTAACCCGGGATGGGTTCGTGCAGTGGCGTAATTTCAATTCTGCCCGGCCATTTTGCTTCCACTTCTTTGAGTGCGCTGCGCAGCATGTTATCCAAACCATCTAAGCTGATACCCGGTAAAGGACGCACATCGTAGTGTAGCTCACAGCAACCACAGATACGGTTAGCGCTGTCGCCACCATGAATATGACCAAGGTTTAGAGTAGGGCTTGGAATTGCAAACCCCGGGTGATGGTACTCTTTGACTAACTTGTCACGCAGCTGCATTAACGCAAACAACACTTCATGCATTATCTCGATGGCGTTGACGCCTAACGCAGGATCAGAAGAGTGACCTGATTTACCGGTTACTCGCACTGCATTTGCCACGTGGCCTTTGTGTCCACGAATCGGCACTAGGCTAGTCGGCTCACCAATGATGCAGTAGTCCGGTTTAAACGGTGCATTCTCTGTGAAGTGACGTGCACCTAGCATGGTGGTCTCTTCATCACAGGTTGCCAATACATAAAGTGGCTTCGCCTGTTTGCTCCAATCCATTTTCTTTGCCGCTTCATAGACGAAAGCGAAGAAGCCTTTCATGTCAGCTGTGCCTAATCCGTAGAAGCGATTATTGTGCTCTGTCAGTGCATGAGGGTTGAAGTTCCAACGCCCTTCATCAAATGGCACGGTGTCGCTGTGTCCTGCTAATAGTAAGCCACCTTCACCAGAACCCATCTTTGCGACCATATTATGTTTGCCGGGCTCGACTTCCACGACCTCTACGCTAAAGCCCAAGTCTTTAAACCATTGAGCCATTTTTTCGATCACTTTTTCGTTGCCATGATCCCAGCTTGGATCGGTAGAACTAATAGAGTCGGTGGAAATTAGGCCTTTGTAGACCTCAAGAAAACTCGGTAATTGCATAATATCTTCACTTCTACTATTGACAGGAAAACTATAAGTCGGTAAAACACATATTAAATCACATTTAATGCATAAGAAATCAAATGAAGCTAAAAATTAAGTATGAATAGTCAAATTTTGAAATGTAACTTACCTCAGAAATGGATGTGTTGAGATGTTGAAAACCACGATCATTGGCGCAAGCGGCTACACAGGAGCAGAACTGGCTCTAATGATAAACAGACACCCTGAGCTCACGCTATCAGGTTTATATGTCTCAGCCAATAGTGTAGACGCAGGTAAACCTATTGCGGCATTGCACGGTAAGTTAGCTGGCTTGATTGATATGCCAGTACAACCATTAACGAATCCAGAAGAAGTGGCAAGGCAGTCTGATGTGATTTTCTTAGCCACCGCACACGAAGTAAGTCACGACCTAGCGCCAATCTTTCTAGAGAACGATTGCCAAGTATTCGACCTATCGGGTGCCTTCAGAGTGAAAGGCGAGAACTTCTACCAAGAGTTCTACGGTTTTGAACACCAACACGAACAATGGCTAGATAAAGCCGCTTACGGTTTAGCGGAATGGAATGAGCAAGCGATTAAAGAGGCTCAACTTGTCGCAGTCGCGGGTTGTTATCCAACTGCATCACAATTGGCGATTAAGCCTTTGGTTGAAGCGAAGTTGCTGGATGAGAACCAATGGCCGGTGATTAACGCAACGAGTGGTGTTACAGGTGCGGGTCGTAAGGCGACTATGGTTAACAGCTTCTGCGAAGTGAGTCTGCAAGCTTACGGCGTATTCAATCACCGTCATCAACCTGAAATGGCTGCACATTTAGGATGTGATGTGATTTTTACTCCGCACCTCGGCAACTTCAAGCGCGGTATTTTAGCGACCATCACCATGAAATTGGCTGAAGGCGTGACAGAACAACAGGTACAAGATGCCTTTGAGCAAGCTTACCAAGGTAAACCTGCGGTGAGATTACTCGAAGAGACATTGCCAAGAATTCAAGACGTAGAACAAACACCTTTCTGTGATTTAGGTTGGAAGGTTCAAGGTCAACACATCATCGTTGTTTCAGCGATTGATAACTTGTTAAAGGGTGCATCTAGCCAAGCGATGCAGTGTTTAAATTTACGTTATGGTTTTGCGCCATTAACTGCGTTAGTGTAAGGGAATCTAGATATGAGCCTTAATAATCAACCATTAATCATAAAGTTAGGTGGCGCTGCGCTATCTTGTGGTGAAACACTTAGCAAGTTATTTGGTGCTATCTCTGCTTACCAACAACAGGCACAACGACCAATCGTGATTGTTCACGGTGGTGGTTACCTTGTTGATGATTTGATGAATAAGTTGAACCTCGAAACCGTTAAGAAAGAAGGTCTACGTGTTACTCCTTATGATCAGATTCCTGTTATTGCCGGGGCATTAGCGGGTACGGCGAATAAATTACTTCAAGGTCAGGCGATTAAAGACGGTATCAATGCCGTTGGTTTGAGCCTAGCTGATGGTGGTTTATGCAAAGTGAGCGAACTGAACCCTGAACTGGGTGCGGTAGGAAAAGCGGAGCCGGGCGACTCAACCGTCCTGCAGGCGATTCTTAATGCTGGCGCACTGCCAATCATTAGCTCAATTGGTTTAACTGAACAAGGCCAACTGATGAACGTCAATGCAGACCAAGCTGCGGTTGCCGTTGCTGGCGCACTTGATGCTGAACTGGTTCTTCTTTCTGATGTAAGTGGTGTGTTGGATGGTAAAGGCCACCTCATTCCAAGCCTTAATCAACAACAAGCCGATGATCTTATTGTAGGCAAAGTGATTACTGACGGCATGATCGTTAAGGTTCAAGCCGCACTAGAAGCTGCCAACGACCTCGGACGATCAATCGAAGTCGCTACTTGGCGATACCCAGAAAAGCTAACACAACTGTTTTCAGGTAAAAGCATAGGAACACAGTTTTTACCTCAGTAGTTCTCACAACGAGTCACTACTTAAAGAATTTAGACAAACTAAATAAACATATAATTATGAAGTCATTTCCAACGCTGACCGCCATGTGCAGTATGGAAACTAGGAGAAAGAAAATGAGCAAAGTTAACGTAAAGAAAGTTGTAGTAGCCTACTCTGGCGGTCTAGACACATCAGTAATCATCCCATGGTTGAAAGAGAACTATGACTGTGAAGTGGTTGCGTTTGTCGCGGATGTTGGTCAAGGCGACGAAGAGTTGATTGGTATCGAAGAGAAAGCAAAAGCTTCTGGTGCTTCTGAGTGTTACATCGCTGATCTTAAAGAAGAGATGGTGGCAGATTACATTTACCCAACACTAAAAACAGGCGCTTACTACGAAGGCAAATACCTACTAGGTACTTCTATGGCTCGTCCAATCATCGCGAAAGCGCAGGTTGAAGTTGCACGTAAAGTCGGTGCAGACGCACTGTGTCACGGTTGTACAGGTAAAGGTAATGACCAAGTTCGTTTTGAAGGTGCATTCGCAGCACTAGCACCAGACCTACACGTAATTGCACCATGGCGTGAGTGGGATCTAGTGAGCCGTGAGGAGTGTCTAGATTACCTAGCAGAACGTAACATTCCTTGTACTGCTTCTCTTACTAAGATTTACTCGCGTGATGCAAACGCATGGCACATCTCTACAGAAGGTGGCGTTTTAGAAGATACATGGAATGCGCCAAATGAAGATTGCTGGGCTTGGACTGTAGACCCAGAGCAAGCGCCAAACGAATCTGAAACAGTGACGCTTAAAGTTGAAAAAGGCGAAGTGGTTGCGGTTGATGGTGAAACAATGACGCCATACAACGCACTGGTTTACCTAAATGAGAAGGGTGCTAAGCACGGTGTTGGTCGTATCGATATCGTAGAAAACCGTCTTGTAGGCATGAAGTCTCGTGGTTGTTACGAAACTCCGGGTGGCACCATCATGATGGAAGCACTGCGTGCAGTAGAGCAACTGGTTCTTGATAAAGCGGCATTCGAATTCCGTGAAGAGCTGGGTGTTAAAGCTTCTCACCTTGTATACGACGGTCGTTGGTTCACTCCGCTATGTAAGTCAATCCTTGCAGCGACAGAAGAGCTAGCACAAGACGTGAATGGTGAAGTCGTTATCAAGCTTTACAAAGGCCATGCAACGGTAACTCAGAAGCGTTCTGACAACAGCCTATACTCTGAAGAGTTTGCTACTTTTGGTGAAGATGAAGTTTACGACCAAAGCCACGCTGAAGGCTTCATCCGTCTTTACTCGCTATCAAGCCGTATCCGTGCCCTGAATAGCCAAAAGTAATCCTAACAATGAGTTAGTAAACTAGCCTTTGATGAAAAATTAAAGGTCAGTAAACAGACATTATTATGCAAAGCCCATTCACTATTGATTAGTGAGTGGGCTTTTTAGTTTCTATTCGCCTAATAAATCAGCTTCGGTTTTTACTATCGAATGGCATATAATTCGCGCTCCACGCTGAAAATAATCAATGGATTCAACTTTTGGTGAATAAATATGTTAAAATAATGAATTAATACTTTATTTTCATTTTGAATTGCCGTAAGTTTAAACCATCAGAAAAATACTGAATCTTAATCAGAATTATCATTTGCAAAAACAGTGAGCACTGTGCAATTAGGAGATACACAATGGCATTATGGGGCGGTAGATTTACCCAAGCAGCAGACACCCGGTTCAAAGATTTTAACGATTCTCTTCGTTTTGATTACCGATTGGCTGAGCAAGACATTGTGGGCTCAATTGCCTGGTCTAAAGCTCTACTGTCGGTCAACGTATTAACAGAAGAAGAGCAACAGAAGCTTGAGTTAGCGCTGAATGAGCTAAAACTTGAGGTGATGGAAGATCCTGAACAGATTCTACGTTCTGATGCAGAAGATATTCACAGTTGGGTTGAGCAACAACTTATCGGCAAAGTCGGTGACTTGGGCAAAAAGCTTCACACTGGCCGTTCTCGTAATGACCAAGTGGCGACAGACCTGAAACTATGGTGTCGTCAGCAAGGCAACCAACTGCTATTGGCATTGGATCGCCTACAGAGCCAAATGGTAAATGTTGCTGCTCAGCATCAAGAAACCGTGCTTCCTGGCTACACTCACTTACAACGTGCTCAGCCGGTAACTTTTGCTCACTGGTGCTTGGCTTACGTTGAAATGCTTGAGCGTGATTATTCTCGTTTGAATGATGCGATTAAGCGTCTAGATACATGTCCGCTGGGTTCTGGTGCCCTTGCAGGAACTGCTTACCCGATGGACCGTGAAGAGTTAGCTCACAACTTAGGTTTCCGTCGTGCAACGCGCAACTCTCTAGATTCAGTATCTGACCGTGACCATGTGATGGAGCTGATGTCGATCGCTTCTATCTCTATGCTTCACCTTTCGCGTCTTGCAGAAGATATGATTTTCTACAACTCTGGTGAATCAAACTTCATCGAGTTAGCGGATACCGTGACGTCAGGTTCATCTCTGATGCCACAGAAGAAAAATCCTGATGCGCTAGAACTTATCCGTGGCAAAACTGGCCGTGTATATGGTTCATTAGCAGCAATGATGATGACAGTGAAAGCTCTGCCTTTGGCGTACAACAAAGACATGCAAGAAGATAAAGAAGGTCTGTTCGACGCTTTAGATACTTGGAATGATTGTATGGAAATGGCTGCGCTTTGTTTTGACGGCATTAAAGTGAACGGCGAACGTACACTGGAAGCAGCAAAGCAAGGTTATGCAAATTCTACGGAACTGGCTGATTATCTAGTAGCGAAAGGCATTCCTTTCCGTGAAGCTCACCATATTGTGGGTGTAACTGTAGTAGCGGCGATTGCTAAAGGCTGTGCACTGGAAGAATTAACTATCGCAGAGATGAAAGAGTTCTCTGAGGTGATTGAAGAGGATGTGTATGACATCCTGACCATTGAATCGTGTCTTGAAAAACGTAGCGCGCTAGGTGGTGTATCACCACAACAAGTGGCTTACGCAGTAGACCAAGCTGAGAAACGTTTGGCACAGCGTGATACTTCCATCGTGAAGGTTCGTCCTGCTCGTTTGACTGACATCGAAGCATTGGAAGGCATGGTGGCTTACTGGGCGAACATGGGTGAAAACCTACCACGTTCTCGTAATGAGTTAGTGCGTGATATTGGTTCGTTTGCGGTCGCAGAGCATCATGGTGAGGTGACAGGTTGTGCATCGCTCTATGTGTATGACTCCGGCTTAGCGGAAATACGTTCACTGGGCGTTGAAGCCGGTTGGCAAGGTCAAGGGCAGGGGACGGCAATTGTTCAGCACTTGGTTGAGAAAGCACGTCAAATGGCCATCAAGAAGGTGTTTGTACTGACTCGTACCCCCGAGTTCTTTATGAAGCATGACTTCTTACCAACATCGAAATCTCTGCTACCTGAGAAGGTACTGAAAGATTGCGACCAGTGTCCTCGTCAACATGCGTGTGATGAAGTGGCTTTAGAAGTGAACTTGGTCGAGCAGATTATCGCTAAGGTGAATGTTGCATAAGGCATTGATTTTATAGTCCCTAAAAAAAAGATCAAAAATCTGATCTTTTTTGGGAACAAATTAAGAAAAGCCCGGTCTATTAAAGTACCACTGCTTTTTCTTAGAATTTTCTAAGAAAGCCCTAGAATCGATTGGTTCTGGGGCTTTTTTCTATCTGCTGTTTGGCAAATTATACTCGTACGATGGTTGTGACCAATTATCTGAGTATTGAACCTATCATCTAACCATTATTGCCAATCCAACAAACACCTCAGCTAACGCTTTTTGTTCTTTAAAGGCAGCACCAAAAACTTCATTACCCAATGCAGCGACAGTAAACCACTGAACGCGAAAGCCGCCATCATCAAAGCGATAGCATTGATGGTTTTCGGGTCTTCCCTGAAAAATAACCACCATGCTCCCCAACTCAAGAGCGACAGCACCATGAGTTGATTCATGCAACGTTGGCAGCGACCGAGTTTATTGAAGATTTTTTCATTTTTATTGCAATGAAGACATGTCATCTTGGGCTTGATTCGCGTTATGCTTGTTGACCTGATAATACCACGTCACAAGATATTGGATCACGGTGACATAGAGAGAGAAGATCGATGATTGAGCGCCAAGAAACCAAGCAACGCATGAGCCGTATTGTTAAACACAACGGTACTATCTACCTATGTGGCCAAGTTTGTGCTGATGCAACTAAAGACATCACTGAACAAACACAGACCATGCTAGATAAAGTAGAAGCGCTACTTGAGCAGGCTGGCAGCGACAAAGAGCACATGCTGTCAGCAACGATTTACTTGAAAGACATGAAAGACTTCCAAGAAATGAACGCAGTTTGGGATGCGTGGGTTCCAGAAGGTCACGCTCCAGCTCGTGCATGTGTTACTGGCGATATGGCTCGTGAAGCGTTATTAGTTGAGATCTCTGTGATTGCAGCTGAGAAGTAATTCTCTGAGTTTTAGCGATAAGTAACGACTTCAAGAGATTCCAGATACCTCGTCCCTCAGTTCTGGAATGACGGGCTGAGTTTTGTTTTAGTTGCTTAAATAAATCAACGTCATTCCCGAAAGCGACGAAGGAGCGTAATCGGGAATCTGTTATTTTCTCGTTGCCAAAAAACAAAAAGGAAAGCCAATGGCTTTCCTTTTTAGTATCTAATCTATGTTATTAGAGCAAATGGTTACCTGTCTCAATCAACAGAGATTAACAACCAGGACCACAATCTAGACAGTGTTTCACCATCTCTGGACCTAGGTGCAGTTTAGCATTCAGGTCACGCAGCGCTGTTCGTACACCCTCTTCGATTACTGGGTGGTAGAACGGCATGTCTAGCATTTCAGAAACCGTCATCTTGTTCTGGTGTGCCCATGCTAGTAAGTGAGCCAAGTGTTCTGCGTTTGGTCCCATCATCTCAGCACCAAGGAAGCGACCTGTACCTTGCTCGCCGTATACGTGCAGAATACCTTTGTTGCGTAGCATCACTCGTGAACGACCTTGGTTCTCGAACGACACTTCACCTGTTGCGAAACAGCCACATGTGCCTAAGCGTGTGGTGATCTCTGTGTAGGTTTCACCAACCATCGCGATTTGCGGGTCCGAGAATACCGCTGAGATTTTAGAGCGGCGTAAACCAGCACGAATCTCAGGGAAGCGACCTGCGTTATCACCCGCAATGCGTGCTTGGTCTGCAGCTTCATGTAAAAGAGGCAGTTGGTTGCTTGCATCACCCGCAATGAATACTGATGGCAATGATGTTTGTAGCGTGTAGTGGTCTGCGATTGGAACACCACGCTCATCAAGCTCAAGAGAGGTATTCTCTAGGCCAAGTTTATCTGTATTAGGACGACGACCTGTTGCTGCCAGTACGTACTCAACGACGTTGGTTTCTAGCTCACCTTGCTTATTGATGAACTGGATTTCGACACGTGGTTCACCCGATTCAGTGGTAATACGCTTCATGCTTTCGATTTTTACGTCGGCATCTAGGTAGAACTCTTCATTGAAGGCTTTGTCTGCGTAAGCCATGATCTCTGGGTCAGTTACTGGGCCAACTTGACCACCTAAACCGAACAGTTTGGTCTTCACACCTAAGCGGTGCAGTGACTGACCAAGCTCAAGGCCAATAACGCCAGGGCCAAATACAGCAACTGATTCTGGTAAATCATCCCAGCTGAACACGTCATCGTTAATGATTAGGCGGTCGCCAAGTTCATTCCAAACTGCAGGGTATGCAGGGCGAGAACCTGTCGCGATAACAATACGCTTAGCCGTCACAACCGTGTGGTCATCAATTTGCAGCGTGTTGTCGTCTAAGAATTTTGCGTAACCAGAGATCTTGTCTTGCTCTGGGATTTCATCAACGCCTTCTAAAACAAAACCAACAAAACGGTCACGTTCAAACTTCACTCGATCCATCACTTCACGGCCGTTAATCACGATATCGCCTTGTGGGTGAACGCCAAAAGCCGGAGCTTTCTCGATTTGGTGTACGCTTTCCGCAGCAGCAATAAGCAGTTTAGATGGCATACAACCAACACGAGCACAGGTAGTACCGTAAGGGCCGCCTTCAATCATCACGACACTGTCAGTGTGTGCTTTTGCAGCGCGGTAAGAACCTAGACCTGCCGTACCGCCCCCGATAACTGCTACATCTACATTGACTTGTTTCATAATAATTTTCTCGCAATGGCTGAATTTAGTTTGAACGAACCCCTCCAACTCTGGTGACTTTTTTGAGAGTCAGGATAACGGGTTTGTTTTGTGATTCTGTTTTATTAGGTTTAGCTTGTGACTGTGGTTAATGCGAGCCACAAGCTTGATTCAACCCGATAGGGTTAGCCAACCCACAAGTGAGTGGGTTAGCCTTTTGGCAGTTATTAGCCTAGGAAAGCTTCTAGTTCTTCGCTACCACCGATGTGTTTACCACCGATGAATACTTGAGGAACCGTTGTACGACCAGAGATTGCACGTAGGCTTACTGTTGTAGCGTCTTTACCTAGAACCACTTCTTCGTAGTTTAGACCTTTGTCGATTAGGTTCTGTTTCGCTTTCATACAGAAAGGACAGCCTGGCTTAGTGAATACTGTGATTGACTCTTGCTCTTTGTGCTCAGGAGCAAGGTAGTTAAGCATAGTATCTGCATCAGAAACCTTGAACGGGTCGCCTGGTACGCCTTCTTCGATGAACATTTTTTCTACCACGCCGTTTTTAACCAGCATGCTGTAGCGCCATGAACGTTTGCCGAAGCCGATGTCGTTTTTCTCAACTAGCATACCCATGCCGTCTGTAAAATCACCGTTACCATCTGGGATGAATGTGATGTTTTCCGCTTCTTGGTCTGCTTTCCATGCGTTCATTACGAACGTGTCGTTTACAGAAACACAAAGGATGTCATCAACGCCGTTTTCTTTGAACACTGAATGTAGTTCGTTGTAACGAGGTAGGTGGCTTGAAGAACATGTTGGAGTAAACGCGCCTGGTAGGCTGAATACGATAACTGTCTTGTCTTTGAAAAGCTCTTCTGTCGTTACGTTAACCCATGCATCGCCTTGGCGAGTTGGGAATGTTACTTGAGGGATTGATTGACCTTCTTTAGATGCAAACATATTGATTTCCTTAAATAGTATTTTTAATTTTGTTCTATTAGAGCTTAACGTTTTTCGTTGCTCTGTTTCGTTTTGTTGAGCCCATTATTAGATAAATTCTTTGATAGCTCTAATCGTTTGATGTTATGGTTTTGATAGGTAAATTCTATCAAGAGCATTTTTCTTTTAAATGTTGCTATGAAAACCCTTGTTCTTATTAAAACCTGAGGTAAGAGACTGATCATGAACATTCGTGACTTTGAATACTTGGTGGCGCTCGCAGAGCACAAACACTTCCGAAAAGCGGCAGAAGCGTGCTTTGTAAGTCAGCCCACACTGAGCGGTCAAATACGCAAACTCGAAGATGAAATTGGACTTCAGTTAACCGAGCGTAGCCCAAGGAAGGTGATATTTACAGAATCAGGGTTACAACTTGTTGAGCAAGCCAAGCGCATTCTCAACGAGGTGAAGACCTTTAAAGATATGGCGAGTGGACACGGCGAAGCAATGACGGGGCCAATGCACATTGGTTTTATTCCGACGGTTGGCCCTTACATCTTGCCTAAGATTGTTCCTCATCTGAAAGAGAGCTTTCCTGAGCTAGAGCTCTACCTGCATGAAGCACAGACTCATCAACTGGTGAGCCAGTTAGAAGATGGCAAGCTTGATTGCTTGGTACTGGCTGCGGTCGATGAAACCGCGGTGTTTAAAGAGATTGATGTGTATGACGAGCCATTAAGTGTTGCCGTGCCGTGTGATCATGAGTGGGCTCAACAAGACAGTGTCGATATGCTTCAGCTAAATGGGCAAACAGTACTGGCACTAGGTGATGGCCACTGTTTAAGAGACCAAGCCTTAGGCTTCTGTTTTGCTGCAGGGGCAAAAGATGACGAGCGCTTTAAAGCGACCAGTTTAGAAACGCTACGCAACATGGTGGCTGCTGGGGCGGGTATTACTTTGCTTCCACAGTTATCAGTACCGAAAGAGAAGCAGAAAGACGGTGTGTGTTACGTGCCAGCGGTAAATCCAACACCTTCACGTCGCATTGTTGTTGCTTACCGTCCGGGTTCTCCATTGAAGGGACGTTTCGAGCAACTGGCTGAAACTATCCGAACGCAATTAGAAAAATCGCTTTAATGTTCGAACTCAGGATCTAGACAGCTCATGTTGTCGAAATAAAAAAGGGTTGATATGAATTCATATCAACCCTTTTTGTTGGTTCATGTTACTGGTTTCAACTAACTCTAGTTAGAAGAGCTCTTCTACTGCTTCACCTGATGATGTTGAGTAGATGTCATCATTGAAACGTTCGGTAATGTACTCGGTAGGCTCGGTGCCTTTCTCGAAGTACTCGAACATTGATGAGCTATCGAACTTGTTAGTCAGTAAGCCAGTATCACGGTCTATACGAACGCGGACGATGTTTTCCGGAATCTCTTTACGTTGAGCCGGAACGCCTGCGAGTGCTGTACCCATGAAATCAACCCATGCAGGTTCTGCTGTTTTTGCACCAGCTTCTGCACCAGTAATCTGGTTCTTACCAAGGTTCGAGTTCGCTTTAGTGCGACCTAGGTTGCGGTTGTGGTTATCAAAGCCAACCCATACCGTTGCAACCATGCCAGGGCCGTAACCGCTGTACCAAGTATCTTTCGAGTCGTTGGTCGTACCGGTTTTGCCACCAATGTCACGACGCTTCAATGGTTGAGCACGCCAGCCTGTACCATTCCAACCCGTACCTTGGCTCCAGTCACCGCCACCCCAGATGTTGCTGTACATCATTTCACGAACAAGGAAAGCGTTTTGCTCAGAGATAACTTGAGGTGCGTATTGCACTTCAGCGTCAACGTCTTGTTCGGCAAACTCATCCGCCATTGGATCGGCAGTAATAGTCTGTTTGCAATCTTCTTTACACACGACTTTTGGTGTTGCTTCAAACTCAGTCTCGCCAAATGGAGTCTCAACGCGGCTGATGTAGAAAGGTTCAACGTAGTAACCGCCATTCGCGAATACTGAGTAACCTTGCGCTACTTTCATTGGTGTTAAGCTGCCTGCCCCCAGAGCAATAGTCTCAGAACGAGGCACTTCATCAATATCAAAGCCGAAACGAGTTAGGTAGTTACGAGTATCATCCAAGCCCACTTCACGCAGTACACGTACCGCCATTACGTTTTTCGATTGAGCTAAGCCAATACGTAAACGAGTAGGGCCCACGTAGGTTGGTGGTGAGTTCTTTGGTCGCCATGCCGTACCTTGACTCTTATCCCATTGGTTAATCGGTGCATCGTTGATCAATGAAGCCAGTGTTAAGCCTTTCTCAATCGCTGCTGAGTAGATAAATGGTTTGATACCAGAACCAACCTGACGAATAGATTGCGTCGCACGGTTGAACTTGTTGTGTACGAAGTTAAAGCCACCGACCATCGACAATACTGCGCCGTTGTTCGGGTTCATTGCCACAAATGCCGTATTTGCATTTGGCACTTGGCTTAGACGCCAAACAACAGGTGTTTCCGATTCTGCTGTCGCTGACTCTTCTGTCGGCTCTTCAGAGACTTCGTCGCCTGTTACGGCTTCATGGCGAACCCAAACTTGCTCACCAACAGCAAGAATCTCTTTTGCTTGAGATGGAGCTGGGCCTTGGCGATTGTCTGTTAGGAACTTACGAGCCCAGTTCATGCCTTGCCATTCGATAGTGCCCTCGCCTTGATTCTTCACCCAAACCTGAGCGCTTTTTGAATCAACTGAAGTCACAACCGCAGGGACTAGGTCACCATAGGTTGGCTGAGACTTAAGGTGTTTAACGATCTTTTCATGCTCCCAAGCAGATTGCTCGGTTTGCCATAAGACTTTTTCAGCACCACGGTAGCCGTGACGCTCATCGTAGCCAAGCAGGTTCTTAATCGCGGCTTGGTTCGCTGCTTTCTGTAGCTTCGAATCAACGGTCGTGTAGACCTTCATGCCTGATGTGTAAGCGGCTTCGCCATAGCGTTCCACCATCCAAGCACGTGCAACTTCTGCAACATAAGGCGCGCTGAGTTCAATCTCTGCACCGTGGTACTTCGAGATAAGCTCTTCACTGCGAGCTTCATCAAACTCTGCTTGAGTGATGTATTTCTCGTCCAACATGCGACGTAATACAACGTTACGACGGTTGGTCGCACGTTCAACAGAGTAGATAGGATTCATTGTCGATGGTGCTTTTGGCATACCAGCAAGTGTAGCTAACTCACTCAGGGTTAGATCTGGAAGATCTTTACCGAAGTAAACACGCGCTGCTGCGCCGAAACCATATGAGCGGTGACCAAGGAAGATCTTGTTTACGTACAGCTCCATGATCTCTTCTTTGCTAAGCAGTTGCTCAATGTGGATCGCAATGAAGATCTCTTTAATCTTACGCATGATCTTTTTCTCATTAGATAAGAAGAAGTTACGCGCAAGCTGCTGAGTAATGGTACTCGCCCCTTGTTTTGCAGAACCCGACATAGCAACAACGATCGCAGCACGAGTAATACCGATTGGGTCAATACCTGGGTGTTCGTAGAAACGGCTATCTTCGGTAGCAATCAAAGCCTCAACTAAGTGGCGAGGAATCTCGTCATAAGTGACTGGATTACGACGCTTTTCACCAAATTGAGAGATCAACTTACCGTCTTGACTGAAGACTTGCATCGGCGTTTGGAGTTCTACGTCGCGCAAAGTGGCAACATCAGGCAACTCTGGTTTTACGTAATAATAAAACCCGAAAATTGTACTGACTCCAAGAATCATGCAAATCAATGTAAATATGAATAATCGCTTTATGAACTTCACCGGATAATCCCTGATTAGTTAAGGCTGATAAGCAGCAAACCCTTGTACTCTAGGCTAAAAACTTAGCTTTCGTTTATTAACGCTTATTTAACTAATAATCACAACCCCTAGATAATCAACGAAATGCTTGGCACTTCAGGAGCTAGGTCACATGGGTTCATCATTAATTACAGGTATAGATATAAATCATCACAGCATCAAAGCCGTGGTACTAAAACCCGTGGGGGAGTTGTATGCCCTAGTGGGATACAAAGAGCTGCCGATTTCGGACGACATTTTTACAGCTAACCATACTTTGGAGTATCAGAAAACTGTTAAGAAACTCAAAGAACTTAGGAAAGGACTGCCTTTTGGCTGTCGCAACGTCGCCATTTCGGTACCTGATAACACAGTGATCAGCAAAGTACTGCAAATAGAGAGTGAGTTAGAAGACAGAGAAAAAGAGTTTTCGATCTATCAAACCTTCGCTCACCAGTCTCCCTTTCCTATCGAGGAGTTGAGTTTAGATTTTGTAAAGCTGGAAGACAAACGATTTGGCAAAGGATCGACAAGCAGTTATCAGGTGTATGCCACTCGCAAGGAAGTGGTTGATAGCCGAGCAGATACGCTCACTAAAGCAGGTTTTAAACCTGTGGTCGTGGATACGCAGGCGCATGGGCTACTCAATATCTGGCAATTGGCATCACGCTTGTATCCCGATAAGAAGAACTGGTTGCTGGTGGATGTTGGAATCGACCAAACCTCGCTAGGGGTTATCCCGCTGAGTTCAGCACCTTTCTATAAAGACATCGCCTTTGGTACGCAAGATCTTCGCAGCTCGGATAACCCGAGTGATATAGAAGGCGTATTCGGCACGGCTGAAGATACCCACCGATTTATTGTCAATTTGATCGAAAAGCTCAAGCGTCAGTTGCAGCTCTATTCTTCAGTCAATGCACTTCAGCCTATTTCAGGGATCTGGCTAATGGGCGAGGGCGCGAGCATCCCGATGGTCACTGAAGAGCTTGAGCGCCATTTTCAGCTGAGCTGTGAGTCGCTTAATCCTTTATCTCTGTTTGAGAACAAAGTAGCGAAGCGACGTCGACTGCCCATGGACTGGCAACACTTTGGCATTGCCGCGGGTATGGCGATGAGTGGGCTCAAGTGGCAGGGAGAAAAGCATGTTGCATCAAATTAACCTGCTGCCTTGGCGCGATGAGATTCGTGCTCAACATAAGAAGCGTTTCGTTCATTTGGTTATTCTTGGCGTCATCATTGCGCTTGGTGGGCAATGGGCGGTCGGTAACTATTTTCACGACCAACAAGCCAAGCAGCAAGCGCGCCTCAACTATCTCAATCAATACATCGCTGAGCTCGACCGACAGATTCAGTCATTAAAAGTCGCCGAGCAAGAGCACAAAGCCATTCTCACTCGACTGGATGTGGTGGAGTCTCTGCAGCTTGGCCGCAATAAGACCACCGACTTCATGAACCTGATGCCGGAGCTGATTCCTGAAGGCGTGTATGTCGACAAGATAAAGATGAATGGTCAGGAGATTGAAATGTCGGGCATCAGCGACAGTACGGCTCGTCTCGCCACTATGTTGGACAACCTAGAACGATCTGATTCTCTGGAAGGGGTTGAGATGCACTCTATCGTTCATAACCGCAAGCGCTTCAATAAAGAGTTCCAGACCTTCAAGGTCTCTTTTGTGTTCAGTCCCGTTTCTTTAGAAAGCACCACGGCGAACCGTAAAGGGAAGGAGGCGAATCATGGCTAACCTTCAAAATTGGATGAGTTTTCAGGATCTTGATGTTGATGAGATCACTGAGTGGCCGTTGCTGCCCCAGCTCTTAGTCATTCTGGTATTGATGGTGTTAATTCAAGGTGTCGGCACTTGGCTTTATGTGTTGCCACTCGACGATGAACTGCAACAAATGAAGCAACAAGAACAAACCTTAAAGACGACCTTGCGAATAAAGGCCAACAAGGTTGCGGCCTTACCTAAATTGCAGAGCCAGTTGGATGAACTAACCAGTCGCTACGATTATCTGTTGGAGCAGCTGCCCGTTCAAAAAGAACTGGCCAGTATGTTGGCGTCCGTGAATGAACTCGGCTTGGATAATTCGCTGACTTTCACTCGAATCGATTGGGGACAAAAGCAGAACAAGGAGTTCCTCTATCGTTTACCGCTCAATATCGAACTGACGGGTGACTACCATGAGATTGGCGACTTCTCTGCGGCCATCGCCAAGCTGCCGCGCATCATTAGCTTTGATGATGTGAACTGGCAGCGAGTTAGCCAAGAAAGCAGTACGCTGCACTTTAGGGTTCGAGCTTATACCTACCAGTTTAAATCGGAGGTCAATGATGAAACCCAATAGCGCGCTTTACTCAATCGTGTTGCTGCTTGCGTTGTCAGGCTGTAAAGCCAATCAAGACTCACTTGAAGACTTTGTTGTGCAGGTTGAAGCCAAGGCGAGAAAGGACGTCGAGCAACTTGTCCCAGCGACTGAGTTCTTGGCCGCAACTTATCAGCGCCGAGCCTTTCGCCCTCCCTTTGAACTCCCTAAAGAAGCCATTGTGCAAAACCAGCCTTTGGTTAAGAAAGACTGTTGGCAACCTAGCGCTCGCTCTCGTAACGGAAAGTTAGAGAAGTACCCGCTGAGTAAGCTTCGTTTAAGAGGCGTGATGGGCAGTGGGTCAAGTGTGTTTGGGTTAGTGCAAACACCGAAAGGCAACGTGGTAAACGTCAAGAAAGGCCAGTTTATCGGCCTAAACAATGGCCGAGTTACTAAGGTGACGAGCCAGTACGTTCAGATTAATGAAACTCTTCCAGATGGCTTAGGTTGTTGGCATAAGCGCAACGTTAGGCTGGCTCTGAAGTAAACCAATGTCACATGATGTGGATATGAGATGTAAATATGAATAAAGGAATAAGTGGATTAGTGAGCAAGGCTCTACAGGGTTTTGCTGTGTCTGTGATGTTGGTTTTTAGCGTGCTCAGCCACGCAGAGAGCTTGCCTAATAAATTAGAGAATATTGATTTTAGGGTTAATAAGGATAAAGACGCCGTCATCATTATTGAACTGGCCACCAGTACCGCGGTGGTCGATGTTCAGCGTGCTCAGGAAGGCTTGAGTATAGAGTTACTTAATACTCAGGTTGATGACGATAAACTCTACCTTCTGGATGTGAAAGATTTCGCTACCTTAGTTGAAGGGATTGAAGTCTACAAAGAGACACCGAGCACTCGGCTTCTCGCGACCATCAATAATGACTACCAGTATGAATACAACTTAAAAGGTCGCTTCATTGAGGTAGTGATCAGCAAGCCGGTTATCGATGAAACGACAGCTGAGAAAAGCATCCTAGAGAAAGAGGGCAAGCTGATCTCAATTAACTTCCAAGATATCCCAGTACGAAACGTCCTTCAGTTGATCGCTGACTATAACGACTTCAACCTTGTCGTGTCTGATTCGGTCGCGGGTAACCTGACTTTACGTTTAGATGGCGTACCTTGGCAGCAAGTTCTCGACATTATCTTGCAAGTTAAAGGGTTGGATAAGCGCGTGGATGGCAATGTCATCTTGGTTGCACCGAAAGCTGAGTTGGATCTTCGAGAGCAGCAAGCGCTCGAGAAATCTCGTTTGGAAGAGGAACTAGGAGAGCTCAAGTCGGAAATCATCAAGATCAACTTTGCTAAAGCCACCGACATCGCTGACATGATTGGTGGTGAGGGTGCGGTGAGTATGTTGTCTGATCGCGGCTCTATTACCATTGATGAGCGCACTAACTCTTTGTTGATTCGTGAGTTGGAAGAGAACATTGCCGTGATACGAGGCATCATTGAATCCTTGGATATCCCAGTAAAGCAGGTGCAAATAGAGGCGCGTATCGTGACTGTCACTGAGGGTAATCTTGATGAGCTTGGCGTGCGCTGGGGTGTATCCTCGACCAACGGAAGCTTCACCGTTGGTGGTTCAATAGAAGGTAATCATCCATCACAAATAACACCTTATGACGATGATGGCGGCAACAGTGTGATTGATGACTACCTCAACGTTAACTTGGGTGCGACATCGCCGAATGCATCGAGCATTGCCTTTCAGGTGGCCAAGCTTGGCTCGGATACGTTGCTCGACCTTGAACTGTCGGCACTGCAACAAGAGTCGAAAGCTGAGATCATTTCTAGCCCACGCTTAATCACCACCAATAAAAAGCCCGCTTATATTGAGCAAGGTACTGAAATTCCTTACTTAGAGTCCTCTTCAAGTGGTGCTACATCGGTCGCATTTAAGAAAGCGGTATTGAGTCTGAAAGTGACGCCGCAGATAACGCCCGACAATCGCTTGGTGTTGGATTTGAGTGTGACTCAAGATAGGCCCGGCCAAGTGGTAAAAACCGGAACTGGGGAAGCGGTCGCGATAGATACCCAAAGAATAGGTACGCAAGTGCTTGTTAATAATGGTGAAACGGTCGTTCTTGGTGGAATATTTCAACACAGCGTGAGCAGCACAGTCGATAAAGTTCCTGTGTTAGGAGACCTACCTTTGTTAGGTGCATTGTTCCGTCGCAGCTATGAAAATGTGGGCAAAAGTGAACTGCTTATTTTTGTCACGCCTAAAGTTGTGATTCAGTAATGAACAATTAGATTAAAAATAAAGTTGCATTAGTGGCACCTAACCTTGATAATTTCGGGTCTTATCACGAATTATCTGTGAGGAATCGGTGCCACGGGCCTTTTAATTTCAGTACTTGTACTGACCTACCTTGTGGCGATGTCATTGAATTAACGTTGTAAATTACTGCTAAAAACATGGCTGAGAAACGCAATATTTTTCTTGTTGGCCCAATGGGCGCCGGCAAAAGTACAATTGGTAGACACCTAGCTTCCCAACTTCATATGGAGTTTTTAGACTCTGACACTGTGATCGAAGAGCGCACTGGCGCAGACATCGCATGGGTTTTTGATGTTGAGGGCGAAGATGGTTTCCGTAAGCGCGAAGAATCTGTAATCAACGATCTGACAGAAGAACAAGGTATTGTTCTTGCGACAGGCGGTGGTTCAGTGCTGAGCAAAGAAAACCGTAACCGTCTATCTGCACGAGGCATTGTTGTATACCTAGAGACAACAATTGAAAAGCAACTTGCTCGCACTAACCGCGACAAGAAACGCCCTCTACTTCAAACAGACAACCCGCGTGATGTGCTAGAAGATCTAGCTGTATCTCGCAACGCACTATACGAAGAAGTGGCGGACTACACAGTTCGTACTGACGACCAAAGTGCAAAAGTGGTAGCCAACCAGATCGTAAAAATGCTAGAAGAACGTTAAGTTCATTTTTTCGGAGAGCAAACCCATGGAACGGATTACGGTCAATCTAGCTGAGCGTAGCTACCCAATCTCTATTGGCGCCGGGTTATTTGAAGACCCGGCGTACCTTTCTTTTTTATCAGGCAAACAGAAAGTTGTTGTTATCAGTAATGTGACAGTAGCGCCTCTTTATGCTGATAAAATTTTATCGCTATTGGATCAAGTCGGCTGTCAGACTTCTCTTTTAGAGTTGCCAGACGGTGAACAGTACAAAACCCTTGAAACGTTCAATTCAGTGATGAGCTACATGCTTGAAGGAAATTACAGCCGCGATGTGGTGGTGATTGCTTTAGGTGGTGGTGTTATCGGTGACTTGGTCGGTTTTGCTGCTTCTTGTTACCAGCGCGGTATTGATTTCATTCAAATCCCAACGACACTTCTTTCTCAAGTGGACTCTTCTGTAGGTGGTAAAACCGCAGTAAACCATCCCCTTGGTAAGAATATGATCGGCGCTTTTTACCAACCGAAATCTGTCATCATCGATACTAACTGTTTATCAACGCTTCCAGAGCGTGAGTTTGCAGCGGGTATTGCTGAGGTGATCAAATACGGCATCATTTACGATGAAGCCTTCTTTGATTGGTTGGAACAGAATCTAGAGAAACTTTATCAACTTGATGAAGAGGCACTGATTACCGCAATTGCTCGTTGTTGTGCAATTAAGGCAGAAGTGGTGGCTCTAGATGAAAAAGAGTCAGGAATCAGAGCGTTATTGAACCTAGGTCATACATTTGGTCATGCGATCGAAGCAGAACTAGGCTATGGTAATTGGCTACATGGTGAAGCTGTGTCGTCAGGCACTGTAATGGCAGCGAAAACTGCGCAATTACAGGGACTGATCTCTCAGCAGCAACTTGAGCGAATTATTTCTATACTCAAGAATGCGAAACTGCCAATCCATACGCCAGAAAGTATGTCTTTTGAAGACTTTATGAAGCACATGATGCGCGATAAAAAAGTACTGTCTGGTCAGTTACGTTTGGTATTGCCAACAAGTATTGGTACTGCTGAAGTGGTCGCTGATGTGCCTCAAGACATCATAAAACAAGCGATCGATTTCTGCCGTACTCTTTAAATTTGGTTGTGAGGTTGCCTAGTTAAACTCTAGGCAACTGAAGCGTTTTACTGATCGATCTTATCAGTAGGGATCCCCAATGAGTTTGGCTCATGAATTAAGAGTATTAGAGTTAGAATCTCAAGTTGAGCTGCTAGAGCGCTTACAGCTTTTGACTAACTTTGGCTCAAACCTAGTAACGGTGGCTGGTAAAACTGGCTCAGGCCGCTCTTGGTTAGCGCAGCGTTATCTTGAAGCGTGGTCGACAGAAAAAAATCAGTGTCTACTGCTTTGTCACCCAAGCCAAGACGATCAACAACGCCGTGCGCTTATTCTTAGCCAAATTGTTTCCGATCCACTCTTTAATCAACATGACTCTTTATCAGATAGCCTCACTCGGTTACTGGATGGAGATGCGTGTAATGTGGTTATCGTTGTTGATGATGCCCACCGACTCTCTGAGCTATTGGTATCCGAATTATGGATGTTGGTACTGGAAGCTCAATCAAACCCTCATTGGACGATCAATATCGTTCTCTTCTCGGATACGGGTCACTTAGACACGCTATTAACACGTCTGAGTTACGGCCAACAACACAAGCCTATCGATCTTGAAGTCGATGATCTTTCGCAACCAGAAGCTGAACATTTCTTTGAATCACTGGTGATTCGATATGTTGATGATGAGTCTGAAACTCGCGTGCGACGTGCGTTTAGTAAAGCGCAACCTCTGCCTGGCGAGTTAATGGCTTTAGGAGAATTGAAAGTGGAAAAAAGGATTATTATTCGCTCAATCATTGGCTCACCAATCAATATCGCGATTGTGGTGGCCCTGTTGCTGTTGTTAATTGGTGGTGGTTATTGGTGGATGTTCAGTCAACCTACACCAGACGATAAAGCGCAGTCGCTTATCGCACCGATTGAACAGACGGCTATCCCAACCTTTGAAGTGGAAAGCGGCACTGAGCAAACTGGTGTCGATGGAGCTGTTGATTCTGAAGCTGAAACCGACATGAGTTACCAAGGTGCGGATGATGACAGTTCGTCTCTGCCACCGACTGTCGTTGAAGATACCGCGAGTGTTGGAGAAGTCGAACAGGATCAGCAACGCGTTGTGATCACCTCTGACGTGGTTGATGCTCTGCTTGATGATAAACCTGAGAGTGCCGATACCAGCGCGATTGATGCGGCAGTTGAGGAAAACACAGGGGCAGCGGTTAGCGCACAACCTGATGCAGCACAAGCCGAGCCACAACTAATAGTCGATGAAGAATCAGATCTAACTGATTCAACGCCACCGACCAAAAAGATTACCTTCTCATTTGCTCGTGAAGAGTTACAAGCTATCTCGCCACGCGCGTATACCTTGCAGTTGAGTGCGATGACCTCATTGGAGGATGTACAATCTTTCATAGAAGAGTATGACCTTGAGAACAAGGTTCGTATCTACCCAACACTTCGTAACGACACCAAGTGGTTTATCATCACTTATCAAGATTACCCAACGATTCAAGTGGCGAGAGACGCGGTAAGTGCGTTATCAAAACCCCTTCAACAGTTGGAACCTTGGGCAAAATCGATGAATCAAGTGCATCGAGAGATAGAACGTGCGAAATAACCCTGAGCTTAGCCTCAAAATATGTTACATTCCGCAGCCTTATTTTTGAGTTGATAGATAGAGCAGTAAATGAAAAAGCAGCGTGCCTTTCTAAAATGGGCTGGTGGTAAATATGGCCTAGTTGAAGACATCCAACGTCACCTGCCACCTGCTCGTAAATTGGTAGAACCGTTTGTCGGTGCCGGCTCAGTATTCCTGAATACTGACTTTGAACAGTACCTACTAGCTGATATCAATCCCGATCTTATCAACCTGTACAATCTACTTAAAACCGATCCTGAAACCTATATCACGGAAGCGAAGCGTTGGTTCTGTCCTGAGAACAATCGCAAAGAAGCCTTTCTAGATATTCGCGCTCAGTTCAACGATACCGACAACGTCATGTATCGTTCGCTTGCCTTCTTGTACATGAACCGTTTTGGCTTCAATGGCCTGTGTCGTTACAACAAGAAGGGCGGTTTTAACGTTCCGTTTGGTTCTTACAAAAAACCTTACTTCCCAGAAGCCGAGCTGGAGTTTTTTGCTGAGAAAGCGAAAAAGGCCACTTTCGTTTGTGAGGGATACCATGAAACCTTTAGCCGTGCTCGCAAAGGCTGCGTGGTTTACTGTGATCCTCCGTACGCACCGTTATCGAATACCGCTAACTTTACCTCTTACGCAGGTAATGGCTTCAGCTTAGATGATCAGGCAGCCTTGGCTGATGTCGCTGAAAAAGCCGCAATGGAACGTGGTATTCCTGTTTTGATTTCAAACCACGATACGACACTAACGCGTCGCTTATATCATGGTGCGGAACTGAACGTGGTGAAGGTGAAGCGCACCATCAGTCGTAACGGCGCTGGGCGTAATAAAGTTGATGAGTTACTGGCGCTTTTCCATAAAGAGAAAAACCAGCAACACGTATCAGCGGAATAGCTCTGGTCAGAATCGCCGCCAAACTCATTAAATTGAGTGACCAACGGATACTTTCTTAAACTAATCTTTCGAACTGCTAGGATCTGCTTAGGTGCTTAGGTAGAATTGCACACCAAATAGTCTTGGGCTTGAGTCTTGTATTTGTGTATGAGAGAGCACCAAGGCGGTGACATTCGCAATTTACTCACTCTTAAGAGGTTTGGTATGAAAGATTTTCTAATCGCTCCATCGATTTTGTCTGCAGATTTTGCTCGTCTTGGTGAAGACGTAGAAAAAGTGTTGGCAGCTGGTGCTGATGTTGTGCACTTCGATGTGATGGACAACCACTACGTACCTAACCTGACTTTTGGCGCACCTATCTGTAAAGCACTGCGCGACTACGGCATTACTGCTCCTATCGATGTTCACCTAATGGTTAAGCCAGTCGACAGCATTGTGCCTGAGTTTGCGAAAGCGGGCGCATCAATGATTACCTTCCACGTTGAAGCATCAGAGCACATCGATCGCACTCTACAGCTCATCAAAGAACACGGCTGTAAAGCGGGTGTGGTTCTTAACCCTGCAACGCCTCTGTCTTGCCTAGATTACATCATGGATAAAGTAGACATGATTCTACTGATGTCTGTGAACCCTGGCTTCGGCGGTCAATCTTTCATTCCTCACACGCTAGATAAGCTACGTGCAGTTCGTAAGCTAATTGATGAGTCAGGCCGTGACATTCGCCTTGAGATTGATGGTGGCGTGAAGGTTGATAACATCCGTGAAATCGCAGAAGCGGGCGCGGATATGTTCGTTGCAGGTTCAGCTATCTTCAATCAACCAGATTACAAAGAAGTGATTGATGAGATGCGTGCAGAGCTTGCAAAAGTAAACGCATAATCGTAAAACTACAGATAGATTGAATATTAAGGGGCTAATTTGCCCCTTTTTTACGTCTTATAGCTCAACTCATAAGACGAACATAATAAATAGGAAAGTAAGATGTCATTAAGCTCAATAAAACTGATCGCCTTTGATTTGGATGGAACCTTGTTAGATAGCGTGCCTGATTTGGCCGTTGCTGCTGACCAAGCTTGTCAGGAGTTGGGCTTCCCTTCAGTGAGCGAAGAACAAGTTCGCGACTACGTAGGTAATGGTGCTGATGTTCTTATCGGACGTTCACTCAGCCGTAACCTGACGGTTGACCCAAGCCTAGAGCCAGAGCTACTGAAAAAAGCACGCATCCTGTTTGATGATTTCTACGAGCAGGGCGGTCACAAGCTGAGTCACCTTTACCCATCGGTTAAAGAGACGTTGGCTGAGCTGGATAAAGCAGGCTTCACCATGGCGCTGGTCACCAACAAGCCTTCGAAGTTTGTACCCGACGTACTGGCGCAACACGGTATCGATAAGTACTTTGTTGATGTGTTGGGCGGCGACTCTTTCCCAGAGAAAAAACCGAACCCAATCGCGCTGAACTGGTTGCTAGAAAAGCACAATGTTAAAGCGGAAGATATGCTGATGGTTGGCGATTCAAGCAACGACATTAAAGCGGCTAAGAATGCAGGCTGTCACTCGTTTGGTCTGACTTACGGTTATAACCACGGCGAGCCGATTTCAGCATCAAACCCTGACTATGTGGCGGATAACGTTGCTCAATTACTAGATGTCGTTCTAGTTTCAGCATAAAGCGTACAAAAGTTAGCTAACCCACTAGCAAAATACTTATCAATGAGTACACTGGATGAGCCGCGCAGAAAGAGCTGTGCGGCTTTTCTATATTTAAGTTAAGAAGCTAAGCGTTCAATAAACTTAGCGAATAAGCAAAGGAATTAAAACCATGAGCAAGCCCATCGTATTGAGTGGTGTTCAACCATCTGGTGAACTAAGTATCGGTAACTACTTGGGTGCTCTACGTCAATGGCAACAGATGCAAGATGATTACGATTGCCAATACTGTGTTGTAGACCTTCACGCAATTACGGTTCGCCAAGACCCGAAAGCACTGCATGAAGCGACTCTAGACGCACTAGCAATCTGTCTTGCTGTCGGTGTTGATCCAAAGAAGAGCACGCTATTTGTTCAGTCACACGTACCAGAGCATGCTCAACTTGGTTGGCTTCTTAACTGTTACACGCAAATGGGTGAACTGAGCCGTATGACTCAGTTTAAAGATAAGTCTGCACGTCACTCAAATGACGTAAACGTAGGCCTATACGACTACCCAGTGTTGATGGCTGCAGACATCCTGCTTTACGGTGCTCACCAAGTGCCAGTAGGTAGCGACCAGAAACAGCACCTAGAGCTAGCGCGTGATATCGCCACTCGTTTCAACAACATCTACGGCCCTGAAGCGCCAATCTTCCAAGTGCCAGAACCTTACATTCCAACAGTGAATGCACGTGTAATGAGCCTGCAAGATGCGACTAAGAAGATGTCTAAGTCGGATGATAACCGTAAGAACGTGATTACTCTGCTAGAAGAGCCTAAGTCGATCATCAAGAAGATCAACAAAGCGCAAACTGATGCAGAAACGCCACCACGCATTGCTCACGATTGGGAAAACAAAGCGGGTATCTCTAACCTGATGGGTCTTTACTCAGCAGCGACGGGTAAAACGTTTGAAGAGATCGAAGCGCAATACCAAGGCGTTGAGATGTACGGTCCATTCAAGAAAGATGTAGGCGCAGCATTGGTTGAGATGCTTGAGCCGATTCAAGCTGAATACCACCGTATCCGTGCTGACCGTGCTTACATGGACGCAGTAATGAAAGCGGGTGCTGAAAAAGCGTCTGAGCGTGCTGCAGTAACATTGAAAAAAGCATATGAAGCAGTAGGTTTTGTTACTCGCCCATAGGGTGAACTAACACAACTCGCTTGAGAATTTGAGCCCAAAGTAGCTTCTGTTTACTTTGGGCTTTTTAATGCCCATTCCATTTGCCCTCCTAGAAATCCCCTTGTTTGAATTGATAATTTACGCAGTATCTGACTAGCATATCCATAATGTTAATGCTGTGCCGATGATCTTATTCAGCACTTCTGGACTTTATAAATTCATGCTCATTTCTATATTTGTTGGAAATATATAACGTGCCAAACAATTGATGATTCCAAAGTGATAAGTTCCTCATTTTCTTGCCAACTGACTTATTCCTTTCATAAATAAACCTGATAGTTACCACAAAATACATGACTGCCCATAGATGGCAGTGACTATAAATCAATGAACTCAGGTGAAACGGATGGCTCTTTTACACAAACCTTCATTGCTAGCAGTGGCAATTGGTAGCTTGTTAACCACAAGCGCACACGCTGATTTGTTTATTTCACAATATGTGGAAGGCGGCAGCTACAACAAAGCGGTTGAGATCGCCAATAACGGCGATAGCAGCATTAACTTAGATGGTTACTCACTGGCTAAGTCAGCCAATGGCAACGGATCATGGGGCGCCACTTTACCTTTAGATGGCCACGTTTTAGCGCCCGGTGAGGTGCTTGTTGTTGCTCATACCAGTGCCAGTGATGAGATTAAGGCAGTCGCTGACATTCTCAACGCTTCATTGGCTAATCATAATGGCGACGATCCACTGGCGATCCTAAATTCAGACTCAAGCGTGCTGGATATGATTGGTGTGATGGGCGATGTAGACTGGGGCAAAGACGTCACCTTGGTTCGTGCTGAACAAACACCATCGGCGACGTTTGACGCTTCACAGTGGGTATCGCTACCAAAAGACAGCATTGAAGGCCTAGGTTCACTAGACAATGTTGAGTTGCCAGAAGCCTTCGCTTGTACGCAAGATGGCTCTGAGCCAGTATTCACCACCATTCAAGAAATCCAAGGTGAGGGCGCTACATCGCCATTCATCGATGGCTACCCGTACATCACCGACGATGAGTACTTCGTAAAAGGCGTGGTTAGCGCGGTGACAACGGGCCTAACCAAAGGCTTCTACCTGCAAGCACTTGAGGATGACTTCAATTCAAGCACCTCTGAAGGTCTATTTATTCACACCAACCAGTCAAGCTCAGACTTAGCTGCGGGCGATGTGGTGTGTGTGAAAGGCAAGGTTCAAGAATACTACAGCCACACTCAGCTTAAAGTTGAAAACAACCAATGGCTAAAACAGGGCGAGCAACAAGCCCCTGAAGCGACGACGATTGAAGCGCTGGACAGTGATGAGAACTTTGCTGCAACGCTTGAACGCTACGAAGGCATGTTGGTTAAAACAACCGAAGCGCTTGATATGCGTGTGACGCGTACCTTTGGTTATGACTACGCAGGTCGTCGTAACAACATGGTTCTGGCGCATGAGCGTATCAACATGCAACCGAACCAGCTTTTCGCCGCAGGTTCTGATGAAGCGAAACAGCAAACAGAAGACAACGCTGATCGTCGTCTTTTCGTAGAAACGGATCAAAAAGCGGGTGATGGCCAAGTTCCTTTCTACCCAGATTTTGGCCGTATCGACATCGACCAAGATGGTTCGACTGAAGACTACATCCGTATCGATGACACCATTGTCGGCCTAGAAGGTGTATTGACTTACAGCTACGGTGAATACCGCTTAATTGCGACTAACCAGATCTCGGCTGAAAACTTTGTTCGTAACGACCCACGTACTGATAAGCCAGACATGGATGAAGGTGACCTACGTATCGCGACCTTCAATGTCTTGAACTACTTCAACTCTCCATTTGGCGGTGATGCGAACCAGCACGGCAACAACCGTGGCGCGAACACCATCACTGAGTTTGAAATGCAGCAAGAGAAGATTGTGAACGCGATTCTTCGTCTAGACGCTGACATCATTGGTTTGATGGAAATTGAGAACAACGGCTTTGGTGAAGGTTCTGCTATTCAACAGCTTGTGAATCAGTTGAATGACCGCATTGAGCGTAAGAAAGATCGTTATACGTTTGTCGCTGTTGATTCAAATGAAGATGGCGTAACCGACGAGATGGACTCGATTGGTACTGACGTAATCACTACGGGTGTTATCTACCGTAAGAAGGTAGTGAAGCTTAAAGATAGCCGTGTTATCGCGATGCCAAGCCAACAAGCACCAGAAGTGTTAGACGATTCAGGTAAGGTGATTGAAGACGGTAAGAACTACCAGCGTGACTCATTAGCGCCAACCTTCAAAGTTAAAGGTACCAAAGAGAAACTGACCGTAGCGATTAACCACTTTAAATCGAAAGGCTCTAAGTGTTGGGAAGATGCAGCACCGGTTGAGCAGGGTGGTCAAGGTGGTGTTGATGCCGATAAGCAAGGCTCATGTGAGAACTTCCGTGTGGCTGCGGCAGTCGCACTGGGTGAAGCGCTTGATGGTATCAAAGGTCATAAAGTGATTCTGGGTGATATGAACTCGTACGGCATGGAAGATCCAATGCTGGTGCTAACTGATTACTCTGAAGAGAAATACGGTAAGCAAATCAAAGCGGCACGTAACACTTACATTGATGGTGTTGAACAGTTTGGTGATATCGGTGCGGTGATTACTAAGAACTACGGTTATATTAATGCTGTAGCTCAAAAGCACCCAGACAGCTGGAGCTACTCATACAATGACGAAGTGGGCGCACTGGATCACCTGTTGATCAGCGCCAGCCTGAAAGACATGGTGGTGGATGCAACGGACTGGCACATTAACGGTGGCGAATCTACGTTATTTGACTACAACGAAGAGTACAAAGGCGATCTGCCTAAGTACCAAGATCACTTCCGTTCATCGGATCATGATCCTGCGGTTCTTGAGCTCAGAGTCGGCGGTTCATTCGGCTTGGGTGCATTGATGTCATTGTTTGGTCTAGCAATGTGGCGTCGTCGCAAGTAGCTAAATCGTAAGTAGATTAGCAAGCCATACAAGCAAGCCAATTCAGATAACTTAAGGCTATCTGTAAACAATTAAGGTCAACCTAGGTTGGCCTTAATTATTGGCGAAATGCAGTTTCCACTTGCCTTTCGCTATGGGTATTGCACAATACCGCCCCTATATCTCCCAATCCTTTAGTATTTAGCAAACGATTTCGACCCATGTTACTTATCATCGATAACTACGACTCCTTTACCTATAACTTATATCAGTATTTCTGTGAGTTAGGGGTAACTGTAAAAGTTGTACGCAACGATGAGATTGATATCGCAGGGATCGAAGCGCTGAATCCTAGCCACCTTGTTATCTCGCCGGGTCCTTGTACACCGGATGATGCGGGAATCTCTCTGCAAGTCATTGAACACTTCATTGGCAAGCTGCCGATCTTAGGTGTGTGTCTTGGTCACCAAGCCATTGCTCAAGTGTTTGGTGGTGAAGTAGTGAGAGCCAGACAAGTGATGCACGGTAAAACTTCTCCGATACGCCACAATGGTAAGAGTGTTTTTCACGGATTGAACAACCCGTTGACCGTGACACGTTACCACTCACTCGTGGTGAAAAATGGCACGCTACCAGACTGCTTTGAACTGACGTCTTGGACGGAATTTGAAGATGGCAGCATGGATGAGATCATGGGTTATCAACACAAAACCTTGCCGATTGATGCGGTGCAATTTCACCCTGAATCGATTAAAACAGAGCAAGGACACCAGCTTCTCGCTAACTTCCTAGCACGCTGAGTGTTTAAATTTGACCCTTTCTCCGTCTAAATAAGCCAGCTAAACCTGTCAGTCCATTCGTTAAGCGTTTAAATTCGGGCTTTACGCGCCTCTCTCCCTCTGACGCCGATCACTTTTTATAACATTTCTCTCTCGCTTCGCTAAGTTTTTAGCCTATGCAAAATTATTCGCCTTATTTCCTCTCGAACCCTATATACCGCTGTGCCAGTAAGGCTTTGCTATTGCTGGTTATACGTTTAGGTAAAAAAAGCTTCATAAAACAGATTAATTGATGCATAAATAGTCATAGGTAGTGACGTTTAGCTGGTTGTTAGGGATGGCTAAAGAATAATCTACTATTGAAAAGGTTAATTAAATGTAAATATAATGCTGCAGCGGGATTATGGCGAGACAAAATATCTTTGTCTCACTTATGAACCATTACGCTTATTTGCGAAGCTTGCGGTATCGAGAAGGAATGTACGATGACAGTGGAAAATAAAGTAGAACGTAGTCTGTTTAATGAGGTGATGGTGCCTTGTTATAACCCAATGGAAATGATCCCGGTAAAAGGGGAAGGCGCACGCGTTTGGGACCAACAAGGCCGAGAGTATATCGACTTTGCTGGTGGTATCGCTGTGAGCTGTTTGGGTCACTGTCACCCGGCAATGGTTAACGCAGTTACTGAGCAAGCAAACAAGATTTGGCACCTAAGTAACGTGATGACCAACGAACCTGCACTGCGTCTAGCGAAAAAGCTAACAGACGTATGTTTTGCAGAAAAAGTATTCTTTGCAAACTCTGGCGCAGAAGCGAATGAAGCAGCACTTAAGCTAGCTCGTCGTTGGGCGGCGGATGTTCACGGTCCTGAGAAATCTGAAATCATTGCATTCAAACAAGGTTTCCACGGTCGTACTTTCTTTACTGTAACGGTTGGTGGTCAAGAGGCTTACTCTGATGGCTTCGGTCCAAAACCTGGCGATGTGACTCACCTGCCTTACAATGATATTGCAGCGCTAGAAGCGCACATCTCTGATCGTACTTGTGCCATCATGATGGAACCTCTGCAAGGCGAGGGCGGTATCATTTCTCCAACGTCTGAATTCGTGAACACAGTTCGTGAACTGTGTGACAAACACAATGCACTGCTTATCTTTGATGAAGTGCAAACAGGTAATGGCCGTACTGGTAATTTCTATGCTTACCAAGGTCTAGGTGTAACACCAGACATCTTGAGCACAGCAAAATCTCTAGGTGGTGGTTTCCCTATCGGCGCAATGCTCACAACTTCTGAACTTGCGACACACCTAAAAGTCGGCACGCATGGCTCTACTTACGGTGGTAATCCACTGGCGTGTGCAGTGGCAGAAGCGGTGGTTGATGTCGTTAGCCAACCTGAAACTCTGGCCGGCGTGAAAGAGCGCGAAGCTCTGTTCCGCGATGGCCTAGCGAA
The DNA here is from genome assembly GCF_023206395.1 of Vibrio sp. ED004. Lineage (NCBI taxonomy): Bacteria > Pseudomonadati > Pseudomonadota > Gammaproteobacteria > Vibrionales > Vibrionaceae > Vibrio > Vibrio sp. ED004. The sequence goes on along the minus strand of NZ_CP066149.1, from coordinate 1,405,617 downwards.
GATTAACGATAAGTACCAAATTTTCAGTGAAGTTCGTGGTAAAGGCCTATTGCTAGGTGCTGCACTCAACGACGAATGGCAAGGACGTGCACGTGACGTATTAGTAGCAGCAGGCGAACAAGGCTTGATGGTACTGGTTGCGGGTACAAACGTGGTTCGTTTTACTCCATCGCTGGTTATCACTACACAAGAAATTGAAGAAGGCTTATCAAAACTAGACAAAGCAATCGCTACGCTAGTTTAGCCTGAGCGGCGTCATAGGAATGATCGCCACTAGAGCGATCCCATGACGTTCTGCTAAAGGCCCAAGCTTCTGGTTTTGGGCCTATTTTGCATCTGGAGGGAATATTGATGCTAGTTGTTCGCCCAATAAAACTATCTGATTACGATGCGCTGCATACCTGCGCCGTTGAGTCAGGACATGGATTCACATCTCTTCCGGTTAACGAAGAACTGTTAACTAACCGTATTACTCACTCTGAATACAGCTTTGCCAAACAAGACGTGACTGAACCCGGTGACGAAGGCTACCTAATGGTTGGCTTCGACACTGAAACCGGTGAAGTTGCGGGTACCACAGGCATTGAAGCTTCAATTGGTTGGGATGTTCCATTTTACTCTTACCATATCAGTAAAGTGGTTCACTCATCGCAAAAGCTTGGCGTGAATAACGTCGTGAAGCTGCTGACTTTCGGTAACAACTACACGGGATGCAGTGAGATTTGTACGCTGTTCTTGCGTCCGGCTTTCCGTGGTGGATTGAATGGCCGTTTGATGTCGAAGTGTCGCTTCTTGATCATGTCTGAGCACCCTGAGCGTTTCTCGAAAACGATTTTTGCTGAGATGCGTGGTGTATCGGATGCAGAAGGCAATTCTCCTTTCTGGCAATGGCTGCAAGAGCATTTCTTCTCGATTGATTTCACGCTTGCCGATTACCTAACCGGTATTGGCAAGAAAGGCTTCATTGCTGACCTAATGCCAAAGCTACCTATCTACGTGAACCTACTGAGCAAAGAAGCTCAGGCGGTGATTGGAGAGGTACATGACAATACACGTCCTGCACTTAAGTTGCTGGAGCGTGAAGGTTTCACTAACCGTGGTTATGTCGACATCTTTGATGCGGGCCCGACGGTTGAGTGTGATCTTAGAAACATCGAATCGGTGCGTCACTCAATTCGAGCACAGGTTCAAATTGCAGAGCACTCTAGCTCTAAAGACTTCCTAATTGGTAATACCTCGTTTGAGAACTTCCGCGCAGTAGCCGCGAAAGGTGCGTATGACCAAGCAAGCGACACAGTGATTTTATCACCTGAAGTAGCAAGCGCTCTTGAAGTAAAAGAAGGCGAATACGTTCGCATGTTGGCTCAATAAGAGCGGCGATTATCTGTCGAAGATTTTAAGGATAGAAGTATGACTCAGTGGATAGCAGGACAATGGGTGGCAGGTCAAGGTGACGCCATGACATCAGTAAGCCCATACAACAACGAAGTAGTGTGGCAAGGTGATAGTGCAACACCAGCACAGGTTGAATCTGCAGTAGCAGCGGCTCGTGAAGCGTTTCTAGTTTGGAAAAAGCTGAGCTTTGCTGAGCGCGAAGCGATCGTGTTGAAGTTCGCAGAAAAAGTGAAAGAGAACAGCGAAGAGATCGCGCAAATTATCGCAAAAGAGACGGGTAAGCCTATTTGGGAAACTCGCACTGAAGCGGGCGCGATGGCAGGTAAGATCGCTATCTCTATCCGTGCTTACCACGAGCGTACTGGTGAAGCTTCACGTGAAGCGGCAGGCAACCAAATCGTACTTCGTCACCGTCCATTGGGCGTGATGGCGGTATTTGGTCCTTACAACTTCCCAGGTCACCTACCTAACGGTCATATTGTTCCAGCTCTGCTATCGGGCAACACCGTAGTATTCAAACCTTCAGAGCAGACGCCTTGGACGGGTGAGTTCGCAATGAAGCTATGGCAAGAAGCGGGTCTTCCTGCTGGCGTAATCAACCTAGTGCAAGGCGCTAAAGAGACTGGCATCGCACTGGCTGACGCTAAAGGTCTTGATGGCGTGCTATTTACGGGTAGTGCCAATACGGGTCATATCCTGCACCGCCAATTCGCGGGTCAACCGGGCAAGATGCTGGCACTAGAAATGGGCGGCAACAACCCTATGGTGATCAGTGACCAATACGGTGATGCGGACGCAACGGTATACACCATTATCCAATCGGCGTTCATCAGTGCAGGTCAACGTTGTACATGTGCTCGTCGCCTGTATGTTCCTGTTGGTGAGAAGGGCGACCTACTGATCGATAAGCTGGTCGCGGCTACGCAAAAGATTCGTGTTGATCAGCCTTTTGCTGAGCCTGCACCATTCATGGGCCCACAGATCTCAGAAGCCGCTGCTAAGTTTATTTTAGATGCACAAGCGAATCTGCAATCGCTAGGTGGTGTAAGCCTAGTAGAAGCAAAAGCGGGTGAAGCGGCGTTTGTTTCTCCGGGTATTATTGATGCCACCAACATTGCTGAACTACCAGATGAAGAGTACTTCGGTCCATTGCTACAAGTGGTTCGTTACCAGTCACTTGAGCAAGCGGTTAAACTAGCTAATGACACACGCTTTGGTTTGTCTGCTGGTCTAGTATCGACAGACGATTCTGAATGGGAATACTTCGTTGACCATATCCGCGCGGGTATTGTTAACCGTAACCGCCAACTCACAGGCGCAAGTGGTGATGCACCATTTGGTGGTCCGGGTGCTTCTGGCAACCTACGCCCAAGTGCTTACTATGCGGCGGACTACTGTGCTTACCCAATGGCTTCAATGGAAGGTGGTGAAACTCAACTGCCAGCTACGTTTAGCCCAGGTATCGAGCTGTAGTTTAGATTGATATTGAGCTAAGGCTCATTCATTAGTTATGAGATAAGGAAGCGGCGTATCGCTTCCTTATTTTAACCACGCTCAGCATCAAGATTGGGCGGTAGATAATAATAGAACAAGTATGTCACAGGCTGATGGCTGCTGACTCTATGTCCAGCCTCTCCCTTTCTAATCCATATTACTAGCTTGCTAGAACCTCTGACAAGGAGTCACCATGACGCCCGATCTACTCTTTAAATCACTATGGGATGATTACATTCATAGGCTTTGTCCATCGGCTGAGAAAGTACACCACTTGCTGAAGGAAGATGAAGCGCTGATTAACGATCATATTGCACTGCGTACTTTCAATGTAGCTCCGCTGGGTATTGAAACACTGGCTAAGCCTTTTCTTGAGCTAGGTTATAAAGCGTGTGGCGATTACTTATTTGAGAGCAAGAAGCTAGTCGCGAAGCATTACGAGCATCCAGATCTAAAACAGCCGAAAGTGTTCATCAGTGAGTTGAAGGTAGAAGAGTGCTCAAGTGAGCTACAACAGATCGTTGCTAAGCTCGTTGAGCAAGTCGATGCAAGCAAGCTGCAAGGTCATGAATTCCTGTTTGGCGGACGCCTTTGGGATTTAAGCTTCGCAGATTTCCAAGTGCTGGCAAAAGAGAGTGAATACGCGTCTTGGTTAGCGGCCCATGGTTACGGTGCCAACCACTTTACGGTGAGCGTAAATCAACTTAACGCCTTTGATGAAGTTCAGGCCGTGAATGACTATCTGATCGAATCGGGTTTCACTATCAATGCATCTGGTGGTGAGGTTAAAGGCTCTCCAGAGGTCTTATTAGAGCAATCATCAACAATGGCAGACAAAGTCCCAGTTTCATTTGTTGAAGGCAATGAGATGATTCCTGGAGGCTTCTATGAGTTCGCTAAGCGTTATGCGATGGCGAATGGTGAGCTTTACACCGGCTTTGTTGCGGCATCGGCGGACAAGATCTTCGAAAGCACTAACGGTTAAAGAAAGATTCGAGCACGAGCTTTGCCCTAAAGATGCGGGTACGCTTCGCTTCGAGAGTGTTTGCGTTTGGAAGTTGTAATTGTTCCATTCGCATCTCGCATCTGCTCTGTAAATCTTATAGATAATAAAAAAGCCACCAAATTTGCATTTGGTGGCTTTCAAATTTTTGGCTCAGTTAATCGAGATTAACGAGTGCCGTATACCACGATAGTTTTACCGTGTGCAGAAATTAGGTTCTGCTCTTCTAGCATCTTCAAGATACGACCTACTGTCTCACGAGAACAACCAACGATCTGGCCAATCTCTTGACGAGTGATCTTGATTTGCATGCCGTCAGGGTGAGTCATTGCATCTGGCTGTTTCGCTAGGTTTAGTAGCGTTTGAGCGATACGACCTGTTACGTCAAGGAACGCTAAGTCACCAACCTTTTGGCTAGTTACTTGTAGGCGGCTTGCCATTTGCGCTGAAAGGCGCATCAGGATGTCTGGGTTCACTTGGATAAGTTGACGGAATTTCTTGAAAGAAATTTCAGCTACTTCACAAGGAGATTTAGCACGAACCCAAGCAGTACGCTCTTGGTCTTCTTCGAACAAGCCTAGCTCACCGATGAAGTCGCCTTGGTTTAGGTAAGAAAGAATCATTTCCTTACCTTCTTCGTCTTTGATAAGAACTGCCACAGAACCTTTAACGATGTAGTACAAGGTTTCTGCCTTTTCACCAGCATGAATCAAAGTACTTTTTGAAGGGTACTTATGAATATGACAGTGTGAAAGGAACCACTCTAATGTTGGATCGGTTTGAGGTTTACCTAGAACCATAATATCTCACTTCCTCTGCAGGGTATGCTTGCCGCTTTCCGTATTTTAGCTAAGCCTGGATTGACTTGTAGGATAAGAGCACTCGTTGAGCGCTGCAAGCTATCTTGTGTTTCGTTTAAGAATAGTATCCTTTTTCAGGTACTATTTCTTGATTTTAATCGTGACCAAGCTACGATTTTTTACGCAAAATTGTGCACATGATCACGGTATGAAAAGTAATCAACCAGAATGTCGTTTTGTTAACCTATTTTTCCGGTTTCGATGAGTTGTTGTAGGATTGGCCTTACAATGAGCTCCATAGCAAAACTCATCTTGCCCCCTGGCACCACTAGCGTGTTATGACGAGACATAAATGAGCCGTCAATCATTGCCAAAAGGTAAGGGAAATCGACGTTTTTGATGCCACGCAAACGTATAACTACGAAGCTTTCGTCTAAACTTGGAATCCCTTTGGCGTTGAGTGGGTTCGATGTATCTACGGTTGGAACACGCTGAAAGTTGATATGCGTACGTGAAAACTGCGGGGTAATATAGTTAAGGTAATCATCCATTGAACGTACAATAGAGTCCATTACCGCTTCGCGAGAGTGGCCACGATCGCGTGTGTCACGAACGAATTTCTGAATCCATTCTAGGTTTACGATAGGCACCATGCCAATCAGCAGATCGACGTGTTGAGAGACATTGATATCGCCATCAACGACACCGCCGTGCAGGCCCTCGTAAAACATCACATCGGAATTTTCAGGGATATCTTGCCATGGCGTGAAGGTGCCCGGCATTTGATTATAAGGAACAGCTTCATCGAAGGTGTGTAGGTAACTACGTACTTTACCGGTGCCTTCGTTCCCGTATTGACGGAAGAACTCTTCTAATGCACCAAAGTCGTTGGCTTGTGGACCAAAGTAGCTAATGTGCTTACCTTGCTCGCGCGCCTTGCGGATCTCGACATCCATTTCTGGTCGAGTGAATCGGTGGAAACTATCCCCTTCTACCCAAGCAGCCTTCACGTCCATCATATTGAACATTTTGCGGAAGGCTTCTGAGGTAGTGGTGGTGCCGGCTCCAGATGAACCCGTCACCGCAATAATTGGATGTTTAGCGGACATGACAACCCTTGTCGTTTGAGTAACTTACTTGTTAGCAATCGTTTTCCACTATAACACGGCTCCTTTCTAAGCGCAGCCTAGAAGCGTTTTGTCACCTGGATATCAACGGTCTCGTGCAGTTCGGAAAACACGATGCTCACGTCACCAGAAGCTAATTGATGTTTCACCTGATCAATCTTGCTTTGCAGTGAGATCTCAACGTCGCCATAGTCTGTGCCTTCACGCAGCACGAATTCTTTGATGAGGTTTTCCAGTGTCTCTGGCGCGATGTCTTGCCATGGGATGATCATAAATACTTCTCTCTTTTATGTTCATTGATATGTTGATGAGTGTGTCTAGTGATGTTTTTAGTACAATCCCAATTTGGGGCTGCGCTATCTTACCAAGGTTTCGCGTTTATATTTAGCAAGGCTTCGTCGTTATGCTGAACCTTGGATACTCTCATAATACGCAGGTAAGGCTTCCTCTAACCAGAATCGTGGTTTGAGTGTGCTACCAGTGATAAATCCTACATGGCCGCCTTTCTGAAATAGGCGATAATCGATGTTATCCGGTAGAACGAATTTTGGAATCACATCATCGGTCATGAAAGGATCGTCTTTGGCGTGAATGATCTGTGTCGGTAGTTTGATTTTATTGAGCTTAGGAAGAGCGGAGCACTGTGCGTAGTAGTCTTGCGCGTTTTTGAAGCCGTGCAGGGGCGCAGTAATTCGTTCATCAAACTCATACAGCTTGTCGATCTTCTTGATGGATTCAGCCGTGATGCCGAGTTTCTCTTGCAACAGCTTCACCTTTTTCAACGCATTCGATTTGAGTGAATTAAGCAGGTACTTCTTATAGAGCTTCGAGAATCCGCGTTCTATGCGACTTGAACAACAGGCCAAGTCAAAGGGGGCGGAGACTATTGTTGCTGCTGACAACAGTGGGTCATCTGCGTATTCCGCCAAATAGTTTGCCAACATGTTTCCTCCCAAGGAGATGCCAACCGCCACCTTTGGGTTATTGGGAAACTGAGCGTGTAGATGCCTGAGGAAGAAGCGAGCGTCTTCAACTTCACCGGAGTGATATGCGCGAGCCAAGCGATTCGGTTTTCCGCTACAGCCTCTAAAGTGCATCATCACCGACAGCCAACCATCTTTAGCAAACGCATTCATTAGTCCATTGGCATAAGGGCTCTCAAAACTGCCTTCCAAACCGTGGAACAGCACGAATATCGGTTTGTTCTTTATATCGTCACTATTTGGATTGTCGCCATCTGGCGATTCGCTCCAAGCAAGGTCTAGAAAGTCACCATCGGGTGTTTCTAAGGTTTGCCATTGCGGGTTGAACAACGCCTGCTTTCTAATAAATCGTGGCACTAAGGTTTGTAAGTGCGGATTAGATAGACCAGCTGCTGCGGTAAATATTGTCATAAAACAGTCCATGCTTCTTTTATGGGCTTTGGTAAAGTGTTGAGCTTTTAGCAGAACGCCCACGTTTTTATTTGAGCTTGGTTGATTCTCGGCATAAGCGCAAGGGTTTCACTGATACGGGCAACAAAAATATGTCATGGGTAACTGATTGAATAATATCGGAGTTAGGCTTGTTACTTACTATATAAGTGGCGTGTTCTACCAATAGTATGTACCCGTTATGCTGTAAACATCGATAACGATAGAGCTCAGACAAGCTTTGATCTTGATTGAATAAAAGGGAAAGGAAACGGGTTAGGGCTGAGGTGCTGGTTCAGAAAATGCGTCATAGAGGTTTTCAGCCCCAAGTAAACGGCAGTATTGAAATGCGAGAGGCGATTGCTGATTGGTGTACAACTCTAGGGAGTTAATACAATCGACGAGATCGGACTGCTGTTGTTTCTCAAGCTGCAATTCAAACTGTAAGGCTTCACGGTAGAGTGAATCCACAACGTGTGCCTTGAGGTGCTTGCGCAGCTCTCGATAACTATGGAGCAAGGTTTCAGAGCGGCTTAAGCACTGTTGTACTTTGTGCCACTCTTCTTCCGCAAAGGAGAGTTGCTGCTCATCAAGCCATTTTAGAAGCAGCAGTAGATTGACGTTGCCGTGGAACTGGTTTTGCAAAGCTAAGCACGCATCCTTTACACCGCGCACACTGTAATACTGAAGGCTAAATTGCCATAGTCGTTCCAGTGTTAGTGATATTGGGGCGTGCTCTGGGCTCATAAGCTATCCATATCCTGTTCCATCTGCTCAAGCTCTTCTTGAGTGGACATCCAATCCATTTCAACTTCTTCTAGCTGTGATTTACTGCTCGCTTGTAGAGCGAGTACTTTATTCAGTTTAGCCTTATTTTCAGCTTCATACAGTGAAGTGTCTGATAATTCTTGCTCGGCTTCTTCAAGAGCCTGCGTCAGCTTATCCATCTGCTTTTCAAATTGAGTCAGCTTTTTACGCAGTGGCGCAGTCAGTTTTCGGAACTCGGCTTCTTTGCGTTTCTGCTCTTTTTTCGCTGCTGCACTGTTGGCGCCATCTTTCGCTGGTGCCAATGCTTGTGCTTCTTTGCGCTCAACTTTTTGTTGTTCGGTTAACCACTTGTAGTAATCGCTTAGGTCGCCATCAAACGGTGCCACTTGGCGATCATGTACTAAGTACAGGTCATCTGTGGTTGCACGCAGTAGGTAACGGTCGTGCGATACGATAACCATCGCGCCTTCAAACGTCTGCAATGCAAAAGTCAGCGCCTGACGCATGTCGAGATCCAAGTGGTTGGTTGGTTCATCGAGTAGCAATAGGTTAGGTTTTTGCCATACCAGTAGTGCCAATACCAAACGCGCTTTTTCACCACCTGAGAATGGCGCCACTTTATCCAGTGCTTTTTCACCTTGGAAGCCAAAGCTACCTAGGTAATCACGCAGTTGTTGCTCTGTATGCTTAGGTGCAATCTGCATCATGTGTTGCAGCGGTGTTTCTTCTGGGTGCAGCGTTTCTAATTGGTGCTGTGCGAAGTAGCCAATTTTAACGCCTTGCGAATAGCTAAGCTCACCACCTTGCTGTTTCAGCTCACCTGAAAGCAGTTTGATCAGTGTTGATTTACCTGCGCCATTTCGACCAAGCAGACCAATGCGGCTGCCCGGTACTAGGTTTAAGCGAATCTTTTCTAGAATCAGATTGTCATCGTAGCCTGCAGATACCTCGTCCATCATCATGATTGGGTTTGGTAGGGCGTCTGGCTCTCTGAACTCAAAGCTGAATGGGTTATCAAACTGAGCGGGTAGCACTTGCTCCATTTTCTCTAGCGCTTTAATACGGCTTTGTGCTTGGCGAGCTTTTGAAGCTTTGTAGCGGAAACGGTCAATGTAGCTCTGCATGTGCGCCATTTGTTTCTGCTGCTTCTGGAACATCGCTTGTTGCAGGATCAGCTTTTGCGCTCGTTGAGTTTCAAACGATGAGTAGTTACCCGTGTATTCGTTAAGCTGTTGGTTTTCAACATGGACAATACGGTTGACGATAGGGTCTAGGAAGTCTCTATCGTGCGAGATAAGCACTAGCGTGCCCGGGTAGGTTTGTAACCAACGCTCTAGCCACATTACTGCGTCTAAATCCAAGTGGTTGGTCGGCTCATCGAGCAGCAATAAGTCACTGCGACACAGTAGGGCTTGCGCTAGGTTCAAACGCATACGCCAACCACCTGAGAACTGAGTCAGGTTCCATGTCATTTGTTCTTGGCTAAAGCCTAGGCCGTCCAACAACTCGGCAGCACGTGCCTTGATGCTGTAACCACCAATGGTTTCGATCTTGCCGTGGATCTCTGCGACCAATGTGCCGTTGTCGGCTTGTTCCGCTTTCTCTAGTTGATCTTCAAGGCCGCGGTATTCCCGGTCGCCATCAATCACGTATTCAATTGCTGTTCTTTCTAATGCAGGCGTTTCTTGAGCAACCCAAGCCATTTCCCAATGCGCTGGTTTGCTGAATGAGCCGGCATCAATAGACAGTTCGTCCTTAATTAAGGCGAACAGCGTAGATTTACCACAGCCGTTTTTACCAACCAAACCGATCTTGTCGCCAGGGTGAAGAGTGGCAGATGCTTGGTCAAGGAGTGGCTTACCGCCGCGTAGCAATTGAATATCAGAGAAAGTAATCATATAGAGATAGCATAGAAATTAGAGGTGAACAGACGCCTGCATAGTAGGCTGAAACCAGATAAAAGTCGATCACAATGCAATTTGCGTTATGATGCCAATAACATATTAATAACTTTTGCTTAAATTCTTGTGGCCTTGCCACCGTTTAGCCCTCAAAGGAATGTTTCAAAGGAATGAGTAATACTCCCTCGACAGACAAAGTCGTGCCAAAGGTGTTGATCATCTACGCGCACCCAGAGCCGCAAACTTCTATTGCCAATCAGATGATGATTAAAAAGATAGAGTCGCTCGGTCATGTCAAAATTCATGATCTCTACGCCATTTACCCAGACTTCTTCATCGATGTCCCTTATGAGCATGAATTACTTCTCGAGTACGATGTGATTGTGTTTCAGCATCCTCTGTTTATGTATTCCTGTCCCTCATTATTAAAAGAGTGGTTTGACCGCGTATTGGGCAAAGGTTTTGCGTTCGGTGAACAAAGCGCGCTTAAGGGTAAACACTGGCGTAGCGTTATCACAACCGGTGGTAAAGAAGAGGCGTTTGGTGCCGCAGGCTATAATAAATATCCATTACAAGAGATCTTGCAACCATTCGAACTCACCGCTGCTTTGTGTCAGATGAACTGGATATCACCATTGGTTTTACATTGGGCACGAAATGTCTCGGATATGACGCGTTACCAACACGCTGAAGCTTATCGAAACTGGTTACGAGACCCGCTACAAGAGATAGGAGCGAATGATGGCTCTGACTAATGATTTTTTGCAAAGTAGCGTTATATTTCTAGCGGCTGCTGTAGTCGCGGTTCCTATCGCGCAGCGAGCTGGCTTGGGCTCAGTATTGGGTTACCTTCTGGCAGGTGTTGCTATTGGCCCATGGGGGCTTGGTTTAATCAGTGATGTAGAGGCAATTCTGCACTTCTCCGAATTCGGGGTAGTACTGCTGCTCTTCCTGATTGGCTTAGAGCTAAACCCTAAAAAATTGTGGCAGATGCGGGCACCAATTCTCGGATTGGGTGGCGCGCAGGTGCTAATTACCACTCTGATTATTACCGCCATCGCCTGCATGTTTGGTTTAACTTGGCAAACGAGCTTGGTCATAGGTATGGGTTTAGCCCTATCTTCGACCGCGATTGCCTTGCGTGTCATTGAAGAGCGAGAGCTCGGTGGTAAAGAAGCGGGGCAGTCTGGCTTTGCGGTGTTACTTTTCCAAGATATTGCAGTAATCCCTATGTTAGCGATGTTGCCTCTGCTTGCGGGTAATACCGGCGGTAGTTGGGCGGACATGTTATGGATGCTAGGCGGAGTAATTGGTTTGCTTGTCGGTGGTCACTTCTTGTTGAGACCGTTATTCCGATACGTAGTCATGAGTGGCGTGCGTGAATTGTTCACCGTTGCAGCGCTGTTATTGGTAATTGGTATTGCTGTCATCATGCAGCAGATCGGTTTATCGATGGCACTCGGTACATTCTTAGCGGGCGTACTTCTGGCGGAAAGTGAATATCGACACGAGCTTGAGATCGCGATTGACCCATTCAAAGGGCTATTGCTTGGTCTGTTCTTCATCTCGGTGGGGATGGCGGTGAACTTAGGTTTACTTGCTGAAAGCCCATTCGCGATACTGATTGCTGTTTCTGCATTGGTCGTATTGAAAGGCTTAGTGCTGTATGCGCTGGCTCGTATCTTTGGTACTCAAGCAAAAGCGCGTAGCCGAATGGCGATGATTCTCAGCCAAGGTGGTGAGTTTGCTTTCGTTATTTTTACCGCAGCGAGTGCTCAAGGCATCTTAAGTGGCGAACAAGTATCGTTCTTACTGGTGGTTGTGAGTTTGTCTATGGTGACCACGCCATTGATGCTCAAGCTGCAAGACCGATTCTTTGCTCGTCAACTGAATCAAATCAGTGAGAATGCGATGTCTTCGGATGTGGTCGATCGCAGCCCTCGAGTGATCATTGCAGGCTTTGGTCGTTTCGGTCAGATCATTGGCCGATTGATGTATGCCAACAAGATTCGAATTACCGTCCTTGAGAGTGATGCCAGCCAAATACACATCCTGAGAAAGTTCGGCTACAAGGTATTTTACGGTGATTCAACACACCTAGAACTGTTACGCGCAGCAGGTGCTGACAAAGCGGAAGCCATTGTGTTGTGTACTGACTCTCCTGATGAAATCATGAAAACCGTCGATTTGTGTAAGCAGCACTTCCCACGCTTAAAAATCTTAGCGCGTGCACGAAGCCGTGTTGAAGCGTATCAATTACTTAACCACGGTGTGAGCAACTATTCCCGTGAAACCTTCCTTGGAGCTCTCGATTTAGGTCGTCAAACATTGACCGAACTTGGCATGCACCCATATAAAGCGAAGCGAGCAGAAGCACATTTTAGGAAGTTGGATAATGGTATGCTGAAAGAGTTGCTTCCTCAGCATAACGAGGATGCCGAGTTAGCCCAAAGAGCAAAAGAGGCTCGTAAAGAGCTTGAAGAGATCTTTGGACATGAGATGGAAAACGATCACCAATCTCGAAACTATTGGCAGTAGCTAGAGTGAATAGCTAATAGCTTGAGCATAGAAATAACAGTCTATAGAACCAATCTAATAATAAACGCGGTCTCTGCTTAGCCTTTAATAAAGCTAGAGCGGAAGAACCGCGAATCCAGAGTAGTAAAGGATATCAACGTGAAACAGAAAAAACGCTTTATCGCAGGGGCGAGCTGCCCAAGCTGCAACACTCAAGACACGCTTCGCTGGTGGGTTGAGAATAATATCGAGCTGGTGGAATGTGTCGATTGTGACTTCACAGAGCAACGTAAACCGAAAACTGTAGAGAAATCTGAACACGCAAATCAAGAAATGATCGGTATTTTTAAGCCAGAATGATTGAGTTTCGTTAATTGATCCCCATAATATCCCGGTACAGAATTTTTCCTAAGCTCAACTGTTCGAGCTTAGTCCAAACCTCCTTGGAGCTCTCATGAAAATTGAAAAGAACGTAGTAGTTAGTGTTGCATATCAAGTGAAACTTGAAGATGGCGTAGTAGTTGACCAATCAACTGCAGAAGCTCCACTAGATTACCTTCACGGTCACAACAACCTAATTACAGGTCTTGAAAAAGAGCTTGAAGGAAAAGTTGCTGGTGACAAGTTCTCTGCAACTGTTACTCCAGAAGACGCTTACGGCGAGCACAACGACGCTCTAGTTCAACGTGTTCCTGCTGACGTATTCCAAGGTGTTGAGCAAATCGAAGTTGGTATGCGTTTCCTAGCGGATACTGACCAAGGTCCAATCCCAGTAGAAGTAACTGAAGTAGACGGCGACGAAGTTGTTGTTGATGGTAACCACATGCTAGCTGGCCAAACTCTAACGTTTGACGTTGAAGTGGTAGCGGTTCGTGAAGCGACTGAAGAAGAAGTTCAACACGGTCACGTACACCAAGAAGGCGGCTGTGGCAGCCACGGTCACGATCATGACCACGAAGGCGGTTGCTGTGGTGGCGAAGGCCACGACCACGGTGAAGAGAAAAAAGACGGCTGCTGCGGCGGCGGTAGCTGTGGTTCTCACTAAAACCGATTAGCGGTTTAGATTAAGAATCTTGAAAGCCTCCCTTGTGGAGGCTTTTTTCGTATTAGCGCCGAGCTTTTTGCGCTTGGCTTTTAATCTACTGAACTAAGTATCCGTAAAAAGTTTAGTTTTCGCTATCAGACATCGAACCGTGGATGTGATATTGATAGGCACAACATTATAAGACGACATCAGTGGAGAGTTCGCATGTCACAACCTTTTTCAATTGCCATTCATGGTGGTGCGGGAACCATCTTGCGAGAGCAAATGAGCGATGAATTAAAAACGGGTATTACTGAAGCTTTAGAGAAATCGGTTCTGGCTGGTTATCAAGTACTGCAATCGGGCGGTGATGCTCTGGATGCGGTAGTGGCATCCGTTAAGGTGATGGAAGACAGCCCTCATTTCAATGCTGGTAAGGGCTCTGTTCTGACTCATGATGAATTTGTTGAGATGGATGCGTCTGTGATGCACGGCCGTGAAATGGATGCAGGTGCGATTGCTGGTGTCCGTCATATCAAAAACCCGATTGAACTTGCACGTGATGTGATGCTGAAAAGCGACCACGTACTATTGATTGGTGAAGGGGCAGAGAAGTTTGCCTTTGAACATGAGTACACCTTCACTGAGCAAGATTACTTCTTTACTGAGCGTCGCTACGACCAACTTCAATCAATGAAAGAGAAAGGTATCTTTGCTTTGTCGGAAGCGAAGTACGACGAGCAACATGCCGAAAAATACCCAGACGACAAAAAGTACGGCACGGTTGGCGCGGTGGCGTTAGACCAAGCGGGTAACCTAGCCGCTGCGACAAGCACTGGCGGCGTGACCAATAAGAAGTATGGTCGCGTTGGTGACTCTCCAATCATTGGCGCAGGTACTATTGCCGAGAATGGTAACGTTGCGGTTTCTACTACCGGAATGGGCGAGTTCTTCTTAAGAAAGATGGTTGCCAGTGATGTAGCGGCACGAATGCGTTATCTCAAAGAAGATGTGCATATCGCTTGTGAACACATCATCCAGGGTGAGCTGAAAACCATGGGTGGCGAAGGTGGCTTGATAGCGATTGATGGCCAAGGTGATATCCACTTCGGCATGAACAGTTCAGGGATGTATCGTGCTAGTGTTGATACTGACGGGCGTGTAGAAGTGAAGATTTACGCCGATGACTAAACCTTTGATGGCTTGGTTCTAAATAGCAAAGATAAAGAAAGGGCGACAGAGAATATCTGTCGCCCTTTCTTTTTATTCGTCATCAACAAGCATTTGGATAGCTAACACATTCAATGGTTAGCGGGCTTTGGTTGATTTGAAACGCGTTTAGTAGTGTGGCGGTGGCGTTTCTTCTGATGCGTCAGCCAAGTTTGAACCATCAATGTTCTTCACTTTGCCGACTACATACTTCATTTGGTCTTTCATCTTAGTGATCAACATCTGTTGCTGGCTAAGCGCTTCATTGAGTTCTTCAATGGTTTGTTCTTGGAAAGCTAGCTGACATTCTAAGTCATTCACGCGGCTTTCTAGTTGTTCAACTCGCTTTTCTGTCATCGTTCTTAATCCACATTCCAAGCTTGGGCTATGCCCGCAGAGGTGCCCGATATCACACGGTTCTTATCATCAAAGGCTGCATCATACACTACCGCACGGGGAGGGCGAGCATCTTTTAGTGGCTCGGCATCGTGACGAGAAATTCGTTTGCCGTCTTGGGTATTCCAAACGCTGACTTGGCTCGACGGTGTCCCCGTGACCAACATACTGCCATCATCAGAAAAACGTGCGCTAGAGAAGATCAGCTGACGCGACCAACTCTGCAGCTGTGCTTGAGGTTCGCCAGTTTCAAGATCCCAAATCATCGCTTGGTTACCGCCATCAGAGGTAAAAGCCAGTTCACCATCGCGCTGTAGCGCAACTCGTACTACTCTTTGTTCATGCTCAAAGGTACGTAATACCAAGCCTGACTCGGTATCCCACAGGTACGCTTTATAGTCGTTACCGCCTGATAATGCGTAGCGACCATTGGAAGAAAGGGAAACAGAATTAACTTTTTCTCGGTGAGCAAGGAACTCAAGACGGCGTCCGGTGACTAAGTCCACATAGATCGCTTTGCCATTAGACAGGCCAAGCAATACTTTTTCACCATTGCTAGAGATATCGACATCGCGAATTAAGCCATCGGAGATAGACCATAGCCCTTCAGCTTGTGTCCAAGATAGGTCCCAAACGGCGAAGTTCATCTGGCTTGCGGTAATGGCAAAGCGGCCATTGTCCGAGATACGGATACGCGATACTTGGTTTTCTAATTGATCTTGTGGACCGAGTTGAGCTAACTCTTTGTTTTCGGCAAGGTCCCAAAGCAGCAGTTGTTTTTGCTGAGAGTAGAGCAGGGCGAAGCGTCCATCTCTGCTAAGGGCAAAGCTGGTGGCACCATTGGGTTCAATTTCCCAACGTTGCTCATCATCTTGGAAGAAAAAACATCCATTTAACAAGGTGATGACAATTGTACATAGCAATGAGTGGAAAAATATTCGCATCACATCTAATAATCCGGTTTGTGTCGAAAGACATATGACTAGTATATTGTTATAACTAACGTATTCACACCAATCTAATCATTAGATTTGTGCACAATAACCAATGGCTTGGCCATTAATTGGAGAATTCAATGAAATCAGTTTTAAAAGTATCACTGCTTGCCGCAACGGTTATGCTAGCAGTTGGTTGTCAGAAAGAAGAACCAAAGGCAGAAGCTCCACAGGTTGAAGAAGTTAAAGTTGAAGCAGTAAACTTTAAAACAGAAGACGACAAAGCGGCATACGCAATCGGCGTATCTTTCGCTAACTACCTAAGCACAAGCATTGATAAGCCAAGCGAGCTAGGCATTAACCTAGACAAAGATATGGTTCTTCAAGGTATCGAAGACGTATTCGCAGAGAAAACTGCACTGAACGAAGAAGAAACTCGCGCAGCTCTAGAAGCTCTAGACAAGCGTGTTGCTGAAACTATGCAAGCACAAGCAGCAGAGAAGTCAGCTGAAACTAAGAAAGCAGGTGATGACTTCCGCGCTGAGTTCGCAAAGACTGAAGGCGTAGAGCAAACTGAATCTGGCCTACTTTACCAAGTAATGACAGCTGGCGAAGGCGCTTCTCCAAAAGACACTGATACTGTTCAAGTACACTACAAAGGTACGCTAACAGACGGTACTCAGTTCGACAGCTCTTACGACCGTGGCGAACCAGCAACATTCCCACTTAACCGCGTAATCCCAGGCTGGACTGAAGGCGTACAACTAATGAAAGTTGGTTCTAAGTACAAGTTCGTAATCCCGCCAGAGCTAGCATACGGTGAGCAAGACACACCGACGATCCCAGCTAACTCAACGCTAGTATTCGAAGTTGAACTACTAAAAATTGATAACGCTGAAGCAGCTCCTGCACAGTAATATCGATTAAAAACCTCGTACTAAAATACGTTGATTGAATAAAAAGCCTAACTTTGAGTTAGGCTTTTTTTATGATTTGAGGCTGAGTATTTGATTTTTAAACTTGTTCTAAATCACTAGTTGCAATGTTAGCTAGGTGTGCAATTAAAATTTTCTGATAAACTTACATAAATTTGTTGATTTTTCACACGAAGGTAAGGAATAAGTGACTACTACAGAAACAGTCAATGCAGATGTGTTACTTGAAATGGAATCAGTCCACGTTATGCCATTCAGTGAACACGATAAAATCATTCTAAGATCTTATGAGGCCGTTGTTGACGGTATTGCGAGTCTTATTGGTCCGTTTTGTGAAATCGTTTTGCACTCATTAGAAGACCTCAATACTTCTGCGATTAAAATTGCCAACGGCGAGAATACGGGTCGTCAGGTTGGTTCGCCGATCACCGATCTTGCATTGAAGATGCTGAAAGATATTGAAGGTTCTAAGCGTAACTTCTCACGTTCATACTTCACTCGCGCGAAAGGCGGTGTGTTGATGAAGTCGATCACGGTTGCTATCCGCAATGGTGAAGACCGAGTGATTGGCCTGCTGTGTATTAACGTCAACCTAGACGCGCCATTCTCACAAGTGCTGCAATCATTCATGCCTACGCAAGATGCAGACGAAGCCGCATCATCGGTTAACTTCGCAAGCGACGTTGAAGAGCTTGTCGACCAAACGGTTGAGCGCACTATTGAAGAGATCAATGCCGATAAATCAGTATCGAACAATACTAAGAACCGTCAGATCGTGATGGAGCTATACGACAAAGGTATTTTCGATATCAAAGACGCGATTAACCGTGTTGCTGAACGCTTGAATATCTCTAAGCACACCGTGTACCTATACATCCGCCAACGTAAAACAGAGGATGAAGAGGGTTGTTAAGCTATACACTCTTAGTCAATGGATCTGTCTATGGTTCACAGTCAGCAAGAAGTGCTTACCAGTTTGCCGTGGCTCTGATTAAACAGGGCCACAAACTTCACAGTGTATTCTTCTATCAAGATGGCGTCAGTAATGGCTCCGATCTCACCGTACCTGCTAACGATGAATTCGATTTAGCTTCTGCTTGGCAAAAGCTAGCGGATGAGCACGATGTTAGCTTGGAAACGTGTGTGGCAGCCGCGTTAAGACGTGGTGTGGTTAGCTCAGACGAAGCAGAGCAACACCAATTAAGCGCATCTAACTTAGCGTCAGGGTTTACTCAGGCCGGGTTAGGGAGCTTATCGGAAGCGCTACTCACGCAAGATAGGGTGGTACAGTTTTGAGAAAATTAGCCTTTATATTTAATAGTTTTCCTCATTCTACCGCTGCAGGTAGGGAAGGGTTAGACGCATTACTTGCCGCTTCTGCTTACAGCGAAGATATCGCCGTGTTCTTTGTTGGCGATGGCGTGACACAGCTTATCAAAGCTCAGCAGCCCGACGAAGTCCTATCACGCGACTACATCTCAGCATTCAAGCTTATGGACCTGTACGATATCGAACAGGTGTATGTTTGTCAGCGTAGCCTGAGTCAGTTTGGTCTTTCGACAGATAACCTGTTGATTGATGCAACCGCCGTTGAAGCCGATGAGTTAACGCAGAAGTTAGCTCAGTGCCAACAGATACTGACTTTCTAGGGGACGCTATGCTTCATATCGTAAAATCAGTCGACAAACTTAAACTCGCATTAACCTATTCGCAACTGCAGGATCAGTTCTTGTTAGTTGAAGATGCAGTGTACGTTTGCCTTCCAAATCATGAGTTATTCACTCAAATCATTGCAGTTGAGCGAGTGTCGGTATTAAAACCGGATCTTGCAGCTCGAGGTCTCCAAGAACTTGCCTCCGATATCGTTCCGCAAGTGGACTTCGACGGGTTCGTTAAACTGACGGTTTTAAACGACAAATCAGTCACTTGGTAGCTGTGTTTTATCAGTTTGGTTAAAACTAGACCATCCTGAGCTCTAGACGGCTAAAAAAGATCTGTATATTTCTTGACACACCTCCCACTGCTGAATAGAATTTTGCGTCCCTAATTACGACTTGTGATTAGGGATAGATTTTTCACAAAGCTTACTTTCAAGTAAATTTCAGGAGCTAGTTAATGGCAACTATTAACCAGTTGGTTCGCAAGCCTCGTGTAAAGCAAGTTGTTAAAAGCAACGTGCCTGCACTAGAAGCGTGCCCACAAAAACGTGGTGTATGTACTCGTGTTTACACTACTACACCTAAAAAACCTAACTCGGCACTACGTAAAGTATGTCGTGTACGTCTAACTAACGGTTTCGAAGTAACTTCGTACATCGGCGGTGAAGGCCACAACCTACAAGAGCACAGTGTTGTACTAATCCGTGGCGGTCGTGTAAAAGACCTTCCGGGTGTTCGTTACCACACTGTTCGCGGCGCACTTGACTGTGCTGGCGTTAACGACCGTAAACAAGGTCGTTCTAAGTACGGTGTGAAACGTCCTAAGTCTTAATGCATTTTCTTTTTTAAAAGAAAGCGTTAAGTAAGGCCAAACACTATTTTATTTATTATTCTGAAAAGTTTTGGAAAAAACCTGAAGAAGACAACGGAGAATATCCATGCCACGTCGTCGCGTAATAGGTCAGCGTAAGATCCTTCCAGATCCTAAGTTCAAATCTGAATTGCTGGCAAAATTCGTTAACATCCTTATGGTTGACGGAAAGAAATCTACTGCAGAAAAAATTGTTTACACTGCACTAGATGCAATGGCTGAGAAGTCTGGTAAAGACCACTTAGCTGTATTTGAAGAAGCTCTTGAAAATGTTCGCCCAGCGGTAGAAGTTAAATCTCGCCGTGTAGGTGGTTCAACTTACCAAGTACCTGTAGAAGTTCGTCCGGTTCGCCGTAACGCTCTTGCTATGCGTTGGGTAGTTGAAGCTGCGCGTAAGCGTGGTGAAAAATCTATGGCTCAACGCCTAGCTGCTGAAATGCTAGACGCGTCTGAGAACAAAGGTACTGCGGTTAAGAAACGTGAAGACGTTCACCGCATGGCTGACGCAAACAAAGCGTTCGCACATTACCGTTGGTAATACCTTTTTAGTGCTGCAAGGTTCCTTGCAGCACTTCTTTAGTTCCTATGCTTATGCTAGGAACTATTGCTATTTCTAGGGCATGCACTTTTTAGCGAAGCATCGCTTTTAACGCATAATCTAGGCATAGCAATAGTCCCTAAGTCTCTAATAAGAGGATTCAACCGTGGCTCGTAAAACTCCTATAGAGCAATACCGTAATATCGGTATCGTTGCTCACGTAGATGCAGGTAAAACAACCACAAGTGAACGTATTCTGTTCTATACCGGTCTTTCTCACAAAATCGGCGAAGTTCACGATGGTGCAGCAACCATGGACTGGATGGAGCAAGAGCAAGAGCGCGGTATTACGATCACTTCAGCAGCAACTACTACGTTTTGGCGTGGTATGGAAGCGCAGTACTCAGACCACCGTATCAACATCATCGACACTCCTGGACACGTTGACTTCACTATCGAAGTAGAACGTTCTCTACGTGTACTTGATGGTGCAGTCGTTGTGTTCTGTGGCTCATCTGGTGTTGAACCTCAGTCAGAGACAGTATGGCGTCAAGCTGATAAGTACCAAGTTCCACGTATGGTTTTCGTTAACAAAATGGACCGTACAGGCGCAGACTTCTTGCGCGTAGTTGAACAGATCAAGGATCGCCTAGGCGCAACTCCTGTTCCAATTCAACTGAACATTGGTGCTGAAGAAAACTTCCAAGGTGTTGTCGATCTTATCAAGATGAAGGCAATCAACTGGAACGAAGCTGACCAAGGCATGACTTTCACGTACGAAGATATTCCTGCAGACATGCAAGAAATGGCTGAAGAATATCGTACAGAACTTGTTGAAGCTGCTGCAGAAGCAAATGAAGAGCTGATGGATAAGTACCTTGAAGAAGGTGAACTAACAGAAGCTGAAATCAAACAAGGTCTTCGTACTCGTACCCTTAACAATGAAATCGTACTAGCAACCTGTGGTAGTGCATTCAAAAACAAAGGCGTACAAGCTGTTCTAGATGCAGTAGTTGATTTCCTTCCTTCTCCAGTCGATGTACCTGCAATTAAAGGTATCGATGAAGACGAGAACGAAGCAGAGCGTCACGCGGACGACAAAGAACCGTTCTCAGCGCTAGCATTTAAGATCGCAACAGACCCATTTGTTGGTACTCTAACCTTCATCCGTGTTTACTCTGGTGTTGTAGAAAGCGGTAAAACGGCTTACAACTCTGTGAAGAAACAACGTGAGCGTTTAGGTCGCATTGTTCAAATGCACTCAAACAAACGTGAAGAAGTAAAAGAAGTACGAGCAGGTGACATCGCAGCCATCATTGGCCTGAAAGATGTAACCACTGGTGAAACGCTATGTGACCAGAACCATAAGATTGTTCTTGAGCGCATGGAGTTCCCAGACCCAGTTATTCAGATCGTTGTAGAGCCAAGCTCTCAAGCTGATCAAGACAAAATGACTATCGCTCTAGGTAAACTAGCAGCGGAAGACCCATCGTTCCGCGTTGATATGGATGCGGAAACTGGCCAGACACTGATTTCTGGTATGGGTGAACTACACTTAGATATCATCGTTGACCGTATGAAGCGCGAATTTAGCGTGAACTGCAACGTTGGTAACCCGCAAGTGGCTTACCGTGAAACGATTCGTGGTACAGCGAAAGCGGAAGGTAAATTTATCCGTGAACATGGTGGTAAAGGTCAGTACGGTCACGTATGGCTGAAACTAGAACCATCAGAAGCTGGCGAAGGCTTTGTCTTCGTGGATGAAATTGCCAATGGTATTGTACCGAAAGAGTTTATCGCTTCAGTTGCTAAAGGCGTTGAAGAACAGATGAACAATGGTGTACTTGCTGGCTATCCAGTTCTGGATATCAAAGCTACACTATATGATGGTTCTTACCATGAAACAGATTCAAGTGAGATGGCGTTTACAATCGCTGCCTCTATGGCTTTCAGATCAGGTGCACTTGAAGCGCAACCAGTTCTGCTTGAGCCTATGATGAAAGTTGAAGTAACTACTCCAGAAGACTGGATGGGTGACGTTGTTGGCGATATTAACCGTCGTCGCGGCATCATCGAAGGTATGGACGAGGGGACAGCTGGCCTGAAGATAATTCGTGCACAAGTTCCGTTGTCTGTCATGTTCGGTTACGCAACTGATTTACGTTCTGCGACACAAGGCCGTGCTTCTTACTCTATGGAGTTTAGTGAGTACGCTGAAGTGCCTAACAATGTTGCAAAAGCAATCATTGCAGAGCGTGGTTAAAAAAAAGGAAGGCATTTTTTTTCATTTTTTGAAAGAACAATGCGTCCAAATATTGCGCTAACGAGAGTTGGCGCATAAAATAGCAATTTCTGGCGCGTCTCGCTCAATAATGAACGTGGCGAATCATAACTAGGAAGGAACACGATTGTGTCTAAAGAAAAATTTGAACGTACGAAACCGCACGTAAACGTTGGTACTATCGGCCACGTTGACCACGGTAAAACAACTCTAACTGCTGCTATCTGTACTACTCTTGCAAAAGTATACGGCGGTGTTGCTAAAGATTTCGCATCTATCGATAACGCTCCAGAAGAGCGTGAGCGCGGTATCACAATCGCAACTTCTCACGTTGAGTACGACACTCCAGCACGTCACTACGCACACGTAGACTGTCCAGGACACGCGGATTATGTTAAAAACATGATCACTGGTGCTGCACAAATGGACGGCGGTATCCTAGTTGTTGCTGCGACTGACGGCCCTATGCCTCAAACTCGTGAGCACATCCTACTTGGTCGTCAAGTTGGTATCCCTTACATCATCGTATTCATGAACAAATGTGACATGGTTGATGACGAAGAGCTACTTGAGCTAGTAGAAATGGAAGTTCGTGAACTTCTTTCTGAGTACGACTTCCCAGGTGATGACCTACCAGTTATCCAAGGTTCTGCACTTGGCGCACTAAACGGCGAGAAGCAGTGGGAAGACAAGATCGTTGAGCTTGCAGAAGCACTAGATTCTTACATCCCTGAGCCAGAGCGTGCAGTAGACCAACCGTTCCTACTACCAATTGAAGACGTATTCTCAATTCAAGGTCGTGGTACAGTTGTAACTGGTCGTATCGAGCGCGGTATCCTACGTGTAGGTGACGAAGTAGAAATCGTTGGTATCAAAGAGACTACTCTTACTACTTGTACTGGTGTTGAAATGTTCCGTAAACTGCTTGACGAAGGTCGTGCAGGTGAGAACGTTGGTGCACTTCTACGTGGTACTAAGCGTGATGACGTTGAACGTGGTCAAGTACTTTCTGCGAAAGGTTCTATCAACCCACACACTAAGTTTGAGTCTGAAGTATACGTACTTTCTAAAGACGAAGGCGGCCGTCACACTCCTTTCTTCAAAGGTTACCGTCCACAGTTCTACTTCCGTACAACTGACGTAACAGGCGACATCACTCTACCAGAAGGCGTAGAAATGGTAATGCCAGGTGACAACGTTCAAATGACTGTTGAGCTAATCGCTCCAATCGCAATGGACGAAGGTCTACGTTTCGCAATCCGCGAAGGTGGCCGTACAGTTGGTGCTGGTGTTGTAGCTAAAATCTTCGCTTAATAGCATATAGATTTTTGCACTCTCTTCATTAGAAGAGCACGCATCTGAAAAAGGGGAGCTTCGGCTTCCCTTTTTATTTTGGTTATAAGGGAAATTCATCACACTTAATAACCGCAAACTATATTCCATTTTAAATACAGTTATTTACTGACCCGCCTTAATAACCCCCCTTCTGTAATACAACCTTCAAAGCCATTTTTACCAATTACTCGCAAAACACTATAACCAATCGATATAACCAAACCTTAAATATGACTGGTAATAAGAATGATTCCTTTTTATATTTAACCCCAAGTTAAAGGTTTAGGTTTTAGTATGTACATTTGTTTATGCCATGGGGTTTCGGATAAAAAAATCCGCAAGCTCGTAATAGAAGAGGGCATTACTGACATCAAAGGAATTAAAAAGTGTACAGCACTTGGCAGTCAATGCGGTAAGTGTGTACGTTCAGCAAAAGAAGTCATTAACGACACTGCGAAAGACCTGTTCAAACAGGCAAGCTAGTTTTGCCCCAAGGGCATTAGCTTTTTGACACTTCTCGATTTGGTTCTACAGTTAGAAGAGCCAAAGAGGAGGGCTATGTCATGAAAGGCGATCCAATCATCATTCAACATCTCAATAAAATTCTTGGTAATGAACTCGTCGCAATAAACCAATACTTCTTGCATGCTCGCATGTACAAAGATTGGGGCTTAAAGCATCTTGCTGATAAGGAATACCATGAATCTATCGACGAAATGAAACATGCTGACCATCTAATAGAACGCATACTATTTTTAGAAGGCCTCCCAAACCTTCAAGATCTCGGTAAGCTCAAAATTGGTGAAGATACTGAA
Source organism: Vibrio sp. ED004 (assembly GCF_023206395.1). Taxonomy (NCBI): domain Bacteria; kingdom Pseudomonadati; phylum Pseudomonadota; class Gammaproteobacteria; order Vibrionales; family Vibrionaceae; genus Vibrio; species Vibrio sp. ED004. Next base: position 1,381,203 of record NZ_CP066149.1, on the reverse strand, counting down.
GAGATGCTTCAGTGTGATTTATCTCTTGAGATGGAAGCGATACCTGATTTGAAAAATGCCATCGCGTACGCAGAAGATATTCACGACTATGTGTCGCGAGATCTGTTTCAAGACATCCTAGAAGACGAAGAAGATCATGTCGATTGGTTAGAAACCCAGCTCGGTTTAATCAAAATGACCGGGATCCAAAATTATCTACAAGCTCAATATGTGGATGAAGACGAAGGCTAAAACTTTGCAATTAAAAGAGGTACAGCTGAGGCTTAAACTGAGCTGTTACCTTGCTTACAATTTTCAACGGTAGGGCACTACCGCGCAATTAAAACTCCTCACTTATCTCCTTAAATCGATTCTGCGATTATTTTTCAAACACAGCTTGCAAGTTAAAGTGTGATCTGTATAATGCATCGAACTGGCTAACGCTGGTTGTGAACCAATGAGCACTGAGGAGTAGGTCTTACCTAGTAATGTATACTCAGCTTATGTTCGCGGTTAATAAAAATAGTGAACTTCTTGTTTGCTTCAAAAGTTAACTGACAATGCGTCCTAATTTTGGATGCTACGGTTTCACATAAATCAATCGGCATTCTCTCGTTTTATCGGGTTTGAGTGGCGATATTGTTTGTGTAATTTTTAATAATTGGAGCTCTGTCTCATGCAGAACCAACGTATTCGTATCCGCCTTAAAGCGTTTGATTACAAGCTAATCGATGCTTCAACTGCGGAAATCGTTGAAACAGCAAAACGTACTGGCGCACAGGTTCGTGGTCCTATTCCACTACCTACTCGTAAAGAGCGTTTCACTGTTCTTACCTCTCCACACGTCAACAAAGATGCACGTGACCAGTACGAAATTCGTACTCACAAGCGTTTGATCGACATCGTTGAGCCAACAGATAAAACTGTTGATGCTCTAATGCGTCTTGATCTTGCAGCTGGCGTTGATGTTCAAATCAGCCTAGGTTAAGGGAGATAAGAATAATGATTGGTCTAGTCGGACGTAAAGTGGGTATGACCCGCGTATTTACTGAAGAAGGCGTTTCTATCCCAGTAACTGTTGTTGAGGTTGAAGCGAACCGTATTTCTCAAGTTAAAACTCTTGAGACAGACGGCTACGCAGCAATCCAAGTAACTACTGGTGCTAAGAAAGCTAACCGTGTAACTAAACCTGAAGCTGGTCACTTCGCGAAAGCGGGTGTAGAAGCAGGTCGCGGTCTTTGGGAATTCCGTTTAGAAAACGGCGAAGAGTTTGAAGTTGGCGCTGAGCTAAACGTAGAACTTTTCAACGAAATTAAAAAAGTAGACGTTACTGGTACATCTAAAGGTAAAGGCTTCCAAGGCGCTATCAAGCGTTGGAACTTCTCTACTCAAGATATGACTCACGGTAACTCTTTGTCTCACCGCGCACCGGGTTCAATTGGCCAATGTCAAACTCCAGGCCGCGTGTTTAAAGGCAAGAAAATGGCAGGTCACATGGGTGCTGAGCGTGTAACGACTCAAAACCTAGAGATCGTACGTGTTGACGCTGAGCGCAATCTACTCCTTATTAAAGGTGCAGTACCGGGCTCAACAGGCGGAAACGTGATCGTAAAACCTGCTGTTAAAGCATAACGTCTAGGAGTAAGTAATGGAATTGATGGTTAAAGGTGCTGATGCACTAACTGTTTCCGAGACTACTTTCGGACGTGACTTCAACGAAGCTCTTGTACACCAAGTAGTTGTTGCATATGCAGCAGGTGCTCGTCAAGGTACTCGTGCTCAAAAGACTCGTTCTGAAGTATCTGGCGGTGGCGCTAAGCCATGGCGTCAAAAAGGTACTGGCCGCGCACGTGCTGGTACAATTCGTAGCCCAATCTGGCGTACAGGTGGTGTTACTTTTGCTGCGAAACCACAAGATCACAGCCAAAAAGTAAACAAAAAAATGTACCGCGGTGCTATGAAGAGCATTCTTTCTGAGCTAGTTCGTCAAGAGCGTTTAATCGTTGTTGATAACTTCTCTGTAGAAGCACCAAAAACAAAAGAACTTGTAGCTAAGCTTAAAGAGCTTGAGCTAAGCGACGTTCTGATTGTGACTGGCGAAGTAGATGAAAATCTATTCTTAGCTGCTCGTAACCTATACAAAGTAGACGCACGTGATGTTGCTGGTGTTGATCCAGTATCACTAATCGCTTTCGACAAGGTTCTAATGACTGCTGACGCAGTTAAGCAAGTTGAGGAGATGCTAGCATGATCACTGAAGAGCGTATCTTAAAAGTTCTACGTGCTCCGCACATCTCTGAAAAAGCAACTATGGCAGCTGAGAAAGCGAACACTATCGTTTTCAAAGTAGCTAAAGATGCAACTAAGAAAGAGATCAAAGCAGCTGTAGAAAAGCTATTTGAAGTTGAAGTTAAGTCTGTAAATACTCTTGTATTAAAGGGTAAGACCAAACGTCAAGGTATGCGTGAAGGCCGTCGTTCAGACGTTAAGAAAGCCTACGTTACTTTGAAAGAAGGTCAAGATCTTGACTTCGTTGGCGGCGCGGAATAACAGGAGTAGTAAAAATGGCTATTGTTAAATGTAAGCCGACTTCCCCTGGTCGTCGTCACGTCGTTAAAGTTGTTAACGCTGACCTGCACAAGGGTAAGCCATACGCACCACTTCTAGAGAAAAACTCTAAGAACGGTGGTCGTAACAACAACGGTCGTATTACAGTACGTCACATCGGTGGTGGTCACAAGCACCATTACCGTCTGATTGACTTCAAACGTACTAAAGATGGCATCCCAGCGAAAGTTGAGCGTCTAGAATACGATCCAAACCGTAGTGCTAACATCGCTCTAGTTCTGTACGCAGACGGTGAGCGTCGTTACATCATTGCACCTAAAGGTGTTAACGCAGGTGACCAGATTCAATCTGGTGTAGATGCGCCAATCAAAGCAGGTAACACTCTGCCGATGCGCAACATCCCAGTAGGTTCTACTGTACACTGTGTTGAACTTAAGCCTGGTAAAGGTGCTCAACTAGCTCGTTCGGCTGGTGCTTATGCTCAAATCATCGCTCGCGATGGTGCATACGTAACTATCCGTCTACGTTCTGGTGAGATGCGCAAAGTACTTTCTGAAGGTCGTGCAACGATCGGTGAAGTTGGTAACTCTGAGCATATGCTACGTGAACTTGGTAAAGCTGGTGCTTCACGCTGGCGCGGCGTACGTCCAACCGTACGTGGTGTAGTAATGAACCCGGTGGATCACCCACATGGTGGTGGTGAAGGCCGCACATCTGGTGGTCGTCACCCAGTTTCTCCTTGGGGCGTTCCTACTAAGGGCTTCAAGACTCGTAAGAACAAGCGCACTGACAAGTACATCGTACGTCGTCGCACTAAATAATTTATAAAGAGGAATCGCCATGCCACGTTCTCTCAAGAAAGGTCCTTTTATTGACCTACACTTGCTGAAGAAGGTAGAGAAAGCGGTGGAAAGCGGAGACAAAAAGCCTATTAAGACTTGGTCCCGTCGCTCAATGATCATCCCAACAATGATTGGTTTGACCATCGCTGTCCATAATGGTCGTCAGCACGTTCCAGTTTTCGTTACCGAAGAAATGATCGGTCACAAACTGGGCGAATTTGCACCAACTCGTACTTATCGCGGTCATGCTGCAGATAAGAAAGCTAAGAAGAAATAAGGAGTAGATGATGGAAGCTTTAGCTAAACATAACTTTGCTCGTATTTCTCCACAGAAAGCTCGCTTAGTTGCAGACCAAATTCGCGGTAAGTCGGTAGACCAAGCTCTAGAAATTCTAACTTTCAGCAACAAAAAAGCTGCTGTATTGGTTAAGAAGGTTCTTGAGTCAGCTATCGCTAACGCGGAACATAACGAAGGTGCAGATATCGACGATCTAAATGTCGCTAAAATCTTCGTAGATGAGGGCCCTATCATGAAGCGTATTATGCCTCGTGCTAAAGGTCGTGCGGATCGTATCTTGAAGCGTTCAAGCCACATCACTATTGTTGTAGCAGATCGCTAAAGACTAGGAGAGTAAGCAATGGGTCAGAAAGTACATCCTAATGGTATTCGTCTTGGCATCGTTAAGCCTTGGAATGCTACATGGTTTGCTAATACCAACGAATTCGCTGACAACCTAGACGGCGACTTCAAGGTACGTCAGTTCCTTACCAAGGAACTACAAAAAGCATCATTATCTCGTATCGTTATCGAGCGTCCAGCTAAGAGCATCCGTGTGACTATTCACACTGCTCGTCCTGGCGTTGTTATCGGTAAGAAAGGTGAAGACGTAGAGAAGCTACGCGCAGCTGTAGCTAAAATCGCAGGTGTACCAGCGCAAATTAACATCGCTGAAGTACGTAAGCCTGAGCTAGATGGTCAGCTTGTAGCTGATAGCATCGCGTCTCAACTAGAGCGTCGTGTTATGTTCCGTCGTGCAATGAAGCGTGCGGTACAAAATGCTATGCGTCTAGGCGCTAAAGGCATCAAAGTACAAGTAGGCGGCCGTCTTGGCGGTGCTGAAATCGCACGTTCTGAGTGGTACCGTGAAGGCCGTGTGCCTCTACACACTCTACGTGCAGACATTGATTACGCAACTTCTTCGGCTCACACTCAATACGGTGTGATCGGCATTAAAGTTTGGATCTTCAAAGGTGAGATTCTAGGCGGTATGCCAGCTGCTAACGCAGTAGAGCCTAAAGGCGATAAGCCTAAGAAGCAGCGTAAAGGCCGTAAGTAAGGAGTCGAACGATGCTACAACCAAAACGTACTAAGTTCCGCAAGGTTATGACTGGTCGTAACCGTGGTCTAGCTAAAGGTACTGAAGTAAGCTTCGGCGAATTCGGTCTTAAAGCTGTTGGCCGTGGTCGTCTGACTGCACGTCAAATCGAAGCGGCACGTCGTGCTATGACACGTCACATTAAGCGTCAAGGTCAAATCTGGATTCGTGTATTCCCAGACAAGCCAATTACTGAAAAGCCTCTTGAAGTTCGTCAAGGTAAAGGTAAAGGTTCAGTTGCGTACTGGGTTGCTCAAATCCAACCAGGCAAAGTTATGTACGAGATGAATGGCGTACCTGAAGAGTTGGCACGTGAAGCGTTCCGCCTAGCGGCACGTAAACTGCCTGTTAAAACTACTTTTGTAACTAAGCAGGTGATGTGATGAAAGCACAAGATCTACGCGAAAAGAACGTTGAAGAGCTTAACGCTGAGCTATTGAATTTGCTACGTGAACAGTTCAACTTGCGCATGCAAGCTGCAACTGGTCAGCTTCAGCAAACTCATACTCTAAAAGCTGTACGCCGTGACATCGCACGTGTGAAAACTGTTTTGACTGAAAAGGCAGGCGCATAATGAGCGAAACTAACCGCATCCAGCAAGGCCGTGTAGTAAGCGACAAGATGGACAAGTCTATCGTTGTTGCTATTGAACGCACTGTAAAACACCCAATTTACGGTAAGTTCATCAAACGCACGACTAAAGTACACGCACACGACGAAGACAACACTTGTGGCCTAGGCGACAAAGTTGAAATCGCTGAGTGTCGTCCTCTGTCTAAGACTAAGTCTTGGACATTGGTTAAAGTTCTAGAAAAAGCGAAGATTTAATCTTTGTAATTCTATAACTTATAAGCGGCTCCAAATTATTTTTTGGAGCCGCTTGTTTTTTGTCTACCCAATTTAAAAAAAGGGTGGTACAATTCGCGTCCCTTTTAAAGAGGCAGCCCGACCCGAGAGGGTCTAGTTTTAATATTTAGCGGAGCACTAACAATGATCCAGATGCAAAGTACACTTGACGCAGCAGATAACTCTGGCGCGCGCAAGGTAATGTGTATTAAGGTTCTGGGTGGCTCTCACCGCCGTTATGCACATATCGGTGACGTCATCAAGGTTACAGTGAAGGAAGCGATTCCTCGCGGTAAAGTAAAGAAAGGTGATGTTCTGAAGGCGGTAGTAGTGCGCACCCGTAAAGGCGTTCGTCGCCCAGACGGTTCTGTCATTCGCTTCGACAGTAATGCTTGTGTATTGTTAAACGACACTACTGAGCAACCAGTCGGCACACGTATCTTTGGTCCTGTGACTCGTGAACTTCGTAACGCGAAATTCATGAAGATTGTATCACTAGCACCTGAAGTTCTGTAAGGAGCGGCAACATGGCAGCTAAAATCCGTCGTAATGACGAAGTAATCATTCTTGCTGGTAAAGATAAAGGCAAGAAAGGTAAAGTAACTAAGGTTCTGACAACTGGTAAAGTTATCGTTGAAGGCATCAACCTTGTTAAGAAACACCAAAAGCCGGTTCCGGCTCTAGGTCAACAAGGTGGCATCGTTGAACAAGAAGCAGCTATTGACGCTTCTAACGTTGCAGTTTTTAACGCGGCTACTGGTAAAGCAGACCGTATCGGTTTCCGTATCGAAGATGGCAAGAAAGTTCGTTTCTTCAAATCTAACGGCGAAACTGTTTCTAACTAATTAGAAGTAATTTGGAGTTCTACTATGGCGAAACTGCATGATTACTACAAGTCGTCTGTAGTCGCTGAGCTTACCAAAGAGTTCAGCTACACAAGCGTCATGCAAGTCCCTAGGATTGAGAAAATCACCCTAAACATGGGCGTTGGTGAAGCAATCAACGATAAGAAACTGCTAGAAAACGCAGCAGCTGATATGGCAACGATCTCTGGTCAAAAGCCACTTATCACTAAAGCGCGTAAATCTGTAGCTGGTTTCAAAATTCGTGAAGGCTACCCAATTGGTTGTAAAGTAACCTTGCGTGGTGAGCGCATGTGGGAATTTTTAGAGCGTTTAATCTCTATCGCACTTCCACGTGTACGTGATTTCCGTGGTGTTAGCGCTAAGTCTTTTGACGGTCGCGGTAACTACAGCATGGGCGTTCGCGAGCAAATCATCTTTCCGGAAATCGACTACGATAAAGTCGATCGTGTCCGCGGTCTTGATATCACTATCACGACTTCTGCGGGTTCCGATGAGGAAGGCCGAGCTCTGCTGGCTGCCTTTAACTTCCCATTCCGTAAGTAAGGGTAGGGTTACTGTTATGGCTAAACAATCAATGAAAGCACGTGAAGCTAAACGTGCAAAACTAGTAGCTAAGTTCGCTGAAAAGCGTTCTGCGCTAAAAGTTATCATTAGCGATGTAAACGCATCTGAAGAAGATCGTTGGAATGCGGTTCTTAAACTGCAATCTCTTCCACGTGATTCAAGTGCATCACGTCAGCGCAACCGTTGCAACCAAACTGGTCGTCCACACGGTTACCTACGTAAATTCGGTCTAAGCCGCATTAAGGTTCGTGAAGCTTGCATGAAAGGCGAGATTCCGGGTCTTCGTAAGGCTAGCTGGTAATTGCCACTTAATCATTTGGAGTAAATCTTATGAGCATGCAAGATCCGATTTCGGATATGCTGACCCGCGTTCGTAACGGTCAGGCAGCAAACAAAGTTGCTGTAAAAATGCCTTCTTCAAAGCTTAAAGTTGCAATTGCTGCATTACTTAAAGCTGAAGGTTACATCGTAGACTTCGCTGTAAACAGCGAAGCAAAACCTGAGCTAGAAGTTACTCTTAAGTACTTCCAAGCTAAACCTGTAATCGAGCAAATCAAGCGCGTATCACGTCCTGGTCTAAGAGTTTATAAAAATAAAGACTCTTTACCTACAGTGATGGGTGGTCTTGGTATTGCAGTTGTTTCTACTTCCAAGGGTCTGATGTCTGACCGTGCTGCTCGTAAAGCAGGTCTTGGCGGTGAAATCATCTGTTACGTAGCTTAATAAGGAGTAGATTATGTCTCGTGTTGCTAAAGCACCTGTCGCTATTCCAGCTGGCGTAGAGGTGAAACTAAACGGCCAAGAAGTTACTGTAAAAGGTAGCAAAGGTGAGCTTACTCGCGTTCTTAACAGCGCCGTAGTTATTGCACAGGAAGAAACCAAGCTAACTTTCGGTCCGAAAGAAGGCGTTACTAACGCATGGGCACAAGCTGGTACAGCTCGCGCTCTAGTTAATAACATGGTTGTGGGTGTTACTGAGGGCTTCACTAAGAAGCTAACTCTTAAGGGTGTTGGTTACCGTGCTGCTATGAAAGGCAACTCTGTAGCTCTAACTCTTGGTTTTTCTCACCCAGTAGAGCACGCTCTACCTGAAGGTATTAAAGCTGAGTGCCCTAGCCAAACTGAGATCATCATTACTGGTTGCGATAAGCAAGTAGTAGGTCAAGTTGCGGCTGACATTCGTTCTTACCGTGCTCCTGAGCCTTACAAAGGTAAAGGTGTTCGTTACGCAGATGAAAATGTGCGTACTAAAGAAGCTAAGAAGAAGTAAGGTATCACTATGGATAAGAAAGCATCTCGCATCCGTCGTGCTACACGTGCACGTCGTAAGATTGCAGAACTTGGTGCAACTCGCCTGGTAGTACACCGTACTCCTCGCCATGTTTACGCACAAGTTATCGCGGCAAACGGCTCTGAGGTTATCGCAGCTGCTTCTACTGTAGAAAAAGCGATCCGTGAGCAAGTTAAGAACACTGGTAACGTTGATGCAGCTAAAGCAGTTGGTAAAGCTGTTGCTGAGCGCGCTCTTGAAAAAGGCGTAGCTTCAGTTGCATTTGATCGTTCTGGTTTCCAATACCACGGTCGAGTAGCGGCGCTAGCAGAATCTGCTCGCGAAGCTGGTCTGAAATTCTAAGGTAGGGTTGGAAGATGGCTAAAGAACAACAACAAGCTAATGATTTGCAAGAAAAGCTGATCGCTGTTAACCGTGTGTCTAAGACGGTTAAAGGTGGTCGAATCATGAGCTTTACTGCACTAACAGTAGTTGGTGACGGTAACGGTCGCGTAGGTTTCGGTTACGGCAAAGCTCGTGAAGTACCTGCTGCGATTCAAAAAGCAATGGAAAAAGCGCGCCGTAACATGGTTACAGTATCGCTAAACGAAGGCACTCTTCACCACCCGGTGAAAGGTCGTCATTCGGGCTCTAAAGTTTACATGCAGCCAGCTGCAGAAGGTACAGGTGTTATTGCCGGTGGTGCAATGCGTGCTGTACTTGAAGTTGCGGGCGTACATAACGTACTTTCTAAAGCATACGGTTCAACGAACCCGATCAACATCGTTCGTGCAACGATTGGTGCTCTAGTAGACGTTAAGTCACCAGAAATGGTTGCTGCTAAACGTGGTCTAACTGTTGAATCTATTTCGGAGTAAGCACACGATGGCAACTATTAAAGTAACTCAAACTAAAAGCTCAATTGGTCGCCTACCTAAGCACAAAGCGTGTCTTAAAGGTCTAGGTCTTCGTCGCATCAACCATACAGTAGAACTTGAAGATACTCCGTGCGTACGCGGTATGATCAACAAGGTTTACTACATGGTTAAGATTGAGGAGTAATCAGAATGCGTTTGAATACTCTATCACCGGCTGCTGGCTCTAAACCTTCTAAGAAGCGTGTAGGTCGTGGTATCGGTTCTGGCCTTGGTAAAACAGGTGGCCGCGGTCACAAAGGTCAAAAGTCACGTTCTGGCGGCTCTGTTCGTCCAGGTTTTGAAGGCGGTCAAATGCCTCTAAAACAACGTCTACCTAAATTCGGTTTCACTTCTCGTAAGAGCCTAGTGTCTGCTGAAGTTCGTCTAGCTGAGCTAGCGAAAGTAACAGGTGACGTAGTTGATCTTAACAGCCTTAAAGCTGCTAACGTTATCACTAAGAACATCGAATTCGTTAAGATTGTTCTTTCTGGTGACCTAAGCAAAGCTGTGACTGTTAAAGGTCTACGCGTGACTAAAGGCGCTAAAGCTGCAATCGAAGCTGCAGGCGGTAAAATCGAGGAATAATCTCGAGGAACGAGGTACAGATGGCTAAGAAACCAGGACAAGATTTTCGTAGTGCTCAGAGCGGCTTAAGTGAACTAAAGTCGCGCTTATTATTCGTAATTGGTGCACTTTTAGTATTCCGAGCCGGCTCTTTTGTGCCGATCCCTGGTATTGACGCAGCTGTACTTGCCGATTTGTTCGATCAGCAAAAAGGTACCATCGTTGAAATGTTTAACATGTTCTCCGGTGGTGCTCTTGAGCGTGCATCTATATTAGCATTGGGTATCATGCCGTACATTTCGGCATCGATCGTAGTCCAATTGTTAACTGTAGTTCATCCAGCGTTAGCGGAACTCAAGAAAGAGGGTGAAGCAGGCCGTCGTAAGATAAGCCAATATACACGCTACGGCACGCTTGTACTTGCAACATTCCAAGCTATTGGTATCGCAACAGGCTTACCAAACATGGTCGACAATCTGGTTGTTATCAACCAAACCATGTTTACGCTTATTGCTACCGTGAGTTTAGTAACTGGTACCATGTTCTTAATGTGGTTAGGTGAACAAATCACCGAGCGAGGAATCGGTAATGGTATTTCCATTCTGATTTTTGCAGGTATTGTTGCTGGATTGCCTTCTGCAATCGGTCAAACAATCGAGCAAGCGCGTCAAGGTGAATTGCATGTGCTTCTTCTGCTGTTGATTGCTGTATTGTCTTTTGCTGTTATCTACTTCGTAGTTTTCATGGAACGTGGTCAACGTCGTATCGTCGTTAACTATGCGAAACGTCAACAAGGTCGTAAGGTTTTTGCAGCACAAAGCTCTCACTTGCCTCTTAAGATTAATATGGCAGGTGTTATTCCAGCGATTTTCGCATCAAGTATTATTTTGTTCCCAGGAACATTAGCACAGTGGTTTGGTCAAAATGGTGAAAGCAGCGCGTTCGGTTGGTTAACTGACGTGTCATTAGCTCTTAGCCCAGGTCAGCCTCTGTATGTAATGCTTTATGCAGCAGCTATAATCTTCTTCTGTTTCTTCTATACAGCGTTGGTGTTTAACCCACGTGAAACAGCTGATAACTTGAAGAAGTCTGGTGCATTCGTACCCGGTATCCGCCCAGGTGAGCAGACAGCGAAATATATCGATAAAGTGATGACTAGACTAACCCTTGCGGGTGCTCTATACATTACTTTTATATGTCTGATTCCTGAGTTCATGATGGTCGCGTGGAACGTTCGTTTCTACTTCGGCGGCACATCACTACTAATCGTAGTGGTAGTTATCATGGATTTCATGGCACAGGTACAGACTCATCTGATGTCACAACAGTATGATTCTGTGTTAAAGAAAGCGAATCTGAAGGGTTACGGCCGTTAATTCGGTGGTAACAATTTCGATTCCATTTACGGAGTTTAGCAATGAAAGTTCGTGCTTCCGTTAAAAAAATCTGCCGTAACTGTAAAGTTATCAAGCGTAACGGTGTCGTTCGCGTGATTTGCAGTGAGCCAAAGCATAAGCAACGCCAAGGCTAATTAGCAGAAATTTTTACTTGAAATACAAGGTAGAGTCGAGTATATTTCTCGGCCTACCTTTTGCGTGCAAAAGAAGTAGTATGCCGCAGCGTATCCATAACGGGCTTTGCTGCGGATAATTCTTTTATGAACCCCTTAGGAGTGAATAATGGCCCGTATAGCCGGCATTAACATTCCTGATCATAAGCATTCTGTAATTGCACTTACTGCAATCTACGGTATCGGTAAAACTCGCTCTCAAGCTATTCTAGCTGAAGTGGGTATTGCTGAAGATGCTAAGATCAGTGAACTAACTGAAGAGCAGATCGATCAACTGCGTGATGGTGTAGCTAAGTACACTGTAGAAGGTGATCTACGTCGTGAAGTATCGATGAACATCAAGCGTCTTATGGACCTTGGCTGTTACCGCGGTCTTCGTCATCGTCGCAGTCTACCACTACGTGGACAGCGTACTAAAACCAACGCTCGCACCCGTAAGGGTCCGCGCAAGCCGATCAAGAAATAGTCGGATAAGGTAGAGTACAATGGCAAAACAACCAACTCGCGCGCGTAAGCGCGTACGCAAGCAAGTAGCTGATGGCGTAGCGCACATTCATGCTTCTTTCAACAACACAATCGTAACTATCACTGACCGTCAAGGCAACGCTCTTGCATGGGCTACAGCAGGTGGTTCAGGTTTCCGTGGTTCTCGTAAATCTACTCCGTTCGCAGCACAAGTTGCAGCTGAGCGTTGTGGTGAAATGGCTAAAGAATATGGCCTAAAGAACTTGGAAGTTATGGTTAAGGGTCCAGGTCCAGGTCGTGAATCTACTGTTCGCGCACTGAACGCTGCTGGTTTCCGTATCACTAACATTGTTGATGCGACACCAATCCCTCATAACGGTTGTCGTCCACCTAAGAAACGTCGCGTTTAAGTTTCGTTTCTAGGAATATTGGAGAAAGATCATGGCAAGATATTTGGGTCCTAAGCTGAAGCTTAGCCGTCGCGAAGGTACTGACTTATTCCTTAAGTCTGGTGTCCGTGCGATCGATACCAAGTGTAAAATTGATAACGCACCAGGTGTACACGGCGCTCGTCGCGGTCGTCTATCTGAGTATGGCGTTCAGCTTCGTGAGAAGCAAAAAGTTCGTCGTATCTACGGCGTTCTAGAAAAACAATTCCGCAACTACTACAAAGAAGCTGCACGTCTTAAAGGCAACACGGGTGCAAACCTGCTTCAGCTTCTTGAAGGTCGTCTTGATAACGTAGTTTACCGTATGGGCTTTGGCGCTACTCGTGCTGAATCTCGTCAACTAGTTAGCCACAAGTCTATCCTAGTTAACGGTAAAGTTGTAAACGTTCCTTCTTTCAAAGTAGCGGCAAACGACGTTGTTTCTATCCGCGAGAAAGCTAAACAGCAATCTCGTATTAAAGCGGCTCTAGAAGTTGCTGAACAACGTGAAAAGCCAACTTGGATTGAAGTAGATGCTGGCAAAATGGAAGGTACATTCAAGCGTATGCCTGAGCGTTCTGACCTATCAGCTGACATCAATGAACACTTGATCGTCGAACTTTACTCTAAGTAAGGTTAAAAAAAGAGAGGACACAATGCAGGGTTCTGTAACAGAATTTCTTAAGCCGCGTCTTGTTGACATTGAACAGATCAATACGACACACGCGAAAGTAACTCTTGAGCCATTAGAGCGCGGTTTCGGCCACACTCTAGGTAATGCTCTTCGCCGCATTCTTCTATCTTCTATGCCGGGTTGTGCCGTAACAGAAGTTGAAATTGAAGGTGTGCTACACGAATACAGCACTAAAGAAGGCGTTCAGGAAGATATCCTGGAAATCCTTCTAAACCTTAAAGGTTTGGCTGTACGCGTTGCTGAAGGCAAAGATGAAGTGTTTATTACACTGAACAAATCAGGCTCAGGCCCTGTTGTTGCAGGTGACATCACCCACGATGGTGATGTAGAGATCGCTAACCCTGAGCACGTAATTTGTCACCTAACGGATGACAACGCTGAGATCGCTATGCGTATCAAAGTAGAACGTGGTCGTGGTTACGTTCCAGCTTCAGCTCGTATCCATACTGAAGAAGATGAGCGTCCAATCGGTCGTCTGCTAGTTGACGCTACTTACAGCCCGGTTGATAAAATCGCTTACGCTGTAGAAGCGGCACGTGTAGAACAACGTACTGATTTAGACAAGCTTGTTATCGATATGGAAACGAACGGTACTCTAGAACCTGAGGAAGCAATCCGTCGTGCAGCTACTATTCTAGCTGAACAACTGGATGCGTTCGTAGATCTTCGTGATGTACGTGTACCTGAGGAGAAGGAAGAGAAGCCAGAATTCGATCCTATCCTACTACGTCCTGTAGACGATCTTGAACTAACAGTTCGCTCTGCTAACTGTTTGAAAGCAGAAGCGATTCACTACATCGGTGATCTTGTACAGCGCACTGAGGTTGAGCTACTTAAAACGCCAAACCTTGGTAAGAAATCTCTTACAGAGATTAAAGATGTGCTTGCTTCACGTGGTCTTTCTCTAGGCATGCGTCTAGAAAACTGGCCACCAGCGTCAATCGCTGAAGATTAATCGAAAAGTTAGAAGGATTAGGTCATGCGCCATCGTAAAAGTGGTCGTCAACTCAACCGCAACAGCAGTCATCGCAAAGCGATGTTCAGCAACATGGCTAGCTCTCTTGTTCGTCACGAAGTTATCAAAACTACCGTGCCAAAAGCAAAAGAACTACGTCGCGTAATTGAGCCATTGATTACCCTAGCTAAGACAGACAGTGTTGCTAACCGTCGTCTTGCATTTGCTCGCACTCGTGATAACGAAGTTGTAGCAAAACTATTTAATGAACTAGGCCCGCGTTTTGCGGCTCGCCAAGGTGGTTACACTCGCATTCTTAAATGTGGTTTCCGTACTGGTGATAAAGCTCCAATGGCTTACATTGAGCTTGTAGACCGCCCAGCTGCTGAAGAAGCTGCTGAGTAATCTATACTAGATTCTTAATACAAAAAGCCGAGCATTAGCTCGGCTTTTTTGTATCTATCTGTCCCGTCCTGAAATGTGTTTACACATTAAGGACGAATTATGACTACTTCAAATAATACCTACGTTAAGCGCACTCAGCGTGATTACACACTAGGCTTTAAATTACAGGTCGTCGCCGCTGTAGAAAGAGGCGATATGACATATAAACAAGCCCAAACCATTTATGGTATCCAAGGTCGCTCAACTGTTTTAACTTGGCTTCGAAAGCACGGTAAGATGAATTGGGCGCAAACTCCAAGGATGAACACCATGCACCAATCAACTAATCCTAAAGAGTCACCAGCACAAAAAATAAAACGCCTTGAAAAAGAGTTAGAAGATGAAAAATAAAGAATCTCTTTTTAAATAGAGTGGTTGATATTCTTGATGCTGAACACGGAACTAGCCTCAGAAAAAATTATCTCGCCAAGGAGCAAGAAGCCTTCAAAAACAGGAAGGTATAAGTTTAGTTCGAGTATGTAAGTTATGCGGGATAACGAGACAAAGCGTTTATCAACGAGAAAAACGAGCTGTTCATCGCCAGTTGGAACTTAAACCCATCAAACAAATGGTGTTGGATATTAGACGTTATATGCCTCGGGTTAGTACTAGAAAACTCTACATTTTGCTTAAACCAAAGTTTCAAGCACAAGGTATCAAGCTAGGTCGAGATGCTCTTTTCAACTACTTACGTGATGAACAATTATTGGTAAGACCTAAACGTAGTTTTACAAAAACGACAAACAGTAAGCATTGGATGAAAAAACATCCGAACTTATTAAAGAACTACAAACCATGCAATCCAGAAGGTGTGTTAGTCAGTGACATTACCTATATCCATTCAGATGAAGGGGTTCACTATCTCTCATTGGTAACGGATGCGTTTAGTCGGAAAATTATGGGCTACGAGCTGAGCAACGAGATGAAGTCGACGGATGTTGTGGAAGCGCTAGATATGGCTATCAAGGGACGTCAATATGATCGTTCGTGTATCCATCACTCTGATCGTGGTCTCCAGTATTGCTCGGGTGTTTATCAAGATAAGTTGAAAAGTAGCGGCATAATCCCCTCGATGACAGACGGTTATGACTGCTACCAAAATGCATTAGCAGAGAGAGTAAATGGAATACTGAAACAAGAGTTCTTTCTTGATAAATGTAAAAACCTCAGAGAGCTTGAACAACTAGTAAAAGAGTCTATAAGTACCTATAACAACATGAGGCCGCACCTTAGTCTCAGGATGAAAACTCCAAGTGAAGTGCATGAAAAAAGCCACAGCTGACGCTGTTGGCTTAGTCGAAATACTGTCAACGTATTTTAGGACGAGACAATCGAATCTGATAACACGATGAAAATTGCACCACGATGTTTGGCACTTTCGCTTGCCCTTTCTAGCATAATTCTCAAAAATATCTCGTATCTCGTATCTCGTATCTCGTATCTCGTATCTCGTATCTCGTATCTCGTATCTCGTATCTCGTATCTCGTATCTCGTATCTCGTATCTCCCCTCACTTTTCTTTCGCGTACAAAAAAGAGCACCGAAGTGCCCTTATCAAATTCTTAAACTAGCTATTAATAACTAACGGTTATTGCCATATAGCTGCAAGTGAGTCCATCAGGCCGCTCGTTGCACCTTGTGACTGCAATGCCTGAAGAATGATTGGTGCAAATGTCGTAACCATTGATGGATCCATACCTAATCCAGAAAATGCACTTTCAACAGCACCTTGTGAACTCAGCAGAGATGATAGACCAGTAGACTCAAGGCTCGACATGCCAGGAATCAGTGTAGCGAGTTCTTTGTTGTCGGTAGAACCAAGTGAGTTTTGTGCAAGAGCTAACATTGAACCAATACCGCCGATAGCTTGATCGTTAGTGACAGACGCTTGGTCGGCAACAGTATCAGCAAGAGGTGTTGTTTCATTTTGTTGAGACCACATATTCACCGCTGCCATTAGTGCAGTTTGTGATAGTTGGGAATAGTTGGTATCTGATGATGAACTGGTTTGTTCAGAGTCGCTAGTGCTAGCGCAAGAGAAAACAGCAAGGCTGCTTAAAACTGTGATGAGTACTTTCTTCATTATTCGTCCTTAAGTAATAAAGTAATTTACTCTTTCACTATAAACGAAAAACGGCGATGTAGTCACATCGCCGTTGCATTATTTTAATTTTATTTGCCTATAGTATTTTGTTTTACTAAAGGTTTTTATAAAAATTAAAGAATAGCTAGAAGTTCAACTTCAAATACTAGAGCAGCAAATGGTGGGATTGCAGCACCTGCGCCACGCTCACCGTATGCTAGATCTTGAGGGATGTATAGCTTCCACTTTGAACCAACAGGCATCATTTGTAGAGCTTGTACCCAACCTTGAATTACGCCAGTTACTGGGAATTCAGCTGGTTGACCGCGAGATACAGAGCTGTCGAAAACAGTACCGTCAGTTAGTTCGCCGTGGTAGTGAACACGTACTTGCTTGTCTGCAGTTGGGATTTCGCCAGTACCTTCAGTTAGTACTTCGTACTGAAGACCAGACTCAAGAACTGTTACTTCTGAACGAAGAGCGTTGTCAGCTAGGAAAGCTTCGCCGTCAGCAGCAGCAGCTTTAGCTAGTTCTTGACGTGCAGCTTCACCGCGAGTGTGTAGCTCTTGTAGTGCGTTGTTGATTTCGTCAACTTCGATAGCTGGCATATCACCAACTAGAGCTGTTGCGATACCAGCAGCGATTGCGTCAACGTTTAGGCCTTCAAGACCAGAACCAGCAAGTTGTTGGCCCATTTGTAGACCGATACCGTAGCTAGCTTTTTGCTCTACAGTTTCAAATTTTACTTCAGACATGAAAAGTCACTCTTTTTGTCAGTACTAAAAGGGTAAGAATACCAGTATTAGCAGCGTGAAGAAACGGCTAGTCCCTGATCACTTGTGCTTTACCGCGTCCAAATCACAGGGATGTCAATTTTCTCCCTTTGAGCCTTGTTGTGACGGAAAGATCTATACTGTTGGTACTTTGGTTTTTATACTGTAGTTATTCAATGTATAGGACGCAGTGGCATGAATCGTCGTCAAAAGAAAAAACAGAAAGTTGACCACTTAGCAGAATTCAAGGATCGACTGAATCAGGTCAAAGAGAAATTGAGTTCGATCGATGTAAATAAAATGAAAGCCTCGACGGTACAAACTTGGGGTTCGTTACCGAAATTACACCAAAGACTGTTGATGGTGATTTCGCCGATCGTACTAATATTACTTTTTGTGCCGCTACCAGAACCAAAAGTAGATGCTACCCCAACCACATCGCGCGTTGCGCTTGAGATCAACACGGTTGGGTTAAGCGAGCAGCAAAATACCAAGAGCAGTTCATCTGAACCGAGCAACAATAATTGGCAAGAGTACCTCGTCAAGCAAGGCGATACGCTAGCGCAGGTTTTTCGAAATAACGATCTACCCTTGTCTGACTTGAATGCGTTAGTGCGTATTGAAGGAGCAGACAAGCCACTTAGTCAGATTCGTAAAGGTCAGCTCGTTCGTTTTAAACTTGCTGAAACTGGGCAGTTGGACATTCTTCAGCTAGAGAAAGGTGACACTTCGGTGATGTTCTTCCGATTATCAGATGGTGGTTTTGGCCGCAGTAAATAAAAGAACAAAGAACCTGAGTTAAAGTACTTTACCAGATACAGGTAGACGATAAGAAAGAGCTAAGCACTAGCTCTTTTTTTTGGTCGCTTAAAAGGGGCCAGTGGCAAGATGATAAGCATAATTCCTATAAAGGTTAATGTATCTGGAATCTCATCGAACCATATTGCGCCTATTAGCGCGACAAACACTAATCCTGAATACTCAGCCAAGGCAATTTGGCTAGAATGTGCTTTTTGGTAGGCAGCAACAGCAAGACCGTTGTAGCTCAATATGAGTGTAGCACTCAGGGCTATGTATCCTAGGTGCTCTATAGAAACGGGTTGCCAGTATAAGAAGCACAATAACAATGATGCAGGAATAGAGAATAAGGTTGTCCACCACAGCGTCGTGACGACGGTCTGCTCGCTAGGAAGTTTTCTTACCAGTACATTAAATAGTGCGAGGGTAAGTGCTGTACCCAAAGCGAACAGTGCTGCCCAATGAAATTGAGATGGCCTCAAGACAATTAATGCACCAACAAAACCTATGGTCGTGGCGATAACCTTGCCGAGTGCCGGTTGCTCTTTGAGTAGAAGCATAGAGAGTGGCAACATCAGTAAAGGCGCGACATAAAATACTGCGTTGGCGGTTGCCAAAGACAAATGCGTGATGGCGACGACCATACATCCACTACCAATTAAGATCAGCTGACCGCGGATAAAGGTGATTTTAGCTTGTTGTAAGCGGCGTTGCTCTTTGCTTTGCTGTAGCCACAATGGCGTAATGAGCAACAGAGATATCAACTGTCGGAAAAAAATGTACTGAAGCGGCGGTACTTCTCCATTCAATAACTTCACTGCTACGTCAGAGAGCGAGGCAAACAAGTTACCTGCAACCAACAATAGAATACCGGCAGTGATATTCGTCATTATTTTTCTAATCTCATGTCTATATGAGGAATGTCATCTTCGAGGTACATATCTGAGATCGTCTTGAAGCCGTGGCTAGCATAGAAGCTTTCTAGGTGCTGCTGTGCACCAATGTCGATGGTCGTGTTTGGCCAAAGATCTTCACAACGAGTTAGCGCTTCTTTTATCAATTGATGCCCTAAACCGCCACCTCTCGCTGATTGTTTGGTTGCTACTCGGCCGATGCTTGTATTGTCGTAAGATGTGCCAGGTGGTAATAAGCGTGCACACGCTATCAACTCGTCACCCACATAGCCAAGCAGGTGTTCAACACCTGCGAGTGTGTCTTTACCGTCAAGCTCCGGATAAGGGCAGGTTTGCTCAACCACAAAGACATCGACTCGCAATTTAAGTAGTTGATAAAGCTGATGTGTTGAAAGTTCAGAAAAGGGAATTGAGTGCCAAGTGATCATGTTTACATCCAGAGGTTATCGATATTCTGAATGTACTATGTGCGATGAATATTGGCATTAACTATTGTTAATTCGACCTTTAATTCTGCTCAGGCTAATCGCGGTTATTCCTAAATAAGCGGCAATTTGATTGTCGTTTAGGCGCAGTTCAAGGTCTGGATAGTGTTCGCAGAAAAGCTGGTAACGTTGCTCAGGGGTGTAGAGCAGCATGAAGCGCTCTTTGTTTTCCTTATGCATCAGTTGTGTTTCTAACAGCTTTAAATACAAAGGATTATTTGATGCTCGCCACTCGATAACGGCATTCATCGGAAGCTCTAACATGGTGATGGGTGTTAGCGTTTCTAATAGGTAAGGGGAAGCTTGGTTTTTTATCAAACTCTCAAAGCCGATGATCCAATCTTGTTCCCAGTAGAACTCTTTGCTGTACTGTTTGCCTTCATCGGTGAGGTAACAGGCATGGCACAAGCCCTCCAGCACAAAGTAGATTGAACTCGCCATCTCTCCTTGATTGATAAGGATGTGTCTTGTTGGCAGCTCAAGCGGCTTTGCGACGGCGAGTAGAGAATCAATCTGACTTTCTGAGAAGTCGAAGCTTTGAAGTTGTTCGATAAAAGAGGTGTGCATGGAAATAACCTAACCCAAATAAGTGTCGAAATCATCGCACTTATTTGGGTGTAGGTACAGAGCGGGCGAAATCAGCGTTGGGCGTGCTGCTCTAGGTAATCTTGAGCAAGCTCTCGCCCCATGTACTTACCTAAGGTTTTCAATGGCACCTTCTTAAGGTTCACCACAATCAAGCCATCTAAGGCGTCATTAAATGATGGGTCGACGTTAAAGCAAACCAGCTTCCCGTTCATTCCTAGGTATTGGCGCAATAACACAGGTAGGCCTTTACCTTGCTCCATACGAGCTAGCACTTTAGAAAGCAGAGGCACACTCGCCAAAGAAGAGAGTAAGTGATTCTGCCAGAACACATGACTACTGGTACTGAGTGGTGAAGAAGGAGAAACCAGATTGGCCTTTTCCTCATCGTAGTGGTGAATCGATAAGGTCGTCGCGATCAACAGGCGCGCATTGTGGCTGTAATCATTACTGATGCTGACCGGACCAAATAGATGAGTGTATTGAGGGTGACGAGACACAAAGGTCGCAATGCCTTTCCACAATAGTAACAGTGAGTTCAGGCTCTTTTGATATGGCTTACTCACTACGGAACGGCCAAGCTCAATACTGTTTTCTAACGTATCGATAAACTCTTGGTTGTAGTTGAACAGGCTGCGGGAATAGAGCTGATCAAGTCCGTGTTCTGCGATCAGTTTGTCGACCATACCGAGTCGATACGCGCCGACCAGTTCTGCCTTGGCTTTATTCCATACAAACAGTTGATGGTAATAAAGATCATACTCGTCCAAATCACAGGCAAGCCCGCTGCCTTCACCAACTTCTCTAAAGCTTTCTTCTCTGACTCGACCAATTTCACGCATTAAGTTTGGAATAGATTGGCTTGGTGTGCAGTAGACCTCGAAGTCCCCTTGCTCAAGTAGCCTCATCTCTTCAGGCAGAGAATCGACCTCTATTGCCAATACTTCTGGTGATATTGGCGCAATCACTTGGGTATCAAAAGAGGGCGCGTGGATTGGCGTACTCGGACTATCTTGTTGACTCATTAGGTAGGTATTGAGCCGCAGGTAGTTGACGATATCCATCTCTTTCTCAAAAGATTTTATCTCTGAATACGGAATCGATGCTCCAATCGAGATAGAGATAGTCGTTGCCTGTTTATTAAGAAGTTCACGACCGAGTAGAGCGGTTCTTAATAGTGGATGAACTCGCCCAGCTTGGTAGAAAAGCTCGCTGTTTTTGCCATTGATAAAGATAGGCACCGTGGTTGCTTGGTGACGTTTGACGAACTTCGCGACTGATTTGCTCCATTCGATGTCTGTTAGTGTTTTTGCCCCTTTACGGTAACTTGATACTTCACCTGCTGGAAACACAATTAATAACCCGCCAGCGGCCAAGTGACTATTGGCATCTCTAATGGCTCTGGCATTGGTACGTTTCGACTCCTTACCATTAAACACATCAACGCCAATGAAAAGATCATCCAGTTCAGGCAGTCGCTTGAGCAACTCATTCGCTAACACCTTCACATCCTTCCTCACTGATCCTACGAGATCAGCAAGGATCACACCTTCAATTGCTCCAAGTGGATGGTTGGCCACAATCACTACTGGCCCTTCTTCTGGGATATTTTCTGTGGTGCCCGATGCAACCGAGTAGTCGATATTGAGCGCCGATAGCGTGTAATTCATGAATTCGAAGCTAGATAACTCGTTTTGTCGTTCTTGATAGAGTCGGTCTAGCTTAGATAGCCCAGTTGCCCACTCGACAACAGACTCACCTAAACCAAAAGGCGTGTAACGTGGTAAACGAAAAGGACTATCAATCATAATGAAGCTACCTTATTGACTAAAGTTGTGTAGGAAACCGTCTTGATTCTTGAAATCTTTCACACTTAAAAACGCACCGCATAACCAGACTAGGCATGCCATGCCAAACAGCAATCCGCCGTCGTAACCAACAATTTCACCCGCCGCATTGAACTCCGGCATTTGAATACCGAGCGGTGTAAACAGGTGGAAAAATATTGCGCCACTCATTATCCCCACACTCATAATGGCGCCTAGGCCGTGCCAACGAGTAAACAACAAAATGGCCGCAATCAATTCAGCGAATCCAATCAAGTAGCCGCCAAATGAGCCGAACCAGCTTAAGCCAGACCATGTCGCTAGCGTCCCAAAGATATGCTCTGTCTCGTACGAGCCGGTGAACTTGAAGAACAAAGACTGAATAAACACAAACGCGATAAATGCTGCCGGGAGATGTTTAGCAGGAGTGAGTGTCATGGTTATTCCCTTACTTAATCAACTGCGGCCAAGCTTTATCGGCTTGTTGAATATGTTTTGCTCGGTCTTTCTCCCAGGTCTCCTGAATATCTCGGTCATAGTTCAGGTAAAGTTTGTCATCAACAATCGTCCAGTATTGTGGATCACCTGGTGCGAAGTCGTTTTTGGCAGAAACGGCCCATGCGCAATAACCACCATATTGAGGGGCATATTTTTCAGGATTATTAACAAATAAAGTCAGATTCTTTTCAGAAGAGAAATACCAGTCCGCACCTTTGTACTCTGTGCTGAACTTCTTGCTCCCTTCAACTGGCTTCCCTGAAGTGAAATAGGCAACGGTATCGTAGCCATCGAGTGCCTTACTGCTAAAGAAGCCGGTATAGATTTCATCGGCAGCAAATACGTATGGGCTAACAAGTAGCATGACCATGGTGATTAGTTTTCTCATGATGGACTCCATCTATAGATTGATTGCGGGTGATAAATCGAAGGTAAAACGCTGCTGATTTATCTGGCATGGTTTGATTGGTTCGCAAGGTGAGCCGGGTGCATAAAACATCGAGGCTTGACCATGCAGATTACGTAAATGGGTAAAGCTGACTGTGTGTGCGTCTTCACGATGCATACAAGTTGCTAAATGGGGCTGTTCACCGTGATGGTGAGAATGAAACTGCAGTAAATTCTGTTGATTCTTACCTGTTGCCATTAGCTGATCGTATTTGGCTTGTCGGTAGGCTTGCACTCGCTCTAAATCAACACCGGATGAGAATAGTGGTGAGTCGGTTTCCACTATTTTCTGTTGAATGCCATCCCACATGTAGGCAATAACCAAACCATTGTATTGAGTTAGGTTTGGTGCAAAAGCCAGCAAGGTAAACGGGGCAAAAGAGTGCAGGTCTAGCTTATGAAATGCTTCAGAGAGCTGACTGATATTACGACTTGATGATAGGTTCTTAAGTAACAAACCACGGCTGACCAAAGGACCGACTGGAACGATGCCTTGATAGTTATTGAGTAAGCATAGCGAAAGCCCAAACTCGTTAATGCTTATCCAGCTACCACCGCCCGTTGGGTCGAGTGGCATGATGATATCGACACCGCTGACTCGATATTGCTTCGGTGGCATCGCCAATGCTCGGGTCTTTTGTTCATCACGATTAAAAAAGATCTGATAACCATTTTCTTCAAGTAGCCAAGATACTGAACACATGATTATTGCTCCCTCAGATAGCTACTGGTGGTTGGGGCATAACCAAAAGTGTTGCAGGTTTCAATGTCTAGGAAGGTAGTGATCACCTTGATCATCGCATAATGATGATTGGCATGCAGGGCGGCAAAGGTGACCTCTCTTTCAAGCGTAGAAGGTAGGCTTGCAAATACCTGAGCATCCATCGAAACCTCGGTTTGGATCATGATAGGCGCTTCGAGATCGTTACGGTCTAATCGTTCAAGCCAGTTGATCACATAGTGGATCTCTTTGACTGCAATAGAGCGGTCGTACTCGACAGGGTGACCACGGCGACGAGTGTTGTAATCAACGGTCGCGTTCTCTTTTAAAATCAGCGCATGAAAAAGATCGAGCGTGTGGCGAGTATGTTCACCAATAGAGCTTGTGACGTGCGGCTTCGCTCGTGTCAGGTAGTCGCTGTCAGAAATTGCTAATAGAAACTCTAAACCCTGATTCAATATCTCTACCGCTCCCTTGATACTAGGAGAGAAAGACGTGAGGGCGCTCGGTTGGGCTATGGGGTTCATTCATGATCCTCGTACAAAATTAATCGGTGGTCGGATATTGTTGAACAAGACGTCGCTCTTCTTGCCACGCGTTAAATAAGCTCTTAAAAGAAGGAGGTTGATGGCCTCTTTGTTTCTGTTGAGCGCCAATATCAAAAAGAATGCGGTATTGTAGAAGTAGCGTAGAAAATATTTCTCGCAGTGGTGTGTTGCGATCCCAGATATGTCCGGCCTCGCTGCTTGCGCCATTGACCTCAAGAATCGTGAAATCCTCGCCGTTCATTAGGCTGCGCATGTCCTTAAACTTGACGTCGAGTCGACCAAAGTGGAAACCATCGAAGTCGTCGAATATCTCATCTAAACGTTCGGTTAAAGCTTGAGTAATGTATTGATTGCCGTCTCGGAAGATACAGCCACGGCTATGGCTGCCTGCAAATGCAAGTTGGAACTCTTCGCCCTCTGCGAGCACGTGATCCAATTTATCTTCATGCCTTGGTAGATACAGGTGACTGAGCTGCCCAGCGCGTGGGCTGTTCTCGATTAACTGTTTGAGCGTCGAGGTACCATCTCCAATCACCATTGGCGAATATTTAAGAGTGATCGAGATGATCTCACCTTGTTTGCTATTCGGGTAACGAACATAAAAAACGCCAGCCTCGGCTTGATAAGGCGCCTTTTCTTGCAGAAGAAAGCGAGCATGATTTGGGAAAGATTCAATATATTGCTCAAGTTGGTCTTGGTTGTTGATCAGCTTTACCCCAACACCTCGGCAGCCAAGATCCGGTTTCGCCACAATAGGGAAATTAAGATCTGATTGGATGAGTGCACTGCGTGCATCTTCAGCTTGTTTCTTACTGCTGAGATCGGTTTTGGTTAGAGTGATAAATGGAGAGATCCAACGTTTACTTGATGATCCAGCAAGGCTCAATATCTCGTGTTTCGATTCGCCGACCATGCCACTGAGTTTAATGCTCGGGTTGGCGATGAGTGGTAGCGCCCAATCAAAGTGCCGTAACCCTTGCATCAGACTTTGAATCACTACTGGAGTGTAGAAGAACCACGTCGGAAGAAACTCGTAAGGAGAGACACTGCGCACGGTATCTTTTTCAAGCAGGGGCATGCCTGCATTTATTTTATGTGCTGGAATGATGTGAATATCTTGCGGTGAACTCATGATAATCCTCTAGAGTAGGTTTTATTCATTATTCGATTGCCGACTAGCAGCAAAGCGATGGCACACGGGATGACGATCCATTGATATTTAGAGGCTTGCAGCCACGCTGATGTCCCTAAATAGTAGATGGTAGAGAAGACAACGCCAGTCCAGATCGCGGTCGCGCTAATAACGGCAAACAAGAAAGTAGGCAGGGGTATGGCGAAAAAACCACTTAAGGTAAAACCAACGGTACGAAGCCCCGGTATAAAGCGGATGACAAAAAGACAGCTGAATGCGTTTTGACGCAACTTGGTACGAAGCGCTCGAAAGTAGCGATTGGTGAGGGCTCTGTAACGTACGCCTCTGAAATAACGTCCTGACTTCCCAAGGTAATAAAGGCCAAGATCCCCGGTGGCAATGCCGACAAAAATCGCAAGTAACGCATATTGAGGTGGGATGAGCCCTTGGGTGGCTATACCTGCAGCCGTAACGATTGCCAGATCTTCAAGCAGGTAAGAAAGCGCGATAATGCCAAGCATCAGCCATAGCAGCGACTCCTCCCCTGAATTTAACCATGCTTGAATACTCTCGACGGTGCCCATCAAATGTCCTTATCTATCCTATAGATGAATGGCCTATCGGCCATTCATTGAGTGTAGTAAATTAAATAGACAGGAGGAGCTGAGAAAAACTTACAGCGAATTGCTGCTTTTTTACGTTGATTGGATTCAATAGATGATTTGACATGTGCGATTTAGATGAAGAAGGAGCAGGTGTTTAAGGTTCGAAAGCTAAGGTTTTAAACTGATAATTTAGATAAGAAAAGAAAAAGGTTCATCGCGGCTTTCCGGGGAAAGCCGCTTTTATCTTCAAGAAGAAGTAGTCTGTATCTCGATATCCATACCCCATTCGCTTGATTAACTTTATTTTGTTGTTTATCCCTTCCAATGTGCAGGTGTTGAGCGGATAAGTTGCCGATGCAATAATACCGTGAAGATAAGGCCTCAGTTTTCGTGCAAACTCTTTCAATGGCTTAATTCCACTCTCTTGCACTTGTGCCCACCATACCTCCCAGAGCCCCTTAGCATGTGCTTCTGATTTACAGTACCAAAGCTCTTTGAGTTGTGAGCCGAGTATATAAGTGGCCATCAAGTCCTTATTGATATTCAATATTTCAGTAAGATAGCTATCTTGTCGTGCATTTAAATTACCTCTGTTTTTCAGCAGTACCCAGCGTGAGCGCTTCACCCATTGCCTCGCTTTTTTATCCTGCTTGAGTTTGTTAGCTTGGTCGACTCTGACTCTATCCATCACCTCACGACCGAACTTAGCAACAACATGGAATAAGTCGTAAACGATTTTTGCATTCGGGCAGTGCGCTTGAACTTCAAGGTCAAAAGCCGTATTCATGTCCATTGCGACCGCTTCGATATTGTTACCATGCTTGCCTAACTGCTCGAAAACGGTCGTATGTCCTTGCGGCTACGACCTAACCCTATCCAAATGACTTGGTGAGTCTTAGCATCAGCGATGACTGTGGCATATCGGTGCCCTTTAAAGATGGCGAAACTCGTCCATGACGAGTTGCCTTAGCCCTTCCCATTTCACTGACGGTACCACTTGGCGAAGTCGACGTTTATCTATCTCTTTAATGGTGTGCCAATGAACGCTCGTTAACTGGGAGATATGCTTAATGGGAAGAAGAGGCAGTAGTTGTTCTATATAGCTTTTTAGACGCGTCGTTATACGAGCATAAGGCTCTAACCAAGATAGAAACTCTGTTTTTATGCCGCAGTCACGACACTTGATCCTTCGAGTTTGAACGGAAAGCTCAACAGGAACATTGAACAACATGGCCTCTTTCACATGACGCCATTGATACTCATGGATAGCCTCAGCTTCAAGACCGCAAAGGCATTTAGCCTCAGAATTAGGTTTAAGAGTTAGTGTAACAAGTGATGCTGTCTGGTGAGACTTTACTATTTTAAAGCCTTCCCAGAATGAAGATAGGAAAGTATGATTCGGCATGAAAACGGTAGTTTGTGTATGATTTTTGTTTGGCGACTAAACCATATCACTTACTACCGTTTTTTTTGTTTTTAGTTCCCGCTAATCCGCGATGAACCAAGAAAAAGGCTGAGTCGTTAAACTCAGCCTTTTAGAAGGTTAACTATTGATTACTAGAGTAATCTATTTAGTTAGGTCAATTTGGTAAACGCCGAAACCCACATCGTCAGTCGCAACACGTTTCATTGGGTATTGACCCTTTTCTTTGATGAACTGTGCCGCTTTCTCACTTGGTGACGTTTCAAAGCGGATATCTAGCTTTTTATCCGTTTTGATTGGTGCGAATGACCAGTTGTTGTCAGCTGTTGGGCTCACTTGACCTTGCTCTTTGCTTACGCGAGAGATGTAGTTTGCAAGTACAGTACGGTTCTCATCTGGTGCATCAAATGCGATGAAGTCTTCACCTGTACCTGGGAATTTAGCACTGTATGCACGGTAGTTGTTGGTCGCGATCAGGAAGTCTTGCTTCATGTCGATTGGCTTACCTTGGTAAGTTAGACCAACAATACGCTGTGAGTCAGGGTTAACCACTTTACAGTTTGCATCGTATTTCGCAGGCTGAGTTACGTCGATTTGGTAATCAACACCGTCGATAACATCGAAGTTGTAAGTACGGAAGTTATCCCACTCGATCAGCTGTTGTGGTGCAGTTGAGTTCACGTCGATCTGGTTGAATTGACCAGCAGAACACTCTAGCCACTCTTTTACTTCGTGACCTGTTACCTTCATCGCAACTAGCGTGTTCGGGTATAGGTACAAGTCAGCTGCGTTACGGAATGTCAGTTGACCAGATTCAACTTCAGTGAAGTTTGCAGGGTCATTCTTACGACCGCCCGCTTTGAATGGTGCAGCTGCTGAAAGTACTGGCGTACCATCTAGGTCTGGGTCACCTTGGATGAATTGCTCAACGTAATCTTTCTGTGCAAGGTTAACAATCTGTACTGTTGGATCGTCTTGTACTAGAGACAGGAAGCTGTACATCACATCGTCTGCTTTACCAATTGGCTGGTTAACAAACTCACGAGTACCTGCGTGGTCTTTTTCTAGTGCAGTTACGATGCCTTCATCAGCTGCAGCAAGCGACTTCTTCTCGATCTTGTCGTAGATAGGGCGAGCTTCAGATTGGCCTTTAACCACTTCCCACTTACCGTCTTTTTGTGCAAGTGTTAGGTCCATAACACCTACGTGGCTACCCCAACGACCTGGCATGACTGCCGCAACACCGTTCATGGTGCCGTTTTCGTTGTCAACGCCTTGGATATTGTCGAAGCCTTTACCTGGGAATACTGCGTGAGAGTGACCGAATGCGATAGCATCAATGCCTTCTACTTCAGAAAGGTAAAGCGTAGAGTTTTCTTCGCCAGCTTTGTATGGGTCTTGAGATACGCCAGAGTGAGGGATTGCAACGATAACGTCTGCACCTTCAGCCTTCATTTGAGGCACTAACTCGTTCGCAGTTTCAATGATGTCGCGAGCAGTAACTTTGCCTTCAAGGTTCTTCTTATCCCACGTCATGATTTGTGGTGGAACGAAACCGATGTAACCCACTTTGATCTCATGCTCTACGCCTGCTGTATCCTCAAAAGTGTGCGTCTTGATGATGTAAGGCGTGAAGTAATGTTCTTTCGTTTTTGCGTCGTAAACGTTAGCACTGATGTATGGGAAATCAGCGTCGTTGATAGACTCTTCTAGGAACTCAAGACCGTAGTTGAATTCGTGGTTACCGATGTTTGCTGCATCGTAACTTAGTTGGTTCATTGCTTTGTATGCAGGGTGAACTTCACCTGCAACGATGCCTTTGTCTGCCATGTAGTCACCCATTGGGCTACCCTGTAGCAAGTCACCGTTATCAACTAATACGCTGTTTGTTACTTCGTTTTGAGCTTCTTTTACTAAAGTTGCAGTACGTGCTAAGCCGATTTTTTTCGATGGCTTGTCTTTGTAGTAGTCGTAATCCATTAGGTTGGTATGGATGTCCGTTGTCTCTACGACACGCAGTTTAATCACTTCATCGGTATCTGGTGTTGTTGTGCAGCCTGCTAGAGTCAGACCAAGACCTGCAAGTACAGCCAATGATAAAGGTTTCATTGCAACTTTCATTTTGTAGCTCCAAAGTGGATAGTAGAAAATTCGTTGCGTAATGTAACAAAATGGAATGAAACAATGATTACAACGAATGTTAATTCGTGACTTAGATCGATTACTTTATGGTGTTCTGCAAGACGCCTCCCAAACCTGCTCAATCAATGCACAATTGAAATCGATAAGATTAGTCCATTCATTTCACCTGCTTATCTATAAATTTAATCCCTTATCAGCTTTTCGAATAAAAAATGAAATTTTAGAATTTCCAGTAATATGAGAGGCTCGTCATAATGCCTATATCAAGGACGTATCAGGCAGATGAATAGCAAGGATAGCTCAAAACGAAGCTTCTGTTTTCTTCTAGTGCCAATACTCCCATTCACTTAAGTGGATGAGTTAAATCCCTTGCTTGGCAAGACCAAGTAATGAATTGCTCGTAACGCGAGCCTTAAAGGAAGCACTGAAATGGACCAAGAACGTTTAACCCACCTAAAACAGCTAGAAGCGGAAAGTATTCATATTATCCGTGAAGTAGCGGCTGAGTTTGATAACCCAGTAATGATGTACTCCATCGGTAAAGATTCTTCTGTGATGCTTCATTTAGCTCGCAAAGCGTTTTACCCAGGCAAGATTCCATTTCCACTGCTACACGTTGATACGGATTGGAAATTCCGCGAGATGATTGAGTTCCGTGACCGCACAGCCAAGAAGTATGGTTTTGACCTTTTGGTACATAAGAACCCTGAAGGTCTAGCGATGGGTTGTAGCCCATTTGTGCACGGTTCTTCTAAGCACACAGACATCATGAAAACTCAGGGTCTTAAGCAGGCGTTAAATAAGTATGGGTTCGATGCAGCCTTTGGTGGCGCCCGTCGTGATGAAGAAAAATCTCGAGCGAAAGAGCGCGTTTACTCTTTCCGTGATAAGAACCACACGTGGGATCCAAAGAACCAGCGTCCAGAGCTTTGGCACACTTATAACGGTCAGGTTAACAAGGGCGAAAGCATCCGTGTATTCCCTTTATCAAACTGGACTGAGCTGGATATTTGGCAATACATCTATCTAGAGAGCATCGATATTGTTCCACTTTACCTTTCAGACAAGCGTCCAGTTGTTGAGCGTGATGGCATGCTGATCATGGTTGATGATGACCGTATGGAACTGCAAGAAGGTGAAGTGATTGAAGAGAAAAGCGTTCGTTTTCGTACTTTAGGCTGTTACCCACTAACCGGAGCGGTTGAATCTGAGGCGAATACGCTAACAGGCATTATTGAAGAGATGCTGGTGGCGACGTCTAGTGAGCGTCAAGGTCGAGCGATTGACCATGACCAGTCGGGCTCAATGGAGCTGAAAAAGCGCCAAGGTTATTTCTAAGAATCTAAGGAAAGAAAAATGAATAGTGCAGTAGAAGCCGAATTGGCTGAACTAGGGATTGAAGGTTATCTAAGTCAGCATCAGCATAAATCTATGCTTAGATTTTTAACTTGTGGCTCAGTAGATGACGGTAAAAGTACGTTAATCGGTCGCTTACTCCATGATACAAAACAGATTTATGAAGATCAGCTAGCAGCAGTTCACTCGGATAGCCAACGAGTAGGTACGACAGGTGAGAAGCCTGACTTGGCACTGCTTGTTGATGGCTTGCAGGCTGAGCGTGAGCAAGGCATCACGATCGATGTAGCTTACCGCTACTTCTCGACGCAAAAACGTAAATTCATTATTGCTGATACCCCAGGACATGAGCAGTACACGCGCAACATGGCAACAGGCGCTTCAACGTGTGATCTGGCAGTGATCTTGATTGATGCTCGTAAGGGCGTTCTGGATCAAACGCGTCGTCACTCGTTTATTTCTAACCTACTTGGTTTGAAGCATTTCATCGTTGCAGTTAACAAGATGGATCTCGTGGAATATTCACAAGATCGTTTTGAAGAGATTCGTGATGAATACCTAGAGTTTGCTGAAAACCTAGAAGGCGAAACTAACATTCAGATCTTGCCGGTTTCGGCACTTGAAGGCATTAACGTTGCTGCACCAAGTAAAGAGCTTGCATGGTTCGAAGGCCCATCTCTACTAGAAGTGTTAGAGAACGTCGACATTGACCAAAAACGTTCTGCGGGTGAATTCCGTTTCCCAGTGCAGTATGTGAATCGCCCAAACTTAGATTTCCGTGGCTTTGCAGGCACAGTCGCTTCTGGCCGTGTGAGTGTTGGTGATGAAATCAAGGCTCTGCCATCAGGAAAAACGTCTAAGGTTGCACGCATCGTGACCTTTGATGGTGATTTGGAATCTGCGCAAGCGGGCTTGGCGGTAACACTGACCCTTGAAGATGAGATCGACATCAGTCGTGGTGATTTGATTGTGTTGGAGAACGCTCAGATTGAATCGACTAACCACGTATTGGCTGACATCGTGTGGATGACCGAGCAACCACTGCAACCGGGTAAAGCTTACGACATCAAGATCGCAGGCAAGAAAACCGTCGGTCAGGTTGAAACCGTTCGTCACCAGTACGACATCAACAACCTGTCGACTCACGCTGTTGATGAGTTGCCACTGAATGGCATTGGCTTGTGTGAATGGTCATTGAACGAGACTGTCGCGCTGGATAAATACCGTGAAAGTGCCGATACCGGTGGCTTCATCGTGATCGACCGTCTAACTAATGTAACGGTTGGCGCGGGTTTGATTCGAGACCGTTTGGACTCTGTTGAACAGCAAGTCGGTAACTTCTCTGCATTTGAACTTGAGTTCAACGCATTGGTTCGTAAGCACTTCCCTCATTGGGATGCCAAAGATTTAAGCCAACTACTGAAGTCATAAACGACCAAGTAACAGCTTATTGAATTAGGCGGAAACCGACCGTTTCCGCCATAAAGGACGGGTATATGTGGCAACAAGGATTTGTATTAGCGATTTTGCTCGGCATCATTACTTGCCTGCTCGTTACCCGTATTAAGCCAAGCTTTATCTTTGCTGGCGCGGCGTTCATTGCTTTTATGGGCGGGATGATCGATCTGTCGAGCCTAGCTAATAACTTCACTAACTCCTCGTTACTGACTTTAATTCTTCTGATCCTCGCATCAAGTGCGTTGGAGAAAACTCGTTTAATCAGCTGGGTTAGCCGCAATATCTCTGAAGGCAGGCTAGGCACAGTGGTTGCTAAGTTGGGTATTTCCACAGCGCTACTTTCTTCTTTTACTAATAATACGGCGGTGGTTGTCTCTTTGATCGGGGCGATCAAACGTAATCAACAACACGCGCCATCTAAGTTACTTATTCCTTTGTCATACGCCGCAATTCTTGGTGGAACACTGACATTGATCGGCACCTCAACCAACTTGATCATCAATAGTTTTGTTGAAGATGCTGGACTGCCGAGCTTAAACTTTTTCACACCCACTTTGATCGGTTTAGCGGTTTTGGTCGGCGGTGTGTTGATCCTTATTCCTCTTAGCTACTTTCTACCCAGCTACGATGATGGATCTCAAGACGATTTGCCTTACTTCTTAGAAGCCAGAGTTGAGCCAGGTTCGCCGTTAGTTGGCCGCAGTGTCAGTGAGAACAACCTAAGAGCTTTGAGAAAATTGTTCTTAGCGGAAGTAATTCGCGACGGTAAAACAACCGCGTCGATTGACCCTGACTTTATACTGCAAGCTCGTGACCGACTGTTGTTTTGTGGTGATGTAGAGAGTGTTGCAACACTGCAAGAAATCCAAGGATTAACCCTGTTCGGCCAGCACCATTTGAACGGTCAGAGCTTTGTTGAAGTGGTGGTGAGTTCGTCAGCAAGCTTCTGTAATAAAACATTGAAAACCAGCCAGTTTAGAGACCGTTTTGATGCCGTTGTGGTTGCGATTCGTCGTGGTCATGAACGCCTTGAAGGTGGTCTTGGAAATATCACACTGACTGCTGGTGACACCTTGATTTTGGTACCCGGTAAACGTTTTGAAGAGCAGCGCCAGCAACACAATAAAGAGTTCGTGTTGATGAATGACTTGGATTCTAGTGCCAAGCTTGATGCTGACAAATCGACATTAGTGTTATTGGGTTTTGCTAGCGTGATTGGTTTAGCGCTTGTTGATGTCGTACCTATTATCAAAGGGCTCGCAGGCTTCTTACTATTGCTGGTGGCATTTGGTGTGGTGCAGCTTGGTGAGCTTCGTCGCCGTTTTCCGGTTGATATTGTGGTGATTGTTGGTTCAGCCCTGTCTATTGCTCAACTGATGATTTCATCGGGCTTGTCTGAGCGCATGGGACTGATGTTCATGGAAGCCTTTAATGGTTGGGGTGTGTTCGGGGCATTAGTCGCGACTTATTTCATGACCTTGGTTCTGACTGAACTGGTTACCAATAATGCGGCTGCAGCGCTGTCATTTCCTATCGGCTACAGCATGGCGGTAGGTTATGGCGTTGATCCAATGCCGTTCATCATGGCGGTTTTGTTTGGTGCGAGTGCTAGCTTCATTTCGCCATACGGCTACCAAACCAACTTACTTGTTTATAGCGTAGGTAATTACCATCTCACGGATTATCTACGTATCGGTATCCCAATCTCGATTGTTTACTCGGGCTTGGTGCTGACCCTAATTCCTTACTTTTTCCCATTTTAATGCTGTTTATTTAAAGGACTAATTATGACCGCAGTACTCAAACCAAAAGATGAGAATGTTGTGTGGCATCAACACTCGATTGATAAAGCATTTCGCTCTAATCTGAAATCACAAAAACCAGCTGTGCTCTGGTTCACGGGGTTGTCTGGTTCTGGGAAGTCGACAGTCGCTGGAGCATTAGAAAATCGCTTGGCACAGCTTGGTTACCATACTTACTTATTGGATGGTGACAATGTGCGTCATGGCTTATGTAGCGACCTTGGCTTTTCAGAGCAAGACCGTAGAGAGAATATTCGTCGTATCGGTGAGCTCGCTAAATTGATGGCGGATGCAGGCTTGATCGTGTTGTCAGCGTTTATTTCTCCGCACCAAGCAGAAAGACAGTTGGTACGTGATTTAATGCCGGAAGGTGAGTTTCTTGAGGTGTTTGTGAATACGCCATTAGAAGTGTGCGAACAGCGTGACCCTAAAGGTTTGTATAAGAAAGCACGTGCTGGAGAAATCCCGAATTTCACTGGTATTAGCTCAGCTTACGAGGCGCCGCAGAATCCAGAGATAGATCTACCGGCGGGTGAGAAGACACTCGATGAGTTGGTTGAACTGTGTATTGATGCTTTAGAGAAGCGTAATATTTTAGCCAATTGAGATCGTTGGTATGACTAAGGCTGCTCAGTTATTTATCTGTTTATTGCCAACGGATAAATAGGGCAACCTTGGATTACCGAGACAAGAAACCTATCTTCTAGATTCTCTTTATTTCACTCAATACTCTTCACTTTTTACACCGTCTATTTACTAGGCTCTATTATCTAGACGGTGTAGTTCACACTGCTTTTCACTTCTGTCTGAACCGTGAATTTCTGGCTCAATAGTGCAATCAATTGGTCGTAATACTGCATGTTGGGTTTGTTGCCAAGTAAGGTACACAGTTCGTTGCCTGTTGGACTGAATCGGTAATAAACCAGCTTAACCCCTTTGGATATTGGCGCCAGTGACATGCTTTTACCTTGATAGGTTAGGTGCAGTGCTGGGTCGAAATCAATCTCACCAGACTCTAACTCTGTGCCAAGGATAATCCCAAGTTCAATTAAATGAAGCAGGCTAGAGTAGGGCAGGTTATGCCCACCAAGGTTGATAGTGTTGGTGGTGTCTCTTTTACCAAAGCTGAATAGCCCTGCGTGAGATTTAAAACCAAGTAATAGTTTCCTGCTGTTATCACTACCAAAACTGCAGCCCAATGAAGCCGCTCTTTGTAAAGTCAGTGCTTCCTTTGGCGTCATATCTTTCAAGATTTGCAGTGCCTTCATCGAAGTCGAGCCTGGATTGGTGACTTCTCTTTTCAGCACTTGAGCCCATAGTCTTTGCATCGAGGTATTATGGATCTCTTGCGCCATATCGAAAAAGCGGTACAGCCAGTCCTGATCTGGATCTCCAGCCGCTTCATCTTTACATGAAGAGTGCGCCAGTTTCAGAATCTGCTCTAAGTTCTTTTGGCGTAATTCCTTGCGTTTGTTCTCTCGCAATAACGCTCTCTCAATCAGTGTGCTAGCGGCTTTATCGTTCGCTTCCTCGCTGTGACTGATTAAGGAATCTAAACCGAAGCTTTGGGCAATGTGCAGCATTCGACTTGCACTGTCGGCAATATGAGGCTTTTTCTCATGCTTGTGCTGTGTGTCGCTAGCATGCTCAATGATCACTGGCTGTTTGGTTTCTGACATAAGAGTACCGTTAGGATGTGGCTCAATACCAATCGTAGTTATTCATTGCTCGCCCTAGCTTGTTGAAACGCCATTTCTGAATTCTTAAATACTGTGATTGATATAACTGTCTAAAATGTAACTCTTTATCTGATTGGTGGCTAGATTTTGCGTGCAGAGTTGAAGACTTCAACAAAATTTTACTTTTGCTAATGATAATAAAATGTTAAATTTGTTGTAATTCTCAAGGAGGAGTTATGAATCAAGTCAATGATAACAAGCTGAAGAAACAGCTTAGCATAGGGTTATTACTCGCTACTTACGTAGCTGTTCTAGCTTATTTGTCTAATTACATCGCGTAATCTAGTCAAACAATATCGTTATTAAACTGTTATTGAATAATATCTTTTATTCAGTGACGGCAGCTCATCCTTGAGCCCCCCCTCTAATGACTACATGTCGTCATATTCTTCTATCGCAGTACCTTCAATAAGATAACCAGTCTGAGCTAAGTCGTGACTGATCGATTCTGTTTTCAGCGTACCGACCAAATAGATCACATCCCATAGTTGCTGAATGGGTGCACCTTGCGGGAACTTCACGTAGATAATCTGGTTTGGTGGCGGTGGCGGCACGTGGATACATGCGCCAAAGTATGGCACCAACAGAAACTCAGTGATCATGTTCTCATCGCCTTCCAATGGAATCACAAAGCCTGGGATCTTAACCTTGCTGCCGTTTAACTCTGGGCGAACCGCACCAAGTGTCGATTGCTGAGGTTTTTCCATGCTGTTGTGGTCTACCATCGGCATACCAAACGAATCTAATTGAGCGCGCTCTGATTCTGGAATTAAATCAATCCATTCGAGTGTTAATACCGATTCCTCATTCTGAGTGGTGTCAGCGTGAGCTGTGCTGATAAATGGGAACATAAGTAGCCCAAGTATCAGTAGGAATTTGCGTTGCATCGTAGGTTCCTGTTTTAGATTCGAATAGTCATGCCATCAGATAATGACTGACGGTAAGCCCTGAAAGCGGGAATAAAGCCGATAATGATTCCGGCAACTTGTACCAACATAAGCAGTTTCCACTCATGCGGTGTGATTGCGGATATCGATATGTTGATACCATAACTTTGTTGCACAATAGGAGCAACTGCTGCGATCAGAGCAAACAACACGGCAACGCCCAATGTGATGCCTAAGAAGGTCAGGGCACTGGCTTCACTAATCAATAGACCAAACACATGACGAGGTCTTGCCCCCATCGCACGCAGGATAGCCATCTCGCGACGTCTTTCTTGCAAGCTCGTTAATAGACTACTTAACATCCCCAGTAAACCGGCGACCACAACAAACCCTGAAACAATCAACAATGCTTGTTCTGCCACGGCCATCATGCCCCATAATTCATGCAGAGCAATGCCCGGCATAATTGCGCTCAACGGTTCTTGACGGTAGTTATTGATTTCTCTCTGCAGTGCGAAGGTTTGAATCTTCGAGTTCAGCCCAAGCATCATTGCGGTGATTTGCTGAGGTTGGAAATCGTAGGTCTTTAAGGTTTCGGCATCTGGCGTGTGGCCTAGGTTAGCACCCGACTCCCAACCCACGTGAATCGCTTCGATTGCTTCTAGTGATACGTGTACGGTTTTGTCTACCGGCGTTCCGGTTGGTGCCAGTATTCCAACGATCTTGAAGGGCAGATTATCGTGACGGCTGAACGCTACATCACTGATACCGTGTGCAAGAATGATTTGGTCACCTATCGTGTAATCCAGTTTCTTCGCGACATCGGCACCAATCACTACATCAAACAACTCTTCAAACTCTTTACCTTGTTGGAAAGTAAGTAATTGCTTACTTCCATAGCGATAGTTTTCAAAGTAGCTATGGTTGGTACCCATCACGCGGAAGCCTTTGTGAGAGTCGCCTAGTGAGATAGGGATCGCCCACTTTACTGCATTATGTTGGCTAAATTCTTGATAGCTTTTCCAGTCGATATTGTTGGTCGCATTACCGATTCGAAATACAGAGTAGAGCAGAAGGTTTACCTGGCCAGAACGGCCACCGACGATCAGGTCAGTACCTGAAATGGTATTCGCAAAGCTGCTCTTAGCTTCGGTTCTCACGCGCTCAACACCGAGCAATAGAATGACAGACACCGCCACGGTAAGAATGGTTAGAATAGCGGTGGCTTTACGATTGAGTACGC
Source organism: Vibrio sp. ED004 (assembly GCF_023206395.1). Lineage (NCBI taxonomy): Bacteria > Pseudomonadati > Pseudomonadota > Gammaproteobacteria > Vibrionales > Vibrionaceae > Vibrio > Vibrio sp. ED004. The sequence continues at coordinate 1,343,390 of NZ_CP066149.1, read as the reverse complement.
TTTTTAAGGCTAAGTGAGTAATTACTTTCATACGACAACCTTAGCTTGGTTAACGGTTTTTAAATCTATGGTTCGAGTGAACAATTTTTCGAGTGTTGGATCGTGACTTACAAAGATAAGAGTAGAACCAGCTTGATTGGCTTGTTCTAGCAACAGTTCGATAAAGGCTTCTCGGTTGTCATGATCCAATGCGGATGTTGGTTCATCTGCAATGATAATTTTAGGCTGGCCGATGAGGGCTCGGGCTGCGGCGACACGTTGTTGTTGGCCAATACTTAGCTCAGTAACAGGTTTATCCATTAGGGCTTGAGGCAGCTTTAGTCGTAACAATAAATCTTGAGCAGTGGCTTGCAGGCTGTTCTTACTCTCTGTGACTTGTTGCTTGCGAATAGTTGAGAACTGGCAAGGTAGCGTCACGTTGTCGATGACTGATAGGTAAGGAAGCAGGTTAAATTGTTGGAAGATATAACCTATATGGTCGGCTCTGAATTTGTCTCTTTGACGAGGTGTAAGCTGAGTCAGGTCTTGGCCTAAGATAGAGACTTCACCTTGCTCGGCTTGGTTGATTCCAGTCAGCAGCCCTAGCAATGTAGATTTGCCACAACCACTTGGCCCTTTTATGAAAAGGTGCTCTTGAGCTTGGATATGCAGAGAAGGGATCTCTAGTGTTGGTGGTAATTCAGGCTTCCAACGAAAGCTAATATTTTCGAGTTTGACCACAAGTGATGAACTGTCAGAAGACATGCGAGCTCCAATAATTAAAGCGGTGTATCTACTGGACAGCAATTAGAAGCATAAATTCCCTAGAGCACACCGATTTGAACAGCCAAGTAAGTAGGTACTTACTTGGCTGCTTATTTACGTTTAATCCGATCTAGGAGTGATTAGAATCGGAAACTAATACGCTCTGCGTTAAGTACTTCTTGCACTTGAGCTGTGTCTGTTAGTAGGTTCACCGTCATTTTTTCAGTGTTGCTGAACTTAGAGAACCACTGAGTGCTAACTGTGTCTAGCTTAGCAACATCTGAACATTCATAGTGGTACTCAACAGTGAACTCACCGTGGCCACCTTCTGAGTGATCATGGCCTTCATGGTCGTGGTGATCGTGACCTTCGTGGTCGTCATGATCGTGTTCAGCGTGGTCATGGTCTTTGTGGTCATCATGAGCATGCTCAGCATGGTCATGGTCTTTGTGGTCGTCATGATCGTGCTCAGCGTGGTCATGGCCTTCGTGGTCGTCATGATCGTGTTCAGCATGGTCATGGTCTTTGTGGTCGTCATGATCGTGTTCAGCATGGTCATGGCCTTCGTGGTCATCATGACCGTGTTCAGCGTGGTCATGGCCTTCATGATCATGGCCTTCATGATCATCATGATCGCCTTCTAGCGTGTTAGTTACTGATTTAAATTTCAGAGTACAGCTCGCATTGTTAAAGCTAAACAGTTCGTCTGGCTTGTTCAGTTGTGCGATAGCTTGCTCAAACACTTTCTTTTGCTCAGCAGTTTCTGGAGCATGTTCAAAGCCAACCACATCGGCACCTGGTGCTGTTACTTCAACAAGCAGTTCTTGTCCATCTTGAGCGATGTTTACTTCAACTTGACCATGTACGTGCGCACCATGAGAGCGGAATTCTTCGTTTGCTAGAACATTAGTAGAGACAGTCATGCCGATAACAACGGCTAAAATAGAAGGTTTCATGTTTTGTTTCCTGAATAAAGGTTAATTAAAAAGTAGTGGTAATTAAGTGTTTTTGACAGGAGGAGAGCGCGCTAGATAGGCGAAATAGAGGCGCTGTAGTGAGGTTACTGACTCTGTGATAACGACAGTAAACTCTGAATGAAACTCTGGAACTTGTGGTAGTGAGTGTGCCGTAATGAACTGATTTATTGAAAACAGCTCACAGTGATGCGAAGTATGGTGCTCTGGGTCAATGTCCACCATGTGTGTTGCAGCTAACACGCTTAACATGAGCATCAGCCCAAGCAAGAAGCCTGTTTTGCGTTTCACATTGTTGGGTGTGTCTTGCCACATGAGGATGATTAACCACAGAATTAAAAAAGGATACTGTTACAATATAACAATATCCTTTGATAAGGTCTCGAAAAAGAGGTGAATATCTGATTAAAGACTCGCTTTAATCAATTCAATGACTTGCGTGACCTCGGATTCGTTAAGCGCACCTTCTTTAACAAACAAGATTTTTCCTTGTTTGTCCTGAACGATGATCGCCGAGCTCTCTTCTTTCAGAGCCCAAGATGAAGCAACGGTGCCATCTTCGTCTAACACCATAGAAGACCATGGAAATTCTTCTTTGCTGCTTTCTGCTGACGATTTAACAAAAGAACCCGTACCCCAGATAGCATCATCTTGGTTGATGATAGTGGTGGTTTGGTAGCTGTCTTCTGAGAACTTCGATGCTGTAATGGCTGCCATCAGTGGTGCGTTTAGCTCTTTAGAGCTGCTACGACCGGCGATAGCTTGAACGACGCGCACTTTACCTAGGAGATTGCTGGTTGCCCAAGCTTGATATCCGGTATTGCCGTCGTTTAGAACGATTTCACCATAGTTGCTAACATCGACAGCAGGCAGAGTTGAACCTACAGATAGATTGTGAGCATTGGCGAAGAGTGGAGAGGCTGCGGCTAGAAAAGCCAGTAGAGTTTTGTTTTTCATTATATTTTTGTTCCGCTTATTGGTTTGCACTGGAAGTATAATATGAAATTTGAAAAATGCCTCTTTAACTTTTTTATCGTACGATGTAGAAATAAGTTGCAGACTTGTTATCAAAAGGTATAATGCATCAATATCGAGATGAACAATAGATTATCTTGCTGTTTGCTAAAGGAATTAGCGATTAAATGTGCTTTGAATACGGTGGTGTTCAGGTGCGTGACTGTAGTACTCAAATGGAATTGAGGTTGTATTATGTTAAGAAAATTTTCTACTTACCGCCCACATCAGGTGGCGCGTTTCGTTAAAGTCCTGTTCAAGGGCCAGTTTGCCATCGAAGGTGTTGGAGAGTTTCGCTTCGACCACGGCAAGGTGCTTCTTCCTGAAGTGTCTGACAAACAAAAGCTTACTATTTTTAAAGAAGTGAACGGCACGATTGCTGCTCTGCCGATGTAACTGAGCTTTATTGATTGGTCCTGCTTCAAATAGATTAACAACGAAAAGGGCTTCCTAATGGAAGCCCTTTTTTAAGGTTCATCGCGGATTAGCGGGAACTAAAAACAAAAAAAACGGTAGTAAGTGATATGGTTTAGTCGCCAAACAAAAATCATACACAAACTACCGTTTTCATGCCGAATCATACTTTCCTATCTTCATTCTGGGAAGGCTTTAAAATAGTAAAGTCTCACCAGACAGCATCACTTGTTACACTAACTCTTAAACCTAATTCTGAGGCTAAATGCCTTTGCGGTCTTGAAGCTGAGGCTATCCATGAGTATCAATGGCGTCATGTGAAAGAGGCCATGTTGTTCAATGTTCCTGTTGAGCTTTCCGTTCAAACTCGAAGGATCAAGTGTCGTGACTGCGGCATAAAAACAGAGTTTCTATCTTGGTTAGAGCCTTATGCTCGTATAACGACGCGTCTAAAAAGCTATATAGAACAACTACTGCCTCTTCTTCCCATTAAGCATATCTCCCAGTTAACGAGCGTTCATTGGCACACCATTAAAGAGATAGATAAACGTCGACTTCGCCAAGTGGTACCGTCAGTGAAATGGGAAGGGCTAAGGCAACTCGTCATGGACGAGTTCGCCATCTTTAAAGGGCACCGATATGCCACAGTCATCGCTGATGCTAAGACTCACCAAGTCATTTGGATAGGGTTAGGTCGTAGCCGCAAGGACATACGACCGTTTTTCGAGCAGTTAGGCAAGCATGGTAACAATATCGAAGCGGTCGCAATGGACATGAATACGGCTTTTGACCTTGAAGTTCAAGCGCACTGCCCGAATGCAAAAATCGTTTACGACTTATTCCATGTTGTTGCTAAGTTCGGTCGTGAGGTGATGGATAGAGTCAGAGTCGACCAAGCTAACAAACTCAAGCAGGATAAAAAGCGAGGCAATGGGTGAAGCGCTCACGCTGGGTACTGCTGAAAAACAGAGGTAATTTAAATGCACGACAAGATAGCTATCTTACTGAAATATTGAATATCAATAAGGACTTGATGGCCACTTATATACTCGGCTCACAACTCAAAGAGCTTTGGTACTGTAAATCAGAAGCACATGCTAAGGGGCTCTGGGAGGTATGGTGGGCACAAGTGCAAGAGAGTGGAATTAAGCCATTGAAAGAGTTTGCACGAAAACTGAGGCCTTATCTTCACGGTATTATTGCATCGGCAACTTATCCGCTCAACACCTGCACATTGGAAGGGATAAACAACAAAATAAAGTTAATCAAGCGAATGGGGTATGGATATCGAGATACAGACTACTTCTTCTTGAAGATAAAAGCGGCTTTCCCCGGAAAGCCGCGATGAACCTTTTTTAATGGTATTTATTTGAGAATGAAGCGAGAGGGTTACTCTGGGTTCAGCTCAAGAAACTCTTCTACTTTGCGAACCATGTTTGTTGAACCAACGAAGAAAGGTACACGTTGGTGCAGCTCAGTTGGTTTGATGTCCATGATACGTTGAGCACCGTCTGAAGCGATACCGCCCGCTTGCTCCATAAGGAAAGCAATAGGGTTGCATTCGTAAAGCAGACGCAGTTTACCTTGCGGGTGGCTTTGTGTGCTTGGGTACAAGTAGATGCCTCCTTTCAGCAGGTTACGGTGGAAATCTGATACTAGAGAACCGATGTAACGTGATGTGTAAGGACGGTTGTCGCTTGGCTCATTCTCTTGGCAGTACTTGATGTACTTTTTCACACCCGTAGGGAAGCGGATGTAGTTGCCTTCGTTGATTGAGTAAATCTTGCCTTCATCTGGAATCATCATGTTTTCATGAGATAGGCAGAAGGTACCCAGTGATGGGTCGTAGGTGAAGCCGTTTACGCCAGCACCTGTTGTGTATACAAGCATGGTTGAAGAACCGTAAATCACGTAACCCGCGGCTACTTGCTTGTGTCCTGGCTGTAGGAAATCTTCTTGTGTCGGTGGCGTTCCGATAGGAGACACACGACGGTAGATAGAGAAAATTGTACCAACAGATACATTCACATCGATGTTTGAAGAACCATCAAGTGGATCCATCAGAACAACGTATTTTGCGTTTTTGTTGAGCTCTTTGTTGAACGCGACTGCTTCGTCTTCCTCTTCACTTGCTACACCACAAACTTGGTCACGAGCTTCAAGAGCCGCTTTAAATTTGTCGTTCGCGTAAAGGTCTAGCTTTTGCTGTTCTTCACCTTGCACGTTGTCTGTACCAACAGCGCCAGTGATGTCGACTAGGCCGGCCTTGTTGATCTCACGGTTAACAATTTTTGCAGCAAGTCGAATAGACGACAAAAGGGATGATAGATCACCGCTTGCATGGGGGAAGTCACTCTGTTTCTCAACAATGAACTCACCAAGGGTGCGCATCTCAGACATGTTATTTCCTTAAACTTCTCTCAATATTAGGGGGGATTTGAGCACTGTAGATTCGGCCTCTTGAGTGGGCTTTATTCATCTAGACGCTTACCTAAATTCTAAAGGTTAGATCTTTTTAATGGTAATGAACTAAGCGACACAGATCTCACTTACTATGTCGACTCAATTTGTTTTGCATTGCCGCTCGCTTTTAATCGTCATTTAATGATAATGAGTGCAAGTAGTTTGATTTAGACATGGTTCATTTAGCCAAGCGTTTGGAAGCAATTTATGCATATTCATATCTTAGGAATTTGTGGCACCTTCATGGGTGGTGCTGCGGTATTGGCTCGTCAATTAGGTCACAAGGTTACCGGTAGTGACGCGAATGTTTACCCGCCAATGAGCACCTTATTGGAGTCTCAAGGGATTGAAATTATTGAAGGGTTCGACCCTAGCCAATTAGAACCAAGGCCAGACCTTGTGGTCATCGGTAATGCGATGAGCCGTGGTAATCCGTGTGTTGAGTATGTATTGGATAACAACCTTAGATACACATCTGGCCCGCAGTGGTTGCAAGAGTTCTTATTACATGATCGTTGGGTTTTGGCGGTATCGGGCACGCATGGCAAGACAACAACATCGAGCATGCTGGCATGGGTCCTTGAAGATTGCGGTTACGCACCAGGCTTCCTTGTAGGTGGTGTATTGGGTAACTTTGGTATCTCAGCTCGTCTGGGCGAAAGCATGTTCTTCGTTGTGGAAGCTGACGAATACGACAGTGCTTTTTTCGATAAACGCTCTAAGTTCGTTCATTACCATCCAAGAACCTTGGTCATGAATAACCTTGAATTCGATCATGCTGACATCTTCGATGATCTTGAAGCGATCAAGCGTCAGTTCCATCATTTAGTGCGTACCGTGCCAAGCAATGGTCGCATTTTCTCACCGAAGCAAGACACGGCTATTCAAGATGTTCTATCTCGCGGTTGCTGGAGTGAGACTGAGTCGAGCGGTGAACTCGGTGATTGGGATGCCAAGAAGCTAGTTAAAGACGGCTCTAAGTTTGAGGTTTACTTCCAAGGCGAATGTGTTGGTACGGTAGATTGGGATTTAGTCGGCGACCACAACGTTAACAACGCCTTAATGGCGATTGCGGCGGCAAGACATGTGGGTGTAACACCGGATTTAGCGTGTGAATCGCTGGCGACTTTCATCAACACCAAGCGCCGTTTGGAGTTTAAAGGTGAGGTGGCTAGTGTATCTGTTTATGATGATTTTGCACATCACCCAACCGCGATTGAACTTACGCTCGGTGGTTTACGTAATAAGGTCGACACGAAAAAAATCATTGCCGTTTTAGAGCCTCGTTCAGCCACCATGAAACGCGGTGTGCACAAAGAAACCTTGGCTGATTCGCTCAAGCAAGCGGATTCTACCTACTTATTCCAACCAGATAACATTGATTGGTCTGTACAGGATGTCGCGGATGCTTGTCATCAACCTGCACACGTCAGTGATGACATGGATGCATTCGTTGCTAAAATTGTCTCAGAGGCACAAGCGGGTGACCAAATTTTGGTAATGAGTAATGGTGGCTTTGGTGGTATTCACCAGAAATTGTTGGATGCGTTAGCCCTTAAAGGTTAACCCAAGACCTTATAATTTGAAGTAACTGAGAACATGACAAAACACGATAAAGCGATAACTCTTGCTTTCACTGGCGCATCTGGTGCGCCTTATGGACTGCGTTTACTCGAATGCTTATTAGCAGCCGATTATCAGGTGTATTTACTGATATCGTCGGCTGCGCGAGTAGTCTTAGCGACAGAGCATGAACTTAAGTTACCTGCTGGACCGGAAGCGGCGAAACAAGCTTTGGTTAAGCATCTTGGCTGTGATCCAGAAAAGCTGGTGGTGTGTGGCAAGGATGACTGGTTCTCACCAGTTGCCTCTGGTTCAGCTGCACCGAAGCAGATGGTGGTGTGTCCGTGTTCTGCGGGTAGCTTGGCTTCAATTGCTCATGGCTTATCGGATAACTTGATAGAGCGAGCAGCAGACGTAGTTATGAAAGAGCGAGGTCAGCTGTTATTGGTGGTTCGTGAGACGCCATTTTCTACGTTGCACCTAGAGAACATGCATAAACTCTCAACCATGGGCGTGACGATCATGCCTGCAGCTCCGGGTTTTTATCATCAACCTAAATCGATCGAAGACTTGGTTGATTTTATGGTGGCGCGCATTCTAGACCATCTTGGTATCGAGCAAGGTTTAGTGCCACGTTGGGGGTACGATCAACGTAATTGATCCAAACTTGATAGCTTATTGTTAAAATTCGAATTACAATTCTGAACACTCATCGGGGAGCGAACCATTCAAATAATGAATGCGAGCTGAGATCAAGCACACGCTTGGGACCCGTAAACCTGAACCAGATAATGCTGGCGTAGGAATTGAGTTAGGAACAACCTCTACCGTTCTCCTCCCTCAAACCTGTGCCGCTCAGACCATGGAGAGCGTCCAGTGAAATTCACATTAACTACCCTTGCTGTTACTACAGCGATCTCTTTTTCTGCCTTCGCTGCAGACAACACTTTGAGTGTATACACCTATGACTCTTTTGCTGCGGATTGGGGCCCTCGTCCTGCCGTTGAAAAAGCATTTGAAGAGAAGTGTGGTTGTGATGTGAATTTTGTCGCGCTTGAAGATGGCGTGTCTATTCTTAACCGCTTGCGTCTTGAGGGCGGTAACAGCAAGGCTGACATCGTATTAGGTCTAGATAACAACCTAATGGCTGAAGCGAAAGCGACGGGTTTATTGGCTGAGCACAAGGTTGATACTTCATCAGTAACACTGCCTAATGGTTGGGATGACAATACCTTTGTACCTTATGACTTTGGTTACTTTGCCTTTGTATATAACACCGATAAACTAACAAACCCGCCTAAGAGTTTGAAAGAGCTGGTTGAGCAGCGTGATGATCTGAAGGTTATCTACCAAGATCCACGTACTTCAACACCTGGACAAGGCATGATGTTATGGATGAAATCGGTTTATGGTGATGAAGCAACGGCAGCTTGGAAGAAGCTAGCTCAGAAAACCGTTACGGTAACCAAAGGTTGGTCTGAAGCTTACTCTATGTTTCTAGAAGGTGAGTCTGACTTGGTTCTGTCTTACACAACTTCTCCGGCTTATCACATCATTGCAGAGAGTGATTCTAAGTACGCAGCAGCGAGCTTCGAAGAAGGACATTACACTCAGGTGGAAGTGGCTGCTAAGGTTAAAGGCAGTAAGAACGAAAAGCTCGCTGATGAGTTTATGGCGTTTATCCTAAGTGATGAGTTCCAATCGGCGATGCCGACAGGTAACTGGATGTACCCAGTAACAGATGTTGAGTTACCAAAAGGCTTTGAGCAGTTAACAGTACCGCAGACAGCGTTGAGCTTTAGCTCTGAAGAGATCGCCGAGAAGCGTAAGCCTTGGATTCGTGAATGGCAGAGTGCACTTACTTTTTAACTTATTTTCAAAAAACTAGCTTTCTGTATTTAAAGGTTCATTTGTGATGTTTGGAGTGAACCATTTACGGTAAAAAATCAATTTATGATAAAGAAAACACCTAAGGTCGGGATCTGGGTTGCGATACTCATTACCGCCTTCGTGGTTTCAGCAGTTGGGGCATTGCTTAGCAATGCCCCTTCTCTTGATATCAGCCAAGTATGGTCAGATCCTTACTATTGGCATGTAACGAAATTCAGCTTTTATCAGGCGACACTCTCAACAGTGCTGAGTGTTGGCTTTGCTATACCTATTGCACACGCTCTGTGCCGCAGACAGTTTTTTGGACGAGCCTTGTTATTAAGATTGTTCGCGTCGACCTTGGTTCTGCCTGTGTTAGTCGGCGTGTTTGGTTTGCTAGCGATTTACGGCAACAGTGGTTGGTTAGCTAAGTTCTTGGCGAACTTCGACATTGAGCTACCATTCTCGATTTATGGCTTGAATGGTATTTTGTTGGCGCACGTTTTCTTTAATCTGCCTTATGCCAGCCGTTTACTTTTGCAAGCGTTAGATACTGTGCCTGCCGAGCAGCATAAACTCTGTGCTCACTTAGGCATGAGTCATTGGAATAAATTTAAATGGGTTGAATGGCCGAGGCTAAGACAGCAATTACCGCATGTGTGTGGCTTGGTCTTCATGTTGTGCTTCACCAGCTTTGCTACCGTGATGGCGTTGGGTGGTGGTCCAAAATCAACTACCATTGAGCTAGCCATCTATCAAGCAATCAAATTCGACTTTGATCTGCAGGCTGGCGCGTTACTCGCGATATGGCAAATGCTACTGTGTGGCGTATTAGCGGTGAGTATTCAGCGTTTGTCTAAGCCTATATCTGTGACGGCTAGCCAGCTGTCGGAAGAGAAGTATTTGGTTAAGGACAGCTGGTGGTCAAAAGCTTGGGATAGCTTTTGGATCATCATAGTCTCAATACTGGTATTGCCGCCATTAGCCATGGTTATTCTAAGTGGTATTAACTCTCAGGCGCTCACTGTACTGAGCAGTGAGCCGTTTTGGGCAGCATTAATGACCTCGGTTCGAGTTGCTTCCCTTGCAAGTATTATCGCCGTTGGTATTGGTATCGCGATCCTTCTAACCAGTCGCGCATGGCGTTTGCAGAACAAGAACTTTAGAGCGGACAAGATTGAGCTGATTGGCACTATTATTTTGGTGACGCCGGGCTTGGTGATAAGTACAGGTCTGTTCTTATTACTGCGTTCGTTTACCGATGTGTTTAGCTTGGCTTTCTTTATCGTGATTGCCGTAAACAGTTTGATGGCGCTGCCTTACGTGATTAAAACCTTGGCTCAGCCTATGCTGCATCTTTCTCAGCAGTATCAGTATGTGTGTGCAAGCTTAGGAATGACAGGATTCACTCGCTTTAGGCTGGTGGAGTGGCGTGCATTACGTAAACCTATGGCGCAGGCTTTCTCAATCAGTTTTATGTTGGCGATGGGCGACTTAAGTGCAATTGCCTTATTTGGTAGCCAAGACTTTAGAACTCTGCCTTTGTATCTATTCCAATTGTTAGGCAGCTATCAAATGGAAGCGGCGGCAGTGGTGTCAGTGAGTTTGCTGTTACTGAGTGTGGGCAGCTTTAGTTTGATTGAATTTTTGTTTACTCGAAGCTCAAAGCTAAAGAGTTAAGGAACCGATGATGTTAGTGATGAAAGATGTGGATTACCACTATCACCAAGAGTTGTTTAGTTTTGATTTCCAAGCAGAGCAGGGTGATATTGTTGCTCTAATGGGGCCGAGTGGTGCGGGTAAATCAACGCTACTTGCATTGGTTGCTGGGTTTATTGAGCCGACATCGGGAGAGATCTCGGTGGCAGGACAATCATTGATTGGCAAAGAAGCGCACCAACGCCCGCTGGCGATGTTGTTCCAAGAACACAATCTATTTGCTCACCTCACGGTGCGTGAAAATATTGGATTAGGTTTGCATCCGGGGTTAAAGCTTACCGCAACCCAAAAGCTCGATGTTGAGCAAGCGGCTGCGCAGGTGGGTGTAGCGGAGTACTTAGATAGGCTGCCTGAACAACTATCTGGTGGGCAACGTCAGCGTGTCGCACTGGCGCGTTGTTTTGTTCAACCACACGATATTTGGTTACTTGATGAACCTTTCTCTGCGCTTGACCCTTTGCTACGCGAAGAGATGCTGAGTTTGGTAAAACGATTAGCAGCAGAGCGCAACATTACCGTCTTGATGGTGACTCACCATTTGGGAGATGCGCGCAGCATTGCGAATAAATTTGTGTTTGTGGCATTAGGTAAGGTGTTGGTTGAAGACTCGATCGCCATGCTTACCGCTGACCACCCGCAACCTGAACTCAGTTCGTTTGTGAAAGCAGGTGAGTGATGGCTTAGTTTTAATATTGAATATGATTTGATATTGAGTACAGCGAAAACAAAAAGACCTAGCATGCGCTAGGTCTTTTATTATCTTACAGATTAAAGCGACAAAGATTAGTCTTCTAGCTTTAGCTCTTTTAAGATTTGGAAGATTTCACGAGAAGCCTTTGCTGGCTTGTTCGCTGATTTCTCTTTGTTAGCTTGGCGAGCTAGCTGACGAAGACGCTGACGGTCTGCTTCAGGGTACATGTCCATGACCTCTGAAATGGCAGCATCGCCTTCAGCAACAACACGATCACGCAGTTGCTCAAGCTTGTGCAGTTCAGCGGTTGCTTGCGAGTGCTTGTTACGTACTTTATCCAAAGCCGCTTGAATTGGCTCAGGATCAACATTGCGCATTACTTTGCCAATGTATTGAAGTTGACGGCGCTTCGCTTCATTTTTAAAGCGTTGTGCATCTTTAATCGCTTGTGCCAAATCTTCAGACAGAGGAAACTTGTCTAATACAGAAGGCTTTAGGGAAACAAGTTCTTCCCCCAGTTTTTGTAGCGCTTCCATGTCGGTTTTCATTTCTGTCTTACTTACCCAGATGATTTCTTCTTCTGGTTCCCATGGGGCTTTTTGGTTTTTGCGAGCCATCTTTTCTGCCTATGTCACTATCTCAAACGAATATATTGCCTATTTTAGCAAGAATCTTGGGGAGAAAGCGAAATTCTTGTTATCCTACGTAATATTGACCTACAAAATTAGAATAGATATGGATGTAAAACAGCAAGTCGCCCAGCAAAGAGTTGAGCTAGAAGCCGCAGTAGCAAAAGCGTTGGACATGGCCTCTGTGAGTGCCGACGCCGCTGAAGTTGCTATTACTAAGTCAACGGGTTTAAGTGTTTCAACACGCATGTGTGAAGTGGAAAACGTTGAATTTAATAGTGATGGTGCACTTGGTATTACTGTTTATCGCGGCCAGAAAAAAGGCAGCGCATCTACATCTGATCTGAGTGAGAAGGCGATTGCTCAAACGGTAGCAGCCGCACTTGATATCGCTCAATATACATCTGAAGACCCGTTTGCAGGTCCTGCAGCAAAAGAATACATGGTAAAAGAAATTCCAGACTTGGATCTTTTCCACCCTGATGAACCCAATCCTGACTATGCCGCTGAGATTGCGATTGCGGCTGAGAAGCAAGCGTTAGCTTACAGCGACAAGATCAAACAGAGTGATGGCGCAAGCTACGACAGCCACTATGGCGTTAAGGTTTACGGTAACAGTCATGGCTTACTAGCAAGCTACGCTTCAAGCCGCCACAGCACGAGCTGCTGCGTGATTGGACAAGGCGCTAATGGTGAAATGGAACGTGACTACAGCTACACCGTTGCACGTCACCGTGATGAGCTGTGGACGCCTGAGCGTGTAGGTCAGGAAGCTGCAGAAAAGACGATTAGCCGTTTGGATGCGAAAAAGCTACCAACAGGCCAATACCCAATCATGTTCGCAAATGATGTTGCGACAGGTCTTATCGGTCACCTAGTGATGGCGATCAGTGGTGGTAATCTTTACCGCAAGTCGTCGTTCTTATTAGATCATTTAGGTCAGAAAATCCTACCTGATTGGTTCAATATCTCTGAGCGTCCTCATATCCTACGTGGTTTGGCTTCAAGCCCATTTGATAGCGAAGGTGTGTTCACTCAAGATCGTGAAATCATCACTGACGGTGTGTTAACAACTTACCTACTAACGAGCTATGCCGCACGTAAGATGGATATGACGCCAACCGGTCATGCTGGTGGTATTCATAACTGGTTCGTTAAATCGACCGGTCAAAACTTCGCGCAGATGCTAAAAGAGTTGGGCACTGGCTTCCTAGTCACTGAAGTGATGGGGCAAGGCGTAAACACAGTAACGGGTGATTACTCTCGTGGCGCTGCAGGCTTCTGGGTTGAGAACGGAGAGATCCAATACCCAGTATCAGAAGTGACGATTGCGGGTAACCTAAAAGATATGTTTAATCAGATCGTTGCAGTCGGTAACGATGTTGAAACGCGCTCTCAAATTCAAACAGGTTCTATCTTGCTTGAGTCGATGAAAGTCGCGGGCGAGTAATTCAATTAAAGCGAATCTGATGAATTAAAAAAGGTTCATCGCGGCTTTCCGGGGAAAGCCGCTTTTATCTTCAAGAAGAAGTAGTCTGTATCTCGATATCCATACCCCATTCGCTTGATTAACTTTATTTTGTTGTTTATCCCTTCCAATGTGCAGGTGTTGAGCGGATAAGTTGCCGATGCAATAATACCGTGAAGATAAGGCCTCAGTTTTCGTGCAAACTCTTTCAATGGCTTAATTCCACTCTCTTGCACTTGTGCCCACCATACCTCCCAGAGCCCCTTAGCATGTGCTTCTGATTTACAGTACCAAAGCTCTTTGAGTTGTGAGCCGAGTATATAAGTGGCCATCAAGTCCTTATTGATATTCAATATTTCAGTAAGATAGCTATCTTGTCGTGCATTTAAATTACCTCTGTTTTTCAGCAGTACCCAGCGTGAGCGCTTCACCCATTGCCTCGCTTTTTTATCCTGCTTGAGTTTGTTAGCTTGGTCGACTCTGACTCTATCCATCACCTCACGACCGAACTTAGCAACAACATGGAATAAGTCGTAAACGATTTTTGCATTCGGGCAGTGCGCTTGAACTTCAAGGTCAAAAGCCGTATTCATGTCCATTGCGACCGCTTCGATATTGTTACCATGCTTGCCTAACTGCTCGAAAAACGGTCGTATGTCCTTGCGGCTACGACCTAACCCTATCCAAATGACTTGGTGAGTCTTAGCATCAGCGATGACTGTGGCATATCGGTGCCCTTTAAAGATGGCGAACCGTCCATGACGAGTTGCCTTAGCCCTTCCCATTTCACTGACGGTACCACTTGGCGAAGTCGACGTTTATCTATCTCTTTAATGGTGTGCCAATGAACGCTCGTTAACTGGGAGATATGCTTAATGGGAAGAAGAGGCAGTAGTTGTTCTATATAGCTTTTTAGACGCGTCGTTATACGAGCATAAGGCTCTAACCAAGATAGAAACTCTGTTTTTATGCCGCAGTCACGACACTTGATCCTTCGAGTTTGAACGGAAAGCTCAACAGGAACATTGAACAACATGGCCTCTTTCACATGACGCCATTGATACTCATGGATAGCCTCAGCTTCAAGACCGCAAAGGCATTTAGCCTCAGAATTAGGTTTAAGAGTTAGTGTAACAAGTGATGCTGTCTGGTGAGACTTTACTATTTTAAAGCCTTCCCAGAATGAAGATAGGAAAGTATGATTCGGCATGAAAACGGTAGTTTGTGTATGATTTTTGTTTGGCGACTAAACCATATCACTTACTACCGTTTTTTTGTTTTTAGTTCCCGCTAATCCGCGATGAACCTTAAAAAAGCCAGCATCTACATGCTGGCTTTTATTATTCAATTAACTGTTCGTTCGATTATCGAATATCAAACTTCGATTCTGCGCCTCTTTCATAGTTGAAGCGGAACCATTTATCGACATCGTCACAAATCCCAAGGTAAGTCTCACCACGGCGACCTAGCGCTCTCGGGTTTTGAGAACAATATTGAGTTTTACCCACTTCATAACCTTGGCCATAAGCGGCATATAAGTCTGCATCAATTGATGGTGAAGACGCGGCTTCAGCCAAACTTGCTTCAGTCTGTTTGGTTTTTCCTTTTAGCGCCATTTCTTCGCCAAAGCTCTGCCAATCGGTTGTGTTCATTGACGTTGGTGGCGGAGTTTGCGCACAACCAAATAACATTACTGATAGCACCAATAATAGATATTTCATAATTTCCTCCTGATGGAAAAGACTAGCCTGTACATTGAGACTTTTAGCTATTACGTCAGAATGCTTCCAGTAGTTCATTCACTATAGCGGGTTGCTCCGCTTACACCAGTTACCCGAAAGTATTTCTTTATTAGCTGTTAGATCAAGCTGATACAAATATACCCATGCTAATCCAAATATAGTCTCTATTTGCTCGCGACGATACTCAACAGGTACATCTTCTAGCCGATCGAGCGACTCCAAAATTTCGTCGTTAATGATATAGACCTCGCCAGCGACACTTTTCTTTCCAGAAATCATCGCCGGATAAGCACCTAAATCAAAAAGGGCAAACGACTCAGGTGTATCGAAGCGTCCCAACAACTCACCATTCTGCAAATAGTGGTGATTGGATTGACCTTGTCTCAAGGTGCCATAGACGAACACAAGATGCTGCATAAACCCTCCATAAGCCATTCATCTCTGCTATTCGTCTCTGCTATTCAATGAATGGCTAAACACTCTCGACCTAAACCGCTCTATTCGGAATCAAACTGTTCTACTCGAACTCAAACTGATAGAGGAGGTCTACCGCACTGTCTAAGCCAGAAACAGCTTCAACGTAGAGATCCTGCATCAATCGGTAACGAACAGTAAACTCACCCAACGAGTTGAAGATACCCACACCATATTTCACCTGTAAGCCTGGCAGAATATAACCACTTACCGTTACTTGTGAGTCATCGCCAGAGCCTGCGGTGTCCAGTTGTAGATCTTGTACACCAAATGCTTCACCGATTTCGCCAACAACCTTACCACTCTTCGCTAAGCTCAAACCAATTAAGGTCGTCGTCATCGAACCGTTCGACTCGCCATCAATATCTTGGCCACGCAAGATATAAGACAGCGCGTTGGCTTGCGGCATTGCAGGGTCAGAATAAATCTCAATCGTCGGCTCTGTCGCTGGGCCAGTCACTCGAATACCTGCTGTCACGTCATCCTGAGTGTTGTCAGGGTTACGTATCGCATTAATCGCTACGTATGGCTGATCCGGAGGACCATTCATTAGAATTTTACCTTCTTCGATCAACAGGTCTTGTCCGAATGATTGGTAAGTACCATCGACGATGTTTACCTCACCGGTGATAAATGGACCTTGGTCTTTTTGAGCGACATTAAGCTTACCCACCAGCTCACCTTCAAGGCCGAAGGCTGACAGTTTAAAGTCATCGCCAATGGAAATATTAATATTGGTCATCACATTGAATGGAATCGTATCTTCATTCTCTGGCTCAAGATCTTTATTCAAGATAACTTGATCAGAAGAGACGCCGACCGCTGACGGTGGTAAATCTTCGACAACGATACGTCCCCACGGCAATGCAATATCACCAGTGATTTTTGCAAGCTCAGGCGTAACATCAATGGTCATATCAGGAACCACCTTAACCTTGACCATCGGCGGTATATCAACCATCAACTCATCAGCAAATACTCTCACGTTCGAGTGCCATGCTTGAAGGTCCTGCCAATCCCCAGAGCCTTCAATATCAAGATGACCATCAGGCGTTTCTACATTGGCATCCAGCTTCGCGCTGTAACCATCAAAATCGAGATCAATACGGCCGTCTTTAACATCAACAGGCGTGACATCACCTTTAACTTGAATGCCATCAACAGAGAACTGACCAAAGACTTGAGGATGCATCAAAGAACCTTTTACCTGTAGGTTACTTTCAAGATCGGCCTTCAACAGGCTATATTCGCCAAGGATTGGCTGTAAAAAGTCCAAATGGAAAGTTGTCAGCTTTATTGCGGCATCGACCATTTTGTCTTCTGCGAGAATGTCAGGTAACGACACAGTGCCAGACAAGTCACCGTTGTCGGCAACATCGAGTTTAAAGTCGGCGTTCAGTTGGTTGTCTTTTAGCTGTGCATTCAATGCAACACTTTCCCAACCGAGTGTAATTGGCTCGCCAACTTGTTGAACAACCTGACCTTTAGGCATATCGACACTTACCGTCACCTCAGGTTCACCTTGTTCCGACCATTTGGCATGAGCGGTCGCATTCACTAAGCCCTGCAATTGCGTCTCTTTAGGTACAAACGCTTTAACTTGTTCGAAGTCGAATTGGTTAATCGCGAGCTTAGCCTCACCCGATTTCCCGGCTCGGATATCTTCATCCAGACACACGCTCGAACCCGACTGCTTCCAACAGTGTGCTTGAACGTCGGCATACTGCTTATCGACATCCGCCTTAATCGCAACAGGTTGGTCTAATACCCAAGGTCCCTGCTGAGTGGTGATTTTGACTCTGTCTAACGAGCCATCCCAAATCAGAGAAGGTTTCTGAATTAGCTGACCAGAAATTGCCAAACTTGTCGACACGATGTCGGATATCACATCAAGTGTTACGGTATGCTTCTTCTCACCGCCATTCACCGTTAAATCAATGCTTTCAACACTTTGATCTTGGTAGGTTAGGTTCTTCGCTTTCAATACAAGGTCGGCTTGAGCTTCGGGTAATGGCAGTGGAACTACAGAGCCATTAAGCGATAACGACTCAAGCGTTGCCTCGCTATTCCAATCAATCTTATCGACATTTAAAGCAAGGTCGACTTCAGGCTCGTTCGTTGGGCCGCTAAGTTGGATGTTACCAATCACTCTGCCTTTCAACTCAGGAACACTTTTTGCGAGCTCAGGGAAGAAGATATCAACTCCCATATCCCATTGTTTATCAAGCTCACCCTGCGCCTTAATCGAGTTCACCCCGTGAGCCAAGCTCAAACCGCTGGTTTTCAATTTAGGTTCACCGCTCGCGCTGAGATCTGACGCTGACAACTGGCCTTCGATATCCAGAGGGTATTCTCGCAAGATCCCTTCAATATCCAACTTAGGCAGCTCAATCGCCCAACCGCCTGCTTCGGTCAACTCACCCGAAGTAACGATGCTTCCGCTAATGTTACCTTCAGCATCTGGCCATTGCAGGCCCGGCTGAATATCCTTCAGCGTCACATCGGCTTGCCAGTTAACGAGCTTCTTCCAGTTCGCTTTCACCACACCATTGAGTTCACCACCCAGCGTGTTCAGTTTTAAGCGTTCGAGTTCAATCTGTTCTGTGGTGCCCTTGCCTTCTAGGTCGATGGTTAAGGCAGGTATCTCCTTACCATCTGCTTCACCTTTCAGCTGTACATTGAAACCATCTAATGAGCCATCAGCCTTAAAGCGCTCAATTTCAGCTTGGTAATCACTTTTACCTGTTAGGGGCCATTGCGCTTGGCCATCTTCTAAAAGAAGGTCAAATGGCAGAGTCGGCTCTAAAGGTTGAATGTCCCCAGACAGTTTTGCCTCAATCAATTCAGAAAACTGCGAGTCGAGCTGTAGCTTAGCCACACTGCCTTGTGCTTTCAGTGATAACTTTTGACCCGCAAGATCGGTTTCTTTCACTAATGCATCTAAAGAAAGATCTAGCGGGTAGCCGTCTTTAAGCTCAACTTTAGCCGCAAGGTTCGCGCTTGCTTGTGGCATATCGAGTTCAAGAGTGGAAACTTCGACCGTATTTTTGCCCGCTCGAGCTTCAAGCCCAAGGTGGTTCACCACAATCGGAGTTTCTTGTTCTAAGGTGAAACGGTTGAGGTCAAAACGCTCTAGCACAACCTGTAACGGAATCCAGACCTCAGGCAGCTCAATTGCTGTTTTCACCGCAGGCTCTGGTTCAACTACTTCTGGTTTTGGCTCTTCAGTTGATTCTGCGAGTTTAACTTTCAGATCATTGAATAAGGTTGGCGATACCGTCAGCTTCTCACCCTGCATACTCAACGCCGTTGAAAACAAACCCCACTCGATTTCATGCCCTAGAATATTCAGTTTGATATCAGACAAAGCGATGCGATTGATCACGATTGGTAGCGGCGTTTTCACCGATGTCACTGGCGGAGTCGGTTCAGTTTCTTCTTCAGAGGCTGGAGGTAATTCCGTAAATGCGAAGTCCAAACCTTGAATCGCTAAGCGGTCGACACACAACTTAGGGTCGAGTAAACAGCGAGGATTAATAGCCAAGTTCAGCTTTTGAACCTTGGTATCGATATGTAGGCTATCATCTTTAAACTGAACGTTATTAAGCGTAAAGCTTGGGAACAGAGCCCCTTTAGTGCTCTCCACTTTAAGTTGTGGCAATGCTTTTTCAGCGCCCCATAGCACTGTGTTCAACCCCGGGTTAGTAAACAACACAAAACCGAGCAGGGCTATCAACAACAGCAAAATAGACGTCAATGAAATCGACGTCCACTTAATGCATTTGCCCATCACTTTGATCATAATTCTGGCCCTAAACTAAAGTGCAGTTGGAACTCATCGCCTTTCTTCGCATCTAGACCCCAAGCAAAATCTAAACTCACAGGACCGACAGGCGATGCCCAGCGAACCCCGACGCCAGTACCGCGTTTCCATTCTGGCTTATCATTAAATGCATCACCAATATCGTAGAAAGCAGCGCCCCACCAATTTCCAACTAAGCGGTATTGGTATTCAAATGAGCTGGTAGCAAGGAATTTTGCACCTGTTAATGCGTCACTTTCATCTCGGGGAGATATGGATTCATAACCATAACCACGAATACTGTTATCACCACCGGCAAAGAACCTCAGAGAGGGTGACAGCTTCTCAAACTCATCGGCAAAGTTACCGCCGAACTGAAGTCGAGTTAAGCCACGATGATTGTTACCAATGCTTCGAATCCAGGCCGTTTGTCCTTGAAAACGCACCACCTTGGTTTCAGACAACAAGGTATCATCACCCGCTTCAAGCATGATGGTTTGTTTGTCACCCCACATTGGCATTGAGCCACCACGAGTTCGAGTTCGTGAGAAAGAGATACCCGGCAATACGAATTGCGCCAAGTCATCTTGCAAACCTTGCTCATAGTTCTCGACCAAGTATCGAATGAACACAGTACGTTGCCAGCCATTATCCAAACGCCAATATCTTTCTAAGGCTAAGTTCGACTCCAAACTTTTGGTATCACGGTTGTCTAGATTCTTCATTCCGTACTTAATTTGATAATAGTCATTAAGCACGTCGTCCAACGGGATTTTGTAGGCTGCGGTAATCGTCTGTTCTGGTTTGGAGATCGATAAGCTGCTATTGAAGCTATGACCTTGAGCATTAACCCAAGGTTTCTTCCATTTGAGGGTACCTTTTACACCAAGGTCGGTTGATACACCGATACCCGTTTCGATTTGGTTACGCGCTTGCGGAGCCAGGCTCACCTTCATCGGAATTTCACGGCCTTCACCCAACTGGCTTAAGTCAGGTTCAACAAACACCGAAGAGAACCAATCCGTATTAGACAGGTTTTGGTTATACTCACCGACTTTGGTGATGGAGTAAGGTTCGCCATCTTCAAAAGGTTTAAGCGATTGCACTCTATCGTCTTCGATTTGGCTGCCCGTCACCTGTGTAGTGCCAAAGTGATAGCGGATACCACTGTTATAATGAAGGCGCACATAAGCACGGTTTAATTCAGGGGCAACTTCGAGTTTGCTGACCTCATACGAGCCATCAAAATAGCCTTTCGCTAATCCAAGGTTACGTATCGACGATTTTAAGGAGTCATAGTTACCGTGATTCAGGATTGAACCTTTAGACAAGTTGCTCTTAGCGATCAACGCCAGAAAGTCGGGATCGTCTTCGGCTTCACCACTCAGCACAATATCTGAAGTGTAAATAAGAACAGGCTCACCCTTATCAACCGTAACGGTCAATTCGGTGTCGTCTTCAGAGTGAGTGAAAGTGATCGTCGGTTGGTAGTAGCCTAACGCATTCAACGCTTCTTTTATCATAGATTCCACGCGAGATTGGAACCTTAGCGAAACTGCATACTCTTCTTCAGGGACTGCACTCAGATAAGCATCAACATTATCCTCAAGCGCTCCATCTAGCCCTTTAATCTCAAGGGAAACGTCAGCGAAAGCGAGCGTCGATGACAGTAGAGTGCCAATCAGAACTGGTAAAGTTTTTCTTATCATGTTTAATTGGTGAAGAAGTTATCAATACGTTAATAAGTGAAAAGAAATAATACCGCTAAAAAGGCATTGAGTCTGTAATAAATCTGGTAATAACGCGGTCTAATTTAAAGACTTAATCAATATAAACCAACAGTTAATATGAGCCTACAGTTCATAAAGCCAACGCGGTAAACGTATGCGAAAAGGAATATAACATGCTAAACAAACAACAACTGGTTTCTGCAGCAACCGCATTACCGGGAAATGCTGACCCAATCCGAATTACTGAGCGCCACTTCGTCAATCAAACTGACTTACTCGATGCTCCTACAGGTTCCCAACAAGAAGTCCTGCTTGGTATGGGGTGCTTCTGGGGAGCTGAGCGTTTGTTTTGGCAATTAGATGGCGTGATTTCAACATCCGTTGGCTACGCAGGTGGATATACAGTCAACCCAACTTATGAGCAAGTGTGTACTGGGCAAACGGGACACACTGAAGTCGTTCGTGTCATTTTCGATAGTGAACAAACCTCTTTAGCTCGAATACTAGAGACTTTCTGGGAGCGTCATGACCCGACTCAAGGCATGCGCCAAGGCAACGACTTAGGAACTCAGTACCGCTCCGCTATCTACACTTTCAGCGAAGAGCAACAGTCTATTGCCGAGCACTCTAAACAAGAGTATCAAAGAGCAATGACTGAATCTTTAGGCAACGAGATCACAACGGAAGTTCTACCTGCGGGAAAATATTTTTTTGCTGAAACCTACCACCAGCAATACTTAGCTAAAAACCCTAACGGTTACTGCGGACTAGGTGGAACAGGGGTTTGCTTCCCACCACAATAGAGGGCAGTTAGGCACCCTATCTCAAACGATATCCATTAAAAAAGGTTCATCGCGGCTTTCCGGGGAAAGCCGCTTTTATCTTCAAGAAGAAGTAGTCTGTATCTCGATATCCATACCCCATTCGCTTGATTAACTTTATTTTGTTGTTTATCCCTTCCAATGTGCAGGTGTTGAGCGGATAAGTTGCCGATGCAATAATACCGTGAAGATAAGGCCTCAGTTTTCGTGCAAACTCTTTCAATGGCTTAATTCCACTCTCTTGCACTTGTGCCCACCATACCTCCCAGAGCCCCTTAGCATGTGCTTCTGATTTACAGTACCAAAGCTCTTTGAGTTGTGAGCCGAGTATATAAGTGGCCATCAAGTCCTTATTGATATTCAATATTTCAGTAAGATAGCTATCTTGTCGTGCATTTAAATTACCTCTGTTTTTCAGCAGTACCCAGCGTGAGCGCTTCACCCATTGCCTCGCTTTTTATCCTGCTTGAGTTTGTTAGCTTGGTCGACTCTGACTCTATCCATCACCTCACGACCGAAACTAGCAACAACATGGAATAAGTCGTAAACGATTTTTGCATTCGGGCAGTGCGCTTGAACTTCAAGGTCAAAAGCCGTATTCATGTCCATTGCGACCGCTTCGATATTGTTACCATGCTTGCCTAACTGCTCGAAAAACGGTCGTATGTCCTTGCGGCTACGACCTAACCCTATCAAATGACTTGGTGAGTCTTAGCATCAGCGATGACTGTGGCATATCGGTGCCCTTTAAAGATGGCGAACTCGTCCATGACGAGTTGCCTTAGCCCTTCCCATTTCACTGACGGTACCACTTGGCGAAGTCGACGTTTATCTATCTCTTTAATGGTGTGCCAATGAACGCTCGTTAACTGGGAGATATGCTTAATGGGAAGAAGAGGCAGTAGTTGTTCTATATAGCTTTTAGACGCGTCGTTATACGAGCATAAGGCTCTAACCAAGATAGAAACTCTGTTTTTATGCCGCAGTCACGACACTTGATCCTTCGAGTTTGAACGGAAAGCTCAACAGGAACATTGAACAACATGGCCTCTTTCACATGACGCCATTGATACTCATGGATAGCCTCAGCTTCAAGACCGCAAAGGCATTTAGCCTCAGAATTAGGTTTAAGAGTTAGTGTAACAAGTGATGCTGTCTGGTGAGACTTTACTATTTTAAAGCCTTCCCAGAATGAAGATAGGAAAGTATGATTCGGCATGAAAACGGTAGTTTGTGTATGATTTTTGTTTGGCGACTAAACCATATCACTTACTACCGTTTTTTTGTTTTTAGTTCCCGCTAATCCGCGATGAACCTTAAAAAAGGAAGCGATGGCTCCCTTTTTGTTTTCTATATTTCGCCAAAGATTGGCTAGCTACTTCTGCTAACTAGATCAGTATGGTCGCTAAGCCTAAGAACACCGATAGGCCAATAACATCAGTAACGGTTGTGAGTGCCATACCACCTGCCAATGCCGGGTCGATATTCATCTTCTTCAGCATCACAGGGATGGTTACACCAGCGATACCAGCGACAATCAAGTTGGTCATCATCGCTGCTGAGATGATGCCGCCCAGTATCCAGTTACCTTTCCAAGCTACCACGATACCACCAATGATAACGGCCCATAGAACGCCGTTGAGGAAGCCGATCGCTGCTTCTTTGAGTAGTAGTTCGCGTTTGTTACTGTCACCGATATGACCGAGAGCTAAACCACGAATCACCAGTGCAACGGTTTGGTTACCAGCAACCCCACCCATAGAAGGCACGATAGTCATCAGAACTGCAATCGCAGCCATTTGGTCGAGCGTTGCTTCAAACATGTTTGATACAGATGCTGCCGCCAGTGCCGCGAGTACGTTAGCACCAAGCCAGACACTACGACGACGAGCGGATTTTACGACCGGAGCGAAGGTATCTTCGTCATCGTCCATACCCGCCATACTCATCATTGAGTGCTCGGCATCTTCACGGATAACATCAACCACGTCATCGATGGTGATACGACCCACAAGGTGCTGGTTACTATCGACGACAGGTGCAGAAACCCAGTTACGACGTTCAAATAGGCTCGCGATATCTGAAGCACTGGTTTCAACCGCGATCGCTTCGTCGGCATCATCCATCACTTCTGATACTGGAACATCAGGCTGAGTTGTGACTAGCGTAGTAAGCGATAGGTTACCGATAAGACGTTCTTCTTCATCGATAACATACAGCGCATCGGTTGCATCGGGCAGTTCGCCACGCATTCGCATATAGCGTAATACAACATCGACATCGACATCACCACGAATCGTGATTACGTCGGTATTCATGATCGCACCCGCTGAATCTTCAGGGTACGATAGGGCGGTTTCAACTAGAGCACGATCCACGGAGTCCATTTGAGAAAGGACTTCACGAGAAACATCGTCGGGTAGGCTTCGAAGTACGTACGCGACGTCATCGGTTTCCATGCCTTCTGTTGCTTCTGCCAAGGTCTCGGGTGCCATTTTCGACACAAGAGCATCTTTGACGTCTTCGTTTAGTTCATCAAGAATTTCACCGTAGTCTTCTGGATCGGTGAGTTGCCAGAGTACGTCACGACTTTTGCGAGGGGAGGCTTCTAAAAGGTGTGCAATATCCTCAGGTTCCATGTCCTGAAGTTGTCGGCGTACGTGAACAAATCGGCCGTTTTCTAGGGCTTCGCTGACTTCTTGGAGGGTTTGGTGAGCTTGGTCGAATTCTAATTGCTCTGCCATATTTTCCTCCTATCTCATTATTCTAACAATGCTTGGAATAGTAACTTAATTCTGGGGCTTATTTAAATCATAAACTTAGGTAGAACTAAGATTTAATATTGGTTGGTTCGCTGTTTGAGTTTTGGGTGTTGCAAATGAAGCGCTTTCGCTACTCACCTTCATCAAATTTGTCTTCAATTAGATGACAGACAGCATCTAGAGCTTGCTGTGAATCGGTGCCAGCAGCTTGAATGGTAATGTGTTGCCCTTGTGCTGATTCCAGCATCAGCAGGCCCATCACGCTGTCTGCTGTCGCGCTTTTATCTTCTTCGCTATGGATAGTGATGGTCGCATCAAAGCTTTGTGCAAGCTCAACCAACTTTACTGCTGCTCTAGCGTGAAGACCCAAGCGGTTTTGGATCAGTACAGTTCGAGTTAATTCCATGGTTAGCCCTGTTGGTGCTTCTCTAGGGAGGCGTGTCTGATTTGAACTTGATGACCAAGTTGTTCGAAGTACTCACCAATTTTCTGAGTTAGATAAACCGAGCGATGCTTACCGCCAGTACAACCAATCGCGACAGTTAAGTAGCTGCGATTATTCTTTTCTAACATTGGTAGCCACTGCTCAACAAAGCCTTGGATCTGTTGCTTGAGTTCAATTACTTCTGGGTGTTTTTCTAGGAAAGAGTGAATCGGGGCATCGAGGCCCGTTAATGGTCGTAAATCTGGTTCCCAATGAGGGTTAGGCAAGAAGCGAACATCAAACACATAGTCAGCGTCACTTGGTAGGCCATATTTAAAACCGAATGATTGAAAGACAATGATTAGCTCTTGCTTCTCTTTACCTTCAACTTTAAAGCGAACCTTTTCACTCAATTCGTAGAGGTTGCAGTCACTACTGTCAATCACAATGCTGGCTTGTTCAGCAAGAGGTGTCAGGAGTCTCTTTTCTAAATCAATCGCTTGCTCAAGAGATAGCTTTTCTTGGCCGATTGATAGAGGGTGGATTCTGCGTGTTTCGCTGTAGCGCTTGAGTAACGTCTGCTTGCTTGCATCGAGGAACAAGACGTTCACGTCAATATCAGTGGCAGCTTCAAGTTGCTCTAGCGTGTCTGTGACTAACTGAGGCTCTTTCGGTAGGTTACGAATATCAATGCTCACGGCTACGTTTTGATTGATCTCTCGTACCGATTCGACGAAGTCGTTGAGCAGGTTTACGGGTAGGTTATCAACACAGTAATACCCCAAGTCTTCAAGGACTCGTAGTGCAACACTTTTACCGGCCCCAGATTGGCCACTCACCACGATTAATCGCATGTTATTGCTCGCAAGTTGGCACTTGAATCATGATGTCGTAAAGCTCTTGATCGCTTTGAGCATTACGCAACTGTTTAAGAGTCTGCTTGTCGTTAAGTCGTTCTGCCATACATGAAAGGGTTTTTAGATGCTCCTTACACTGTTCACTTGGAACAAGCAGAGCAAATAGTAGGTCGACAGGACGATTATCAATAGCATCAAATTCGATTGGATCTTGGCATTGCAGTAATACAGCAATCGCTTTATCACTGACATTCATACGAGCATGGGGAATAGCAATGCCATTACCAATACCTGTACTGCCCATTTTCTCACGGCTCAACATGCACTCAAACAGTTCTGTTGAATCTTGACCACAGCTTTCTGCTGCGATCTGACTGATGAGCTCAAGGGCTCTTTTTTTGCTTGTGCATTGGACTGCACTTTTGGTGCAGTCCAATGAAAGTACTTCGCTTAATTGCATGTTAGTGACTACTTAGCTTTTCTTTGTGCTTGTTGAGTTGGCGAACGAGTTTATCAACCAATGAATCAATCGCGGCATACATGCTTTCATCTGTTGCTGTCGCATGAATTTCCCCCTGATTTATATGCAGGGTAGCTTCTGCGATTTGATTGATTTTCTCAACTTTTAAAACAACCTGAACGCTATTGATATGATCAAAGAAGCGCTCAAGTTTGTCGAATTTGGTGTGAACATAGTCTTGCATTGAATCGGTAAGATCAACGTGATGGCCTTGAATATTGATTTGCATAGACTTTCCTTTTCAGTTGGTTACCTAGTTATAAATAGCTTAACGAAACTGCGGGCTAAATTATTTATAACAGGCGTTTACGCTGACTCGATGGGGCAATACCCAGAGACTCACGGTATTTCGCTATCGTACGTCTAGCTACCTGAATTCCTTGGTCAGCCAGTAAAGCAGCAATCTTGCTATCACTTAGAGGTTTCGCGGTATTTTCTGCCGCGACGAGCTTCTTAATGAGCGCGCGAATTGCTGTAGATGAACATTCACCGCCATTGTCAGTACTGACATGGCTTGAGAAAAAGTATTTCAGTTCGAAGATGCCACGAGGCGTATGCATGAATTTTTGAGTCGTCACACGAGAGATTGTGGATTCATGCATATCAACGGCTAATGCAACGTCGTTAAGCACCATTGGCTTCATCGCTTCTTCGCCATGTTCGAAGAAATCACGCTGATGTTCAACAATGCATCGCGCAACTTTGAGTAGCGTCTCATTTCGGCTTTCTAAGCTTTTGATTAGCCACTTTGCTTCTTGCAAGTTTGAACGGATGTATTGGTTGTCAGCGCTGTTGCCTTTGCTACCCAGATCGGCGTACTGCTGATTCACTTTCAGCTTAGGCACGCTGTCAGGGTTAATGGTCACTAACCATTTGCCAAGGTCTTTGAATACAGAAACATCCGGAACCACGTATTCGGTTTCATCTGGCGTAATCTTACTGCCAGGTCGTGGGTCCAGTTGTTGAATCAGCTGCAGAACCTCACGCAGTTCTGCTTCTTTCAGTTTGGTCTCTTTGATGACGAGTTTATAATCACGATTACCGAGTTGGTCGATATGGCTAGTAAGCACTAACTTAGCTTCTTCAAGCCAAGGTGTGTCTTGTGGGAAGGTGGCCAGTTGCAGTAATAAGCAATCTTGCAGGTTCACTGAACCAACGCCTAATGGATCAAATTGCTGAATTCGTTTGCGAACGGCTTCAATCTCATCAAGCTCGATCTCTTCGTTATCGAAGTTTTCAAGGATGTCTTCACAAGACACTGTGAGGTAGCCATAGTCGTCGATGGCGTCAATGAGCGCGAAAGCAATGCTTCGGTCAGTATCAGTGAAGGGTGTTAGATCGAGTTGCCAAAGTAGGTAATCGTGCAGGCTTTGTGTGGTCTCGCCTTGATAAACAGGCATGTCATCATCAATCGCAATACCGGTATTACCAGTATTTGCGCTGTAGACATCTTCCCAAGTTGTGTCGATTTCGAGTTCGTTGCCAATCTCTGATTTTTCGATTAAGTCTGAGCTATCAGGTAAGTCTTGCTCTGTGGCTTCAACTGTTTCTTTCTCGTCACTGCTAGGTTTTTCTTCCGATGTTGGCGTATCTTCATTGCCTTCTTCGACATCGAGTAGTGGGTTAGATTCAAGTGCTTCTTGGATCTCTTGTTGCAAATCTAAAGTAGACAATTGCAACAAACGAATCGCTTGCTGCAATTGAGGAGTCATTGCTAACTGTTGGCCTAGCTTAAGTTGTAATGAGGGTTTCATTCAGTGTTACTTACCTAGTTATTATTCTTAGAACTCTCGATACTCTCTATATAATCATAGACGGAATTGTTCGCCTAGATAAACTTGTTTAACTTGTTCGTTATTGAGAACATCTTCAGGAGTACCCTCAGCGATCAGGTGTCCTTGGCTTACGATGTAAGCTTTTTCACACACGTCTAAAGTTTCACGAACGTTGTGGTCGGTAATCAAAACGCCCAAGCCGCGATCGCGCAGGTGAACAATGATTTTCTTGATATCGATAACTGAGATCGGGTCAACACCGGCAAACGGTTCATCCAGCAGGATAAACTGAGGGTTTGCTGCTAGTGCGCGGGCAATCTCAACACGACGACGCTCACCACCCGACAGAGCCATACCATTACTGGTGCGGATATGTTGGATGTGGAATTCTTCTAAAAGGTCTTCTAGCTTATCTTGACGCTGTTCGTTGGTCATCTCATCACGGGTTTGTAAAACCGCCATGATATTGTTCTCAACAGATAGCTTACGGAAGATAGACGCTTCTTGAGGTAGGTAACCGATACCAAGACGTGAACGACTGTGCATTGGTAAGATACTGATGTCTCGGTCATCAATGCTGATGGTACCTTCATCACGCGCAACCAGACCAACAATCATGTAGAACGACGTGGTTTTACCTGCACCGTTTGGTCCAAGCAGGCCAACAATCTGACCTGACTCCACCTGCAAGCTAACGTCGGTTACTACCTTACGCTTGCTGTATGTTTTCGCTAGGTTTTTTGCTTTTAAGACAGCCATCGTTACTTATTCACTTCCGTTGGTTGTAAAACCGTTGACACACGTTTGTTCTCACCACTGTCAGCGACTAATTTCTGAGAGCCGATCTGGTAAGTGATCTTAGAACCACGAATGATGCTGCCATCTTGAGATAGCATCGCATTCTTGGTCATGATCAATCGGTCAGCAACAAGCTGGTAATGTAAGTCATCAGCTTCACCGTAGAGTGTTTTCCCGTCGTCAGTAAGCTGAGAGAAGGTTGCTGGCTTACCGAAGCCTTGAATTTCTTCAATCTCACCATTTACGGCGTTACGAGTAACAATAACCTTATCGGCATTGATGTTGATGCTACCTTGCTTAAGGTTTACATCACCAAGGAAAGTCACTTGGTTACTTTTCATATCCAATTGCTGGCTGTCAGAGTCAATGTAGACAGGTTGCTCGCTATCCGAAGAAAGGGCATAGACATTAGGCGCCGCAAGGGTCAAAGCGAATAAACTAAGGTGTAAGAGTTTCATATCTACCTTGAACAGAATTAAAGAGGGTTGCATTGTTGGTACCGAAGTTACCCTTCATTGCTTGCCCCTCAGTTTCAAAAAATGTACCGATCATATGGACCGGAGTCTCTGAATAAAAATCTCGGCTAGTTAGCTCAACAACCATTTTATCTGTGGTCATCGTATCGAAGCTCGCTTCTGGCAGCAGGTTCTTTGCCACTACGTTGTCATAAAAAGTGACAACTTGATTCTCATCCATAATCGCGCGATCAGCGGTGACTTGCCATTCAATAGTGTGTCCTTCACGGAATACCGAAAGGACAGGGTTTTGAAAGTGCGTGTCGCCAACCACTGAGTAGTGTTCTAAATAGGTCGATTCAACTTGATAACTACGGATACCAGATTGGTCATAGCTAATGTTGTTCAGACTTTTGCCACTAAACGCGGGCAGCTCCAAATTTGGAGCCACTTGTATCGTCGATGTTTGCTCTTTGTCGTACAGATAATAGGTCGACCAAGAGGCAATAAATATTAGTATTAAATAGATAATACGAGTAAAACTCATATGCTTAAACCTTTATGCACGTCGAGTTCATTTCTTGCTTGTAAAATAAGGTCGCAGACTTCACGTACCGCACCATGACCACCGTTAATGGTTGTCACGTAGTTTGCACGCTTTGCAAGTAGCGGGTGACCATCTGCCACACATACCTTCAAGCCGACTTTTTCCATTACAGGCCAGTCGATCAGATCGTCTCCGATGTAACCTGTATTTTCAGGGCTTACAGAAAGCTTATCGCAAATATCTTGGTATGCCTTAACTTTATCGTCTTGGCCTTGATAAATAAGTTTGATACCCAAAGCCGTCATTCGATTTTCAACAATCTGAGATTTACGACCAGTGATGATCGCGATTTCAATGCCAGCGTTCATCAGTGACTTGATGCCGTAACCGTCACGAGTGTGGAAGGTTTTCAGCTCTTCACCATTGTTGCCCATGTAGATGCGACCATCTGAGAAGACACCGTCTACATCGCAAATTAGAAGTTTGATCTCTTTGGCTACTGCAAATACATCAGCATCGACTGTGCCATAGAGAGTTTCGACTGTCTGTGTCATTACATTACTCCTGCTTTCAGTAAGTCATGCATGTTTAGCGCTCCAACCAGTTTGCCTTCTTGGCACAACATCAGGCCATTGATGCTCTTCGCTTGCATCAAGTTTAGGCCTTCAACCGCAAGCATGTTGGGTTCTGCTACCGTCGGATTCAGTGTCATTACATCGCCGATCTGAGTGTTATGAATATCAACGCGTTTGTCTAAGATACGACGTAAATCACCATCGGTAAAAATACCGGCCATTTGACCATCTTCACCAACGATGGCTGTCATGCCCAAGCCTTTCTGAGATATCTCTAGTAGAGCGTCCCTTACTAATGCGTCGGGTGCTACAACAGGAAGAGCATCACCGGTGTGCATGATGTCGTCGAGTTTCAACAACAGTTGACGACCTAAAGCGCCACCTGGGTGAGACAGTGCAAAATCTTGAGCGGTGAAGCCTCGCGCTTGTAAAAGTGCAACGGCTAATGCATCACCCATCACCAAAGTAGCAGTGGTACTAGTCGTTGGTGCTAAGCCCAGAGGACACGCTTCTTCTGGTACTGAAATTTGTAAATGGATATCAGATAAGGTCGCCATGTTCGATGCTGGCTTACCTGTCATGCTGATAATCTTGATGTTGAGGCGCTTTAGTACTGGGAACAGGCTGAGGATCTCTCCCGATTCACCTGAGTTGGATATCGCAATTACAATATCGCCAGGTTCAATCATGCCCAAGTCGCCATGCGCTGCTTCGCCTGGGTGTACAAAGAAAGCCGATGTCCCAGTACTTGCCAGCGTTGCCGCAATTTTGTTGCCAATGTGGCCTGATTTGCCCATACCCATCACAACAACTTTGCCTTTGTTGTTCAAGATAAGGTCACAAGCCTTGCAGAAATCATCATTAAAATATTGGTCTAATTGAGTAAGACCTGCAACTTCGGTTTCCAAAACTTGTTTGGCAACACTGCGATAATCAAATGGCTGAGACATCAAATACTCCAAGTACGGGAAGTTAAATCAACAATTAAGCCGACATGTTCATTAGTAGGTAACTTTGGTAGGCCACGAACGTCACGATTAACACGCCGCCTTCAATACGATTCACACTGCGTGATTTTCCTAATGCCATCACAACAAGCAATAGTGAAACACCTAGCATTACCCAGAAGTCACGGCCCATTGCAAACTCGCTCAAGATTGAAGGGTTCAAGATGCCCGGGATACCCATAACAGCAAGGATGTTGAATACGTTTGAACCGATGATGTTACCCACGGCCATGTCGTCTTCACCCTTCATTACACCAGCCAGTGATGCTGCAAGTTCAGGAAGGCTAGTACCAACGGCAATGATGGTTAAACCAATCACAAGGTCGCTCATGCCGAAGAATTTCGCGATGATCACAGCGTTATCTACCAGCATATCAGCAGCTAAAGGTAGGACGATTAGACCAATCACCACCCACATTGCGGCTTTAGGGTTACTTACGCCTTCAGGGATCTCTGATTCTTGTTCATCAAGGAAAGCATCGCCGTTCTTTTTCTCGCTGCGACTGATTTGCAACATAGCAAACAGAAACGCGGCAAAAAGAACAAACAACAACACGCCTTCATAGAAGCCTAGGTGGTTGTCCCACAATAGGGCGCCGGCTAGTAGAGTGACACCGATCATTAATGGGAGTTCACGACGAATCACGCCTGAGCTAATAGATAATGGCTTAATCAGCGCTGTAATACCTAAAATCAGTGCGATGTTGGCGATGTTTGAACCTAAAACGTTACCAACGGCCGTATCTGTTTTGCCATCAAGGGCTGCAGTTGCAGAAACCATCATTTCAGGAGCCGAAGACCCCATTGCTAAGATCGTCATACCGATAACTAGTGGTGAAATACCGAAGTTTCGAGCAAGAGCAGCGGCACCGTAAACCAGCTTATCTGCACTCCACACCAAAAAACCTAGACCGATAATAAGAAACGCAATCGCTTCAAGCATGATGATTCCTAAAAATTAATAAAAAACGGAGAATTAACCGCTAATTTTGACTTGTTGCTAGTTAAAAGGGAAGTCACTCGACAAATTAATTACCAGTTAGTAGTAAAGAAATAGAATCGAATGGATAATTTCTCAATGCTTTCAAATCCCTGCCATACTTTTCTGTTTAATATGAATTAATCGAACAGTGCTTTTAATTCTAAAGTAGACTCATTATTATTGCAGCCATAAATGGCGTTTTTTAAAGCAAGGAAACAACAAGAATATGTTGAACACTGAGCTTGTGAAAGTTAAGAACCTCAGCTTTTCACGCGGTGATCGCGTTATCTTTGATGATATAAGTTTAGAGGTACCTCAAGGCATGATAACCGCAATCATGGGGCCGTCAGGGATCGGTAAAACGACCTTACTGCGTTTGATTGGTGGTCAATTGCCGCCAGATGAAGGCGAAGTCTGGTTTGATGGCGACAATATCCCTGCATTATCACGTCGAAAGCTATATCAAGCACGAAAAAAAATGAGCATGCTTTTCCAGTCGGGTGCACTTTTTACGGATCTCAATGTCTTTGATAATGTGGCGTTTCCATTACGTGAACACACTGAACTGAATGAAAAATTCATTCGTACCATCGTATTACTTAAGCTTGAGGCGGTAGGGTTACGAGGGGCGGCACAGTTAATGCCGAGTGAGTTGTCTGGTGGTATGGCGAGAAGAGCGGCGTTGGCACGTGCGATTGCCTTGGATCCAGAGCTCATCATGTACGATGAACCGTTTGTTGGCCAAGATCCTATCACCATGGGCGTTTTGGTTGAGCTTATCCGTAACCTCAATCAAGCGTTGGGCTTAACCTCGATTGTTGTTTCTCACGATGTTCCAGAGGTGATGAGTATTGCGGATTGGGTTTATCTCATGGCTGATAGCAAAATCATTGCTGCGGGAACGCCTGAGGAGTTGTACAACAATGACGACCCGAGAGTGCAGCAATTCTTGCAAGGTGAAGCTGATGGCCCGGTGCCGTTTAGATTCCCTGCACAAAGTCTAGAAAAGGATTTGTTTTAATATGATTGCTAAAACTATTGCGGGTGTCGGTAGACGCACACTTGCGATTTGCGAGTCATTTGGTCGAGCAAGCCTGATGTTATTCGGGGCTTTGTTTGGCATCCCGCGACTAAAAAACTTCCCTTTATTAGTAAAACAACTTTATAGCGTTGGCGTTCAGTCATTGGCTATTATTTTAGTTTCGGGTCTGTTCATTGGCATGGTACTTAGCCTGCAAGGTTATGTTGTGCTCATCGACTACGGCGCAGAGGGTAACCTTGGTCAAATGGTCGCGCTCTCATTACTACGTGAGCTTGGCCCTGTGGTGACTGCACTGCTGTTTGCAGGTCGCGCAGGTTCGGCTTTAACGGCTGAGATTGGCCTAATGAAGGCTACGGAGCAGATCTCAAGTCTTGAGATGATGGCCGTTGATCCTCTAAAACGCATTATTGCACCACGACTTTGGGCTGGGCTTATCTCTATGCCATTGCTTGCTATGATCTTTATGGCGGTAGGTATTTGGGGCGGTCAGTTAGTGGGTGTTGATTGGAAAGGCATTGACCACGGTAGTTTCTGGTCTGCGATGCAATCTTCTGTTGAGCTAGGCCGAGATATTGGTAACAGCATGATCAAGTGTATGGTCTTCGCTATCACCGTTACTTGGATCGCACTTTTCAATGGTTATGATGCGGTACCGACCTCTGAAGGTATCAGTCAGGCAACCACACGCACAGTAGTGCACTCTTCTCTAGCGGTATTAGGGCTAGATTTTGTTCTTACCGCATTGATGTTTGGGAATTAATCATGCAACAAACTCGAAAATTAGAATTATGGGTCGGCACCTTTGTTATTGCCGGAATTTGCGCAATCTTAATCATGATCTTTCAAGTCGCTGACGTAAAAGGTATAGGTTCGAACCATACTTACAACCTAAAAGCGACCTTTGACAACATTGGTAGCCTAAAGGTTCGTTCTCCTGTGAAAGTGGGTGGTGTGGTTGTTGGCCGAGTTCAAAGCATTGAACTTGATACCGAGAGCTACCTTCCAGTGGTTCAACTGTCTATAGATTCGAAGTACTCACAATTTCCAGATACCTCTAGTGCTCAAATCTTAACGTCTGGCTTAATCGGTGAGCAGTACATCAGCTTGGTGCCGGGTTTCATTTTTGATGATGAAGAGATGTTGGTTGATGGTGACTCGATTGAAGATACCAAGTCAGCATTAGTATTAGAAGATTTGATTGGCCAAGTGCTGTATAGCGTTGGTGGTTCTGATGATAGCGAAGCTAAGGAGTAGGCACATGTTAAAGACGAATAACTTATTCAAAGTATGGTTTCTGACTGCCGTCGCTTTTCTTATGTCAGCTCAAGCTTTTGCTGCAGAAGCGATTGATCGTACTCAGCCATACCAGATGATGACTCAAGTAGCAGAAGTTGCATTTGATCGTTTGAAGAGTGAACAAGACAATATCCACCAAGACCCAGAACTATTGAAGGTCATTGTGGAAGAAGAGTTGATGCCTTATGTGAATGCGCAATATGCAGCACTTAAGTTACTTGGGCCAAACTTGAAAGGCGCGGATAGAAAAGACGTGCGTGTATTTATTGACTCATTCCGTAAATACTTGGTTTCTTCTTATGCTCAAGTACTGACTCAATATACCGATCAGACAATTGAATTTGGTCCTGAACCAAAAATCAAAGCGGATAGCCGTATTACCAGTATCAAAGTAGACATCATCGATTCGCCGCGACCTAATATCAAGCTTGAGTTCAAGCTTCGTAAAGACAAGAAGTCGGGCGAGTGGAAGGCTTTTGATATGGTTGCAGAAGGCATTAGCCTGTTATCGAGCAAGCAGTCAGAGTGGAATACTAAGATTCGTCAGGAAGGCATCTTACAAGTTGCCGACGAACTAGAGAAACTGGCCGCACAACCGATTCGTTTTGAGAGTAATAAATAATGAGCCATTCTCAATGGCAAGCACTAAGCTCTAAAGAGTATCAGCTGCTCGGTGATATCGACCGAGACAGTGTCCCTGCAATCTGGCGTATATTGGAAAAGTGGCAAACAACGGAATCGAGCGTTGAAATTGACCTTAGCCATATAAATCGAGTCGATTCAGCAGGAATGGTGATGCTAATTCACTTATTAGAGCATGCAAAAAATCAAAACTGTCATATAATGCTCAGTTTCGTGCCAGAACAATTACGAACGTTGTTCCAATTGAGCAATATCCAGCCAATGATGGCAGAACACATAAAAAATTAGGCAGGAGCTATTTGTGGACAGCACAAAAGTACAAGAATTATTAGCAGAGGCACTGAACCTTCAAGAGATTTTCGTGAAGGGTGAAGGCAGTCATTACGAAGTTGTTGCAGTTGATCCATGTTTTGACGGCATGAATCGAGTTAAGAAACAGCAACTAATCTACGGCCCACTAATGGAATACATTCAACGCAATGACATCCATGCTCTTTCTATTAAGGCTTTCACGCCAGAAGAGTGGGAACGTGATAAGAAACTGATGTCACTTTAAGGTTTATGATGGAAAAGTTTCGAGTTATTGGATCGGACAAGCCGCTAAGCGGTGAAGTGACGATCTCAGGCGCAAAAAATGCAGCGCTACCTATCTTATTTGCTTCAATTCTTGCTGAAGAGCCAGTGGAAGTGAGTAATGTTCCTCACCTACGTGACATCGATACTACGATGGAACTACTAAAGCGTCTTGGCGCCAAAGTATCACGTAACGGTAGTGTTCATGTTGATGGCAGCGAAATTAATGAGTTTTGTGCGCCTTACGATTTAGTAAAAACAATGCGTGCTTCTATCTGGGCTTTAGGTCCACTAGTGGCTCGTTTTGGTGAAGGCCAAGTGTCACTTCCTGGTGGTTGTGCGATTGGTGCTCGTCCAGTTGATCTGCATATCCATGGCCTAGAGCAGCTAGGTGTAACGATTACGTTGGAAGATGGTTATGTTAAAGCAAGCGTTGATGGCCGTCTGAAAGGCGCGCACATCGTGATGGATAAAGTAAGCGTTGGCGCTACGATTACTATCATGTGTGCAGCAACACTAGCGGAAGGTACAACAGTATTAGATAACTCTGCGCGTGAGCCTGAGATTGTTGATACTGCAGACTTCCTAAATAAGCTGGGTGCTAAGATTTCTGGCGCAGGTACAGACACGATTACTATCGAAGGTGTTGAACGCCTTGGTGGTGGCCAACACTCTGTGGTTGCAGACCGTATTGAAACGGGTACGTTCCTTGTTGCTGCGGCAGTGTCTGGCGGTAAAGTTGTTTGTCGTAACACTAACGCTCATCTTCTTGAAGCTGCATTAGCGAAGCTTGAAGAAGCGGGTGCGAAGGTTGAAACGGGCGAAGACTGGATCAGCCTTGATATGACAGGTCGTGAGCTGAAAGCGGTGAAAATCGTAACAGCACCTCACCCAGGTTTCCCAACCGACATGCAAGCTCAGTTTACTCTGCTTAACATGATGGCGAAGGGAAGTGGTGTTATCACTGAGACTATCTTTGAAAACCGCTTCATGCACATTCCTGAATTACAGCGAATGGGTGCAAAAGCGGAAATCGAAGGCAACACGGCTATCTGTGGTGAAACGGAAAAACTGAGCGGCGCTCAAGTAATGGCAACGGATCTTCGTGCATCTGCGAGCCTTGTTATTGCTGGCTGTATCGCTCAAGGTGAAACCATCGTTGACCGTATCTATCACATCGATCGTGGCTACGATAAGATTGAAGATAAACTGTCAGCCCTAGGCGCAAACATTACACGATTTAGTGATTCGAACTAACTTCGGTTAGTGGGTTCTTGAATTAGTGACATGAAAGCATAAAAGTCGGAACCTTGGTTTCGGCTTTTTTATAGTTGTATTTACCGCAAGTGAATCTGATGCCAATTTTGTGCGAATAGGTGAAAAACTTGACGGTTGAGAGGAACAAAATGATAGCAATATTACGTATTTTCGCAGTGGCGATATTTGCGATTCTTATGTTTGTATTTGGGTGTGGTTACTGTTTGCTGAGCCCACGTAACCCGAAACACGTATTTACCTTTGGTCGTTACTTCGGTCGTATGTCTAAAATATTCGGCATGAAGTTAGAACTTCGTATCCCGGAAGATGCTTACTCTCGTGGCCAACATGTTTATGTGGCGAACCACCAAAACAGCTGGGATCTATTCACTATCTCATCAGCAGTGACACCTAAGGTTGTGACGGTTGGTAAGAAAAGCTTAGTGTGGATGCCTCTATTTGGTCAGCTTTACTGGCTGACGGGTAATATCCTAATTGACCGTGCCAATCGCAGCAAAGCGGTAGGTACGATCGACCAAGTAGTGACGAGCTTAAAAGAGAGCGATGTTTCAGTATGGATGTTCCCTGAAGGGACTCGTTCTCGTGGTCGTGGTCTGTTGCCATTCAAAACGGGTGCTTTCCATGCCGCAATTGGCGCTGGCTTGCCTATTATCCCTATCGTGTGTAGCTCAACAGGTGGCGTGAAGCTAAACCGTTGGAACAATGGTCACGTGATAGTTGAAATGTTGCCGCCTATCAGCACTGAAGGTTACGACAAGTCGAACGTTCGTCAACTTGCTAACCTAGCCCGAGAGCAAATGGCCGCTAAGCTTGAAGAGTTAGACAAAGAAGTGGTTGAGCTTAATAAGAAGTAATTTAAGCTAAGCGAAACGATGAATAATAAAAAAGGTTGCCAATAGGGCAACCTTTTTTGTCTCTGATAAACATTCAGCTTTATGCCAACTCGTTTACTAGAAACCGTTTATTCTAGATATTAAAATCTATTTGCGAACTGCAATCGCTTCGATCTCGATGCCTACATCTTTTGGCAGACGAGCAACTTCAACACATGAACGTGCAGGGTAGTTTGCAACGCCGTGCTCATCGAAGAATTTGCCGTAAACTTCGTTTACTGTGCCGAAGTCGTTTAGGTCTTTAACGAATACCGTTAGTTTTACGATGTCTTTTACAGTCAGGCCTGAAGCTTCAACAACCGCTTGAACGTTATCTAGAGATTGGCGAGCTTGCACTGCGATATCCGCAGATACTTCACCAGTTGCTGGGTTTACTGGGATTTGACCAGAAGTCAGTACCATGTTGCCAAGGTCAACACCTTGTACGTATGGGCCGATTGCAGCTGGAGCAGATTCTGTGTGAAGTACTTTAGTCATTGGTTTATTCCATCAGTTATTAGATAAAAATCGTTTTTCAGTGTGCCTTCAAACTTAGGCTAGGTAAAGCGCAAAATACCCCGCACAGGCGAGGTATTTGATAGTTTTTGCGTTCAAACGGGTTGCCGTATGAGGTTATCTTTCTGTCACGATTTCGCGAGAGAAAACTTTTTCGCAGTACTTACACTTCAATCGAATATCTTCTTTCTTTTCAAAGATCTTAAAGCTGCTTTCAACAGGCTCGTTGTGTGTAATACAGTTAGTGTTTGGACACTCGAACACATCGTTGATTTGCTCTGGAAGTTCTAAGGCTAACTTCTTAACCACTTCGTAATCTTCGATTTGGTTCACTGTTGCGTG
Source organism: Vibrio sp. ED004 (assembly GCF_023206395.1). Classification (NCBI taxonomy): domain Bacteria; kingdom Pseudomonadati; phylum Pseudomonadota; class Gammaproteobacteria; order Vibrionales; family Vibrionaceae; genus Vibrio; species Vibrio sp. ED004. The sequence continues at coordinate 1,304,010 of NZ_CP066149.1, read as the reverse complement.
AGGTGCGTAAAGCGCCAGCTTGCTTGCCTGTTCTTCTGTGATAAACACATTCTCAATCTTGAGCAGGTCTTTGCCACCGAGTGCCGATGACGGCAGATTTAGGCCAATGGTCACACGCTGGTGAGAGTTGTGCATATCGAACAGTTTTAGCACCTTGATCCCGATGTTCGCCGGGATATGGTCGATAACAGTACCGTTTCTGATTGCTTCAACTTTTAATTGAGTCTCTTTAGACATGATCTCTCTCCTCTACAGCGTTTCGTTAAGAACAAGGGCCAGTAATGCTTCACGCGCGTAAACACCGTTCTCGGCTTGCTGGAAGTAGTAAGCGTAAGGTGTTTTATCGACATCGATAGTAATTTCGTCAACACGAGGAAGAGGGTGTAGAACCTTCAGGTTATCGCGTGCGTTTTCTAGAAGTGCAGCCGTTAGGATGTACGCTGATTTGATGTGCGCGTATTCCGACTCATCAAAGCGCTCCTTTTGAACTCGAGTCATGTACAGAACATCCAGTTCAGGAATCACATCTTCCATGTCGGTCAGTAGTTGGTACTTGATACCCGCTTCGTCAAGTTCTTCACAAATGTAGTCTGGCATCGCCAACGCTTCTGGTGCCACAAAGTAGAAACAGATGTTGTTGAATTTCGCGAGTGCTTGAGTCAGAGAGTGAACCGTACGGCCGTACTTAAGGTCACCAACGAATGCCACGTTAAGGTTATCTAGGCGGCCTTGTGTTTCAGCGATAGAGAACAAGTCTAATAATGTTTGTGTCGGGTGTTGGTTTGCACCGTCACCTGCATTAATCACAGGTACGCCGTTAGAGAATTCAGAAGCTAGGCGTGCTGCACCTTCTTGAGGGTGGCGCATTACGTAAGCATCAACGTACGAGGAGATAACTTGCACTGAGTCTGCAAGCGTTTCACCTTTCTTCGCCAGTGAAGTGTTACCACCGCTGTCGAAGCCAATCACATCACCACCGATGCGTTGAATCGCAGTTTCAAAAGAGAGACGAGTTCGTGTTGAAGGTTCGAAGAAGCAGCTGGCAACAACTTTGTTCTTGATGAGTTCTGGGTTTGGTTCAGCTTTAAGTTGACCTGCCGTTTGAACAATTAATTCTAGCTCTTCACGAGAAAGCTCTGGAATTGAGATGATGTGCTTTTGATAGAGCGAATTCGCCATGATCTTCTTCCCCACAATAATGTATTGGCCATAAAAAAGCCCCCCATAATGGGAGGCTTTAAAAAAGTGCTGAAAAGCAGAATAGACGGCCTGGCAAGCATGCTAGCTTGCGAGCAATATTAGGTGTTTTCACAATTTTATTATGTGTTATCACAATATCATTATGTGTTATCACAATATCATTATGTTTTATCACAACATTGCTTGGCGTCATTTTCACTACTCTCAGACAAATTGCCGAGAATTATACGCTTTCAATTTGTGAGCGCAAGCGATTACATCAAGCTTTTGTTTACTTTCATTATTGTCTATTGACCAAGTGTCGCGACCATAACCGCCTTGATGGTATGCATGCGATTTTCTGCTTCATCAAATACAATCGAGTAGTCAGATTCAAACACTTCGTCAGTCACTTCCAAGCCGTTCATTCCATACTTGTCTGCGACTTGCTGACCAATCACGGTCTCATTGTTATGGAAAGCGGGTAGGCAGTGCATGAACTTCACTTGAGGATTGCCAGTTAGCTTAATGACATCCATATTCACCTGGTATGGCTTCATTAACGCTACACGTTCGTCCCAAGCTTCAGGGGCTTCACCCATTGAAACCCAAACGTCGGTGTATAGGAAATCACAGCCTTTCACGCCTTCAGCAACGTCTTCGGTTAGCGTGATTTTTGCACCAGTGTTTTGTGCAATGGCTTGGCACTCTTCGACAAGTTGTTCTTCCGGCCAAAAGGCTTTTGGTGCGACAAGGCGAATATCCATGCCCATTTTCGCAGCACCGACTAACAGTGAGTTACCCATGTTGTTACGCGCATCGCCTAGGTAAGCAAAGCTGATCTGGTGTAGGTGTTTACCGCGACCATGTTCGATCATGGTGAGGAAGTCAGCCAAGATCTGAGTTGGATGGAATTCATCGGTTAGGCCGCTCCAAACTGGCACACCAGCGTATGCGCCAAGATCTTCGACAATGCTTTGGCCAAAACCACGGTATTCAATGCCGTCGTACATACGACCTAATACACGAGCCGTATCTTTCATTGATTCTTTCTGACCAATCTGAGAACCAGAAGGACCTAAATAAGAGACTTGAGCACCTTGATCAAAGGCCGCTACCTCAAAAGCACATCGAGTTCGTGTTGATGCTTTTTCAAAGATCAAAGCGATGTTTTTACCGTTAAGCTTTTTCTGCTCTGTACCTGCATACTTAGCCTTTTTCAGGTCAGCAGACAGATCGAGTAAAAACTGAATCTCTTTAGGAGTAAAGTCGAGAAGTTTTAGAAAGTTACGATTGCGAAGATTAAAGGCCATCTCTCGCTCCTTGTGTATATAGAATCAATGAAGAACTCAGTTAAACATAAAAATGCTATATTTGTGAATATTTATTTTATTAATTTGATAAAAAAGGCCAGTACGATGGTACTGGCCTAGATCAGTTATTGTGTTTGTTCTATTGAATTATCAGCTTAGATACCGTCTCTTTCGATAGGACAACTCATACAACGAGCGCCACCACGACCACGACCTAACTCGTTGCCCGGAATCGTCAGAACTTCGATGCCCGCTTTGTCGTACTTCTCGTTGGTGTAAACATTGCGTTCATAGCCGATAACAGTACCCGGTTTCACTGTCAGTACGTTGTTAGCGTCATTCCACTGCTCGCGTTCAGCTTCATAGTTGTCACCGCCAGTTGTGATGATCTTCAGCTGATCAAGACCTAGAGCCCCTTCAATTGCTGACAGGTAGTTTTCCGCTTTCTCTACACGCATCTCACCATTTTCTTTAGGTGTCAGGCGCCAAGTATCTAGATCTTTGCGAACAATCTCTGGGTAGACAGAGAAAGTGTCGATATCCATGTGTGTCATCACCGTATCAAGGTGCATACAAGAGCGGTGTTTTGGTAAATCGATAGCAATCACTTCGGTTGCTTGACCCGAACGGAACAAGCTCGCCGCTAGGTTTTCGACACCTTGTGGCTTGGTACGCTCAGAGATACCAACCAGTACCGCGCCTTTACCGATAACCAGTACGTCACCGCCTTCAATATTGGCGTTGTCGTAGTGCAGATCTTCATCACCGAAGTACTTGATGAAGTCTTGTCCGGCAAACACAGGGTGCCAGCGGTAGATAGCACGTAAGTGGTTTGTTTCGCGTTGACGAGCCGGTTTCATCATAGGGTTCAGCGACACACCGCCATAAACCCAACATGAAGTATCACGCGTAAATAGGTGGTTCGGCAGCGGTTCGATAACGAAATCAAGTGGGCGATGCATCTTAGGTAGCATCGACGACGATTTGATTGGGAGCTCAGAATAAGCCAAGCCGCCGAGTAAGATCGTTGCTAGATGCTCATTATCCATTTGAGCAAGATAGCTTCTTAAGTCACGGGCAAAAGTTGGCCCATAACGAAAATCTGAGATTTGAGTATTCAGCAGCCATTCACGAGCCTGAGGTACGGCAAGCGTTTCGACAAGCAAGTCGTGTAGCAGTAGTACTTCTACGTCTTGACTACGCAGTGTCTCTGCAAAAGCATCATGTTCTTCACCAGCAGCTTCAACAGCAAGCACATCATCAAATAGAAGATCATGACAGTTTGAAGGGGTGAGGTGGGTGAGTGCTCTTTCAGGTCTATTTAGGAGAACTCGTCTTAATTGACCGACTTCGGAGCCAACGTACAGCTTACTCATTTTGCATCCTTACTATTAATCCAGCGTCTATTTATGACAAGCTTGGCCGTAATATGCAAGTTTTGGAGGTTGCGTAAATACAAAGTATTTTTTGAATTTACGGTATTAAAAACCGGATTAATTTGGTTTATTGGGCTTAAATACTAATTGAGCGTATATCTCATGGAACAACTGTTTTGAGGATCTATGCTCGATTTAGTGTGTGCGAGAAATCTATTTTGCTTATTATTCGTGACTTTTTATTCACTATTATTCACTTTTTGATAGCTAGCTGGGATTTTATGCACCTTGAAACGGGTTGAACGTATGCATCTGTGGTGACTAAGCACGCAATTTCTATTCAAATACGCATGAAGTTACAATAAAGATGAAATGCTAAAACAAACGCCAGTTAATAAAATGTTGAAAATTTGTTTCTGTGATTTTGATTTCACTTTTGAATTGATATTGCCCCCGCTATCTAGCGATAAACTTACCTTTCTAAGCCTGATCTGGGTGGCTTTTCTGGACGATCCGTGCCATATTTCGTGGCAATCAAATTTGATCTTTTCATAGTCAACACTCTGGAGCAGACACATGTCTCACGAAGATGAATATCTATCAGTAGCGGAATTAATTGAATTTCAAAAGGAAGAGACTCGCGACATCATTGCAGCACTAATTGAAGATGGTAGCGATCCTGAAGCTCTATACGATATCGAGCATCACCTATTTGCTGAAGATTTCGAAGTGCTTGAGAAAGCAGTTGTTGAAGCATTCAAAATGGGCTTTGAAGTGCTTGAAGCTGAAGAGACAGAAGACGAAGATGGCAACAAGCTACTTTGCTGTGATGCAACCATGCAGTCAGCTCTAGATGCTGAAGCGATCGATGCGCAAGTTGAGAAGCTTGTGAACCTTGCAGAGAAATTCGACATTATCTACGACGGTTGGGGCACTTACTACGAAGGTGAAGATGCTATCTACCCTGACGAAGATGATGAAGGCGAAGAGTAATTTCTTGCCAGTTTGAAAGAATGCCAGCCTAGAGCTGGCATTTTTTTATCCTCAGAAAAATAAATGTCTTTAAATGCATTCATTCATTATAATGCGGTCAAAATTGATCTGGCTCAAGGAATGATATGCGGTTACTTCTCGATGGTCTTTGGCAAATTTCGCCACTGACGGATCTCTCTATCCCACAAGATGACATTACCTTTCCTGCTCCATTAAGCTCAAAGCTCCCTGATAGCTTAAGTGAAGATGAAATCGCAGAGCAAGAGTGGCACCTGATGCATGACATCGAAGTTGATGATGCTATGTTGGCGTGCCCATTCGTTGAGTTAGTCGTAGCGGGTGTCGATTACTTTGCTGAAGTGCGACTGAATGGTGTGGCTGTGTTTGATTGCGATGGTAGCCAAGCTGAATATCGCAAAGATATCCGCCCTTATATGCAGTCTGGTCGAAACCGTTTTGAGATCCTGTTCCTTGAAGAAGAGGAGAGCCTGTTACTCGAGGAAGATATGGATGAGTCTATATCTTCACAGGCTATCACTAAATCTGATTCACGCATCGGGATTTGGCAAGCACCGTACCTGCAGTTCGTTCGAAACGTCAAACTAGAACAAGTTGTCACAGAGCAGATCTGGCACCACGGTGGTGGCTGTGAGTTTAAAGTGGATGTTATCTATCAAACGCTAAAAGCGGGGTTAGTATCGGCATCCATCAAGTTTAATGGTATGACACTCGTGATGCCGATTGATGTACGCGCAGAACATACTGGCGTCGTGTTCCAGGTTGAGGCGCCTATCATTTTTGATATTGAGAATCCTAACCCTAAGCATCTATACCCATTAGAAGTGGTACTTGATGGGCAAGAAGAGAGTTCTTTTGTTGCCTTGACCCCAACCTCTTGCGTCAGTAACTTTCTACGTTAACTCCGTATATTTTAGCGCTATCTTCTTTCGCTATAGCGGCGCATTCTGCTTATAACGATTTGGCCATGACAACCTCACAAGCGTCGTGGCCTGTCTCTCCCCAAGCTGAGTCAAGATGCTCAAACCCAAGCTTCTGATAGAGTTTGACCGCAGCACCTAAGCATTCCGTCGTTTCTAAATACATGTGTTGATACCCAAGTTGCTTGGCTTGCTTTAAGCTCAAAGCAACAATTCGCTTGGCTAGGCCATGCCCTCGAGTTTGCGGTAAGAAGTACATCTTTTGTAGCTCACACACATTGGGTTTACCTGCTAAAGGGGCAAAGCCACCGCCTCCGACGATCTTTCCGTTGTGTTCGATAACCCAGTACATTGCATTCGCTTGGCTATAGACAGAGTACATATCATCGAGTGTTGGATCGGCCACGCCATAGCCTTTATCTTCTGTGAGCCCATGCTCTGCCGAAACTTGGCGAATGACTTCGGCTAATTGTTGGTTGTCTGACTCTGTGAGTGGGCGTAATACAAACTCATCGGCTTGGCATACTTTCGTTAGCCCTTTTAAGTAGCTCTCAAGTCCTTGCTTAAGCAGTTGTTGTTCGTTGTCATTGAGTGCCGAAAGTACTTTTTCAAAGAAGACGCTTTGCTGCTGGTCGAGTTGAGATAACGCATCAACACCTTGAGCGGTCAGGGCGACTAATTGGCTACGCTTGTCTGTTGGATTCTCTAGGCTTTCAACTAAGCCAAGCTTGATCAGCCCTGTGACAGTGCGGCTAGCATTGGATTTATCTACGTTGAGTTGCTGCGCCAATTGGTTGATGGTGATTGGCTGCAACTGGATTTCACCTAGAGTATGAGCCTGGACTGGAGTGAGGTCGACATCACCACACTGCTTATCAAGCATGCCAAGTAAACGAACCGTTTGACGAGAATAGTCTCTTAACTGTTGAGAATTCATAACTACCTACCTTTGGATTAAGAAATAAAGTTGCGCACCGCAATTAATTTAATTGCGGTGCGCAACTTTGTCAATGGTAAGCTGAATTTTGTTGTTCGAAGCAGGTTACTTCAATCGTTCAGTGAGCTTTAGATTAAGCGTGTTGATGTAAACAAAACTGAGCTTTTACTGTTTGGCTTTCATCTTTTCGTATCCAGACTTTCTCGTGGAAGTAGTAAGCAACGGTATTTAAAGTTGGCTCTAACAAAGCCATCACACCGCCGATGAAAGCATCTCCAGTCAACAAGTAGACAACGGTAAAGGCAACACTAAAGTGAATGGTCGCAAAGCTTGCTGTTTTTAACTTGGTCATCCACTGACGAGCTTTAAGCGCTGGAACTTGAGCCCACGCCTTTTCATGAAAATAGAAGGCGACCGTATTCACAGAAGGCTCAATCATAGCGATTAAGCTACCAATTAAGATGTCGCCTGTTAGTACATAAGCGACACTAAATGCGATAGTAAAATGTAATGCAGCAAAGGTTAGTGTCTTTTTCATGATAATTACTCAATCGTTGTGTTTTTTCGATAGGTCTATTATTGAGAATTATTATCATTAAGTATAATGGGAAGTGGAGATTAATTTGATAGATGAAACCTATCAATAAGTGAGGCTAGAGTGAGAAGCATTGGAATATTGGAATATTGGAATATTGGAATCAGGGACATAAAAAAAGGTTGGTCACCAAGACCAACCTTTCTATTTAGAGCGAGAAGTTCGAAGCCTTCTCCGTCACTCGGTTTTAAAGCGCAGCGATTGTCGCTTTTTGCTCTTCAAGCTTCACAAGAGTCTCTTGGTAGCCTTCAAGCTTTTCACGCTCTTTCGCGATAACCGCTTCTGGTGCTTTAGCAACAAAGCCTTCGTTACCTAGCTTACCTTCGATACGCTTAATCTCACCGTGAGTCTTCGCTACTTCTTTGTCTAGGCGAGCAAGCTCAGCATCTTTGTCGATAAGACCCGCCATTGGGATCATTAGCTCAGATTTGCCAACCAGTTTAGTTGCACAAGCTGGAGTCTCTTCGCCGTCCGCAAGAACTTTAATGTCGTCTAGCTTAGCTAGAGAAGTCAGGACGATCTTGTTTGCTTCGATACGAGCTGCATCTTTCTCATCAGCAACCTTGATCATTACTTCTAAGCCTTGGCTTGGTGCTATGTCGTATTCCGCACGTAGGTTACGGATAGCAGTGATGAAAGTCTTAACCCATTCGATGTCGTCAACGATCTCAGCATTGAAGTTAGCTTCATTAAACTGAGGAAGCGCTTGAGTCATGATTGTCTCGCCTTCAACGCCGTCTACTAGCGGCTTAACACTCTGCCAGATAGATTCAGTGATGTAAGGAAGAACAGGGTGAGCAAGACGCAGAGTCTTCTCTAGAACCGTGATAAGCGTGTAACGAGTCGCTTGTTGCTGAGCTTCAGTACCTTTCCAAAGAACAGGTTTTGTGAGCTCTAGGTACCAGTCACAGAATTGGTTCCAGATGAATTCGTAAAGCGTGTTTGCTGCCATGTCTAGACGGTAGTTGTCTAGGTGAGCGTTAAACTCTTTCGCTGCAACTTCAAACTGAGATTCAATCCACTTATCCGCTAGAGAGAATTCCATGTTTGCACGGTCTTCAACAGACGGTGACATGCCACAATCGTGCTCTTCTGTGTTCATCAGTACGTAACGGCTTGCGTTCCATAGCTTGTTACAGAAGTTACGGTAACCTTCAAGACGCTTCATGTCCCAGTTGATGTCACGGCCCGTGGAAGCCATAGCAGCAAGAGTGAAACGCAGTGCGTCAGTACCGTATGGTTCGATACCGTTTTCGAAAGTTTTACGTGTTGCTTTTTCGATCTTAGCAGCCAGTTTAGGTTGCATCATGTTGCCACAACGCTTCTCTACTAGCTCTTCAAGGCCGATGCCGTCAATCATGTCGATTGGGTCAAGTACGTTACCTTTCGACTTAGACATCTTGTCGCCGTTTTCATCACGGATAAGGCCCGTCATGTAAACCGTTTTGAAAGGTACTTGAGCCTTGCCATCTTCGTCTTTCACGAAGTGCATGGTCATCATGATCATACGAGCAACCCAGAAGAAGATAATATCAAAACCAGATACTAGTACTTCAGATGGGTGGAATGTTTTCAGTGCTTCAGTATTTTCAGGCCAGCCTTGTGTGCCGAACGTCCAAAGTGCAGAAGAGAACCAAGTGTCTAGTACGTCGTCGTCTTGCTTAAGTACAACAACAGGCGCTAGGTTGTTCTTTTCACGAACTTCTTCTTCAGTACGACCTACGTAAACTTTACCATCGTTGTCGTACCATGCTGGGATGCGGTGGCCCCACCAAAGTTGACGAGAGATACACCAGTCTTGAACGTCACGCATCCACGCGAAGTACATGTTTTCGTACTGTTTAGGCACGAACTGGATTTGACCATCTTCAACGGCTTTAACTGCAGGCTCAGCAAGAGGTGCTGTGCGTACGTACCATTGGTCAGTCAGCATTGGTTCGATAACTACACCACCACGGTCGCCGTAAGGTACGGTTAGGTCGTGATCTTTGATCTCTTCAAGAAGACCAAGTTTTTCAAATTCAGCAACAATAGCTTTACGAGCAGCAAAGCGCTCCATGCCTTGGTATTTCGCAGGGATGTCTGTTGAGTAAACATCGCTTTCTTCGCCGTTGGTTGTGAATACTTCAGCAGCATCACGGATATCAGCGTTGAACGTTAGGATGTTGATCATTGGTAGGTTGTTGCGCTTACCAACTTCGTAATCGTTAAAGTCGTGAGCAGGTGTGATCTTCACACAACCAGTACCTTTTTCCATGTCTGCGTGCTCATCGCCTACGATAGGGATAAGACGGTTAACAACAGGAAGCAGGATTTCTTTACCGATAAGATCTTTGTAACGTGGATCTTCTGGGTTTACGGCTACGCCAGTATCACCAAGCATGGTTTCTGGACGAGTAGTAGCAACAACAATGTAGTCTTTGCCATCCGCCGTTTTAACACCGTTCGCTAGGGGGTAGCGGAAGTGCCACATGAAGCCTTTTTTGTCTTTGTTTTCAACTTCAAGATCAGAAATCGCAGTGTGCAGTTTAGGATCCCAGTTTACTAGACGCTTACCACGGTAGATTAGGTCTTCTTCATATAGACGAACAAACACTTCTTGAGTCGCAGCCGATAGGCCGTCATCCATAGTGAATCGCTCGCGATCCCAGTCTACAGATGCACCAAGACGACGAAGTTGTTGAGTGATCGTGCCACCTGATTCGCCTTTCCATTCCCAGATCTTGTCGATGAAAGCTTCACGGCCGTAGTCGTGTTTTGTTTTGCCTTCTTCAGCAGCAATCTTACGTTCAACAACCATTTGAGTTGCGATACCAGCGTGGTCAGTACCTACTTGCCAAAGCGTGTTTTTACCTTTCATACGTTGAGCACGGATAAGTGTATCCATGATCGTATCTTGGAACGCGTGACCCATGTGTAGGCTGCCAGTGACGTTCGGTGGCGGGATCATGATGCTGTAAGCTTCTTTTGATGTGTCACCGTGTGGCTTAAAGTAGCCTTTCTCTTCCCAAGTCTGATACAGAGCTTGTTCGATTGATGTTGGGTTGTATGTCTTTTCCATAGTGCTCTTAAACGGATACTGTGAATGGTTAATCGTGGTCAAACTTCATAAGTGAAGCTTCTTGAATCTAAATCCAAAGATAGCTTTAACTATGAGGTTTGACTATGGATGTTGAATCTCGATAGTTTGTAGCTGATATCCAGCCTGACGGTAAATTTTATACCTTTCTCGAGCGAGTTGCTTAGCTTTTTCTTCGCAAGGAACGAAGTCTATCACCTGAGCAAAGGCGTTCGCAAAGGTTGTATGATTATCGGCCAGATTAATTACCAGCTGACGATTCCAATTGTGTTTTACACCTTGGTAGCCGATTTCAATGTTGGTTGAATATTTCGGACCTTCGCCAACTAAGTTGTGCGCAATAAATTCACCGGGCTCGACTTGCCAGAAAATCTCTGCGATACGCTCGGCATGTTCTTTGTCATTACAGTTGAGGTAAAGTTTAGCGCCTTGTTTCGCAAAGTGCTGAGCAAGAAACAGCACATAGTGAGCAAAACCTTCTTCACTGGCTTGCGGGCTATCTGATGACACTATGTAAAACGTAGCTGTCTGCATGCTGAATACTCGAACTGGAAATCGTGACTATTCATCTTACTGGGTCAATCGACTCTAACAAATAGCGCTTATTAAAAAAGGGCCCGTAGGCCCTTTTTATTATTTTGAAGATTGCTCTTCAGTCTCATGGCCGCTGCGGTTCAATAAGAATTGGACTAGCATTGAGACAGGACGACCTGTCGAGCCTTTCGCTGCACCAGATTTCCAAGCTGTACCTGCGATATCCAGGTGAGCCCAGTGGTACTTCTTAGTGAACTTAGATAGGAAGCAACCAGCAGTGATAGTACCGCCAGGACGGCCGCCGATGTTCGCCATATCTGCGAACGGACTGTTTAGCTGCTCATGGTACTCATCTGCCATTGGTAGACGCCATGCACGGTCACTTGCTTGCTCAGAAGCATTCACAAGTTCGTGAGACAGTGGGTTGTGGTTTGATAGAACGCCACTGATGTGGTGACCTAGAGCAATAACACACGCGCCTGTTAGCGTTGCAACGTCAACTACGCAATCTGGTTCGAAACGCTCAACATAAGTTAGCGCATCACAAAGAACCAAGCGACCTTCAGCATCAGTGTTTAGAACTTCAACTGTTTGGCCTGACATGGTCGTTAGGATGTCACCTGGGCGGTAAGCATTGCTACCAGGCATGTTTTCACAACCCGCTAGAATACCGACAACGTTGATTGGCAAGTTAAGTTTCGCCAATGCTTTCATTGTACCGAATACAGACGCCGCACCACACATGTCGTACTTCATCTCATCCATACCTTCGCCAGGCTTAAGTGAGATGCCGCCTGAATCGAACGTTAGGCCTTTACCAACAAGTACAATTGGTTTTGCATCTGAATCAGGTGCGCCTTTGTACTCCATGATAGACATCATAGATTCGTTCTTAGAGCCACGACCTACCGCTAGGTAAGAAGTCATACCCAGTTTTTCCATCTCTTCTTCACCGATAATCTTAGTCGTTACGGTTTCGAAGTCGTCAGCTAGGCGACGAGCTTGAGAGGCAAGGTATGCTGGGTTAGCAATGTTTGGTGGCATGTTGCCAAGATCTTTAGACGCTTTCACACCAGAAGCAATTGCAAGACCGTGAGAGATCGCTTTTTCACCAAGGCTTAGCTCGCGACGTGTTGGTACGTTGAATACCAATTTACGCAGTGGGCGACGAGTCTCTGGTTTGTTGCTCTTAAATTGGTCGAATGTGTAAAGACCATCTTTAGTCGCTTCTACCGCTTGGCGAACTTTCCAGTAAGTGTCGCGGCCTTTAACGTGAAGTTCTGTAAGGAAACATACTGCTTCCATAGAACCTGTTTCGTTTAGTGTGCTGATGGTTTTTTGAATAATTTCTTTGTATTGACGCTCGCCTAGCTCACGTTCTTTACCACAGCCTACTAGTAGAACACGTTCTGAAAGTACACCAGGTACTTGATGCAGTAGTAGCATCTGGCCAGGTTTACCCTCTAGATCACCGCGACGAAGCAGTGAACTAATGTAGCCATCGCTAATCTTATCTAATTGCTCGGCTACTGGAGAAAGGCGGCGCGGTTCGAATACACCGACAACGATACATGCGCTGCGCTGTTTCTCTGGGCTGCCACTTTTTACACTGAACTCCATGCGTACTCCTACATCCTGAAGACAAATCGAACTAAATGTTAGATAATGGGTTCTTACTTGTTGGATCCTATAATGGAACTAACCTTAAAGAAGAACGCTAACACTTAGCTAAAAATTTAAAAAAATAAAAGGTTCAACGGGAAATTATAGTGATTCAATCAAAAAAACAAGTTTTGTATAGGTAATTTGAGCGTGATTATTGTTAGATATTTGATCCGCGAGACAATCAAGAGCCAATTTGCGATCTTTTTTGTTCTCTTTCTCGTGTTTCTCAGCCAAAAATTCATCAGTGTTTTAGCGGACGCCTCTGATGGTGATATCCCTGCGAGTCTCATATTGTCGATTGTTGGTCTAAATATGCCAGCAATGGGTTTGTTGATGCTGCCACTCAGTATCTATATTGGTATTTTGCTCACTTTTGGTCGCCTTTACGCTGAAAGTGAAATTGTAGTGATGAACGCTACGGGTATCGGCAATAAATTCCTGATCCAATCTGCGCTTTACTTAGCTTTGATTACTGCATCGGTTGCAGCCTTTAACTCATTTTGGTTATCTCCTTGGTCGCAAGACAAAGTTGAACAAATGTATGAAGAAGTCGCCGCAGAGAACAGTGTCGATTTGCTACCTAAGGGTAAGTTTGAAGGCACGCCGGATGGCTCATCTGTGGTATTCATCGATGATATCGACGGTAATAAGTTAGAAAATGTGTTCGTTGCTCAAATGCGACCACGTGATTCTGTTCTGCCGAGCGTGATGTTCTCTAAGTCAGGGGATGTAAAAGAGCTTAGTGATGGTCGCCAAGTCATCGTTATGTACGATGGCACGCGTCATGAGGGTGTGCCTACACGCCTTGATTATATGGTGACGCACTTTGAAGAGTACGAAGGCCTGATTGGTCAGCGTGAAGTGGAGAAGAAAGGTCGAGATTGGGAGGCGATTTCAACTCTTGAACTGATTGGTAATCCAAATAATAGCGCGAAAGCGGAATTACAGTGGCGTATCTCATTGGTACTTTGTATTCCATTGTTGACCATGCTTGTTGTGCCACTATCTGCGGTAAACCCAAGACAGGGGCGTTTTGCAAAGATTGGCCCGGCGATTCTCATTTACCTGACTTACTTCTTGGCAATCAGTGCGACTAAATCTTCTATTGAAGAGGGCAGTATCCCGGCGGTAATCGGCATGTGGCCAATCAATGCGTTATTGTTATTTGTCGCGATTGGTGCAAACTTTATGGATAGCGTGCCAGTAAGGCGTTTGAAAGAAAAATTCAAGAATAAGAGGTTGGCTTAAGCCGTGTTTAAGATTCTCGATTTATATATAGGCAGAACCATCATCGCAACGACGTCACTGGTTTTGGTGACGTTTGTTGGTCTTTCTGGGATCATCAAGTATGTAGAGCAACTGAGAAAGGTTGGTCGTGGTACATACGATCTACTGCAAGCCCTGTATTTCGTTTTACTGAGTATTCCTCGTGATATTGAAATGTTCTTCCCAATGGCGGCATTGCTTGGTGCATTGATTGGTTTGGGGATGTTGGCTGCGAGCTCTGAGCTGGTAGTTATGCAGGCGGCAGGTTTCTCTAAGCTAGATATTGGCCTATCGGTACTCAAAACCGCTATCCCACTCATGATCGTCGTGACTCTTCTTGGTCAATGGGGCGCGCCTCAAGCACAAAAGATGGCTCGTGACTTAAGAACCATCTCGATCGCTGGTGGTAATATTATCTCGACTCAAAGCGGTGTCTGGGCTCGTGACGCCAATGACTTTATCTTTATTGTCAAAATCGATGATGAGAAGCTTTACGGTATGAACATGTGGCGCTTTGATGAGAACAAAGCACTCAAAACGGCTATCTACTCTGAAGAAGTGGATTACGTAGGAGACAATGTTTGGACGATGAACGATGTGGAAATTACGTCGTTCGAAAATGAAATTCAGATTACTAAAGAAAGTCTGCCTACTTACCGTTGGGAGACATCGTTAGCTCCGGATAAGCTTGCAATAGTAACGGTTAAACCGGAAGAACTGTCTTTGAGTGGGTTGTATGATTATGTGTCATACCTGAAAGCATCAGAGCAAGATGCGTCACGCTATGAATTGGCATTGTGGAGAAAGATAACCCAACCTATATCGATAGCAGTAATGATGTTGATGGCGCTGTCGTTTATCTTTGGTCCCCTACGAAGTGTGACTATGGGTGCTAGGATTTTGTCTGGTGTTATCGCTGGCTTTACCTTCTATATATCCAGTGAGTTCTTTGGCCCAGTCAGTTTGGTTTATCAAATACCACCGGCCTTTGGTGCGATAGCCCCGAGCGTGGTGTTCCTCGGAATTGCCATCATGCTCTTGAGGCGAAAACTCTAGATAGAAAAAAAGGAAGGCATAACGCCTTCCTTTTTTGATCTTGTTTGGATGTCGAATAATGGTGTTATCGAGCTTTCGGTAACACGACCACTTGCGTCTTCGCCCAGATATCGTGGAAGCCACGTTTTTGAGGGTCGAATGGAACACACAAGTTTGCTAGTCCAAAACCTGAGGTGCCTAAGCGAATTAGTGCTTGAGTGATTGTAATCGCAGAGCCATCTTTGTTTTGAACTCGTAGTTTCCAAGCTCGCATCCCCAGTGTTTGGCCTGCTCTTGTCCAGAAGAACACAAAGAAGTACACCCAAACCACTACTAGGTAAAAAGTGTAAGCAGGGCTCCAAATAGGGTGGTTAGTTAAGAAGTCACTAACATCGGCATATCCACTATGATTGAAAACGCCAAGAGCCATGAGTGCGTGTAGCAGAGCAACAATGACGCCAGCCGCCATCATCTCAATAGCGATTACGATAAGAGCGTCATAGAACAAGGCACCAAATCGGCGCATTACCCCAGCTGGTGGCAGAGTGTTTGTTGATGTCATGGTGTTATTACTTCTTTAAAAATTGAGGCGTCAGAATATAGTTTAAGGCTTGGCCTGAAAAGAGACATGACGCACAGCTTATGACTTAGTGGCGAAATTATCGGCAAACACACATGAATTCAAGTTTTTATACTTGCCACATCAGTTCGCATACGTATAATGCCAAACATCGACAGGGCAATGCCCAAGATAATGCCGGTATGGTGAAATTGGTATACACGACGGATTCAAAATCCGTTGCCTTCGGGCGTGGCGGTTCAAGTCCGCCTACCGGTACCATATTTAAATGACAAAGCCTCGACTCAGTCGGGGCTTTGTTGTATCTGGAGTATGGAAAGCGTTGCCTTCGAGGTAGCGGCAGGAATGCCTGTCCAATCAGTCCGCCTAAACCGGTACCATATATAGAAAGGTCGCTTTTATAGCGGCCTTTCGTCGTTTTGGGCGTTTGTGAATTTGAAACCCAGCGTGTCGGCTTGGATGCAAGCCCAGTCAAGTCAAGTCGCCTACCGGTACCATATTTTAAGACAGAGCCTCAACGAAAGTTGGGGCTTTGTTGTATCTAGAGTATAGAGAACAGTGCCTTCGTGGTTACGAGATCAGTACCTGTCTAATCAGTCAGATCTTATTGTTTCATTCCTAAATCTCGCAGTTTCCCTTCGTAATTTCATTTCCTAATAAATTAATCATCTTAAATCATACTGTTACCTGTCATTCCTTCTTCTATTGTCTATGTTTAAATAAATAACAGAGGAGAGAGATATGCTGACAGTAACCCCTTACTTGTTTTTTGATGGTCGTTGTAATGAAGCGTTGGATTTTTATCATAAGTGTTTTGGCGGTGTGGTTTTATCGAAGCAACTCTTTAGTGATGCACCACAGGTAATAGAGGGAGCTCAACCTGATTGGGTTATGCATGCTGAGTTCGAAGCATTTGGTATGAAGCTCATGATGTCTGATGGTGTAAAGGCAAAAGAATTAGAAGGGAACAACCTTGCGCTCTCTCTTGTTACTGAAGATACCGCAACTCAAGAGCAAATCTTTGAAAAGCTAAAGCAAGATGGTCGCGTAATGACGCCGTTAGCGGATACTTTTTGGGGGGCTAGGTTTGGTAAGGTCGAAGATAAGTTTGGGATACGCTGGATGGTGCATTGCGATTCTTTAAATTGAACCTGTGAAATTGGATAGTGAAATTGCTGCTTGGTTTTATTAGAATTATAAATAGAGATTATTAATCAATATTATATATAAAAATGGGCAGCATAAAGATTACCGTAGATCGCATTCAGCCCGGTCTGCATATACGACTCCCCGTAAAATGGAATGAACACCCATTTTTATTCAACAGTTTTAAAATCAAAGATGACGCCCAAGTAAAGGTAATTCGACATCTTGGGATTAAGCACGTCTATATAAACTTGAATCAAAGCGATACATCTCCTCTACCTGCTAACCATGTGATTGAGCAAGAAGGCGATACTGATTTACAAGTAAGCCTTGAAGCAGAAAGAATGTGGAAAGATAAGCATGAACGTATCGAAACTCTAAGCTCTTATCGTCGCAGAGTGAGTCATTGCGAGAAAGAGTTCGAACGTTCGCTTGCTCGCATGCGTTCTGTGATGACCAAGATCCGTAACCGACCTTTAGATGCAGTAGGGGAGGTAAAAGCTCTGGTTGATGACATTGTAGAAACATTAGTAAGCGATGATAACGTCACATTGCACCTTATGAATGCTAAAGCTGATTTTGAAGACATCTACTTTCATACACTGAATGTTTCAGTTGTCGCGCTGATGATAGGTAAAGCGAAAGGTTACAATACGCAGCAATTGAAAGATCTTTCCTTCGCAGCGTTGTTCCACGATATAGGTAAAATCAAAATACCAGTCGCCATATTAAGAAAGCAGAGTGCGCTTACGGTACCAGAAGAGAACTACTTAAAGCTCCATACTAAGTATGGTGCAGATATTGTCTCAACAATTGATGACTTTCCTGAAAGGGCCAAAAAGGTGATTGCTCAACATCATGAGATGAATGATGGTTCTGGTTATCCCGAAGGCTTAAAAGAAGATGAGATAGATGAATTTGCCAAGATAGTCGCAGTGGCTAATGCATTTGATAACCTTTGCCATGGTAAAACGCAATCTCAACAAATGATCCCGTATCTGGCATTGTCTCACTTATATAAGAGTTGCAAGCATCTATATAGTCAGGACAATTTGAGTTTGCTGGTCAAGTTTATGGGAGCGTACCCGCCGGGAACGGTAGTACAACTTTCAAATGATTCGATTGGGATTGTGATATCCGTTAATGCCAAGCATATGCTTTATCCGAATGTTCTTATCTATGATCCTAGCGTACCAAGAACCCAAGCTCCGATTATTGACCTCTTTATTAAAGAGATAAAAATCGTCAATGCAGTTCATCCAAGTAAATTACCTGAACAAGTGAGAGAATATCTAAACCCAAGAGCTCGTTTATCTTATTTTTTTGATAACGGAGAGTAGTTATCCACAAGGTGTTGTGGGTAATTTGTTCGAAACTTGGGGTGAAAATGGTATAAATGAGCCCTTGGTTGAAATGTCTTCACTTAACCTCTTTTTTCAATAAAAACGCATTTAATGCTTGCCAATAATAGCGGCGTCTCTATAATGCCGCCTCACTGACACGGCAGACGCCACAAGGCTTCAGCGCAGAATGTTAGTGAAGGCAACTAGCTTTGAGTGATTATTCGCTCCTACTTTTAGAAAGTAGAAATTAATTCCAAATAAGTGTTTGACACTGAGGATTAAGTCGCTAGAATGGCCGCCTCTTCCGAAGTGATGTAAGTCACAACGAAGAGAAGCTCTTTAACAATTTAAACCTATCAATCTGTGTGGGCACTCGTTGATGAATATCAAAACGTTTTATCATTAGATAAAACAGATTCTTCGGAATCAAAATTGATTTCAATGAACTGAGTGACCAATACGAATAACTTCGGTTATTTGGCACAGTCAATTCATTACCATTCTGTTGGAATGGTAATAGCTTTAAAATTACATGTTTACTTCGGTAAATATTAGTTTTGAAGTCAGTATTCGTTGAGTCACAAAATCTTAAATTGAAGAGTTTGATCATGGCTCAGATTGAACGCTGGCGGCAGGCCTAACACATGCAAGTCGAGCGGAAACGACACTAACAATCCTTCGGGTGCGTTAATGGGCGTCGAGCGGCGGACGGGTGAGTAATGCCTAGGAAATTGC